>NZ_JBNWDQ010000003.1:0-104824 GCF_053521805.1 Rhizobium sp. A22-96
GGTTCCGGGCACCGGCACTGCTGGCCGGCTGGGTCGTCGGCTTCTTCGGCGGCACCTATCTCGTCTGGGATGCCGGCTGGAAGCCGTTGCATGCGATCAGCCTCGGCGACACCAGCTTCACCGTCTATACCGGCCTCCTGGCGCTCGCCGCCAACATCATAGTGTCAGTGGTCCTCAATGCCGTCATACCGGCAAGGGCGACGGCAAACGCCTGATCCGGGCGACACTCCATCGGCCGCGGGCGGAAACGTCCGCGGCCTTTCTATGTGTCGGCGGCGTTGTTTCCTCTTCCTTTCCTTGGAAAAAACGCCTATGAACCGGCGACTATGACCCAATTTCGGCTGAGCCTATCGATACGAATTATTGGCCCGGCCTTCCGCGCGCTTTAAGCTGCCGGAAGGTCCGGGTTTTTGGCGCCCGTTCCCGAGGCGCTTTCCGCCGCCGAAACATCCCCATATGGCTGCGCCCTCCAGGCGCAAGACGCCCGAGACACCGAGGCAATTGTCACTACTATGACCGATACCCCTGAAAAGATGGACTATTCCAAGACCCTCTACCTGCCGGAAACCGATTTTCCGATGCGCGCCGGGCTGCCGCAGAAGGAGCCGGAGCTCGTCAACCGCTGGAACGAGATGGATCTCTACAAGAAGCTGCGCGCCTCCGCCGCCGGCCGTGAGAAGTTCGTGCTGCATGATGGCCCGCCCTACGCCAACGGCCACATCCATATCGGTCACGCGCTGAACAAGATCCTGAAGGACGTCATCACCCGCTCGTTCCAGATGCGCGGCTATGACAGCAACTATGTTCCAGGCTGGGACTGCCACGGCCTGCCGATCGAGTGGAAGATCGAGGAAAAATACCGCGAGAAGGGCAAGAACAAGGACGAGGTTCCGGTGAACGAGTTTCGCCAGGAATGCCGCGACTTCGCCGCCGGCTGGATCAAGATCCAGTCCGAGGAGTTCAAGCGCCTCGGCATAACAGGTGATTTCGACAACCCTTATCTCACCATGAATTTCCATGCGGAATCCCGCATCGCCGGCGAGCTTCTGAAGATCGCGCGCACCGGTCAGCTTTATCGTGGTTCCAAGCCGGTCATGTGGTCGGTGGTCGAGCGCACGGCGCTGGCTGAAGCCGAAGTCGAATATGCCGATGTCGAGAGCGACATGATCTGGGTGAAGTTCCCGGTCGCCGAAGGTCCGGCCGAGCTTGCCGGGACTTTCGTCGTCATTTGGACGACGACGCCCTGGACGATCCCCGGCAACCGCGCGATCGCTTATTCATCGCGTGTTTCCTACGGCCTCTACGAAGTGACTGAAGCCGCCAATGATTTCGGCCCGCGCCCCGGCGAAAAGCTGATCTTTGCCGACAAGCTGGCGGAAGAATCCTTTGCCAAGGCGAAGCTGCAGTATAAGCGCCTCAGCGATGTCACCGCGAATGATCTGGCGGCGCTCATCTGCGCGCATCCGCTGGCCGCGCTCGGCTACGGCTTCAAGGTGCCGCTGCTCGACGGCGAGCACGTGACTGACGATGCCGGTACTGGCTTCGTCCACACGGCTCCCAGCCACGGCCGCGAGGACTTTGACGCCTGGACGTCGCACGCCCGCGACCTCGAGAAGCGCGGCATTTCCTCCGCTATCCCGTTCCCGGTCGATGATGCCGGCTTCTATACCGTCGACGCCCCCGGATTCGAAGGCGGCCGCGTCATGGATGACAACGGCAAGAAGGGCAACGCCAACGATCTCGTCATCAAGGCGTTGATCGAGACGAACACGCTCTTCGCCCGCGGACGTCTCAAGCACTCCTATCCGCATTCCTGGCGCTCGAAGAAGCCGGTGATCTTCCGCAACACGCCGCAATGGTTCGTCTACATGGACAAGGACTTTGCGGATGGTTCGACGCTGCGGTCTCGCGCCCTGAAGGCGATCGACGATACGCGCTTCGTGCCGGCCGCCGGCCAGAACCGTCTGCGCGCCATGATCGAACAGCGCCCGGATTGGGTCCTTTCGCGCCAGCGCGCCTGGGGCGTGCCGATCGCGATCTTCGTCGACGAGCAGGGCAAGATCCTGCAGGACGACGACGTCAATGCCCGCATCCTCGAAGCCTTCGAAAAGGAAGGGGCCGATGCCTGGTTTGCCGAAGGTGCTCGCGAGCGCTTCCTCGGCGAAAAGGCCAACGAGCCCTGGACGCAGGTCATGGACATTCTCGACGTCTGGTTCGACTCGGGCTCGACCCACACCTTCACCCTGGAGGATCGTCCGGACCTGAAGTGGCCGGCCGACGTCTATCTTGAAGGCTCCGACCAACACCGCGGTTGGTTCCATTCGTCGCTGCTCGAAAGTGCCGCGACCCGTGGTCGCGCGCCCTATAACACAGTGGTCACGCATGGCTTCACCATGGACGAGCAGGGCCGCAAGCAGTCGAAGTCGCTCGGCAACGTCGTCGCTCCGCAGGACGTGATGAAGGATGCCGGCGCCGATATCCTGCGGCTCTGGGTCATGACCACGGACTATTGGGAAGACCAGCGTCTCGGCAAAGCCATCATCCAGACCAACGTCGACGCCTATCGCAAGCTGCGCAACACCATCCGCTGGATGCTCGGCACGCTGGCGCACGACAAGGGCGAAGTGATCGCCTATGCCGACATGCCGGAGCTGGAGCAGCTGATGCTGCATCGTCTCGCCGAACTCGACGAGCTGGTGCGCGAAAGCTACGACGCCTTCGACTTCAAGCGCATTGCCCGCGCGCTTATCGATTTCGCCAATGTCGAGCTTTCGGCCTTCTATTTCGATGTCCGCAAGGATGCGCTGTACTGCGATGCCCCGTCGAGCCTGCGTCGCCGCGCTTCGCTTACCGTCATCCGCACGATCTTCGATTGCATGGTGACCTGGTTGGCCCCGATGCTGCCATTCACGACGGAAGAGGCATGGCTGTCGCGCAACCCGTCTGCGGTCTCCGTTCACCTCGAACAGTTCGCCGACGTCTCTGCCGAATGGAAGAACGAGGCACTGGCCGAGAAGTGGAAGAAGATCCGCGCCGTGCGCAGCGTCGTCACCGGCGCGCTGGAAATCGAGCGCAAGGAAAAGCGCATCGGTTCCTCGCTGGAGGCTGCCCCGGTCGTTTACGTCGCCGATCCGGAACTGCTCAAGGTGCTTGAAGGACAGGATTTCTCCGAAATCTGCATCACCTCAGGGATCACCATCGAGGGTGGTGAAGGCCCGGCGGATGCATTCCGCCTCGATGACGCCGCCAAGGTCAGTGTTGTGCCGAAGCTTGCCGAGGGCAGCAAGTGCGCCCGTTCCTGGCGCATCACCACGGATGTCGGCTCAGATCCGGAATATCCTGATGTCTCGGCACGTGACGCCGCGGCGCTGCGCGAACTCAGCGCTATCAACTGAAGAAAATTGCCGGGTGAATTGCCTTTGCGGCGTTCATCCGGTAAAAGCTGCCTGAAATTGGCCTGAATTTTACGGCAGTTGCGGTAAAACGGGGTCCTATTAAGTTTGTTCCGGCATGGCTGGGAAGGGTTTTCATGAGAGCGATGCATAGCGTTCGTGTCGGCGTCAGCTTGACGGCACTTGTGATTGGTTGCGGCGTGATGTCTGGCTGCCTCAGCAGCCCGACCTACGGCACCGACAAGACGGCCGGCGTACAGCTCCTGGACGACCTTGGCGATATCGCTTCCGTTTCGGCCGCAACGCCGAAGGAAAAGGGCGTGAAGTATCCGAACCGTCCCGGCCTTGTTGTCGCCGGTGACAAGGATAACTTGACCCAGCCGCAGCAGTCGCTGGCAAGCAAGGACAATCCGGCCTGGCTGGAATCGCCTGAAGATGCCCGCAAGCGCCTCGCCACGGAAGCCGACGAGAAGAAGAACGACGTCAACTATCGTTCGCCGCTGGCTCAGGCCGACAGCACCAGAAACCGCATGACGGAAGCCCAGCAGACGGCCGCCTATCGCGCCGCGCGCCAGGACCAGTCCGGCACCTATATCGACCAACGCCGCTACCTGATCGACCCGCCGCAGCAGTATCGCCAGGTCGCCGACCAGGCTGCCCTCAACGATCTCGGTACGCCCGAATCGAAGAAGGAAAAGCAGCGCAAGAAGGATGCGGAAGCCGCGCAGCAGTCCAGCAACAGCAGCTGGTGGAAGCCCTTCCAATAAGCAGTTCGCCAGACGGCGGACTTCCTGACTAATTTAAAATGTCACAGCGCCGCGCGGAGCTGTGACATTTTTCAGTCTTCAGAGCGTTTCGGTTGAAAGAAATGTCTGAGGATACCGGCAGACACAGTTTCCCCGATGCCTGAATAGACCTCCGGCGCGTGATGGCAGGTCGGCTGATGATAGAAGCGCACGCCATTGTCGACGCCGCCACCCTTCGGATCCTCGGCGCCGTAATAGAGGCGGCGAATGCGCGCAAACGAAATGGCTGCGGCACACATGGTGCAGGGCTCCAGCGTGACGTAGAGATCGGCGCCTGCAAGACGCTCCTGCCCCAGTTCATCGCAGGCCAGGCGGATGGCGACGATTTCGGCATGCGCGGTGACGTCGTTGAGTTCGCGAGTACGGTTGCCGGCCTTGGCGACGACCTTGTTGTCGAGCACGAGGACAGCGCCGATCGGCACTTCGCCACGTTCACCGGCGCTGCGCGCTTCGGCCAGTGCAAGCTCCATGAAATGATTAGTAGCCGCCATTCAAGTTTTTCCACTTAACTGCAAGGGCGTGACCTGATAGGAACACGCCTTAAAAATTCAGGCAAACAACAAATGACAATGAATGACAAGCCCAAGCGGCCTGGGCCGAAACCCTTTGCTGGCGACAAGAAGACCGTAAAGCGCGATAGCGGCACAAAACCGCCAAAGGCCGCAGCCGCGAGCACGGCAGGTGAAGCCGCAGCCGGAGACGGAAAGGCCGAACGCATTTCCAAGGTCATGGCGCGCGCCGGCGTTGCCTCGCGCCGCGATATCGAGCGCATGATCATGGATGGCCGCGTCACGCTGAATGGCGTGCTGCTGGATACCCCTGTGGTCAACGTGACCCTCACCGACAAGATCGAGGTCGATGGCGTTCCGATCCGCGGCATCGAGCGCACGCGCCTTTGGCTCTACCATAAGCCCGCCGGTCTGGTGACCACCAATGCCGATCCGGAGGGACGTCCGACCGTCTTCGACAACCTGCCGGAAGAGCTGCCGCGCGTCATGTCGATCGGCCGCCTCGACATCAATACCGAAGGCTTGCTGCTGCTGACCAATGATGGCGGCCTTGCACGTGTTCTGGAGCTGCCGACAACGGGCTGGCTGCGCCGCTACCGCGTCCGCGCCCATGGCGAGATCGATCAGGATGCGCTCGACAAGCTGAAGGAAGGTATCGCCGTCGACGGCGTGCTCTATGGCTCGATCGAGGCAACGCTCGACCGCACGCAGGGCTCCAACGTCTGGATCACCATGGGTCTGCGCGAAGGCAAGAACCGCGAAATCAAGAACGTCATGGGTGCGCTTGGCCTCGACGTTAACCGCCTGATCCGCATTTCCTACGGCCCGTTCCAGCTCGGCGACCTGCCGGAAGGCCGGGTGGTGGAGGTGCGTGGACGTACGCTGCGCGATCAGCTCGGCCCGCGTCTGGTCGACGATGCCAAGGCGAATTTCGATGCGCCACTCTACAACACCTCCGCGGTTGCAGCCGAGGATGAAGTGGATGCCAAGCCGCAGCGCGCCACGAAAGAGGTGCGCCCGAAGCGTGACCGTGAGCGTCCCGAGGACAAGCGCGAACGCGCCTTGAGCCGTCTCGACACCAAGCGTGACGACCGTCGTGACGAAGGCCGTCGCGACAGTGGGCACAAGGAAGACGATCGTCCGAAGCGCCCGCCGCTTGGCGCGCGTCGCAACGCCAATGTCTGGATGGCGCCCGGCGCCCGTCCTCTTGGCGAAAAGGCAACGCTGAAGGCGGCCAAGAATACAAAAACAGCTATCAGGCGCGGTGAACCAGAGCGCCCGCAGCGCAGCGGCTTTGACCGCCCTGACGAAGGCCCGCGCGTTCGTGTCAACCGTGTCGCCGAGGCGGATGGCGAATGGATCCGCTCGAGCGAGGAAGCACCCCGCACTGGGCGTGGCGATGACCAGGGTTCGGATCGCAAGCGCTCCGACCGTCCCCGTGGCGACCGGCCTTTCGGCGATCGCCCCCCGCGCGGCGACCGCTCTTTTGGCGATAAGCCTCGTGGTGATCGCCCCTATGGTGACAAGCCGCGTGGCTCGCGGCCAGAGGGCGGTGACCGTCCTCGCGCGAAGTCTTTCGATGGTGAAGCCCGTTCCGAACGTCCTCGCGGCGAACGCCCGTTTGGTGATCGTCCGCCCCGCGGCGACCGGCCTTTCGGCGACAAGCCTCGCGGTGATCGGCCCTATGGCGACAAGCCCCGTGGCGATCGTCCCTATGGCGAACGTCGGCCGCGCGCCGAGGGTGATGAGCGTCCTCGTGCCAGAGCTTTCGATGGCGAGCAGCGCTCCGAGCGCCCGCGTGGTGATCGTCCCTTCGGAGATCGACCGCCGCGTGGCGACCGTGCCTTTGGTGATCGCCCGCAGGGTGACCGTCCGGCGGGTGATCGGCCCGGCGGCAAGCCCTTCGGCAAGAAGCCGGGCGGCGGTAAGTCGTTTGGCGGCAAGCCGGGTGGCAAGCCCGGCGGTTCGCGCGGGTTCTCAGGCAAGCCGGGCGGCGCAGGTCGTCCGTCCGGAGGTCCGCCGCGCGGTGGTTCCGGTCGCGGTGGTCCCGGCAGGGGCGGCTCCCGGGGCGGAAAGGGCTGACGCGCGGTGAGGATCGTCGGCGGTGAGTTTCGCGGTCGCTCGCTTGCAACACCGAAGTCGAACGATATTCGTCCGACGGCGGATCGCACGCGCGAGAGCCTGTTCAACATATTGAGCCATGCCTATCCCGAAGCCATGGACGGCACGCGGATGATGGATGTGTTCGCCGGCACCGGTGCCGTCGGCCTGGAGGCAGCATCACGCGGCTGCCGCCATGTGTTGTTCGTTGAAAGCAGCGTCGAAGGTCGTGGCCTGCTTTGGGAAAACATCGATGCGCTCGGCCTGCATGGCCGCACGCGCATGCTGAGGCGTGACGCGACGGACCTCGGCAGCGTCGGCAACCTCGATCCCTTCAATTTTCTCTTTGCCGACCCACCCTATGGCAAGGGGCTCGGCGAGAAGGCCTTTGCCGCGGCGGCTGCCGGCGGCTGGCTGGTGCCCGGCGCTTTGGCCATCCTCGAAGAGCGGGCGGATGTCACGGTTGCCGTAGCGTCGGATTTCCTGTTTCTGGAGGAGCGGACCTTCGGCGACAGCAAAATGCATTTCTTCCGTTATCAGCCGCAGGCGGCTTGACGGCAGAGGGAGAAGGAAATGGGCGACTACGCTGATTTCGTCGGCAGTGATTATCCGCTTGCTGTCTCCAGCACGCCGAGCGTCGCGGTTGCCTTCGGCTGCGGCGGCGCGCGCGGTCTCGCCCATATCCATATCATCGAAGCGCTCGACGAACTCGGCATTCGGCCGGTTGCCATCGCCGGCGCTTCCATCGGCTCCATCATGGGCGCCGCCATGGCCGCCGGCATGAGCGGCGCTGAGATCCGCGATCATACGCTCGCAACCGTCGGCAACCGTCCGGCCGTGCTCAACAAGATCTGGAGCTTGCGGCCGGTCAACATGCGCAGCATCCGCTTCGGCCAGTTCAATCTCGAACGCATCTTGCGCACTTTCCTGCCGACCACCTTCCCCGAAGATTTTTCAGAGCTGCATATACCGTTTAAGGTGGTGACGACGGATTATTACGACCAGGTCGAGGTGGTCATCGAAAAGGGTGAGCTCTTTCCGGTTCTTGCCGCATCCGCCGCCATCCCCGCCGTTTTCATGCCGGTCAAGCTCGGCGAACGGGTGATGATCGATGGCGGCATCATGAACCCGGTTCCCTATGAGCATCTGGCCGGTCTTGCCGACATCATCATCGGCATCGACGTGGTCGGCGGCCCGGAGGGCAATGGCCGGCAGATTCCCAACCGCATCGAAAGCCTGTTTGGTGCCGGTCAGCTGACCATGCAGTCGAACATCGCCCTGAAATTGCGCCTGCAGGCGCCGCAGATCTTCCTTCGCCCGACCGTAGGCCGCACCGGCGTGCTCGATTTCCTCAAGGCGCGCGACATTCTCGCAATGTCGGCAGGCGTCAAGGACGAGCTGAAATTCGCCCTCGACCGGGTGATGACGGCGAAGAACTAGAGCATTTTCGCTTCTCTTCGAATCGCGAAAGCGCTCTATCTCTTTGTTTTTACGCATTTCCGGACGGAAAACCGCTGCGCACTTTTACTGGAAATGCTTAAAGCTACTCCGCAAAATGAACGGCGCTTTCCGTCTGCGATGGCACCAGTGAGCTGCCTTATGCCCGCTCCGGCTCCTCTTGCGGCAGGGCGACGAGATCGTCGGCGTCGCTGTATGTTTCGGCCGGACGCTTGGGCTTGACCAGCGGCTCCGGCTTGACTGGCCGTGAGTAGAGCATGTCGCGGCCGGCCTGTAGCCCTTCGCTTACCTGCAGCACCAGCCGCTGCTCGTCGCGCTTGCGGATATCCTCGCCGATCTCATAGGCTTCGGCTTCGCTGACCCCGAGTGCTTCCAGCGTGCGGCGGCCGAAGAGAAGACCGGATTCCACCGTTTCTCGCAGCTCGTAATCGACGCCCTTGCGACGCAGGTCGATCGAATGAACGCGGTCATAGGAGCGCACGAAGATGCGCGCATGCGGATAGTCCGTCTGCACGAGTTCGACGATCCTGTCGGTCACCTCGCGCTGATGCGTGCTGACGACGACGATCTTGGCGCGGTCGATGCCGGCAGAGCGCAGCACGTCCTTGCGGGTCCCGTCACCAAAATAGATGCGGAAGCCGAAGCTCGATGCCTGCCGGATACGATCGGCGGAGAAGTCGATGACGGTGACATCCCGGCCGCTGGCAAGCAGGATCTGCGCGGCGATCTGACCGAAACGCGAAAAGCCGATCATCAACACTTCGGAGCCGGCGCCTTCGAAATCCTCATCCAGCTCCTCATGCGTATCCCCTTTCATCAGCCTCTTCGAAAGCGCTGACGTCAGTGGCGTCAGCGCCATCGTGAGCGTGACGATGGCGATGAGCATCGAGGCCGTGTTGGCCGAGAACAGGCCGCCGCTGGCGCTGGCCGCGCTGAACAGCACGAAGCCGAATTCACCACCTTGCGGCAGCAGGCCTGCGATGCGGACGGCGTCGTTATGGGGTGAGCCCGTCACGCGGCAGAGCGTGTAGATGACGATTGCCTTGATGATCATGACGACCGGGACGGCAAGCAGGATCAGCACCCAATTGTCGAGGATCACGTCGAGTTTCAGCGACAGACCGACGGCGATGAAGAAAATGGCGAGCAGCACGCCGCGGAACGGTTCGATATCGGCTTCCAGCTCATGGCGGTAGGAGGATTCCGCCAGCATCACGCCGGAAAGGAATGCGCCCATCGCCATGGAGAGGCCGGCAAGCTGCATCAGGGTCGCCGACCCCATGACCACGAAGAGGGCTGCGGCGATCATCGCCTCGCGCGCGCCGGTGCGGGCGATCACCTGGAAAAGCGGCGTCAGCAGGTAGCGGCCGGCAATGATCATCGCCGCCACTGCGCCAACGGCAATGGCAAGACCGGGCAGGGGGTTGGTGGCCTCCTTGGGCCCGTCGAGCACGGTGACCAGCGCCAGCAGCGGCACGATCGCGAGATCCTGCAGCAGCAGCATGGAGAAGGAGCGCTGGCCATACTTGGTATTGACGTCGCCCTGCTGCTCGAGGATCTGCATTGCAAAGGCCGTCGAGGAGAGCGCCAGGCCGAAGCCGATAATGATGCTGCCCTTCCAGCCGGCAATATTGGCGAGATAGGCGGCAAGCATCAGCGCCAGTCCGCTGAAGATCACCTGCGCGGAGCCGAGGCCGAAAATATCGCGCCGCATCTGCCAAAGCCGCGATGGCTTAAGCTCGAGGCCGATGATGAACAGCAGGAAGACGACGCCCAGTTCCGCCACCGCAAGCACGGCCTCGCTATCGCCGATACCATGCAGGACCGGGCCGATCACCACCCCAGCTGCCAGATAGCCGAGCACTGTGCCCAACCCCAATTTCTTGAAGATCGGCGCCGTAACGACGGTGCCTCCGAGCAGCATCAGTGTTTCGGTGAAGAGACTATTGGGGGCGGACATCGTCTGTTTCTTTCCATGGGGCAGGCGGTCTTGCGACGCGTGGTCATCATAAACAACCATGCGTGAAGGGATTAGAACAAGAATCGGCGTGGCCGCCCTTGATGCTTTATGTAGTGCACAATAAATGGAACGCGAAGGAAAGGCCAAATCATGACCTCTGAAATCGATTCCGCCACTCTGCTTTCCCGTGCAAGCCAGTTGATCGACCTCGCCCGGAAAGCCGGTGCGGATGCCGCCGATGCCGTCGTCGTGCGTTCACGGGCCCAGTCCGTCGGCGTTCGCCTCGGCAAGGTCGAGGGCACCGAATCCTCCGAGAGCGATGACTTTTCGCTGAGGGTTTTCGTCGGCAACCGTGTCGCCAGCGTTTCCGCCAATCCCGGTTTTGATCTGCAGGCACTTGCCGAGCGCGCTGTGGCTATGGCCAAGGTGTCGCCCGAAGATCCATTCGCCTGCCTGGCAGACGAGATGGATATCGCCAAGACCTATCCCGATCTAGAGCTCTTCGATCCGACTGAGGTATCCTCCACCGAGCTGCGGGAAGCAGCACTTGCGACCGAAGCTGCGGCACTCGCCGTTCCAGGCGTCAGTAATTCCGTGGGCGCCTCCGCCTCCGCCGGCATGGGTGGCCTGGTTCTGGTCACCTCGCATGGCTTTGCCGGCCACTATATGGGCTCGCGCTTCGGACGTTCGGTCAGCGTCATCGCCGGCGAAGGCACGGGCATGGAGCGCGACTATGATTTCGACAGCCGCCTCTATTTCAACGAGCTGGACACGGCCGAAGAGATCGGCCGTCGAGCCGGCGAGCGGGTCGTCAAGCGCATCAATCCCCGCCAGGTTCCGACGGACAAGAACGTCACCGTCGTCTTCGATCCGCGCGTATCGCGCGGTTTCGTCGGTCATATCGCCGGCGCGATCAATGGTGCCTCCGTCGCCCGCAAGACCAGTTTCCTGCGCGACAAGATGGGACAGCAGGTACTGAAGGCCGGGCTTTCGATCACCGACGATCCGCTGATCGTGCGCGGCCCTGCCTCGCGGCCCTTTGACGGCGAAGGCGTTTCCGGCAAGCGGCTCGTGATGATCGAGGACGGCGTGCTGAATTCATGGTTCCTCTCGACCTCCGCAGCCCGCGAAATCGGCGGCGGTCTCAAGACCAACGGTCGCGGCGTGCGCGGCGGCACGGCCGTATCGCCATCCTCGACCAACCTGGCGCTGGAGCCGGGTGATATTTCGGCCGAAGAGCTGATCCGCAGCGTTGGCACTGGCTTCTACGTGACTGAACTCATCGGCCAGGGCGTCAACATGATCACCGGCGAATACAGCCGCGGCGCCACCGGCTTCTGGATCGAAAATGGCGAGTTGACCTTCGCGGTGTCGGAGGTGACGATTGCCTCCAACCTCAAGGACATGTTCATGCGCGTGACGCCGGCCAACGATATCGACCGCGATTTCGGCGTCGCCGCTCCGACGATTGCCATCGAGGGCATGACGCTGGCCGGACGTTGAGGCGCAAGCGAAGATTGGAATTTGTGAATGATCGATAGCCAGAAGGCTGGCCAGCCGAGCGATGTGGACCTCATTGTCGAGGCCGCGCGAGAGGCTGGCAGGATCGCTCTCGGCTTCTTCCGGCAATCGCCGGAGGTCTGGTGGAAGAACAACGGCCAATCTCCCGTCAGCGCGGCCGATTATGCCGCCAATGAAAGCCTTTCCGCCATCCTGCGCTCCGCAAGGCCCGACTATGGCTGGCTTTCCGAGGAGACCGATGACGACGCCGACCGGCTGTCGCACCCAACCGTCTTCGTCGTCGACCCGATCGACGGCACCAGGGGTTTCCTCGCCGGATCGGACCTGTGGTGCGTGAGCGTTGCCGTCGTCACCGATGGACGTCCGGTCGCAGGAGTTCTCTACGCGCCTTCCCTGGACGAGTTGTTCGTGGCGAGTGCCGGCGGTAAGGCTTTGAAGAACGGCGAGCCGATCCATGTTTCGAACAGGGTTGGCGACGATCCTCATCGGCTGGCGACCGGTGAAGACATGCTCAAGGGCTTTGACCCGGACTTCCGCAAGACGGTCGAAAGGGTGAAGCACATTCCCTCGCTGGCCTATCGCCTTGCGATGGTGGCCGATGGCCGTCTGGAAGGGACGATCGTCAAGCGAAATTCGCATGACTGGGATCTGGCCGCCGCCGATCTCATTCTGGAGCGGGCAGGCGGCGCGCTTGTCGATCTCTCGGGCAATGCATTGCGCTACAATCGCGCCGAGGTATCGCATGAAGAACTATGCGGCGCGCCGGCCTCGCAGCTTCCCGAATTTCTCCGCCAGCTTTCACACCGACGAGACGGTTGACCTTTCGGTCAAAATCCCGCAGATGAAGAGCCGAGGGGGACGACAGCAGAAAGAGACGAAAATGACCAATACAAGCGACAAAAAGCAGCTCCTGCACCTAGTTTTCGGCGGTGAATTGGAACACCTCGAAGAAGTTCAGTTCCGCAACCTCAACGAACTCGATATCGTCGGCATGTATCCCGATTATGCGAGCGCATTGACGGCATGGAAGTCCAAGGCGCAGCAGACTGTCGACAACGCTCACATGCGTTATTTCATCGTTCACCTGCATCGCTTGCTCGACCCGCAGGAAAAAGCGGCGTCTTGAGGCCGTCTAATACCGAAATTTGCATTTGATATTTTTGTCCGGAGAGGCGTTATCGCTTTTAATCCGGCTATGAAGCAGTATCTTTGACACAATAAGAACGAAAAATCGGCCGTTTATTCGGCCGTTTGATAATCGGGATTTGGCATCGATGATGATCAGCTGGGATAGGAGTCGATCGAGATGAGCAGCCTCAGGGCGCGTCTTGCCTTGAGCGCCTATCGTTTTGGTGGGATCGCTGTCTATCCGCTCGTCGGACCGTATCTCGCGGTCCGTGCGGCGAAGGGCAAGGAAGATAGTGCGCGCAAGCTGGAGCGATCCGGCTATGCCAGTGCCAATCGTCCGCAGGGACCGTTGATCTGGTTCCATGCCGCAAGCGTTGGCGAGACCTCGGCGGTCATTCCGTTGATCCGCGAAATTCGCCGCCGCGATATTCACGTCATTCTGACGACAGGCACGATCACCTCGGCCAAGGTGGCGCATGAGCGCCTTGGCGACGAGGTCATCCATCAATATGTGCCTCTCGATCTGAGGCCCGCGATCCGGCGTTTCCTCGACTATTGGCAGCCCGATTGTGCGATTTTCGCCGAATCCGAGATCTGGCCGACGACCGTCACCGAGCTGGGCCGCCGCCGCATTCCGCAAATTCTCGTCAATGCTCGCATATCGGATCGCTCCTATGCCCGCTGGAGCAAGCATCCGTCGCTTGCCGAAGCGCTGTTCGAAAACCTTGCCTTGGTCGTTGCCCAGTCCGATCTCGATGCCGAGCGCTTCCGCGATCTCGGCGCCGTGCAGGTCATAAAATCGGGCAACCTCAAGGTGGATACCGACGCGCCGTCCTACGACGCTCCGACGCTTGCCGGCTACATGAAGCAGATCGGCGACCGCAAGACTTGGGCTGCCGTCTCGACCTTCGAAGGTGAAGAGGGTGCCGCCGCCTCGGTCCACACGATGCTGAAGGAGCATAATGGCCAGCTCACCATCCTCGTGCCGCGCCATCCGGAACGCTGCGATGCGATCGAGGCGATGCTCGTCGAGCAGGGCCTGAAAGTGGCGCGCCGCACCCGTAACGATATCCTGTCCGCCGATGTCGATGTCTTCCTCGGCGATACGATCGGCGAGATGGGGCTTTATCTGCGTATGACCGAAGTCGCCTTCATGGGCAAATCTCTGTTCAACGAAGGCGGCCAGAATCCGCTGGAGCCGGCCATGCTTGGCTGCGCGATCCTCACCGGCGGCCATGTGCAGAATTTCCGTGATGCCTATCAGGTGTTGGCTCGCCGCGGCAGTGCCCGCATGGTGCGCGATACCGAGATGCTGGCGCGTGGTGTGCATTATTTGCTGACCAACGACGCGGCACGTCGCAACATGATCGATGCCGGTTTCGTTGCCGTGCATGAGATGCGTGGCGCACTGGCAGCAACGGTCAAGGGGCTAGAGCCCTACATCAATCCGCTTTCCGTGAAGGCGCGGCTGCTGCCGAAGACGATGGCGAACGGTTAGGAAGGGAAGGCATGGCGGCGGTCAAGCTGGGAGCGATTGCGGGCATTCTTTTCGATAAGGACGGCACGCTGCTCGACTATGATGCGAGCTGGCTGCCGGTCAATCGTGAGCTTGCCAGAATTGCCGCTGAAGGCGATCCCATTCTTGCCGATCACCTGCTTTCCGCCTGCGGCATGGACCCGATCACTGGACACATCGTTCCCGATAGTCTGCTTGCCGCCGGCAACACCCGGCAGATTTCCGAAGGTCTCGTGGCGGCCGGCTCGAAAGTGGATGTGTCGGAACTGATCGAGAAGCTCGACGCACTCTTCGCACATGCAGCCGATTTTTCGTCGCCCGTTACCGATCTCGCCGGCTTCTTTCGGCGGCTGCATGAGCGGGGCTACAAGCTAGGCGTCGCCTCAAGCGACAATGAGCGCTCCATCCGCCAGACAGCTCACCGCTTCGGCTTTATCGACTATCTCGATTATATCGCCGGCTATGACAGCGGCTTCGGCATCAAGCCGGAGCCTGGCATGGTGCTCGGTTTCTATGCGGCCACCGGTCTTTCGCCAGCCCAGGTCGCCGTCGTCGGGGACAACAACCACGATCTGCACATGGGGCGCAATGCCGGCGTTGGCCTGACGGTCGGTGTGCTGACGGGAACGGGCTCGCGCGAGACGCTGACCGCCGCATCCGACTATTGCCTCGACAACATCACCGAACTCGAGAGCCTGCTCATGCCGGTCGCGCAATCGGCGTGATCTTGGCAAAGGCTTGCATTTTCGCCCGATCTGCCCTTTCTTTCCGCTTTGCTGAAGTCGCAGGCGCGAGGCTGGATTAGACACATGGTATCGGAAGCACCACCTTTCTGGTGGCGAAAACCGGATTGGCGTGCCTGGGGGCTCTCACCTTTCTCATTTCTGTATGGCCGCATTGCCGGACACCGCATGGTGAATGGCAAGCGCGCATCCGTGCCGGTGCCGGTTATCTGCGTCGGCAATTTCACCGTCGGCGGGGCCGGCAAGACGCCAACCGCGCTCGCTCTTGCCCAGGCTGCAAAGGCCAAGGGTCTGACACCGGGGTTCCTCAGCCGCGGTTATGGTGGCTCGCTCGATGTTACTACGGTGGTCGATCCCGAACATCATCACGCCACCGCCGTCGGCGATGAGCCGCTTTTGCTTGCCCGCGAGGCCCTCACGGTCATCGCCCGTCGCCGCGCTGAAGGGGCTGAACGGCTGGTACGCGAGGGCGCCGATCTCATCATCATGGATGACGGCTTCCAGAGCGCGCATCTTGCCATCGACTATGCCCTGGTGGTGATCGATGCCGGCAGGGGCATCGGCAACGGCCATCTCGTTCCCGGCGGTCCGGTGCGGGCGCCGCTGCGCACCCAGCTTCTCTACGCCTCCGGCCTGCTGAAGGTCGGCGAGGGTGTCGCCGCGGATCGCGTCGTGCGGCTTGCGGCAAGGGCTGGCAAGCCTTTCTTCACCGCCTCCGTCAAGGTGCGTGGGCAGGAGGATCTGCGCGGCCGCAAGGTGCTTGCCTTTGCCGGCATAGCCGACCCCACCAAATTCTTCCGTACGGTCGAGACGCTCGGGGCGAATATCGCGGTCACGCGCACCTTCGGCGATCACGAGCACCCGGGTGACGATGAGGTTTCAGATATTCTCGACATCGCAAGCCGCGAAGGTCTGGAGATCGTCACGACATCAAAGGACTACGTTCGCCTGATCGGCCATCATGGCCGCGCCGACGAATTGCTGAGACGTTGCAGGGTGATCGAGATCGATATGGTCTTCGAGGATCCGAATGCACCGAGCCTGATCATCGATAGAGCTATAGCGGCAGCTCGCGAGCGGCGCTTGCGGGAAGGTCGTGGCGACAAGGCTGGTTAGAATGCCGCTGCCGCACGATATGGACTTAAGTGGTCGTGTGAGAAATCAGCGTTTCTGATTAGGGAGTGCGCCGGCCCGCTTTTCGGCCTCCAGTGAGGACATCACGTCGGCATAGGGCTCCTGCCGGGCGACGCTCCAGTAGCGCAGTTCATCGAGCGCGATGCGCTGGCCGGTCATGGCGCAGATAACATGGGAACCCGGCATCAGGATCTGGAAATCGCCGTCGAGATAGCGAACTTTCGCCTCGCGGTTTCCATGTCCCTCGAAAAGATTCATCTGATGCCGTCCTTGATCTCTGTCATCCGTTTGCCATACCGCGACGGACGGGATTTTTCCAGTCCTTTCCGAAGCCGGCTGTCTTCAGCTGCGCCCGAACAGCCGTTCGATGTCGGAGAGCTTCAGCTCTATATAGGTTGGGCGGCCGTGATTGCATTGGCCCGAGCCGGGCGTCGCCTCCATCTGGCGCAGCAGCGCATTCATCTCTTCCGGCCGCAACCGCCGCCCCGAGCGTACCGAACCATGACAGGCCATGGTCGCGGCGACATATTCGAGTTTGGCGGCAAGTCCTGAGGCGGTATCCCACTCGGCAATCTCATCGGCCAATTGCCGGATCAGCCCTTGCGCATCGACCTCGCCGAGCATGGCAGGCGTCTCCCGCACGGCGATGGCGCCAGGGCCGAAGCGCTCGACGGCAAGGCCGAGTTCGCCAAGCTCTTCCGCAAAGACCATCAGACGGTCGCAATCCTCTTCCGGCAGATCGACGATTTCGGGGATGAGCAGGACCTGCGAGGACAGTCGTTTCGAGTGCAGGGCCTTGCGCATCGCTTCGAACACCAACCGCTCATGGGCAGCATGCTGATCGACGATAACGAGGCCACTGTCGGTCTGGGCGACGATGTAGTTCTCGTGCAACTGGGCGCGAGCCGCACCCAGCGGGAAACGGGACGGTTCTTCGGTGCGAACCGGCTCGGGCGGCGGCGTGATTTCGGCGCGAGCGGCGGGCATTGCAAGTCCGTCGAAACTTGCTTGCGGTCTTTCGTTGAAGCCATATCCCGCGGATGCGCCGGTCGTTTCAAACGGCCGAGATGGCGATGCTTCGCGTGTCCATGGCGTGGGTGCAGGCGAGGGGCGCCAGCCGGACTGGAAACCGAAGCGGCCGGCGGTGAAGGCGCGCAGCATGCCATCGGCGCCGGTTGTCGCAGCACGATCGCCCTCCCGCGCCAGTGCCTCGCGGACAGAGCCGACGATCAGACCACGCACCAGGCCGGGATCACGAAAGCGGACGTCGGATTTTGCTGGATGCACGTTGACGTCAACGAGCGCCGGATCAAGCGTGAGGGACAGCACGGCGACGGGATAGCGGCCGGAAGGAATGGTTTCGGCGTAGGCGCCGCGGATCGCCGACAGGATCTGCTTGTCCTGCACCGGTCTGCCGTTGACGAAGGCATATTGATGCGCCGAGTTGCCGCGATTGAAGGTCGGCACTCCTGCAAAACCCGTCAGGCTTACCTCCTCGCGTATCGCGTCGAGAGCGATGGCATTATCCTTGAAGTCGCTGCCGAGAATCTGCGCCATGCGGGCGAGATTATCATCGCCGGTCGCGGGGAATTCGAGCGTCGAGCGGTCACTTCCCGATAGCACGAAGCGCACATGTGGAAAGGCGATCGCCATTCGCTTGACGACTTCGGTGATCGCCGCTGCCTCAGCCTTCTCCGTCTTCATGAATTTCAAGCGCGCGGGCGTGGCGAAGAACAGGTCGCGCACCTCGACGATCGTGCCGGGATTGGCGGCGGCCGGGCGCAGATGCAGCACCTTGCCGCCAGCAACCGCGATCTCCGCACCGCCAGCCGCGCCCGTCCTGCGGCTGGCGATCGACAGCCTTGCCACGGAGCCGATGGAGGGCAGGGCCTCGCCGCGGAAGCCGAGAGTGCGGATGTCGTCCAGCCCGTCGGAAATCTTCGAGGTGCAGTGGCGCCTGACTGCGAGTTCGAGATCCGCCTCATCCATGCCGGACCCGTTGTCGGTCACCCGCAGCAGCGCCTTGCCGCCACCGGCCGTCGCGATTTCGATGCGCGTCGCGCCGGCATCGAGCGCATTCTCGATCAATTCCTTGGCAGCGCTCGCCGGACGCTCGATGACTTCGCCGGCGGCAATCTGGTTGATCAGTGTTTCGGAGAGTTGCTTGATAGCCATGGCGTCATTCTCGTGGATTCGTGGCGGCGTGGGAAGAGGAAAGGCTGTCCGCCCATCTCCATCCACCTGTTTCCATCGAGGGCTTTGTTAAGAAATTTAATCAATGTTTAAGGGAATGATGACAGGTTGCGGGACAGGACTTGAAATGACTGCAGGTGGCGCGCCTCGTGCACGCTGAGGGCTCTTGATGGCAGGTTGGTGGCCGTCAACTTCCATGAGCCAGGTTCCATCTGCTTCAAGCGCCCAGGCCAGCATGATCTTTCATCAATTTGCCTTGCAGAGCGAACGCCGCCCTGTCGATTTTTCATGCTGTGAAACTGTTTGAGTGTAGGAATCGGACGAATGACTGCCGGAACTGACAAGGCAGGTTTGGCAATGATGACGGAAGATGCGTCTTCCGGCGGCAATCTGCAGTCCATGTTCTTCGACGCTCTCTGCGATGGACTTTCCAGCGCTTTCTTCGCCTACGACAAGAACGACCTGGTACTGTTTGCCAGCCGTCAGCTTCTCAATTTCTTTCCAATCAAGCCGGATTTCCTGCAACCCTTGACGCGGCTGCGCGATTTTCTGGGTGCCGTCTTCGACACCGGCATGCGGCATCGCGGAAATCAGGGCAAGTCCTCCGCCAATCGCGACGACTGGATTTCGCAGCGCATTGCCTCGCACTGGCGCGAGCGTTTCGAGATGACGGAACATCTCGCCGATGATCGCTGGGTTCGCATCATCAAGCGGCGGCTGCCCTCAGGTATCGGCTTCTGCGTCATTTCCGATATTTCGGAGGTGAAGAAGCGCGAAGAGCAGTGGCGTATCGACATGGAGCGCGTGCAGCTCACCGAGGATATCCTCGACAACCTGCCATTTCCGCTTTTCGTCAAGGACCAGAATATGGTCTACGTCGCGGTCAACAGAGCATTCTGCGATAAATACCAGACGACCGCAGACGAGCTGCGGGGCCGCAAGGGCATTGATCTCTTTTCGACCGATATTGCCAATCGCTTCGAGGAAAGCGACCGGCACGTGATCGAGACCGGAGAGTTGTCGATCTCGCGTCAGCGCCAGATCGCCCGCAACGGCGTCGAACGCGATATCGTCACGCGCAAGCAGCGTATCGGCAAGCCCGGCCGCTATTTTCTGGTGGGCACCATGCAGGATCTGCCCAAGGAAGGGGCCGATTTCGACGAATTCGCCCTCGCATCCCAGATCAAGGAAAACAGCGATCGGTCCTATCGCCGCGCCTATGTGCCGATGGTCGCCCTGCAGACCATTTCGCGCCGCCCGGCCGCGATGGAGACCTTCGCTCCGGAAAATTTCAGCGGCCGCAAGATTCTGGTCGTCACATCGGATTTTGCCGCAGAGACTGCGGCGCTGAAGACGCTCGGCAAGTATGGCTTCGAGGCCTGCGTGGTCCATAACGAAAACGAGGAAGCCGCTTTTCTGGATGTGGCGAGCGCGCATGGCGTGAAGATCGATCTGGTGATCGTCGACAATCAATTGGGCAGACGTTGCATCGAGTTGGCCGAGCGGCAGAATGTGCCCGCCCTGTCGCTGGATGGCTCCCAGCTTGCCACCGAGCTGACATTTGTGATCGCCCGTCATTTCAACCGCAATATTCGCGGCGAGCTGACAGGCACCACCGAGCCGCTGGTCCAGGAATGGCGTCGCGGCGTCGGTGACGATCGCGGCGTGCAGATTTTGGTCGCCGAGGACAACGAGATCAATCAGATCGTCTTCGCGCAGATTCTGGAAGGCCTGGGATACAGTCACGTGATTGCCGCCAGCGGTGATGAAGCCGTCGGATTGTGGCAGGAGCTCCATCCCGAACTGATCCTGATGGACATTTCGTTGCCGGGCCTGAACGGCTTTGAAGCGGCGCGATTGATCCGCGGCGCGGAAAAAGGCAGTGGGTCGCATACGCCGATCATCGGGGTGCTGACACAGGCTTTCGAGCGTGACCACAAGGAATGCGCAGACGCCGGCATGGACGATGTCATCTTGAAGCCGGTCAGCCCGGATATCATCGAGACCGTGTTCCAGAAGTATATGCACAGCGGTCGCAAAGCGCAAAATAGGTAAATTTTACAATGACATCGCGCGAGACGGCAAGTTATCGCGGGCGTTGAATGACTGTCGTCTCGCCATCCTTTCTTAAGACTTCGCCTTCATGCTTTTTCCAGGGTGGAGAAAACATCGGGACCGAATATGAAATCGGCTGAAATGCTGCTTGGGCCAGTCAGTCAGGAGCCGCAGGCAATTGCCTATACCGATCCGCTGACGGGATTGGGGAATCGTCATCGCATGCGCGAGCGCACGCGCCAGATTTCGCTTGAGCGCGCCAGCGATCCCGCACCCTTCACCATCGGCATCGTCAATCTGGACTCTTTCAAGCCGATCAATGATCTGTTCGGCGTCGAAGCCGGCGACGAAATCCTCTGTCAGGTCGCGCATCGGCTCAGGGCATGCATCCCGGATGGCGCGACGGTAACCCGCCATGATGGCGATGAATTTGCCTTTGTTCTGCCTCTTGTTTTCGAGCGCGTCGGCGCCGAGAAGTTTGGCCAGATGATCCGCGAGGTGCTGTCGGCGCCCTACGATCTCGGCGAGCGCAATGTCAGACTTTCCGCCTCCTTCGGCTTCGCCATATATCCCTTCGCGGGCGAGGAATTCGACGACCTTCTGAAAAATGCCGAAACCGCGCTCTACCGCTCCAAGCGCCGTGGCCGCGGTCAGATCACCGTCTATTCCAGGGAGATCGCGCAGGAAATGAAGCGCGCGACGCAGCTTGAGCAGGCGCTGCGCAATGCCATCATCTCCGACGCCATCGACGTGCATTTCCAGCCCATCGTTTCGCTCGCCAACAACATGGTTCTCGGCTTCGAGGCACTGGCTCGCTGGAACGATCCGGATCTCGGCTTCGTTTCGCCCGCTGTCTTCGTGCCGCTTGCCGAGGAGCGCGGGTTCATCGACGCCTTGTCCGAAGCTCTTCTGCGAAAGGCTGCCGAAGCCGCGCTCTCGTGGCCGCGCGACCTTTTCCTGTCCTTCAATCTGTCCTCGGCGCAATTGATGGACCCCGGCACCAGCAGCAGCGTTCTTGCCATTCTTGCGCGTGTCGGCCTCGACCCGCATCGCCTCGAGCTTGAAATCACCGAGACGGCGGTCATGAGCTCGGCCGACACCGCCCAGCGCATCATCGCCGACCTCCGAGCCGCAGGCGTACGCATTTCCCTCGACGATTTCGGGACCGGTCAATCGAGCCTTGGTCGCCTGCGTGAATTTATCTTCGACAAGGTGAAGATCGATCGCGCCTTTGTGTCACGTATGAATACGGACAGGGTCTCCGAACATATCATCAAGGCTGTCCTTGCCATGTGTGAGGGGCTGGAGCTGCGTGTGGTCGCCGAAGGCATCGAGGAATATGCCGAGGCCGAAAAATTGCGGGCGCTCGGCTGCGCCATGGGGCAGGGCTATTACTTTGGCAAGCCCATCGATAGCATCGCAACGCTGCGCTATCTGCAGGATCAATATTTCGAAGCGGCCGGCGAGCACGAGATCGCTTGACGTCGTAGACAGGGCAAAAAGAAAGCGGCGGCCGGTAAGGGCCGCCGCTCTTCGTCTTGTCAGACCACCTGTTACTTGTTGGTGGTCGACGACGTGGTCGTATTGTCGGTCGCCGGCATGGTCGACGTTCCCGCCGAACCTGCGGCCTTGTCGGAAGCTTGCATCGCAAGCGTCTTGAACTCAGGTGCGGCCTTCAGCGACTCGGCCGTTTCCGTCGTCGTCAGCTTGATCGTGCCATCCTGGGGATTCTGGGTGGCGCTGATCTTGTCGAACGGGACGGCGACATTCTTTTGGCCCATGCCAAGGAAGCCGCCGACGCCGACCACTGCGGCGACAACACCGCCCTGCTTCTGCAGGATCAAGTCGTTGATGCTGCCGATGCTTTCGTTCTGACCGTTATAGACCGACTGGCCCATATAGGTCTTGGCGCTGATCTGATCTGCCGATTGAGCAGTCAGATTGCCGGCCTGCTCCGTGCCGGTCATGGCAGCGGGAGCCTGCGCCTTGGTCTGCGGAGCTGCAGCGTCCGGCTTCGTGGCAGCCGGAGCAGTCTGCGTCAACGGAGCGTCACCGCCACCTGTCGACGGCTGCTGTGACTGAGCGAAAGCCATTGGCGAGAGAACGGATGCGGTTGCAAAGATTGCACCTGCAGCGACGGAAGTGAAGAATTTCCCAGTCATCGTGAACCTACCTTTCATTCTGCTGGACGCGCTTTGTGAAGCGCATGCATACCAGTGCGAGTGGAGCCTTTGTCTGCTGACCATCTTCGTACCGGTCGTAAAGGCAAATGGTTCAAGGGAGCTTTGGTTCCGATAAAAGTTGCATGCCGCGGATGTCTATGGTTCCGCACGCGAAAAATATTGTTGAATAACAATAGGATAATTTGAAAGAGACAACCTGGAAGATTGAATGGAGCGCGCGCGGCAGCTCGTCCATGGCGACACGCGGGCTGACCGCTATTACGTCACAGCGCATCGCAAAGGGAACCTTCGCGCCCGATAGGCGCGAAGGCAATTTCAATTAGAGTTTGTAGGGCGGGTCGAAAACGCCCCTGACCGTCAGGCCAAGTTCCAGCAGCGCACCAGCCTGCGGCTGCATGGAGCGCGCCTCGTCGTCGAGCCCCTCCCAGGCGGTCGTCACCGCCAGCCGGTCGGCGTTCTTGCCGATGAAAGCGGGGCAGGAGGGCTGCATCGCTGGCACACGATAACGTTCGATACGCAGGCCATCCGGGCTGTACTTGTCGACGAAGCCCGAACCCCAGCGCGCGTTCCAGATGTAGCCATCGGCATCACAGACCGAGCCGTCGAGGCCGCCCGGATCTTCCACGCTGTCGACCATGACGATCGGCTCGCCCGCGGGAAGCCCGGTCTCCGGATCGACCAGCACACGCATGAGCTGGCTGATGCGCGTATCGGTGTAATAGCCGATCGTCCCATCCGGCGAAAAGCAGATCGAATTCGGTATGCTGATCTGGTCGAAGATCTTCGTGACCTTGCCGCCGGCGGCGACATGGTAGATGGCGCCCGCCTGCATCTCGGCACGCTTGCCCATGGTGCCGATCCAGAGGGAACCGGAAATGTGCGTGCGCCCGTCATTGGAGCGGTTTTCCGGCTTGTCGGCTTCGATCGCCGCGTAGAAGCTCAGCTCGCCGCTGGCGATATCGCGAAGGAACAGGCCTTCTTCGGTTGCGATAATCTGGCGCTTCTCATCGACGCGGGCAAGCACGCTCGCCATCATCGGCAGGTTGTGCACCTGCTTCTTGCCCGTCGGCAAGTGCAGCTCATGCAGTTCCTTGCCCAGGATGTTGAACCACCAGACCGTGTCCGTATCGGGATCGTAAGTTGGGCCTTCTCCAAGAACAGATGAGGTGTTGCAGAGAATATTGCCCTGAAAATCATGAATATCGGTCATAGATCAGGCTCCTATGGCTGCGTCATAGGCATAAATGGTCGTCTTGGCGCGTTCGGCAACCTCTGCCGCCGTCATTCCCGGCTTGTAGAGGCTGGTGCCCAGACCGAAAGCGAGGATGCCCGCCTTGGTGTAATCGGCGAAATTCTTGTCCGAAACGCCGCCAACGGCAGCGATCACAAGCTCTGGCGGCAGGACGGCGCGAATGGCGGTGATGCCGGAAGCGCCAAGAACGCCCGCCGGAAAAAATTTCAAGCCGGTGGCGCCGGCGCGTGCTGCCGAGAGTGCCTCAGTGGCGGTGAAGACGCCCGGCATCGTCACCATGCCCTTGTCGCGGGCGCGGCTGATGACAGCGGGCTCGACATTCGGGGTGACAAGCAGTTTGCCGCCGGCTCCATCGAGCCTGTCGACATCCTCGACCGTCAGCACCGTGCCGGCGCCGATTAGGCAATCGGCAGGCGCCATCTTGGCGGCGATCTTGATCGAGCGGAAGGCTTCAGGCGAGTTCAGCGGGATCTCGATGGCGGTGAAACCGGTTTCGATCAGCGCGCCGACGATATCAGCCGTTTCTTCCGGCTTGATGCCGCGAAGAATGGCGATGAGCGGGCGCTTCATGGGGGGGAAAGGAATACGGGTCGTCATCAGCTTTTGCTTTCGTTCGTGAACCAGATCGCGTTCGCCGCGGCGGAAAGCCCGCGACGGACGGCGGCGTCGGCATCGATGGTCTGATAGGGGAGGGAAAGGCTGCGAAATGCATCCTCGTAGAGCGCCTGCAGCCGCCCGGAGGCAACGAGCGTGATAGCCGCTCCTCGCCCGGCGGATGACAGGGCGCCGGCGATCTCGGTGCCGATCAGCGTGCCCGATATCAATGCCTGGGCGCCGGCTGATGTCAGTCCGTGGAGAAGCTGGCCGGAGCGGGCGGTAAACAGCAGGTTGGTCGCAAGCGCTGGCTTTTCGAAGGCCGCCTTGAGGGCCGTTTCGAAAGCCTTGGTGTCGGCAGGCATGTCGGCGCTGCCGGCGACGGCATGCGACAGGATACTGTGCCTGGTAATGACGTCGAAGAGTTCGCCGGTCATGAAGGTCGAGAAGCCCGTCACCTCGCCATCGAGGACGCGCACCCATTTCGAATGCGTCCCGGGCATGCAAACGATTTGCTCGCCTTTTGCATCAGCCGCGATCGCACCGAGCAATTGCGTTTCTTCGCCGCGCATGACATCGGGTGCCTGCGTGCTGCGCTGCGCCAGGCCCGGCAGGATGCGAACGTCGCGCGACTGTCCGGGAACGACGACTGCGCCGGTGAGAATGGCTGCCAGCGACGCCGGCGTGTCGATGTAGCCGGCCTCGACCCAGCCCTGACGCGCTCCAGCCATGCCGCAGACAATGACAGGAATATCCGACGGTGCGGAAATGGCGTCCAGATGCGCCTGCAGGACTTTGGCGAAGCCGGTCTGCGCCGCCACCGTCATGCCTTCCCCGCTTCGCCGCTCTGCGAGGATGTTGCCATCCTCGCCGATCAGCCACAGCCTGAAACTGCTGGTGCCCCAGTCCACCGCGACATATGCGGGTTTCGTCATGAGAAATGCTCCAAGTCTTTCACTAGAAAATGCCGCCATCGACAGTGACGGTTTGGGCCGTAATCGCCCCTGAACAGTCAGACGCAAGGAAAAGTACCGGTCCGACGAGATCTTCGGCCTTGAGCACGCGCTTGAGGCATTGTCGCGCGACGGTTTTGGCCATGCCATCTTCCGTCAGCCAGAGCTCCAGCTGTCTCTCCGTCACGATCATTCCCGGGAGGACCGCGTTGACGCGGATGTTTTCCGGACCGAGGCGACCAGCAAAGCTCTTGGTCAGCCCGATAATGCCGGACTTTGCCGCTGAATAGGAGGACAATGCCGGCGGGTTCATCTTGAAGGCAATCGAGGAGAAATTGACGATCGATCCGCCACCTGCGGCTCGCATGCCGGGGGCTGCGGCCTGCGATACGAAGAAGACCTGCTTCAAATTGATCGCCTGGTTGTTGTCCCAGTATTCTTCGGTCGTCGTGTCGATATCGTGCCGGTCGTCCCAAGCGGCATTGTTGACGAGGACGCGGATCGCACCGAGATCGGATTCGACCGCCGCGACCGTATTCTTGATCTCGCCGACATCGCGCAGATCGGCGTGATAGAAGGCAACGGGATGTGCGGATTGTGCCGAGAGCTTGTCGACAAGCGCCTTGTTCGGCTCTTCGGCAATATCGATGAAGGCGACTTTGGCGCCCTGTCTGGCGAAACCTTCGACAAGGGCCGCGCCAATGCCCGAACCGCCACCGGTGATCAGGACTGTTCGATCCTTAAGATCGGGAAATTGCGCCCGTGTCTCGGCCAAGGTCTCTCCTCCCGGTTTGCAGAATGTTCCATTATTCGGAACAAAATTTGACTATGTGGAATTATCCGATTACCCTTCCATCGTGTCAAGGATAGCGTGGCAGTGCGAGTGATAAATGAAGGGGCGCGGATCTGAATTTCGATAGTGAAAAAGAAAGCAGCCGTCGTGAGCGCGAAACCGGCACGCTTGGAAAGCTCGTGGCGTTGCTCGACCTCGTTGCGCTTGCCGATGAGCCTATGCGGTTTACGGATATTCTTTCTTTATCCGACCAACCTCGCGGCACGCTACATCGCCAATTGTCACATCTCGTCGAGGAAGGGCTGTTGGAGGTCGATCGCGACGGGCGCTATATCATCGGCATCAGGCTGCTGAAGCTTGCTTCGCGTAGTTGGGAGCGCAACGAATTTCGCGCCATTGCAGAGCCGCATTTGCGCCGATTGCAGGAGCTGACCCGCGAAACCGTGCATCTGGGTGTCTTGCGCGGCTCGGAGGTGATCTATCTCGACAAGGTTGAGGGACGGCAGTCCGTGCGCATGTATTCCCAGATCGGCAATGCCTCTCCGGCCTATTGCACCGGCGTCGGCAAGGCGGCTCTTTCCGCACTCGATGATGCGGAGCTTGCGATGCGGATCGCCGATCTGGAATTTCGCCCCTACACCGAACATACGTTGCGCAACGCCGCCGACCTGCTTGCCGATATCGCCGATATCAGAACGCGTGGCTACGCATTCGATAGGGAAGAACACGAGAGCGGCATATGTTGCGTTGCTGCGCCGATCCGCTCGGACGGCGATCATATGCTGGCCGGTATCTCGGTAACGGGGCCGGCCTATCGCGTCGCATTGCAGAGGCTCGAGGAATGGGCACCTCTGGTAGTATCCGCCGCCGATTCGATCATGACGGACATGCGTAATCGGATGGGCCCGAAGCGCTAGCCCTCTATTTCAGCAGAGGCTCGCCTGAAATCCCTCAATTTATCGCTGTTTGCACCGGACCTTAGCAAAAATCGCGTATTTATCTTAAATTTGATTGTTGAGATGTGCGTAAGAACTGCCATTATCCTCGAATGACTGCTAGGCTCACGAAGGAATTGGTGAAATGACGCAGAGACATCATAGTAACGGGCATTGAAGCGGCTGGAATCCGTTAAAATTTATATTGGAACAAGCGTCGGTTATCCGGAGCTGGTACGTGGGGCTTAAGTGGGTAAGAGACGGAAGTTGCGTAATCTTTCCCTATTTTACATAAAGAAGACTAATAATGGCGGCATTGGTGCAGGCGGGAGCGTCTCCTCGGGGTGAGGACTACATCGAAGAAATAAGCAGGCTGAAGACGCAGTTTGACGTGTTTCGATTCATGAAGGGATTGACGGAGGCCTATCGTTGCCGGGCTTTCATGGTCGTCAATCTGCCGCCGATTACATCCTTTGAGTTGCAAAGCAATTCGGTGATCAACAATTGGCCGGCCGAACTTCTGTCGATTTACGATCAGGAAGGATTGCTGCCAAGCAGCCCGGTGCTGCGGCGCCTGCGCAGCTCGACGCTGCCCTTTGTCTACGAAGTGGCATCGACCCCGAATCGTGAAGAAAGCAAATCCCAGCTCGCCATTGCCCTGTTTGAGCGGTTCCGCATGACGCGCTTCATCTATCTGCCGACCCATGACGTATCCGGCATTCGCGGTGCGGTATCCCTGGCCGGCGATCGCGAACTCTTCTCGCCGGAGGAGATCAAGGATCTCTGCTATATTTCCATCCATGTTTTCGACCGACTTGCGGAAATCCGCAGCCTGGATGTGCGCGTCATCGATGCGCTGACGGATCGCGAGATCGATTGCTTGAACTGGACGGCGGCAGGAAAGACCAGCGCGGAAATCGCCGAAATCCTGTCGCTCTCGGAGCATACCGTCAATCATTACCTGAACCGGGCCACGAAGAAGCTCGATACGGTCAATCGCACGCAGGCCGTTGCCAAGGCATTGCGGGTGGGATTGATCAAGTAGCAATTCTGGTGCCCGCAGTTTCGCCTACATTTGCCGCCCTGACGCCAAGATATTCCCTGCGATAAATTGCGTGATGATCGAGATTCGAGCAGTCTTGTGCGCGAATTTTGTGCGCTGCAAATAAACTATGCTGAAGCACGTCGTTGCGACCGATGCGCTCGACTTCGCTGATATGCCATCAAACATTTGAAATGCATTGATTTTTACAGTTTTGTGAAAACTGGCACGCTTTCTGCATATCCAATTGCAGAGGTCCAGAGGGGACTTTGATAACAGCGCCGACTAATGTGCGCGGATCAAGCGACCGTCGCTGATACCTTTGCCGAGCTTCTCCCGGCAAGCGGTATCGGCGGCGGTTGTTGCTTATTTGGCACGCCCATGAAAATCGATGGCGTTTGCATCGCAGTTTTTCCCATTCCTGCCTTATTCCCTTCCGAGGTCTGCCCTATGTCGGCCCGCGAAAACGTCTTCCTCGCTTGGGAGAGGGTTGCGGCTGGTAGGGTCATAGACCCGGCGGACCTGCCGGCCGCAACTAAAACGCTTTTTGTCGGCGACGCCCCGATTTCGTTTGGCGAAGTCCTGCCGCTCTACTATCTAAGCCAGTAAGGTTTTCGAGAAGCTACGGCAAACGTGGTGCTCTCGATCTAAGACGCTTAGCGAGGATGGAATGGCAGACATCACCAAGGAACAGGTGCTGGAAACGTTGAAGACGGTTCGCGGCCCCGACCTCGAGCACAGTATCGTTGAGCTTGGCATGGTGTCGGATGTCTTCATTTCCGATGGCAAGGTTTATTTCTCCATCACCGTTCCCGCCGATCGCGCCAAGGATTTGGAGCCGATGCGCCTTGCAGCCGAGCGCGTCATCAAGCAGATGCCTGGCGTTAAGGGTGCCATGGTCGCATTGACCGCCGACAAGAAGGCGGGCAGCGCTCCGGCGGCTCGACCGTCGCCACCGCCAGCTGCTCCTCATGCTCATGCCCATCCGCATTCCCCGCAACAGCAGCCCCGCGCCGGCAAGATCGGTGTTCCCGGTGTGGGCGCCATCATCGCAGTTGCTTCGGGCAAGGGCGGCGTCGGCAAATCGACCACAGCGGTCAATCTGGCGCTTGGCTTGCTTGCCAATGGCCTGCGCGTCGGCATTCTGGATGCCGATATATATGGACCATCCATGCCACGCCTCCTGAAGATCTCTGGCAAGCCGTCACAGATCGATGGCCGCATCATCGTTCCCATGGAGAATTATGGCCTCAAGGTCATGTCGATGGGCTTCCTCGTTGAGGAAGAGACTGCGATGATTTGGCGCGGGCCGATGGTTCAGTCTGCGCTGTTGCAAATGCTGCGCGAAGTCGCCTGGGGCGAGCTCGATGTACTCGTCGTTGACATGCCGCCGGGCACGGGCGATGTGCAACTGACCATGGCGCAGCAGGTGCCGCTTGCAGGCGCGGTGATCGTTTCTACGCCGCAGGATCTCGCGCTTATTGATGCCCGCAAGGGCCTCAACATGTTCCGTAAAGTCGAAGTTCCCGTTCTCGGC
This sequence comes from Rhizobium sp. A22-96, assembly GCF_053521805.1. Taxonomy (NCBI): domain Bacteria; kingdom Pseudomonadati; phylum Pseudomonadota; class Alphaproteobacteria; order Hyphomicrobiales; family Rhizobiaceae; genus Rhizobium; species Rhizobium sp. A22-96. Next base: position 29,805 of record NZ_JBNWDQ010000003.1, read on the forward strand.
ATCGTCGAAAACATGAGCTATTTCATCGCTCCGGATACCGGCGCACGCTATGATATCTTCGGCCATGGCGGCGCGCGCAAGGAAGCCGAACGCATCGGCGTGCCGTTCCTCGGCGAAGTGCCGCTGACCATGGGCATCCGCGAGACCTCGGATGCGGGCACTCCGCTCGTCGCCGCCGAACCGGATGGCGTCGTTGCCGGCATCTATCGCGAGATTGCCGCCAAGGTCTGGAAGCAAGTCGCCACCACGCCGCAACGTTCTGCCCCGTCGATCGTGTTCGAATAATTCACAGAGGCGTGTCTGCTTTCTGTATAGCGACGGATTGTCTTGCCTGCATCCTGTGCTATGACTTCGCAAGATCATGGAATATGCGGTGAAAGCGCGCAATGAAGGGGTTGTGACTTGATTCTTTGCGAGCTTTGCTGCATATGCGCCGCCGGCGTGGAACTGGTCGGGCGTTTCCGATGACCGCCCTCCGCCGAACGGTGGTTCTGTTTCGTCCGAACAGGCAGCTTCGCCAGGACGGACGAAGGATTGGTACAGCAGCGCAATGGAACATGGACACGGATTCCCGGCCGGACCGGCGGGATGCAACCGGGGTTTTATGAGCTCTTTTCATTGGCCATTGGTGGAATCGCGGCAAGCGCACGCACGGCGTCTCGCGCGTAATTTTGTTTCCACTGCTGTGGGAGCGAGCAGTTGATAACTGCCTATTGCTCAGATTCGAAACCGCTTGAGCTGCCGGACCTCTCGGCCGCTGCCCGATTGCCTGACAATGCCGTCTGGATCGACATGGTCGATCCGACGCGCGAGGAAGAAGCCAACATCGAGCGCCTGCTTGGGCTCGAGGTTCCCACCCGCGAGGACATGAAGGATATAGAACCCTCGAGCCGGCTCTATATCGAGAATGGCTCTGTCTTCCTGACGGCTTCGTTGCTGTGGAAAGCCGATACTGATCTGCCGATGCTGACCGACGTCGCCTTCATTTTGACGGGGCATCGGCTGGTGACCATTCGTTATGCGCAGCCGAAATCATTCGCGCTGTTTATCGCGGCTCTGCAGCGAATCCCGCATGAGCGCCGCACAGGCATTGCGCTTCTCGCAAAGCTCCTCGAAACAATCGTCGACCGCACCGCCGAGGTCCTTGAACAAGCCGTAGCGGGTATCGATATATTGTCGGTGCACGTATTCGGCGATCGCGTGAAGAAGATCCGCCGTCCGGCAAACTATCTGGAAGAAAAGCTCAAGAACATCGCAGGCTACCATCGTACGATCAGCAAAGTACGTGACAGCCTGAGTTCGCTGTCTCGATTGCTGACCTTCCTGCATACCATCCCCGCCATGCAGCAGGACCCTGAGGCCAAGGAACTGTGTCGTAATGTCGCGCGGGATGTTCAATCTCTGTCGGAGCATGCTTCCTTCGTCGCAGGCAATATAACCTTCCTGCTGGATGCATCGCTCGGGCTGATCAATATCGAGCAGAACGCCATCATCAAGATCTTTTCGATCGCTTCGGTGGTGTTTCTGCCGCCGACGCTTGTGGCGTCCGTCTATGGCATGAATTTCGAGCTGATGCCCGAGCTGCATTTCGCTTACGGCTACCCGGCTTCGCTGATGTTGATGGTCGTGTCGGCCATCGTCCCGTTTTTCTTTTTTCGCTGGAAAGGCTGGCTCTGAGAGTCTAGTGATCCTGAATGTCTAACGAAACCCATCATTCTCCCGACGGGAAAATGAGCCCTCGTAAACTCGCTTACCTCGCCCTCGGATCCGTCGGCGTTGTCTATGGCGATATCGGTACGAGCCCCCTCTATGCCTTTCGCGAGGCACTGAAGCCGGTGGCCGCCGACGGTCTGACGCGCGGCGAAGTCATCAGCGTCATCTCGCTGATGTTCTGGACGCTGACGATTATCGTCACGATCAAATATGTCCTTTTTCTGCTCCGCGCAGACAATGACGGCGAAGGCGGGACGCTTTCGCTGCTGGCCCTCTTGATGAAGACGGCGAATGGCCACACCGCCATTCTGATGCTGCTGGGGCTGCTCGGCGCCGCACTTTTCCTTGGCGACGCGATGATCACACCGGCGCTTTCGGTTCTCTCGGCGGTCGAAGGTCTGAAGCTCGTCACGCCGAAATTCGCGGATTATATCGTGCCCATATCGGTCGCGATCCTGGCGCTGCTTTTTGCGATCCAGTCGCATGGCACCGGCGCCGTCGCCCGCTTCTTCGGCCCGATCACGGCCATCTGGTTCATCGTCATGGGCCTTGCCGGCATCATGCACATCTCCGACGATTACAGCATTCTGGCGGCGCTCAATCCCTGGTATGCGGTCAGCTTCCTGTTGCACGAAGGCTTCCTCGGGGTCGTCGTGCTCGGCGCGGTCTTCCTGACCGTGACGGGTGCCGAAGCACTTTATGCCGACCTCGGCCATTTCGGCCGACGCCCGATCCAGTGGGCCTGGTTCGTCCTGGTTTTCCCGTCGCTGGCACTGAACTATTTCGGCCAGGGCGCTCTCGTGCTGCGCCAGCCCGAGGCCATGTCCGACCCGTTCTTCCTGATGTATCCGCACTGGGCGATCCTGCCGGTGGTCATTCTCGCCACCATGGCGACCATCATCGCCAGCCAGGCCGTCATCACCGGCGCCTTCTCGCTCACGCGGCAGGCCATCCATCTCGGCTTTCTGCCGCGCATGGAAATTCTCTTTACCTCGGAGACCAATACCGGCCAGATCTTCCTGCCGTCGGTCAACACCGTCCTGTTCTTCGGCGTCATCTTCCTGGTGCTGAGCTTCAAGACCTCGGACTCTCTGGCCACCGCCTACGGCATATCGGTCACCGGCGCGATGGTCGTCACCTCGATCATGGCCTTCGAGTTCGTCCGCGTTCGCTGGAACTGGTCGCTGCCAATGGCAGCCGCCGTGCTGACGCCGCTGCTGCTGCTTGAATTCGTCTTCCTGGGCGCCAACCTGCTGAAGATCCACGACGGCGGCTACGTACCGGTGCTGATCGCGACGGCCTTCACCGTCATCATGTGGACCTGGCGCCGCGGCACTGCGATCCTTATGGAGAAGACGCGGCATACCGATATTCCGCTGTCGTCCTTCGTCAGCTCGATCGAGCGCAAGAGCGATCACTCACCCGCGCATGTACCCGGCACGGCGATCTTCCTGACCAGCGATCCGGAATCCGCTCCGGCAGCACTGCTGCACAATCTGAAGCACAACCACGTCCTGCACGACAAGAACGTCATCCTGACGATCAGAACCACCAACAAGCCGCGCGTTGCCCAGGAAGACCGCTACTCGGTCGAGAAGGTGTCCGACCGCTTCTCGCGCGTCGAACTGCGCTTCGGCTTCATGGAATCGCAGAACGTCTCGCAGGCGCTAGCCACCCTGCGCAAGACCGGTCTGAAATTCGATATCATGTCGACCTCTTTCTATCTGGGCCGCCGCAAGCTGGTGCCGGATGCCAAGTCGGGCATGCCGCACTGGCAGGATCGACTCTATATCGCGCTCGCCAACGCCGCGACCGACCCTTCGGACTATTTCCGTCTCCCCGCGAACCGCGTGGTGGAACTGGGTTCGCACGTCATCATCTAAGGCTAGTAAAGTTGCTGTTTTTTTGAAGGCCCGGTGGAAATCCGCCGGGCTTTTTGACTTTTCGATTGCGCAAGTGGAGCGTTGGCCTATTCAATTTAAAGGTGAATTGGTGCTTTGCTTTCGAGGGGCGGTCGCGGATGCTCAAGCAAGCGTTGTTTATCATCTGGAAAAATTTAGTATTTTATATCGTGCTTATGGTCTGTCTGGTGGGGCTGTTGATTTTCAGCGAATATGCCGGCAGCGCCACCCTACTGTTGCTCTCCATCCTGGCCGGTAATGTGCAGAATTCCGTTTTCCGGAGCGAGAATTTCATCGCGGCGGCCAAGACAAGAATGTTACCGCTCGGTCGACATCTCATTAGAAGTATTGGCGTTATTTTGGTGGTATTGCTAATATCGGCGCCACCTATAGTTTATTTTCATGCCGAATATGGCGCTAGCAAGGTCTTTTTTCAGATCTTGGCGGGTCTAACGTTTGTGTCAAGTCTGACGATTGTTCTTTTGCTGGTTGGTACATGGCTTCCAGCTGGTCTCTATGGCACCAATATGAGCTTGAGGCATGCTTTCCGGAGAGGTCGGTCTCAACCTTTCTCGGCTGTACTGCGGATAGTATTGGGAATGGCTGTTCCTTTTGTTTGGTTGTTTGCATCCGTGTGGGCTATGTTCACAATAAATCGGCAACATCTTATTGCGCGGTCCAGCTCGCACACCATGGTTGTTATAACGAGCATCGTATTCGATCTCTTGGTAGTCATTGGTTGCACTTATATATCAGTGGTGTTGGCACGGCGTTATATGGAGGCCGAGCATATTGAACCTCCACCAAGGGATAGATTACTCGCCATTTTTGCATAATGGCCCGAGTGGATCCGCATCCTGAAAGGCTTCTGAAAAGCTCAATAGGTCTTGAGATTGTTCGGCGGTTCCCGCGGTTGCAGCTCTCACGGCCATTCATGAACGCCTGCACGCCCACATTAACCATCCATCAAGGTTAATGAGAGATTATTCCGGCTCCTAGTTTCGAGTGCCGTTCGGAGTTCGGTGTTGTCTCGTCCGCGTCATGTCAGCCAAAAATTGCGGTTTCTGCCGAAAAACTGGACGTCTCCGGTCGTCTTCGGGATTTGCGCCTGGCTGATCTTCCCGTCGGCCGCGGCCTATGGTGATCTCGCCGGCCTGCTGGCGGGCATCGACAGGACGGGAGCCAACTGGCGCATGGTGATGACCAATTCGCCGGCAGGCTCTACCCACCAGGCGGAACTGGCCTTTGGTGATGCGAAAGCCGCCGCGGCGGTCGGTGACGGCGGTTTGGTGATGCCGGATGGACGCCGCGTCGCCTTCGTTTCCGAACAGAAGGGCAGTGATCCACGGCCGGACGAAGAGCGGGTCAACCGTCAGGGCAAGAAGGGTCGGGTCGTTTCCGTCTCGCCTATGTCGCCGCCAAAGGATTTTTCCGCCGGTTCCGTGCTGGAGCGCCAAAGCCTGCTGTTTCAGCCGAAATCGGACACTGGCGAGAGAACCGCTTTCCTGAAGCCGAAACTCGGGGGCAAGGAAATCCAGATTGCCACGGCTTTTTACAAGAAGCAGCCACCGAAGCAGGATGATAGCGTGCCCGCCTATCTCGCAGGCCTCGTCACCAATCAGAATGCCGATGTTCTGGCCGCTGCCTACGCGTCGCCGGCGCCGGATTATGCGCGGACGTCGCCTTTCGATTCCATTCTGGCCACGGATCAGGATGGCGAGGGCCGCTTCGTGCCGCAGATCGGGCCGAAGGATCATCCCTGGGCCGCCAATGTCCTGCCGCCTTCGGTCTTTTCTTCCGACGAGCAGCAGTGCCTCGCGACCGGCATCTATTTCGAGGCGCGGGGTGAATCGGTGAAAGGGCAGGCGGCCGTCGCCCAGGTCATTCTTAATCGCGTTCGCAATCCGGCCTATCCAAAGACCATCTGCGGCGTCGTCTATCAGAATGACGACTGGCACAATGCCTGCCAGTTTTCCTTTGCCTGCGACAACGTCAAGGATCGGGTCAACTCGCCGGAGCATTGGCGTATTGCACGTCAGGTTGCCATGGCAGTTACCGCCGGCAAGATCTGGCTTCCGGAAGTCGGCTCAGCCACACATTATCATGCGGTTTACGTCCGGCCGAAATGGGCGGCCGAAATGGTGAAGGTCGGCCGCATCGGCATGCACATCTTCTACCGGACCTATGGCGGTGGGTGGAGCTGAGCGGACTGGATCGGCGACCTCGCGCTGGGGATAAGCTCCCCTGGCCGGCAAAAAAGCGACATCAAAGCGTGGGCTGAAGAGGATTCTTCGGCTCAGTTTTCGCCAGATAGCGCTTCTTTAGCTTAAACTCATGATTTAATTGGGCTAATTTATGGCTGGACAGATGACGTCTACGCCTTGACTATGCTTTTTCCTAAAACTATGTTGCGCGCGACTTCAAAACGGGCCGAAAGGTGGCGAAACCTGCTGTTCGTTTACGCGTTGACCGGGGAAATGGGATTGCGCGCAACGAAAAGGGGAGGACGTCATCATGGCGGATGACCGCGACGAAGGTCTGGAAAAGCGGCGAGCACAGCTTGGGGCCGAACTGGCAAGCAAGCGTGCTGCGGTGAAAGAGGGTGAATCGGGGGAGGTTCGCGCCGAGGTAAGCCGCAAAGGCTATGCTCAGGCGATGAAGCTTTCCAGTGAATTCATCGCTGCCATCATCGTAGGGGCTGTTCTGGGCTACGTCTTCGACCGTTTTGCCGGTACGACGCCGTGGGGCATGATTATATTGCTGCTTCTCGGATTCTGTGCTGGCGTGCTGAATGTACTGCGTTCGGCGGGCAAGGTGGCGACACCGGCGCTCGACGAGCATAGAGCAGATAAGAAATGAGCGGAGGCAGCGCTTTGACGTTGTTTCCAGGTGACAGGCATTCGCTCGGTAGGGCGGAAAAATGAAAGAGAACAAGCGGTGGCAAACGATCCTACCCATCAGTTCCTGATCTTCAAGATTATACCGATCGACATCGGCGGAATTGATTTTTCGTTCACCAACGCTTCGCTGTTCATGGTTGCTTCCGCGGCGCTGTCCGCCGGTTTCCTTTACTTCGCCAGTGGTGCGCGCGGCGTCATCCCGACCCGTTCGCAGTCGGTGGCGGAAATGGCTTATGAATTCATTGCTTCGATGCTGAAGGAAGGAGCCGGCACCAAGGGGATGAAATTCTTCCCGCTGGTCTTCTCGCTCTTCATGTTCGTGCTCACGGCAAACCTGCTCGGCCTTGTTCCTTACTTCTATACCGTTACCAGCCAGATCATCGTGACATTCGCGCTGGCGCTTCTGGTTATCCTGACGGTCATTATCTATGGTTTCGCCAAGCATGGTTTTGGCTTCCTGAAGCTTTTCGTGCCGCAAGGGGTTCCAGGTATCCTGTTGCCGCTGGTGATCATCATCGAGATCATCTCCTTCCTGTCGCGACCGATTTCGCTTTCCGTTCGTCTTTTCGCCAACATGCTCGCTGGCCATATCACACTCAAGGTGTTCGCGGGCTTCGTTGCCTCGCTTGGAACCCTCGGTGCGATCGGCATCGGTGGCGCTATTCTTCCCCTCATCATGACCGTCGCCATCACCGGTCTTGAGTTCCTTGTCGCCTTCCTCCAGGCTTACGTCTTTGCGGTGCTGACTTGCATGTACCTCAACGACGCAATCCATCCGGGTGGCCACTAAGGATAAAGACATTGGCGTCTAACGGCGTCAGTCATTCACCGCACAACCATTTCAAAGGAGTTCAACATGGACGCGGAAGCAGCAAAGTTCATCGGCGCAGGTTTGGCTTGCTTTGGTATGGCCGGCACGGCTCTCGGCCTCGGCAATATCTTCGGCAACTATCTGTCTGGCGCGCTGCGCAACCCATCGGCTGCTGACAGCCAGTTCGGCCGTCTGGTATTCGGCTTCGCCGTTACGGAAGCTCTGGGCATCTTCTCGCTGCTCGTTGCTCTCCTCCTGCTCTTCGCCGTCTGATATCAGCGGCGTCATAGATCACGGTTCGCGCTTAGCGAGCCGTGATTCTTTGTATTTGCAGACCACCTGGAGGTGAGCATGTTTGTGACCCCGGCCTATGCTGACGAAGCACCGCCGGCCGCCGGTGCGGTGCACACGGAAACGGGTGCGCCCAATGAAGGCCATCACGGCGGCATATTCCCGCCGTTTGACCATACGACGTACCCGTCACAGCTGCTTTGGCTGGTGATCACCTTCGTTATTTTCTACCTGGCCATGCAGAAGATCGTCATCCCGCGGGTTGGCAGCATTCTGGAAAGCCGGCATGACCGTATCGCCCAGGATATCGCCGAAGCCTCGCGCCTGAAGGCCGAAGCCGACGCAGCCGTTGCGACCTATGAAAGCGAATTGGCCGCTGCGCGCGCCAAGGCGAATTCGATTGGCGCCAGCGCCCGCGATGCAGCCAAGGCCAAGGCCGAAGAGGACCGGAAGGCAATCGAAGCAAGCCTTTCCGAGAAGCTCAAGGCGGCTGAAGTTCGCATCGGCGAGATCAAGACAAAGGCATTCGGTGATGTCGGAGCGATCGCTGAAGAGACTGCGTCTGCCGTTGTCGAACAGCTGGTCGGCAATGTTGCCGGCAAGGCAGATGTTGCATCGGCTGTAGCCGAAGCATCCGCCAAGCGGGAGGGTTGATCCATGACATTCGCTTTTGACAATACGTTCTTCGCGTTTGTCGGCCTTCTCATCTTCCTCGGTCTGATCGTCTATCTGAAGGTTCCGGGTATGATGGCGAAGTCGTTGGACGACCGCGCCGACCAGATCCGCAACGAACTGGCTGAAGCCAAGCGCCTGCGCGAAGAGGCCCAGCATCTGCTGGCCGAATACCAGCGCAAGCGCAAGGAAGCTGAAGCAGATGCGGCGAACATCGTCGCGGCTGCCGAGCGTGAAGCCGAAATGCTCACGACCGAAGCTCGCAAGAAGACTGAGGAATTCGTCGCTAACCGCACGGCTCTGTCCGAGCAGAAGATCAAGCAGGCTGAAGCCGATGCGATGAAGGCGGTTCGTTCCGCCGCCGTCGACCTGGCGATTGCAGCGGCTGCATCGGTGCTCGCGAAGAAGACCGAAGGCAGCGTTCAATCGGGCCTCTTCAACGACGCGGTCAATGAAGTGAAGACGCGCCTGAACTAGGTGCGATCGAAAGACAAGTTTGAAAAGCCCCGCTTCGGTGGGGCTTTTTTGTTTCTACCCGCTGGCGTGTGTGTGTTTGACCAAAGCTGCCCTGCGCGTTTAGATCGCGTCAGAGGGGTGGGAAGGCAAATGCAGATACCGGATAATCAAGGGCCGTTTCGCCAGGATGATATGGTCCTTCGACCAGCACGCCCTTGGACGGCGAGCGTTCATGCCTTGCTGGCTTCGCTGCGCCGGCATGGTTTCGATGCAGCTCCTTTGCCGCTCGGGTTTGACACTGCCTGGGAGAGGGTGAGCTATCTGCCCGGTGCGACGGGCGACCTTGTCGAAAATTCCGAAATGCGGTCCGATCTGGCGCTGCGATCCGCAGCGTCGCTCCTTCGGCGCTATCACGATTGTTCTGCCCTCGCTTTGCGAGAGCTTGGGGCCGACTGCATATGGCAGTTGTCGACCCGAATGCCGGATGAGGTCATCTGCCATGGGGATTTCGCACCCTATAACGTCGTTCTGAACGGCGGCGAAGTCACCGGCATCATCGATTTCGAGACGGCTCATCCCGGTCCCCGGAGCTGGGATCTCGCCTATGCCGTCTATCGATGGGCGTCGCTATCCTCAGACGTCGCAGTGGACGGTCTGGATAGGTTGGAGGATCAGGTTCGGCGCGCCCGCATCTTTGCAGATGCCTATGGAATGCCATCCGCTGAACGCCGCTCGCTGCCTCAGGGCATTATCGAGCGGCTTGGAGCGCTGCTGATATTCATGGAGCAGGAAGCTGCCCGTGGGGTCGAGCGATATCGCCAGAACCTCCGGGAAGGTCATGATCGCGTCTATCGTGACAACATCACCTATGTGGCGAAATGGTCGGCCCAGATTACGTCGGGGCTGGTTGCCTGAGGGTAGTGGCAAGACAACGTCCTAGACGGCTTCTTTTTTCAGAGGGCGAAAACTCATGCGGTGCAGGGAGCAGGGGCCATGCTGCTCGATGCCGGCGCGATGCTGCGCCGTGCCGTAACCGGCATGGGCCGCAAAGCCATAGGCGGGAAAGACATCGCCGGCGCGAGCCATCATCCTGTCGCGCGTCACCTTGGCGACGATCGAGGCGGCGGCGATCGAGAAGGAACGTGCGTCGCCCTTGACCACGGCCTTTCCGGGGCAGGCAAGCCCTGCCGGTACGTCGAGGCCATCCGTCAATACATAGCTTGCCGGTATCGCCAGGCTGCAAATGGCGCGGCGCATTGCATCGAGGCTTGCCTTGCGGATGTCGGTGGTATCGATGCGTGCAGCACTTGAGGACGCGATCGAGACCGTTGCTGTCGCGAGGATCTCGACAAACAGCGCTTCCCGCCTGGCGGCTGTGAGCTGCTTGGAATCGTTCAGCCCCTGTGGGATGCGCTCGGGATCGAGAATGACGGCTGCAGCAACGACAGGTCCGGCGAGAGGGCCTCGGCCAGCCTCGTCGGCCCCGGCGACCGGCCAGTGCCCGGCGCGGCGGGCAATCAATTCCAGCTCGAAGCTCGGAACGATCGGCGCTTCGTCGAAAAGCATGGGAGAATCGGGTGATGTGCTGCGTGGCATGCGGCGAAGCTCGCACACCACCCGATCTCCTGCAAGCCCCCGGTGGATCAGGGCGGCGAACCTGGGGGGCTTTCTTCCGGCGGGCTCAGGGAAAACCCGCGAGGAACCGTCAAAGCAGCGAGAGCTGCACGCCGCTGCCATCAGGCGGCACGAACAGATCATCGCGCAGGGCGATATTGCGCCTGACAAGCTCAAGTCGTCGCGTCGCCATTTCGAAGCGTCGGCTGATCTGCCAGGCATAGGGGCCGGCGCCCTTCATGCGTTTGCCGAACTCGGCGTCGTAATCCTTGCCGCCGCGCATCGAGCGGATCAGCGACATGACATGGCGGTAGCGATCCGGATAATGCTGCAGCAGCCAGTCGCGAAACAACGGACTGACTTCCAGCGGCAGCCGCAGGATCACATAGCTCGCCTCCTGCGCGCCAGCGGCCTTGCCGGCATCGAGGATACGCTCGATCTCATGGTCGTTGAGGGCGGGAATTATCGGCGCCACCAAGATCGAGGTCCGGATGCCGGCTTCGCTCAAGGCCTGGATCGCCTCCAGCCGCCGCGCTGGCGTCGCGGCGCGCGGTTCCATGGTGCGGGCCAGCTTGCGGTCGAGAGTCGTCACAGATAGTCCGACCCGCACGAGGTTCTTCGCGGCCATGTCCTTGAGGATGTCGATATCGCGCATGACCAGCGCCGATTTGGTGACGATGGCAACCGGATGGTTCGCCCTGTTCAGCACTTCGAGGATCTGGCGCATGATCCGCCATTCCTTCTCGATCGGCTGATAGGGGTCCGTGTTGGTGCCGATGGCGATGACGCGCGGCTTGTAGCCGGGCTTTGCCAGCTCTCGCTCCAGAAGCTTCGGCGCATCCGGCTTGGCAAAGAGCTTCGCCTCGAAATCGAGCCCCGGAGAAAGGCCCATATAGGCATGCGACGGCCGGGCGAAGCAGTAGATGCAGCCATGCTCGCAGCCGCGATAGGGATTGATCGAGCGGTCGAAGGGGATATCGGGCGATTCGTTGCGGGTGATGGCCGTGCGCGGCTTTTCCACCTGCACTTCGGTCTTGAACGGTGGGAGCTCTTCAAGGGTCTGCCAACCGTCGTCAAAGGTCTCGCGCTGCATCGGCTCGAACCGGCCGCTCGGGTTCAATCCGGCGCCGCGTCCGCGTCGACGCTCCACCTCAATCCGGAGGCCGGCATCGGCGATCAAAGCATTGGCAATGTCTGGCGTGTTGGCAGGCGCGAATGCGGCCTGCCCTGCAAGGGACTGCTCGTTCATCGGTAGCTCCAGGGCGGTTCATGGGGCCGCATGCCGCGTCTAAGATGATTAAATTCCTATCCGACAAATGAGAACAATGCAAGAACAAAAAAGAAGAAATCATTTTCCATCGAGCCCTGGAGGCGAGCGGCATCAGTGATGACGGTGCGAGATTCGAAGCGGCGTATCACGCTTTTCTTAAACGCTCAGACGCCAGGGTTAGGCGCTGGCAATAAATTGTGCGCCGCTCTATAAATGGGCAATGTTGACGGTAATCATCGAATGCCAGGATCAGGAACCTGAGCTGGCGCAGACATTGGCGGCATTGGTGGCGGGCGCGATCGAGGGCCTCGTCAGCGATGTCGTCGTGCTGGACCACGGCTCGCGGGACGGCACCTCACGCGTGGCGGATGCTGCCGGCTGCCGGTTCTATTCGCAATGGGACATAAAGGACATATTGCGCTCGGCACGCGGCGAATGGCTGCTTTTTGTGGAGCCCGGTGCTCGGCCGCAGGCCGGTTGGATCGATGAGATCGCCGAATATGTCTCGCTGAACAAGGTGCCGGCGCGCTTTACTGCTTCGCGCGGCTATCGCCGGCCATTCCTGCAACGCGTCGGGCGCGGTACACCGCCTTTGGAGCTGGGATTGCTGGTATCCAGGCCACAAGCCATCGCCATCGCCAGGACCGGCATGCGGCTGGCTGAATTCGCCAAAGGCCAGAAAGCCCGCAAGCTTTCGAGCGAGCTCATTCCATCCTGGGTGGCGCGGGCGGCACGATAGAGCGTCACTCCGCCTAGATTCCGTTTGTAAACTGGTAAATAGCTGCCATAATTTCTGTGTGGCGGCACCTTTCGCGTGTCGCGTTGGGCGGCCGACCATGATGATGCCGGTATGCGGCGGAACTGGTCAGCGGAACTCTCCTTTTCCGCCGAGATTTCGGCAGAAGGAGGTGCGTTATGAAACGCACGATGTTCTACCGCCTGATGGCTACGGCCGTCCTTGCCAGTGCGATTCTCTATCCCGGCGTCGCTGCCTCCCAAGCGACACTCGCCTGCGCCAAGCGCGTCGACATGATCGCGTTCCTGGGCGACAATCTTTCTGAAAAGCTGTCGGCTGTCGGCAAGCTCGACCCCAACACGATCGTTGAGATCTATGTTGCTGAAAGCGGCAGCTGGACGATGATGGTCAGTGACGCCTCCGGCCGGAGCTGCATCATTCTCAATGGCGAAAGATGGGAATCAATTCCTGTCTTGCCGGGGCCGAAAGCATAGGGCTGCAAATGTCCCACGGAGACGCAGGACCTAGCGGGAACCGCCGCCACGCTTCAGGTGCTCGTCCAGGCGCGGCATGATCTCCACGAAATTGCAGGGCATGTGCCTGTAGTCGAGTTGAGCCTTCAATATGCCATCCCAGGCATCTTTGCAGGCGCCGGGAGAGCCCGGCAGCACGAAGATGAAGGTGGCGTTGGCTACACCGCCGGTCGCCCGGGATTGGATCGTCGCCGTGCCGATCTTATCGTAGGAAATGCGATGGAAGACTTCGGAAAAGCCGTCCATCCGTTTTTCGAATAAGGGCTCCAGCGCTTCGGGCGTCACATCGCGACCGGTGAAGCCAGTGCCGCCCGTGGTGATCACCACGTCCACGGCTGCGTCCTTTGTCCAGGCCTCCACCTGCGCGCGGATGCGTTCCTTGTCATCGGAAACAATGGCGCGGCCCGCCAGCCTGTGGCCGGCCTCGGCGATGCGGGCGACCAGCGTGTCGCCGGATTTATCGTCCGCAAGCGTTCGTGTATCGGAAACGGTCAACACGGCGATACCGACGGGGATGAAGGGTCTTTCGCTGCCTGGGCCTGCCATCATGCCTCTCCCGCGATCGTTTCGGTCGCCTGGAAATACCAGTCCGGCCTCTGTCTGTGAAGCATAGCAGCTGCCGCCTCAGCCTGGTCGCTATTTTCGAAGATGCCGAAGCAGGTGGCGCCGGAGCCGGACATACGCGTCACGATGGCGTGCTGGCGCTCAAGCAAGGCGGAAAGCGTCGAAATCTCGCTGCATATCGCGCGTGCCGGTGGCTCGAGATCGTTTCGAAGGGTCCTGATCGTATCGATCCATTCGCCCTGGCGCTGCGGCATCTGCGATGGGAAGAGGAGTGGCGGATTGTCCTTGCGGGAAAGCAGGCGGAACACTTCCGGCGTCGAGACGCCGACAAGCGGATTGCCAAGAACCATGGCAAAGGCCGGAAAGTCCGGCAGCAGGTCGATCGCCTCGCCAATGCCCCGCGCCACCAATGGCCGGCTGGCAAGGCACATCGGCACGTCGGCGCCGAGCTTCAATGCGATGGCTTTGACCGTCTCCTCCGGCAAAACGAGCCGCCATAGCCGCATCAGCCCACGCAGCGCCGCCGCCGCATCCGCCGAGCCGCCGCCGATGCCCGAGGCGATCGGCAGGTTCTTTTCGAGATGAATGTGGACCGCGGGTGCATCGATACCGGCCGCATGGGCCGCCTGCCGCAGTAGGCCGCGCGCCTTGAGCACGAGATTGTCGCCAGCTTCGGCATCTGCGGAGAGCAGCGGACCGAAGCGCCCGGAGAGGCTGAACTCATCCTCGCCGCTTGCACGGAAACCAAGGCGATCGCCATGCCGGGCAAAACTCACCAGCATATCGAGCAGATGATAGCCATCGGCGCGTCGGCCGGTAACATGCAGCGCAAGATTGATCTTTGCGGGCGCTTCCTCCGTGAGGTCGAAATCGCCCGCTGCCAAGATCGTGTTCATGGGAAGTCTTAGGACTTCTTGTCGACCGGAGCCGGCGCGTTCGAGTCAGGGGACGGAGCTGGTGCCGGATCGGGCTGCTTGCTCTTGTCGACCGTCTTCGGATCGGTGTCGAGTGCCGGCAGGCCCTTGTCGACCTTTTCCTTGATCTTCGGAATATCGGCTTCTTCCGGCTTGGAGGCCAGAGCACGGTTCCACTGGTAGACGGCTTCCAGCTTGCGGTTGACGCGCCAATAGGCATCGCCGAGATGGTCGTTGATGGTGGGGTCGCCGGCCTTCAGCTGCGCTGCCCGTTCCAGCTCATTCACCGCATCGTCAAAGCGGTTGAGACGGAAATAGGCCCAGCCAAGCGAGTCGACGATGTAGCCGTCATCCGGCTTCAGGTCGACGGCCTTGCGGATCATGTCCAGACCCTGGTCGAGGTTCATATTCATGTCGACCCAGGAGTAGCCGAGATAGTTCAGCACCTGCGGCTGATCAGGGTTCAGCTCCAGAGCCTTCTTGAAGTTCGGCTCGGCATCGGCCCATTTCTTCAGACGCTCATAGGCAATGCCGCGCTGGAAGAACACGGCCCAGTCGCTGCGCTTCGGCACGGGCCCGATGATCTGCACGGCCTTGTCGTAATTATCGGCCATGGCCTGGAAGTCCTTGGCGTCGGAAAGGACGCTGCCATAGGCCAGGTAGCTGCGGACATCGTTAGGATCAGAATCGATCAGCGCCTTCAGATGCTTGCGAGCGTCGTCGACCTTGCCGGCCTGGGCGAGCGCAAGGCCGAGCTGCAGCTCGGAGATGCGCGCCATCGGCGAATTGTCCGGCACCTTCTTGTAGAAGGCGATGGCGCGATCGGTCTGTTCCTGCTTTTCGGCCAGGCCGCCCAGAAGAACCAGCGTATCGGCGGCCTTCGGATCGAGCGAATTGGCAATCTGCAGATAAAGCGAAACGACGTCTTCGGCGCCGTCGCGGTTCAGCGCAGCACCGATGGTGAAGAGCACGGCTGCGGCACCCTGCGCGGCGTCGGTAACCTGCTGGTCAGGCGTCTCACCCTTGGTGATGCTGTCACGCAGCGCATTCAACGGCGCGTAATTGCTGACGAGATTGTCGCCGACCGAAATCGTGTCGAGAGCCTTCTGCTTGTCGCCGGCCTTGGCTTCCAGGCGCGCCAGCGCCATGACAGAGCGCATGAAGGTGTCGGGAGCCGTGGCGCCGCCCGTCTTGTCGAGGACCGCATCATTGAGATGCGAGCGCGCCGACTTCAGGTCGCCCATTGTCAGGGCAATGGCGCCGGCATGATAGTTCTTGAAGATGTTGAACCAATCGGGGCCCTTCATCTTGTCGATCATCGAGATCGCTTCCTTGCCGCGGCCGGAGCCGGCACGCGCCCAGGCAGAAAGCAGGTTGGTCATCATCCGGTCGAGATCGTTCGGGCCGTTATATTTGAGGATTTCCTGCGCGCTGCGATATTCGTGGCGACGGATTGCGTCCATGCCGCGCACGATCGTGGTGACGCGCTCGACGGACGGATCGCTCTTCAGCTCGTTGGCGTATTTGACGCCTTCTTCGAGATTGCCGTTGAGCAGCAGCGAAATCATCAGCCGCTGGCGGATTTCGGGGTTGCCCGGGTCGATCATCAGCGCTTTCTTGTAAAGCGCGATGGCGGTGTCGTAATCGTGGTCGACATCGGCGGTACGGGCAGCGAGGAACGCGCCGGCGAATGTATCGACGCTATCGGGATCGAACACGACCTCGGCGTTGACCTCGGGTGCTGCCGGCTTGTCGTCGGCCCGCGCACCATTCAGGGCGGACACTGAAAGGATCGCCGCCAAGGCTACGCCCGAGAGAAAACGGATGGCAAGTCTCTGCCGCATTAGAAAGCCTTTCATCGAGGGACGGCCAGCGAAGTCGCCGGCGGCATAAAGCGTTCGTGTCAACTGATTCACAACAGGATGGCTTTTTTGAAGCGGCGCTGCAACAAATTCGGCCTGCCGCTATCAATTAACGCGTTCGATGCAGAAATCTATCACTTCGAGAAGTGCTGATTTCCATGGCGTTTCCGGCAATGGTGCCAGAGCGTCGCGGGCGATGGTGCCATAATGGACAGCCCGGGCGATTGTGTCGGCAAGCGCGCCATATTTCGTGATGAGCCCCAGAGCCTTCTCGAGATTCTTGTCGCTGTTATTGCCGGTTTCGATGGCGTCACGCCAGAAGGCGCGCTCTTTTTCGGTGCCACGGCGATAGGCCAGGATCACCGGAAGTGTGATCTTGCCTTCGCGGAAATCGTCGCCGACATTCTTGCCGAGATCAACAGCCTTGCCGCCATAATCCAGCGCGTCATCGACAAGCTGGAAGGCGAGGCCGAGATTGGTGCCATAGGATTTGAGCGCATTGCGCTCCGCCTTGCCGGCATTGGCGACGATCGGACCGACTTCGGCCGCGGCGGCAAAGAGCGCTGCTGTCTTGGCGCGGATGACCGAGAGATAATCGTCCTCGGTCGTTTCCATGTTCTTGGAGACCGACAGCTGCAGCACTTCGCCCTCGGCAATGACGCAGGCCGCCGAAGACAGCACGTCGAGCGCGTCGAGCGAGCCGACTTCCACCATCATGCGGAAGGCCTGGCCGAGCAGGAAGTCGCCGACGAGGACGCTCGCCTGGTTGCCCCAGATCATGCGGGCAGTGGATTTGCCACGGCGCAGATCGCTTTCGTCAACCACGTCATCATGCAGCAAGGTTGCCGTATGCAGGAACTCGACCGATGTGGCGAGCTTGATGTGATTGTCGCCCTGGTAATTGTAGAGCGCTGCCGAGGCGATGGTCAGCATCGGCCGCAGGCGCTTGCCGCCAGACGAGATCAGATGCTCCGCAACCTCGGGAATCATCTGTACATCGGAGCCGGCTTTCGACAGGATGAGCTGATTGACGCGTTCCATGTCCGCCTTGGTCAGATCCACCAAAGGCTTGATGGATGCCAGTTTATTCTTGCTTTCTTCCAGCGGTATCACGACGCCCAACGATCCGGACTCCTGTTCATTTTCTGCAAAGCACCATAAGAAGGGGCGAAAGAGGCGGCAAGAGGCGAATTGTCTCGTCGCGTAAATTTGACAGGAAACTCAAGGCTTATGCACGAACTGATCCGCACGAATGATCCGGTCCTTCTTTCCTTTGCCGAGAGCCTGATGAAAGACGCCGGGATTCATTGCTTTGTCGCGGATCAGGCCATGAGCATTCTCGAGGGCTCGCTCGGCATGCTGCCGCGCCGTTTTCTGGTGGAAGAGGAGCGTGCCGATCAGGCACGGCGCATTCTCGTCGATGCCGGTCTCGGAGACGAGCTGCGCCCTGCGCGCGGCTGAGGTCCGCCATGGCCAATAGCCCTTCCGAAACCGTCGACGCCTTCCATCGCGGAGCATTCCATATTGTCCAGCCCAAGGGCAGGGGGCATCGTTCCGGCATGGATGCGATGCTGCTGGCTGCCCTCGTGGCCGACGAACGGCCCATCAGGGTGGCCGATCTCGGTGCCGGCGCAGGTGCCGCCGGCATGGCCGTGGCGTCGCGGCTCGACCGGGCGGATGTGGTGCTGTTCGAGCGCTCGCCCGACATGGCTGAATTTGCCCGCAAGAGCCTGCTGCTGCCGGAAAATGCCCGTTTTTCCGAGCGTGTGACGGTCATCGAAGCCGATGTGACGCTGACCGGCAAGGACCGCAATAGGGCGGGACTGGTCGACGACAGCTTCCATCATGTCATTATGAATCCACCCTTCAACGATGCGAGCGACCGGCTGACGCCCGATGCGCTGAAGGCCGAGGCACATGCC
The DNA here is from genome assembly GCF_053521805.1 of Rhizobium sp. A22-96. NCBI lineage: Bacteria > Pseudomonadati > Pseudomonadota > Alphaproteobacteria > Hyphomicrobiales > Rhizobiaceae > Rhizobium > Rhizobium sp. A22-96. The sequence goes on from NZ_JBNWDQ010000003.1 coordinate 47,964, forward strand.
ATGACCGAGGGACTGTTCGAGCGGTGGATACGCACGGCGGGCGCTATCATGATCCCCGGCGGCCAGCTGTCGTTGATCGCCCGGCCGGAATCGATCGGCGAGATCATCGCCGCCTGTGGCCGGCGTTTCGGCGGCATCGAGATCACGCCGATCCATCCGCGCGAGGGCGAGAATGCGGTTCGTATCCTGGTGACGGCGATCAAGGGATCGAGGGCGCGGCTGGGGCTGCGCGCGCCGCTGATCATGCACGGCGAGGGGACGCATAAATTCACCGATTTCGTCGACGATATGAATAATGGTCGTGCCGCCTACGCACGCAAATAGCGTCTCGCTTGCGTGATTTGGCACATGAAATGCGATCGGCGATGTTGCGTTTGTCGTTTCCGTGCATACATCACGGGCAGTGAACTTCATGATTCAAGGTGACGAATGGTTGGGTTTTTGAGACGCATGCTTCCGAAGCGGTTTCGCAAGGAAAGGCTGGTCATCCCCGTCGTTCGGCTGAGCGGTGTCATTTCGGCGGGCGGCGGCCCGCTGCGGCAATCGCTGAATCTCGCCGGTGTGTCGCAGGCGTTGGAAAAGGCTTTCGACATGAAGACCGCGCCGGCCGTCGCCATCGTCGTCAATTCGCCGGGCGGCTCGCCGGTGCAGTCGCGGATGATCTATAACCGCATTCGCGACCTGGCCGTTGAGAAGAACAAGAAGGTTCTGGTCTTCGTCGAGGATGTGGCAGCTTCCGGCGGTTATATGATTGCGCTCGCGGGTGACGAAATCATCGCCGACCCCACCTCCATTGTCGGTTCTATCGGCGTCGTCTCCGGCGGCTTCGGCTTTCCGGAGCTACTGAAGAAGATCGGCGTCGAGCGCCGTGTCTATACCGCCGGCGCGAACAAGGCGATTCTTGATCCCTTCCAGCCGGAGAAGGAAAAGGACATCGAATATCTGAAGAGCCTGCAGCTCGAGATTCACAAGGTCTTCATCGACATGGTGCTCGAGCGTCGCACGGGAAAGCTCTCGGCCGACGAAACCGTGTTCTCGGGCTTGTTCTGGACGGGCGGGCGCGGACTGGAGCTTGGCCTGATCGACGGTCTCGGCGACATGCGCCAGGAATTGCGGAAGCGCTTTGGCGACAAGGTCAAGCTGACGCTGGTCACCACGCCACGCAGTCTTTTCGGCCGTCGCGCGCCCGGTGTTTCGCTCTCGGGCATGGACGGTCTCGGTGCGAGCCTTGCATCCGGGCTTGCCGAAGCGGCAGAGGAAAAGGCATTGTGGGGCCGGTACGGGTTGTAATCAGGAGCGCTGGGTAATGCCCCAGATCATCTTCTTTATCGTCGCTATCGGCGGCATCTGGTTCTTGTATCGGCGTTTCGTCCGCGACGCTCAGCGGCTTGCCGAAAAGTCCCGCCGCGCCGAAACAGAACGGCGCACGGGTGCGATCGGGACGCTGGTCAAGGATCCGAAGACGGGTGAATACCGCGTCAAGCGCGACGACGAGTAGGATGTGCGAAGGTCGCGGGGCGGACAACGGCCAGACGACAGTTTGCCTGTCAAAGTCTTGACCCTTTCGTCTCGCCGTGGCACCTGTCCGCCCAACCATTCGCTAGCAGAAGAAATCAGCTCCCATGACTGCCAACGTGCCCGACCATATGAACCCGAAGCGCTCCTTTCAGGCGCTGATCCTGACGCTGCACAATTACTGGGCTGACAAGGGTTGCGCGGTTCTGCAGCCCTACGACATGGAAGTCGGTGCGGGCACGTTCCATCCGGCGACCACGCTGCGCGCGCTCGGCCCGAAGCCCTGGCGGGCTGCCTATGTCCAGCCGTCGCGCCGCCCGTCCGACGGCCGTTATGGTGAAAACCCGAACCGCCTGCAGCATTATTATCAGTATCAGGTCATCCTGAAGCCCAATCCGCCGAACCTGCAGGAGCTCTATCTCGGCTCGCTGAAGGCGATCGGCCTCGATCCGCTGTTGCACGACATCCGCTTCGTCGAGGACGACTGGGAAAGCCCGACGCTCGGCGCATGGGGTCTTGGCTGGGAATGCTGGTGCGACGGCATGGAAGTGTCGCAGTTCACCTATTTCCAGCAGGTCTGCGGCATCGAATGCGCACCGGTTGCCGGCGAATTGACTTACGGTCTGGAACGTCTGGCCACCTATGTCCAGGGCGTCGACAGCGTCTACGATCTCAATTTCAACGGCCTCGAAGGCGAAGACAAGATCAGCTACGGCGATATCTTCCTGCAGGCCGAGCAGGAATATTCCCGGCATAATTTCGAATATGCCAATACCGAGATGCTGCATCGCCATTTCATCGATGCCGAGAAGGAATGCCAGGCATTGCTGGCGGCCGGTGCCCCCGGTGACAGCGATAACCAGCGCCTGCACAAATGCGTCTTCCCGGCCTATGACCAGTGCATCAAGGCCAGCCACGTCTTCAACCTGCTCGATGCCCGCGGCGTCATCTCTGTGACCGAGCGGCAGAGCTACATCCTGCGTGTGCGCACGCTGGCCAAGGCTTGCGGCGAGGCGTTCCTGCTCACCGATGCAGGCGGCATCAACTGGAACCAGCAGGCGGCCTGAGCCTGAACTCCAGCCGGAGCGCGTATACGCGCGCTCCAGAGATCATGGTTCACGGCACATCTTCTTTGAGCAATCGCGAATGTAATTCCTCTGATTGGGCTGCTTTCGCCCGACTTTGGGCGATTATTGCGGTAAATGCCGGGTGACATTGCGAAAAAATCTGCCTAGTGTCCCGGCGGTTGCAGTCGCCATGGGGATTCGAGATGTATATTCTTCTAGCGATCATAGTGCTGACAGCACTCTATGTGGTCTTCATCTACAACGGGCTTGTTCGTTCCCGCCAGGTTGCCGAAGAGGCGTGGTCCGGCATCGACGTGCAATTGAAGCGCCGCGCCGATCTCATTCCCAACCTGGTCGAGACGGTCAAAGGCTATGCTGGCCATGAGAATAAGACGCTCGTGGAAGTCACCCAGGCGCGTGCCGCGGCCCAGGCCGTCCCCGCTGGCGACGTTGCCGGTCGCGCCGCTGCCGAAGGCATGCTCAGCCAGGCGCTTGGGCGCCTGATGGTCGTCTCCGAATCCTATCCCGACCTGAAGGCCAATACCGGCTTTGTCGAGCTGCAGCAGTCGCTGGAGACGACGGAAAACGAGATCCAGATGTCGCGCCGCTACTACAATGGTGCCGCGCGCGATCTGAACGTCAAGGTCGAGACCTTCCCCAACAATCTCATCGCCGGCCCCTTCGGCTTCGTCAAGAAGGCCTATTTCGAGATCACCAACGAAGCGGATCGCGCCGTTCCCACGGTAAAGTTCTGAGATTCCCGCTATCGGTTTTTCGTGTGAGGCGGTAAAGGAAGTCGCTTGGCGGCCGATGGCCGCCTCCTTGATTGACCTGAAAATCGGCCATCGGCCGCCTTCCTGACTGACCAAAGAGAATGATGATGGGTAGAGCCAAACTCACGATTATCCCGCCTGGCAAGCCGCTCACCGGCCGCGCCATGCCGCCGGGATCGAAGTCGATCACCAACCGCGCGCTGCTGCTCGCCGGCCTTGCCAAGGGCACGAGCCGGCTGACCGGTGCGCTGAAGAGTGACGATACCCGCTATATGGCCGAAGCACTGCGCGCCATGGGTGTCACGATCGACGAGCCCGACGCCACCACCTTCATCGTGACGGGCAGCGGCAAATTGACAGCACCGTCCGAGCCGCTTTTCCTCGGCAATGCCGGCACGGCGACCCGCTTCCTGACGGCCGCCGCCGCTCTGGTCGACGGCAAGGTCGTGGTCGATGGCGATCAGCACATGCGCAAGCGGCCGATCGGCCCGCTGGTCGATGCGTTGCGTTCGCTCGGAATCGACGCCTCGACGGAAACCGGCTGCCCGCCTGTGACGATCAACGGCACCGGCCGCTTCGAGGCAAGCCGCGTGCAGATCGATGGCGGCCTGTCCAGCCAGTATGTCTCGGCGCTCCTGATGATGGCCGCCGGCGGTGACCGCGCCGTCGATGTCGAGTTGCTTGGCGAGCATATCGGCGCCCTCGGCTATATCGACTTGACTGTCGCCGCCATGCGCGCTTTCGGCGCCAAGGTCGAGCGCGTGAGCCCGGTTGCCTGGCGCGTCGAGGCCACCGGCTACCATGCCGCCGATTTCCTCATCGAGCCGGACGCCTCGGCCGCGACCTATCTCTGGGCGGCGGAAGTTCTGAGCGGCGGCAAGATCGATCTCGGTACGCCGGCCACGGACTTTTCGCAGCCGGATGCGCGGGCCTATGATTTCATCTCGAAGTTCCCGCACCTGCCTGCCGTCATCGACGGATCGCAGATGCAGGATGCCATCCCGACGCTCGCCGTTCTCGCCGCCTTCAACGAAACGCCGGTGCGCTTCGTCGGCATCGAGAACCTTCGCGTCAAGGAATGCGACCGCATCCGCGCGCTGTCGAGTGGCCTATCGCGTATCGTCCCGGACCTCGGCACCGAGGAGGGCGATGATCTGATCGTCGCTTCTGATCCGAGCCTTGCCGGCAAGGTCCTGCCAGCCGAGATCGACAGCTTCGCCGATCACCGCATCGCCATGAGCTTTGCGCTTGCTGGCCTGAAGATCGGCGGCATCACCATTCTCGACCCGGACTGCGTCGCCAAGACCTTCCCGTCCTACTGGAACGTGCTGGCTTCACTCGGGGTCACCTACGAAGACTGACGCTCTGCAATCCCACGGGAAGTGAGGGCGCGGAAGCATTCTTGACGTGAGGCGGCGCCGGCAACGGCGCCGCGCTATCTCTTGGGGGAGCGATGACACGGTTTTGCGGGTTCTTCCTGGCCTTGTGCCTGCTGCTTTGCGCAACCGCGGTAACGGCGGCCGAACTCATCGCCAATTTCGATCAGGCGATTGCCCTGCATCGCGACGGTTCGATGCGGGTGGTCGAAACCATCGCCGTGAATGCGGAAGGGCGTGATATCCGCCGTGGCATCTTCCGCGATTTTCCGCTGACATTCACCGATGCCAACGGCCGCACGACCGAGGTGGATTTCAAGGTCGTCTCCGTCGAGCGTGATGGTCAGCCGGAGGATTGGCGCAGCGAGCGCATCCAGGGTGGTGAGCGCATCTATATCGGCAATGCCGATCGAGTCCTGAACCCAGGCCCGCACACATTCCGCATCACCTACGATACCGACAGGCAGATCCGCTATTTCGATGATCACGAAGAGCTCTACTGGAACGTGACAGGCAATGGCTGGCTGTTTCCAATCATCAATGCCAGAGCGGTGGTGACATTGCCCGATGGCGTGCAGCCGCAACAGCTTGCCTTCTTCACCGGCCCTCTCGGCGCGAACGGCAAGAACGCAAGTGCGAGCGCACAGGGCAATATCGTCACCTTCGCAACGACCCGGCCGCTCGCCATGGCCGAAGGCCTGACCATCGCCGTCAAGCTTGCCAAAGGGACGATCGCGCCGCCGAGCGGCACCCAGCAGTGGGGCTGGTTCCTCCGTGATCATATCGATACCATCATCGCCATCGGCGGCTTGATCGTCCTCTTCATCTACTACATGCGCAGCTGGGTGAGGGTTGGGCGCGATCCGCCGCCGGGCGTGATGGTTCCGCGCTGGGACCCGCCTGAGGGCATTTCACCGGCTTTGGTGAACTATATCGACAATAAGGGCTTCGCCAGCTCCGGTTGGACGGCGCTGTCGGCGACGGCGATCGATCTCGCGGTGCGCGGCTATGTCGTTCTTGATGATCTGAAGGAGAAGGTCGTCATTCGACCCACCGGCAAGGCGGCGGACAGCAATCTGGTCGGTGGCGACAAGGTGTTGATGCAGGCCGTTGGTCCATTTTCTCCGCTGGTCATCGGCAAGGAGAACGGCGAGGCGGTACAGCAGCTCGGCTCGAAATTCCGCAGCGCCATCGAGCGTGACCATCGCGGTGAATATTACAAAGCCAATTCGCTTTACGTCATCGCCGGCATTGCTCTGTCTGTCTTGATCCTGGCGTCCATCATCATCTTTGGGCGATTGCATGAAAACGCCGTGCCGCTGATCCTCATGCCTGGTTTCCTGTCGGTCTTCGTGACGATCTTTACCAACATCATCGGCCGGAGGTTCCGCCGTCACAACGCCGGTCTCGGCCAACGGATCCTGTCCGTTTTGATCTGTGCTTTCTTCGGCTTCATCGTGGTATCGGCCGTCGTCAACGGCTTTGGCGCTGCCGTGGTGCCTCTATGGGAGGCAGGCCTGCTGCCGCTGACCGCCGGCATCGTCGGCATTTTCGCGCTCAACGTCGTCTTCTATTTCCTGATGGGCGCACCGACGCCGCTCGGGCGCAAGATGATGGATGGCATTGCCGGTCTCAGACAATATCTGACGCTCGCCGAACGCGAGCGCATGAACATGCAGGGCGCACCGCAGATGTCGCCGCAGCATTTCGAAAAGCTGCTGCCCTATGCGGTAGCACTCGGCGTCGAAAAGCCCTGGTCGAGCGCCTTCGAGAATTGGCTCGCAACGGCAGCCGGCGCGACTGTGGCCGCCGCCTATGCGCCGCTCTGGTATTCCGGCAATTTCAACCCCGGCAACATCGGCGGAACCATCGGTGATTTCTCGTCGTCGATGGCATCCACCATCGCCTCGACCATTCCCGCCCCGGTATCGAGCTCATCCTCTGCATTTGGCGGTGGGGGCGGCGGTGGCGGCGGCTCCTCCGGTGGCGGCGGAGGCGGCGGCGGCGGCGGGGGGTGGTAGTTACACACCTCCCCCTTGAGGGGGGAGGTCGCCGCGAAGCGGCGGGTGGGGGTGACTGTTGTTTGGCTGCGGAGGTTGCCGCGATCACCCCACCCCGGCCTGCGGCCGACCCTCCCCCTCAAGGGGAGGGTGTTGGGAGCGGCGCTATCTCAAGAGATATGGATCGTTAATGCCCAAAAAGCCCTCCAAACTGGATCGCTTCAAGATTGCCAATAGCCGCCGCTTACGTGCCGGTTCGACGGATGCGGAAACCAGGCTCTGGAGGCATTTATGGCGCATTCCGATCGAAGGGACGCACTTTCGCCGTCAGGTTCCGATCGGACGCTATTTCGCTGATTTCGCCTGTCATCAGATCGGTCTCATTATCGAGCTCGACGGCAGCCAGCACACAGAGGCACCGGCAAGGCGTTATGACGCTGACCGGACGTCCTATCTCGAAAGCCAAGGCTATCATGTCATAAGATTCTGGAATGCCGAGGTCATGGATGAGATCGAGGCTGTTCTGGATACGATATTTGCCATTGTGCAGCAGCGGCAAATTTTGCTAGCAGAGGCCGACCGTTTTCACGCCACTCCGGCACGCCGTGCCGACCCTCTCTCTCAAGGGGAGGGTGAGGAACCTTGACATGCCCGATCTCCTGCTCGAACTCCGCTCCGAGGAAATTCCCGCCCGTATGCAGCGCAAGGCTGCCGGCGATCTGAAGAAGCTGGTGACGGATGCCCTGGTCGAGGCGGGTCTTTCCTATGAGGGGGCCAGGGAATATTGGACGCCGCGGCGCCTCACGCTCGATATTCGCGGCCTGACGGCACGCTCGGCCGATGTGCGCGAGGAGCGCAAGGGACCGCGCACCGACGCCAATGAAAAGGCGATCGAGGGCTTTTTGCGCGGCGCAGGCCTCGCGTCCATCTCGGAAGCGCAGGTGCAAAGCGACCCGAAGAAGGGCGATTTCTACGTCGCGATCATTTCCAAGCCGGGCCGTTCGGCTGAGGAAATCGTCGCTGCCGTGATGCCCGATATCGTCAGAAATTTTCCCTGGCCGAAATCCATGCGCTGGGGCAAGGCATCCGCCAGACCCGGCTCGCTTCGCTGGGTGCGCCCGCTGCAGTCGATCATCTGCACCTTCGGCACCGAACATGAAGAGACCGTCGTCATCGCCTTCGAGATCGACGGCATCGTCGCCTCGAACGTGACCTACGGCCATCGCTTCCATGCGCCTGATGCGATCATGGTCAAGCGGTTCGAGGATTATGTCTCGAGCCTGGAAAAGGCTAAGGTCGTTCTGGATGCCGAGCGCCGCAAGGACATCATCCTGCATGACGCCCGCGATATCGCCTTTGCCAACGGCCTGGAACTGGTCGAGGATGAAGGCCTCTTGGAAGAAGTATCCGGTCTGGTCGAGTGGCCACAGGTGTTGATGGGCTCCTTCGAGGAAGACTATCTCTCGATCCCTTCGGAAATCATCCGCCTCACCATCAAGACCAATCAGAAGTGTTTCGTCACCCGCCCGCAGGTGGGAGAGACGCTGTCCAACCGTTTCATTCTCATTTCCAACATCCAGGCGACGGATGGCGGCAAGGAAATCATTCACGGCAACGGCAAGGTCGTACGCGCCCGCCTGTCCGACGCGCTGCATTTCTGGAAGCGCGACCAGGGCGATCTGCCCGATCTCGAAACGCTGGAAGCCGCCGCCGCCAAATTCGGGCTCGACCTGAAGAAGCCGCTCGATCAGCGCATGGCCAAGCTCGATGCGCTTGGTGTTACCTTCCATGCCAAGCTCGGCAGCCAGGGCGAGCGTGTCACCCGCATTCGTGCGCTGGCGGCTGATCTTGCCAAGATTACCGGCGCCGATCCCGCTCTGGTCGACCGCGCCGTTGTGCTCGCCAAGGCTGACCTGCGCACCGAAGCCGTCGGCGAATTCCCCGAGCTGCAGGGACTTATGGGCCGCAAATATGCGGTACTGCAGGGCGAGAACGCCTCGGTCGCCGCCGCCATCGAGGATCACTACAAGCCGCAAGGCCCATCCGACCGCGTCCCCGAGGACAAGGTTGCGATCACGGTCGCGCTCGCCGACAAGCTGGATACGCTCGTCGGCTTCTGGGCGATCGACGAGAAGCCCACAGGCTCGAAAGACCCTTACGCGCTGCGCCGCGCTGCCCTCGGCGTCGTCCGTATCCTTTTGGAGCGAGGCGTGCGGCTGCCGCTGCTGGCAGCGACCAAGGATGCCGATCTGCTGGCCTTCTTCCATGATCGCCTCAAGGTCTACCTGCGCGATCTCGGCGCTCGCCATGACCTGATCGACGCGGTGCTGACGCCGGAGACCGACGATCTGCTGATGATCGCCCGTCGCGTCGAGGCGCTGACGGCCTTCATCACCTCCGAGGATGGCAAGAACCTGCTCGCCGGCACCAAGCGCGCCACGCAGCTTCTGGCGGCCGAAGAGAAGAAGGGTACGGTTGTCGCCGACAGCGTTTCGGAAGCGCTGCTGAAGCTCGATGCCGAGAAGCATCTGTTCGCCGCCGTCAAAGCCGCTTCCGCGGAAGCATCGGATGCAATCGCCAAGGAAGATTTCCGCTCGGCCATGGCAGCGCTTTCCAAGCTGCGCGTGCCCGTCGACCGCTTCTTCGAAGACGTGCTCGTTAACGATGAAGACGCCGCCATCCGCGCCAATCGCCTGGCGCTGCTGCGCCTGATCCGCGAGGCAACGGGCACGGTCGCTGACTTCTCGAAGATTGCGGGGTAACCAAGAGATGACCGCCGAGCAATGGTTTATGCCTTTGTTTGGAATGTCTTTTTTTGGCCTCTGGCTGCTTATGGCCATGCTTTTTGTCATTTTGACACCGCGAGTGTTTCGCGATCCGAGAATGCAAGTCAGTCAGCGCGCATTTTGGCGTGGTATTCGCAGCTACTCGGACTACGCCAAGCGTTTGGAAGAGAACGGGGCGAGGGGACAGGAAGCGCTCAGGGATATTCGTAGGCAGTATTTCGCGACACGCGTCGGAGGAATACACTGCATTTTTCTGGCGGTTTTCTTTGGTCTGACGGTAATTTTCGGCCTTTGCGAGTTCGCCGCTCATGGCACGCAAGATCACGTTGCAAAGACGGGGGAGTCTGCTGTTGTACAGAGCTCCGCGAACTGATCAGTCAACGTATTCTACCCATAGGCTTTTACCGTTGGGCCTTCGATAAAATGAACAAGATCCTCGTCAGCGCCTGCCTCATGGGCTATGCCGTCCGCTATGACGGCCGTTCCAAGCCGCTTATCCATCCGGCGATTGATCGCTGGCGCGAGGAGGGGCTGTTGGTAACGATCTGTCCGGAAATGTCTTCGGGCATGGCTGTGCCCAGGCCGCCGGCCGAAATCGCTGGCGGAGCCACCGGTGAGGACGTGCTTGCCGGCACAGCACGCGTCCTGGAGATTACCGGCGGCGATGTTACAGCCGAATTTCTACAGGCAGCCGAAAATGCGCTGGCGCTCGCTAAGGAAACCGGCTGCGGCTATGCCCTGCTGATCGATGGCAGCCCATCCTGCGGCTCGGGCTTCATCTATGACGGTACATTCTCCGGCGCCCGGCACACCGGCCATGGCGTCACGGCGGCGCTGTTGCAGCGAGCCGGCATCGAGGTTTACTCCGATCGCGAGATCGACAGGCTGGTCGAGCGACTGAAGACGACGGACTGAGGCAACCAGTCGGAGCTTAAACGAAAACCGCCGGACGTCAGCCCGGCGGTTTTGCTTTTCTGACTTACCCCGCTCAGGCGGCGCGGCGGCGGTGATCCATGGCGGGGTGGCCGTCGTTGACACGGAAGCCACGGATGAGCGCCAGCAGATCTTCCGTATCGGCGGCGAGCGTCTCGGCCGAGGCTGTCGTCTCTTCCGCCATGGCGGCGTTCTGCTGGGTCGCGGCGTCGAGCTGGTTCATCGAAGAGGAGATCGAGCGCAGCGTCGTATCCTGCTCGGAGGCGCTGTGGGCGATCTTCGAGACGATTTCGTTGGCGGCCTTGATCTGGTCGGAGATGCGCTTCAGCGCTTCGCCGGCCTCGCCGACAAGGCGGACGCCCTGGTCGACCTGGCCGGAAGAGCGGGCGATCTGATCCTTGATCTCCTTGGCGGCTGCCGCGGAACGCTGGGCCAGTTCGCGCACTTCCTGGGCGACGACCGCAAAGCCCTTGCCGGATTCGCCGGCACGAGCGGCTTCGACGCCGGCGTTGAGTGCCAGAAGGTTGGTCTGGAAGGCGATTTCGTCGATGACGCCGATGATCTTGCCGATCTCCGAGGACGACTTCTCGATCCCGCTCATGGCTTCGATGGCTTGGGCAACCACGGCATCGCTGCGTGAAGCCTCGGTGCTGACGGCATGAACACGCTTGCTGGCCTCATGTGCGCCTTCCGCGGTCTGGCGGACGGCGACAGTCAGTTCGTCCAGGGCAGCCGAGGTTTCTTCCAGGCTGGCGGCCTGGCGCTCGGTGCGCTGCGAAAGTTCGTTGGAGGCGCGACGAATCTCTTCCTTGCTGAGGCCGATGTCGTTGCCCTTGGCATTGACGCGTCCCATGGCGGCTTCCAGATGCGACAGCGCCTCGTTGAAGTTGTTGCGCAGGCCTTCGTAACCCGTACCGAGATCGCTGCAGCGTATGGTCAGGTTCCCCTGGGCGAGGTCTTCGAGCGCCCTGCCGATAACGGAGACGACGCGCGCCTGCTCACGGGCTTCGTCCTGCTGCTGGCGCTGGTTCTGCTCGCGTTCGCTGCTGATCTCCAGTTCCTGAGCGGCCTGGCGATCCGCCAGGATATGGCGTTCGCGGATCTTTTCCTGCAGCGCCTGCGTCGCCTTGGCCATCAGGCCGATTTCATTGCGCATATCGGCATGGGGGATGCTCACCTTGACGTCCTCGTCAGCCACGGCCTTGAGGGCGGCGTGAACCTCGGCAAGCGGTCTCGTTATGCCGCGAATGAAGTAGAGGGCCGCACCGATACCGATGACGAAGACAAGACCGCAGATCAGCAGCGCCCGCCACATCGTCGCGTTGATCTGAGCCTGCAGGTCGTCCATGTAGACGCCGCAGCCGAGCACCAGCTGCCAGGGAGCAAAGGCGGCGGAATAGCTGCCCTTCAGGAAGAACTCGCTATCGGCATGGCCGGGCTTGTTCCAGTAATAAATCGTCCGGCCGCCGCCCTTGATGCCCTTTTCGACCATTTCCTTGCTGAAATGGGTGCCGTTCTTATCAACCTGCGAGGACATGTCCTTGCCGATATTGACAGGGCTCGGGTGAATGCGTTGTACGACATTGTAGTCGAAGCCGAAGAGATAGCCGGCCGGCGCAAAACTGACATGCGACAGCAGCTTGAAGGCCTCCGCCTGAGCGGCCTCATGCGTCATCTCGCCGGATTTTTCACGCTGATAGTATTGGTCCAGAACGGATATGCCGGATTCGACCTGCGTGCGCAGCATATCGAAGCGGTCGTCATAGATGGAATCGGCCTGCGACCGGATCTGAAAATAAGTGGCCACGGCAAAGGCGGCCATCAGGACGCCGAGCAGGGCAAATAATTGATGTGCGATCTTGAGATTTTTCATAACGTCTCCCACAGGTAATTGAATACCGGTGCGGTATCCTACCGCCTGTGCGATCGCCTGAGAGAACCTCAATACGCTTGCCGCTGCTCGAAATGACATGCTGCTGTCCGGTGGGCAGTAAAATCGCTTTTTATGTCTAAGAAACCTTTAATTATAGGGGGTTGGTTGTATTTCTGGAAACTTGAAACCGAAGATATGCTTCTTCTGGATAAGTAATATTTATTTTTATTTGTACATAACTATGAAGCCAACTGCAGTGCCTGACTAATGATTTAGTATTTTAGAATATTATCAGAATATATATTTCTTTGATGTCTCGGTGATGACTGATCATCCATCGAGACATCGGCAGATCTTCATGGGAGGCAGACTGCGCTGTTATTGGCGCAGCTGGAAGGTGGAAAGATCGAGCGGTGCGGTCGCTGGAAGCGCAGAAATTTGCGAAAGAGCTGCGGTCGTTGCCGTCATGTCGATGCCATCGGCGGGCTCGCCCGCCGCAGCCAGGGCTTCCGGCGTCGGCTTGCTGACGAACATGACCGGGGAGCCGCCCATCCAGGCCTCGGTGCGCACGACCTTTTTCTCGCCGTCGACAGTGCGGATAACGACCGATTGTGTGCCCGGTGTCAGCGTCGGAACGGTGTATTCCTTTTCGGCCGTCTTCAGCGCGAGGGGAGGGCAATTAGCGCAGCTCTTCTCGATGATGTTGCCGTCACCGCGATGCGCCCTGCTGTCTATGGACTGTATAGACGAGGCCAAGGCGGTACCGCCAGCCAATACGCATGCCAAGGTCAGAAGCAAGGAACGCATAACAACAACTCCGTCTAGGTTGACGAAGACATTAGCAAGCCTTTGTTTCCATACCGTCAGGAGATTAGGTAAAAATTTAATGGATGGCCGAATGCGGGATAGACGCGATGTTTACGACTCGCGCTCGACTGCACGCCAGCCGATGTCCCCGCGGCAAAAGCCGTTTTCCCATTCAACCTTGCCGGCAAGGGCATAGGCGCGCTTCTGCGCCTCGCCGACTGTCGTGCCGGTCGCAGTCACGTTGAGCACCCGGCCGCCCGTCGCCACCAGCGCTCCGTCCTTCAAGGCTGTGCCGGCATGAAACACTTTTGCTCCTTCGCCATCGGCCGGCAGTGAAGCGATCGGCGTGTTCTTGGCGTAGGAGCCTGGATAGCCCTTCGAAGCCATGACCACAGTCAGCGCGGCCTCGTCGCTCCATTCGGCACTCACCTGGTCGAGGGTGCCGTTGGCGCAGGCAAAGAGCAGCGGCAGCAGGTCGCTCTTCAGGCGCATCATCAGTACCTGGCATTCCGGATCGCCGAATCGGACATTGTATTCGATCAGTTCAGGACCCTTGGCGGTGATCATCAGCCCGGCAAAGAAGATGCCGGAGAAGGGATAGCCGCTTTCCGCCATGCCGCGCATCGTCGGCTCGATGATCTCCTTCATCGTGCGTTCGACCATCTCCGAGGTCATGACGGGAGCAGGGGAGTAAGCCCCCATGCCGCCGGTGTTCGGTCCTGTGTCGCCATCACCGACGCGCTTGTGGTCCTGGGCCGTGGCGAGTGCCAGAGCGTGCTTGCCGTCGCAAAGGCAAAAGAAGCTTGCTTCCTCGCCGTCCAGAAAGGCTTCGATCACCACTTCCGCGCCGGCTTCGCCGAACGCACCTTCGAAGCAGTCGTCGATGGCGGCGAGCGCTTCCTCGACCGTCATGGCGACTGTAACGCCTTTGCCGGCAGCAAGCCCGTCGGCCTTGACGACGATCGGCGCTCCCTGTGCACGGACATAGGCCTTCGCCTTCGGGCCATTGTTGAAGCGCTGGTAGGCGCCTGTTGGAATGTCGTAGCGGGCGCAGATATCCTTGGTGAAGCCCTTGGATCCCTCGAGCTGGGCCGCATCTGCGGAAGGGCCGAACACGGCGATGCCGGCGGCGCGCAGGGCATCTGCGATGCCGGCGACCAGCGGGGCTTCCGGTCCGACCACGACGAAGTCGATGGCCTTCTCCTTGCAGAAGGCGACGACCGCGTCATGATTATCGATATCGAGTGCCACGAGCTTTGCATGTTCGGCGATGCCGGGATTGCCGGGTGCGGCATAGAATTCCGTCATGAGTGGCGATTGCGCCAGCTTCCAGGCCAAAGCGTGCTCGCGTCCGCCCGATCCGATCAACAGAACTCTCATGGCTTGCCCTCTTGTTGCATCCATTTGCGCGGTTAAGCGGGGTTGGGCCAAAGGTCAAGCGTCAAATCCTGTGGAGGCGTGGCCGCCAACATTGCGTTGCCTTTTTATGTCGCTAAAGCGGGTATGGTTTTGGACGCGAGACCGCCGCTCCCCTGCCGGATCGGCATGGTCCGCGTCGAAAACTGCTTCTTATGCCAGCGGGATCGTGCTTATGGTCCCCTAACCTTTGTCCAGTTCAGAGAGTCACATGGCCGCCGATATTCGTTCCCTTGCCGCAACCATCGCCGCCGAGATCAATTCCCGCCCGGAGCAGGCCAAGTCCGCCATCGAGCTTCTCGATGAAGGCGCGACGGTGCCGTTCATTGCCCGCTACCGCAAGGAAGTGACCGGTGGTCTTGATGACGGGCAGCTGCGGACGCTGGCGGAGCGCCTCGTCTATCTCCGTGACCTGGAAGCTCGCCGCGCTGCCATCATCGAGTCCATCACCGGCCAGGGCAAGATGACCGACGAGCTGATGGGCAAGATCACCAAGGTTGGCACCAAGGCCGAGCTGGAAGATCTCTATCTGCCCTACAAGCAGAAACGCCGCACGCGCGCCGAGATCGCCAGAGAGCGCGGCCTCGGTCCGCTTGCAGAAACCATCCTTACCGATCGCTCGAAGGAGCCCGCCGCTCTCGCCGAGGGCTTCATCACGGCCGATGTGGCCGATGTGAAGACGGCGCTCGAAGGCGCGCGCGATATCATCGCCGAAGGTATTGCCGAAAATGCCGACCTGCTCGGCAAGCTGCGCGGCTACATGAAGACGAATGCCACGCTGAAGGCGGCCGTCGTGGACGGCAAGCAGGAGGCCGGTGCCAAATTCTCGGACTATTTCGCGCATCAGGAGCGATGGGCAACTGCACCGGGCCATCGCGCGCTCGCGATGCTGCGCGGTTGGAACGAAGAGTTCCTGACGCTGACAATCGATATCGACGTGGATACCGCCTCGCCGAACAAGCCTGTGGAGCGCATGATTGCCACCACCTACGAGATCGGCCCAAGCCGACCGGGCGACCGCTGGCTGATGGATGTCGCCAGCTGGACATGGCGGGTGAAGCTTTCCACGTCGCTGTCGCTTGATCTCATGCGGGAGCTGCGCGAACGCGCCGAGGAAGAGGCAATCCACGTCTTCGCGCGCAACCTGAAAGACCTGCTGCTGGCGGCGCCCGCCGGCTCGCGCGCCACCATGGGTCTCGATCCCGGCATCCGCACCGGCGTCAAGGTCGCCGTTGTCGACGGCACGGGCAAGCTTCTGGAGACGACGACAGTCTATCCCTTCCCGCCAAGGAACGATGTGCGCGGCACGCAGGCGACGCTGGCGGCTCTTGTCCGCAAACACAAGGTCGAGCTGATTTCCATCGGCAACGGCACCGGCAGCCGCGAGACAGAGAAGCTGGTCACCGACATGCTGGCCGAATTGCCCGCACCGAAGCCGACCAAGGTCATCGTTTCGGAGGCTGGCGCATCGGTCTATTCCGCCTCGGAGACCGCGGCGCTGGAATTCCCCGGCCTCGATGTCTCGCTGCGCGGCGCCGTCTCCATTGCGCGCCGCCTGCAGGACCCGCTGGCCGAGCTGGTGAAGATCGAACCGAAGTCGATCGGTGTCGGCCAATATCAACACGATGTCGACCAGTTGAAGCTGTCGCGTTCGCTCGATGCGGTGGTTGAAGACGCGGTCAATGCCGTCGGTGTCGATCTGAATACGGCTTCGGCGCCGCTGCTTGCCCGCGTCTCCGGCCTCGGCCCATCGATCGCCGATGCGATCGTCAAGCATCGTGACGGTGAGGGGCCCTTTGCAAGCCGCAAGGATCTGCTGAAGGTCGCCCGCCTTGGCCAGCGCACTTTCGAACAATGCGCCGGCTTTCTGCGTATTCCCAACGGCAAGGAGCCGCTGGATGCCTCCTCGGTGCATCCGGAAGCCTATGGTGTGGCCAAGAAGATCGTTGCCGCCTGCGGGCGCGACCTGCGCAGTCTCATGGGTGACGCTGTGGCGCTGAAGGCGATCGATCCGCGCCAGTTTATCGACGACAAGTTCGGTCTACCCACAGTGCGCGACATCATTGCCGAGCTGGAAAAGCCGGGCCGCGATCCGCGCCCGAGCTTCAAGACCGCGACCTTCGCCGAAGGCGTCAATGAGATCAGCGACCTCAAGCCCGGTATGCTGCTGGAGGGAACGGTGACCAATGTCGCCGCCTTTGGCGCCTTCGTGGACATTGGCGTCCATCAGGACGGTTTGGTGCATGTCTCGCAACTCGCCGATCGCTTCGTCAAGGATCCGCATGAGGTCGTCAAGGCCGGTGACGTGGTGAAGGTGAGAGTGGTCGAAGTCGACGTGAAGCGGAAGCGAATCGCCCTCTCCATGCGCAAAGATGGCAGCACTGTGGCGGCGCCTTCCGGACGTGAGTCGCGCGAGCAAGGTGGTGTGCGCAACGCTGGGGTTAGCAGCAATAGCCGTCCAAAGGCCGAGGAACGGGGTAGTTTTGGTGCTGCCTTGGCAGAAGCAATCAAACGAAAATAAGGACTTAGCGAGAGATTATGCAAGAATGTCACACCCTGGCACAGTTGTTGTCAGAGTGCCAATCACAGCGAAAAGCTGATCTTGCCACAGGACTGTGAGGCGCTAAAGTCTGCCTTAATGTCATGTCATAACATTCGAGGCGTCCATGGCGTCGGCACTTCTATCTCTCGTCAAGAAACTCATCCGTAAAGGTTCGCTGAAAATCACGCTCGCTTCCGGCGAGACGCAGGTGATCGGCGACGGCACCGGCGAAACCATCGTCGTGCGCATCGCTGATCAGCAGGCGGAGGACGCGATTGCGCGCGATCCGACCTTGAAGCTCGGCGAAATGTACATGGAAGGACGCTTCATACTGGAGCAGGGGGATATTTATGAATTCCTCTCCCTGGTGAAGCAGAATACCACGAACGAAATCTTCGACCTGCGCATGGCCGCCCTGCTCATGGGGCGCATCGTCTGGCAGCAGCTCAAGAGCCGCTCACCGATCAATCGCAACAAATACAATGTTGCGCATCACTACGATCTGTCGGCCAAGCTCTTCGATCTCTTCCTCGACGAGGACTGGCAATATTCCTGCGCCTATTTCAATCCGCCGGGCATCAGCCTCTACGAGGCGCAGGTTGCCAAGAAGCGCCATATTGCCGCCAAGCTCCTGGTCGAGCCCGGTCAGCGGGTGCTGGAAATCGGTTCCGGCTGGGGCGGCATGGCGATGTATCTTGCCGAAGCCTATCCCGGTCTCGATGTCACCGGCATCACCTTGAGCGAAGAGCAGCTGAAGGTCTCGCGTGAACGCGCCGCCAAGCGCGGCCTGTCCGATCGCGTGCGCTTCGAGCTGCAGGATTACCGCTACCTCAAGGGCAAGAAGTTCGACCGTATCGTTTCGGTCGGCATGTTCGAACATGTCGGCATTGGCGATTACCGCAAGTTCTTCAACAAGGTCTCCGAGCTGCTCGACGATAACGGTGTCATGCTGCTGCATTCGATCGCGCGTCCGAAGCCGAGCTTTGCGACCAATGCCTTTATCGAGAAGTATATCTTCCCGGGCGGCTACATTCCGTCGATCGGCGAGACCACGCCGCCGCTGGAAAAGGCCGGTTTGCTGTCCAGGGACATCGAAACCCTGCCGATGCACTATGCCTACACGCTGCGGCATTGGCGGAACAACTTCGTGGCGCGCAAGGCCGAGGCCGTTGCGCTCTATGACGAGAATTTCTTCCGCATGTGGGAGTTCTATCTGGCCGGCTCGGAAATGGGCTTCCGCTGGGACGAGCTCTTCATCATGCAGATCCAGATCGCCAAGAACCAGTTCGCCGTTCCCGACAACCGCAACTACATTGCGGAACGCGAGGCGAAGCTGAAGGAGTTCGAGGCAACGCGTGCGCCGCTGGAGAAGATAACCTTCTAGAAGAGCGTCGCGTCTCGCTGAACGGAATTGCGCCGGCTGCGTGGAAACAGGCAGCCGGCGTTTTCATCCGCAGTCGCCGCAGGCGCGCGCCGCCAATATCAGCCTATTTGACGACGCGAATTTTTATGGTGTGATCCGCAACGCCGTTTGCGGCATTCAGGCCCGTCATCCGAATGGTGAATTGGTCCTCTCCGGAAAATCCGGCATCCGGCGTGTAGTAGACGGTTGTGCCTTCGGCCGGCTTGCCGTTGCACAGATGCATGGGGTCATCGCTCGGGAAATGCGCCTTGACCGTGCCATGCGTGATCTCGATCTTGCCGTGGGTGCTCGGTTTGACGACTGCCGTATAAGGGTAGGACGCAAATGTGCAGTCGGGTTTCAGGAAGGAAACCGACAAGACCTGGGTTCGCTTGCCGGCGCGGATGCTGCCCTTCGCCTCCGTTTGCTTCGCGCCCCCGATTGGTGCGCTGACGCAACCTGACAGTGCGACGCCAATGCCGAGGAACAGGCCTAGGGAAATCAGGGATGTGGTCTTCATTTGTTTCTCTTCTGCAGGATCCGGGGCTTTGAATGATCATGCGCTGCAGCACGCAATGACCATTACCTATGATTGAGTATCTCATAACCCATTTAAATCACCGCGACAGATCGGCGCAGGCTGCGGGCCAGCAAATTTCAACCTAAATTTGGCTTGCTCACCGGATTCGGTTGCTTGTGGTTAAGAGACCGGTAACGCGATCCGGATAGTTTGAGGCAACTCTAGGGCTGCGTGTATCGCCCTTTGTATTGCGTATTATGGAGTTGCCTTGTGTTTGTAAAATCGCGTCTGTTTTTCACTCTCAGCTTGCTTGTTGCCTCCGCCGGCGCCGCCTCGGCGGGAGACGGCCAGCATCTCTGGTCGGGCGATTGGTACTTAAGCGTCGGTGCAGCCGGTTTCTCCGCGCCGAAATTCGAGGGCGGCAAGCACAACAAGCTTCAGTGGTCGCCGCTGATCTCCGTCGGCCGGCAAGGCCCCGGTCCACGCTTCTCCTCCCGCAATGACAATCCTTCCTTTGCCTTTATCGAGACTGACGCTTTTCGCGTCGGTATCGTCGGCAAGTTCGTGCCGAGCCGCGATAGCGGCGACGGGCGCGAGTTGAGGGGGTTGAAGAAGACCAAATGGGGGCTGGAAGCCGGTGGTTTTGCCGAAGCCTATCCGACGGACTGGCTCCGGGCCCGCGTCGAAGTGCGCCAGGGCATCCGCGCCCATAGCGGCCTCGTCGCCGACGCGGCCGTTGATGCCTTCACCGATATCACACCGGAGTTTCGCGCCTCGGCCGGTCCGCGCATGACGCTCGCCACCAACGACTATTTCAACACCTATTACGGCGTTAACGCGCGCGAGTCGGCGGCATCGGGCTTGAGCCGCTATAACCCGGGCGGCGGCGTAAAGTCCGTCGGTTTCGGCGGCGCCCTGACATGGAAGGCTTCGCAGAACTGGACGACCAGCACGTTCCTTGAATATACCCGCCTGACAGGCCCCGCTGGTGACAGCAGCCTCGTGCGCGAGCGCGGCGACCGCAATCAGTTGCTGATCGGTGTCTCCGCCAGCTACAAGTTCAACTTCACGATGAACTGAAATGAGCGGGGCTCCGACCCCGCCGCTTGACCTCCGAGGCCGGATGTCACTACTAGTTGCCTATGCAAAAGACAGGCGACATCAACGGGCGCGTCGCTGACGCGCCATCCGGCAACTGGGTGTACCGCGTTCTGCCCCCGGCACTGTGGCCCTATGCGCAGCTCGCGCGCTGGGACAGGCCGATCGGCTGGCAGCTTTTGATGTGGCCGTGCTTCTGGTCGGTAGCACTCGCCGCCAATGCCTCGGCGTCCACGGGGCACGGTTCACCAGGCCTTGTGGTGGTCTATCATCTCGTCCTTTATTTCATCGGCGCCGTCGCCATGCGGGGCGCCGGCTGCACCTATAATGATCTGGTCGACCACAAGATCGACATGTCGGTGGCGCGCACCCGCTCGCGCCCGCTGCCGTCAGGCCGCGTGACGCGCAGTCAAGCCAAGGTCTTCATCGCGCTACAGGCTTTGGTCGGCTTGCTGGTGCTGCTGCAATTCAATTGGTTCGCGGTCATTCTCGGCGTGCTGTCGCTGGCCATCGTCGCGCTTTATCCCTTTGCCAAGCGCTTTACCGATTGGCCGCAATTCTTCCTCGGCCTTGCATTTTCCTGGGGCGCTCTCATGGGTTGGGCCGGTCTCTTCGGCAGCCTGTCCCTTGCCCCGATCATCCTTTACGCAGCCGCCATCCTCTGGACGATCGGCTACGACACCATCTATGCGCATCAGGACAAGGAAGACGACGAACTGATCGGCGTGCGCTCGACTGCCCGGCTCTTCGGCGACCAGACGCGGCTTTGGCTGATCGGTCTCTATGGCGCCACACTGCTTTTGATGCTGATCGCCTTTGCTTTGGCCAGCGCTGGCTGGCTCTCCTATGTCGGCCTGATCGTTGCCGGCGGAATGTTCGCCTATCAGATCGCCGTGCTTGACATCAATGACGGCGAACAGTGCCTCGCCCTGTTTAAATCGAACAACCGGGTCGGCCTGATCATCTTCGCCGGCCTCTTTCTGTCGTTTCTGTTTCTTGTCCCGTAGTTACACCTATTGAGGGATTGTCGTGGTTTGCAAAATCCGCGCGGCTCGCGAAGGGGATGCTGAAGCAATCAGCCGCGTGATTATCGCTGCCCTTCGCGAAACCAATGCCGGAGACTACTCCCCCGAAATCATTGCCCGCGTTGCCGAAAACTTCAGTCCCGCGGCCGCGCTCCGGCTTCTGGCATCCCGAGTGGTTTTCGTGGCAGTCCAAGGCGCGACGGTGGTCGGCACCGCCAGTCTCGATGGCGCTGTGGTTCGCACCGTATTCGTATCGCCTTCGGCGCAGAAACAACGTGTCGGTCTGAAGCTCATGGCTGAAATAGAAGGTGCGGCCAGAGCCAATGGCATCGCAGTCCTCTCCGTGCCATCGTCCATCACGGCACAGGGCTTTTACGCGAAGCTCGGTTTTGAAGCCGTCGAGGAGCGCTACCACGGAGATGAGCGGACGATCGTCATGAAACGATCCTTGGGCTCCTAAACATTTCGGCCGCGGGATTGATGATCCCACGGCCGGCAGTTGGCAGTATTCGTCAGATCGGGCGCGGCTCAGTGCCTTGCGATGATCTCGCGGCCTTCGATCTTCATCTTGATGCCGAGCTTGCCCGTGGAGCGGCGCACCAGGAAGCGCGGGCGGCGATCGGCGAAATAGGAGTGGCGACGACGCGGCTGGCTGTCCTGCGACCGGACGCCGCCCAGATGTTCTTCCAGCGGGCGGGCAACGCCGTCGGCTTCGATCATCAGCATCGGGATGCGGAAGGCTTCAGACCAGGAACGCCAGTCGGCAGCGATGTCGCTGAGGTCGTGAGCAACGAGGAGGGGGATGCAGAGATCCGGATCGGAGTGATGCAGTTCCAGCGTGACGGTGACTTCGCCGTCTCCATGGTCGATGGCCCGTGCGGCAACACCCATGAAGGCGCGCTTCGGCAGAGCAACGGAGAGTGGCAGCCCGCTGGATGGCAGGATCTTGCGCAGCACCGCTCCACGCTCGTCGATCGTGATGGTGACGTCTCCATCGGCACCGCGCATGGCGTAGCTGACCTGTTGGGGAAAGCGCGTCGGATCAAGTCGCAGTGTGGTTCCAGCCCAGTCAGGCTTTAGGACGGTATTTGTCATCGATTTTCTACCCTTGCTTTACCTGAGAGCCCGTTTCCCGGCCTTCTCTCGGAGAACTTTTGTCCTCTCGTTGTTGGGCAGATTAGGCGCCGTCTCTTCCGGACAGCTTAAAAATCGAGGTTAAGAAAACTTTGCATCCTCAAATGGTTAGCAAAGTCGAATGCATCAGGGTTTCCATAAGGTGAACACACGGCAGGGCGGCTGGCCCAATATAGTGCACGTATAAGGTGAGTGTGTGTAAGTCTCGGGTAAGGTTTGTATGTAACAATCACTGCTAGATTCGCCCCTTTATTAGAGATCTATTGGGATTCTGCTGATGATTTCCACCTATCTTGGTTATACGATCGCAACCAGAGATATGGCGACCTCGCTCAATCAGGTGGCGTCGCAGGCGCAAAACAAGCGCCAGATCGACTATTACAATGCCAATATAGGCAAAGTAACCAACGCCGACGACTTCGTGAACAACTATCAGCTATACAGTTATGCCATGGAGGCCTACGGGCTCTCCGACATGACCTATGCCAAGGCCTTTATGAAACAGGTGCTGACGAGCGACCTCAGCGACTCCACCAGTTTTGCGAATCAGTTGACGGATCCGCGCTACAAGGAATTCGCCGCCGCGTTCAATTTCGGCACTGGCAGTACGAATACGGCGCAATCCAGCACGCAGGAAGACGATCTGATCGGGCTTTATCAGCAGTCGTTTACGAATGAAGAGACGTCCGCCGCCACCGAAACCAGCTATTACAGCCAGAACATCAGCTCCGTGAAGACGGTCGATGACCTGCTCGGCAATAGCAGGCTGAAGAACTACGTGCTGCAGGCCTACGGCATCGATCCGACGGATGTATCGAATTCGATCCTGAAGCAGATGCTGACGAGCGATCTCAGCGACCCCAACAGCTTCGTCAATCAGAATGGCGGCGCGGCCGACAAGGCTCTGGTGGCGGAATTCAATTTCAATGCGGACGGCACGGTCAAGACGTCGACGCCGGATAGCGATACGGCCTACTATCAGGCCAATATCGGCTCGATCACCTCGGTCGATCAGCTGACATCCAATGCACGGCTGTTTCAGTACGTCAGAACTGCTTTCAATATCCCGTCCTACATCACTGCCGATCAGTTCAATGCGTCGGCCATGGATGCAAGCGCTGCGAGTTCGAACGGCCTGACCAGTGTCATGGCCCAATTCAACTTCAAGAGCGACGGAACGGTCGCCTCCGGCTCGCAGGCGCAGACATCGGATCAGATAAGCGCCACGACGGCGGCCTACACTACAAATTATCCCGGCGGACCGCAGACCCTCGGCCAGCAGGCCGATGTGATGAGCGCTTATAATTCGACCGTACCCTCATTCGTCACGAGCGTCGGCGCGGCCGACAATGACCTGCATTACAAGGATCATATCGGCTCGATCACCTCTGTTGACCAGCTGACATCGGACACGCGCCTCTTCAATTACATCAAGACGGCCTATGGCATCGACCCGACCACGCCTGCCGTCGTTTTCAAGAACGCCTTCGGAGATGCGACGACCGCCTCGATCTTCGGCCTGACGGATGTCGTCGCGGCGTTCAACTTCCAGTCGGACGGCACGCTTGCATCCGGCGCGACGGCGCAGTCCCAGAGTGAGATCACCGCAGCCTCGACTGCCTATATGAAGAATTATCAGACGTCCCAGTCGAGCCTGACGACCGATGCGGTCACCAACTACAAGAACCGCCTCGCCGACGTGAAGACCATCAAGGATTTCTTCACCAGCAACACCGCCGATAGCGACACCACCAATGACAGCATGCCCGAGATCTACCAGATGGCGTTGCGCGCCTATGGCATCGGCACGAACGAGGTCACCAAGTCGCAACTGACGAAGATGCTCGAAAGCGACCCCTATGATCCGAAGAGCTATGTCAGCTCGCTCAAGGATTCCCGCTTTACCGCACTGGTCAAGGCTTTCAACTTCGACAGCTCGGGCAATCTGAAGGCTCCGGTCCAATCCCTGTCGCAAACGCAGATCAACGGCTACATCTCCGAATATTCCAGCCGCAGCACCGCCGGCTTGACGGGCGCCCAACTGACCAAGGCCACCAGCGATGCCAAGGACGCCGGCACCTATTTCGCGACCAACATCGTCAAGGTGAACAGCGTCACGGATCTGCTGGCGGACAGCAAGCTCACCAATTTCGTCCTCACCGCCAACGGCATTGATCCGAAAACGGTCGATACGGCGACCCTGAAGAAGGCTTTCGCGTCCGACCCGTCCGATCCGAAGAGCTTCGTCAACACCACCGACGGCGCCAAGTTCAAGAGCATCGTCGAGGCCTTCAATTTCGATACCAGCGGCAATCTGACGGACAGCAAACTCGGAACGGCGCAAAATGCCGGCGCACTGTCCCAGACGAATGATCTCTACCTGCACCAGACGCTGGAGGACCAGCAAGGCGATACCAATCCCGGCGTACGCCTGGCCCTCTACTTTCAGCGCAAGGCGCCGGATATCAATTCGGTTTACGACATCATGGGCGATGCGGCGCTCTATCAGGTGATCACGACGACCTACAATCTGCCAAGCTCAATGTCGTCGATGGACGTCGATACGCAGGCGCAGATGCTGGAAAAGTTCGTCAACGTCAGCGATCTCCAGGATCCAACCAAGGTCAATACGCTGCTGCAGCGATTCTCGGCGCTGTACGATATGCAGAATAATACGACCTCATCGACGTCGCCGGCCCTATCTATTCTGACAGGTGGTTCTTCCGGCGCCGGCATCAGCGCCGACACGCTGCTTTCGATCGCGCAGCTCTCCTCGTCGAGGTAGCCCATCATTAAAAAATATGGCCTGTCTCTTTGCCGCGTTTCCGCGCGGCAAAGCTGTTGCTGCGCGCCTCTTTCATCGGGATTTCCGATGTTGTTCGGCTAACACAGTGAGGGCGAAATGAGAGCTTTCAGGGGGGATAGGAAGGAACTTATTAACCATCCTTGCCCTATTCGATTGAGTAGCCATCGGCAATATCAATGACTGGGTTGCAGGTCTTATGCGTCATCCCCGAACGACATTTTCTAATGCGTCACAAGGCGTCCAGCCCGAGGGCGAATTCGACCCGGAGCAGGCAGCCGAAGAGGCACGCCGTGCCGAGCAGATCGCTGCCCGCCGCGCGTTCCTGGAAGAGAAGATTCGCAACGCCCGCGAAGCCAAGCGCAAGGCGGAAGAGCACCGCCGCGCCGAGGAATTGCGGCGTGCCGAAGAGGTGAGGCAGCGCACTGCCGCCGCGCCGAAACCGGTTGTCGAAGCCCTGCAGGCAAAGCCTGCAGAGGGTGCTCCGGTCATGCCCGTGCTGCCGCAGGGAATTTCCGCCGAGGATCTTGCCACGCCCGGCTGGCAGAACGCCTTTTTGATGGGGCCGAATGTTCGCTTCACCCGCACGCGGGAAAACGAAATCATCAGCCGCCGCCCGCCAGCGGAGCCTGCCGTCGTGATCGTGCCGCCCGTCGCCGCGCACGCCGCGATGCGGGTGATGGAACCGCCTGTCATCGAGGCTCCAGCCACCCCCGCTGCGCCGCAGCCAACAGAGCCTGCCGAGTTTCATCTGCCGCTGCTGGAGGACATGCCCTTCGCGGTGGAGAGCTACATACCCTCGGTAATTCAGAAATTTCCGGCGACCGCGCCGGACGCATTGGAGATGACCGTTATCGCTACCGCATTTTCGAAGGCTCCGGCGATTGCGCTGGACGCTTCCCCAGTTTCGTCGAGTGTTTCCGAATCCGTTGCCGCGCCTGTGGTCGAGTCGCGTCTTAGCCATCTTTCCGATTTCGCCTTCTGGGATGCGATGCCCTTCGACGGCGAATTCGTATCCGCCGTCCGAGGCATGCCAAGCCAGCCGGTGATGATCCCTCAGCTTGAGGTCGAAGCCGAATCGATAGTCGCAAAATTCCGCATCGTCGAATGCCGCCGGCCGGCTGTTGTCGCCGAGACCCTGCCGATTGTCGAAACGCCCGCTGTGGTCGAAGCCCCCGTGTCTGTTGAGGCAGTTCCCAGCCTCTCGCCAGCCACCGTCAACACGCCGGTCATGGACGAACTTGCCGCATGGGAGGCCACGGTTGTGGCATCCGTCGCAGAGCAGGCGGCGCCAGAGGTTGCCGCACCGGTCGTTGCCGAGCCGCAAGCCGTGGCCGCGCCTGACGTATTCGTACCGCCAGCCTTCGTGACCGCCGTCTATGGCGCTGAAGCTGCAACACCTGCCAAACCCCTTCTGGCACCGGTGGTGGTCGTGGCGCCAATGCCGGCCAAGGTCGCGGCATCCGCACCCGTCGAGCCAGTCGCCAAGGCAGCGCCGATCGTGCCGGCCGTCGAGGCCGCCGCGCAGCGCCTGATCGATGCGCCGCCATCCCGCATTACGCCGCGCAGGCCCGCATCCCTGACGCCGCCCGAATGGCGCCCGATCGCCAGCAGCGGCGAAGGAGAATACGAGCTTCCGCCGCGCGAACTGCTGCAGGAGCCGGCCGTCCGCTCCGGCGTGATCATGACCCAGGAAACGCTGGAGCAGAATGCCGGCCTGCTGGAAAGCGTGCTGGAAGACTTCGGCGTCAAGGGCGAGATCATCCATGTCCGCCCCGGCCCGGTCGTGACGCTTTATGAATTCGAGCCGGCACCCGGCGTCAAATCCTCGCGTGTCATCAATCTCGCCGATGATATCGCTCGCTCCATGTCGGCGCTCTCGGCACGTGTCGCTGTCGTTCCCGGCCGCAACGTCATCGGCATCGAACTGCCGAACGTGACCCGCGAGACCGTCTATTTCCGCGAGATGATCGAATCCCCGGATTTCGAGAAGAGCGGCTACAAGCTGGCGCTCGGCCTTGGCAAGACGATCGGCGGTGAGCCCGTCATCGCTGAACTCGCAAAGATGCCGCATCTGCTCGTCGCCGGCACGACCGGCTCGGGCAAGTCGGTTGCCATCAACACGATGATCCTGTCGCTGCTCTACCGCATGACGCCGGAACAGTGCCGCCTGATCATGGTCGATCCGAAGATGCTGGAACTGTCGGTCTATGACGGCATCCCGCACCTCCTGACCCCCGTCGTCACCGATCCGAAGAAGGCCGTCATGGCGCTGAAGTGGGCGGTGCGCGAAATGGAGGATCGCTACAAGAAGATGTCGCGCCTCGGCGTGCGCAATATCGACGGCTATAACAGCCGCGTTGCCTCCGCCAAGGAAAAGGGCGAGACGATCCACGTCATGGTCCAGACCGGCTTCGACAAGGGCACCGGTGCCCCGATTGAAGAAAGCCAGGAAATGGATCTGACGCCGATGCCGTATATCGTCGTCATCGTCGACGAGATGGCCGACCTGATGATGGTCGCCGGCAAGGAAATCGAAGGTGCGATCCAGCGTCTGGCGCAGATGGCGCGTGCTGCCGGCATCCACCTGATCATGGCAACGCAGCGTCCGTCCGTCGACGTCATCACCGGCACGATCAAGGCGAACTTCCCGACGCGCATCTCCTTCCAGGTGACGTCGAAGATCGACAGCCGCACCATTCTCGGCGAACAGGGTGCCGAACAGCTCCTCGGCCAGGGCGACATGCTGCACATGGCCGGCGGCGGCCGCATCTCCCGTGTTCACGGTCCCTTCGTTTCCGACGAGGAAGTCGAAAAGGTTGTGGCGCACCTGAAGCTGCAGGGCCGTCCGGAATATCTCGATACGGTCACGGCCGACGAGGATGAGGAAGACGAGGAAGAAGATACGGCCGTCTTCGACAAGGGCGCCATTGCCTCGGAAGACGGCGACGATCTCTACGAACAGGCGATCAAGGTGGTCATGCGCGACAAGAAGTGCTCGACCTCCTACATCCAGCGCCGCCTTGGCATCGGCTACAACCGTGCAGCCTCGCTCGTCGAACGCATGGAAAAAGACGGTCTTGTCGGTCCGGCCAACCATGTCGGCAAGCGCGAGATCATCACCGGCAACCGCAATGGCGGCGGCAATGCGAGCCAGGAAGATTTCGACTGATATAGCAGGGGGTTGACGCTAGCCGCGGTCGCCGCGGAGAGCGCGCACCCCCCTCTGTCACTGTCGTGACATCTCCCCCACAAGGTGGGAGATTGGTAACCCGCAGCGCGTACTCGCCTCAAACAAGCATCTCACCCGCAGAAACTAAAGTGTGATAACTTAGCGACGTCTGGCAGCATACTCCCAACAATCTCCCCCCATGTGGGGGAGATGTCCCGAAAGGGACAGAGGGGGGTATCAGACGCTCGGCATACTCGAAGCTGACTTCTCTTCAAACGGAGCGCATCAGACGCGCTCGAGCTTCACATGCGGCAAGGGCGGCAGCTCGACCCGGACGGTGTCGTCAGGCTGCACCCGGCCGCCCTGCGAGACAATGCCCATGATGCCGGCCTTGCGGACCAAACCGCCATCGGTATCCTTGTCGAGCACCGCATGTAGCAAGCCCTTCTGGAAATCGTCGATCTGCTTGCAGGGGTTGCGCAGGCCGGTTACCTCGACGATCGCGTCGTCGCCGATATGCAGGCGTGTGCCTTGGGGCAGGGAAAGCAGATCGAGCCCTCTGGTCACGATATTCTCGCCCATGTCGCCCGGAGCGACGGAAAAGCCTTTTTCGGTGAGTTCGGCGAACAGCTCTTCGTGGATGATGTGCACCTGGCGCAGATTGGGTTGCGTCGGATCGACCGCGACGCGAGAACGGTGCTTTACCGTGACCCCCATATGCGCGTCACCTTCGACACCGAGCCCCGTCAGCAGTCGAATGTGATCCTTCGTCTGCTTGCTGAACCCGTGCACGCCGCTGCTGCTGACCGATGTCACATATATGCGCTTGTCGCCCATGCCGAACCCTTCCATAAACAATCCAGATCTTTATAAATTGGTATATACCAATTTCAAGGCGACAGTATTGTGATGGACGAGAAAAATCGACAGGGCAAAGGCGTAAAAGCAGGGACTGGCTGGGCGACCGTAGCTGATGAATTGCGGAGCGCCATCGACAAGGGCAAGCATGCGCCGGGCACCCGGCTGCCGAGCGAGCGTGCCCTGTCGGAACAGTTTGGTGTCTCACGGGTGACGATGCGGCGCGCAATTGCCGAGCTGGAGGGTGAGGGGCTCCTGCGCGTCGCGCGTGGTAGCGGCGCCTATGTGCGCGCCGACATGCCCGTTCGCTTCCAGCTGGGCGACAAGGTGCGGTTCGGCAAGGACCTGACCGCGAGGGACGCAAATCTCACCCGCAAGGTTTTCTCGACCAGGGAAATTCCAGCCAGTGCCGATATCGAGGCGAGGCTCGATCTGCAGCCGGGCGAAATGGTGCTGGAAATGTGTGTGGTTGCCTATGCCGACGAACTTCCCGTCTCCGTGGTCCTGCGCATTTGTTCGGCTGCGCGTTTTCCCGGGTTGGCGGAGAAGTTCGCTGCATTCGGCTCGTTCACGGCGGCGCTGAAGGATTACGGTGTGACGGACTATTGGCGCCGCTCCACCGACATCACGGCGCGGATGCCGACGGAGGTCGAGGCACGCCTCCTGCAGCAATCGCGCCTGACGCCGGTTCTCGCCTATGCCGGCGAAGATATTGATGCCGATGGCACGATCATTTCGTGCCAGATCGGCTGCTTCGCCTCGGAGCGGGTCGTAGTGACCGTTTAAGGCCGTCGATTGAACTCAGGCCTTGAGAACCTTCCCCGGGTTCATGATCCCCGCCGGGTCAAACGCCGTCTTGATCCGGCGCATCAGGTCCATCTCGATATCCGGGCGGATGGAAGCCAGTTCGTCGCGCTTCAGCTGACCGATGCCGTGCTCGGCGGAGATCGAGCCGCCGTGCTGCAACACCAGTCCATGCACGATCTTGTTCATCTCATGCCAACGGCCGATGAACTCGTCCTTGTCGGCGCCGACCGGCTGCGAGATGTTGTAGTGGATATTGCCGTCGCCCATATGGCCGAAGGCGCAGATGCGCGCGCCGGGCAGGGCGGCCATAACAGCCGTCTCGGCCTCGGCCATGAATTGCGGCACCTGCGCGACAGGAACGGAAACATCGTGCTTGATCGAGCCGCCTTCCGGCTTCTGCGCGTCCGACATGCTCTCGCGCATGTGCCAGATCGCCTTCTGCTGCGCTTCAGAGCTGGCAATCGTCGCATCCTGGATCAGGCCGGCCTCGTAGCCCTGTTCCAGCAGCGTCATCATCATCCGCTCGGCGGTTTCGGCCGAATCCGAGGTCGAGATATCGATCAGCACATACCAGGGATGCACCGTTTCCAGCGGATCGCGCACACCGGGGATATGGCGCTCGGTGAATTCGACGCCAAGGCGCGGCATCAGCTCGAAGCCGGTCAGCGCCGTGCCGCAGAGGCCGGAGGCGTTCTTGAACAGGATCAGCGCATCATCGACCGACTGCAGCCCGGCAAAGGCGACCTGATGGCCGAGCGGCTGCGGGAAGAGCTTCAGCACTGCCCCGGTGATGATGCCAAGCGTGCCTTCGGCGCCGATGAAGAGATCGCGCAGATCGTAGCCGGTATTGTCCTTCTTCAGGCGGCGCAATCCGTTCCAGATCTCGCCTGTGGGCAGCACCACTTCGAGGCCGAGGCAGAGCTGGCGCATATTACCATAGGCGAGAACCGCCGTGCCGCCGGCATTGGTGGAGAGATTGCCGGCGATGCGGCACGAGCCTTCCGAGCCGAGAGACAGAGGGAACATGCGGCCATGCTCAGCCGCAGCCTTGTGCACATCCGCCAGAATGCAGCCGCCATCGACGATCATGGTATTGCCGACCGGATCGATATCGCGGACCCGGTTCATGCGCTCTAGCGACAGGATGATGTCGGAGCCGCCTTCGCGCGGTGTCTGACCGCCGACAAGGCCGGTATTGCCGGTCTGCGGCACGATGGCCGTGCCTGTCTCGCTGGCAAGCTTGAGGATCGCTGAGACCTCCTCCACCGAGCTGGGCTTCAGCAGCATCGGCGAAGCACCATGGTAGAGCCCACGGTTCTCGACCAGATGCGGCGCAATCTCCGCCGCATCTCGCACGGCATGTTTCTCGCCAACGATCGCAGCGAAGCGGTCGAGAAGGGCTGAAGAGGGGGCAGAGCTCATGGCGTATCCTTTGCCGATAGAGTGTCGGGCCGATTTTTAATCTCTGGGTGCTGCCGCACGGCGCAGCCGGTCGTTGATGGCCTCGCCGAGGCCCTCGTCGGGAATATGCGAAAAGGCGATCGTCGCGGCGCCTGTGGCGTCGGCGCGCTTCATGAAGTCGAAGAGGTTTGCTGCGGCCTCCGAAAGATCGCCCGTGGCGCTCAGGTCGAGCACGGCAATGGCGCTTTCGATCCCGGCAATGTCAGGCGTCCCGAAGCGGATCAGTGTTTCACCGGCCGCAACCTCCGTCGCGTCGAGCCGCACGGCCGCGCCGGGGGCATAATGCGACGCCAGCATGCCGGGGGCTTCGATGGCGGCCGATGCCTTCTTCTTGCGCTTCAGCGCCTTGCCCGCGACCCGCTCGATCTCACGGGCGGCCAATCCGCCCGGCCGCAACAGCCGCAATTCGCCGTCTTCGACCTTGACGATGGTCGACTCGACACCGACGACGGAGGCGCCGGCGTCGAGGATCAGCGTGATCCGCTCGCCGAGATCGTCATCGACATGGTCGGCGCTGGTGGCGCTGATCTTGCCCGACGTATTGGCGCTCGGCGCGGCAAGAGGGCGCCCGAAGGCACGGATCAGCTCGCCGGCAAAGCCCTGCGGCACGCGGATGCCGACGGTATCGAGACCGGCGGTCGCCAGCGGATGGATGCCGCTGCCGGGCCTGAGCGGTAGCACCAGCGTCAGCGGGCCTGGCCAGAATGCTTCCGCCAACTTGCGGGAGATGGGATCGAAGATCGCATAGCGTTCGGCCATGGCGAGATCGCTCATATGGCAAATGAGCGGGTTGAAGCGCGGCCGTCCCTTGGTTTCGTAGATCCGGGTGATGGCAGCCGGGTTGGTGGCATCGGCTGCAAGGCCGTAGACCGTCTCCGTTGGCAACCCGATCGGCAGACCCTCGGCAAGCGTTGCCGAGGCGACATCTATCGCCGTTTGCGGGTGTTCGAGAATGTCTATGTGTCGTGCCATGGCCTGCCCGTTTGCAGTTCAGGCCGTTCTTATGCTTTTCGAGTTTTCGGATCAATGATCAAAGCTGGCGAATGATGTCGCGAAGCTGTTCGTTGCGGGCGCCGAGCAAGAGGACGTTACGGACGGCGATCTGCGGATCGTGCGTGTGGAACAGCACGCCGTTGCCGCGAATGTCGCGATTGATCGTCAGCTTCTTGTCTTCCGCCTCCTTGCCCGGATGGATGGCGACGGCGAAATACATCCGCGAATATTTCAGGCTGATATCCTCGAAGAAATTCTCTTCCTGGCCGATGCGGGCAAAGAAGTTCGCGATGTAGAAGGCCCAGTTCACCTCTTCATATCGAGCGAATTGCGTGCGCGCCGCTGTTACGTGGCAATAGCCGAGATGCGGCGTGTCCTTCAGCGTGTGATGAAAGATGAGCTTCGGAAAACGAATCGACTTATGAAAGCCGTTGAGCCGGTCATGGGTCATTTCCCCGGCATTCCGCAGCTTCTGCGCGGTCTGCTCGGCGACTTCCTGGTGGGTCATGTATCGCCGCTCTTCGGCAAGCCAATGCGGCCTGTCGCGGTTGATACGACCGGTGCGCAGGAATTCGCTATGCCCCGTTGTCGATACCGCCGGTATCGGTTCGGGGTCGGCGGGCTTCCCAGCGTCGAAATATCTGAGTTTGGCCATGCCGGGTCTCGCTATAGAGGTCTGGAGACTGCATGATAACTAGTCTTGCTTGAGCCGGGCTTAACGACGCCGGTTGCAAATCCCCAGGGAGGCCAAAACACATGCCCGGAATTACCGATCTTAAGCTGCTGCTTTCCGGCATGAAACCGAATCTCGTCGAGGGCGAGTTCGTCTATTGCACCGTTCCATCGTCGACATTGGCCGATCATATTCATCTGGAGCCGATCGGTTTTTTCCGGGAAGGGGAGGGCGTGACCCTGATCCTGCCGCTGGAGGCCGCGCGGCAGGCCGGGTTTCCGATTGCGCCCGCAATGCGCATGATCACGCTCGATGTCCATTCCTCGCTGGAGGCTATCGGCCTCACCGCGGCGTTCGCTACAGCCTTGGGAAATGCGGGCATCAGCGCCAATGTCGTCGCGGCCTATTACCACGATCATATCTTCGTTCCGGCTGCTGATGCTGACCGTGCAATGGCGGCGCTGCAGGCACTTTCGGCGTCGCAAGCGACCCCTTGATTATCGGAGATCAACCGCATTGTCGCAATCAGGATAAAGCGTCATCAAGAGGAGGCAAAATAGCGACGATCTCCATGTCTGCCGATAATCGATAAGAGATTGAATTGCCTTCCTATATTGCCCATCCCTACGACCGTCTTGCTGTTCCGTTTCATCTGTCGCCAATTTCGAAGCCGATGTCGCATTGTAGCGCAGCGGCTGACGGGGCCGAGAGTTATGATGTTATCAATCTCAAGGTGCCGTCTGCTAGGGAGACGGAGAATTGGGAAGCCGGTCAAAATCCGGCGCTGCCCCCGCAACGGTGGTGGAGTGAGGCATGGCGAATAAAGCCACTGGGTCGGCCGACCTGGGAAGGTGCCATGGGGTTCTGGAAACAGGGCCGCTCCAGAGCCCGGAAACCAGCCTTGGGGAAATTCGGTTTACTGACCGCGGCGGGCGGTCGGGACATTGCTTCAGGCCGCTCCCAAACGGCCTTGCATGTCCTTCGTCCGTTTCCCGGTAACGCGCAAGGATAGGCAAATGGATATCAGCAGCAATGTTTTGCGGCAATTGAAGAACCGCCGCGAGGGCTTCAGCCTCGAGCAGCCTTTCTATATCGATCAGGATTACTTCAAGCTCGATATGGAAATGATCTACTATCGCGACTGGCTGTTCATCGGCCATGACTGCGAAGTGCCGCGCGCGGGCAATTATTTCACCGTCCAGATCGGCGATTATCCTGTCGTCATCGTCCGTGGTCGCGATCAGGTCATCCGCGCCTTCCACAACAGCTGTCGCCATCGCGGCTCACGCGTCTGCACGACAGAGCGCGGCTCGTCGGCAAAGCTCGTCTGCCCCTATCACCAGTGGACCTACGAGCTGGACGGCTCGCTGCTGTTCGCCCGTCAGATGGCCGAGGACTTCGACAAGACCCAGTATTCGCTGAAGCCGGTCCATTGCGAAAGCGTCGGCGGCTACATCTTCATCTGTCTGGCAAAGAACGCTCCGGACTTCGCGCCCGTCCGCGCCACGATCGAGCCCTATATGGCGCCGCATCGCATGAGTGAGGCCAAGGTTGCCTTCCAGAGCACCATTATCGAAAAGGGCAACTGGAAGCTCGTTTGGGAAAACAATCGCGAGTGCTACCACTGCGCCGCCAACCATCCTGAACTCTGCCGCACGTTTTCGGAAGCACCGACGGTCAGCGGCGTGCAGGGGGCGATGAGCGATCCGGTGATCACCGCTCATTGGGAGCGCTGCGAAGCCGCCGGCCTGCCGAGCGAATTCAAGATCTCGCCTGATGGCCAGTTCCGCGCCGCCCGCATGCCGCTCATCGAAGGGGCCGAAAGCTACACCATGTCCGGCCAGAACGCCGTCAAGCGGCCGCTCTCGCCCGATGTGACGATCAACGGCATCGGCACCATGCTGCTGTTCCATTATCCGACGACATGGAACCACCTGCTTGGCGACCACGCGATTTCCTTCCGCGTCCTTCCGCTCAATGCCGAGGAGACCGCCGTCACCACCAAATGGCTGGTGCACAAGGATGCCGTCGAAGGCGTCGACTACGATCTCGAGGAACTGACCCACGTCTGGACCGAGACCAACGACCAGGATCGCCGCATCGTCGAGGAGAATGCTTTCGGCATTCACTCGCCGGCCTATGAGCCCGGTCCTTATTCGGAACTCCACGAGGGCGGCGTCATGCAGTTCGTCGAATGGTATTCGAATTTCATGATCAACCGGCTGCAGGGCGATCAGGCCAAGCTGTCGGCGGTTGCCTGAGTATGAACATGACCGTCTCCCTTAGCCATCGACACCTCGATCAGATGCAGCCCTGGAGCGACAGGCAGCATCTGCTCGAATGCCTCTCCGTCACGCCCGAAGCGCCCGATGTGATGACCTTCACATTCCGGTCCGACAAGGACAACTGGTTCCGCTATCTGCCGGGCCAGTTCGTGACGCTGGAGCTGCCGACGGCGCCGGAGCCGGTCATGCGCACCTATACGCTGTCCTCGACGCCATCGCGGCCCTTCTCGGTCGCGGTGACGGTCAAGGCGCAGAAGGACAGCATCGGCACGCGCTGGATGTTCGAGAACCTCAAGCCGGGCATGCGCATCAAGGCTTTCGGTCCTCTCGGCGATTTCACGCACGTCCGCCATCCCGGCGATAAATACCTCTTCGTCTCCGCCGGTTCCGGCGTGACGCCGATGATGGCCATGACCCGTTACATGGCCGACACCGCGCCATTGTCCGACATCACTTTCGTCAATTGCTCGCGCAGCCCGACCGACATCATCTTCCGCTCGGAGCTGGAATATCTCGCCCGCTTCATGCCGAACCTCAATCTCGGCCTGATCGTCGAGGGCTGTGGCCGCACCGATCTCTGGTCGGGGCTGAAGGGCCGCATCGACAAGGCCAAGATCGGCCTGCTGGCGCCTGATTTCATGGATCGCACGATCTTCTGCTGCGGCCCGGAAGTCTTCATGGATGCCGTCCGTTCCATGTTGGAAGCGCACGGCTTCGACATGAAGCGCTACCATCAGGAAAGCTTCCAGCCGGCAAATGCGGCGACGCCGCTTGCTGAAGTTACCGACGATGCCTCGACGGACGCTGCGACCACGATCCGCTTCACCATGGCCGGCAAGGACGTGGTTTGTGCGGCCGGGCAAACCGTGCTTCAGGCCGCGCGCGGCGCCGGCGTGCGGATCGGCGCTGCCTGCGAATCGGGCCTCTGCGGCACCTGTCGTGTCATGAAGCTTTCGGGCGAGGTCGAGATGAGCCACAATGGCGGCATCCTCGATGACGAGATCGAGGAAGGCTATATCCTGGCCTGCTGCTCGCGCCCGAAGACGGATGTTCAGGTCGAAGCCTAATAATCCTGGTAATTCAGTTCATTGATCTCCACCGGCTCGGGTCGGCGGGTAGCAGCCGTGACGACCGGATCGACCATCAGCGAGACAAGCGTCTGTAGCGGCCCGTTGCACAGCGGTCCCTGGGCGATCGTCAGGTCGGGGGCAGGCAGTGGTTTGGCGGGCAGCAAATCGCCCTGCGGCCAGATCTTGGCGAGTTGCACGCTGGTCATCGGCACAACATTGACGTCGATGTCCGTCAGCGTGCCCGGAACGCGGTAGGGGCAGCTCTTGTCGGAACAATTGTCCGATGAGGCAAACTGCCAGATGGCGTAATTATCCCAGTTGCCGAGCGGGAAGGTGCCCTTCAGATCCGGCTTGTAGCGCGCGTACCAGAGCGGCAGCCGCGACAGCAGCGGATAGATATCGCGGTGATCGGCGATATAGCGCGCGGTGTTGTGATTGACGTAGAGGATCGGATAACGTCCGGTCCTGACCTTGATGTGTGCGACAAAGACCTGCGCATCATCAAGCGACATGAAACGCGTGGGATCCATGCCGTCAATGTCGAGCACCATCAGCTCGTCCGGCTGTGGATCGGCATAATCGAGAAAATGATTGGCCTGATCGATCGGATTGCCCGGTCGCCCCAGATGATAGGCGCCCCATAACAGGCCATTCGTCTTCGCCAGCATCCGGCGGGTCTGATAGAGTTCGCGCGTGACGGCATATTTGCGCCACATGGTCTTGCAGTGGGCGAAGGTGTCACCGGCATGGTCGCCGGTACAACTGAAGCTCTCGGGCAGGCCGTCGGAGGCCTTGGAGATGAAGGCGGCGATCCGCTTGTCCTGCAGGAACGCAGTCCAGTCGATGGTATTCAGTTCATAGGCATCGACGATGAGGGCATTTTGGGGGTCCGTCCAAGGCTGGTTTTCGCCGGCCGAAGGCTTCGTGGCCGGCCCCAACAGGGCCAGTACGGTCAGGAAGCTGCAAATCAGGCTGTGGCTGTGCCGGGACCCTTTCATGAAATAATAGTAAGGATTGCTGGTTAATCTTGGGTTAAGGATCGGTTCACTATACATTCATCGTGGAGCCCTCGCATAACTCCTTAAATTGGTAGGGATTTAAGGAACAGAATAAGGTGTTGCCGCGTTTCTTGTTGTCTATTCGGACATGCTGCGAAGCAGGGCGCTTAATCCTGCGAAAGAAGCATGCCCGACATCAAACGCTATACGCTTGAGCACAAGACAAACCAGCGAATGGAGATAAGAATGCTTGGTTTCCGTGCGAGAATTGCGACCATCGCTATTTCGGCCGCTGTCACCCTGACGAGCTTCACGCCGTCCTTTGCCATTCAGATGCCTGCTGCGCCGATCGCACCTGTGGAGAAATCCACGCTTGGCAATGTCGAGCAGGTTCAATGGCGGGGCTATCACGGCGGCTATTATCGCCGCGGCTGGTATGGCGGCTATCGCGGCTATTCGGGTTATCGCCATGGCTATCGTTACCATGATGGCTACTGGTTCCCGCTGGCCGCCTTCGGTGCCGGCGCGCTCATCGGCGGGGCGATTGCCAGCCAGCCTCGCTACTATGCGGCCCCGCCTCCGTCCGGCGGCATCAATCCGCGCCACGTCGAATGGTGCTCGGATCGTTATCGCTCCTATCGGGCTTACGACAACACGTTCCAGCCCAACCAGGGCCCGCGCCGTCAGTGCTACTCGCCCTATTATTGAGCGACACGCCAAAAATCATCGACACAGCCGCCCGTTATCCGGGCGGCTTTTTTGTGCCGGCGTCAGAGAATGTTGACCCGCTTGAGCAGCCACCATGCCAGCAGCATGGATGCGATAATAAAGCCGATCGCGTATCCCGTACCGCTTGAGCCGCCCGAAAGGGGCAGGCTCGATGTATTCATGCCGAAGAAGCCGGTCACCAGCGTCGGCGGCAGCAGGAACGCCGTCATGATCGAGAGGATGTAGAGATGGCGATTGATCTCGGAGGCAAGCTTCGAGTCGATTTCTTCATGCAGCAGCCTGGCGCGCTCCTGCAGCGCGTAGACATCGTGTTCGACTGCTTCGAGGCGTCCCGTCAGACGTCCCGCAATGTCCTCGAAACCAAGCGGCATTTCCTCGTCGTCTGAGGCGGCCGCATGCCGCATCAGGGAGAGGACGGTTCGCAGATGGCGGTGCAGCCGCACGATCGTCCGTCGAATGGGCGGAAGCTGCGTGCGCTCGTCACGCGAGCTATTGCCGTGGATGAAATCCTCGATGCCGTTCAGCTCTTCGCTGATCTCGATGACGACGGAGATCAGGGTGCGCTGGAACTCGACAACCAGCGCTTCGAAAATATCCACAGGGCATGAAAACCGTGCGGCATTCTTTTCGATCAGCACGCGTCCCCGGTCCACGCTGCGAAGCGGCTGCAGCCGGCTGGTGATGAGCACGCGGTCAGTCACCGCAAAATGCAGCCAGCCGATATCATGGGTGTTGTGGGCGAAATCGCGCTGGAAATCGACAAGGGTGCCGAAAAGCATCTGGTCGTCGACTGTGATCGTCGCGTGGGTCTCGTGCGTCGTCAGCGCTATGCGCGCCGCTTCGTTCAGCCCCGGCGCGTCCTCCAGGAAGGCCGGAACGCGGGCGTCGACGAGATTGAGATGCAGCCAGAGGAAGCCGTCTCCGTCAAAGAGCGTGGCTCGATCCGCATCGTCGGGGAGCCGCTCCGCCTTGTCCGCGCCTGGACGAAGACGATAGGCCCAGACAAAGCCGGGTATGGTGGTGGCTGACGTTATCGTGTTCATGGCCGCATCATTCGCTTTGTCAGAACAGTTGCCTTAGTCTTCGTTCATGACGATTGTTTATGCAAGGCTGCATGACGGTGGAATAATCGCACATGCCGGCGCCGTTATTGACGACGTGTGGCGCGCGTGACGCGAACTGCCGTTCCGGTTCACGATTGAGTGGAAATCGCCCTGCGGAATGTCTCAGTGAAAATTGACGTTTACGTAAAAATAAACTAGCTCTATCCACATAGGGCCGATGATCCGGGTGAGGCGGGTAATCGGCGGCACCGACGCGGAGGAAATCACCATGTACAAAGCGCCTGTCGAGGAAATCGCATTCACGCTGAAATACGTCGCCGGCATGGATCGGGCGATGGAGGAGGGCATTCTCGGCGATCTCAGCGCCGATGTCCTCGATGCTATTCTATCGGAGGCCGGGCGTTTTGCCGGCGATGAGATGGAGCCACTTGCCGAAAATGGCGACCGGCAGGGCGCGAAGCTGGTCGACGGCAAGGTGGTTCTTCCCGACGGATGGGAAAAGCTCTATCGCGACTGGATCGCCGGCGGCTGGAACGGGCTGACCGCACCGGAGGAATTCGGCGGGCAGGGCCTGCCGCATATGCTCAATATCGCGACGCTGGAAATGTGGAATTCCGCTTCGATGGCCTTTGGTCTCGCCCCGACGCTGACGATGGGCGCGGTCGAGGCGCTGAACGCCCACGGCAGCAATGACCTCAAGAAGAAATATCTGGCAAAGCTCATCTCCGGCGAATGGTCTGGCACAATGAACCTGACCGAGCCGCATGCCGGTTCCGACGTCGGAGCCTTGCGCACGCGTGCGGAGCGTCGGGACGATGGCACCTATCGCCTCTTTGGCCAGAAAATCTTCATCACCTGGGGCGATCACGAGGCGGCGGAAAACATCATCCATCTGGTGCTGGCCCGTCTTCCGGACGCGCCGGCCGGCACGCGGGGCATCTCGCTGTTCCTCGTGCCGAAATTCCTGGTGAACGATGATGGCTCGCTTGGCGCCCGTAACGATTATTTCGCCCATTCTTTGGAGCACAAGCTCGGCATTCACGGCTCGCCGACCTGCACGATGATCTGCGGCGACGGCAAACATGGCACTGAAAAAGGTGCCATCGCCTGGCTGGTCGGCGAGGAGAACAAGGGCCTCGCCTGCATGTTCACCATGATGAACAATGCCCGCCTCGCTGTCGGCATTCAGGGCGTGGCGATCGCGGAAGCCGCGACCCAGAAGGCCATCGCCTATGCGCGGGAGCGCACGCAGGGCCGCGCGCCGGGAACGACTGCAGCAGGCATGAGCCCGATCATCGAGCATCCCGATGTCGCGCGCACGCTTCTCACCATGAAGGCGCTGACGCAGGGATCTCGCGCCATCTGCTACGCTTGCGCCGAGGCGATCGACATGTCGCATCGCGATGCGCAGAAGGCTAAATATTGGCAGGAGCGCGCGGCACTACTGACGCCGATTGCCAAATCCTTCTCCACCGACGCCGGCGTCGATGTCGCTTCGCTGGGCATTCAGGTCCATGGCGGCATGGGTTTCATAGAGGAGACGGGTGCGGCGCGGCTGCTGCGCGATGCCCGCATCGCACCGATCTACGAAGGCACGAACGGCATCCAGGCGATCGACCTCGTGACGCGCAAGCTGACCATCGCCAATGGGGACCATGTGCGCGGCTTCATCGCTGAGCTGCGCGAGATCGCTGACGCCGTCGCCAAATCCAATCTCGATGGCTTCGGAGAGACAGCGCCGCGGTTGCGGGCGGCCATTGCCGACCTGGAAAAGACAAGTGAATGGCTCCTGACGAAACAGGCGGAAGGTGCTGTCGCAGAAGCGCTGGCTGGCGCCACCCCTTACCAGCGGCTCTTCGGCCTGGTGCTGACCAGCTCGTATCTGGCCAAGGGAGGCCTTGCCAATGCAGGGGATGGCGAGGGAGGTAAGCGCATCGCGCTCTGCCGCTTTGCTGCCGAAAACCTGCTGGCCGAAACCGCTGCTCTCTCTGATCGCGTGACTTCCGGTGCATCTAGTCTTGAAGCCGGCCGCGTTGCCCTTGCCTGAGGAAAATCCATGACCGACCACATTCTGATCGAACGGTCCGAGACCGCGCCGCATGTCCAGATCATCCGGTTCAATCGACCGGAAAAGAAGAACGCGATCACCCGCGCCATGTATCAGGCGATGACCGATGCGCTGAAGGCGGCAGACGAGACGCCGGATATCCGCGTCAGCGTCTTCCTTGGCACGGACGGCTGCTTCTCCGCGGGCAACGACATGGCCGATTTCCTGGCCTTCGCCATGGGCGGCAGCATGGGCCGCGAAGTGATCGACTTTCTCGTCGCGCTGGCGAGCGCCAGGAAACCGGTCGTTTCCGGCGTCGACGGACTTGCGATCGGCATCGGCACGACGATCCATCTGCATTGCGATCTGACGGTTGCGTCCGACCGCAGCCTGTTCAAGACGCCCTTCGTCGATCTCGCCCTCGTGCCCGAAGCCGCCTCAAGCCTGATTGCGCCGCGCCTGATGGGTCATCAACGCGCCTTCGCCCTGCTCGCCCTCGGCGAAGGTTTTTCCGCTAATGACGCGAAGGACGCCGGCCTGATCTGGAAGGTGACCGCACCAGAGGCTGTGGAAGCCGAGACCCTGGCACTTGCCGCCAGGCTCGCCGCCAAGCCGCCAGAGGCTCTGCGGATCGCCCGCGACCTCATGCGCGGCCCGCCGGACGCCATCCTTGGCCGCATCACGGAAGAGGCCGAGCATTTCGCCGCACGGCTGAAAAGTGCGGAAGCCCGCGCGGCCTTCGAGGCGTTCATGAAGCGGTGAGGATACCTGCGCGAGGACTCTGCCTCGCGCAATTCCTTACTTCTCCAGCGCCACGACCACCTCGACATGCGAGGTCCAGAGGAACTGGTCGATCGGTGTCACCCTGGTGATGCGGTAGCCGCCTTCGATGAGCAGCGCGAGATCGCGGGCGAGCGTCAGGGGATTGCAGGAGACCGCGACGATCTTCTTGACTTGCGAGAGGGCAAGTTCCTTGCTCTGAAACTCTGCTCCGGCGCGCGGAGGGTCGAAGACGACGGCGTCGTAGACTTTCAGTTCCTGTTTCATCAGCGGCCGGCGGAAGAGATCGCGGCGCTCAATGGTGACGGGCTTCAACCCCTGCGTATTGCGGGCGGCGTG
This sequence comes from Rhizobium sp. A22-96, assembly GCF_053521805.1. Lineage (NCBI taxonomy): Bacteria > Pseudomonadati > Pseudomonadota > Alphaproteobacteria > Hyphomicrobiales > Rhizobiaceae > Rhizobium > Rhizobium sp. A22-96. The sequence goes on from NZ_JBNWDQ010000003.1 coordinate 90,310, forward strand.
GTCGAGTGCGGCGAGCGGCTTGCCTTCGCTTTCCACCGCATGCACGCGCCCGATGCGCGCCAGACGCAGCGAGAAGGTGCCGGCGCCGGCGAAAAGATCGGCGATGCGCTTGGCCTTGCCAACATGGGCTGCGACCAGCTCGGCCATCGCGTCCTCGGCCTGCTTGGTTGCCTGCGTGAAGGCGCCCGGAGGAGGTGCGATCTGCACGCCGCCGAATTCGATGATCGGCTTTGCCGGCTCGACCAGGATTTCGCCGTTCAGCGATACGCGGGCTATGCCGCGAAGCGCCAGCACAGTCTCGACCGTGCTGCGGCGCTGCTTGTCGGATAGCGATTTGATGCCGTCGACGGCGAGATCGAGGCCGGATGACGTTTCCAGCACGGAGATGCGGAAGGCTTCGGCATTGACGGCGAGCGCGGTCGCGACCGCCCTGATCGCCTCCAGCCGCGACATGATCCCCGCGGACGCGATGGGACATTCCTCGATCGCGACGATGTGATGGCTTTCGGCCTGGTTGAAGCCGATCAGCGTGCTCTTTTCGGTCTTGCGTGCCGCAAAGACCACCCGCCGCCGCTCGCCGGGATGGGCAGCGACGATATCGTCCACCTCGGGCGTCAGGCCCTTGGAGCGCAATGCATCGACGACGAGCTGACGCTTGAAGCCGTGGTAGGGCGCATCGGCATAATGCTGAAGGGTGCAGCCGCCGCAGGTGCCGTTGACGCCATCCGGGCCGAAGTGCCGACAGTGCGGCTCCTGCCGATCCGGCGAAGCCGATGCGATCGACATCAGCGTGCCCTGACTTTTCACCCGCGCGATGGCGACGCTTTCGCCGGGAAGCGTGAAAGGCACATAGATCGGTCCGTCCGTGCCTTGCGCAATGCCGTCGCCCTGGGCGCCGAGCTTCTGGATGGTGACGGTTTCAGTGCTCATGGCTTGATCCCTGCGAGAAGAAATTCGTGGTTGCCGTCGCCGCCGGCAATGGGCGAGGGGATGAGGCCGAGGCTCTTCCAGCCCATATCCTCGGAGAACCAGCGCTCAAGTTCGGCAGCAACCGCCGGAGCGGAGGAGGGATCTTTCAGCAGTCCGGCCTTGCCGACAGCATCGCGACCCGCCTCGAATTGCGGCTTCACCAGTAGCGCCGCGCGCGCGCCCGGTTCGGCAAGAGCCAAGGCCGGTGCCAGCGCCAGCTTCAATGAGATGAAGGAGACGTCGGAAACGAGAAAGGAGAACGGCCCGCCGATATCTTCGGCGGTGAGATTGCGGGCGTTCAGCCCTTCCATATTGGTGACGCGCGGATCGGCCGATATGCGCGGATGCATCTGTCCATGGCCGACATCGATGGATGTGACATGCGCGGCGCCGCGCTGCAGCAATACCTCGGTAAATCCGCCGGTGGATGCGCCGACGTCGAGACAGTGCAGGCCTTGCGGATCGAGACCGAAATGATCGAGCGCGGCTACCAGTTTCAAGGCCGCACGGGACACGTAATCCTGAGCCGGATCGTCGATGCCGATCTGCACCTCCTCGGTAAACAGCGTCCCCGGCTTGGTCACGACCCTGCCGTCGACGGTCACGGCGCCGCGTTGGATGGCATCGCGCGCGCGGGATCGGCTGGCGAAGAGCGAAAGGGTGACGAGGAGCTGGTCAAGGCGTTGAGGTTCGGACATAGGCTGTCCATGCCGGTCAATGCATTGCGTTGCAAGCCTTTTGTGGCAATCTCGGCGTTGACGCCGGACTGCAGCCGGAGATAATCGCTTAAATCAACGGCTGAGGGGTCATTCATGCGAAGAATCGGTGGCTATGCGGCTCTATTGGCGATGTTTGCCACGCCGGCCCTGGCGAACGACACCATGGCCGAGCTGAAGACGGGCGGCCTCGCCTATGTCCGCAGCGGCGATATCAGCATGGATCAGGAAAAACTGTTCATATCGGCAACCGAGGTGCGGGTGGATTACGTCTTCGAAAACACCTCCGATAAGGATGTCGAAAGCGTGGTTGCCTTCCCGATGCCCGATATCAAGGGCGATGTCGACAGCATGGTCGATGCCGGAAATGTCGAGGCAGACAACTTTCTCGGTTTCACCGTGACCCAGGATGGCAAGGCCATCACCCCGACGCTTCAGCAGCGCGTATCGGTCGCCGATGTCGACATGACCGATGAGTTGAAGGCGCAGGGCGTGCCGCTGTTGCCGCTCAGCAAGGCCGCGATGGATGCCGTCGCCAAGTTGCCTCTCGATGTGTTGGAAGATTGGACGGCTCGCGGTCTGATCACAGACGATGAATACGACAATGACGGCCAGGGCGTGAAGCATCACCCGACGCCGATGTGGACCCTGCATACCACTTATTGGTGGCGCACGAAATTTCCGGCCAAGGCGAAGATCGCCGTCCAGCATCGTTACAAGCCGAGCGTCGGCGGCACCGTGGCCATCACCTTTGCCGGCGACGAGGACTACCAGAAGCAGCAGCTGCAGGTCTATCGCGGCCGGTATTGCGTGGATGAGGCATTTCTCAAGACGGCGACCAAGCTTGCCGCCGTGGCCGACAAGGGTGGCCGCACCTATGTAGAGAGCTGGATTTCCTATGTGTTGACGACGGGCGCCAACTGGTCTGGACCGATCAAGCACTTCGAGCTGACGGTCGACAAGGGCAGCCCGGAAAACTACATCAGTTTCTGCGGAACGGACGTCAAGAAGACCGGACCGACGACTTTCCAGGTGACGGCGCAGGATTTTTATCCCGAGCACGATCTGGACATTCTGATCCTTTCCGCGGCACCCGTGAACTAGGCCGCGTTTAAAGACCAGTTGCGCGAAATTAAATAAATTTAAAGCCGAAGCCCTTACGGATATTCGGGATTACGGCGATCGGTTTCGAGATCGCCGCCTGCCATGAAGGCTTCGCGCTTTTGCGTCCCAATCATGCCCTTCCCTGAATTTCCCGAGTATCCGGCAGTGTTTCTCCCAAACACGGCCCGTCGATGCTCGCCAGGACCGGCGCTCAGGAGGCGCTCGCTCATGTTTGCGAAAAGACTCTCGCTGAATGGCAAGCTTGCCATCACGTTCACGGCGCTGATTGCCATTTTCGCCTGTGTTTCCGCATTCGTCTATTCCAAGGAAGAGGTGTCGGCCGGCGCTGCTGCAGAGCAGGCCAAGTCACACCAGCTCGTCAATCTTGTCGACGACTCCTTGCAGGCCATGCTGGAACAGGCCGTCAATCTGCGCGGCTTCCTGTTGCTGCGCAGCGACAGCACCTATGGCGATATTTTCGCCAACCGCGAGCGGATGCTGAAGAGCATTGCCGCTGCCAAGCAGGTCGCGGCTGATTCTCCGGACTTGCTGCAGGCCATAGACAACATGCAGAAGGCCGCGGATATCTATTTCCATCAGCTTGCAGAGCCGCAGGCCAAGGCCCGCAAGGAAACCGAGACGCCGCTCGACCAGATCGTCAAGATCGGTCAGAACGAAACCAAGGGCCAGCTCGATGGCTTCCGCGAGGCTGCGGCGAAGATCAAGCAGGCCGCCCGTACCCAGGCCAACGATCTGGGGGCTATGCAGGATGAAGCCAACAGTGATCTGCGCCTGACGCTGATCGCAGGCGGCATTTTCGTGGCACTGCTTGCCGCACTCCTCGCCTGGCTGCTGTCGCGCATCATCGTTCGTCCGATCGTCGGCATGACGGCTGCCATGGGCCGCCTGGCCAGCGGCGAGCACGATATCGATGTTCCGGCCGTCGGCCGTGGCGATGAAGTCGGCCGCATGGCCGATGCCGTCCTCGTCTTCAAGCAGGCGGCGATCGAAAAGCTTCGTCTTGCCGGCGAAACCGATCGCATGCGCGATGACGCTGAGCGTCAGCGCCAGATGAGCGACGAGCAGAAGGCGCGCGAAGAGGGCGAAATCCGCTTTGCGATGGAAACGCTTGCGGGCGGGCTTTCCGCGCTCTCCGCCGGCAATGTCGCGGCGCGTCTCGATCGAGCCTTCGCGCCGCAGTTCGACAGCGTTCGTGCCGATTTCAACAATGCCGTCGAGAAGCTGGAAGCGGCCCTGCAGTCTGTCGGCCGCAATGCCGCCGCCATCAATGCCGGCGCGGGCGAAATCCGCTCGGCTGCCGATGAGCTTGCTCATCGCACCGAGCAGCAGGCAGCCTCCGTCGAGGAGACGGCCGCAGCACTGGAGCAGGTGACGACGACGGTTCGTGATTCGGCCAAACGCGCCGAAGATGTCGGCCATCTCGTCGAACGCGCCCGCCTCGGCGCCGAAAAGTCCGGCGAAGTGGTGCGCAAGGCAGTCTCCGCCATGCAGCAGATCGAAAAGTCTTCGGGCGAGATCAGCAACATCATCAGCGTCATCGACGATATCGCCTTCCAGACCAACCTGCTGGCGCTGAACGCCGGTGTCGAAGCCGCCCGTGCCGGCGATGCAGGCAAGGGCTTTGCGGTCGTTGCCCAGGAAGTGCGCGAGCTCGCCCAGCGCTCCGCCAATGCCGCCAAGGAAATCAAGGCGCTTATCACGACCTCGAGCGACCAGGTCAATACTGGCGTGTCCCTGGTCGGCGAGACCGGCAAGGCGCTGGAGCTGATCGTCTCCGAAGTGCAGGAAATCAATCGCCACGTCGGCGCGATCGTCACGGCGACCCGCGAACAGTCGACCGGCCTGCAGGAGATCAATACTGCGGTCAACACCATGGATCAGGGCACGCAGAAGAATGCGGCCATGGTCGAAGAACAGACCGCCGCAAGCCATGCGCTTGCCCGCGAGGCATCGGCATTGAACGAACTGCTCCAGCAGTTCCGCCTCGGCAACACACCACAGGCAGCGCCCGCCCGGCCTGCCGTCGCGACGCCACGTTCAAAGCCGGCGGCATCGCCGGCGCGGGCTCTGGGCCGCACCGTGGCCAAGGCCTTCGGCGCCAAGGCAAGTGCCGCTGCCCCCGCGCAGGACGAATGGGAAGAGTTCTGAGCGCTTTCCGGTAATGCTCCCAGTGGCAGCCTTGCGAGGCCGCCACTGGGAATCATCGCCTTCAGACTTCGTCGGCCCGCCGCTCTGTGGCGGGCCGATTTGCGTTTCACAGGCAGTGCAAAAAGGAAAAATTCCGGAGTGCGTTGTTTTGGAGCAGGCCGTTTCAAGGCAGGTGGCGGCTCTTCCCAAGGGCTGCGGGGTTTTAAGAGCTATCACACAGTTTCCGATCCGCGGCCGGGACATGCTTTCGTCAAGATTTATTAAATATTTGATCGGTGGCAGGGTTGCGCTGAGCGTCGATCCACTTTTTCTATAGCCCGGTCACAAGGATTGCCGAGGGAGATTCGAATGGGACAACTCGTCCGAGTTCCGGCCAATGAAACGCAGAGACTTTTGGCCGTACGCTCCCTGAATGCGATCCACAGCATTCCGACGCCGGAGCTGGCCATTGTCGCCGAGCTCGCAAGGCAAGTCTTCGCCTCGCCCTATGCCGCGATCAATATCATCGACGAGGACTGGCAGCGCATAGCCGGGCAGGCAGGCCTGAAGATTGCCGAATGCTCCCGCGACATGTCGATCTGCACCCGTGTGGTCTTCGACGACGAATTGCTTGTTATATCCGATCTGGCCGCCGATCCCGAGCTGAAGAGCGCCCCCTTCGTGGTCGAGGATCCGCATCTGCGCTTTTACGCGGGCGCGCCGGTGCGATTGGAAAATGGCCTGCCCGTCGGCGCCTTCTGCATTCTCGACCAGAAGCCGCGGGAGTTTTCTGCGAGCGAGGAGCAAAGCCTCGTGCGGTTCGCTCAGATCGCAAGTGCGCTTCTGAGGCTTCAAAAGACCAATCTGCTGATGGGTATCGCCGAGAATGGTTTGCGCACTGCCGCCATGACCGACCCTTTGACCCGTTTCCTGAACAGGTCGGCGCTGGAGGCCGTGGTCGATGGATCGCTGAGCGCTGCCGTCGCTGCCGGCCGCAACTTCGGTGTGCTCTATCTCGACATGGACGGCTTCAAGTCGATCAACGACCGCTTTGGTCACAATGTCGGCGATGAGGTCTTATGCGAGGCTGCCCTGCGCATCCGCTCGGTCATTTCCACCGAGGACATTGTCGTACGCATGGGCGGCGATGAGTTCGCGATATTCGTTCCTGATCCGGCCGACAGGAGCGCTCTTCTATCCCTTTCGGAACGGCTGCTTGTCGCCTTTCGTGCGCCATTCACGGTCGACGGTATGTCCGTTTTCGCCCGGTTGAGCATAGGCGCGGCGCTGGCGCCGCATGACGGTGCGACGCGCATATTGCTGTTGAAGAATGTCGATGCCGCCCTCTATCAGGCCAAGGCAGCCGGGCGAGACCGGGTTGCTGTCTTCCAGCCCTGAGATCACAAACGATCAGCAAGGCCGAGATGCTGCCGATAAGGCTTAGATCCTATCCGGCTGCTTCGACGATACGGCTGTGGCCAAGCGCTCTGAACACCGTCTGCACGATGCCGGCGCGGTCGAGGCCGGCCTTTGCATTCATGGCTTCGGGCTTGGCTTGATCCATCCAGATATCGGGCATGACGAGCGTGCGGATCTTCAGCCCGTTGTCGAGCAATCCCTCGCTGGCGAGGAACTGCATGACCTGGCTGCCGAAGCCGCCGACCGAACCTTCTTCGATGGTGATCAGCATCTCGTGGTGAGCGGCCAGCTGGCGAATGAGACCATGATCGAGCGGCTTGGCGAAACGGGCGTCCGCAACCGTCGTCGGCAGGCCGGCAGCATCGAGATCCTCGGCAGCGGCAAGGCTGTCGGCCAGGCGCGTGCCGAAGGAGAGCAATGCAACCTTCGAACCCTGCTTGATCACGCGACCCTTGCCGATTTCCAGAATCTGGCCGCGCTCAGGCATTTCGATGCCGACGCCTTCGCCGCGCGGATAGCGGAACGAAATCGGGCCGAGATCATAGGCGGCCGCAGTGCGCACCATGTGCTTGAGCTCCGCCTCATCGGAAGCGGCCATGACAACGAAACCGGGCAAGGTGGCGAGGAAGGCGGTGTCGAAGGAGCCCGCATGCGTCGGACCATCAGCCCCGACAAAGCCGGCACGGTCGATCGGGAAGCGAACCGGCAGGCCCTGGATCGCCACGTCATGCACCACCTGGTCATAGGCGCGCTGCAGGAAGGTGGAATAAAGCGCCGCGAACGGCTTGTAGCCTTCGGCGGCAAGGCCTGCGGCGAAAGTTACTGCATGCTGCTCGGCGATGCCGACGTCAAAACAGCGCTTGGGGAAGAATTCCTGCAGCTTGTCGAGGCCGGTGCCATTCGGCATGGCGGCTGTAATGCCGACGATCTTCTCATCGAGCGTTGCCTCCTGCACCAGGGCATCGGCGAAGACGCTGGTATAGCTCGGTGCATTTGGTTTCACCTTGGCCTGCGCGCCGGTGATGACGTCGAACTTGTTGACGCCGTGATACTTGTCGGCAGCTGCCTCGGCAGGGGGATAACCCTTGCCCTTTTGCGTCACGACATGAATCAGCACCGGACCCTGCGCATTGTCGCGCACATTGCGCAGCACTGGCAGCAGGTGTTCGAAGGAGTGACCGTCGATCGGGCCGATATGGTAGAAACCCATCTCCTCGAACATCGTCCCGCCGGTCACATAGCCCCGTGCATGTTCGACTGCCCGCGTGATGGCGCGATCGACCTTCTTGCCGAGATAGGCCGTCAATTTCTTGCCGAGGTCGCGGAAGCCCATATAGGTGCGGCCTGAGGCGAGGCGGGCGAGATAGGCGCTCATTGCGCCGGTCGGCGGCGCGATCGACATGTCGTTGTCGTTGAGGATGACGATCAGTCGTGCATCGAGCGCGCCGGCATTGTTAAGGGCTTCATAGGCCATGCCGGCCGACATGGCGCCATCGCCGATGACGGCAATGACGCGGCGGTCGGTCTTGTCGAGCTCGGCGGCCACAGCCATGCCGAGGCCGGCGGAAATGGACGTCGATGAATGCGCGGCGCCGAAGGGGTCGTATTCGCTTTCGGCCCGACGCGTGAAGCCGGAAAGGCCGTCTTCCTGCCTCAGCGTGCGGATGCGATCACGCCGCCCGGTCAGGATCTTGTGCGGATAACACTGATGCCCGACATCGAAGATCAGGCGATCGCTCGGCGTGTTGAAAACGCTGTGGATGGCGATGGTCAGTTCGACGACGCCAAGCCCGGCGCCGAGATGCCCGCCGGTGCGCGACACCGCATCGATCATCTCGTCGCGGACTTCGCGGGCGAGTTGCGGCAAGTCCCGGTCCTCAAGCTTGCGCAGGTCGGAAGGAAAATGGACCCGGTCGAGCAGGGGCGTCTCTGGCATTTGTGTCAAGGCAGGAGCCTCTTTCTTGCTATTCTTGGGCGGGATCCCGCCTTTACGTCAAAACAGATTGCGACAAAAGACGCCGAATTCAAGGTGCACCCGAACAAGAAACATGTGGGATTGTTATGAACCCGTTAGCCCTCCGGCAATGGAATGAATTCTTCCTCATCGCCCGGTACGATGTCGAAGCGGCCCGTGCGCCATTCTTCCTTGGCCTTTTCGATGCGTTCCTTGGAAGATGACACGAAGTTCCACCAGATATAGCGCTTCGAATTGAGTGCCGCACCACCAAAAAGCATGAGATGACAGCCTTTTTCCGCGGCTTCGAGGGTTATGGCGTCGCCGGGGCGGAAAACGAGGAGCTGATCCTGAGCAAAGTGATCGCCCGCAACGATGAGCGAGCCGGAGAGAATATAGACCGCGCGCTCCTCATGGGCTGCACCAAAAGGAAACGTCGCGCTCGGCTGAAGCTGCAGATCGACGTAGAGCGTGTCGGTGAAGGATTTCACCGGAGATTTCAGGCCTTCGAAATCGCCGATCACCACGCGCCCGGTCACGCCGCCATCGGAAATGACAGGTAGCTCGTCTTTTTCCGTATGGGCAAAGGATGGGTCGATCTCCTCCCTGTCGTCGGGAAGTGCCAGCCATGTCTGTAGGCCAGACATGGCAAAGGGATGGTCGCGCAGATTTTCGGGGGTGCGTTCGGAGTGCACGATCCCGCGTCCGGCCGTCATCAGGTTGACGTCGCCAGGGCGGATTACCTTGGCCGTGCCGAGGCTGTCGAGATGGCGGATTTCGCCGTCGAACAGGTAGGTGACGGTGGAAAGGCCGATATGCGGATGCGGGCGCACATCAACCGCCTGGCCCGGGCGAAAGATTGCAGGCCCCATGCGGTCGAAGAAGATGAACGGCCCCACCAGCCGCCGCCGGCTGCTCGGAAGAGCCCGCCGTACGGAGAAGCCACCAAGGTCGCTGGTGCGTGGAATGATGAGATTCTCGATCGCGTCGCAGGCGAAGGCATCACCGGCGTGCGGATCATTTCCTGGGAAAAAGGACATGGAGGCTCTCCTTTCGGTTGAGGTGCAACCTACCGGGAATGTCAGGCAAACTCAAACTTTCCCGTCTTGTCTCACGCGCCGTCCAGCGGCTCCGTGCCCTGCGGCTTGCCGGCGCGGTCGAGGCGGATCTTCTCGATGCGGTTCTCGGCTGCCGAGAGCAGCGCCTCGCAGTGCTTCTTCAGTGCTTCGCCGCGCTCATAGATGGTGATGGATTCGTCCAGCGCCACGTCGCCGCGCTCCAGGCGTGCGACGATGCTTTCAAGCTCCGCCACGGCCTTCTCGAAAGAATAGCCTGAAACATCTACCTTGGCGTTCTCGCTCATCGTCAACCCTTCATCATGCGCAGAATATGCAGACCCGCCGATTCGGCGAGACCTTCCAGATCATAGCCGCCTTCGAGCAGGCTGACGACCCGGTTCTTGGCGCTGCGATCGGCAGCCTCCAGAATCCGCCCGGTCGCCCAGTCGAAATCCTCACCGGTGAGGTTCAATTGTGCCAGCGGATCGCGATGGTGGGCGTCGAAACCGGCGGAGATGATGATGAGATCTGGGCGGAAATCATGAAGCGCCGGCAGCACACGCGACTTGAAAGCCTCGCGGAAATGGTCGCCGCCGGTATTCGGCGAGAGCGGCGCATTGACGATGGTGTCATGCGCGCCGCACTCGTCCTTTTTACCCGTGCCCGGGTAGAGCGGCATCTGGTGGGTCGAGCAGAACAGCACGGACGGATCGTCCCAGAAGATGTCCTGCGTGCCGTTGCCGTGGTGGACATCCCAATCGACAATGGCGACGCGCTCAGCTCCGTGGGCCTTCTGCGCATGGCGGGCCGCTATCGCCGCATTGTTGAAGAAGCAGAAGCCCATGGCCTTGGATTTCTCGGCATGGTGGCCCGGCGGGCGGGCCGCGACGAAGACATTGTCGGCAGCACCGGAAAACACATCGTCGACCGCCGCCATCGCCCCACCGACGCCGTGCATGATCGCCTGCAGCGTCTTCGGGCTGGCATAGGTATCCGCCTCAAGCTGGTTGATCTCGCCGTCGTCACCCTTATCAGGCATCGAGCGCAGCACGAATTCCAGATGCTCTTCAGGATGGGCGAGCAGGACTGCGTCCACGTGGGCCGCAGGGGCTTTGCGCCGGTCAAGCCGTTCGAAGTTCGGATGTTCCAGCGCAATGTTCAGCGAGCGCAGCCGATCCGGCCGTTCCGGGTGGCCTGGTGGAACAATATGTTCAAGAAAGATCGGGTGTTCGTAAAGACGTGTGCTCATGGTGCCAATCTATAGAGGAGGTCTGACGCCTATTAGAGGACATGGACCATGTCACTACAATGTCAACAAACCATCTTAACCACTTTGGGGTAGCGCCCGTTTACTTATCGAGGCGCGGTGTTAAGCTTTCATTAAGGTGTCTATGGCGTCGGCCAGGGTTGTTTAGTGATGATGAGTATAGAACGATCCGATGTCATCGAGGTGAGGGTGCCGCCGCGCGATGTCGACAGGCACGGCCAGATGTTCATTGCATCCTATATCTCGCAGGCGGAAACGGCTCTTTCGAATTTCTGGCGCACCCGGCCGCTGGTCGATGACGAACCGGCCTATATCGCCACCAAGGCGTCCTGCTCTCTGCACCGGGCCCTGCGCTACGACGATCTTGCCCGCTTCTCGATCAGCGTCAACAAAATCGGCGGCAAATCCGTCGGCTTCGTCGTCTTGGTCGAAACCGGCAACGAACTGGCGGCGGAAGTCGAAATTCGCTGGCTCGCGGTTCGCGGTGAGGAACAGGACCCCGCTTCCCTGCCGGAGGACACGCGCGACTGGCTCTACAAATATCTTTCCTAAGCCGCGGTTAGCTCCGCTGCGGCAGAAGCGGATAGCCGGCCATGACAGCGCGTCCCACCAATGCTGCGACGACAGCCTTGATGACATCGCCCGGCACAAAGCTCAGGGAACCGATAAAGGCCTTCTCGAAGCCGATATTGATGCTCAGCCAGGCGATGCCGAAGGCATAGAGCACGATAACACCGCCTGCCACTGCGGCGAGGAAGAAGCCAACGCCCTGCACGAGGCTGCTTTGCTCGGCTTTGACCAACCGCTCCGAGAGGTAGCCGGTGACAAAGGCCGCGAAGATCCAGCCGATGAAGAAGCCAGCGGTCGGACCTGCAAGAACGGCAAGGCCACCGCGGCCACCTGACAGAACCGGCAGGCCGATGAGCACCAACAGGACGACGATCAGCACCGCGATCGTGCCGCGCTTGGCACCGAGCACGACGCCGGCCAGCATGATGCCGAGCGATTGCGCGGTGATCGGCACAAGGATGATGCCGATCGGGATCGGCGGCAGCAGGCCGAGCGCCACGATGATTGCGGCAAAAAGCGCCGAGAGGACGAGGTCGCGGGTGTTCATGGCGGCTCCTTCGCAAACAGATTGTTGTTCAATGCCGCCGAATGCCGCGTGCGTCAATCGCAGCTGCGATATTGTCCGCATCGCGCAGCGTCAGGATGATGAGCGGAGCGAGCGTCGTTGCCATCCGTATCTTGATGCCGCGAGCCTGATGCGCATCGCGGATGGCGCGATAACGGTCGAGAATCTCGGGCACGAAGCGGATGACGAGGCCGATCGCAAGCCCGATATCGGCTGCCCTGAGCAGGCCGATTTTTTCGAGCGGCATCGCAAGGGTCGTGATCTCGTCCATGAAGGCGGTCATCGATGTCGTCGCCGTCACCGCAGCCGCAAACAGCGCAAGCGCGATCAGCCGCAGCGCCACGACGATGGCGGCATGCAGCGGGCTCAGGAGTGCGGTAAAGAGCGCCAGCATGGCGATGGAGATGAGGATCGGCCGTAGCCGCCGCAGCGCCTCCGATATCGGCAGGCCGGTCCGAAAATAAAGGGCGGCGCCGATAAGGTTCGCGAGCGCGAGGGCTGCGACGGAATCGAGGAGAAACAGCAGGATGCCGAGAGCCGCGAGTGTCACGAGCTTCACGCGTGGCGACAGCCGGTGCAGCCAGGTGTCAACGTCTACATGCAGCGTCTGCATCAGCCTGCCATCTCCCTGTATCGAGCGATGGCGTCCGCCGCCGGAGCATCGGCCACCAGCCGGCCCTGGTCGAACAGCAGCACGCGATCGAAATCCTCCAGCAATGGCAGGTCGTGGCTGATGACGATGACACTTTCCGGCAGGCTCGCAATGGTCCCTTGCACCAGCGCGCGGTTCTTGAGGTCGAGCTGGTTGGTCGGCTCATCAAGGATCAGAATATCCGGGCCGGTGACCAGCACCGAGCAGAGGGCGGCCATCTGCAGCTCGCCGCCTGAAAGCTCATGCGCGCGCCGCGCACCGAGATGGCTGACGCCGAACCGCTGGAGAATACCGTCGACCGCCGTCTCGATCTGTGTCTTGTCATAGCCACGCGCCTTGAGCCCGAAAGCGATGTCGTCACGCACGATCGGCAGGATGATCTGGTTCTGCGGCGACTGGAAGATATAGCCGACCCTGCCGAGCACCTTGGCCGCATCGGTGATCGTATCCAGCCCATCGACGACGACACGGCCGGCCGTCGGCTTGGCGAGCCCGTTGATCAACCGCGCGAATGTTGTCTTGCCCGAGCCGTTGAGGCCGATGACCCCGATCCGCTTTTCCTGGAGCGTCAGGCTCAGCGGGAAGAGGGCGGTGCGTGCGCCATAGTCTACGCCGGCATTGTCGAAGCGGATATCCAAGCGGCTGCCCTGTTTCCTGATGGTATCGCTGTCCTATAGCGCATCGCGGTCATTTATCAAATGAGGCGGTTTGAAAGCATGGGAATTTATGCCTATGATCCCTCCATGACGAATCTGCTTTCGAATCGGGATGCCCGCCGCGTTTTCCTTGCCAAGCAGGGGCTCGCCAATCCACCGAACCGCGCCTTGACCAAGGCGGGGTTGCTGCAGCTCATTCATGATATCGGCTTCGTGCAGGTGGATAGCATCGGCACCGTCGAGCGTGCGCATCATCAGATCCTGTTCTCACGCAACCAGACCTATCGGCGCGAGCATCTGACGGAACTCCTCGAAAAGGACGGCGCGCTGTTCGAGCACTGGACGCATGATGCCTCCATCGTGCCGAGCGCTTTCTTCGTCTACTGGAAACACCGGTTCCGCCGCGAGGAATTGGCTCTGGTGGAGCGCTGGCGAAAGTGGCGTGGCGAGGGGTTCGAATCTGCCTTCGAGGAAACCTACGAGCGTGTGCTGAAGAACGGCGCGATCATGGCGCGCGAAGTCAAGGCGGAGAATCATGTCTCCGGCGGCTGGTGGAACTGGCATCCGAACAAGACGGCGCTCGAATATTTCTGGCGTACCGGCAAATTCGCCATCGCCGGCCGCACCAATTTCCAGAAGGTCTATGATCTCGTCGAGCGCGTCCTGCCCAATCATTTCCATGAGCCCGAGGTCGAGCATGACGAGTTCGTCGATTGGGCTTGCCGTGGTGCGCTTCAGCGCCTGGGCTTTGCCACCTCGGGCGAAATCGCTGCCTTCTGGGACCTTGTGACGCCGCAGGAGGCCAAGAGCTGGGTCGAGACGCACCGGGACGAACTGACCGATGTGCTCATCGAGCCGGCTGCGGGCGACAAGCCGCGCCCCTCTTTCGCATTCACCGATTTCCAGACGACGCTCGACAGCTATCCGGAGGCGCCGGCGCGCATCCGCGTCCTCAGCCCCTTCGATCCGACGCTGCGCGACCGCAACCGCACCGAACGCCTCTTCGGCTTCTTTTACCGCATCGAAATTTTCGTGCCCGAGCCCAAGCGCGAATACGGCTACTATGTCTTTCCGCTGCTGGAGGGAGACCGGCTGATCGGCCGCATCGACATGAAGGCCGACCGCAAGGCGGGAACGCTTGACGTCAAGCGCTTGTGGCTGGAACAGGGTGTCAAACCCTCCGCCGGCCGACTGGAGAGGCTGGAAGCGGAACTGGAGCGTGTCGCCCGCTTTACCGGCGTTGAGAAGGTGGTGTTTCTCGAGGGCTGGCGTGGTTAATCACCTCCCCCTTGAGGGGGGAGGTCGCGCGGAACGCGCGGGTGGGGGTGACAATTGTTTGGCTCTGCAGGTGGCGGCGATGGCCCCCCCCCCCCGCGGGGCGGCGCCCCCCCCCCCCCAGGGGGGGGGGTTTGTGAGGAGCCCGGGTAAATGGTGGGG
>NZ_JBNWDQ010000003.1:104834-1122030 GCF_053521805.1 Rhizobium sp. A22-96
GGGTGGCGAGGGGGGTGTTGCGCGGGGGGGGGGGGGGTAAAACCCCCCCCCCTTGGGGGGGGGGGGCGCGCGCCCCGGGGGGGGGGGGGGCACAATTGTTTGGCTCTGCAGGTGGCGGCGATCACCCCACCCCGGAGCTTCGCTCCGACCCTCCCCCTCAAGGGGAGGGTTAAGAAGAGACGCCTGTAAAAAGGGAGGGTTCATTGCCATCGCCAATTCTCGAAGGCCGCAATGTCAGGCTGCGCCCGCCAAGCGCCGCCGATGCCGATGTGCGTGTCGCTCTCGGCAATCATGCCGAGATAGCGGAGATGTACGGCGTAAACAAAGAGGACGTGAAGCCGATCACCCGGGAAGGCGCGACTGCATGGGTGCAGTGGCTTACCAATCATCCCCATGCCTGGGTTATCGAGATCAATGGCGTCTTCGCCGGTGAGATCAGATTGGACAACGTCAATCGCCAGGACAGGCGCGCGACGATGGCGCTCGGTATCAATAACCCCGCTTTGCTTGGCAAAGGCTTCGGCACCGAAGCCATCACGCTGCTGCTGAACCATGCCTTCGGCGATATGGGACTGCATCGCATCGGAATACGCGTGCTCGCCTATAACAAGCGTGCCATCCGCGCCTATGAAAAATGCGGGTTTGTGGTCGAAGGGCGGGAACGGGAGACGGCCTATGTCAACGGCAGCTGGCACGACGACATCATGATGGGCCTGCTGGACCACGAATTTTCGGCGAAAGGGCTTTGAAGCCTCAGCAAAGGCAAGCTCCTACTGCGGCCGGCCCAGAAGGCCGGAATGGTACAAGAGTGAATAGGAGCGCCTCTCCTTACCTCACCGGTAATTCGAAGCTGTGCTTGAGCGTCTCCATCGGCACGTCAGTCTTGACGTTCAGCACGCTGGGGATGCGTGTCAGATAGTCGGCCTGGAAACGCCAATAGCTGTGCAGATCGGCGGTGACGATCCGCAGGATGGCATCGCATTCGCCCGTCGTCAGGTGGCATTCGATCACCTCCGGAAACCGCCGGATCGCCTCGCCGAACTGCACCGTTATCTCGGCATCCTGCGTCTTGAACCAGACACGCGCAAAAACCGTGAGGCCGGCGCCGACCTTCGTTGGATCAAGCACGGCAACATAGCGGTCGATGACCCTGGCTTCCTCCAGCAATCGTACCCTGCGCAGGCAGGGCGATGGCGATAAGCCGACTTCCTTGGCTAGCTCCACATTGGAGATGCGCCCATTTCGCTGGAGTACGCGCAAGATACGGCGGTCGATGTCGTCCAAATTCATTGGCGTTATCTGCCTCATGGATCATTAATTTTGGCATTTTATGCCAAATATTGATCTCTTTTTGCTTTCTTCGCAAGGTCGTTGCGCGCAGCTTGGCCTAACATTCCATCCGTTCAACACGAGATGGGAACTTACTCATGCCGAAAACGCTCAAGAAAATCGTGCTCTCCTATTCGGGCGGCCTGGACACATCGATCATCCTGAAATGGCTGCAGGAGACCTATCAGTGCGAAGTCGTCACCTTTACTGCCGATCTGGGGCAGGGAGAGGAGTTGGAACCCGCACGCAAGAAAGCCGAAATGCTGGGGATCAAAGACATCCGGATCGTGGATGTCCGCGAGGAATTCGTGCGGGACTTTGTTTTCCCGATGTTTCGCGCCAATACGCTTTATGAGGGCCAGTATCTCCTCGGCACATCGATCGCTCGTCCGCTGATCGCCAAGCATCTTGTCGGCATTGCCCGGGACGTCGGCGCGGACGCCATTGCGCACGGGGCAACCGGCAAGGGCAACGACCAGGTCCGCTTCGAATTGACCGCCAATGCCCTCGATCCCTCGATCAAGATCATCGCCCCCTGGCGCGAGTGGGATATTCAGTCCCGGACCCAGCTCATCAGCTATGCCGAAAAGCATCAGATTCCCGTTCCCAAGGACAAGCGCGGCGAAGCGCCCTTCTCAGTCGATGCCAACCTGCTGCATACGTCCACCGAAGGCAAAGTGCTCGAGGATCCCGCCGATATCGCGCCGGATTATGTCTACCAGCGAACCGTCGATCCCGTACATGCGCCCGACATGCCCGAGATCATCACGATCGGTTTCGAGAGGGGTGACGCGGTATCTGTGAATGGCGAAAAACTATCTCCGGCGGCGCTTCTGACCGCGCTCAACGAATTGGGTGGCAAGCATGGAATCGGGCGGCTCGATCTGGTTGAAAACCGCTTTGTCGGCATGAAGTCGCGCGGAGTCTATGAAACACCCGGCGGCACGATCCTGCTCGCGGCTCATCGCGGGATCGAGTCAATCACGCTCGACCGTGCAGCCGCTCATCTGAAAGACGAGATCATGCCGCGCTATTCGGAGCTGATCTATAACGGCTTCTGGTATTCACCCGAGCGGGAAATGCTGCAGGCCCTGATCGATACGAGCCAGACTTACGTGACCGGCGAGGTGACGGTTCGGCTCTACAAGGGCTCGGCCAGTGTCATCGCGCGCAGCTCGCCCCACTCGCTGTATTCGACGGAACTGGTGACCTTCGAGGAAGGCACGGGCGTCTACGATCACCACGATGCAGAGGGCTTTATCAAGCTCAATGGGCTGCGCCTCAAGACCTGGGCGGCACGCAACAGGCAATCGGATAAGTCCGGCTCGCTGCAAAGCTTTTAAGCATAGCGGAGGAGCTTGGCCCTGGTGGATGGCTGCACCAATCACCTCCCCCTTGAGGGGGGAGGTCGCGCGGAACGCGCGGGTGGGGGTGACAATTGTTTGGCTCCGGTGGTCGCCGTGATCACCCCGCCCCGGAGCTTCGCTCCGACCCTCCCCCTCAAGGGGAGGGTGAAGAATCAGCAAATCTCGGTCTTGGCGATCTTGATGCCGAAGCCTTCGAGGCCGACATAGTGGCGCTCGCGGCTGGTGAGCAGCTTGATGGAGCTGACGCCGAGATCCTTGAGGATCTGCGCGCCGAGACCGATTTCCAGCCACTCGCTGTCGCGCGCCTGCGCCTCGCTATGGCTCTCGCGTTCGGCCTGGCGTGCCTTTCGGCCATTGTCGAAATGGCCGACGCCGACGGAGCCTTCGCGCAGATAGACGATGATGCCGCGGCCTTCTTCGGCGATCTTCTTCATGTAGAAATCGACGGGCCGGCGCTTGCCGAAAATATCCTCGGCGACACTTTCGGGATGCAGGCGCACCGGAATGTCGATACCATCACGGATGTCGCCGAAAACGACGGCGAGATGCTGCATCGTGTCCCAGGGCAGAGAGTAGGTGTGCGCGCGAGCCTTGCCGAACGCCGTATCGATATCGAAGCTGGTGCCGAGTTCGATCAGCGTTTCCTTGCGCTGGCGATAGGCGATGAGATCGGCGACCGAGACCATCTTCAGCCCGTGCTGCTCGGCGAAACCGGCCACCTGCGGGCCGCGCATCACCGTGCCGTCGTCATTGACGAGTTCGCTGATGACGCCGATCGGCGGCAGGTCGGCAAGCTTGCAGAGATCGACTGCGGCTTCGGTATGGCCCGAGCGCATCAGCACGCCGCCTTCGCGGGAAACCAGCGGGAAGATATGGCCCGGGCGGACGAAGTCCGTGGGGCCGACATTCGGATTGGCGAGATTGCGCACGGTCAGCGTGCGGTCGTCGGCGGAAATGCCCGTTGTCGTGCCGTGCTTGAAATCGACGGAGACAGTGAAGGCCGTCGTATGGGCGGAATCATTTTCCGCCACCATGGCATTGAGGTTAAGCCGCTTGGCTTCCTCGCGCGGCATGGGCGTGCAGACGATACCGGAGGTGTGACGAACGATGAAGGCCATCTTCTCGGGCGTGCAGTGAACGGCGGCAACGATCAGGTCGCCTTCGTTTTCGCGGTCATTGTCATCCATGACGACGACGATCTCGCCGGCCTCGAAGGCCCTGATCGCATCGACAACACGCTTCTGATCGTAAGGCATCTCGGAATTCCTATCTCTGCTGGCCCGTCTGGCCGCGATCCCTCAGATAATGGTCGGCAATGGCGCAGGCAACCATTGCTTCGCCGATCGGTACGGCGCGAATGCCGACGCATGGATCATGCCGGCCCTTTGTGCGCAGGTCGACATTGTTGCCGTCGGCATCGATCGACTGGCGTTCCGTCAGGATCGACGAGGTCGGCTTGATGGCGAAGCGGGCAACGACAGGCTCGCCCGTGGAAATACCGCCCAGAATGCCGCCGGCATGGTTGGAGAGGAAAATGCGCTTGCCGTCATTGCCCATACGCATCTCGTCGGCATTTTCCTCGCCGGTCAGCTCGGCCGATGCAAAGCCTTCGCCGATCTCGACGCCCTTGACGGCGTTGATCGACATCAAAAGCGAGGCGATATCCTGATCGAGCTTGCCGTAGATCGGTGCGCCGAGACCCTCAGGCACGCCTTCGGCCACGACTTCGACCACGGCGCCGATCGAGGAACCGGCCTTGCGGATACCGTCGAGATATTCTTCCCACACTGGCACGATCTCAGGATCGGGGGCGAAGAAGGGGTTCTGGTCCACCTGCGCCCAATCCCAGTTGGCGCGGTTGATCTTGTGCTTGCCGATCTGCACCAGCGCCCCGCGGATGGTCACGCCGGGTACGACGAGGCGGGCGATGCCGCCGGCGGCGACGCGTGCCGCGGTTTCGCGGGCCGACGAGCGGCCGCCGCCGCGATAGTCGCGAATTCCGTATTTGACGTCATAGGTATAGTCGGCATGGCCGGGGCGGTAGCGGCGGGCGATCTCGCCGTAGTCCTTCGAGCGCTGGTCGGTATTCTCGATCAGCATCGAGATCGGCGTCCCCGTCGAGATCATCGTCTCGCCGTCCTCGTCCATCATCACGCCCGACAGTACCTTGACGAGATCATCCTCGCGCCGCTGCGTCACGAAGCGTGACTGTCCAGGCTTGCGTTTGTCGAGCCAGACCTGAAGCTCCTCAAGCTTGAAACGAAGACCGGGAGGGCAGCCGTCGACGACGCAGCCGAGCGCCGGCCCGTGGCTTTCGCCCCAGGTGGTGACGCGGAAAAGATGACCGAATGTATTATGCGACATGGAAAACGACCGGATTGATGCGGCCTGCCGGCAGACCGCGTTTAGTCTCTTGCGATTGCGGCACACTCATAGAGCATGATGCCGAAAAGTGTAAGCGGTTTTCGGGTGACATCATGCGCTGCCTATTTGATCCCACAGCCGGATGCCGGCAAGGCAAAATCTTTCTTTCGGTGGTCGCTGAAACGGCACTCAGGCATTTTTTCTTGCGCCCATCGGCATGGTAAACAAAGATTAATCCGAATTGTGGATTGTGACGGCGCATTCACCAATTGGGCGAGCAAGGTCACTATTGGGGGCAACTTCCGCCATATTCGACGTGTTTTCTGCACCGCATAAGAAATCACAATCAAATTGACCTGAAGGGTAACGACGATGCGCTTTTTTGTAGCGACGCTTTTGGCCACGGCCAGCCTGCTTGCTCCCGTCGCAGCTTTTGCCGAAAGTGCTGACGTCGAGTCCACGATCAAGAAGGTCGACACGAAGAATTTCAGCATCACGCTGGATGACGGCAAGAACTATCAGGTGCCCGAGGATTTCGACTTCAACGGCCTGAAGGCTGGCGTCAAGGTTGTCGTCTTCTACACGGAAGTCGATGGCAAGCGTGTCGTCAACGATCTCGACATCGTCCAGTAAGCATCAATAGAGCCGCCCGGCCGGGGCGGCTTGTAAATGCGTCAGTGCTGCGCTGATGCGTGCCTTATGCAGATCCGGACAGACGCTGCTGCCAGCTTTTTCGGAATTGCCCTACATCCAGCCGATGATCTTCATCTGCGGATCGACCTTCAGAATCTGATCCTGATGGATCGGAATTTCCGCCGCCTCTTCCTTTGCGACATCGCCGACCAGCCGGAACAATGTCCGGATAACGCCGCCATGCGTGACGCAGACGGTGGGCCGCTCGACCGAGGTCAGCCAGGAGCCGACGCGCCAGGAGAGGATTTCATAGCTTTCAGCATCGTCGCCGGGCGGGATGAAGTCCCATTTGCCGGCCTTGCGCTCGGCAAGCCGCTCGGGTTCGGTTGCCTTCAAATCCTTGAGCGTGAAGCCTTCCCAGGCGCCGAAGGAGACCTCTACCAGTCGTTCATCGGTAGCATAGTCCTTTGGCGGCAGACCCATGGCCGTACGCGCGATTTCCATGGTCTCGCGCGTTCGCCGCAAGGGGCTTGCGACGAAATCGAACGGGCGGTTTTCGAATGCGAGGATTTCGGCCAGATCGACGCCGTTCTGCCGTGCTTGCTCGCGGCCGATGGCGTTGAGATCGATATCCTTCTGCCCCTGCAGACGGCGCTCGGCATTCCAGTCTGTCTGACCGTGACGTATCACATAAAGGATTGGCGACACGGTCAGCTTTCCTGTTGATCAGTCCTTCTGGACGGAAATGTCGGGCGCATCCACGGACTTCATGCCGATGGTGTGGTAACCGGAATCGACATGGTGGATTTCGCCAGTGACGGCCGTCGACAGGTCGGACAGAAGATAGAGGGCGGAGTTGCCGACTTCGTCGATCGTGACAGTCCGCTTCAGCGGTGCGTTATATTCGTTCCACTTCAGGATATAGCGGAAATCGCCGATACCGGAAGCGGCGAGCGTCTTGATCGGGCCCGCCGAAATCGCGTTGACGCGAATGCCGCGGCTGCCGAGATCGACGGCGAGATAGCGAACGCTTGCTTCCAGAGCAGCCTTTGCAACGCCCATGACGTTGTAGTGCGGCATGACCTTTTCCGCACCGTAATAGGTGAGGGTGATCATCGAGCCGCCGTCATTCATGATTCGCTCGGCGCGCTGTGCAACCGCCGTGAAGGAATAGACGGAGATGTCCATCGTCTTCGTGAAGTTGTCGCGGCTGGTATCGAGGTAACGGCCGGTCAGCTCGTCCTTGTCGGAAAAGGCGATGGCGTGCACGACGAAATCGATCTTGCCCCATTTCGCTTCAAGTGCATCGATGACCGCGTCGATCGTTGCCGGCTCGGTCACGTCGCAATGGCCAGCCATGAACGCACCGAGTTCCTGGGCGAGTGGCTCGACGCGCTTCTTCAAAGCGTCGCCCTGCCAAGTCAATGCGATCTCGGCTCCGGCTTCCGAACAGGCCTTGGCAATACCCCACGCTATCGAACGGTTGTTTGCTACGCCGAGGATGACGCCGCGCTTGCCTGTCATGAGGCCAGTGGATTGAGCCATATTCTGCTCCCTTGAACTTTCGAATGATCCTGCCTATGGCATAGGCCGTTCCCCTGTTCAAGCATCGTAAAGATCATCAACTGTTAGGGATCGTAACAAAGGGTGCTGTTGTCACCAAAATTTCACAGGAAAAGCCCTTCGCGCATGCTGCGCATCAAATCCGTAATCTTGTCATCGGGTTTTTCCCACAGCATCAGCCGCAATTCGACAATGAGATCACCTTTCCCGCCATTTCCGTCGGGTAATCCCTCGCCGGGAATGCGGACGATCTGATCCGAACCGGACCAGGCCGGCACGGTAAGCCTGACCGGACCATTCAGTCCCTCGACGGTGGTTTCGCAGCCAAGCACCGCATTTTCGATGGTGACGGGCAATGTCGTGCGGACATCGTGGCCTTCTGGCATGAAGCGGGCATCGGTGGAGAGATGGACGGTGATGGCGACGTCGCCGCGCAACATTCCCGGCAGTTTCAGCCCCTGGCCTTTCAGATGCAGCACCTGGCCGTTGCTGATATCCGTCGTCGCCTGGAAGCGCGCCTCGCGGCCATCGGAGAGAAGAACGGTAATCCAGCGGGCCTTCAGCATGTCGTCAAGGGTCACCGTCGCTTCGGCCGCGACTTCGGGTGTCTTTTCCGGCGGCTTCTCCTGAATGGTGCTGCCGGTGATGCGGCGCACCAGTGAGCTCAGAATGCCGAAACGAGGGCGGGAGCCCGCCGAAGCCGTGCCCGTCGCCAAAAGCTCTTCTTCCGCCTGCGTTTCTTCTGCGGCCGCGGCATTGGGCTCTTGCGCCTTCTCGGCCTGCTGCGCAACCGTTTCGGCTGCAGGCCTGCCCTGTTGCGCGGCAGCGGCTTTCACGCCGAAGATGCGTTCGACCATATCCTCGGGCGACTCGTTCGCCCCGGCCTGTTGGCTTGATGCGGCGGAGGCTGCCGCTTTGCGGGCGTTCGCCCGCGCAAGTTCCGCCATGACTTTTTCAGCATTGGCTCGTGCGACCTTGGCGCGTTCGGCCGCTTCACGCATAGCTTGGCGCTGCTGTATGATCGTCTGTTCGTGGCTCTGGCCCTTTGCTCTCGCCATGCCGGCGATCTGGTCGTAGCGGCTGCGCTTTGTCGGGTCCTTCAGCGTCTCATAGGCGCGGCCGATTTCGGCAAAGCGCTCGGTTGCCGTCGGATCGCCCATATTGTGATCGGGATGAGCCGACTTGGCGAGATTGCGCCATGCCGCCTTGATTTCATCGGCTCCCGCATCCTTGCTTACGCCCAAAACCTTGTAAGGATCGCGCATCTTTCCAGCCACCATTCCGGGGGTATCCGGCTCCGCTCGGAGCACCCCAAACAAAAACTCATGAACCACACTTCGCCGCCTTGCAGCCCTGGGAGAGGCAAGGTCGAAATGCGCATGGGCTGATCCTGCCGGACGAGTTGCTAATCAGGCGTTACGTCTGTTGGGGAGAGGCCTGCTCCATTTTCGCGGATGGTTAGCCGATCGCTAACGATGGATGCGAGAAATAGGAATGGGAGGTGCAGCGGATCCTTCCGCGCGTCGCCTGGGATCGCGTCAGCGGTGGGAAAATGGCCGGAAACCGGTGCTTAGCCCGCCTGTTGAAAACTCAGCAATTGCCAGATGCCCTGGCCGACGAGGCAAGTCCTGCCGGAGAAGTTGGCAATGCCTTCATAGGAGTGCCGGGTGGTGCGGAACTGGCGGCAGACCACGCCGGAAGCATTGCTTTCGACGATCGTATCGATGACGCCGGCGCTGCCGGTAGAGGCGTTGGCCCAGGGAATGGTTTGTCCGTTCAGCTTCTGAAGATCGGCTGATGTCACGGCATTGCGCACCGTGGTTTCGTCGGAAATGCTGTCGGTGGTGACAGGGGCCGTCGGCACGGTGCCCGTCGATACGCTGCGATCCACTTTTGCCGAGCTTAGATAGTCCATGCCGCCGCCGACGCAGCCGCCAAGGGTGAAAAGGGAGACAAGGGCGACAGCCGTCGTCACGCCTTTTGCAAGCTTGCGCTTTGTATGAACGGTCGACTTTGCTATGACTTCCACCTGAAGATCTTGGCCAGCCTGAGAGGCCGGCTGTTTCTAGGAATTGCGGAGTATTTAAACTAATATGTCGGAAAACGAGTTAACAAGCGGTGACTTCACCGAACAGAACGAACCCTTCACTCTTTTTGCATCGTGGCTGCGCGAAGCGGAGACCACAGAGCCGAATGATCCGAATGCGGTTGCCTTGGCAACGGTGGATAAAGATGGATTGCCAAATGTCCGCATGGTCCTTCTGAAGGGTTTCGATAGCGACGGATTCGTATTCTATACGAATTTCGAAAGCCAGAAAGGTAAAGAAATTCTTTCCCAGAAGAAAGCGGCCATGTGCTTCCACTGGAAGTCGCTGCGCCGGCAGGTGCGCCTGCGCGGACTGGTTGAAGTGGTGAGCGACAAGGAAGCTGACGAATATTATAAGACCAGGGCTCGCGGCAGCCGTATCGGCGCCTGGGCCTCGAAGCAGTCCCGCCCTCTCGAGGGCCGATTTGCGCTGGAAAAGGCGGTTGCCGAATATACTGCGCGCTACGCCATCGGCGATATTCCGCGGCCTCCCCATTGGTCCGGCTTCCGTATTCGCCCGCTGTCGATCGAATTCTGGCACGATCGCCAGTTTCGCCTGCACGACCGAATCGAATTTCGCCGCGATGTGCCGGAAGGCGCCTGGCAGAAGGTGCGGATGTACCCGTAAGGCCCAGGCTGTCTCTGGGGCGCTAGGTGGTTTCCCGGCGTCCCATCAGTCGCGTCGGTATGCCGGAGGCGAGCGCTGAGGCATAGCGCGCCTTCTGATAATGACCGTTCAGAGATAGTCTCGGCAAGAGGGTTAGGGCATCGCTGCTCGCTGCCGTGATCGTTCCAGGTCGCGTGGTGACGCCGACCTGGAAGCCAAGTTCCGTGGCAAGCCTGCCCTCGCGCGTCGAGACCGCTTGGGGTGTGCCATAGGGATAGGCGAATGTGGTCGGCCGCTTGCCGGTGATGCCGGCGATGTAATCGGACGAAAGTGCCATTTCGGCCGCAGCTTCTGCTTCGGGGAGGCGCGCCAAGGCCCGATGGCTGACCGTATGTGCGCCGAGCGAGACGAGCGAATGGCCGGCCAGCGCCTGCAATTCGGCCCGATCCATGATCGATGCGCTGACAATGTCGAGCGGTTCGAGACCGTGCCGTCTGGCAAGCTCGTCGATCCGGCTGACGGCATCGCTTTCGTCATTGCCATGAACGAATGCGGCGAAACGCGAAAATGCCGCCTGCTTCTGGCTGGCCTTGCCGAGCGGCAGGAATTCCTCGCCGCCACCGAAATCGAATGTCAGCCGATCCAGCCGATCCAGCAGCTCGGCCAGCGTTTCCCACCATAGGCTATGCGTCCGCTCGGAAAGGCCCTGGGCTACGAAGATCGTGAAGGGCGCTTCGTGGCGGGCAAAGACCGGCAGGGCATGGTCCCGATTGTCGCGGTTGCCGTCATCAAGCGTGAAGGCGACGAACGGCGGTTTTCCCTTGGCGTTTGCGATGCGCACCGGCAGTGCATCGAGCGAGATGAATTCATAGCCATCCTTGCGCAAGCGCGCGATCGCCTGGTCGAGAAAATCGGGCGAAACCTCCAGATGCGCGTTGGGAGCAAAGCGGCGGGGGAGGGCGGGGCGGACATGGTGGAGCGTAAATATGGCGCCCACGCCGGCGACATCTCGCATCAGCCCGGCGTCGTTGAGAATTGCGGCGGCCTCCAGCCCGCTGGAGATCACGCTACGTTTCAGGCGGGCCTTTATGCCCTGTTCCATACGGATCGATCCGGTTGACGACTGCCAACGCTCTACCGCATGTTGCGTTAAACCTTACTGAATCTTTGTCATAATTTCCAATGCGTTAATAGTTATTTTACCAGGAAGGGCAAAATTAGAGAACTATCGAGGCTGTTGCCTCAATATCGCACCGGTATCAGGTTTTTTTGTCGCAAAGTCGCACAGGGATTGATGCGGTGTGTTGGCATATGTTTCGGTTGGGGACGATTATGAAAAGACTATTGATGGCCCTGTCTGCGGCCGTCTTGCTCGTGAGCACACCTGTGGCGAGCTTCGCCGGCAGCGCCTATTTCATCATGGATGCCAAGACCGGCAAGGTTCTGGCGTCAAGCAATGCGGATGATCTCAACCATCCGGCATCGCTGACCAAGATGATGACGCTCTACCTGACCTTCGAAGCGATCCATCGCGGCAAGCTGAGCTGGAACACCCGCATCCCCGTGTCGAGCGCCGCTGCTGCCAAGCCCCCGACGAAATTGGGTCTGAAGCCCGGCGGCACGGTCACCGTGCGCGAAGCTGTCGACGGCATGATCATCAAGTCCGCCAATGATGCGGCCGCTGCCATGGGCGAAGCTCTCGGCGGCAGCGAAAGCGGCGTAGCCCGGCTGATGACGCAGAAGGCACGCGAACTCGGCATGCGTCGCACCGTTTTCATGAATGCGTCCGGCCTTCCGAACATGCAGCAGGTCACCACCGCTCGCGATATGTCGACGCTTGCGGTCGCCCTGATCAATAACTATCCCCAGGAATACCGGCTCTTCTCGCAGGCAAGCTTCAATTATCGCGGCCGGCCTGTGCGCGGCCATAACAACCTCATGTACCGCTATCAGGGCATGGACGGCATCAAGACCGGCTACACCAATGCTTCCGGCTTCAACATTGTCAGCGCCGTGCGCGACGGCAACCGTCGTGTCATCGGTGTTGTGATGGGCGGCGCAACCGCGCGCGGCCGTGATGCCCTCATGGCGTCGCTGCTTGATCGCAATGTGCCGAAGGCGAGCTCGGTTTCGACGTCGCGGCTTGTTGCGAGCATCGGCAATATCAGGACGAAGCAGGTCGAAGTGGCATCGGCTTCCGACGATGTCGCCGTGGATATCGACTCACAGACGACGGCCACGACACGCAAGCGCCCAGACGTCGCTCCGGTCGCTCCGCTGGCATATGCCGCCACGTCAAACGTCACTGTGCCGATGGACCGTCCCGTTGCGATGGATGAAATCATGAATGCCGGCAAGCCGGCTGCATCAGGTGGCTGGCAGGTACAGATCGCTGCCACCCCGACCGCGCAGGCTGCCAAGGATCTGCTGTCCGCGGCGAAGTCCAAGGCCGGCAACGCGCTTGCCAATGCTTCGCCCTATACGGAGGCCTTCGGCAAGGGCGGCAACACGGTCTATCGCGCCCGCTTCGTCGGCTTTTCCACCCGTGACGATGCAAGCTCCGCCTGCGCTGCGTTGAAGCGCAAGGATTTCGATTGCATGATGCTGCCGAACAAGGGCTGAGCATATCGAGAATTTGAAAAGTCGAGCCGGCGGAGACACAACTCCGCCGGCTCGACTTTTTGCAGGGAATCGTTCACTAATGCCCGGAACGTAAAGGGAACGATTTTGATGTTATCCGATCTGATGCAGCAGTTCGAAACGGCCTCGGCCACCTACGCCGCCGAAAACGGCCTGGAGCGTGACGACGATTGGTTCGTCCTCAAGCTTCAGGAGGAAATGGGTGAACTCACGCAGATCTGGAACAGGACGACCGGCCGGGGCCGTCGCAAGGGCATGACTGAGGAGCAACTGGGGACGGCGCTGGCGGATGAGACGGCCGATGTGCTCGGCCATATCCTCCTGTTCGCACAGCGAAACCATCTCGATCTCGCCGCTGCGATAGAGCGCAAGTGGCGCTTTCGTCCTGCAGATTAAACGAAGAAGCGGTTTAGGCCTTCGTGCCGCCCACCGTTACCTGATCCATCCTCAGATGCGGCTGGCCGACGCCGACGGGAACCCATTGGCCGGCCTTGCCGCAATTGCCAATGCCGGTATCGAGCTTCATGTCGTTGCCGATCATCGACACCCGCTTCATGGCCTCAGGCCCGTTGCCGATCAGCATGGCGCCCTTGATCGGCGCGCCAATCTTGCCGTTCTCGATGAGATAGGCCTCGGTGCAGCCGAAGACGAACTTGCCTGACGTGATGTCCACCTGGCCTCCGCCGAAGGAAACGGCGTACACGCCCTTCTTCACCGAGGCGATGATCTCCTCCGGCGTCTTGTCGCCGCCGAGCATGTAGGTGTTGGTCATGCGCGGCATCGGCGTATGGGCATAGCCCTGACGGCGGCCGTTTCCGGTGGCTTTCATGCCCATCAGGCGGGCATTCTGCCGGTCCTGCATATAGCCGACCAACTTGCCGTTTTCGATCAGCACATTATAGGCCGAAGGCGTGCCTTCATCGTCTACCGTGATTGAGCCGCGGCGGCTTTCGATAGTACCGTCGTCGACAACGGTGACGCCCGGTGCTGCAACCATCTGGCCCAGCAGGCCCGCGAAGGCTGAAGTCTTCTTGCGGTTGAAATCGCCTTCCAGCCCGTGTCCGACGGCCTCGTGCAGCATGACGCCTGGCCAGCCGGAGCCAAGTACGACATCCATCGTGCCGGCAGGAGCATCGATCGCCTCGAGATTGATGAGCGCTTGGCGCAAGGCCTCGTCGGCGCCGCGCCGCCAGTCTTCCTGCGTGATGAAATCGCCAAAACCGATACGTCCACCGGTGCCGAAGGAGCCGGATTCCTGTCGGTCACCGTCACCGACGACCACGGAAAGGTTGATGCGCGTCATCGGCCGGATATCGCGGACGCGATGGCCATCGGCACGAAGAATGTCGACCACCTGCCAGCTTGCGCCGATCGTCGCCGTCACCTGGCGCACCTTGTCGTCCTTGTCGCGCAGATAACTGTCGATCTGCTGGAGCAGCGTCGCCTTTTCCTCGAATGTTGGTGCGCCGATCGGGTTCTCGTCGCTGTAGAGCACCTTGTTCGTGCGCTGCGGCGCAGCTGCATAGGAGCCCGTGTAGCCTGCGGTCACAGCACGCACGGCATCGGCCGCCCGCTTCAATGCCGCTTCCGACAGATCGCCCGCATGCGCATAGCCCACAGCTTCGCCGGCAACTGCACGAAGACCGAAACCTTGCTCTGTGTTGAAGCTTCCGCCCTTCATCCGGCCATTGTCGAAGGTCAGCGATTCCGCCTGGACATGCTCGACGAACAGTTCGCCGTCATCGGCACCCGAAAGCGCCTCGGCGACGATGCTGCGCAGCTTGGCTTCGTCCGTGTCGAAAAGAGTAAGGAGATCGGTATTCATGGGTCAGGTGCTCCGTTCAGAGCCGATGTAGGATTCGCACGGCGCAAGAGCAAGCCCATTCCGTCAGGGAAGGGCGTCGTAGCCCTCGGCAAAGCCCTTCAAGTCCACAGGAATGCCGATGCCTTCTTCCGGCGACTGGAAGACGATGAAGGTGGCGCTGGCGCCGCTGCGCAGCGTCTTCAGCAACTCGTCCTCAAGAACCACCTCGGCGTAGCAGCCATCGGCGAAGCAGCGCACGAAATATGCGCGGCCAATATCCTTGCCGTCGATGTTAAGGCCGAGGCCGTTTGGCAGCAGCACGCCGAGCGGGGCGAGCACGCGCAGGATCTTCGACTTGCGGTCGGCAGTCTTCAATACGACGACGGAAAGGCCGATTTCCGGACGGTCCTCGGCGATGACATTCTGCATCAGCGCGCATTGTTCGCTCGAAGCGCCGGCCGGCTTGTCGCAGACGACGGACCATGCGCCGTGGCTGGAGCGCACCGTACCCGGCGGTTGTGGAACCTGGCTGGTGGGAACCTGCTGCGTATGAGGTTGCGGCTGGCCTTGCTGCTGCGGCTGTAGCTGTTGGGTCTGCTGCGCGGGCTGAGTCTGTTGCGCTTGTTGCGCCCATGCGGGTGCTGCGACCGAAGCAGCGATGCTGCCGGTAACAAGCCAAAGCCGGGCGAGGGAACGAAAACCCATGGAAACCTCTAGATTCGAATCAGTGCCGATATTGTTGAAGCCCAGGCCGGCAAATGAAAAGCCCCGCGTGCTGGATTCCAATCGACTACGGCGGAAATACGACGTGTACTCCATTTTGTCCGGCTGGCGCCATGGACCACGATGCAATTTTTCGTATGATGATGAAATGCTTGCCATGTCCGGCTGGCAAAAGGGGGGAATATATCAGCGCAAAAATGCCGCACTAACAAATGGCGGGAGTTGTTGCGGAGTACCCCAAACTGTGGTTTGAAGCGCAATGGAATGTAGGGATACTGCGTTTGAGGTTGATCTGGGATCAAACGCTGGAGGGAGAGACATCGTGATTAAGAGAGCTTACGCGGCTCTGACGGCTCTGATCTGTCTGCTTTTTGCGACAGGCAGCTATGCCGATCAGCCGAGACCTTGGGAAACCGGTATGCAGGAGGCGGCAACCGGCAATATGCATCAAATCCGTTGGTTTGAGGCATACACGCTTTGGTTTGTCATTCCGATCACGCTGCTTGTTCTCGTCCTCCTCCTGGTTGTCATGGTGAAGTTCCGCGCTTCCAAGAACCCGGTGCCATCAAAGACGAGCCACAACACGCTGATCGAAGTCATCTGGACCATCGGTCCGGTTCTGATTCTTCTGTTCCTGGCAATCCCTTCCTTCAACCTCCTCACAGCCCAGCTGACATTCCCGGAGCAGACGGACGTCACCGTCAAGGCAACGGCGACGCAATGGCAG
The DNA here is from genome assembly GCF_053521805.1 of Rhizobium sp. A22-96. Lineage (NCBI taxonomy): Bacteria > Pseudomonadati > Pseudomonadota > Alphaproteobacteria > Hyphomicrobiales > Rhizobiaceae > Rhizobium > Rhizobium sp. A22-96. Next base: position 120,678 of record NZ_JBNWDQ010000003.1, read on the forward strand.
TGGAACTACGAATATGAGGGTAGCGGCGCGACGCCGCTCGCTTTTGATTCGTTCATGCTGAAGGAGCCGGATCGCGCAGCAGCCGGCAAGGAAGACAAGTCCAAATATCCGCGGCTTCTCGCTGTCGATAACGAGATGGTGGTGCCTGTCGGCAAGAATGTCCGCGTTCTCGTTACGGCTGCACCGACTGACGTCATCCATTCCTTCGCCATGCCGTCCTTCGGCGTCAGGATCGACGCCATTCCCGGCCGTCTGAACGAGACCTGGTTCAAGGCTGACCGCGAGGGCCTGTTCTACGGGCAATGTTCCGAGCTTTGCGGCAAGGACCACTCGTTCATGCCGATCGCCATCCGTGTCGTCTCAGAGGATCAGTACAAGCAATGGCTGGCGACGGCTGCGACTGATCTCAACAAGGCGAACAAGTCTCTGATGGCCGCCGTCGACCAACCGGCAGCCGTCAAGGTCGCCGAAAACACGGCGAAGTAAGGGGTAGGAACAATGGCTGGATCCAAGGCACACGACGACCATTCGCACGATCTTCAAGACGCTCACGCGCATGAAGATCATCACGCCCACACGCCGAGCTTTGCCAATCGCTGGCTGTTTTCGACGAATCACAAGGACATCGGAACGCTGTATCTGATCTTCGCGATTTTCGCGGGTGTGATCGGCTTCCTTCTGTCCGTTGCCATCCGCATGGAATTGCAGGAGCCCGGCATTCAGATCTTCAGCGGTCTGGCGTCGATGGTTTATGGCTATTCGGGTGATGCTGCCATCGATGGCGGCAAGCAGATGTATAACGTCTTCGTCACCGCCCACGCACTGATCATGATCTTCTTCATGGTCATGCCGGCGATGATCGGCGGTTTCGCCAACTGGATGGTGCCGATCATGATCGGTGCGCCTGATATGGCGTTCCCGCGTCTGAACAATATTTCCTTCTGGCTCATCGTTCCCGCCTTCCTGCTGCTGATCCTCTCGATGTTCGTCGAAGGCCCTGCAGGTGCCTATGGTGCGGGTGCAGGCTGGACGATGTATGCGCCTTTGTCGGGGATCGCCGGCCATCCAGGCCCTGCGATCGATCTGGTGATCTTCGCGCTGCACCTTGCAGGCGCCTCCTCGATCCTGGGTGCTATCAACTTCATCACGACCATTCTCAACATGCGCGCTCCGGGCATGACGCTGCACAAGATGCCGCTTTTTGCCTGGTCGGTGCTGATCACCGCGTTCCTGCTGTTGCTGTCGCTGCCCGTTCTTGCCGGCGCGATCACCATGTTGCTCACCGACCGCAACTTCGGCACGACCTTCTTCTCGCCGGAAGGCGGCGGCGATCCGCTGCTCTACCAGCACCTGTTCTGGTTCTTCGGTCACCCGGAAGTCTACATCCTGATCCTGCCCGGCTTCGGCATGATCAGCCACATCATCTCCACCTTCTCGCGCAAGCCGATTTTCGGCTACCTCGGCATGGCCTACGCCATGGTGGCGATCGGTGCGGTCGGCTTCGTCGTCTGGGCTCACCACATGTACGTGACGGGCCTCTCGCTCGACACGCAGCGCTACTTCGTGTTCGCCACGATGGTTATCGCGGTGCCGACGGGTGTTAAGATCTTCTCGTGGATCGCGACGATGTGGGGCGGTTCCATCGAGTTCCGCACGCCGATGATCTGGGCACTCGGCTTCATCTTCCTGTTCACGCTCGGCGGCGTCACCGGCGTCCAGCTCGCCAATGCCGGCCTCGACCGTGAACTGCATGCGACCTACTTCGTGGTGGCACACTTCCACTACGTTCTGTCGCTCGGCGCCGTCTTCGCTATCTTCGCGGCCTGGTACTACTGGTTCCCGAAGATGACCGGCTACATGTACAGCGAGCGCCTCGGCAACTGGCACTTCTGGATCACCTTCATCGGTGTGAACATGGTGTTCTTCCCGCAGCACTTCCTCGGTCGTGCCGGCATGCCGCGCCGCTACATCGACTATCCGGACGCCTATGCGGGATGGAACTTCGTCTCCTCCATCGGCTCCTATGTCGCAGCCGTAGGCCTTTGCTTCTTCTTCTGGGGCGTTATAGATGCTTTCGCCAAGAAGCGCGTTGCAGGCAACAACCCCTGGGGTGAAGGCGCAACCACGCTGGAGTGGCAGCTGACTTCGCCGCCGCCGCACCACCAGTGGGAAGAGCTGCCGCGCATCAAGTAATCTGTTTCCGGACGCCGTGCTGAGCGGCGTCCGGCTTAACTGGTAATTGGAAGAAAGAATGACGGTCATCGACAATCACGAAGTGCTCGCGGAGCAAGGCGATACCGGCCTGTCGGAAGCGAGTGCACGCGATTATTTCGAGCTTCTGAAGCCGCGCGTAATGTCGCTGGTCGTCTTCACCGCCTTTACCGGCCTGGTGGTGGCTCCCGGTCACATCAATCCGGTTCTCGGTTTCATCGCCATTCTCTGCATTGCGGTGGGTGCCGGCGCATCGGGTGCCCTGAACATGTGGTACGACGCCGATATCGACGCAGTAATGAGCCGTACGGCGCGCCGGCCGATACCGTCGGGCCGCATCAATCCATCCGAGGCTCTGGCGTTCGGCCTGGTTCTGTCGGGCTTCTCGGTGGTGATCCTCGGACTTGCCATCAACTGGCTTTCCGCCGGCATTCTCGCCTTCACGATCTTCTTCTACGCCGTCATCTATACGATGTGGCTGAAGCGCTCGACGCCGCAGAACATCGTCATCGGCGGTGCCGCCGGCGCTTTCCCGCCGGTTATCGGCTGGGCCTGCGTCACCGGAAGCGTGTCGATCGAGAGCATCGTGCTCTTCCTCATCATCTTTCTCTGGACGCCGGCGCATTTCTGGGCGCTGGCGCTCTTCAAGATGCGCGACTACGAGGCCGTCGGAGTTCCGATGCTGCCGAACGTGTCGGGCATCCCGACGACGAAGAACCAAATCGTCGTCTATGCTGTGCTGACCGCCATCGTCGGCGTGGTGCCTGCCTTCATGGGCTTTGCCAGCCTGGGTTATGGTGCGGCTGCCGCGGCGCTGGGTATCATCTTCGTACACTGTTCCATCGCCGTCTGGCGGATGGCCGATGGCGACGAAAAGATGGTGCCGGCAAAGAAGCTTTTCGCCTATTCCATCTTCTATCTCTTTGCGATCTTCTCCGCGCTGCTTATCGACAGGCTGGTTGCCGTGCTGATGTCGGCTGGCGTTGGAGGCTGGCTATGATCGAGCTTGTCAAATTGACGGAAGCGCAGAAGAAATCGCGGCGAGGGCGTAATATCGCGCTCGGATTGGTGTTGGCCGGCCTGGTGGTCCTGTTTTACGCGATCACCATCATCAAGGTCGGCACCGGACACGTTTGAGGAGGCGTGATGGAGGAGGGGGCAGTGAAAAGCACAAGAACGGGCGGCCGTAACAACGGGCTGGTCGTCGCCATGTGCCTGAGCTTCGTCATTGGCATGAGCGCCATGTGCGCCGCTGCCGTGCCGCTCTACCGCATGTTCTGCCAGGTTACTGGCTACAACGGCACGACGCAGCGCGTCGAACAGGTGTCCAACGTCATTCTCGACAAGCCGATCCAGGTTTCCTTCGACGCCAATGTCGCGCCGGGTCTGCCCTGGGATTTCAAGCCGCTGCAGAAATCGGTGAGCCCCAAGATCGGCGAGACGGTCGAGGTGAAGTTCGAGATCGAGAACAGGTCCGACAAGACGGAGCGTGGCCAGGCGATCTTCAACGTCACGCCGCTGGAAGCTGGTGTCTATTTCAACAAGGTCCAGTGCTTCTGCTTCAACGAAACGGATCTCGGGCCTGGGGAAAAGCGCGAGATGTCGGTGGTTTTCTATGTCGATCCTGAGATCACCAAGGCTGTAGAAACCAAGACGATCAATGCGCTGACACTATCCTACACATTCTACCCGCGGGAAGGCGCAAAGCCCGTGGCGTCGAATGAAGGCACGGTGCAGGCCGTTGAAAAGAAACTTTGATGGAGAGTGCTTTTCGGTTTGACCGGGAGCAATATGGGAAAAAGTTATTCGGGGATTGCTGACATGGCCGAAGCGCATCAGAAGAAACACGACTATCACATTATCGATCCCAGCCCCTGGCCGATCGTCGCGGCCATCGGGGCCTTCGTGCTCACCTTCGGTGGTGTCGGATTCATGCGCTACCTGAATGGCAGCGCACTACATCTGTTCGGCGTGGATTGGGCGCATCCGTGGCTGTTCTTCATCGGCCTGGCTGTGGTCCTCTACGTCATGTATGGCTGGTGGTCGGATACGATCAAGGAAGCGCATGAGGGCGCGCATACCCGCGTGGTGTCGCTGCACCTGCGCTACGGCATGATCATGTTCATCGCCTCCGAGGTGATGTTCTTCGTCGCCTGGTTCTGGGCCTATTTCGACGTCAGCCTATTCCCGAACGAAGCGATCCAGGCCTCGCGCACGGCCTTCCTTGGCGGCCAGTTCCCGCCGAAGGGCGTCGAGGTTCTCGATCCCTGGCACCTGCCGATCTACAACACCATCATCCTGCTGCTCTCCGGCACGACGGTCACCTGGGCGCACCATGCGCTGCTGCATGGCGACCGCAAGGGCCTGATCCAGGGTCTGACGCTCACTGTCGTGCTTGGCGCCCTGTTCTCCTGCGTGCAGGCTTATGAGTATGCGCACGCGCCCTTCGCGTTCAAGAATTCGATCTACGGCGCGACCTTCTTCATGGCGACCGGTTTCCACGGTTTCCACGTGTTGATCGGTACGATCTTCCTTCTGGTCTGCCTCATTCGCGCTATCAAGGGCGATTTCACCCCGAAGCAGCATTTCGGCTTCGAGGCGGCGGCCTGGTACTGGCATTTCGTCGACGTCGTCTGGCTGTTCCTGTTCTTCGCCATCTACATCTGGGGAAGCTGGGGCGCGCCGCTCGCGGCGGGCTAAGGCTGATCGTCAATCATCCTCTTGCAATGAAAGGCGGGCACTTGTTGCCCGCTTTTTTGTTTAAGCGGTGTGGACCGCCAGCCGTTCAAATGCCGATGGGCTGGGAATGCCACGATCGAGAGCCTGCCTGATCTCTTCCGCGCATGCCTGCGGGCTATTCGCCGAGGTATCGACTTCCAGATCGTAAATCCCCGGCCGGTGCACCTGTTCCTGCCAGGCAAGCACCGGTGCTGGAACCGCCATGTCCGGGCTGACCGGGATATAAGTTCCTTGCCTCTCCGGGCCTTCTGCCAGCCGGCGCTGCATCACCACATCGAGCGAGCAGTGCACGCCGACAAAGAGTGCCGGCAATCCCGCTAACTGTCTGGCGCAATTAGAGAGAATGTTTAGCGGGCGCGAATAGGCATCGTGATGCCCGAACTCGGCGACGACGTTAAGGCCGAGGCGGCTATGTGCGGCGATCGAGGCATAGAGTGCGGCATAAAAGCGCGGAATCAGCGGCTCGAGATCGGGCCGTTCGCCGCCGGGGCGCAGGCCGATGCCCGGACGATAGCGCAGCGGCGTGGCATGGCGCACATAGACGTCGACACCGAGATTGACCCATACGCCGTCAAATCCAGCCTGAATCGCCTCGACGATGCTGCTCTTTCCGGATCGTGGCGCGCCGTTCAGGATGATGATACGGCCGGCGCCTACGCCTTGGCTTTGTTGCATGAGGCAGTTCCCTTTCGGATGTATTCGGACCTGAATGCGGTGTACGAGCTTTTCGATTGGACGGATTGGCGCATCGCGGCTACTGATTGTGACAGGGACGAGACCATCATGCTCGCCCGCAATGGCAGGCTGATCGAGACCGAATTTTGACCTCAGAGCAAGACAAGAACCCCAGCGAAACGCCCCATGACGACAGCGCCCTCTTTGCGCCCGTCGATCCGTTCAAGGTGGGCTTCCAGGGCTGTTGCCCGCGTTGCGGCCATGGCAAGCTCTTCGACGGACTATTGTCGATAAAGCCGCGCTGTTCCGCTTGCGATCTCGATTATGCCTTTGCCGATGCGGGCGATGGCCCGGCGGTCTTTGTCATCCTGATCGTCGGTTTCATCGTCATCGGCCTGGTCCTGTGGATGCAGATCAACTACGCGCCACCGGTCTGGGTCTACATAGTGCTGTTTGCGCCGCTGACCATCATCCTCTCACTGCTGTCTCTGCGCTGGTGCAAGGGCATTCTGATCGCGTTGCAATACCGCAACAAGGCCAGCGAAGGGCGGATCAGTCATGACTGAGGCTGCCTTGCCGGTTCGCCGCTCCAATCCTTTGTGGCAGGTCCTCAAGGTGCTGATCCTGCTCGCCGTGCTCGTGATCCTTGTGGGGTTGGGCACCTGGCAGGTGCAGCGGTTGCACTGGAAGGAAGGCCTGCTGGCCGACATTGCCGCGCGCAAGGATGCGCCCGCCGTGCCGCTATCGGCAATCGAGGCGATGGCCGCGTCCGGCGGAGACATCGAATATCGCGTGGTGACCGTCACCGGCCATTACCTCAACAACAAGGAACGCGATTTCCTCTCCACCTATGGAGAGGAGCCGGGCTTTCACATCTATACGCCCTTGCAGCTTGCCGATGGCCGCTTTGTCTTCGTCAACAGGGGCTTCGTGCCCTCCGAGGCCAAAGAGCCGGAAATGCGCAAACAGGGGCAGTTGACAGGCGAGCAGACGGTGACCGGCCTTGCGCGCGCCAAGCTCACCGAGCAGCCCCCGGGCATGCCGGATAATGATCTCGGCAAGAACATATTCTTCTGGAGGGATCTGGATGCGATGGCGTCCAGCGTCGGACTGCCGAAAGACAAGGTCCTGCCTTTCTTCATCGATGCCGACAAGGCGCCGAATCCCGCCGGCCTGCCGATCGGCGGCGTCACCATCATCGACCTGCCGAACAGCCACCTGCAATATGCCGTGACCTGGTACGGCCTCGCGGTAGCGCTTGTCGCCATCGTGGCGATCTCCTGGTGGCGCAAACATCATCCGGACGCGCCTCAACAATAGAGGCATGCAATAGAATTGCTTCATTTCGATGGAATATTCGGCTAGAGCATGATCCCGAAAGTGCGCAGCGATTTTCGGATAAGATCATGCGGACTCAATGGAGCAGGCGGCAGGGCATACCTATCGATGGCTGAGCCCCCGCCGCGCATTTCGGAAGAGACATGAACATAGCCGTTTCCAAACCTGACCTGACCATCCGGCTTTGCGGGCCGCGCGGCTTTTGCGCCGGCGTCGATCGTGCCATCCAGATCGTCGTGCTGGCGCTGAAGGCCTATGGCGCGCCTGTCTATGTCCGCCACGAGATCGTGCACAATCGCTACGTGGTCGAGGGGCTGGAGGCCAAGGGCGCCATCTTCGTGGAAGAGCTGGACGAAATCCCGGCCGAGCATCGTGCCCAGCCGGTGGTCTTTTCCGCCCATGGCGTACCGAAAGCGGTGCCGGCCGATGCCGATGCGCGCAATCTCTTTTATCTCGACGCTACCTGCCCGCTGGTCTCCAAGGTGCACAAGCAGGCCATGCGCCACAACCGGCTCGGTCGTCATGTCGTCCTCATCGGCCATGCCGGCCACCCGGAAGTGATCGGCACCATGGGGCAGTTGCCGGAAGGCGCCGTTTCGCTGATCGAGACGGTGGAAGATGCCGATGTCTACGAACCGGTCGATCCCGACAATCTCGGCTTCGTCACGCAGACGACGCTCTCGGTCGATGATACCGCCGGCGTTATCGCGCGGTTGCAGGAGCGCTTTCCGAACCTGACGGCGCCCGCCGCCGACTCGATCTGTTACGCGACGACCAATCGCCAGGAAGTCGTGAAGCAGGCAGCTCCCGGCTGCGATCTCTTCATCGTCGTCGGCGCGCCGAATTCCTCGAACTCCAAGCGGCTCGTCGAAGTGGCGCTAAGGGCGGGGGCGACGAAATCCGTGCTCGTTCAGCGCGCTTCGGAAATCGATTGGGACAATATCGGCGACATCAAGACGGTCGGTCTCTCGGCTGGTGCATCTGCGCCAGAAGTCATCGTCAACGAGATCATCGAAGCGTTCCGCGCTCGCTACAATGCCGTCGTGGAGCTCGCCGAAACGGTCAAGGAAACCGAGAATTTCCTCGTCAATCGCGAGCTGCGCAGCATCGAGTTGACGACGGCGGACATGGCTTTCGTCAACGGGGATTGAGGAAGGGCCACCTCGTCCTTCGACGCCTAGCCGCTTGCGCTGACGCTTAATCGGCAAGGCACCTCGGGGTGAGGCGGAGAGAGTTTCGTCGCCGGGCGCCCAAAGGTCAGCCCTCATGGTGAGGAGGCCCTAAGGGCCGTCTCGAACCACGAGGGCGGGTGGTTACGGCGCCAGCGTGTATCAAGGGAATGTTTCGTGGCTGTTTATACCGATATTACCGAAGACGATTTGAAGTGGTTTCTGACGGAATACGACGTTGGCGAACTTCTCTCCTACAAGGGCATTGCCGAGGGCGTCGAGAATTCGAACTTCCTGCTGCACACCACGCGCGATCCGCTGATCCTGACGCTCTATGAAAAGCGCGTCGACAAGGGCGACCTGCCGTTTTTCCTGGGGCTAATGCAGCACCTGTCGAGCCGGGGTCTGTCCTGCCCGCTGCCGCTGCCGCGCAAGGATGGCGAATTGCTCGGCCATCTCTCCGGTCGGCCGGCCGCGCTGATTTCCTTTCTCGAAGGCATGTGGCTGCGCAAGCCCGATGCCAATCATTGCCGCGAAGTCGGCAAGGCGCTGGCTGCCATGCATGTCGCCGGCGAAGGTTTCGAAATCCGCCGCCCGAACGCCTTGTCGCTCAATGGCTGGCAGGCGCTCTGGGAAAAGTCCGAGGCGCGCGCCGATGAAGTCGAGGCTGGCCTGCAGGACGAGATCCGCGGTGAGCTCGATTTCCTTGGGCAGCATTGGCCGAAGGGTCTGCCCGAGGGCGTCATCCACGCCGATCTCTTCCCGGACAATGTCTTCTTTCTCGGCGACACGCTATCCGGTCTGATCGATTTCTATTTCGCCTGCAACGATCAGCTCGCCTACGATGTTTCCATCTGCCTCAATGCCTGGTGCTTCGAGAAGGATCACGCCTACAACATCACCAAGGGCATGGCGCTGCTGGAGGGCTATCAGAGCGTGCGGCCGTTGAATGCAGCCGAGATCGCGGCGCTGCCGACGCTGGCGCGCGGGTCGGCGCTGCGCTTCTTCCTGACCCGCCTTTATGACTGGCTGACGACGCCGGCCGGCGCCATGGTCACCAAGAAGGACCCGATCGAATATCTGCGCAAACTGCGCTTCCACCGCCAGATCGCCTCATCAGCCGAATACGGGCTGAAGGCATGAAGCACGTCGATATCTTTACCGATGGCGCCTGCTCCGGCAATCCCGGCCCAGGCGGCTGGGGCGCGGTGCTTCGCTATGGCGATGTGGAAAAGGAACTGTCCGGCGGCGAGGCTGACACCACCAACAATCGCATGGAGCTGCTGGCGGCGATCTCCTCGCTCTCCGCCCTGAAAAGCCCCTGCGAAGTCGATCTCTATACTGACAGCGTCTACGTCAAGGACGGCATTACCAAGTGGATCTTCGGCTGGAAGAAGAACGGCTGGAAGACCGCGGACAAGAAACCGGTGAAGAATGCCGAGCTGTGGCAGGCGCTGGACGAAGCCTATAATCGCCACAAGGTGACGCTCCACTGGGTCAAGGGCCATGCGGGCCACCCGGAAAATGAGCGGGCGGACGAGCTGGCGCGCAAGGGCATGGAGCCTTTCAAGAAGAAGTAGGTCTCGGTTCTGAACGAGAGGAGGCATTGGCCGCGCTTGTAGAGGCTGCCAATGGCCCAGTCCATTTGTCGATTTTTGGTCCTGTTGAGCGGGTCATGGGCGGCGTAGATTCTGCCGGTCCCCATTCAGCGAGAGCCAAACATGAATTTCAGGCATATCGAAAACGCAGAGGATATTGCGGAGAGCTTCGCGGTCATGCGCGAACTGCGCCCGCATATCGAAGACCCCGACATTTATCGCCAACGCGTCCAGCGCCAGCAGCAGGATGGCTATCGGCTGCTGGGCGTCTGGCAGGATGGCGCGCTGTCGGGGCTGACAGGTTACCGTCATCTCGAAAACCTGATCTATGGGCGGTTCACCTATGTCGACGATCTCGTCGTGCGCCAATCCTGCCAGAGGTCCAGATTCGGTGCAGAGCTGATCGATCATGTCCGCGAGCTGGCCAAGGCCGACGGAAGAGCCATGCTGGTGCTCGACACCGGACTTGGCAATTCGCTGGCCCAGCGCTTCTATTTCCGCAATGGGCTCCTGGCGCGCGGTCTGCATTTCAGCCAGATATTGAAGGAAGCAAGCGCATGAAGACCATCTTGCTTCTGAACGCCAGCCCGCTTGGATCTGCTTCGCGCAGCTATGAGCTGGGGAGAAGGGCAGCTGACAATCTGCTTGATGCCGGGCCGGATATCAGGCTGGTCGAACGCGATCTCTCGGTGATGTGCCCGTCGCCGATCACCGAGCACTATGCCGATGCCATCGTCCAACGTGCGGAGCATCATCTGCCTGCCTTCGCGGAATCGGAAACACTGATTCAAGAAATCGAGGCCTGTGATTATTTGATCGTCGCGACGCCCGTGCACAATTTTTCGGTGCCGGCATCGCTGAAGCTCTGGATCGATTATGTGCTGCGCGCCGGCCGGACATTCACCTATCGGGATGGCTACAAGGTCGGCCTTCTTGAGGATCGCCCGACACTTGTCGTGGTTGGTTCCGGTGGCGCTCATGATGGCCCGCGTGCCCGGCAACCCGATTACCTCTCGCCCTATTTTGCCCATGTGCTGGCGACGATCGGCATCACAAACGTGCAGTTCATTCGCCTGCAGGGATTGGCGATGCCAGATCTAGCAACCGAGGCTCTCGCGCTCGGCAACCGGCAGCTTGCCGCCAATCCTGTCTTCGGGCTAACCTCTGCCGTCACGGGATCGTAGGCGTGGGCGCGAGCCCGCATAGGCAGGACATAGCCTTCATGGCACAGCAGGGCGTTTCGGGTCGGGCGGAAGACATGGCGCTTTCGCGGGAGGGCGACCATCCGATCTATCTGCAGATTTGTGCCCGGTTCAAAACCGCGATTGCCGAGGGGCGCCTGGCGCCGGGAGACCGGCTGCCGTCAGTGCGGACGCTCGCCAGCGAGCTTGGCCTCTCGCGCGGAACCGTCAATCTGGCTTATCAGATCCTCGCGGAAGAAGGTTATCTCGAATTTCGCGGCGCAGGGGGCACCTTCGTCGATTTGCGGCTGAAGAAGACAAGCGCGGACAGGCCATCGAGCTCCGCGCCGAGGACTGCACCGGCGGAACAGTCACCCAATGTCAGGCCGTTTCAGCTTGGTCTCCCCGCCCTAGATGCCTTTCCGCGCAAGACCTGGAACCGGCTCGTCAGCCGCCGCTCGCGAGAGCTCGGCGCAGAGCAGCTTGGCTATCCAGAGTCTGCTGGCCTCCCGGCGTTGCGAGAGCGTATTGCCGCCTATCTCGCCTTTTCACGGGGCATCGTCTGCCGGCCGGAGCAGGTATTCGTGACCTCGGGCCATCGCGCCAGCCTGGAGCTGATCATGCGGTCGCTCTATCGGCCCGGTGACGGCATATGGTTTGAGGATCCGGGCTACCCCGTCGCCCGGGAATTTCTACTGTCGATAAATGCCAAACTTCATCCGGTGCCGGTCGATCAGGATGGCCTTGTCGTCGAAGAGGGCAGGGAGCGTGCGCCAGATGCCCGCTTTGCCATCGTTACGCCCGCCAACCAAAGCCCACTCTGCGTGATGATGTCCAAGGACAGACGCGGCGAATTGCTCAAATGGGCCGAGGAGGGGCAGCGCTGGATCATCGAGGACGATTACGACAGCGAATATCGCTACAATCGCCGCCCACCATTGTCGCTCAAGGCCATGGATCGCGGCGAGCGCGTCCTCTTCACCGGCTCGTTCAGCAAGGTTCTCTATCCGGCGTTGCGGCTTGCCTATCTGGTCGTACCGCCGTCGGAGGTGGAGGTATTCGAGCGTGCCTGCCGGGTCGGGGGCGGTGGCAGCCCGATATTTCATCAGACCGTCATCGCCGATTTCATCGAACAGGGCTATTTCGTCCGTCATCTCAAGAAGATGCGTTCCTTGTACGCCGAGCGTCGCCAGCTGCTGGTCGACACGATGCATGATGTCTTCGGAGACAGCGCCAGGGCGATTTCTCCCGCCGCCGGGCTGCACCTCGTTATGCATTTCAACGGGTATCGGGCGTCTTCAGCCAATATCGCCGCATTGGCGCAAGCGGACGGCTTCGGCCTGCAGCCTCTGTCGCTCTGGCATATGGGGCCGCAATCGGTCGATGGTATGCTGCTGAGCTTTACCAATCTTGCCAGCAGGCATATGGCCGAATCTTTTGTGGTGCGTTTGAAAGCCATCTGCGCGGCGGCTGATCGCGACAACTGAGACCTGCTTTGGCCTAGTTGAATCATCGATTCTTGCATCTGTTTTCCAGGCCAAGCTCGTGGGAAAAAATATGCATCAGCCACGATGCAAACATCTCAGGAGTTTCCAATGAGCGAGACCATTTTCCTTGCTGGCGCAACCGGTGCGATCGGGCGCAAGCTCGCGCCCCTGCTGGTCGAGGCAGGCTTCACCGTCTACGGTTCCACCCGCAAGCCGGAACGTGGGGAAAGCCTGCGCCAGGCAGGCGCCACGCCTGTCGTCGTCGATGTCTTCGATGGCGAGGCCCTGAAGGCGGCGTTGCGGCAGATAAAGCCTGGCATCGTCATTCACCAGCTGACCGATCTGCCCTTTGGGCTTGATCCCGCGCAGATGGAAGAGGGGCGTGCCCGCAATGCCCATATCCGCGAAGTGGGAACAAAGAACCTCGTCGATGCCGCTGTCGCGGCCGGGGCGCAGCGGATGCTTTCGCAAAGCATCGCCTGGTCTTATCAGGTGGGTAGAGGGGAGATCACCGAGGAGACCCCGCTGCAGGAAAGTGCAACAGCGATCCGCACCCTCGAACGGCTCACGCTCACGACTGCTGGCATTGCCGGCACGGTCTTGCGATATGGCCTACTCTATGGGCCGGGCACCGGCTGCGATGCACCGAACGGACCCATATGTCTGCATGTGGATGATGCTGCCCGCGCCGCCCTGCTGGCGGTGCAAAGCTCGGTGATCGGCGTCTTCAATGTGGTCGATGATGGTGGCCCGGTTTCGAACGCCAAGGCAAAATCCATACTCGGCTGGCAGCCGCGCAAGCACGACTAGGCGATGGCAGGTCCTCCGGGATTGACCGGAGGGCCTTTTCGGCATGCTTATCGCGTTGCATCGCCCCGGCGGTACTCGAGGGTGAGATCATCGAGACTTGCCTTCAGTTCGGGCGCAAGGGTGTAATCGGAGGCCGCGAGCGTGTCGGTTAGTTGCCCGGTCCGGCTGGCACCCAGAATCACCGAGGTGATCGCCGGATTTGCCATAACCCAGGCGACGGCGAGTTTTGCCAGCGGTTCTCCGGCTTCCTGGGCTATCGCCCGCAACTTTTCGATTGTTTCGAATTCGCGCTGGTGCCAATAGCGCGCCATATACATGGCACCGAACTGACCGACTTCTGCTGAAAACCGCCCCGTTTCAGGCTTCTCATCCTGTTGGTATCGTCCGCTCAGAAGCCCGCCGGCGAGCGGATTGAACGGGATGACGGCCAGGTTTTCCTCCTGGGCGAGAGGCAGCAATTCGCGCTCTATCTCGCGAAACAGCAGATTGTAGCGCGGCTGCGCGGAGACGAAGCGCGCCAGCCTCAACGTGTCCTGGCGACCGATGGCGCGCGCCAGTCGATAGGCCAGGAAATTCGAGACGCCGATGTAGCGCGCCTTGCCCGAGCGGACGATCGCATCAAGCGCTTCCACGGTTTCGTCGAGCGGCGTCTCCGCATCGTCCATATGCACCTGATAGAGGTCCACATAATCCGTATTCAGGCGGCGAAGGGATGCGTCGATCGCATCGAGCAGGTGCTTGCGCGACGAGCCGCGATCCCATGGGGATGTTCCCATCGGGCCGCCGCCCTTGGTCCCGACGATGAACCGGTCGCGCTTGCCTTTCAGCCATCGGCCCGTGATCTCCTCTGAGCTGCCGACTTCGGACATGGTGCCGCCTCCGGGATAGATGTCGGCGGTGTCGATGAAATTCACGCCGGCATCGGCAGCCTTGTCAAACACCTGAAGCGATTCGGCTTCGTCGGTCTGCTTGCCGAAGGTTCCGGTCCCGAGGCAGAGGCCGGATACCATGAGGCCGGTACGGCTGAACTTTTTGAATTGCATGAGAATTTCCTTCAGGAGAGCCGCTTTTCGGTGGCGGCATCTAAATATAACGATCGCTATATTTGACGATTTGCCTGACCTGTCAAGAAGGATTATATAGTGCTCGCTATAGAAGGCGGTAACGAAGACAGGCAGCGAGCAGATGGCGCGACCAAGGGTGCTGGATACTGAAAAGGCGATCGACGTGGCGACGACGCTCTTCTGGCGAAATGGCTATGAGAGGACCTCGGTCGCCGATTTGACCAAGGCCATGGGCATAACCCCGCCGAGCTTCTACTTCGCGTTCCACAGCAAGGACGGCCTGTTTCTCCGGGTGCTCGAACATTATCTCGAGACGCGGTTGAGCTATGCCGAGGAAGCGCTGAACGAGCCGACCGCGCGCGGGGTTGCCGAGCTGATGCTGTATCGCATGGCCGATCTCTACACGGATGCCGCCCATCCGCCCGGCTGCCTCGCGGTCAATTGTGCACTGGCTTGCGCCGATGACCCAGGCCCGATCCGTGGCGAACTTTCAAAGCTTCGCGAGGCGCGGCGAATGCGGCTGTGCAATCGGCTTCAGGAGGCGAAAGCAGGAGGAGACCTGCCGCCCGATGCTGTCCCCGAAGAACTCGCGCGTTTCTTAATGACTGTCGGCTGGGGAATGGCCCTCGACGCCCAATCCGGCGCGAAAAGAGAACAGCTCTATGGCACGGTTGAAAGAGCGCTCAAGGCATGGCCGAGTTGATCGTGATGCAGGCCGGACCGTGCGGCAGGCTCGCGAGCGTATGGGAGCGCGTTCCTCGTCAACGCCTGGCCATATCCTGTTGCGCCCGCTTGCCTCATCCCTTTCGATACATCGCATAAAGGCCGACCACAGTGGCCGCGAAGCCCGAGGCCGCGCCGACACCGAGCGCCCAGGAGGGTCCGCAGTGATCAGCCACCCAGCCGACAATCGGCGCCCCAATGGGCGTGCCCCCGAGCGCAATCGCGACCCGCAGCGCCATGATCCGCCCACGCATGGCGGGCTCGGTCGAAAGCTGCATGAGGCTGTTTGTCAGATTGGTGAAGATCAGGCCGGCAGCGCCGATCACGACGAGCGCGGCGGCGAACGGCCAATAGCCCGGGACAAGGGCTGCCAGCAGGCAGCCACCGCCGAAGACGCTTGCGGCTAAGGGAAGGCCCCCAAAGCGGGCCTCATCGCGGCTTCCGCTCAACAGGGCACCTGCCATTGTGCCGATGGCCATGATCGAGGATAGAAGCCCGTAGCCGCCGGCATCGACGTGAAAGACGTCGACTGCCATGGTCGAAATGAAGATCGGAAAATTCAGGCCGAAAGTTCCGATCAGGAACAGCATGATCAATATGGCGAGAAGGTCGGGTCGCTTACGGACGTAGCGCAACCCTTCGATAAAACTTCCCTTCGCGCGTTTGGCCCTCGCGCTCGTGCGAAGTTCGCCGAGGCGCAGAAAGCCAAGCGAGAGCAGCACCGCCGCGAAGGACATTCCGTCGATCAGAAAGGCCCAACCAGTCCCCAGTCCCGCAATCACCATTCCGGACGCGGCAGGCCCGACCATCCGCGCAGCGTTGAAGGATGTCGAGTTCAGCGCAACCGCATTCGGCAGGTCCTCGTCGCCGACGAGTTCGGCGACAAAGGTCTGGCGCACAGGGGCATCAAACGCAGCCGCACAGCCGAACAGAAAAGTCAGGATATAGACATGCCAGAGCTGCACAATGCCAAGCAGCGTCAGGCACGCGAGAGCCAGCGACAGCAGCCCCATCGTCGCCTGTGTCACCATCAGGAGCTTGCGCTGGTTGAACTGATCGGCGGCAGACCCCGTCCAGGGCAAGAGCAAAAGCTGTGGGGCGAATTGCAGTCCCATCACGATGCCGACGGTGGAGGCATCGTGATGGGTCAGCTCGGTGAATACCAGCCAGTCCTGTGCCGTTCGCTGCACCCAGGTGCCGATGTTGGACACCAGCGCTCCCGCCGCCCAGATGCGGTAGTTGCGATGCCGCAGGGAGCGGAACGGATTGGCAAGCGTGCCGGTCACGAGCGTTCGGGGTCGTTGCCGCCGTGAAAGCGGCCGAAATGCCGCGCGCCAAACAGCGCGATCAACAACGCGCCCAGACCGAGTGACAAAATATCGGATGCGTCGTTCAACGAGAAATCACCGACCTCGCAGACCAGAAGATAGGCGATGACGAGATTGGCGAAGCCCCAAAGCACGTTGACGGTGGAGGAGGACAGGCCCTCTCCACGCGGCGTCGCGAAAGGCGTCTGGAACGGACGGCCCATGACGCCGCTGACCAGATGCGGCACGGTGTTCATGAGAAAAAGGCCGCCGAAGAAATAGGATAGAAGATGGTGCCATTGCATATCAGGCGGTCCTCGATGCGAGCAGGTTGATGATATCTCGGGCTGGGGCGGTCTCGCCAAGGCGCGGGAAGATGTTTTTGATGCTGTAGTCATGTGCCTCCGCCCGGCCATCCGTCATCGCGTCGATGGCGAGGGTCACGTTGAAACCCTGCTCATAGGCCTGGCGGGCCGTCGCCTCGACGCCGGTCCCGGTGGCAACACCGATGATGACGACCTGCGTGACATCGAGCGCTCTCAAGCGCTTCTCCAGGTCGGTGGTCGCGAATGCACCCCATGATCGCTTCGTCACGACCATATCCTCGGGCTGCTGGCCAAGCTCGGGAATGAAGTCGGTGAAGTCGGCGGGGAAAGCGCCGACATGGCGCGGAGGCTGCTCGGTGCGGCCGGGCGCTCCGCCCGCGACATTGACCAGCACGACAGGAAGATGCCGCGCGCGAAAGGTTTCGATCAGCGCGACCGCATTCGCGACAACCGGTCCGATGGGATGGGCGAAAGGCGATCCAATGATGCCCTTCTGAAGATCGACGACGATAAGCGCCGTCTTTGGATCAAGGGTGGTGAGGGCCATGAAGATTGCCTTCGTTGTTTGTTGGGAGTGATAGGCTCAGAGAGTGGACGATAGAACGTCAGTCGTCGGCGAGCCGTTGCAGCAGTTTGATTGCGGAGAGCAGTCGGTCCTGTTCCTCACTCGAGAGTCGCGCCTCGATCGTGCGGGAAAGCCAGTCTTGCCGCGCCGCGCGGCCCTCTTCGATGCGCTTGCGGCAGGCATCGGTGATTGAGAGGATCGTTTGGCGACCGTCATTCGGATCCGCAAACCCCTTTACAAGGTCTGCCCCTTCCAAGGCCGCGATGACGGCTCCCATGGACTGCGGCCGCATGCCCTCGGCTCTCGCCAGGCTGGACGTCGTCATCGGTCCGTCTTTCTCAAGACGCACAAGCACCGATATCTGCGTCGTCGTCAGGTCTCCCACGTCAGCCTGATCGCGCAGGCGGCGCTTGAGTTTGCTGACGACGCCGCGGAGGTCCTGCGCGATGGCGGCGGCGGTGGAGTGGAGTGGTTGGTCAGATTGAGTGTTCATATGGAGGGCTTAGCATATAGGAAGATAAACTGCAAAGGTAAACTTCATATATATGTTCAGCCCGCCGACTCCGGCCCGTTCTGGCTTAAGTCTGGGCGATTGCCGCGTATTCGCTCGGCGGGCAGCCGACCCTGTGACTGAAAGCGGTACTGAACGCACTTGTCGACTTGTAGCCGATCTGGAACGCAATCTCCTCCAACGTGCCGCTTCCGCGGCGCAATGCGTCCTTCGCGAGCGCCATCCGCCAATTCAGCAGATACTCCACTGGCGCCGCACCCACGGCCTCGGAAAACCGCCGCGCAAATGCGGCCCGCGACATGCCGGCCTGTCGCGCCAGCTCTTCGACGGTCCATCCCCTGGCGACATCGGCATGGATGTTGGCGAGCGCCTTGGCGAGCCTCGTATCGGCCAGTCCGCCCAGTACGCCGCGATGTGGCAGGGAGGACGCGACTTCACGGCGCAAGGTTTCGATGAGCATAACCTCGATCAGGCGGGAGAGAACTGCGTTGCGACCCGGGCGCGTTTCATCGGCCTCTTCACGGACGATGGAGACGAGCGTGTGCAGTCTGGCTGCCGCCTCATCTTCGGCACGCAGATGGATGCAACGGGGTAACAATTCGACAAGCAGGTGCGCATTTGCCGGATCGCAGACGATCAATCCACCGACGATCCGAGTTGCCGGTTCGTCCAGCGGATTGCCGAGCCGCACTTCGCCGTCGACGGAGTGAATGGCCTTGAAGGCCTCATCCGACAGTACCGTTTTTGCCGTTGGCTCGCTGAGAAACACGTCCGCCATCGGCCTGGAAGACAGGACATAATCTCCCACCCGCAGTTCCAAGAGGTCACCTCCGGCCACTTGAAACCAGCAATTGCCCTCCATCGCAAAATAGAAGACCGGGCCCGGTTGAGGTGGCACCTGCACGCCCCAGAGGCCAGACGCAGCCATTCTGCCGAGCAGCACGGTCTGTGGGCGAAGCAACTGAATGATGTCGGTTAAAGCGTCCATTGAGACGATCCGTAATGAAATCGAGATTAATCATTATAGATTATCATCTTTTGCTCGCTTAGCAATTCTCCAACACGAAATGGAGAACAACACATGACCAAGACCGTCCTTATCACCGGCTGCTCGTCAGGAGTGGGCAAATCCGCCGCGAGGTTCTTTGCGGCTCAGGGCTGGAACGTTGTCGCGACGATGCGAAATCCGCAGCCGGAGCTTGCGGATGAGAATCCCGAGCGAATCCTCGTTGTGGCACTCGACGTATCCGATCCGGCTAGCGTCAGCGCGGCCATTGAGGCCGGCATTGCGCGTTTCGGCAAGATCGACGTGGTCATCAACAATGCTGGCATCACGATGGTCTCGATCTTCGAGGCGACACCGCAAGAGGCCGCGCGCCAGATTTTCGAAACCAACGTCTTCGGGGTGATGAATGTCATTCGAGAGGCTATACCTCATCTCCGCAAGCAGGCTGGTGGCACCATCGTCAATGTCACCTCGGGCGTCGGCTTCATGGCAGTGCCACTGCTCTCCCTTTATGTCGCCTCCAAGCATGCCGTTGAAGGTCTGTCGGAATCGCTCTCCTATGAGCTGGAATCGCAAAATATCCGGATCAAGATGGTCGAGCCCGGCGCAATCCGCAGCACCAATTTTGCCGCGAGCGGAATGGCCCTGTCGCAGCAGATACCCGTTCCGGAGAACTACAAGGCCTATTTCGATCACGCGCTTCAGTCGATGATCGATTATCCCTTCGATTCAACGGAGGAGCAGGCGGTGGTGGAAACGATTTTCCAGGCGGCAACGGATGCCTCCAGTCGTCTCCGCTATGTCGTCGGGCCTGATGTGGAAGAATATGCCCGTCTCCGCTGGAGCACTTCCGAGGATGAATATCGTGCCGAAATGAGCCGCCTGACAGGGCAAAACGCCTGGCGCGAAAGAAGCGTCTGAACGTATCGCGATGATTTGCGCGGGAGCCGGCAGACCGGTTTCCCCGCATCTTCTAGCTGCTCCTCGCAAGGCTCAAGGCGAGACTGCGGCTGTCCTTTCCAACGGCTGATAGAAATACCGGGATTGCTGTGTAGCATCTTGCCCCATCCCCCTTTCCCTCTATGCTGCCCCCAACATCAAGGGAGGCTTTATCCATGATCCTGCACTGCGTTTTCCTGCGGCTGAAATCCGCCATGACACAGGATGAGAAGAAGGCGCTTTTTGAAGCCGTGGCCGCTTTGCAGCAGGTCATTCCGGGCATTGTCGATGTGAAATATGGGCCGAATGTCTCGCCGGAAGGGCTGCATGGCGGCTTTGTTGATGGGTTTGCGGTGACGTTTGAAAGCCCGGAAGCGCGGGATGCCTATCTGGTGCATCCGCAGCATGTGGCGGTCGGCGAGCGGATCGTCTCTTCGACCGATGGCGGCCTTGCCGGGCTGCTGGTCTTCGATCTCAATCTTTAACTCAGTCTTTAAGCAGAACGGGGCGCAGGTGAAATCCACCTGCGCCCCATTTTGTTCGTTGTTTGCTCAATCGGTAGTTCAGCTGGCCTTCGCCATCGCAGCGGCAAGCTGGTCAACGTTATAACGGAACATTTTCTCGTAAGTCGAAGCCGGTCCATTGGTCTTGGAAAGAGATTCGACATAGAGCTCGCCGCCGGGCTGGGCACCGGTCGCCTTGGCGACCTGCTTGACGAGGCGCGGATCGTTCGAGTTTTCGAAGAAATAGGTCTTCACATGCTCGGTCTTGATCTGCTCGATCAGCTGGGCGACCTTGGCGGCAGAGGCTTCGGTTTCCGTCGAGAAGCCGAGCGGGGCAAGGAAGTTCACCTTATACTCGCGGCCGAAATAGCCGAAAGCGTCGTGGCTGGTCAGCACCTTGCGGCGATCGTCAGGGATCTTGTCGAACTTGCTGTGCGCGTAAGCGTCAAGCTCGGTCAGCACCTTGGTGTAGCGTTCGGCATTGGCCTTGAAATCGGCCGCGTCGGCCGGATCGGCAGCAGACAGCGCCTTCTCGATATTGGCGACCCAGATCTTCACGTTGACCGGGCTGTTCCATACATGCGGATCGGTAACCGTCTTGCCGTCATCGACCATCGTGCGGGTATTGATGCCTTCGGAGACGACGACCGGCGTGCCCTTGTAGCCCGACGCCGTGATCAGCCGGTCCATCCAGCCTTCCAGGCCTTCGCCGCTGACGAAGGTGACCTTGGCGGCATTGAGCCGCTTGGCATCGGCCGGCGACGGTTCGAATTCATGGGGGTCGCCGTTCGGGCCGACAAGGCTCGATACCTTCACATGGTCGCCGCCGACCTGCTTGACGACATCGGCAAGCACGGTGAAGGAAGCGACGACATCAAGCGTCTCGGCCGAAGCCGGGCGGGCGACGCCGAAGGCGACGAAGGCCACCGCAGCGGCTGAGATAAGCAGTCTCTGTTTGTTCATGCGAGTCTCCTTGTTCGGATTAGCCCCGGAGATGGGGACGGGGGAAGAACCGCCGGGCAAGGCCCGAAGGCGCGAAGAGAATGGAGAAGCCGTAGATCACGCTTGCGGTGATGATGATGGTCGGGCCCGAAGCGAATTCGAGATGGTAGGAGGCAATGAGGCCGATATAGCCGGAAGCCGCCGCCGTGCCGGTCGCGATCGCCATCATGGCGGGCAGGCTGCGCGACCAGAGCTGCGCAATGGCGGCCGGCAGCATCATCAGCCCCACGGCCATCAGCGTGCCGAGTGCCTGGAAGCTGGCGACGAGATTGAGCACCACCAGCAGCAGGAAGAGGAAATGATAGACCGGCCCGCGCCCGCCAACCGCGCGCAGGAAGCCCGGATCGAAGCATTCCATGACCAGCGGTCGGTAGATAACGGCGAGCGCCAGCAGCGTCACGGTGGTGATCGCTCCGATCTGGTAGAGGGCCGGGGCGTCGATCGCCAGGATCGTGCCGAAAAGTACATGCAGGAGGTCGATATTCGACCCGCGCAGCGAGACGATGAGCACGCCAAGCGCCAAGGAGGTGAGATAGAAGCTGGCAAAACTCGCATCTTCCTGCAGCACCGTCATGCGGCTGACGAGGCCCGAGAGCAGCGCCACGGAAAGGCCGGCCACCAGACCGCCGAGGCCCATGGCCGTCAGCGACAGCGAGCCGGCGATAAGGTAGCCGATGGCGGCACCCGGCAGAACGGCATGGCTCATGGCGTCGCCCATCAGGCTCATGCGCCGGAGCATCAGGAAGACGCCGATCGGGCCGGAACCGAGGCCCAGGCACAGGCAGGCTATGAGCGCGCGCCGCATGAAGCCGTAATCAGCAAACGGCGCGAGGAAGATATCGTAGATCGTCATTCGGCCGGCTCCCGCCGTGCAATCTCGCCGGTGTGGGGCGCATGTTCAGGCAGGCATGCTTCCGCAGCCTCGTCCCAGCGCTCTGCCATGGCCCGCGCCTTGAGGAGATTGCTGGAACTCATGACCTCCTGTGTCCGGCCCCAGTCGACCAATTCACGGGCGATCAGCAGCGTTTCAGGGAAATGGGCGCGCACCTGATCGAAATCATGCAGCACGGCGATGACGGTGCGTCCTTCCTTGTTCCATCTGAGGACAAGGTCGAGCAGGTCGCGCGTCGTACGTTGGTCGATGGCGGTGAAAGGCTCGTCCAGCAGGATGACGCTGGCGTCCTGCAGCAGCAGCCGGGCGAAGAGTACGCGCTGGAACTGCCCGGCCGAGAGTGCGCCGATATGCCTGTTTTCGAAGCCCGAAAGCCCGACGAGCGAAAGCGCATCGCGAGCCCGATCCGCATCCTGGCGCGAGAAGCGACCGAAGGCGCCGGAGGTCTTCCAGGCGCCGAGCATCACCGTATCGGCAACCGAGATCGGAAAGCGGCGGTTGATATCGGCCGCCTGCGGCAGATAGCCGAAATCGTTCCGCGTCAATCTTCCGCGATCGATCGATCCTTCGACCGGGCGGAGCTCGCCGATGATCGCCTTCAAGAGCGTCGACTTGCCGGCGCCATTCGGCCCGGCGATTGCCGTCAGGCTGCCGGTCCGGAAGGCGCCGGAAACGTGATGCACGGCGGGGTGGCGTTCATAGGTCACGGTGAGATTGGTGAGGCGGATCAGATCACTCATGCCAGGGCTACCGCCCAGCCGATAGCAGCCCAAAGCACCGCGATACCCACGGCAACATAGGCAAGTCGCGTCAGAGCGGAGCGCCCTATCAGGGAGGACGCGAGGGGGTCGCGTTCAAATCGCATGCGGGCACTCTCTTTATGTAATAACGTTACGTGTAATAGCGGGGAGAATGCGGCAAAAAAGAGGCAAGAACCAGAATAGCTGTGACTGGCTATAGCAGGCAGCGGATTCGCTTGGGCAAGCGACTTGCATGCGTCAGGATCAGCCCGATTGATTGAGCACTCAAGCGTATTAAACAACAAAGGGCGCCATTGAGGCGCCCTTTCATTCTGCGTTGAATTTTGAAATCAGAGCTGCTCAATCATCGCCGCAGCGCCCGAAACCGTCGCCTGGCCGGGGCTTTCCTCGATGTTCAGCGTCTTTACCACGCCGTCTTCCACCAGCATGGAATAGCGCTTGGAGCGAACGCCGAGGCCGCCGGCGGAGAGGTCGATATCGAGGCCGAGTGCCTTGGCGAAGGAGCCGTCCCAGTCGGCGAGGAAATGGATCTTGCCCATGCCGCCGGAGGATTGTGCCCAGGCACCCATCACATGCCAGTCGTTGACCGAGATGACGGCGATGTCATCGACGCCCTTGGCGAGGATGGCGTCACGGTTTTCGAGGTAGCCGGGCAGATGGTTGAGCGAGCAAGTCGGCGTGAAAGCGCCGGGAACGGCGAAAAGCACGACGCGCTTGCCGGCAAAAAGCTGCTCGGTGCTGATCTCGACCGGACCGTCCGCGGTCTTTTCCTTGAAGGTGGCGGCGGGCAGTTTATCGTCGATAGCGATGGTCATGGGGTCTCTCCTTGGGGCGATATCGGGGCGTTTGAACCGCCGCCGATTGGATGAGGACTGGTGGTGAAACTATAGGTCAGGGCTATTTCAGCGCAAGCGTGGTTTCCATGGCGCGGTCACCGTCGACCACGAGGATGCCCCACGTCTTGCCCTTGGTGTCATAATTCTTGGGCAACTTGCCGATCGTGATATCGGCTGAATAGGCGTTGCCTTCCCGTTTCGCATTTGCCTGCTCAAAGAATGCGTAACCTGCCGGCCCGGTGACGTAGATCGTCGGCGCGTCGCCGCTCGCCTCAGGCAGCGTCAGGTGCAGCGCAAGCGTCTTGGCGTCTGCCGAGAGGCTATGGCTCTGGAGGGCGAAATCGGAAGATGGTGCCTGCGGCAGCGAAGCCTTGGCCGCATCCAGCAGCGCCAGCTCATGCGTCGTCGGCTGCTCGCCTGCCGGCAGCTCAAGCGAATACTCCGCCTGGAAGGGAATGCAGATATCCTTGCAGAGGCCGATGAAGGCGGTCAGGTCCAGTTTGGCCGGCGCTTTGCTTGTGGTCCGGAAATCGAGCGGCAATGTCACCGGTGCATCATAGCCGATCTCTTGTATGTTTCCGACCATGATCTGCTTCGGTGTCGGGTAGCTGGCCTTTTCGAGAGTGACGCCGCTTCCGGGCGCGAGGGTCACTTGCGGAGGGATGCCGCTCTGGCCCGGTTCGCGCCAATAGGTGATCCAGCCGGGCTGCGGTTCGATCTGCAGGGCGGCGCGGATATGCCCCTCTGCGTCCGGCGCCAGTGCCACTAACCGCATGCGGCCACCCTGATTGTCCACCCAGTCGCTCATCGCGGCATGGGCGGCGGTGCCGGCGCAAAGTGTGGCGGCAAATGTTCCGGCAAGGAGCGTCGACAAGCGGGCAAGGGTGGTCAATCCGATCATGGGATGAGGATTTAACGGATCGGGCGGCGCGGGGCCAGCGCGGCGGAAAAAAGAAATGATCATTTTCAGTTGATTGATTTATGACATTGCCCCATCTTGCTTTTTTAGCGGTGCAGTTATGGACTGCGGTCAGGAGGCACGATGTCCCTATCGACGCTGAAGAATAGACGCGAAAGAGGTTTTCTCGACGGTCAGTTCGTGATCGCCATGCCCGGCATGGAGGATCGGAACTTCAACCGGACGGTTATTTATATTTGCGCGCATTCCGATGCCGGCGCCATGGGCTTCGTCATCAACCGGGCTCAGAAGCTGACCTTCACCGACGTGCTTTTGCATCTTGAAATGGTCAAGGACGACGATGCCATCGTTCTCCCGGCTGCCGCGCGGGATTTTCCGATCCAGACCGGGGGACCCGTCGAAAGCGGCCGCGGATTCGTATTGCACTCGGACGACTATATCAGCGACAGCAGCATTCCGGTCAGCGATGATATCAGCCTGACGGCGACGCTCGATATCGTGCGGGCGATTTCCAAGGGAAGCGGCCCGAAACGCGCCACCATGCTGCTGGGCTATGCCGGCTGGGGTGCCGGCCAATTGGAGGCCGAAATCGGCAATAATGGTTGGCTGAATTGCCCTGCCGAAGAGGCGCTGATCTTCGACCGCTGCCTCGACGACAAGTACGAACGCGCCTTGGCGCTGATGGGCATCAACCCTGCGATGCTGTCGCCGCATGCGGGTCATGGCTGAAGCAATCTGCATTATATTGGAACGATATAGCACTCGTGACGTTTCCCTCCCAGAACAACGGCAATACCGCCGTGCAACCAAGGAGGCGCTCGATATGGGCAGCATGAGTGACAAGGTATCCGGCAAGGTAAACGAAGTGGCCGGCAAGGCCAAGCAGATGGCCGGCAAGGCCACCGACGACAAGGAATTGCGCGCAAAAGGCGCGGCCCAGGAAGCCAAGGGCAAGGTTCAAAGCGCCGTCGGCAAGGCCAAGGATAAGGTCAAGGGCGCAGTCGACCGGATGTAGTCCGGTTGCTCGTTGAGAGCCGATTTCAGGCCGCCGGCAATCTGAGATAGCATTGCCGTCAGCGGCCTGCCGGGAAGAGCCTGTCGCGGAGACGCGACGGGCTCTTTGATATCAAGCGAAGCGTCATTTCGAAGAGGGCTTCCATGCGGCTTTTCACTTGCGACCATTGCGGCCAGCCGGTGCATTTCGACAATAGGCAATGTGTTCGCTGTGGCCATCAGCTTGGTTTCGTCCCGGATCGTCTGGCGATATATGCGCTGGAAGGTGATGGCGGCACCAACTGGCATCTGGTCTCGGAGCCGGAGAGGCATGTCCGCTTCTGCGCCAATGCCGAACTTGATATCTGCAATTGGCTCATCGATGCCGAAGATCCGCAGCCCTATTGCGTTGCTTGCCGTCACAATCGCCTTGTGCCCAATACCGACACACAGCAGGGCATAGACCGGTGGCGTCGCATCGGCCAGGCGCAAAGACATCTGTTCTATTCATTGCTGCGCTGGAATCTGCCGCATCCGGATCGGCACGACGACCCCGAGGGTGGGTTGGTGTTCGATTTCCTTGAGGACGAAGTGCAGGGTGGCAGTGTTGTGCCCGCCAAGACTGGCCATGAAGAGGGCTTGATCGCCATTCGTGCCGCCGAGGCCGATGACGTCACGCGCGAACAGGCGCGCACCTCCATGAACGAGCCGTACCGCACGCTGCTCGGCCATTTCCGGCACGAGACAGGACATTTCATCTGGAACAAGCTTGTCCGCGACCGTGGCCAGTTTGATGCCTTTCGCGCTGTCTTCGGCGACGAGAGGGTGGATTACGGCATGGCGCTTCAGCATCACTACGACAATGGGCCACCGCCCAATTGGCAGGAAAATTTCATCAGTGCCTATGCCAGCGCACACCCATGGGAAGATTTTGCGGAATGCTTCGCGCACTATCTACACATCGTCGATACGTTGGAAACCGCGCGCTCATTCGGCCTGGCGGTCGATCCGAGGGGCTATCACGAGATGGCGGCGGAAGTGGATTTCAATCCCTACAGAGCCGAAAGCGCCGATCAGCTCGTCAGCGCCTGGATTCCCCTGAGCGTGGCGATCAACGCCATCCAGCGCAGCATGGGACAGCCGGATTCCTATCCCTTCATCCTGTCGCCGCCGGTGATTGCCAAGCTGGATTATATGCGCGGCCTTATCGAGAGCGCCTGATCTGCCGCTCTCGATAGATTGGCGCCGGTCTAGGCCCGCTTCGTCAGCGGAAAGCGTTCTTTCAGCAGCCGGATCACCGACTCTGATCCCATCGGCGGCCCGAAGATGAAGCTCTGCCCATAGGTGCAGCCGATCTTGGCGAGTTCCAGCGCATCCTCTTCGGATTCGATACCCTCGGCGACAACACGCATATTCAGTTCGCGCGCCATGGAAATGACGGAACGCAGGAGAATGGCCTTCTTGTCGCTCTCGTCGCGGACCATCGCCTTGTCGAGCTTGATCGTATCGAAGGGGAAGCGGGTGAGGTAGGCGAGCGAGGAATAACCGGTGCCGAAATCGTCAAGCGCCAGGCCGATGCCGGCTTCGCGGAGCTTGTCGAGCACCAGCCGGGCCTGCTCGGGGTTTTCCATCACCTGCGATTCCGTCAGCTCCAGCTTGATCCGGCTCGGATCGCAATGGGTCTTGGCGAGCAGGGCGCGGATATCGTCATAGAGTTCATTGTTGAGCAACTGCACACTGGAAAGGTTGATGGAGACGAACAGCGGCAGGTCGCCGGTCTGTCGCTGCCAGGCCTTCAGGTCGTTGGTCGCCTGCTCCAGGGCAAACATGCCGAGCGGGCCGATAATGTCCGAAGCTTCGGCAATGGGAATGAATTCCGTGGGCGGAATGTTGCCGCGTTTCGGATGCTCCCAACGCATCAGCGCCTCGAAGCCAGCCACTTCGGCATCCTCCAGCCGCACGATCGGCTGATAGACCAGCGAAAGTTCCTTGCGTTCAACGGCACGGCGCAGGTCGGTTTCGAGCTGTAGACGATCGGTGCCGAAGCTGCGGAAGGCGGGCTGGAACGGCTCAACGCGGTTGCCGCCGGCGCGCTTGGCCCGATACATGGCAAGTTCGGCGTCGCTGAGCATGCCGGACGCATTTTCCTGCTGATCGACCCATGAGGTCAATCCGACGGAGGCCGTCAGGATGATCTCGCGGTTGGCGAAATTGATCGGCACCATGATCGCCTTGCTGATCGCATCGGCAAAGTCGGCGACTTTTGCCGGATCGCGTTCGGACACGAGAATGAGGCCGAACTGGTCGCCGGAGAGGCGAGCCAGCGTGTCCTGGGGCTTCAACAGGCGACGAAGGCGTCGGGTGAGTGCGATCAGGATATTGTCGCCCGCCGCCACGCCAAGCGTATCGTTGACGAGCTTGTAACGGTCGATGTCGATGACCATCACGGTCGGCCGCAATTGGTTGCTATCCGATGCCAGCGTCAGCACGGCCTGCAGGCGATCGAGGAAGACCTGGCGGTTCGGCAGCCCTGTCAGATTGTCGTGCACGGCGTCGTGCAGCAGTCGTTCGATCGAATTCTTCTGCTCTGTGATATCGACGATGGTGCCAACGCAGCGAATGATTTCGCCGTTCGAACCGAGCACCGGCCGCGCGCGAATGGAGAGCCAGTGGAAATGGCCATCTTCGGCACGAATGCGGAATTCGTGGTTCAGCCGGCCGCGTCGATGTTCGAGAAGAACGTCGAGAGTCGCGCGGAAACGGTCGCGGTCGTCGGGATGCAGTCGTGGCAACCAGTTGCGGGCCGCGCCGTGCATGCTGCCGGGCGAAAGGCCGAGCTTCATGGAGATGTCTGGTGTCGTGACGACGCGGTCGCGCGCTACGTCCCAATCCCAGACGGTATCGCCCGAGCCGGTGAGTGCCAGGGACTGTCGTTCCAGGTCCGAGAACAAGCCCTGCTGGAAGGCGCCGCCAGCAAAGGCATGCTGCATGACCGTAAATCCGATCAGCAGGACGATAAGCACCAGG
Source organism: Rhizobium sp. A22-96 (assembly GCF_053521805.1). Lineage (NCBI taxonomy): Bacteria > Pseudomonadati > Pseudomonadota > Alphaproteobacteria > Hyphomicrobiales > Rhizobiaceae > Rhizobium > Rhizobium sp. A22-96. The sequence continues at coordinate 149,260 of NZ_JBNWDQ010000003.1, forward strand.
CCGCCGCCGAGTGCCGGCTGGATGATGTCGTTGTCGAGCTTGCCCATGATCGTCATCCAGGCGCCAAACAACCAGACGAGGATCAGCGCCCAGGCAGGCACGAGCAGGATGGCGCGATCATAGCGGTTGAAGCCGAGATAGATGATGAGCAGCAGACCCGCGGTCGCCGTCAGCGCCAGCGACAGCCGGGCGATGCCGGCCGCGATCGACGGATCGTAGATCGCCACGCCGAAGAGCAGGGCAAGCCCGAGCACCCAGGCCAGCGTCACATAGCCGAGATGCGCGTGCCAGCGATTGAGATTGAGATAGGTGAACAGGAAGATCACCAGACTCGACGCGAGCGCCACCTCCGCGCAGGCGCGCCATATTCGCTGATCGCTTGACGTGATGCTGATGAGCTTGCCGAGGAAGCCGAAATCCACGCAGATATAGCCGAGCACCGCCCAGGCGAGCGCCGCCGTCGCTGGCAGCATCGACGTGCCTTTGACCACGAAGAGAATGGTCAGGAATACCGCCAGCAGGCCGGCAATACCAAGCACGATGCCGCGATAGAGCGTGAAGGCGTTGACCGTGTCCTTGTAGGCGTTCGGCTCCCAGAGATAGAGCTGCGGCAGGTTCGGAGAGGAAAGCTCTGCGACGAAGGTGACGACTGCGCCGGGGTTCAGCGTGATGCGGAAGACATCGGCCTCGTCGCTCGGCTGCCGATCGAGCGCAAAGCCTTCGCTCGGCGTGATGGCAACGATGCGCTGTGAGCCAAGATCCGGCCAGAAGACTTTCGAGTTCACCAGGCGGAAATGCGGGGCGACGATGACGCGCTCCAGCTGCTCTTCGGACACATTGGCGAGCGCGAAGACGGCCCAGTCGCCCTGATGGTTCGGCGAGGAGGATCGTACCTCAATCCGGCGCCGAATGCCGTCGGCGCCCGCGGCCGTTGAAACCTGAAAAGCTTCGCCCTGATTGGTGTAGATCTCCGTCGTCGCCGTCAGGTCGAGCGCGGTATCGTCGCGGGAAATCTTCACGGGCTCGGCTGCATGCGCCATGCCGGCAAAAAACAGCAGCAGGGCGGCGACAAGTGTCGCAAGCACTGCGCCGAGCCGTTTGGCCATCGGCATCGTCGGTATCGGTACGGTAGTCATCGCTGGTCGTATTTTCGGTTCGGGTCGGCATCCGCAGCCAACCTGGAAAACATCACGTGGTCGCGCCACTGACCGTTGATTTTTAGATAACCGCGCAAATGACCTTCCCGCTGGAAACCGGCTTTTTCCAAAAGCCGCATGCTACGCTCGTTATCCGGAATACAGGCTGCTTCAATTCGGTGCAACTCAAGTCCGGAAAAGATATAGGGTATAACCAATTGAAGTGCGGCGAACATATGTCCCTGACCGGAATAGCGTTCGCCCATCCAATATCCGATCATGCAGCTCTGCGCAGCACCGCGGCGAATGTATCCGATCGTGATGCCTCCGACCAATGTCGTGTTTTCCCTGAGGAAAACGAATAGCGGTATGGCCTGGCCGGAACTATATTCCTGCTTGCCTCTGATGATACGGGCCCGATAAGCAGCCTCCGTCAACTCGTCATGCCGCCAGGTGGGCTCCCAGGGCTCCAGAAAGCGGCGGCTTTCAGCCCTCAACCTGTGCCATTGGTTGAAGTCGGAATAGCGCGGCAGACGCAGCAAATATGTGTCGTTTTCGAGTTCAACCGCGTCCGGATGACGTGAGAGAAACCGAAAGACAGATTTTTGCATCCCGCCAAGCACTCCCCCGAGAACTGAACCCATCGACCCGCGGCGTGCCCTTAGCCGCTGGCGCTTCTGGACGCCGGCTTTGGCGACGACAGCGACATGACGATGTCTTCCATCGGCGCCAGCTGTTCCAGCGGCCCGATCGCCGAAAGCGTCGGTACTGTATCGAAGAACAGCCGGCCCGCAAGATCCGTCAGGCGGTCGATGGTAATGCCCTCCAGGCGCTCCAGCATCTCCTGGTTCGGGATGGGGCGGCCATAGAGCATCATCTGCCGGGCGACCTGGCCGGCGCGAGCAGCCGGGCTTTCCTGACCCATCAGCAGCTGTGCGCGGATCTGGGCGCGGGCGCGCTCGATTTCCTGCTGCTCGATCTTGTGGGAAGCCTTGTGCAGCTCATCGACGATGACAGGCACCAGCTCCGGCAGGTTCTCGCCGCCGGTCGCCGCATGGATGCCGAAAATGCCGGTGTCGGAAAAGCCCCAGTGGAAGGCATAGACCGAATAACAGAGGCCACGCAGTTCGCGGACTTCCTGAAACAGGCGCGAGGACATGCCGCCGCCGAGAACATTGGCAAGGATCTGCGAGCAATAGAAGTCGCGCGTGTGGTAGGCGCGGCCTTCGAAGCCGAGAAGGATCTGCGCGTCCATGAGGTCGCGCGTCTCGCGAACGTTGCCGCCAATATAGCGAGCCGGCTCGATGATGGGCGAAGTTGAGGGTTTGGTCGGCAGGCTGGAGAAACGCTCCTCGACCTGACGCACGAAGCTTTCGTGATCAACTGCGCCAGCCGCGACCACGAACATGCGGTCGGTCGTGTAGTTGCGGTCCAGATAATGACGGATCTGCTCCGGTGAAAAGGAGACGACGGTTTCCGGCGTGCCGAGGATGGCGCGGCCGAGCGTCTGGCCGCGATAGGCAACCTCGGAAAACTTGTCGAAGACCACGTCGTCAGGTGTGTCGTTCGCCGCGTTGATCTCCTGCAGGATAACCTGCTTTTCACGCGCCAATTCCTCCTCGTCGAAGGCGGACTCCGTCAGGATATCGGCAAGTATGTCGACAGCCAGCGGCACATGGTCCTTGAGCACGCGGGCGTAGTAGGAGGTCGTTTCGGTCGAGGTGGCGGCGTTCACCTCGCCGCCGACATTCTCGATCTCTTCGGCGATCTGCCGGGCCGAGCGACGCGCCGTACCCTTGAACGCCATGTGCTCGAGCAGATGCGCGATCCCGTGTTCTGCTTCGGTCTCGTTACGCGAACCGGACTTGATCCAAACGCCGAGCGCCACGCTTTCGAGGTGTGGCATCGATTGGGTTGCTACTGTCAGCCCGGACGCAAGCCGGGTGCATTCCACTGTCATCGCTTGTCTTTCCGCGTCTGTTATTCGCCGGCCCGGGCATGCTTGCCGATAAAGCTTTCAACGGCTTTAAGTTCCGGATCGAGAATATCGAAACGCTCCTCCCTGGTCATCAGACCAGCAAGCCACGTCGGAAGCGCCGGGTCAATACCGGAGGCGGATTTTACTGCGGCGGGGAATTTTGCCGGATGCGCCGTGGCAAGCGTCACCATCGGGCTTGTCGGACGCTCGTTCTTCTCGGCGACAAAGACGCCGATGGCCGTATGCGGATCGAGCAGATAGCCCGTTTCGGCAAGCGTTTTTTTGATGGTTTCGGCAACTTGCTTTTCGCTGGCGCGGCCGGCCTTGAAGTCTTTCTTGATGAACTTCAGGGCACCATCGCTGACCGAGAAACCATTCGATTGCTTCAGGCTTTCCATCGCGGCGCGGACCTTCGAGGCATCGCGGCCATGCGCCTCGAACAACAGTCGTTCGAAGTTGGAGGAGATCTGGATATCCATCGATGGCGCGCTGGTGGCCTTGACGGCACGCATTTCATAACGGCCGGTCTTCAGCATGCGAGCGAGGATGTCGTTCTCATTGGTGGCGATGACCAGGCGTTCGATCGGCAGGCCCATCCGCTTGGCGACGTAGCCGGCGAAAATATCGCCGAAATTGCCTGTGGGAACGGTGAAGGAAATCTTCCGGTCCGGGCCACCGAGCGCTACCGCTGTCGTGAAGTAATAGACCACCTGCGCCATGATTCGCGCCCAGTTGATCGAATTGACGCCGGAAAGTCTGACTTTGTCGCGGAAGCCGGCATCGTTGAACATGGCTTTGACGAGGTTCTGGCAGTCGTCGAAATTGCCGTTGATCGCCAGCGCATGCACATTCGCCTGCGTCGAGGTGGTCATCTGCCGCTGCTGCACCGGCGAGACCTTGCCATTCGGAAACAGGATGAAGATGTCGGTGCGCTCGCGGCCGGCAAAAGCGTCGATCGCCGCGCCACCTGTATCGCCCGATGTCGCGCCCACGATGGTCGCCCGCTGTCCGCGCTTCTCCAGCGCGTAGTCCATCAGCCGCGCCAGCAGCTGCATGGCGACATCCTTGAAGGCAAGCGTCGTGCCGTGGAACAGCTCCATGACGAAGCTGTTCGGCCCGGTCTGCACCAGCGGCGCCACCGCCGGATGGCGGAAGGTGGCGTAGGCATCGTCGATCATACCGCGGAAGACGTCTGCCGGGATTTCGCCGTTGATGAAGGGCGACAGGACGGCGAAGGCAACATCCTGATAGCTCTTGCCGCGAAAGGCTCGGATTTCTTTCTTCGTCAGGGTCGGCCATTCACGAGGAACATAGAGCCCGCCGTCACGAGCAAGGCCAGCCAGGAGGGCGTCGCAGAAGCCAAGGGCAGGGGCTTCTCCCCGCGTTGAAATATAGTCCACGGTCTAAGATTCCTTTGGTCGCAAAATTGCCTGAGTGATCGGTTGAGAGAGTAGAGGAATGAAGCGGCGACGACCTGTCTTTTTGCGCCGGATCAGCCGCGTGGTTTTCGCGTTTGCGCAAGGCGCGTGGGATCGGTGCCGGCTGGCCGCAGTTTGTGCCAATCTGTCGATCTCGAAAAGTGAGCCAAAACGGTGTCTACCCAATCGATTTTTCGCTGCGTCGCTGGTATAGACCATCGCCAAGTGTCATAAAAGGCCCGTCGGACAGGCTTCAGGCCGATAATGTGAAATATTTGGAGAGGGTGGAATTATAGTGTTTGGCAGGGTTTCGCGTCGTCTTTTCTCCGCTTCGCTTCTGGCATTGCTCACGGGTTGCAGTACTCTCGGTATCGGCGGCAATAGTGACAAGCAGCCGGCAACGGATGTTACCGTCGCTCCGCAGGCAAGTGCCGCAGGGGCCGCTCCGACCGGTGGTCAGACCTATGTTGCCGGCAAGTGCCCGCAGGTCACCATTCCCGATCAGTCATCTGTCTACCGGCTTTACGCCAAGGGTGCCAAGGACGATGCGAGCCAGTTGACCTATCAGGCGTCGCTGGCACAGGCCACTCGCCAGTGCACGAGCGATGGCACCAGCCTGGGCATCCATGTCGTCGCGCAGGGACGGCTTGTTGCCGGCCCGATGGGCAGCTCCGGCAAGGTGACATTGCCGATCCACGTCTCCGTCATGGATAATGACACCTCACTCTATAGCAAGACGATCAACTACACGGCGGAAATTCCGCCGGGAGAAACCACAGCGCAGTTCCTGTTCAGCGAAGACGATATCAAGGTCGCTGGCGGATCCGGTGGCTTCACTATCGTTGAGATCAGTTTCGATCAGGGACCGCAGAAGCCTGCGAAGGCCGAGAAGCCGGTACGCAAGAAGCGCCACTAGGCGCTTTGACCCCGCACAATCTTGCATCGTATGAGTGTTGTGCTCTCAAGGTAAAAACGAAAAAGCCCTGCTGTTCAGCAGGGCTTTTTCTTTATGGCAGAAGCCAAGCGGGTAAGGCATAGGAGGCCGCGAGCGGGGGCGCCGCTCGCCAGAGACTTCTTTGAAAAGCGCTTTAGAGGACGCCGTCCCATTCAGCCAATGCCATCACCACGCCGGGAAGGTCGCTCATGCGGGAGACGACGGTTTCCGCACCGGCATCGGTGAGCCGATCGGCATGCGAGGGATAGGTGTGCGATGCGCCGGTAAAGCCGATGACGCGCATGCCGGCGGCGCGTGCCGCCTGGACGCCATGGACCGAGTCTTCGACCACGATGGTGTTGGCGGGGCTGACATTCATCTGCTTGGCGCCATGCAGGAAGATGTCCGGCTTCGGCTTCACGCGGTCGGCGCCGAGATCCTTGGCGGAGTAGACGTGCGGCGCGAACAGCTTGAGGTAGCCGACCTTGGACAACATCATCTCGAGCCGCGCGGCGCTGGAATTCGAGCAGATGCAGCGCGGCATCGGCAGCCGCGACAGCGCAAGGGGAACGCCGGGAATGGCCTGGACGTCGGCGGCAAGCTTGAGATCGAGCAGCTTTTCCGACTTGTCGAGCAGAGATGCGGAAAGCGGGATGCTCGCCTCGCGCTCGACTTCGAACAGAATGTTGCGCCAGGTCATGCCGGCGAAGCGCTCGCCCATTTCCTCGGTGCTGATCGGATAGCCTGCATCCGTCAGCAGCTTGGACTCGACTTCCGCCGCTATGATTTCCGAATCGACCAGAACGCCGTCGCAGTCGAAGATGATAAGGTCGAAGCCATTGCTCATGAAAATTGCTGCCTTTGATCAGGGCTGGGTTCGGCATGCTCCCCGCAAACAGTTGCGTTTTGGGGCATGCTCAAAAAATGACCGTCGCGCTTTACACGATATGTCGACAAAGCTCAACCAATGGGCGGGCATGGCTGTGCTGCGCTGACGGAAAAGGTCAGGGCCGTTCAAAAGGCTTGAAGACTTGAGTGTACCGCTCGACATCAGGCAAGGCCGCCTTTAAGGATTGGCCATGGCCAACGAGCGCGACGACACCATTGCCAGCCGTATCAGCCGGGTGCTTGCCGATCGCATTATTCGCGGCGAGATCGCGCCCGATGCGCGCTTGCGGCAGGATCATATTGCTGAGGAATTTGGCACCAGCCACGTGCCGGTGCGCGAGGCATTCCGGCGGCTGGAGGCACAGGGGCTTGCCGTCAACTTGCCGCGTCGCGGCGTTCGGGTCGCTTCTTTCGATCTCAAGGAAGTCCGCGAAGTTGCAGAAATGCGAGCCGCGTTGGAAGGCCTCGCCCTGAGGCACGCGTCACAGCACTTGACCTCTGCCATTCTCGACGCCGCCGAAGAGGCGACCAGGGAAGGCGATGCCGCTGCCGACGTCCATGCATGGGAAGAAGCCAATCGTCGCTTCCACCGTCTCATCCTGGCGCCTTGTGGCATGACGCGCCTGCTGGCCGCTATCGACGATCTGCATGCGGCCAGCGCCCGCTTTCTGTTTTCGGCATGGCAATCCGGCTGGGAAAAGCGCACGGATCACGATCATCGTGCCATCCTCGCAGCGCTCCGCCAGGGGCGAACTGACGAGGCCGCCGCTATCCTTCAGAAGCACGTCCAATGGATCGGTCGTGCTCCCGTGCGCACGCCATCAGGCTCGACGCGCGAAGCTTTTGCGATTGTTGGATAATCCCGCAGAAAATTATAGATAATCTGAGTGCGCTTGATTTACGGTTCATTTTTTAATGGCCGGATTTGGGTGAGTTATGCTCGTATTGCATCCGAGAGCCGAGCTTTTTGTCTCCACATGTCGAGATGGGCTGGCTAAGCGCGCCTCTCTCAAATCTTTCGTCATGCAGCCGCTGCCATCGCCAGAAAATCAATTTTCCACATCTGCCGCTTGCCTCGTCATGTAAACTCGGCCATTAAATAGATGGGAATTGAAAATTATCTATAATTTGAAAAGGAGAGTTCATGTCCCTGTTGCATCATCATGAAGACGCTGCTTTTGATCCGCTGCGCCTTGGTCAACGATCCCTGATCGTCAAGGTCGTCTTCGTTCTCGCGGGGACGCTGGTGCTGGCACTCGCCTCGCAGATTTCGGTGCCGATGGTGCCGGTGCCGATCACCATGCAGACCTTTGCGATCACCATGATCGGTGCGCTCTATGGCTGGCGCCTCGGCGCGATCACCATTCTGGCCTGGCTGGGTGAGGCCATGGTCGGCTTCCCGGTTCTCGCCGGCGGAGCAGGCGGCATCGCGCCCTTCATGGGTCCGACGGCCGGTTATCTCGTCTCCTTCCCGATCATCGGCGCCCTCGTCGGCTGGTTTGCCGAGCGTGGCTGGGGCGGAGAGCGCGTCGTGCGCAGTTTCCTCGCCCACCTCTCGGCCAATATCCTGTGCCTTGCGATCGGCGGTGCATGGCTTGCTGCCTTGATCGGTGCTGAAAAGGGCTGGCTCCTCGGCGTCGCTCCCTTCATCCTCGGGGCCGTGCTGAAGTCTGCCCTTGCGGCGGCCGTGCTGAAGACCGTTCAGGTCTATGGCGGCAAGGCAAAGCTGAATTGACGGTTCGGCTTCGCGCCCATCATCTGCTCTGCATGCTGACCTTCGTCGGTGAGGGCTATACGCCTGCCTTCACCGACAATTATCGCCGCATCGCAAAGCGCCTGACGGAAGGGGAGGAGATCGAGCTGGTCTCCGGCCCCGACGATATCTGCGCGCCGCTTCTGGACGAGGCTGAGCCGCACTGTTTCAAGGCTTCCGTCATCGAGCGGGACGCGGCCGCCCTTGCGGACGTCGCCTCATTAATTGGCGAAGAGATCGAACCGGGCGCTGTATTGGTGCCGGATGCGAACCTGCTTGCGAAACTGCGACGCAATTTCGCCAGTGGCGAGATTCGCCGTGCCTGCAATGGCTGTGAATGGCGAGATCTGTGCAGCCGGATTGCCGCCGGCAATTTCACCGGCGTTCTAGTCGGACACCCTTAAGACCGGTCACCCAACTCGATCGGAAAGAGTGCCAGGAAACGACGCTCACCCTCGGGGGTGAAGAAGATCGAGCGGCTGTTTTCGGTCCGCCGCGCCCAGCCCTTGTCGAGAAAATTCGAAAGCAGCGCCTTGCCGAGGCTTCCGGCGAGATGCGCGCGCCTTTCGCTCCAGTCCAGGCAGGATCGGCAGAGCGGACGGCGGCTGGAGCGCAGATCGGAGACGTCGATGCCGATCGATCCGAGATGCTTTTCGCCGTCGGCCGTCAGGCTGAGCCCTTCGCCCATGGTCGAAATCGAACCACGTTCTATGAGGCTGTCGAGCATGCGCACGCCAAAGTCGCCGGCGAGATGGTCGTAGCAGATGCGGGCTTTGCGCAGCGCCGGTTCCTTCGGGCCGGGACGATGGCGCAGATGTCCGCGACTGGCGGCAAAACCCATGATCCCCTCGAGCAACTTGCCGACACCATCATCGGCCAGCGCAAAATAACGATGCCGACCCTGCTTGCGCTGCGCCAGCAATCCGCCTGCCTCGAGCTTGGCAAGATGCGCGCTCGCGGTCTGCAGCGTCACACCTGCCGCAGCGGCAAGCTCCGTCGCGGTCAGCGCCCGGCCGCCCATCAAGGCCGTCAGTATGTTCGCCCGCGCCGGATCGCCGATCAGCGCGCCGATCTGTGCTATGTCAGGACCTTCTTTCATACTTCGATCGTAGCCGAAGCATCACCGTTCTTCAATGTGCGAAAACAGGGTCATCAGCAAAGGAGAACACCATGATCACCTGTTTCATCCGCTATCAGATCGATCCCTTCAAACAGGAAGCCTTCGCCGAATATGGCAAGGCCTGGGGCCAGATCATCCCGCGCAACGGCGCCGATCTGGTCGGCTATTTCGCGCCGCATGAGGGCTCTTTGACGACGGCTTACGGCGTCTACAATATCGAGAGCCTGGCCGCCTATGAGGCCTATCGCAAAAGCCTTGCCGCCGATCCACAGGCTCGGGCCAATCTCGATTTCTCCCGCCGCGAGCGTTTCATCCTGCAGGAAGATCGCATATTCCTGAAAAACGTGTCGTTGCCGCATGCTCCGAGGATATCGCCATGATCGCAGTTATTTTCGAAGTCGTCCCCCATCCTGAAGAACGCCAGCACTATCTCGACATTGCCGCAAGGCTGCGCGGCGAACTCGAAACGATCGACGGCTTCGTCTCCATCGAGCGCTTCGAGAGCCTCAGTCAGCCGGGAAAGGTCCTGTCGCTTTCCTTCTGGCGCGACGAGGCTGCTGTTCGCGAATGGCGAAACCGCGAGGCGCATCGTGGCGCGCAGAAAACGGGTCGGCAGACGGTATTTGCCGACTATCGCCTGCGCGTGGCTGAGGTCCTGCGGGATTACGGCATGAACGAGCGGGACGAAGTGCCGGATGATAGCCGCGCCACGCACGACAGATCGGATCGCGCAGTGCGATAGTCTCCATCGATCAACGATAAATTCCCGGCCGCTGTCCGGGAATTTGAAAATTATGACGCCGCTTCAGTGTTTGGTAACCAAGTTAGGTAACCATAACACCCAGTTAAGAGCATCGAGTAAGTGTAACAGCGAGTATCAAATGGCGTCAGTTTTCCCGCTTGCCGACCTCAGGACCTCCGCAGTTCCAGGGTCCTGGATCGACACGATCATCAAGGGCGATTGCGTGGCCGCTCTTGAGGCACTACCCAATCAATCCGTCGACGTCATCTTCGCCGACCCGCCTTACAACCTCCAGCTCGGCGGCACGCTGCATCGTCCCGACCAGTCGCTTGTCGACGCGGTCGATGACGAGTGGGATCAGTTTGCCTCCTTCGAAGCCTATGATGCCTTCACCCGCGCCTGGCTGCTCGCCTGCCGCCGCGTGCTGAAGCCGACCGGCACGATCTGGGTCATCGGCTCCTATCACAACATCTTCCGCGTCGGCGCGACGATGCAGGACCTGAACTTCTGGATCCTCAACGACATCGTCTGGCGCAAGACCAATCCGATGCCGAATTTCAAGGGTCGCCGTTTCCAGAACGCCCATGAGACGATGATCTGGGCGAGCCCGAACGCCAAGGCCAAGGGCTACACCTTTAACTACGATGCCATGAAAGCCGCCAATGACGATGTGCAGATGCGCTCCGACTGGCTGTTTCCGATCTGCAATGGCGGCGAGCGCCTGAAGGGCGACGACGGCAAGAAGGTGCATCCGACGCAGAAGCCGGAAGCGCTGCTCGCCCGCGTCATCATGGCCTCTTCGAAGCCCGGCGACATTATTCTCGATCCGTTCTTCGGCTCGGGCACGACGGGTGCCGTTGCCAAGCGCCTCGGCCGCCACTTTGTCGGCATCGAGCGCGAGCAGGATTATATCGATGCGGCAAGCGCCCGCATCGCCGCCGTCGAGCCGCTCGGCAAGGCGGAACTCACAGTCATGACCGGCAAGAAGGCCGAGGTTCGCGTCGCCTTCAACGTGCTGATCGAAAGTGGCCTCATCAAGCCAGGGCAGGTGCTGACGGATGCGAGGCGTCGCTATAGCGCCATCGTCCGCGCCGACGGCACGGTTGCTTCCGGCGGAGAGGCCGGTTCCATTCATCGCCTTGGAGCGAAGGTCCAGGGCCTTGATGCATGCAACGGATGGATGTTCTGGCATGTCGACGACGGACGATCCCTGCGTCCGATCGACGAACTGCGGGCCATTATCCGCAGCGATATGGCAAAGGCGGAATAGCCTCGGTCGTTCGTTTAGGCGGATCCGGTTGCGAATCGCCCCACGATTTCGGGAATGCCGCCAACGACTGAATCTGAATACCCGCCTTCTTCCGCCGTGTACCTCCAGTTAGGGAAGAAGGCGAAACGCCCAGGGCCTTGCCGAACGTTCTGTACGGCAAGGCCCTGGGCGTCTCTTTAGCTTCGTGGCCTTGAGCATTTTCGCTTTTCTTCGAATCGCGAAAGCGCTCTATCTCCTTGTTTTTACGCATTCCGGACGGAAAACCGCTGCGCACTTTTCCTGGAAATGCTCTAGAAGTCCTGATAGTCCGTGACATCAACGCGCACGACGCGGCCATCCTCGTCGAAGGTGATGGTCTCCTCGCCTTCGCGAATAAGCGGCTTGCCCGTCTTGCTGTTGGTGGCCCGGACGGACCAGACCGCGCGGCCGGAAAGCGGCGTCAGCGTTTCGACCAATGAATTGGACGCTGTCTGATCAGGATAGGTGTCGAAGTAGCCGCGGAATGCTTCCATGATCGCCTTGCGGCCGGCGAGGTCGCCGACACCGTTGGAAACATAGGTGGCGTTCTCGGCGAAGAAATTCTCGATCTCTTCATAGTTGATACGATTGATCGCATCGTGAAACAGCTCGATACGTTCTGCGGGATCGAAAATCATGGTTCAAACCTTTATGCCATGGGCGGCGAGATCGCTGCGCAGCTTCTCGGCGCCGGTGAAATGAACTGCATGCCAGCCGGCGGCCCGTGCGCCCTCGACGTTCGGATAGGAATCGTCGATGAAAATGGTCGAGGCCGGATCGAGGCCGAAGCTTTTCGCATGGGTGTCGTAGATCGCGACGTCGGGCTTGATCAAGCCGATATCGCCCGACACCGTGACGCCGCGCGGCTTCTTGAGGAACGGAAAGCGCTCCTGCGCCACGCGAAACGTGTCGGAGGCGAAGTTGGTCAGCATGGTGACATCGCGTCCCTCAGCGATCAACTTTTCGAAGATCACGACGCTGTCATCATAGGCATGCGGCACCATCTCGTTCCAGTGCTTGCGGAATGCGCGGATCTGTTCTGCCCGTTCCGGATGCTCGGCAATCAGCAAGCCTTCGGCCTCTTCCCATGTGCGGCCGCGATCCTGCTCCAGATTCCATTCGTGGGTGCAGACGTTGGCGAAGAACCATTGGCGCTCGGCATCATCGGGAATGACGTGGCTGTAGGGAATGTTTGGATCGTAATGAAGGAGAACCTTGCCGATATCGAAAACGATGTGCCGTATTTCCGTGGTCATGAATGGATTCCTGATGTTTAGGCGCTGGCTTTGTTGACTGCCCCAACTTTTGTGAAGGCATTGGGAATAGCCTGAGTGATCGCTTTTTTCATGACTGTTGGCAGTGCCTGCGCTTCAAGATTTGTAACCGGCTCCCACCATCCGTCATTGTGCTCGGCGTTCGATGCCACTTGGGCGCGATAGATCGACAGCCGCAATTCGAAATGGGTGAACACATGCGTCACGGTCCCCGCAGCCTGCCAATCGGCTCGGAAAGGGGCTGCCTCGGTTCCTGTCGCGCCATCGATACGCGCGGTCCAGCCGGTTGTGGGCACTTCCGTCATGCCGCCGAGCAGGCCGCTTTCGATGCGCCGGCGCAGAAAGATTTCGCCATCGCCATTGACCGCGACGAAAGCCGCGCCTTGCCGTATCGGCTTATCCTTCTTGGCGGCCTTGACGGGAAAATGTTCGGGGTCATGCCCGGCCAGCGCCTGGCAGGCGCCGTTGAACGGACAGAGCGAACAGACGGGGCGCTTCGGCGTGCAGATCGTCGCGCCTAGATCCATCATCGCCTGGGCAAAATCGCCGGGTCGGTCGGCGGGTGTCAGCAGGGCGACTTTCTGCTTCATCTGAGGCTTGGCGCCGGGCAAGGGCGCAGAGATCGCGTAGAGCCTGGAAATGACGCGCTCCACATTGCCGTCCATCACGGCTGCCTGCCGGTTGAATGCGATTGCGGCGACGGCGGCGGATGTGTAATCGCCGATGCCGGGCAGGGCACGCAGGCCATCCTCGGTATCGGGAAAGCGACCCGCATGGTCTGCCGCAACTGCCTCGGCGCATTTCTTCAGGTTTCGCGCGCGCGCGTAATAGCCGAGCCCGGCCCAGGCGGCCATGACGTCGTCGTTCGGCGCCGCCGCGAGATCGTTCACCGTCGGCCACCGCTCCACGAATTTTGCGAAATAGGCTTTGACCGCAGGCACGGTCGTCTGCTGCAGCATCACCTCCGACAGCCAGATGCGATAGGGGTCGGGCTTCACGCCCTTTGCTGCCATGGACGGCGAGACGCGCCATGGCAGATCCCGGTGATGGCGATCGTACCAGGCAAGCAGGGATGCGGCCGAAGGGGATTGTAAAGTCGTGGTCATGATTTGCCGCGTTGAGGGGAATTGCTCTATACTTGGCCAAGCTGCGTCGGGCGATCAAGCTCTTGAACGTACAAAGCATGCGCCGGAAGCCGATTGAGATGAGTTATCCCCGAAAAGGCGAGAAGCAGATTTCCGAGCTGACCAACGGCATCGTCGATCCCGTGCTGGCGAAGCGTGCCGGCATCAATACGGCTCTGCTTGGTTCCTGGGACGAGATCGCTGGGGACGATTTTGCCGAATGCACGCGGCCGGAAAAGATCGCCTGGGCGAAGCGCGGCGGCGCCGGGGAGGACAATCGCTATCAGCCGGGTGTCCTGACCATTGCCTGCGAGGGCGCCCGCGCCCTTTTTCTCACCCATGCGCAGGGCGAGCTGATCCAGCGCATCAACGGCTTCTTTGGCTTCCATGCGGTCAGCCAGATCCGCATCGTGCAGAAGCCGGTCTCGGTTGCTTCGAAGCGCTCCCGCACGCCGCCGCCGCTGAAAGGCGAGGCGGCCCGCAAGCTCGAAGGCATGATGGACGGCATCGAGGACGAGAAGTTGCGCGCGGCAATCCAGAGGTTGGGCACTGCAATGGTCTGGAAGCGCCGGTAGCAGGCTGGGCGCAGTGATTATTCGTGAATTGTGGAAGAAATTTAAGGCGTTTGTCTTTGCCAGGTCACAATTCTTTGAAGAAAGTTGGTCAACCGTGCCTTGTTAGCGGCAACCAGCCGTTATATCGCATGAAACATTCGAAGACCTCTTTCAACGACGGGTGACTCTATGCCGATGTCCGACATGCTCTTGACCAAACGCCACCTGCTGGGCGGTTCTGCCGTTGCAGCTCTCTCCGTGGCGTTCGCTGCCTTTGCCGACACCGCATCCGCTGCAAATGCCTCGACGGCCGCAGGCGGCCAGGAGTCCACCGCTTCCGGAGACGACGCAGTCCCCCCGGCCGATGGCGACGTCAACATGACCGAAGTGCTGAAGCCCGGCCCGTTGCCGGAAATCGCACTCGGCAAGGAAGACGCTCCGGTCAAGATCGTCGAATACATGTCGCTGACCTGCCCGCACTGCGCGCATTTCGCTGTTACGACTTTCGAAACGATCAAGCAGAAGTATATCGACACCGGCAAGGTTCGCTTCATCATCCGCGAATTCCCGTTCGATCCGCGCGCCGCTGCAGCCTTCATGCTGGCCCGTTGCGCCCCGCAGGAGCAGTACATGCCGATGGTCGAAATGCTGTTCAAGCAGCAGATCGCCTGGGCCTCTCCGGATGTCGATGGCCGTGCCGCACTGCTGCAAATGTCGAAACTCGCTGGTTTTACTGAGGATAGCTTTACGAAGTGCTTGACGAACCAGAAGCTTCTGGATGATGTCAATTCCGTAAGGGAACGCGCTGCCAAGGATTTCGGCGTCAATGCGACACCGACCTTCCTGATCAATGGCAAACGCTATGCAGGGGACATGTCTGTTAATGCCATGTCGAAGCTCATCGACGGCCTTCTCTGATCCGCGCCTTTTCGATGCACAGGCGGGCGGCAGAGGCCGCGCGCCTGTTTTCTACTACCTTCCCCTCGAAGGGGGAGGTCGCGCGGAACGCGCGGGTGGGGGTGATTTCCGGGGTGAATGCATGATCACCCCACCCCGAACCTTTGGTCCGACCCTCCCCCTCAAGGGAAGGGTGGAGATCAGCCGATGAAATTCAACAAGCTTCGACTGGTCGGTTTCAAATCCTTCGTAGAGCCGGGGGAATTTGTTATCGAGCGCGGTTTGACCGGCGTTGTCGGCCCCAACGGTTGCGGCAAGTCCAACCTTGTCGAAGCCCTGCGCTGGGTCATGGGCGAGAATTCCTACAAGAACATGCGCGCCTCCGGCATGGATGATGTCATCTTCTCCGGATCGGGCAATCGTCCGGCGCGCAACACCGCCGAAGTCGGCCTCTATCTCGATAATAGCGACCGCACCGCGCCTGCCGCCTTTAACGACAGCGACGAGATCCAGGTGACGCGCCGCATCGAGCGCGAACAGGGATCGGTCTATCGCATCAACGGCAAGGAAGCGCGCGCCAAGGATGTGCAGCTTCTCTTTGCCGACGCCTCGACGGGCGCGCGTTCGCCGTCCATGGTCGGGCAGGGGCGCATCGGCGAGCTGATCCAGGCAAAGCCCCAGGCGCGGCGCCAGCTGTTGGAAGAAGCAGCGGGCATTTCCGGCCTGCATTCGCGCCGCCATGAGGCCGAGCTGCGCCTGCGCGCAGCCGAAGGCAATCTTGAGCGCCTGGATGATGTCACCTCGCAGCTCGAAAGCCAGATCGAAAGCCTGAAGCGTCAGGCACGCCAGGCCAATCGCTTCAAGATGCTGTCCGCCGACATCCGCGCTCGCGAGGCGATGTTGCTGCATATTCGCTGGGTGCAGGCGAAGGAAGCCGAAGCCGAAGCCGATAGCGCGCTTAACCAGGCAACGGTGCTGGTGGCCGAAAAGGCTCAGACCCAGATGGATGCGGCAAAGGCCCAGGGGATCGCCAGCTTCAAGCTGCCGGATCTACGCGAAGACGAGGCAAAGGCCGCCGCCGCCCTCCAGCGCCTGCAATTTGCCCGCAACCAGCTTGAAGAGGATGCCAATCGCATCCTGCGCCGCCGCGACGAGCTGACCCGCCGGCTCGCGCAGCTGGCCGAGGATATCAGCCGTGAGGAACGTCTTGTCGCCGACAATGCGACGATCCTTGCCAGGCTGGACGCGGAAGAGAGTGATCTTGCCGAGATTCTCGCCGATTCCGGCCGGCTTGCCGAGGAAACGCGCGGGGTGTTCGAGGAGGCAGCCGCAAAGCTTGCCGATAGCGAACGCATATTCACCGCATTGACGGCAGAACGCGCCGAGGCCGCCGCCGGCCGCAACCAGCTCGAACGTGCCATTCGCGACCTCGCCGACCGCAAGATGCGGCTCGAACGCCAGTTGGACGAGGCGAACCGCGAACTTGCCGCCATCGACGAAAAGATGGCCGACCTTCCCGATCCCGGCGAAAAGCGCGACATGGTCGAAGCGGCCGAAGGCGTCGTTGCGGATGCCGAGGCGGCGATCCAGCTTGTCGAGTCGGCTCTCTCCAGGGCACGCGAAACCGAAGCTTTGTCGCGCGGACCGGTCGAGCAGGCACGGGCTCGGTTGAACGCTATCGAGACGGAAGCGCGCACCATTTCGAAGATGCTGGCGGCAGGCGATACGTCGGGCGCGTTTTCGCCCGTCGCAGAGGAGTTGCGCGTCGACCGTGGCTTTGAGACCGCGCTCGGTGCCGCTCTTGGCGATGATCTGGAATCCTCGCTCGATCCCCAGGCGCCCTCTTATTGGTCCGACAATAGTGGTGGCACCGCCGACCCAGCCTTGCCGGAAGGTGCGATGCCGTTGATTTCGCAT
The DNA here is from genome assembly GCF_053521805.1 of Rhizobium sp. A22-96. Taxonomy (NCBI): domain Bacteria; kingdom Pseudomonadati; phylum Pseudomonadota; class Alphaproteobacteria; order Hyphomicrobiales; family Rhizobiaceae; genus Rhizobium; species Rhizobium sp. A22-96. Next base: position 166,283 of record NZ_JBNWDQ010000003.1, read on the forward strand.
GTCGGCGCGCCGGCTGCGCTGACCCGTCGTCTCCGTCAGATCGGTATTGTCGCTGTAGCGGATGCCGAGCGGCTGATGGCGGCGTTGAAGCCCGGGCAGCGGCTTGTCACCAAGGACGGCGCGGTGTTTCGCTGGGACGGCCATGTGACCGGAGCCGATGCCCCGAGCGCCGCAGCGCTGCGGCTGGCTCAGAAGAATCGTCTCACCGAGCTGGAAGCCGAGGTCGAGCTTGCGCGCGACGTCCTGAGCGAAGCTGAAGAGCGCCTGTCGATAGCCGCGGAGGCGATCAGGGCGGAAGAGGGACGTTTGGGCGCTGCCCGTGATACCAGCCGCCTTGCCGCCCGCAATCTGGCCGAGGCCCGCGAAGCTCTGGTTGTGGCCGAGCGCGCGTCGGGCGATCTTATCCGCCGCCGCGATGTGGTCGCCGAAGCAATTAGCCGGTTGCGGGAGCAGCTGGAAGATGTGGCGATGCAGGATGAAAATGCCCGCATCGAGCTGGAAGACGCACCCGATCTTGCTGCCATCGATCTGAAATTGCAGGCGCAGCAGGCGGAAGTCGCGACGGATCGCGGCGCATTGGCCGAAGCCCGCGCCCGTCATGAGGGCCTGAACCGCGAAAACGAGGCGCGACAGCGCCGTATCCTGGCGATCCAGCAGGAACGCGACACCTGGCACCAGCGCGCTGCCAGCGCCGAAGAGCATATTCAAACGCTGCGTGACCGCGAAGAGGAAGCGCGTGACGAGGCCGCCGAGCTCGACCTTGCACCGGATGAATTCGACGACAAGCGCCGCGCCTTGATGAACGAGCTGCAGAAGGCCGAGGAAGCGCGCCGTGCGGCTGCCGACCGTCTCGCCGAAGCGGAAATCGTTCAACGCGAAGCTGATCGCCACGCTGCGACCGCACTGTCCGAACTTGCCGAAAGCCGCGAAAAACGCGGCCGCGTCGAGGAGCGCCTAGTATCCGCCCGCGAGCGCCGGCAGGAGAGCGAATTGCGTATCCGCCAGACGCTGAATGTCGAGCCGCATGAAGCCATGCGATTGACCGGCCTGTCGGTGTCACAAAACATGCCGGATCTGCGCGAAGTCGAGCGCGAACTGGAGCGGTTGAAGATCGAACGCGAACGCCTGGGCGCCGTCAACCTGCGCGCCGAGGAGGAAAGCCAGGAGCTGATCGAGCGGCTGCAGGCGCTGATCAAGGAGCGTGACGATGTCATCGACGCCATCCGCAAGCTGCGTGGCGCGATCCAGAGCCTCAATCGCGAGGGCCGCGAACGTCTGATCGTCGCCTTCGATATCGTCAATGCGCAGTTCCAGCGGCTGTTCACACACCTGTTCGGTGGTGGCACGGCCGAGCTTCAGCTGATCGAATCCGATGATCCGCTTGAGGCGGGCCTCGAAATTCTTGCCCGCCCGCCCGGCAAGAAGCCGCAGACCATGACACTGCTCTCCGGTGGCGAGCAGGCTCTGACGGCCATGGCGTTGATCTTCGCCGTGTTCCTCACCAATCCCGCGCCAATCTGCGTGCTGGACGAAGTGGACGCACCGCTCGACGACCACAATGTCGAGCGCTATTGCAACCTGATGGATGAGATGGCTGCCTCGACCGAGACGCGCTTTGTGGTCATCACCCACAATCCCATCACCATGGCCCGCATGGATCGCCTTTTCGGCGTGACCATGGCGGAGCAGGGCGTCTCACAGCTTGTCTCCGTCGACTTGCAGACCGCCGAGCGCCTGCGCGAGATCGCCTGAGCGTCTTCCCGTGGTTCGGGAAGAAAACTGTTCCGTTATCGACAAGAAATTGCCGCGTCGGCTGCCGCACAGCCGTAAAGCGTGATAGTTTTGTTTTTGATCAACAATATGTGGCGCTAATCCGCCCGGAAGGGAAGTATGTCTGGATCTGGAGGCGGTATTTTCGATTTCTTCGGAATACTCGCCGTGTTGCTGCTCGTTGCCGCCAATGGCTTTTTCGTTGCGGCGGAGTTTTCTCTGGTTTCCGTTCGCCGCAGCCGCGTGACGGAGCTGGTTGCCGAAGGGCGGATGAATGCCAAGTCGCTGCAGAAGGCGGTCGACAATCTCGACGCCAATCTGGCGGCCACGCAGCTCGGCATCACGATTTCGTCGCTCGCCCTCGGTTGGGTCGGTGAACCCGCGCTTGCCCATCTTCTCGAGCCGCTTCTCGCATTCCTTCCCGGCGCATGGGCCGCTGCCAGCTCGCACGCCATTGCCGTTGCCATTTCCTTCATCATCATCACCGCGCTGCACATTGTCCTCGGAGAACTCGCGCCGAAAAGCCTGGCGTTGCAGCGCAGCGAGGGCACAGCCCTTGGTGTTGTTCGTCCGCTCGGCCTTTTCCTCTTCCTGTTGCGCCCGGCAATCACCGTCCTCAACCGTCTCGGCAACCTCGTCCTGCGTCTTTTCGGGCTGCAGCCGGGTGCCGGCGAAGGGTCGTTGCATTCCCCAGCCGAGATCAAGCTTTTGATCGCTGAAAGCCAGGAAGCCGGCCTGCTGGAGCAAGCTCAACAGGATCTGGTCGAGCGCGTTTTCAATATCGGCAACCGCGATGTCTCCAACATCATGACGCCACGGCTGGAGGTCGACTGGATCGATGCCGACGACACGCCGGCTGAGATGCAAAAGACCATTCGCGAAAGCCGTTTCGAACAGCTTCTGGTGGCGCGTGGATCGATCGACGAGCCGATCGGCATGGTCCTGAAAAAGGATCTTCTCGATCAGTTGCTGAACGGAGAGCCCTTGAACCCATTGGCCGTCATCCGCCAGCCACTGGTCGTGCATGAGGCGACAGCGGTCTTCAAGGTGCTCGAGAGCTTCAAGCGCGCGCCGGTGCGCCTCGCCATGGTCATTGATGAATATGGCAGCCTGGAAGGCATCGTCACGCAGACCGACCTTCTGGAAGCGATCGCCGGCGATCTGCCCGATATGGAAAACGAGACGCCAGATGTCGTCGAGCGGGCCGACGGATCGCTGCTGATGGAAGGCATGATGCCGGTCTATGATGCCTTTGCGCGGCTTGGCCTGCGCGAGGGCGAGGAGGACGTCAGTTTCCATACGCTCGCGGGCTTTGCTCTCTACCAGTTCGGCCACCTGCCTGAAGTCGGCGAAAGCTTCACCTTCGGCGGCTGGCACTTCGAGATCGTCGATCTCGACGGCATGCGGATCGACAAGATCCTGGCGCGGAGGGAGGCCGAAGTGTGAGCTTCGGCTCAAGATCCGTGATCGCCGTTTATTTCTCACGTTTCTGACAGCCTCCAAGGCGCCGATTTCAATCAATCGATTGAAATCGGAAAGCCGCGGGGCATATTTATTGTGCAGCGCAACATTTTGCCGTATTTGTCGATTTTCATTTGCCTCTCAATGAATTAAGTTCAACGCGGGAGTTGGACGAGACAATGACAAAGTGGGTCTACACATTCGGTGCCGGCAAAGCCGAGGGGCGCGCCGGAGACTATGAGATGCTCGGCGGCAAGGGCGCAAATCTTGCTGAAATGTGCAGTCTCGGCTTGCCGGTTCCTCCCGGCCTGACGATTGTCAGCGAAGCCTGTACCTACTATTACAAGAATGGCCGCAATATTGCCGATGAGCTGAAGCCGCAGGTGATGCAGGGCCTGAGGCAGATGGAAGCCATCACCGGACGCAAGTTCGGCGATACCAAGCAGCCGCTGCTGGTTTCGGTGCGCTCCGGCGGACGTGCGTCCATGCCCGGCATGATGGATACGGTCCTCAATCTCGGTCTCAACGACGACACGGTGCAGGCGCTCGGCCACGATGCCGGCGACGCGCGCTTTGCCTGGGACAGCTATCGCCGCTTCATCCAGATGTATGCAGATGTCGTGATGGGCCTCGACAACGAGGTCTTTGAAGAGATCCTCTCGGATGAGAAGGCTCGCTTCGGCCATGAATTCGATACCGATCTCACCGCCGTCGAATGGCAGCATGTCGTTTCGATCTACAAGACCGTTATCGAGGAAGAGCTTGGCGTCGCCTTCCCGCAGGAGCCCGAGGTCCAGCTCTGGGGGGCGGTCGGTGCGGTGTTTTCCAGCTGGATGAACCCGCGCGCCGTCACCTATCGCCATTTGCACAATATCCCCGAGGCTTGGGGCACCGCCGTCAATATCCAGGCGATGGTTTTCGGCAATCTGGGTAATTCCTCGGCCACCGGTGTTGCCTTCACCCGCAACCCTTCCACCGGCGAGAAGGAGCTCTATGGAGAGTTTCTCGTCAATGCCCAGGGCGAGGATGTCGTCGCCGGCATCCGCACGCCGCAGAGCATCACGGAGGCCGCCCGCATCGCCTCCGGCTACGACCGGCCATCGATGGAGAAGGTGATGCCGGAAGCCTTCGCGGAATTCCGAAGCATCTGCGCGCAGTTGGAAGCGCATTATCGCGACGTCCAGGATCTGGAGTTCACCATCGAGCGCGGCACCCTCTGGATGCTGCAGACACGAGCTGGCAAGCGCACCACCAAGGCGGCGATGAAGATAGCCGTCGATATGGTGGCCGAGGGGCTGATCACCGAGGATGAAGCGGTTTCCCGCATCGACCCGATGACGCTCGACCAGCTGCTGCATCCGACCATCGACCCGCGTGTCCGTCGCGAAGTCATCGGCTCCGGCCTTCCGGCATCACCGGGTGCCGCCACCGGAGAGATCGTCTTTTCGGCCGAAGAGGCGATCACGGCCGAGGAAGAGGGCCGCAAGGCCATTCTCGTGCGGATCGAAACCAGCCCGGAAGATATTCACGGCATGCATGCCGCCGAGGCGATCCTCACCACACGCGGCGGCATGACCAGCCACGCGGCTGTGGTCGCTCGTGGCATGGGCATCCCTTGCGTCGTCGGCGCCGGCACCATGCGCATCGATATGCGCAACGAAAAGCTGATCGGCATCGGCGTCACCCTGAAGAAGGGCGATATCGTCACGATCGACGGCTCCACCGGCCAGGTGCTGAAGGGCGAAGTGCCGATGATCCAGCCGGAATTGTCCGGAGATTTCGGGCTCATCATGGCCTGGGCCGACCGCTCGCGGCGCATGACGGTGCGCACCAATGCCGATACGCCGGCTGATGCGCGCGCTGCGCGCTCCTTCGGTGCCGAAGGCATAGGTCTTTGCCGTACCGAGCATATGTTCTTCGAGGGCGACCGCATCCATGTGATGCGCGAGATGATCCTTGCCGAAGACGAGGCCGGCCGCCGTGTCGCCCTTGACAAGCTGATGCCGATGCAACGGCTCGATTTCACCGGCATGTTCACCATCATGCACGGTCTGCCCGTTACCATTCGTCTCCTCGATCCGCCGCTGCATGAATTCCTGCCGAAGACGGACGAGGAGATTGCCGAGGTTGCCGGCAGCATGGGCATGGAGCCGGCTATCCTGCGCCAGCGCGTCGATGCCCTGCACGAGTTCAACCCCATGCTCGGCCATCGCGGTTGCCGGCTGGCGATTTCCTATCCTGAGATCGTCGAGATGCAGGCGCGGGCGATCTTCGAGGCTGCGGTTCTGGCAGCGCGCGAAACCGGCGCTCCGGTCGTGCCCGAAATCATGGTGCCGCTCGTCGGCCTGCGCTCGGAGCTGGATTACGTCAAGGCGCGGATAGATGAGGTTGCTCGCGCCGTCATGACCGAAGCCAAGATGAAAATCGACTATCTCGTCGGTACGATGATCGAGCTGCCGCGCGCCGCGCTGCGTGCCCATATCATCGCCGAGGCTGCCGAATTCTTCTCCTTCGGCACCAACGACCTCACGCAGACCACTTTCGGCATGTCGCGCGACGATGCCGCCGCCTTCATCCCGACCTATCAGCGCAAGGGCATCATCGAGCACGATCCGTTCATATCGCTCGATTTCGATGGGGTAGGGGAGTTGATCCGTATTGCCGCAGAGCGCGGCCGCCGCACGCGCAACGACATGAAGCTCGGCATCTGCGGCGAGCATGGCGGCGATCCGGCCTCGATCCATTTCTGTGAGGATATCGGCCTGGATTATGTGTCCTGTTCGCCTTTCCGTGTGCCGATCGCGCGGCTGGCAGCGGCGCAAGCGGCGATCAGGGGACGAGCCTGATTCTCAAGTGATTGCGTGCGGCGTTGTTCAGCGACGCCAATAGCCGCGGTGATAGTAATATCCTGGGCCGCCGACAACGACTGTCGGACCCCAGAAGAAATCATCGTTGCTTTCCATGAAAGCCCGCTGATCTGCCTGTCGGCTAAGATCCTGATTCATCAGGCAATTGGCAAAATTCTCAGTGCCGCGACGGAAACCGTAGCCGCCACATCTGGCTTCGTCGGCCGCTCGTATTTCCTCGGCCGTCTGGCACGAAGAAAGCACGAATGCGATGGCGAGAAGGGAGAGGATGGAAGCAGCGATACGCATGACTTGATGTCCTGAATGCAGAGATGCAGTCACGAATTATAGCGCCGCGCCTGATGGCGCGAAAGGCCTATCATCGCCGCGGGCCGAATGCCTAGGCGGCTTCTCTCGGCTGTTCCGGCAGGCGCTGCAGCAGGTCGATGAAGGCATCGGCGAAACGCAGCAGATGCTCGGTTTCCTCATCGGGTTGCAACAGGCGGATCTCGGCGCCGTCCTCATCGAGTGCAGCAAACAGGGTGCGCATTGTATCTCCCTCGGGGATCCTGATAACCGCAAGTCTGCGGCAATCGGGGATCAGGCCGGTTGCGGGAAGATCGAAGAGGAAATCGCCGTTGACGGCTGAAGCGGCGCTTCGCACGGCTTCGCAAAAGCCCGGCTCGCCGCCGGAAAAGCCTTCGAGCGAAAGCTCCAGCTCCAGAAGCTCGAGCGGCAGGATCGGGTCACCCGCATCCGCCGAGGTCATCGGTGCTCCTGCTGCCGGCTTGGCGGTGACGTCTTGAGAAAGCATCGGTTCCATCTCATCAAGTCCTTTCACAGCCTCGATAAAACGCCAAAGAATGGCCTTTTTTAGGAATTTAAGCAAGTACTCACATTTTTGTGCTGGCCATAGCTGCATTCGACGCCGGCGGGAGATTGCTCAAAGACGGCATGGGATTTGATTTATTTTCACCATTTCCTGATCTAAGCATAAGTTGCTTTCCGGGAATCGGCGCATCCGGCTTCCGATCCGACGTGCCGACGAGCCATTGATGACCATTCGCTTCGACCGTCCCGTTTCACATGCTGCCCGCGCTGCGCGTCTGATCGCGTCCTTTGCGCTGGTGCTCTGCGGTGTCACGCTGATCGGTCATCGTTTCGGCCCCCTGGAAATGCCCTATTTCGTGCTGCTGCTGTTCATCTCGGCCGGCTGTGCCGCCGTGGCGGTTCTGCTGGCGGTGATCGGCCTTGCCCAGCTTTGGCAAAGCGCTGCCTTCGGCGGTGTGTCCGCGGTCAAGGCAATCGTCTATGCCGCCTTGCCCCTTGCGATTTTTGGCTTCGGTGCCGAGCGCTATTGGACCCGCCCGCCGATCTACGAGGTCTCGACCGACCTCAATGATCCCCCCGAATGGCTGTCGACGCCGGACGCCAGGCAGATCTGGCTGCCGTCGCGGCATCTGGTGACGCAAGAGGAACGCGACGCGCAATTCGATGCCTATCCCGCCCTGATCAGTCGTCGTTATGAGGGTGCCGCCGACCGCGTGCTGGAGGCGGTGCGCAAGGTTGCGAGAGACAATCACATCACCATCATCAAGGCCGATGGCGCCGATGTTGCCGATCCGAATGGCGCTGTGAAGCCGAAGCGGCGCACTCGTACGCTCACTCCCGGCCCAGCCCAGGATGACAATGCCGTCGGCGACGTGCCCGGTTTTGTTCCTGTGCCGACGCCGCGCCCCTTTCGCGATGGCGTCGCCGATCTGATCCGCCAGAACACCGATGTCATCCTGCAGGGTGAGACCCGCACCCGCATTTTCGGTCTACCTTGCGACGTGTTGATCCGTCTTCGTGAAGAGGCTGAAACGACGCTGGTCGATATCCGCGTCGCATCCCGCTATGGGCAGAGCGATCTCGGCGTCAGCGCCGACATGGCGGACAGTTTTCTAAAGGCGCTGGATGCGGAGCTGCTCGGCATTGCCGGAAGCTAGCAATTCCAGGAAAAGTGCGCAGCGGTTTTCCGTCCGGAATTGCGTTAAAATAAAGAGGTAGACTGGTTCAGGCCGGCCGATAGGTACCCATGAGTGCCGGCGGGCCATCGGTTTCCACGCGGCCCTTTTCGACGAGATCTTCCAGATGCGCCAGCACCGAAAGTGCTGCTGCGCCATGCAGGCGAGGGTCGGTATCGCGATAGATGGCTTTCACCATATCGGGTATCAGCCGATCGCCAGCCTTGATGCGCTCCAGCACGGCGCGTTCGCGCATGCGCCGATGGGTCCTGAGCCCACGCATGAATGCGGCCGGCTCCTTCACCGGACCGCCGTGGCCCGGCAGGAACAGGCGATCATCACGCGCAAGCAACCGTTCGAGCGATGCCATGTAATCGGCCATCGAACCATCAGGCGGCGCGACGATGGAGGTCGCCCAGGCCATGACATGATCGGCGGAGAAGACAATGCCGCTGCCATCCAACGCAAAGCAGGCATGGTTGGCCGTATGGCCCGGCGTCAGCAGCGCCGTCAATTGCCAGCCGTCTCCGGAGACGCTTTCGCCATCGGCAAGCACGATATCCGGCTGGAACTCCATGTCGGAGCTTTCGGCGAAAGGGTTGATCTCGCCTTGAAAGAGCGGCCGTGCGGAGCGATGCGGCCCTTCGCCGACCGTGCGTGCGCCCGTTGCCTCCTGCAGCCGTCTTGCGAGCGGCGAATGATCGCGATGGGTGTGGCTGACGAAGATATGCGTGACCTCGCGCCCCTTCAGCGCCGCCATCAGGCCGGCAAAATGCGCCTCATCCTCAGGGCCAGGATCGATAACCGCCACGGATGAGCCGCCAACGATATAGCTGTTGGTGCCATGGAAGGTGAAGGCGCTGGGATTGTTGACCGTCATCCGCTCGATGCCGGGCGCAACCGGGACGGCGCGGCCATAGGCTGGCTCGAAGGCAAGGTCGAAGTCTGGCGTGCTCATGATTGCTTGTATTCGATTTCGATGAATGACATCGGCTCGGAGCCGGCATTGACGACATTGTGCTCGACACCCGCCTCGCGCCGATAGGCCGCCCCCTTGGCGATGTCGACGCGCCTGCTGCCGCCTGGCTCCTCCAGAAGAAACTGACAATCCGTCATCGGCACCACGACATAGCCGAGGCCATGAACATGGTGTCCTGTATCGGCGCCCGGCTCGAAATCCCATCGCGTGATGCGCACGACGGCGTCATCGAGGAGCACGGTCGGGACAGCCGGCGGGCGGGCGCGAAACTGGCTCATCGGATCTCCTGGTTGGATTGCAGCGCAGCAAGACCTATCATAGCGATCCGGGAAGCGCACAGAAATATGCGCGCGAGCATAATTAGTGATTGTGGCGGGATGCGACCTTTGCTAATCAGACGCCGGTTTGGCCGCTATGGCAGCCATTTCCTCTGTTGGGGCGTCGCCAAGCGGTAAGGCACCGGTTTTTGGTACCGGCATTCCCAGGTTCGAATCCTGGCGCCCCAGCCACAGCTTTCGGTTTTGCCATACTCGCAGCTCGGGTACTTTGCCATTCCGTCCATCAAAACGGAAAAGGCCCGCCGAAGCGGGCCTCTTGTCTAGAGTATCTTCGCCAGAAAACTCTTTGTTCGATCCATCTTTGGATTTGAAAAGAGATCCTGGGGAGCACCTTCTTCGAGGATCTGGCCGTGATCCATGAAGATCACGCGGTGGCCCACCTCGCGGGCAAAGCCCATTTCGTGGGTGACGACGACCATCGTCATGCCCTCATGCGCCAGGTTGTTCATGACCTGAAGCACTTCGCCGACCATCTCGGGATCGAGCGCCGAGGTCGGCTCGTCGAAAAGCATGACATCGGGTTCCATCGCCAACGCGCGCGCTATGGCGACACGCTGCTGCTGGCCGCCGGAAAGTTCGTCTGGATAGTTTGCTTCCTTGCCCGTCAGGCCGACTTTCGCCAACAATTCGCGCGCGACGCGATTGGCCTCGTCGGGCGAGATCTTCTTGACCTTGCGCGGTCCGATGGTGATGTTTTCCAGGATCGTCAGATGTTTGAAAAGATTGAACTGCTGGAACACCATTCCGACATGCTGGCGCAGCTTGTGGATGTTCGTCTTTGAATCGGTCAGCATCATTCCGGCGATTTCGATATCGCCGCTGGTTGGCGTCTCCAGCCCGTTCAGGCAACGCAGGAAGGTGCTTTTCCCGCTTCCCGACGGTCCGATGACGACGACGACCTCATTGTTCTCCACATGCGTGGTGATGCCTTTGAGGATCTCGTGATGCCCGAAGGACTTGTGAAGCTCTTTAACGCTTATCAACTTGAAGCCTCCTCTCAATGTACGACGAGAACTTCGACAGGGAGAAAATCATCACGAAGTAAAGTGCCGCGACGAAGCCCCATATCGTGAAGGATGCGAAGGTTTCGGAGATGACGATCTCGCCCTTGTAAACCAGTTCGGCAATGCCGACCGGCGCCAGCAGCGAGGTGTCCTTGATCGTCTGCGCCGCCTGGTTGACCAAAGGCGGGATCATCCGCTTGAAGGCCTGCGGCAGGACGATATAGCGCATCGTCTGGAAGCCGGTCATCGCGATGCTTGCCGCCGCTTCCTTCTGCCCGCGGTCGACGCCGAGAATGCCGGCTCGGACGATCTCGGTGACATAAGCGCCTTCATTCAGGCTGAGGGTGAAGGCGGCTGCCAGAATGGGATAGGTGAGCTGTCCGAACCAGGCATTGACCGGCAGGATTGCCGGCAGGCCGAGCACGATGAAGAAGAGCTGGACCAGCAGCGGCGTCGAGCGGAAAATCTCGACATAGGCTGTGGCGATCCATCTGAGCGGTGCGACCTTCGAAAGACGCATGAGCGCCGCAACCAGCCCGATGATGACCATCAGGATGATAGCGACGATCGAGTATTCGATGGTCAGGAACAAACCGCTTAAGATGACAGGTAGGTTTTGCCAAATGGCGTCCATGAATCGCGCCTTGTTCTATTTATTTATCTAGGATGAGCGAGGCGCGCGGCACTCTTTTCATGCCGCGCAGCCCCTGGATCAGTCATAGAATTTTCGAGACGTCGAATTATCTTCGCTCGTATCTCGCCGGCGGATATTACTCCGAAAGCGCGACCTTTGCCGGGTCGAGGGCCTCATTGACCTCGCCGCTGGTATCACCGCCAAAGTACTTGACGAAAAGCTGGTGATACTCGCCGCTCTTTCGGATCTTGTCCAGGCCGTCATTGATCTTGGTGACGAGCTCGGGCTTCGTCTTGCTAAGCGCGATACCGTAATATTCGCCTGTCAGCAGCGGTCCGACGGTCTGCACGCTGTCGCTGTGCTTGGCCTTGAAGTCGATGTTGACGGGGTTGTCGAAGATGACCGCATCAGCACCGCCAGTCATAAGCGCCTGATAGGCAGCGTCGATATTCTGGAACTGCTTGATGTAATCGGCCGAGAAGCCGTGTCCTGTGAGATAGTCGACCGAGGACGTTGCCTTCTTGGTGGCGACGACATGACCCTTGAGATCATCGAAGCTGTTGATCTTGGAGTCCTTCTTCACCAGAACCGACAGGCCGGACTTATAATAAGCGTTGCTGAAATTGGCATTCTGCAGACGGCTGGCCTTGATCGTGATGCCCGCGACCGCGCCGTCGATCGAGCCGGCCTGCAAGCTCGGAATGAGGCCGTTGAACGGCAAGGTTCTCAACGTGACCGTCAAATTCTCGGCCTTGGCGATCGCATTGATCATGTCAATGTCGAAGCCGGTAACGACACCGTCCTTTTCGCTTTCAAAGGGTGGAAAGGTCGTATCGGCACCGACCACGATGCTGGTCGCTGCATCCTGAGCGACTGCAGCAGTGGTTGTGCAAATAGTGGTTGTGAGGCTGGCGGCCAAAGCGGCGACCAACGCGATGAATGACTTGTTTTTCAAGGGGGCTCTCCTTTTGACGGGAGACCAGGCGCCTGCGTCACCGCAAAGATTTCAACGGCCACCAAGCTCAGATTGCATGCATCTCCCAAGCCGATATATTCACCGACATCGTTGGTGGGTCAAGGGTCGGCCGATAACAATTTCGACAAGATTCAGGCGATTTTGGACGAAATTTGTCACCCAGCGAAGCGATTTCAGCTTCTTTTGTGCCATTTCGATCAAAAAATGAGGTCAATTATCGAAAAATCGCCTGATTTCGGTAAAATCCCAAAACCATCTTGGGGAGCATTGGAACAAAAGCAGCGGGCGGCCCCTGCGAACCGCCCGCTCATATCATTTCGGGAGGCCGTGGCCTCAGCTCGCCTGCGCCTTTTCCGGCGGAGCCAGAAGTTCGGCGCAATAGGAAGAGCCGCTCACGCCGGGCTGGTCGCCGAGGATGCGGACCGAGCGGATGACGTAGCTCTGGTTGGTGACGATGTCGGCCTTGCAGCTGAGGTAGCGCTTGCCGCCCTTCTTGCCGTCCTTGGTCGCGATGGTGATGGTCTTGTAGCCGCCACGCCACGTATAGACGCGGTTGCCGCTTTCGTCGCGATCGGTAAGCGGCGGGCCGTAGGCCGCAAAGAAACGTCCAGCAGACTGGCCTTCCCAGCGATCCTGAACGGGGTTGCTCGCGATCAGCGAGAGGCCTGGTGTCGTTGTTGTCGTGGTGCTGCAACCGGCTAGCGCCAGCAACAGTCCCGCCGCGGTGGTCATGCGGATATTCATCGTGTCGTCCTTGAGCTTCTGTCACGCATTCGGTCGCGGAAAGGTCGCTGTCCCACGACGTTTCCACCTGTCCCGCCTAGGGCTTTAGCGCCAAAGCCGGCAAAAGAAAATTCCCATCCGCGTGTACAAGCGGGATTTTAATCAATCTGTTGCGTCTTTTGCACGCCAACCCCTTTCGAGCGTCTCTCCTGCCGATTTTCTGGGCAATGGTGGCTGTAATCTTTTCGTCAAAAATCAAATGGTTTTTTGAGATTGGTGCTTGTGCATCAAAAATGGCTGGTCTATAGAAGCGCCGCTGGTCACGGAGTGTAGCGCAGTCTGGTAGCGCACCACGTTCGGGACGTGGGGGTCGAGTGTTCGAATCACTCCACTCCGACCAGCTTAAAACACTGATCTTTCTCCCGAAAACTCCACCATAGAATGATGCTACCGAGCCGAAACCGGCTCGGATGACTGCATTTACTTACGGCGTAGATCGCAATGTTCTCCTGTTTGCGAGACTGGTTTGACGAGCTGCATGCTGGCGATATACTCCGACATTGGTAAACAGCTCCGGGATCATGCGCGTCGTTACTCGCGCGCCTTTGAAACCCGTCTAGGTCTCATGGCGTGCTTTTGCAGCACCGGCTCTTTTTGTCGCAGCACGCACCATATAGAAGGAAGAGGCGCCTGCATCTGACTCGCGCATGGGGTGGGTTGCAAGCGCTAAAGCGGAGTGATGGGATGGGATTTGTGGAACGGGCGGCTGGGTTGGCTGCAGGGGGACTGGCATGGTGGCAGGAGCGCAGTCGTAGGCGTTCTCGCGGTACCATCCGCCAAAGACTGGGGTCTCCTGGTCGCCTGGACATCTGGGTTCTGAGCACGGTATTTCTGCTGGCCGGAGCCGGTATGTCCGCACAGGCGGGCGATTGCGGCAATGTTGCAGCCCCTGGCCTCGACTGGAGCAAGTGCAGCAAGACCAATATCATGCTGCAGAGCAGTGATCTCAATGGCGCAAATCTTGCCGGTGCTCACTTTGACAGCACGGATCTGAGCGATACCAACCTGACTTCCGCCAATCTTGAAAAAGCGACCTTGGTACGAACGTGGCTGAAGAATGTTCATGCCGATGGCGCGAACTTTAAAAGGATCGAGGCATATCGATCAGATTTCAGCAACGCCTCCGCCAATGGTGCTTCCTTTGCCAATGCCGAGCTGCAGCGCGCCGAATTCGGGGGCGCCAAGCTCAACAATGCCGATTTCCAGAAGGCCGAGCTCGGCCGTGCTGATTTCGACAAGGCGGTGCTCTCGAACGTAAATTTCTCCTTTGCCAATCTCTCCCGCGCGACGCTGGCCGGTGCTGTCATGCAGGGGCCGGTATCCTTCAGCGGCGCCTTCATGTACCTGACCCGCATCGAGGGCCTGGATCTGTCGAATTCGACGGGCCTCCAGCAGGCACAGATCAATCTGGCCTGTGGCGACACCACCACCAAATTGCCGTCCTGGTTGAGCGCGCCTTCCGTCTGGCCATGCCCGCCTGATGACCCTGACGATAAGGACTGATGCAGGTCCCAAAAGACGCGATTCTTGAGAAAGCGGTAAGTGATGTTTGCAGAGAAGACGATCGAACACGACAGCAAGCCAGAATTCTATCGCGAGCTCGCAGACCAGTTGCAGGCATTGCTTGCGGGTGAGCCGGATCCAATCGCCAATGCCGCCAATACGTCCGCGCTGATTTTTCAGATGTTGCCGGAGCTCAATTGGGCTGGCTTCTACTTTCTGCATGGAAATGACGAGCTTGTGCTTGGCCCATTCCAGGGCAAGCCGGCCTGCGTGCGCATCGCCGTCGGCCGCGGCGTCTGCGGGACGTCGGTCGAGAAGGCGCAGTCGATCCTGGTGGAAGATGTCCACGCTTTTCCCGGCCACATTGCCTGCGACGCTGCTTCGCGATCCGAACTTGTGGTGCCGTTGTTGCGTGATGGCCGGGTTTTCGGCGTGATCGATCTCGATAGCCCGGTTACCGGCCGTTTCGATCCGGACGACCAGGCCGGCATCGAGGCGCTGGCCGCAATTTACGCCAATGCCAGCCAAGCGGCCAGCTGAGCCGCGAGGCGGGCAACGCGTCACGCCCGCGTGATCGATATGGCAAAACACGCCGGTGATGCCTATATTGGCTCTGCAATCATTCCCTTAGCGCTGACCGAGCTCAATGACCGCCCCCGCATCCTCTTGCAGGCACTGGCCAAGCTCGAAACGCGTGCCGAGGGGCAAGGAGAACAAGAATGGCCAAATACAGCAAGACAGCAGAGGCAATAGCCAAGCTTACCCCCGAGCAATATCGCGTGACGCAGCAAAGCGGCACGGAACGTCCCGGCTCCGGCGAACTCCTCTACAACAAGGAACCGGGTATCTATGTCGATATCGTATCGGGGGAGCCACTTTTTGCCTCTTCTGATAAATTTGATTCCGGTTGCGGCTGGCCGAGCTTCACCAAGCCGATCGAGCCGGCCAATGTCAGCGAGCTGACCGATATTTCGCACGGTATGGTGCGCACCGAAGTACGCTCGGCCAATGGCGACAGTCATCTCGGCCATGTGTTTCCGGATGGGCCATATGATCGTGGCGGCCTGCGCTACTGCATCAATTCCGCCTCCCTTCGCTTCGTGTCGCGTGACCGGATGGAAGCCGAGGGTTATGGTGCCTATATCGACCAAGTGGAGGATGTAAGATGACTACGGAACGTGCAGTTCTCGCCGGCGGTTGCTTCTGGGGCATGCAGGATCTCATCCGCCGCTATAGTGGCGTCATCTCGACGCGCGTCGGTTACAGCGGCGGCGATGTCCGCAATGCCACCTATCGCAATCACGGTACGCATGCCGAAGCGATCGAGATCATCTTCGATCCGCAGAAGATCGGCTTCCGCGACCTTCTGGAATTCTTCTTCCAGATCCACGACCCGAGCACGCGCAATCGCCAGGGCAACGACATGGGCACCAGCTACCGCTCGGCGATCTTCTACACCAGCGACGAGCAGAAGCGGGTGGCACTGGATACGATCGCCGATGTCGATGCTTCCGGCCTGTGGCCCGGCAAGGTCGTGACGGAAGTTGTACCGGTCAGCGATTTCTGGGAAGCCGAGCCGGAGCACCAGGATTATCTGGAGCGCTATCCGAATGGCTACACCTGCCATTTCGTCCGGCCCGGCTGGAAGCTTCCGGTCCGGAATGCGGACGCAGCGCAGCGCGCGGCATCCTGATAGGGGAGCGGTCCCATCGACCGGTTGAAGCCCTATCTCGGTACGTGGAATGTGAAGCGTCGGATCATCGATCGCTTCAATCGCTCCGTGATTACCTTCGAAGGACAGGCGTTCGTAACGCCTGTCCAGTTCGAGGAGCATGGCGACACGCGCAGCGCGCACGCGACGCTGAGAAGCAGTCGCACCTATCGGCTCGACGATGCGGCCGAAGCCCTCACTATCCGCTTCCCTAGCCTTGCCGAATTCATTCGCATCGACGACGGCGCATCTCAGCATGTCATCCATCATTGCAGTCCCGATCTCTATCAGGGCCGCCTGTTCTTTCGCGGGCCGGATGCCTGGGCCGAGATGTGGCACGTGCGCGGACCGCGCAAGCACTACCTAAGCCTCGCGCACTATCGACGAGCCTGAGAGGTCGACTGAAGAACAAGCCGGCCGACTAAGGGTCGCCTGGTTGCGAATCCAGCATAGTGAAAATCACTCGCGTCTGAAGCTGAGAACAGCCCTTCCTATTGGATTACCCGTTACCAACGGATTTGGCATCCAGGCCGTAGACACCTCGAGCGTGTCGCCGTCGAGCTTGTAGAACCGCTCTTGCTCACTGCCGTTCCAGGCCTCATTCCAGGATGAGTCAATCTTTGTGATGAACCTGTTCCCGTCGATCCGGTAACGTCCGGTATAGGCCATCAACGTG
Organism: Rhizobium sp. A22-96; assembly: GCF_053521805.1. Lineage (NCBI taxonomy): Bacteria > Pseudomonadati > Pseudomonadota > Alphaproteobacteria > Hyphomicrobiales > Rhizobiaceae > Rhizobium > Rhizobium sp. A22-96. The sequence goes on from NZ_JBNWDQ010000003.1 coordinate 182,970, forward strand.
CGAAAAAGTCCCAGCAGTCTCTCATCCGTATTGCCCGGTTCCCGCGCCTCTGCAGTAACCAGCACCATCATTCGTCCATCGGAGCCGAAGATAAGATGCCCGTTGGGCTTGGCGCCCCATGGTTGACTGCGCTCCTTTGAAACCTGCAGCTCAGTCTCCATGGAAACCAGCCGCCAGGAACCGTGAAGCCGGGTTTCGCGCTCAGACATATTCGCTCCTGTCGTCGTTTGCATCAATGTACCCGCCTGCCGAAGGCAGGGCATGTTGCCACGCAAATTGCAAAACACCATCAAATTCGCGGGATGCGCCACGGACCGCTGATGCCCGCCCACAGCCAGCCGGAACCGCCGAAGGTTGCTTAAATCCTCGTTGCTAAACCGAGTGAAAGAGAAATTGGGTGATTTCAATCCGTTGGGTTGCGAAGCAGTCGAATGATGCAGATGGCCCTTCAGGGATTTCCAGGCCACTGCGGAAAGCGCTGTGGCCTGGATATTCGCCGCTCATATCCGCCGCCTCTCAAGGAGGTTGATACGAATGTGAAATGCAGCATGCATTTCGAGCCTGGCTCTGAGACCTATCGAGCTAGGCGCCGTCTTGCCTGTGCCGCGCGCGCCAAATCCTCCAGGGTGCGCACGGATGTTGGCCAGTCGATGCAGCCGTCGGTGATGCTCTGGCCATAGACCAACGCCTTGCCGGGAACGAGGTCCTGGCGTCCGGCGACGAGATTGCTTTCCATCATCATGCCTTTGATGCGCCGGTCGCCGGCCGATACCTGCTCGGCGACGGAGGTAACCACCAGCGGCTGGTTTTCCGGATTCTTGCTGCTGTTGGCATGGCTGGCGTCAATGATGATGCGTGGCTCCAGCCCGACCTTCAGTGCCTGCTCTGCAGTCGCCTGCACGCTCGCCGCATCGTAATTTGGCTGCTTGCCGCCACGCAGGATGAGGTGACAATCCTCATTGCCGCGTGTCGAGGCGATGGCTGCAAGGCCTTCCTTGGTCACAGCCGGAAAATGATGCGGTTGCGAGGCGGCAATAATGGCATCGAGCGCAATCCGCACATCGCCATTGGTCCCGTTCTTAAAGCCGACGGGGCAGGAGAGGCCGGAGGCCAGTTGCCGATGCACCTGGCTCTCGGTCGTCCGGGCGCCGATCGCCCCCCAGCTCACGAGATCCGAGATATATTGCGGCGTAATCGTATCGAGATACTCGCAGCCAGCCGGCAGGCCGATTTCGTTGACGTCGACCAGAAGCTTGCGCGCGATCCGCAGCCCTTCTTCGATGCGATAGCTGCCGTCGAGATGGGGATCGTTGATCAGGCCCTTCCATCCCACGGTGGTGCGCGGCTTCTCGAAATAGACCCGCATGATGATTTCGAGATCGTCACCCAACCGGTCCCGCTGTTCCTTCAGCCGCGTTGCGTATTCGCGCGCTGCGGCGGGGTCGTGGATGGAGCAGGGGCCGATGACGACGATCAGCCGGTCGTCTTCATCGCGCAGGATGTTGTGGACGGCATTGCGGGCCTCGGTGACGGTTGTCGTCACCGCTTCGTCGCGGGGAATTTCATCTATGATGCCAGAGGGCGGCGTCAGCGCCGTGATCTCGACAATGCGCAGGTCGTCAGTGGAATTCAGCACGGTATCGGTTCCTTGTAGAGGTCATACCGTGGCGACAAAAAAAGCCGCCAGGTAGACTAGCGGCTGTTCGGGTCTTTGGTGTCGCGTCGAGTTTAACTACGCACAGGCCCGCCTCCGCTGAGAGCAGCGGTACGAATAAAATCGCGAGGCATATGCATAATTGAACGACATGCGATGTCTGTACGATAAAAAATGCGCGATGTCGATGAGATTGATACGGAAGAAATGAATGCTGTTCGCCCGCTGCAATGGTATTTCATCTTGCGGTCAAATCGGGTCTTCGGGCCTGTTAACGCGATCGCTGCCGCGCGATTGAGGGCCGCAAGAAGAGGGGTGCGGAAAAGCGTAACCCCTGTCTCGGAAGGGCCGGCCCGACTTCGCTGGAAGTAAGGCCGCCCCCCATCCGATCAGGGGTCAAGTCAGATCAGATCTCGTAAACGAGCTATTAGAAGCTGCGGTGGAAACGCAGCAGGCCGGACCACTGGTCCTGATTGATCGAATCCCAGTTGGTGTAGGAGATTTCTGGGGTGATCTGGAAGTTCTTGACCGGGGTGAACTTGAGGTTCGCCGTAGCGGCAAAGATCTTCGAGTCGGTGTAGGCAACCTGAGCGTTGGCCTGAACCTTGCTGTTGATCGGAACGGTCACGCCGCCCCAAGCAGCCCAGTCACCCCAGCCGATCGTCTTGGCAGGGCCGGAGCCGTTCGAGCTTGCGTACTTGTTCAGCTGATCGCCATCGGTGTTCCAGCCGGCCATCAAGAAGGCCTTGAAGACGCCGAAGTCGCCGTCGATGCGAGCCTTGATAGCGCCTTCTTCGACGATGGAGTCATAGCCACCGACGATCTTGAAGCCGAAGTTACCGGCCTTGTAGCCGAGACCGGCAACAACGTCAGGCGTGTAGTGGTTGGTGCTGTCGCGGCCGTTTACGCCCTTGGCGCCCGTACCCGAGTTGCTGTCTTCGAGCGAAACAACAGCCGTGAAGCCGTTGCCGGCATCGTAGTTGTAGGTCAACTGGTTGAGTTCGTACGGGCCGTCATAGACCACGTCGTCGTTCATGACGCCGCCGGCATAACCCGTGTACAGGTTGTACTGCGAATCGAGCTTACCGATCGTGAAGCCGCCGAGGCTGATGTTGGCGAACAGCAGCTTGGTGGTGGTTGCGCCGCCGTCGTTCCAGTCGAAACGCAGGACCGTGTTGGTCTTCAGAGCACCGTATTCCGTGTCGGATGCGGTGTCGACGGTCAGGTGAGCACGGCTACGCCAGTAGGTGCCGTTGTGCGAAGCCGGGTTGTAAGCGTCGTACCACTTGCCCTCGGTGCGAACATAACCACCGATCTTGAGGCAGGTATCGCTACCCGGGATGAAGAAGTAGCCAGCGCCGAATGCATCGCAGATGCGAACGTATTCGAGCGGCTCCGGCTCAGCGGCGACGATAGCGTCAGCTGCCTGAGCGCCAGAAACTACTGCGAGAGCAGCAGCGGAGCCAAGAAGAAGGCTCTTGATGTTCATAAAAAACTCCAATCCAATATAGATTGGGCATAGGCTGTCGCGCCGAAAAATCGACGTGCCCTGACCCTATCCCTGTTTAAAACCCCGACTCGGGAGAAACGGGCCCCACCCGCTTCTGGTCGTTATTAAAGACGAATTCCTGTAAAGTTATATGATATATTTTTCACAAAATGACTTTTCCGTGAATTTTGAATTCTAGTTGCATGAATGCCACATCTACAAACGCAGATAGTAAGTCCTGCATAATATTGGCTGCGCAATAGTCATTGCGGGATACGAAATGAGCGAATTCAAAACTCTGATACTCTTGAGATATACTTGAATGGGCGTGGGTAGACCGAGGAGATCGCTCATTTCCCGAGCGAGCAGCGGCGATCATGCCCGCGCGCTAGTCGAAGGCATTGTCGTTAAACGACTGCTTGCTCTTTTAGTATTTCAGTATGATGCCGTCCGCTTCGAGGCAGAGGCTACCAGCCTGCTCAAGACCGAACCGAGCATGATGCCCCATAGCCCGCTGGCCATGCCGACGATGATGTCGAGCGTCGAGCCATAATTGCCGTTCGCCAGAAAATGCGAAAGATAAAGCGCGAACACACTACCGATCATCAGCAGGCAGGTGAAAGATGGTGATTGGGGATAGGCGAGACGTGCCAGCATGCCGGCTATGCAAAGCGCACCGGCGCGAAATATGTCGAATGGATTGCCAAGCGCGGCTTGCCAATTGAGATGCGCAAGGGTCACGGCAACCAGCGCCGCGATGTAGGCCCATGCGATAATCTTCAAAAACCGGTCTGACGTCATGACGATACCGTATAGCATCGGCGGATTTAAACGCCAGTCTCGCGCCGTTCCAAAGACAGAGGTCCGCCGTGTTTTGATGCGCACATTTTATATGATGACGAAACATTCTGTTGCACTGCGAAAGCGCTTTCGGTGCATCTAGGCCCTCGATTTGCCGTCTTGCCGTGCCGCGAGCCGTCATGGCCGGCCGGAGCTGTTGCCCTCGGCCGGCCTGTAAAAATGTTCCTATGCCTTCGATATGCGAAGCGCATCGTCTCCTTCCGGCAGTTCGTCAGTGTCTTCGGCGATATTGTTTGACGATCCCCTGCCAAGGAAAGAGAAGACCACGATTGCGGTGATAGTGGTAATCGCCGTCAGCAGCCAGAGCAGTGCGCTGAAGGCGTCGCCGTAACCCTGTATCAACGCATCATGCCCGATTGCCGGCACATTCGATGTCGCGGCCGCAAGATCGCCGGTGACAAGTCGCTGTGCGGCGGCTGATGCGTGTTCGCCCGCCGAGGTCCCGAGACGGGACTGGATGAAGGCGGAAAGAATGGCACTGACGACGGCAAGGGCAACACCTTCGCCCGCGACACGTGTGGTGCTGAAGATGCCGGTCGCCATGCCAGCGCGCTCCTTGGGAACGACGCTGACGGCGAGCCCGTCCATCAAGCCCCATGGCAGGCTGATGCCGATGCCGATCGTCAGCAGCGGGCCGATTAGGGATGACGGCACGGAGCCGGCGGCGAAATGGCTGAGCCAGAAGAGGCCTGCCGCCGAGATCAGGAGACCGGTGCCGCAGATCGTCGCCGCACTGAACCAGCGGGTCAGAAGGCCGGCCACGATCGGCAGGATGAGCAACGGTGCCGACAGGGCGACCATCATCCGTCCGGCGGCAATCTCGCTCATACCTTCGATGCCGACAAAGCGCACGGGCAGCAGGATCAGCAGCACCACGAAGGCATAGGCGGGCGCCGCCGCCAGCAGCTGCACGCCGACGAAGCGCGGATAGCGAAACAGCGTGAGATCAAGCATCGGCCGTTTCACGCGGCGTTCGATGATCCCGAAGGCGAGGAACAGCAAGGCTGCGCCAGCCAAAAGGGCAATGACGAGCAGATCGCTCCAGCCGGTCTCCGGCGCGCGCAGCACGCCATAGGTGAAGAGCGTCAGGGCAAGCGTGAAGCTCAACGCTCCCGGCCAATCGAGCCCGGTTGCGGCGGGATCGCGGGATTCACGCAGGAAATAACCGCCGAGGCCGAGGGCTAGCAGTGCGAGGGCAACGACGAGCAGGAAGATCGATGGCCAGCCGAAGGCATCGATCATAAGCCCTGAGGTAATCGGCCCGAAGGCGAGGCCAACGCCGAAGCTTGAGCCGACGATGCTGAAGGCCCGCATGCGTGCGGCACCGTCGAATTCCTGCGCGAGCGACGCCATGCCGCCCGAAAAGGCCGCTGCCGCACCGAGACCCTGCAATGCTCGCAATATATCGAACCAGACGATATTGCTGGCAAAGGCCAGCCCGGCCGAAAACAGTGCGAAACAACCGACGCCGGTGAGGAAAATGCGGCGGCGGCCGAAGCTGTCGGCAAGTGCGCCGGCGGCCATCAGGCTGCTGCCGAAGGTCAGCATGAAGGCGTTGGTGACCCAGTTGAGCGCGATCGGGCTACCGCCGAGCGTTCGGCTGATGGCGGGCAAGGCAACGGCTGGGCCGGTAAATGTCAGGGGCATTGCCGCCGCCGCGCAGCAGACTGCGACGAGGACGAAGAATTTTTCGGTCGGACTTGCGACCTTTGACTTGGATGAGGTCATCGGATTTTCCGTTGGGTTTGAGCAAGGAGAACCGTGGGCGTTGCTGGGAGTGATGCGGGTGACGCGCCGCTGCCCACGGGGCTTCAAATGGCCAATGGAAGATAGTTTTGCTGTAATCGGATGATAATGAGGCTATAACTCCATATATATCGGAAGAAAACGCTCGAATGGAGTGGCTATGGATCGCTTGAGTGGCCTGAATGCTTTTGTCCGCACTGCGGATCTCGGCAGTTTTGCCGCCGCCGGCCGCGTGCTTGGTCTATCAGCCTCTGCCGTCGGCAAGGCGGTCAGCAATCTGGAGCGCCAGCTTGGCGTCCGGCTATTGCAGCGCTCCACCCGCAGCATCCGGCTGACCGAGGAGGGGCGCCTCTTTCACGAGCGCTGCCGGCGCGTGCTCGACGATCTCGATGATGCCCAGGCCTCACTGGCGCAGGCGGTAGCGGTGCCGCGCGGGCGGCTGCGCGTCAGCGTGCCGATCGTCAGCTATCATTTCCTGCTGCCGGTGGTGCCGGAATTCGTGGCGCGCTATCCCGATGTCGAACTCGACATCGATTTCAACGACCGTATTGTCGACATGATCGAGGAGGGCGTCGATGTCGCCATCCGCAGCGGCGACCTGCCGGATTCGCGCCTAATGTCGCGCACTCTGCGGCCGTTCCAGATGCTGATCTGTGCAGCCCCCGGCTATCTGGAGCGCCACGGCGTTCCCGAGAGCCCGCGCGCGCTCAACGAGCATCTGGCGGTGCGGTTCCGGTTTCCCAACAGCGGCAAGCTGCAGGATTGGCCGCTGACCTTGTCGGAGGAGGAGCCTGAGTTGCGCATGCGAACGGCCTTTTCCTGCAATAATATGGAAGCCGTGCGCGGCGCCACCGTCGCGGGCCTCGGCATCGGATGCATGCCGGATTTCCTGGTGCGCAGCTCACTTGCCGAAGGAAAGCTGCAAACCGTTCTCGATGATTTCATCGACGAGCCTGGCCATTTCCATGTCCTCTGGCCATCGAGCCGGCATCTGTCGCCGAAGGTTCGAGTATTTGTGGATTTTCTGAGCGAAAGGCTTTTTGCAAAGAGTTGCGATGTGCTGCCTGCTGCTCCCACACCTTGAATCAGAACCATGTTGATCAATCTTCAACGGCTATGAAAAATTGTGGATTGAGGTAACAACTGCCGCCACATTGGCCGGCGGAGATTATGTGCCAGAAGCAGTCATCGTGCACACCATGAACGTCCCATTGTTCAATTCACATGCTTCGCAGTTGATGGTCTGTCACATCGATGGCTATAAGCCTCGACGAGTTGTTTGAGGGGAGTCAAAGTGTGGCTGACATTGAGTTAGTTTTTTCCGAAAGCCGGATGCACACCTTCCTTCAAGAACGCCTATCTGAATGTGTCATCGCTAAAGATGACAAGGTGCCTTTTTCGGGGCCGCCTGATAGTCATCTTTTCGATTGCGTACGCCGCCAATTGCGACAACTGTTCATCAAGCACTCCTCTTTCGCAAACGATGAATTCCGCTTCAAACAGCACAGATACCCTGATGGCACAGAGATGTTCTTGGTCGATCAGTTCGCGGGGCTGGGCCACCTGAAAATGCTCACGCTTCCGCTGAGAGGCGCACTGGAACCGGCCTATCGACTGACCATCGGATATCAGAGTTTCTTCGTTTTAGGAGACGCGCACATTCCTCCCTCACCAGATCTCAGAAAGTTCTATACCTCGACGATAAACGCCGCCAAAAAGCGGACGCAGAGGCTAGAAATAGTCGAAGGTCGCAGCATGTGGTTTGAAAATGATCTTTTGAAATCCGCCCCCAATATTCTGGACATTGTTAGAGCCGCATATCGTCTTTGACGAGGCTTACGGCCGCTCGTCCATTTCGGGCCGAAACTTGTCATTCGATGATGGCATTTGCCGCGTCAGACCCTAAAATCGAACCACGCCATACCAACCCGCCTGCAACCGCCAAAACTTGGAAATTACCATGAGCCGTTTCTGGAGCCCGATTGTTCACTCCTTGATCCCCTATGTCGCCGGCGAGCAGCCCGCCATCAGCGATATCGTCAAGCTGAACACCAACGAAAACCCCTACGGCCCGTCTCCCCATGCCTTGGAGGCGATTTCGCGGGCCGTGAACGATACGCTTCGGCTCTATCCGGATCCGACGGCGCAGGGGCTGCGCGCCGCAATTGCCGCAAGCCATGGTCTCGACAATAACGAGGTCTTCATCGGCAATGGCTCGGACGAGGTTCTGGCGCATACGTTCCAGGCGCTCCTCAATCATGAAGAGCCGCTGCTTTTCCCCGACATCACCTACAGCTTCTATCCGACCTACTGCCGTCTCTATGGGATCAGCTTCCATGAAGTTCCGCTCGATGTGGAGATGCGCGTTCGGGTCGACGATTATCGCCAGCCCTGCGGCGCCATCATTCTGCCCAATCCCAACGCACCAACAGGCATCGGCCTGCCTCTATCGGAGATTGAGGCGCTTGTGCGGGAGCATCTGGACCAGGTTGTCGTCATCGATGAAGCTTATGTGGATTTCGGCGGTGAGAGCGCCATTCCGCTGGTCCGCAAATACCCCAATCTCCTGGTGGTCCAGACCTTCTCGAAGTCCCGAGGTCTTGCCGGGCTTCGCGTCGGCTTCGCCGTCGGACAAAGGCCGCTGATAGAGGCCCTGGAGCGCGTCAAGGACAGCTTCAATTCCTATCCCATCGACAGGCTGACTTTGGCTGGTGCGATTGCTGCCTGGGAAGACCGGGACTGGTTCGAGCGTCAACGCGCTCTGGTCATTGCCAGCCGGGAACGCCTCGCCGTCGGGCTGAAAGAATTGGGCTTCGACGTGCTTCCGTCATCCGCCAATTTTGTGTTTGCGAGGCACCCGGACAGGCCGGGCGCGGATCTGGCCGCCGAACTGAGGAACAGGCGCATTCTGGTGAGGCGCTTTGCGGCTGAGCGTATCGGCGACTTCCTGCGCATCACCATTGGCACCGATGCAGAATGTGATCGGCTGCTGGCGGTACTGGGCGAAATATTGGGCTGATTCAACGAAACCCCAGCTCAACGCGCGGGAGCGCTCGGTGCCGAGGCCGACACAAGTCGGCCTCGTTGCCATTAGGTATTATGAAGCGATCAGATATCGCTTGCCGCGTTCGTCCAGATTTCCGCTGCCTGCGCCGATGTCACGCGGCGGACTTCGGTTTCGTCGCGGCGGCTGACGAAGAGTTCGCTCGCCATGATCTGCTCGGCGAGATCTGCCGGCAGGGACAGGAGAACGCGCTGGCCTTCCTTGTGAATGCCGCCGACATCGGTGCGCTTGCCGGTGATCATGCCGCCGGCGACCGTGTTGTTGGTCTCCGGATCGATCAGGATGAAGGAGCCCGTCGAACGGTTCTGGTCGTAGGGGTCGAAGACGGCGGCTTCATCGAAGGAAAGACGAACCTTGCCGATGGCGTTCATCCACAGCGCCTGTGCCGGCGCCCAGGCGCCGGTCTTCAGCTCGAGCTGGGCAATCGGCTGCACCTGCACGCGCTGGCGGCGGCTGCCGCTCTTCAGCCAGTAGCGCTTGCCGGGCTCGATGGCCTCCGGCTGCAGCGCGACGATCTGTGCGTCGAAGGAAAGGCCCGATTGCGGCTGGCTGTCGATGGCGACGATCATGTCGCCGCGCGAGACGTCGACCTGGCGATCGAGAACAAGCGTGATGGCATCGCCGGCAACGGCAGCATTGCGCACCAGATCGAAGGTGACGATCTTCGAAACATTGGCGACCATGCCAGAAGGCAAAATCATGACGCTGTCACCCGGCTTCACCGAGCCACCGGCAACCGTGCCCTGATAACCGCGGAAGCTTTCGCCGGGGCGCGAGACGCGCTGCACGGAAAGGCGGAAACCGACCGCCTGCGCCGAGCGCACCGTGGCCAGTTCCAACGCTTCGACCAGCGTCGGGCCTGTGTACCAAGGCATGACGGCCTGGCCGGAATAGACAACATTCTCGCCCTTCAGCGCCGACATCGGGATGGCCGTGATCTGCTTGACGCCGAGCGACAGGGCGAATTCGCGGAAATCATGCGAGATCTTGTCGAAGCCGGCGCGGTCGTAGTTCGTCAAGTCGATCTTGTTGACGGCCAGTACGAACTGCTTGATGCCGAGCAGCGAAGCGATCGTCGCGTGGCGGCGCGTCTGCTCCAGAATGCCCATGCGCGCGTCAATCAGCAGCACGGCGAGATCGGCAGTGGAAGCGCCGGTCGCCATGTTGCGGGTATACTGCTCGTGGCCGGGCGTGTCGGCGACGATGAAGGAGCGGTTGTCGGTCGAGAAATAGCGATAGGCGACATCGATGGTGATGCCCTGTTCGCGTTCGGCCTGCAGGCCGTCGAGCAACAGTGCGAAATCGGGCAGGCCGAGATCGTTCTGCTTGCCGGTGGAATCACGCCGGAGCGTGGCGGCCTGGTCTTCCTTGACCGCCTTGGTATCCCAGAGCAGGCGGCCGATCAGCGTGGACTTGCCGTCATCGACGCTGCCGCAGGTGATGAGGCGAAGCGGGCGCGAGTCGCGGACGGCCTTGGCGGGCTCGGCGGCAGACCCAGCAGCGGGCCCAACAACAGGCATCGTGACGACGTTGGCGTTTGCGGTCATCTCAGAAATATCCTTCACGCTTCTTCTTTTCCATGGAGCCGGACTGGTCGCGGTCGATGGCGCGGCCCTGACGTTCGGAAACCGTGGCGATCTCCAGCTCTGCAATGATCTCTTCAAGGGTCGTGGCGGTGGAGCGGATGGCGCCGGTCAGCGGGAAGCAGCCGAGCGTGCGGAAACGGATCAGCTCTTCACGCTTGACTTCATTCGGCAGCAGTTCCAGCCGCGGATCAGCCGCCATGATCATCATGCCGTCACGCTCGACAAACGGGCGCTTCGCAGCGAAATAGAGCGGCACGATCGGAATGTCTTCGGCCTGGATGTAGCGCCAGATGTCGACCTCGGTCCAGTTGGACAGCGGGAAGACGCGCACGCTCTCACCCTTGCGGATCTGGCCGTTATAGACATTCCAGAGTTCCGGGCGTTGGTTGCGCGGATCCCAGCGATGATCCGGCGTGCGGAAGGAGTAAATGCGTTCCTTGGCACGTGAAGCCTCTTCGTCGCGGCGGGCGCCACCGAAAGCGGCATCGAACTGGCCGGCATCGAGCGCATGACGCAGCGCTTCCGTCTTCATGATGTCGGTATAGCCGGCCGAACCATGGGTGAAGGGCGTGATGTTCTCTGCCTTGCCGCGCGGATTGATATGCTCGATCAGGTCGAGCTCGTACTTCTTCACGATCTCGTCGCGGAAGGTGATCATCTCGGCGAATTTCCAGCCGGTGTTCACATGTAAGAGCGGGAAGGGAATGCGGCCGGGATAGAAGGCCTTGCGCGCCAGATGCAGCAGCACCGAGGAATCCTTGCCGATCGAATAGAGCATGACCGGACGCTCGAATTCGGCCGCGACTTCACGGAAGATGTGGATCGCTTCGTTTTCCAGCGCCTTCAGATGCGGATCGAGCGGCGGCTTGATGCTTTGCGGATTGGAGAGTTCCGTATCCGGACGGCTATCGGGCATGTATGACTCCAGAACTTCAATTGTCTCGACCGGAAATTTGGCCGGAAAGAATGGATGCGTTGGTTCCCTAGACATCGGCGGCGATGAAACGCGCTTCGGATCGGAGCCGGGAGCCGGCGGGGGTATGCTATTGAGCGGCGCTTGCCACCTCTTCGTGAACATGCAGGCCGCATTCGCGCTTCTCGTCGTTCTCCCACCACCAGCGGCCGGCGCGCTCTGGCTCGCCCGGCTTGATGGCGCGGGTGCAGGGCTCGCAGCCGATCGAGGGATAGCCGCGGGCATGCAGCGGATTCACCGGGACGCTGTTGTCGGCGACGTAGGCGCGGATGACATCGATATCCCAATCCGCCAACGGGTTGATCTTGATCAGGTTGCGCTCGGGGTCGAACTCGGCAAAAGGCGTATCGGCGCGATTGGCGGACTGGCCGCGGCGCAGGCCGGTGATCCAGATCGTGGCGCCGGAAAGTGCGCGCGCAAGCGGCTTCAGCTTGCGCACGCCACAACAGGCATGCCTGGCTTCGACACTTTCGTAGAAACCGTTGAGATCATACTTCTCGGCATAGGCATCGACATCGGCCTGTTCTGGCTCGTAGCGGACGATATGGATATCGTATTGGCTTTCCGTCTCGGCGATCAAAGCGAGCGTTTCAGGAAAGAGACGGCCGGTCTGCAGCGTTGCCACTTCGATCGGTAGGCGGTGGTTGCCGATCTCGGCCGTGATGACCTGATCCTCTATTCCGAGCGATGTGGTGAAGACGACACGCCCGCCGAGGCTGGCAACCAGAGACAGACGGCCTGCAAGATCCAGCGCTGCCAGCTGACTGTTGAGCGTGGCGGCATCTTCAATTGATGTAATGGCAGTCATGGGGGGATCCTGTCCTGATACTGAAGCGAGTATTGCAGTTCATGGTGGCATCGGACAGAAAAATAGATTTCGAAAGCAAGCGAATGGAGAGTAAATATCTCCATGAAGCTGCGCTGGTAAAGAAAAGCGAACGCCTCGGCTATTAACCAAGGCATTTGGCCGTCTGAAGCGGCTAGTCTGGAGCGCTTGATATGGCTAGCCATGTTTAAGCGCTTGCTTTAATGTCTATAGAAATAGTAGAGTTACACACAGCTTGTCAAATGGAAATCGGAAGTGATGGCTAAAATGATGCGTGACGGCGGATTTTGAGCTAAACTATGAGAATAGCAACAAAAGAATGAAAACAAGGCTGGGTTGCCATCGTTTTCCCGACGTTGCCCCATTGGTGTATTCCTCCCGAGGCTAGCCGGGTAGGAAGCCTGCGGAATTGCCAAATGCCCGGCTGAACAGATCGGCCAAACCTATCGCATGTGTGTGTAAGCGGTTCGAAATGATTACTCAGAAAGCAAAATATGCGCTGCGCGCGCTATCGGCACTGGCCCAGTCCGGGGCAGGCGAACCGATGATGATTTCAGACATCGCCGCGCAGCAAAGGATCCCGAAGAAGTTTCTGGAGCAAATCCTTCTCGACCTGAAGCACCAAGGCATCGTCATCAGCCGTCGTGGCAAGCAGGGTGGCTATCTCCTTCGCAAGCCGGCCGAAGAGATCACCTTCGGCGAGATCCTGCGCGTCATCGATGGGCCGCTGGCGCCGCTGCCCTGTCTTTCGCTCACCGCCTATCGTCGCTGCGACGATTGCGACGGTGAGCAGACCTGCGAAATTCGGCATGTCTTCGCGCGGGTTGCCGATGCGACCCGCAAGGTTCTCTTCTCGACCACCATCGCAGACGCGGTAGCGCAGCCTGACGGTCCGGAAGTCACCAGGCTGATGGCCTGACCCTTAGTGAGCGGCGGTCTCTTCGCCGGCTTCCTTCTCCATCGTACGTCGCGCACGGATTGCCGCTGCGATAAAGACGCGCGACAGACCGTGATAGAGCGGTTCGCGCGAGAGCAGCCGCGACGTCACATAACCGATCATCGAGACCGCCATGATCGGGATGACGGCCTGGTGGTCGCCGGTCATTTCCAGAATGATGACGAAGGCGGTCATCGGTGCCTGGACGACGCCGGCGAAATAGCCGGCCATGCCGAGGATCGCCGCAAGCGCTATGCTGCCACCAACCAATGTGCCGACCGTGCTGCCGAAACCGGCGCCGACGGCGAGCGACGGCGCGAATATGCCACCGGGAATACCGGAAATCATCGACAGGAAGCTTGCGAGCAGCTTTTCGACGAAGAAAAGCGCGGGCAGGGCGTGTCCCTCCACAGCACCGCGCGCCTGCTCATAGCCGGTGCCGAAGGTCTGTCCGCCGGAGAAGACGCCGATGGCGGCAACGACCAGGCCGCACAGGCCGGCAAGGATCAGCATGCGCTTGAGCGGCTGCGGCTGCGCCCAGCGGCGGATGCGGATGCCCGTATAGAGAGCCATCCCGCTGAAGGTGGCGCCGAGCGCGCCGCCGCCGACACCGCAGATCAGCATGACGATCCAGTCGCGAAACATCGTCGGCGCGGCATCGGCTGTGCCGAAATAATTGTAGCTGCCGGAAAGGCCGAGTGCGGCAAGGCCAGAAAGAATGACGGCGGTTAGGACGAGACCGTTGGCGCGCGACTCATAGGTGCGGCTCATTTCCTCGATAGCAAAGACGATCCCGGCAAGTGGCGTGTTGAAGGCGGCCGCGATGCCCGCTGCCGAGCCGGCAAGGATCAACCCTTTCGCCTGCGCCATACCGCCGAAGCGGGCGACGGCCAGCATGAAGGATGCGCCGACCTGCACGGTCGGTCCCTCGCGGCCGATCGAGGCGCCGCTCAACAGCCCGAGAATGGTCAGTACGATCTTGCCAAAGGCAAGCCGCAGCGACAGCAATTTCGTGCGATCTTCGGGGTGGTGAAGATGTCGCGCGGCGATCGCCTGCGGAATGCCGCTCCCTTGTGCGTTGGGAAACAGGGTCGTGGCCAGATAGGCTGAGAGCACGAAGCCAAGCGGCGTCAGCACTAGCGGCAACAGCCATGTCCATGCACCGGAATGAGTAACGCCCGTAAAAGCGCGCTGTGCCAGATCGGCAAGCTTGGCAAAGCCGACGCTGATCACCCCGATCGCCAGAGCGCCGGTCCAGAACACCAGTCGCGGCCGCCAGAGATTGAAGGAGCCCCAGATGACACGGGAACGGCGGAGCAGCTTGGACTTGCGGTAGATAGGGGGCATTGGACGTGTGACCGGCAGATTGATGGACGGGTCTTTGCGGACTCTGTTCGGGCAATCTGCTTAAAAACGACGTCTTAAGATAGTCACACTGTCTTACAGAGCTTCACTTTACTGACGGTGTCTTTGCGCCCCCTATGCATCGACGTCAATCTATTATGTGAAGCGGTCACGTCCGCTATCAGCGATCGCTCGTCTCCCAGCGCGGATTGACCCACGGCTCCTGATTGGAGCGCGCCAGCCGCTGCTTGCCGAGAATGTGGTCGGCGGCCTTTTCGCCGGTCATGATCGAAGGGCCGTTCAGGTTGCCGTAGGTCACGTGCGGGAAGATCGAGCTGTCGGCGACGCGCAGGCCGTCGACGCCGATGACGCGGGTGTCGGGATCGACCACGGCCATCGGATCGTCCTTCGAGCCCATCCGGCAGGTGCCACAGGGGTGATAGGCGCTTTCCAGATGTTCGCGCAGGAAGGCGTCGATCTGCTCGTCGGTCTGAACGTTCTCTCCAGGCTGAATCTCCGCACCACGATAGTCGTCAAAGGCTTTTTGGCCGAAGATCTCACGGGTGAGCCGCACGCAGTGGCGGAATTTTTCCCAGTCCTCCGGATGGCTCATATAGTTGAAGCGGATCACCGGATCGGCCTTCGGATCGGAGGAGCGAAGCGTCACGTTGCCGCGCGATTTCGACAGGTTATAGCCGACATGCACCTGGAAGCCATGGCTCTTGGCCGCTGCCTTGCCGTCATAGCTGATAGCGACAGGCAGGAAGTGATACTGGATGTCGGGCTGCTTGACGCCGGGTGCGGAACGCAGGAAAGCACAGGCTTCGAACTGGTTGGATGTGCCAAGGCCGGATTTGAAGAACATCCATTGCGCACCGACAATCCCCTGCATGTACCAGGGCAGCCAGGAATAGAGTGATACCGGCTTCAGGCTGGTCTGCTGGAAATAGAACTCCATATGGTCCTGCAGGTTGGCGCCGACGCCCGGCCGGTTGACCTTCACCTCGATGCCCATATCGCGCAGATGCTGAGCCGGGCCAATGCCGGAAAGCATCAGAAGCTTCGGCGAGTTGAATGAAGACGCCGAAATGATCACCTCGCGGTTCGCCTTGATGATTTCGATCTTGCCGCCGCGCTCCACTTCGACACCGATGGCGCGGCCGTTTTCGATGACGACCTTGCGGGCGAAGCAACGGATAAGCTCGACATTCGGCCGCTTCAGAGCAGGCTTGAGGTAGGCTGTCGCCGCAGACCAGCGCCGGCCCTTCCAGGTCGTCTGCTCCATCAGGCCGAAGCCTTCCTGCTTGCTGCCGTTATAGTCTTCGGTCGCCTCGAAGCCCGCCTGCTTGCCGGCCTCGATGAAGGCGTGGAAGAGCGGGTTGCGGGCATCGCCGCGACGCACATGCAACGGGCCGTCCGTGCCGCGCCAGCTCTCTTCGCCGCCATGCGAATGCTCCATCCGCTTGAAGTAGGGCAGCACGTCGGCATAGGCCCAGCCCTGGGCGCCGAGCTCTTCCCAGCGGTTGAAGTCCTCGGCATGCCCGCGCACATAGACCATGCCGTTGATCGAGGAGGAGCCGCCGATCACCTTGCCGCGCGGCGCGGTGATGCGGCGGTTGTTGAGCTGCGGTTCCGGCTCGGAGAGATAGCCCCAATTGTAGCGGTCCATGCTCATCGGCCAGGCAAGCGCTGCCGGCATCTGGATGAACGGACCGAAGTCGCTGCCGCCGAATTCCAGCACGATGACCGAATGCTTGCCGTCCTCCGACAGGCGGGAAGCCATGGCGGAACCGGCTGAACCCGAGCCGACGATAACGAAATCTGCTTGCATGACCGTGTGCTCCAGGTGGGTAGCGGCGAAAATCCAGACGGTTCTACACCCTCCCCTTGAGGGGGAGGGTCGGCCGAAGGCCGGGGAGGGGTGATCGTTGGTATGCGCATAGCGGCTGGTCACCCCCACCCGCCGCTATGCGGCGACCTCCCCCCTCAAGGGGGAGGTAGTTCAATAAGGCGCCTGCACCGGCCCCATGCCGACGTAAACGGTCTTCAATTCCGAATAATGCTCCAGTGCCGCCAGCGAATTCTCGCGGCCGAAGCCGGATTGCTTGGAGCCGCCGAAGGGAATTTCCACCGGCGCGAGATTGTAGGCGTTGATCCAGAGCGTTCCGGCCTCGAGCTGGTCGACGACACGGTGGGCGCGGGTGAGATCGGCGGTGAAGACGCCGCCGGAAAGACCGAATTCGGTGGCATTGGCGCGGGCGATCACCTCAGCCTCGTCATCGAAATCAAGGACGCACATGACCGGTCCGAAGATCTCCTCGCGGGCGATGGTCATGTCGTCGGTGACGTCAGCGAAGACGGTCGGCTGGATGTAATAGCCTTCGCCGGAGACGTTGTTCGGGATGCCGCCGCCGGCAACCAGCGTCGCGCCTTCCGCCTTGCCCTTCTCGATATAGGCAAGCACCTTCTCGCGCTGTGCCCAGGATACCATTGGGCCGATCTGCGTTGCCTCGTCCATCGGGTCGCCGATGAGCATCGCCTCGGTGCGGATCTTCAGCCGCTTTAGAAACTCGGACTTGATCTTGCTGTTGACGAAGACGCGGGTGCCGTTCGAGCAGACCTGACCGGTCGAATAGAAATTGCCGAGCATGGCGCCGCCGATGGCACTGTCGATATCGGCATCATCGAAGATGATCAGTGGCGACTTGCCGCCGAGTTCCATGGTGACGTGCTTGAGATTGCCGGCGGCCGAAGCCGCGACCTTGCGGCCTGTCGGCACCGAGCCAGTCAGCGAAACCTTGGCAACATCTGGATGGTTGATGAGCAGCGGCCCTGTTTCGCGGTCGCCCTGAATGACGTTGTAGAGGCCTTTCGGTAGGCCGGCCTCGATGAGAATTTCGGCGATCTTCAAAGCGCCAAGCGGCGTGTTTTCCGAAGGCTTGAACACCATGGCATTGCCGGCAACGAGAGCGGGTGCACCCTTCCAGCAGGCGATCTGCTGAGGGTAGTTCCATGCGCCGATGCCGACGCAGACGCCGAGCGGCACGCGCTTGGTGTAGGCGAAGTCGCCGCCGAGCGGGATATAGGAGCCGTTGAGGGCAGCCGCTGCGACGCCGCCGAAGAATTCGAAGGCGTCGGCGCCAGAGGTCGGATCGGCAACGATGGTTTCCTGGATCGGCTTGCCCGTATCCAGCGTCTCCAGCTCGGAAAGCTCGCGATTACGCTCGCGCATGATGTCGGCGGCCCGCTTCAGGATGCGGCCGCGTGCGGTCGGGCTCATGGCGGCCCATTCCGGCTGTGCCCGTTTGGCGGCGGCAATTGCCCTTTCGACAATGGCCGGCGTTGCCGCGTGCAGTCGGGCGATCACCTCGCCGGTGGCGGGATAGATGCTTTCGATAAGGGTGCCGTCGGTGTCCTCGACATATTCCCCGTCGATGAAATGCGAGGCTTTCGGTTGTGCGCGCATTATAGAACCCTCAATTCTTCGTAGGACACCATGACATGCTCTTGAAAAGCAGGCCGCTCGGTCAGGTTTTGGTAGTAGCGCTCCAGCCGCGGATGGGCGGGACGCTGGATGTCGATGTCGAAATAGCGATAGAGCAGATGGCCGAATTGCACGTCGGCAAGCGTCAGATTATCGCCGGCAAGGAAGCGATGCCGTCCGAACTGCGACTCGGCGATGTCTAGCTTCGCAGCAAGCGCGGCGACGGCCGCAATGATTGCCTTCTCATCCTTGAGAGCAGGGGCTGTGCGCACCACGCGCCAGAATATCGGGCCGGTGAAACTCTGGGCGATATTGATCTTGGCCCATTCCGCCCATTTGTCGATCTGGGCACGATGCCGGGCATCCTTCGGCCAGAAGACATCCTCGCCATATTGCGTGGCGAGATAGCGCAGGATGGCGCCCGTTTCCCACAATGGCTCGTCATCGCCGTCACGCAGCACCGGAACCGTGCCGTTCGGGTTCATCGCCAGGAATTCCGGGGTATCGTTGACGCCGTATGTGAAGCCGGCATCGATGCGCTTATAGGCAAGCCCAAGCTCGCCGATGCACCACATCAGTGCCTGCACGTTGGATGACGATTTGCGGCCCCAGACTGTCAGCATGCCCTAGCCCCTCAGCGCGTTGAGATGGGTTGTCAGATAGTCGTCGGTCAGCGCAATTGACGCCTCGATGCTGATCGGGGCGGATCGCAGGCTCTGGCGGATGTAAAGCCCGTCGATCATCGCCGCGGCACCTTCTGCGATGCGCTCGGCGTCTTCGGCCGGGCACAGCGTCTTGAGATTGGCCACCAGGTTAGACCGCAGCCGGCGGGCATAGATGACGAGAAAGCGACGCGTCTCTTCGGAGCGCTGCGCTTCGGCATAGAATGCAAGCCAGGCAGCGATCGTCTCCGGCGCAAACTGGTCGGCCTGGAAGCTGACGCGGATGACGGCCGAAAGCTTCTCGCGCGGCGTCGGTGCCGCGCGCAGTGCCGTCACGACGCTGTCGCGCAGGCGCTGTAGATGAACGCGGACGGTCTCGATCAGCAATTGTTCCTTGCTGCCGAAATAATGATGCGCAAGAGCAGGGGAAACGCCCGCTTGCTTGGCGATTTCGGACATGGTGACGGTCAGCGAGCCGTGATCGCCGATCACGCGCATCGCGGCATCCACCAGCGCCTTGCGGCGCACCGGCTCCATTCCGACTTTCGGCATGCATCAATCCCCAAGGTTGAGAAGACTGTATTTTTGATTGACTGATCAATCAATAAAAAAATCGCGCGAGCGCCGGGTAACCGCGAAAAATCCGCAACCTCTTTCCGAGTTGCATTTCTGTGCCATACTTCCCTTGAGGAGGAGGTACGGTCATGGTCGATATTCCTGATGAAGTTCCACCATCTGCAATGGGCGACAAATGGGGATGGTTTGTCGGTCTCGGCGTCCTGCTGCTGATCTGCGGCGGCATTGCTCTCGGCAATCTGTTTATCGCCACCGTCGCCTCGGTCTATTATGTCGGCATGCTGATGCTGATCGGCGGCATTGTGCATCTGGCGCACGCGTTTCAGGTGCGCGGATGGGAGCACATCGTATTCTGGGTGCTGAGTGGTCTGCTCTATACGCTTGCCGGTATCCTTGCCTTCGCCAACCCGCTGCTGGCCTCTGAGGCGCTGACCCTGTTCCTTGCTATTGCGCTCCTGATCGCCGGCACATTTCGCGTCTGGGTCGGCCGCAAGGTGATGCCGGAACGCGGATGGATCTGGATCGTCATCAGCGGGCTTGCGACCGCCGTTGCCGGCATTGCCATTGCGCTCGGTTGGCCGGTCAACAGCCTCTGGATTCTCGGTCTTTTCTTGGGCTTCGATCTGGTTTTCCAGGGCTGGACACTGATTGTCTTCGGCCTCATCCTCAGGCGATGAGCCGCCGTTCAAGGGGATAACAAAGTGCTGCTTTTTGACAAGGAGCGTGAGCGGCGTTACTCTTCGGGCGTCATGTTGTAGAGCGTGCGGTGCCGAATTGATGTTGTGACGGCGCCATGATCTGGAGTTTGCGTGTCCAAGACACGCCTCGAAAGCACTGCTCAAGGCTGCGGAATAAGTCTCCAGCGAATATTCCGCCTAACGACGGTCAAGGGAGGAATATCATGCCGATGGTAACGGTTTCCATCTCTCCGCTTCAGGCTGCCGGCATTCGCGCCGCGGTCGACACAGGTACCTATGCTTCAAGCAGTGAAGTCGTGCGGGAAGCACTTCGCATGTGGGATGCAGCACGCAAGCGCGGTGACGTCTGCGATGTGCCGCAAGCCGCCAACGATCAGGACGAGACGGTAAGAGGCAGTCGTTGCGTCGCCGACATGTTCGCCGACTACGAAGCCGAAAAGCACCCGCATAACTGAGCCGGAAAACCGGCTTTCGGGCCGCGGCCATGTCGCGGCGCCCGATTTTGCTCGGCCGAACGAATGGTTAATATTGCTTTACCATTCACGAAACTTTCACATGAGGGAAAGGTTTCGTTGACGCTTTATGGCGCATGTTCGGTCGAAAACGCGGTAAATCCAAAGTTTTACTTAAATAAATTAGATCAAGAATTCCAAGGGAGATGGGCATGTCTTTGACTGCCGCAGTCGAACCGGGCGTGCTACGCCGGTATGCCAGCGACCAGATTGTCACTCTCGCCAAACTCGTGATCGAAAATGCATTTCAGCCGATCGTGGAGGCCGGCACCGGCGCCGTTTTCGGCTATGAATCCCTGATGCGGGGCCAGCAGCGTATCGGTTTCGACAGCCCGATCGATATCCTCGACGAAGCCGAGCGCATGGGCCAGCTTCTTGGGCTGGAACAGATGGTCACCAGCCGCGCGCTGGCAAAATTCGCCACCCTTCCCAATGCAGCCTCGGCAACCCTGTTTCTCAATCTGGATGTCCGCCTGATCCCGCAGGGTGCCGCGCTGATAGATAGCCTGTTGCAGCACATGAAGAAGGCTGGGATCGCGCCTTCATCCATCTGCTTCGAATTTTCCGAGCGGTTCGACAATACAATCGTGCCCGAGTTCTGCGACCTAGTCGCCAAAATGCGCAATGCGGGCTTCAAGCTGGCCATCGACGATTTTGGCGTCGGTCATGGCGAGATGAAGCTCCTGTCGGACTATCCGGTCGATTACCTGAAGATCGATCGTCACTTCATCGTCGATATCGATCGCAGTGCCCGCAAGCGCCATATTCTGAGGAATCTCGTCAATATCGCCCACGTCCTCGGCACGCGGGTCATCGCCGAGGGTATCGAGACCGAGGCGGAGTTCCTGACCTGCCGTGAATTCGGCGTCGATCTGGTCCAGGGTTGGTTCATCGCTCGTCCGACGGTGCTGGTTAATGAACTCAAGCCGAGCTTTCCGCACTTGCAGGATCTTGGCAAGACCGTGCGCAACAGCCAGTCTCTGGACGAAATCCTCATCCGCAAGCAGATCGAAGTACTGCCGACCATCCGCGAAAACGACAGCATCGACAGCGTCTTCGAACTCTTTCGCCGCAATCCGCGCCGGGCTTATTTCCCGGTCGTGAACGCCAATCAAGAGCCGCGGGGCATCATCCATGAGTACCAGCTCAAGGAATATATCTATCAGCCATTCGGCCGCGATCTCCTGAAGAACAAGGTCTATGAGCGGTCGATCTCGCATTTCGTCGAGATGGCGCCGATCGTCGGGCTTGATTCCGATGCGGATACGCTGATGGCGATCTTCGCCAATATGGAGAGCAGCGATTGCCTGATCGTCACTGAGGGCACGCATTATGCCGGCATCGTTTCGGCCGCGTCGCTGATCAAGGTCATCAACGAAAAGCAGCTCAAGATCGCTCAGGATCAGAACCCGCTGACCGGTCTGCCCGGCAACAGGGCGATCCACGATTTCATGCAGAGCACTGGCCGCGATGGTGATGAGATCAGGCATTTCTGCTATTGCGACTTCGATAATTTCAAGCCGTTCAACGACGCCTACGGTTTCCATCTCGGCGACCACGCCATTTCGCTGTTTGCCGCGCTGATGCGCCGCTATTTCTTCGCCGAGCGCAATTTCCTCGGTCATGTCGGCGGCGATGATTTCTTCATCGGCGTCACGGATTGGAGCATGGAGCAGCTCCGCGAGGTCCTGGATCGACTGCTCGCCGATTTTCACGCGGATGTCCTCGATTTCTATTCGGCCGAAGACCGTGCTGCCGGCCGCATTCGCGGCCACGACCGCAGCGGCGCGGAGGCAGACTTCCCATTGATGCGCTGCTCGATCGGTATCCTGCAGCTGCCCGAGGGATTGGTGATCGACAATATCAATCGCGTCAGCACATCGATTGCGGGCATCAAGGCCAAGGCGAAGGAAAGCAAAGCCGGCGTCGCATTCCTCGGTCTGACCGAGACGAATTGACGCCCTTCGACAGTCCCTCCTTTTCAAGCGGCTCGCGCTAAACTATCTCCATTGCTTCGTTGGGAGAGGAGATTGGCCCATGCCCTTGCCGTCTGAAATGCGTTTCGTGGACTTGCCGTCCTTTGGTGGCCCCGAGGTCATGACCATCGCCCGCAAGCCTCTGCCCGTTCTGAAGCCCGGCGAAATCCTCGTTCGGGTCGAGGCCGCCGGCGTCAATCGACCTGATGTGGCACAGCGGCAGGGTATCTATCCGCCCCCTAAGGAAGCAAGCCCCATCCTGGGTCTCGAAATCGCCGGCGAGGTTGTCGACGTCGCTCCCGGCGTCAGGGAATTCGCCATCGGCAACAAGGTCTGCGGCCTTGCCAATGGCGGTGGCTATGCTGAGTATTGCGTGCTGCCCGCCGGTCAGGCGCTTCGTTTTCCGAACGGCTATGATGCCGTGCGCGCTGCGGCAGTTCCCGAAACCTTCTTCACCGTCTGGGCCAATCTCTTTCAGATGGCCGGCCTGACCGAAGGCGAAAGCGTGCTGATCCATGGCGGTTCCAGCGGCATCGGCACGACGGCGATCCAGCTTGCCCATGCTTTCGGTGCGACCGTCTATACGACCGCCGGCTCGAAGGAGAAGTGCGAGGCTTGCGAAAAGCTCGGAGCCAAGCGGGCCATTAATTACAGGCAAGAGGATTTCGCCGAGGTCATCAAGGCCGAGACGGATCACGGCGTCGATATTATCCTCGACATGATCGGTGCAGCCTATCTGGAGAAGAATCTCGCTTCGCTTGCCCGCGACGGATGCCTCTCGATCATCGCCTTCCTTGGCGGTGCGGTGGCGGAAAAAGCCAATCTGCAGCCGATCATGGTAAAACGCCTGACGGTGACCGGCTCGACCATGCGGCCGCGTACGGCGGAAGAAAAGCGCGCCATTCGCGACGATCTTCTGTCGCAGGTCTGGCCGCTGCTTGACGAGGGCACGGTTGCCCCCGTCATTCACAAGGTATTTTCCTTTGACGATGTGGTCGAGGCGCACCGGTTGATGGAAACCAGCGACCACATCGGCAAGATCATGCTGAAGCTGGCCTGATCGTGAAGGACAGGATGATAGCGACGCCGCCGGGCACGGCCATCAGGGCATAGAGCCAGGTGGCGGCCGAGATGCCGCCGGCAATACCGCCGGGATGGGTCAGGCCTGCGCTGTTGACGATGACGCCGGTAAGTGCTGCGCCGAATGCGCCGCCCAGCGACTGAACCATCGAGATGGCGGCCGATGCCTTGTCCTGCTCTGTCTTTCTGGCGATGCTGATGATCCTGGTTATCAGATGCGCCCATCCCAAGCCGACACCGAAGCCCATCAGGAACATGGCGATAACGGCCGGTGCAAAGTGCAGGAGATCGGCTGAGGAAGCAGTTGTCGCAAGGAGCGGGACCAGCGATGCCGTGGCGGCAGTTTCCAGGATACAGCCGGTTATGATGGCAATGGCCGCCTGCCGCCCTGAAAACGAGGCGCTGAAGAAAGCCCCGATCGTCCAGCCCAGCGCCACCAGCGCGACGAGATAGCCCGAGACGAGAGGCGTGACGCCGTGAAGCGTCTGCAGGAAGTACGGGATGTAGATGTCGCTCGTCAGCACCAGCATCAGCGTGAACATCGTCAGATAGAGCCGCGAGAGCGGGTTGGCGAGCATGACAGTGCCATAGGGGAACAGCCTGATGCCGTCCTTCCGCTCGACGACCACCATCGCTGCGACGAGTGCGATGGAAATTGCGATCAGCGCGATCTTGTAGGATCCGTGCTCGATCGTGCCGGCGATGCTGACGAACAGGACCGCCGTCAGCAAAAGCACGATCTGGACGAGGGGCGTTCTGGTATCGATCCGATCGTCGGCGACATTAGGTAGCAACCAGCGTGCTGAAAGCGCCATCAGCACGGCGAGCGGCACCAGGACGATGAAGGCCTCGCGCCAGGCGCCTCCGGCAGCGAAGAGGCCACCGAGCGTCGGCCCGAGCACCGTCGCCACACCCCAGATGGCGGCATAAAGGGTGGAGGCTCTGCGCCACAAGGGTTCGGGATAGGCGAAGCGGATGAAGGCATAGGCAAGGCCTGACAGCATGCCGGCGCCATAGCCCTGAACAGCTCGGCCGACCAGCAACACGGGCATGGTCGGGGCGATGGCGCAGGCAAGGCTGCCACCGCCAAAGACGAGTGCCGCTGTAATATAGACGGTGCGCAGACCCATGCCCTTCGGCCGGGTTGCGACCGTGATCGAGCCGAGCACGCCGGCGGCGACGAACAGCGTCGTCATCCATGAGAACAGTTCAAGGCCGCCAATGTCCCGGACGATCGAGGGGGCGATCGTGGCGGTGATGTAGGATTCGACGGCATAAAGCGTGACGCCGCCGCCGAGCATCAGCGTTGCAGGCAGAAGCTTCGGCGAAAACAGCGTGAAGAGACTGGCGGATTTAAGAGGGGCGGTATTTTCGATGCTTGACATCGGATGATCCTCGGCATTTTCCCTAGCGGTTGATTATTTTCCAAGTTATAGGTTGGAAAATTGCACGGCTGTAGGATTAAAACAAGAGACAACTTGGAAAATGCGTCAATCACCGATCAATCGAATTCTGATCCTGTTGAAAACCGAGGGGCCGCAGCTGGCATCGGCCCTCGGCGATGCGCTCGGCATATCCTCGGAGGCGGCTCGCCAGCGGCTGGCGAAGATGGCGGAGGAAGGGCTGGTCGAGCCCGTGACAGCAGCGGCGTCGGGCAGGGGCAGGCCGAAGCAGCTCTGGCATTTGACCGCCGCCGGCAACGGGCAGTTTCCGGATGGTCATGCGGACCTGACCGCAACGCTGCTGTCGACCATGGTCAGCCAATTGGGGCAGGGCGCTGTCGATGCCGTCATCTCTGCTCGCGAAACGGACATGCTGCGGCGCTACCGCAGCGAGATCGATGTTGCGGCCGATCTGCCGTCGCGCGTCGCAGGCCTCGCAGCCATCCGCACGCAGGAAGGCTATATGGCCGATCACTGGCAGGAGGAGGATGGCTCGCTCATGCTGGTGGAAAACCATTGCCCCATTTGCTCCGCTGCCTGCGCTTGCTCCGGTTTCTGCCGGTCGGAACTCGAGACGTTTCGCGTGATCCTCGGTGCGCAGGTCGAGCGCGAAGAACACATCCTGCTTGGGGCAAGACGCTGCGCCTACAGGATCCGCACAGTCGCCTGAATGGTCGTACTTTTACGGCTGCAGGGAGATGATCGGAGATTGGCAATGCCGGGGGTAGCCGCTATCACTGGCCATCCAGCAAATCAAAGGCCGCATCCCATCATGTCCAATCCCGTCTGCGTCGAAGTCACCCGTGGTGCCCTGGTCGAAAGCCGCCATCGCGGTTCCGTCGTTGCGGTAGACGGCGATGGAAAGCTGGTCTTTTCCGTCGGCGATATCGAACGGGCCGTGTTCCCGCGTTCTGCCTGCAAGGCGATGCAGGCCCTGCCGTTGGTCGAAAGCGGCGCTGCGGACGCTTATGGCTTCGGCAAGAGGGAGTTGGCGCTCGCCTGTTCGTCCCATAATGGCGAGGATGAGCACGTTGCGCTCGCCGCCTCGATGCTGGCGCGCGCCGACCGTGATGTCGGCACGCTCGAATGCGGCGCGCACTGGTCGTCGGATCTGAAAACCGTCATTCATCAGGCGCGCACCATCGATAAGCCCACGGCGCTGCACAATAATTGCTCGGGCAAGCATGCGGGCTTCGTCTGCGCCTGCAGCCATCAGGGCATCGATCCCAAGGGCTATGTCGGCTACGACCATCCGCTGCAGCAGCAGATCCGTGACACCATGCAGAGCCTGACCGGTGCCGCTCTCGGCCACGATAATTGCGGCACGGACGGCTGTTCGATCCCGACCTATGCCGTGCCGCTCAAGGGGTTGGCGCATGGCTTTGCCAGGATGGCGACCGGTGTCGGTCTTGAGCCTTCGCGCGCCAAAGCGTCACGCCGCTTGTTCGAGGCCTGCATGGCCGAGCCGTTCTATGTCGCCGGCACTGATCGCGCCTGCACCAAGCTGATGCAGATCTCCCCCGGCCGCATCTTCGCCAAGACAGGTGCCGAAGGCGTATTTTGCGCCACGATCCCTGAGCAGGGCATCGCCATCGCGGTCAAATGCGATGACGGCAATAGCCGCGCCGCCGAAGTCATGGTGGCGACGGCGCTGGCCCGTTTCTTTGAAAAGAACGGCGAGGTTCATGCGGGTCTGATGGCCATGGCCAACCGAGCGTTCAAGAACTGGAACGGCATCCACGTTGGTGATATCAGGCCGACGGCTGCGTTGACGGCTTAGAGCTTCGCTTCAACGTTTGGCCGGCATATGTTGTCGAACGATCCTGTATTCGTGCCAGATCAGCAGCATGACCACGGCGTCGAAGACAGTGAGGATGATCAATCCAATGCCGTGCGTGTCGGTGAAGCGGTAAAGCTGGTAGGCGATGAAAAGCGCCAAGGCCACCAGCGATGCCGGATAGGCCCACATCTTGCCTCTGAGCAGGCCGATGACCAGCAGCACCTTCACCAGCCCGTGGCTCAACAGGTAGTAGGCATAGAAGTTCTTCGTGCCGACAGAGAAATCCTGCGCCCAGGCAAGCAGGTGCGTGGCAATGAAATCATTGGGATCGTTGAGGAGTTCAGGCTGCGTGATCCTGTTTGCCAGCTGGAGGATCGATTCGGTACTGACAAGGGCGAGAATGATGCCGCCGATGCATTCGATCAGGGCATGGGCCCCTTTCAACAGGACGCTGATTTCGAAGAACTGGTGAATTCGACGCTCGTTCATATGTGATCGTAACCTTGCATAACGCCTCAAGCCGGCTTGATCGGCGATCACCATCGAACAGACCGATATCAGCCCGTCATAAGACCCGTCTTCGACCGGATCATGGTCGCCGCGCAATGTAAATCCCAATGCGGCATCTTGTTCCAGCTGTGAACGACGGGTCTGATGTCAGGCGAGGAGGATTGGCACCTCGATTGCCTGATAGGGCGCAAGGCTATCCTCGGAGATATCGGCGGGCACGATCAGGCCGGAAATGCCAGCCATCGGCAGGATTTGGCAGGGAGAGGCCGCATCCAGCTTTTCACCCGTCGCCAGCACATAGGTTTCCGCCGAGCATTGCGCGATATGCCGCTTGATGGCCGCTTCCTCGAAATCGCCCGTTGAACCGCCGCGGGCAGGATGGATGGCGGTAACGCCGAGAAAGAACATATCCGGCCTTATGGATGAGATCGCCGCCATGGCCGCAGCACCCGTTGCCACCATCGAATGCTTATAGAGCTTGCCGCCGATCAGGATCACTTCGGCAGTCGAATGATGTTCCAGTTCGCCAGCGATCGTCGGGCTGTGGGTGACGATGGTGACGGGCAGATCCTTGGGCAGATGCCGGATAATCTCGGCATTGGTGGTGCCGCCGTCGAGAAAGACGGTCTGGCCAGGGCGAACCATCTTGGCCGCATAGGCGCCGAGCCGGCGCTTCTCGTCGGAGGAAACGCCCTGCCGTGTCGAAAAATCCGGCAATTCCGGCGAGAGCGGCAGGGCGCCACCATGCACCCTCTTTAGCAGCTTTTCCCCGGCCATTTCCCGCAAATCTCGGCGGATCGTGTCCTCGGAGAGCGCGAGCTCGTCGGCCAATGCTTTGGCAATCACCTGGCCGTCCCGGCGCAACCTGTCGAGGATGAGGGCTTTTCGTTGGCTGGTGAGCATGCCGATCTCTGCACGTTATTTCGTGAATAATCATGAATCTATCAGAATCGATTCGACAATCAAGAAAATATGCGCATATTCGTGCAAATTCCTGCAACAAGCAGGAGGATAAATGGAGACATGACATGTTGATCTTGATCGCCGGGCCCTATCGCTCCGGCACCGGGGATGATCCCGTAAAAATGGCCGAGAACCTCAAGCGGCTGGAGGCGCCGTCCCATGCCTTGTTCAAGGCCGGGCATCTGCCGATGATCGGCGAATGGGTTGCCTTGCCGGTCTGGCATGCCGCCGGCGGCAAGAGCATCGGCGATGATCTCTACGAGGAGATTTTTCATCCAACCGCTGGCCGACTTCTGCAGCTTTGCGAGGGCGTGTTGAGATTGCCGGGCGATTCCAAGGGGGCGGACAATGATGTCCGCATCGCCCGCGAGCGCGGCATTCCCGTCTGGCACAGATTGGAAGACGTGCCCGGCTGCGCATAAGCACCGCGCCCATCCTCGTGATCGGATATCATGGGGATGGGCATTGCAGCCTGATCGATCAAAACCTTTTGTAGCGGCCATCAACGCCAGCCACTTCCGTATTTACCTCGTTGCCTTTAGCTTTCCGCGGAGTCGAACCGAGGAAATGAACATGCTGAAGCTCTACTTCGCGCCCGGAAGCTGCGCGCTCGCCAGTTTGATCGCCCTGGAAGAGTCGGGTCTTGCCTACGAGCCCGGACGCCTGAACCTTGCCAACGGAGATCAGCGCCAGCCGGATTATCTCGCCATCAACCCCAAGGGGCGAGTGCCGGCACTGGTAACCGACAAGGGCGTCATCACCGAGAATATCGCGATCATGACCTATATCGCCCAGATCGCGCCGGCTGCCAAACTGGCGCCGCTCGACGATCCCTTCGAATTCGCGCAGTTGCAGTCCTTCAACAGCTACATCGCCTCGACGGTTCATATCAACCATTCCCACAAGGGGCGTGGCTATCGCTGGACCGACGATGCGGCGGCCATCGAGACGATGAAGGCCAAGGTGCCGCAGACCATGGCCGAAAGCTTTGCCTTGATCGAAGAAAGGATGCTGAAGGGGCCGTGGGTGATGGGCGAGCAATATACCATTGCCGACGGCTATCTCTTCACCATGGAAAGCTGGCTGCCGGGAGACGGCGTCGATCGCGACCGTTTCGCCAAGGTCAGCGCCCACTATGCCCGTATGCTTGAACGCCCGGCCGTTCAGAAGGCGCTTGCTGTCGAGAAGGGTTGATCACATCTGCCGGAATGCCGCCTGCAGCTTCTTTGGGGCACGGTATCGCCACGCCTCGACCAGGCGCTGCTGCAGTTCCTCGTCGCCGATCGCGGTGATGCGCAAGGGCAGGGACGGCCAGCCGATATAGTGATCGGTCTGGAAGTAGATCTCCGGCGCCATCTCCATCAACTGCTCCTTGCGGTCGATGGGGATGGCCAGCACGATGGTCTCGTTGTTCTTGACCGTGACGAACGCCTTGCCGCCGACTTTCAGCGCCGGCAGGCCATAATGCGTACCATGCTCGACGCCGGGTAGCTTAGCCTGCGTGACAAGCTGCTGTAGACGGGCAGCGATGCCATTCATGTCGATGGTTGCGGTCATGCTCGTGCCGGGGATATGGGGTCTCTCTTATGCGCATTCTTCCGGCTGAGCGGTGCGCTTGTCCATAGGGCGCCCCAGATTTTCCGGCATCAGCGGCAGATCGGCCAGTTCTTCGAGCGACATGGCGGCAAGCGCCGGGTGCCGCAGCGGGTCGCTGTCGGACTCGCGCTCGTCTTCCATTAGGTGGCTAAAGAAAAGCTTCAGTATCGACATGGCATGCCTCCTTGTATCTCCGCATCGATGCAACCGTGAGGGCATCAGTCGGCTGGCGGTGGCAGGTTTTAATTCCACGCTGCAATAATCGCGCGAATTATCGCGCGATGCAATTGAGAATGATGGGATGCTGATATAGATATTCTATATGAAGAATCTCAACAGCGTTCATCTCAATGGCCTTCGCGCCGTCGAGGCGGTCGGCAGGCTCGGCTCCTTGCAGGCCGCTGCCGATGAGCTTGGCGTCACGATCGGGGCCGTCAGCCAGCAGGTCATCAAGGCGGAGGCACAGCTTGGCCGACCGCTGTTCGAGCGTACGCCCAAGGGCATGATTGTCACGGAGGCGGGCATTGCCGTACTGGCGCGTCTCGGCGAAGCCTTCCAGGCCATGTCGGCCGCCGTCGCGCTCGCACAGCATCGGGACGACAATATTCTCACCATTTCGGTGGCGCCCGTATTGGCAGCTCGCTGGCTCGTCCACCGGCTCGATCGTTTCGCCAGCCGACATCCGGATATTCGCCTTCGCATCGACGCGACGACGCAGCTGGTCAATCCTGCAACATCGGATGTCGATATCGGTATCCGTGTGGGCACCGGGCGCTGGCCGGGCGTCAAATCCGAGCTGCTGCTGGCGCAGGAGATTTTTCCCGTGGTCACGCCGCAGATCGCGGCAACGCTTCGCGAGCCGGCCGATCTATTGAAGGTGCCCGCCGTCATCGACGGGCATGCGATGTTCACCTGGGATGTCTGGCTCCGCGCGGCCGGCCTGCCCGGACGCTGCATGGAGGAGCGGCATGTTTTCAATGACGCGTCGCTCTGTCTCGACGCTGCCATGTCCGGTCAGGGCGTGATGCTCGCCTGGCAGACGCTGGCGGCTTACGCGCTGCAGCAGAAATGCCTCGTCGATCCCTTCGGCATTCGCGCCAAGACGGGCTTCGGCCATTATTTCATCACGGCCGAAGGTGCGCGCGAGGCCAAGAAGGTGACGGCCTTCAAGGCCTGGATTCGCGAGGAGATGGAAGAGAGCATGCGTATCTTCCAATAGCAGAGCGCTCAGATCGGTTCTTTGCCGCGCGTTGCCTGCATGGCCTTGTAGGCGTCGCGCGCCTGGCAGCGTTCGATCCAGGCTTTCACCTGCGGATGGCTGTCGAAAATGTCCTGTTCCGTCTGTGCGTAGCGCAGCACTTCCGCGAGGTTGAGATCAGCAGCGGTGAAGCGGCCGCCGATGAGATAATCCTGCCCTTGCAGGTGCTTTTCCAGCACATCCAGCGGCCTCTTCAACGAACGGCAGGCAACCGCGATCCCTGCCTTTCCAGGCTCGCTATTCTCCTTGGCATTGTCATAGATGCGGACGATTGCGACGCTGTGCGGCTCGACCTCGGTCGCGGCCCACATGGTCCACATCGCCATCAGCCCTTCTTCCTCGACCGTCTGGCCGGCGAGCGGCCCGCCATTTTTGCGGGCAAGATAGAGATTGATGGCAAGCGATTCATGCATGATGAGATCGCCGTCCTTGATGCATGGGATCATGCCCATCGGGTTGATGGCCAGAAACTCCGGCGACAGCGTGTTGATCGGCGCATCGGCGGCCAGCGGATTGGCGAGCCGGCTTCCCTGCATGACCGGCACGGACTTGAATTCGATCCCGAGCTCCTCTGCCATCCAGTAGTTGCGTGAGGCGCGCGAGCGATAGACGCCATAGATCGTCAGCATGTCAGTCTCCGAAGTTTGTGAGTCGCCAGGACGTTATGCGTGGGTCCGGTCAAACGGAAGAGACTTCCGTTGATATCTGCGATCAAAGCTTTTGATGCGCGGTGAGCTGCGGGGACCGCCCCGTCCTTCGAGACATTTCTCCGCTGCGCTCCGAAATGCGCCTCAGGATGAGGCGGGGCTGGCTTGTCGGTCTGCGGTGAGATGCACCGGGACATGACGGTAAGCCGCAAGAGATCAGCCCTCACCCTGAGGAGGCCCGCAGGGCCATCTCGAAGGGCGAGGGCGGGTGGCGGCGAGCACGAAATATCCGCAGGCCGCCCAAAATCTTTGCAAATCATGCGGCCGATGCCACGCCTTCGTTCGGAAATTAGCGTCGTCGCATGTTACCGTCTAATCTCGGGTTTGTCGGATGCGGTAGGAGGTATCCGGCGAAACAGCGCAATTGGTGACTGCGATCTCGGGAGGAGAGCAGATGCTGGCAACCAGCGTTTCGCTAGATGATAAATATACCGCAGAAGAAGGCCGTGTTTTCATGACCGGCCTGCAGACGCTGGTGCGGCTGCCCATGACCCAGATGCGGCGGGATCGCGCCGCCGGTCTCAACACCGCAGCCTTCATTTCGGGTTACCGCGGCTCACCTCTCGGCGGCTACGACCAGCAGCTCCTGAAAGCCCAGACCTATCTCGACGCGCACGACGTCACCTTTCAGCCCGGCATCAACGAAGACCTTGCGGCCACCGCTATCTGGGGCACGCAGCAGGTCGGCCTTTCCCCCGGCGTCCGCAAGGATGGGGTGCTCGGCATCTGGTATGGCAAGGGCCCCGGCGTCGACCGCTCAGGCGACGTGCTGAAACACGCCAACGCCGCTGGAACCTCAAGGCATGGCGGCGTCCTCTGTTTTGCCGGCGACGATCATTCCGCCAAATCCTCGACCATTCCGCACCAGACCGATCACGAGTTCATGTCGGCGGTCATGCCGGTTATCTATCCCTCGTCTATCCACGAATTCCTCGAATACGGCCTGCTTGGCATCGCCATGTCGCGCTATTCCGGCTGCTGGGTCGGCATGAAGTTCATTGCCGACACGGTCGAGACGACGGCCGCGGTCGATCTCTCGGGCGAAAAGCGGCAATTCATCTTGCCAACTGATTTCGAGCTGCCGCCCGGTGGCCTCAACCTGCGCTGGCCCGATCCGCCACTGATGCAGGACGATCGCCTGCAGAATTACAAGGCCTACGCCGCCATCGCCTTTGCCCGCGCCAATCGCGTCGACGAAGTGACCCACGATGTGCCCAATGCCCGCTTCGGCATCATCTCCTCCGGCAAGGCCTATGAGGACGTGCTGCAGGCACTGCGCGAACTGGAAATCGGCCCGCAGGAAATGGCTGCGATCGGCTTGCGCATCCTGAAGATCCGCATGCCCTGGCCACTGGAGCCGGAGATTGTGCGGCATTTCTCCGAAGGGCTGGACGAGGTTCTCGTCGTCGAGGAGCGGCGCGAGATCATCGAGAACCAGATCAAGCAGCAGCTGTTCAACTGGCGCGCCGATGTCCGCCCGCGCATCGTCGGCAAGTTCGATGAGCACGACAACCCCTATCTCAGCCTCTCGTCAGCGTTGACGGTCGGTGCCGTCGCCAGAGCCATTGCCGGGCGCATAATCAAGCTCGATCTCGATCGGGGCCTGCATGATCGCATTGCCAACAAGCTTGCCTATCTTGCAGAGCGCGGCCAGATCAGCCGCAGCCATGTCGCGCCGCTGAACCGCACGCCGTTCTTCTGCTCCGGCTGTCCGCACAATATGTCCACCCGCGTTCCTGAAGGCAGCCGCGCCGCCGCAGGAATCGGTTGCCACTACATGGTCACCTGGATGGATCGCAACACCGAGACCTTCACCCAGATGGGCGGAGAAGGCGTGCCGTGGACGGCGATCGCGCGCTACACCGACGAAAAGCACATGTTCGTCAATCTCGGTGACGGCACCTATTTCCATTCGGGCATTCTCGCAGTCCGCCAGTCCGTCGCCGCCAAGGTCAACGTCACCTACAAGCTGCTCTACAATGACGCCGTCGCCATGACCGGCGGCCAGCAGATCGACGGCCATCTGACGCCGCAACTGGTGACCAAGCAGCTGCATGGCGAGGGCGTCAAGCCGATCTACCTGCTGTCGGATAATCCCGATGCCTATCGCGCCTCGGAGCTGGCGCCGGGCGTCAAGGTTCTGCATCGCGACCATATCGACCAGGTGATGCTGACGCTGCGCGACACCGAGGGCTGTTCGGCGATCGTCTATGTTCAGACCTGTGCGGCCGAGAAGCGCCGTCGCCGCAGTCGCGGCCTGATGGAAGATCCGGCCAAGCGCGTCTTCATCAACAAGGCAGTCTGCGAAGGATGCGGCGATTGCTCGGTGCAGTCCAACTGCATCTCAATCGAGCCGCTGGAGACCGAGTTCGGCCGCAAGCGCCAGATCAACCAGTCGAGCTGCAACAAGGATTTCTCCTGCGTCAAAGGCTTCTGCCCGTCCTTCGTGACGGTACATGGCGGCAAGCGCCGCAAGCGCAAGGCGCTGGATCATGCAAATATCGCAGTGCCCTTGCCGGAAATCCCCGTCATCGACAATCGCCCCTGGAATATCGCCATTGCCGGCGTCGGCGGCACCGGCATCCTGACGGTCGGGGCCATTCTCGGCATGGCAGCGCATCTCGATGGCAAGGTGCCGATGATCCTCGATATGGCAGGCCTCGCGCAAAAGGGCGGTGCCGTCATGAGCCATCTGCGCATCGGCCTCAACCAGGCCGATGTCACCTCGTCGCGCATCGTCAATGGCGGCGCTGACCTGCTGTTGTCGGCCGATGACGTGGTGGGGGCGTCCAAGGATGCGATCACGCTCTGCTCGTCGGTGCGCACCACGGCCATCGTCAATACCGGCCTGATGCCGGTCGCCGATTTTGTCCGCAATCGTGATTTCGATTTCAAGGCCGGCTCGGTGCAGCACGCGATCGCCAAGACGGTGAGCGACAAATCCGTATTCCTCGATTTCAACCATGTCGCTACCGAAGTCACCGGCGACGCCATGTCGACCAATATTTTGCTCACCGGCTTTGCCTGGCAGCGTGGCTTGCTGCCGCTGTCGCTCGAGGCGATTGAGAAGGCGATCGAGCTCAATGGCGTTGCCGTCAAGGCCAGCCTCTCCGCCTTTCATTGGGGCAGGCTTCTGGCGCATGATCCACAAGCCGTGCATGGCATGTTGGTCAAGCCGGATGTCGGCAAGACGCTGGCGGACATGAGCCTTGATGAACTCATTACGCATCGCAAGGCGCATTTGGCGGCCTATCAGGATGCAGCCCTTGCCGATCGCTACGCCGCCTTCGTCGCCCATGCCAACGCCTTGGCCATCAAGGAACGCCTTTCCGACAAGGTGCCTTTTGCCGTTGCCGTCACCTATGCGCGCGTGCTTGCCTACAAGGACGAATACGAAGTCGCCCGCCTTTTGACCGATCCGGCCTTCCAGGCGCATCTGCACGAGGAGATGGACGGCGATTTCAGGATTGCCTTCAATCTTGCGCCGCCCATGATTGGAGGCAAGGATCCGAACGGTCGACCAAAGAAGCGCGAATTCGGTGCCTGGATCCTGCCGCTTCTGCGCATGCTGGCACCGATGAAACGCCTGCGCGCCACGGCGCTCGATCCCTTCGGCTATATGGCCGAGCGGCGTGGAGAGCGCAGGCTGATTGCCGAATATGAGGCGGTCGCAGGCCGTGTGCTTGCCGGCCTGCGCAACGACAACGAGGCGGAAGCCCTTGCCATCCTCTCATTGTTCGATGAGATAAGAGGCTTCGGTCCGGTCAAGGAGGAGGCTGCCCGAAAGGTCATGGCTGGCATTGCCGAAAAGCTGCAGGCCTATGAGGCGCCGCGGGAGCAAAAGCATATCTCGGCCGATGCGGCCTGACGCGACTGCGGCGGAAACTTGAAGCAGATACAACGAGACATACGTTCTGAAAGATGGGACGTTCGAGGAAGTCGGGAGGAGACACCGGATGTTTGAAGGGGGACTGAACTTCGCGCTGGGTGAAGAGATCGACGCGCTGCGCGAGCAGGTGCGCCGGTTTGCCGACCGCCGTATCGCGCCGTTTGCCGACGAGATCGATCGCAACAACAGTTTCCCGATGCATCTTTGGCGGGAAATGGGGGATCTCGGTCTGCTCGGCATCACCGCCGGTGACGCCTATGGCGGCGCGGGCCTCGGCTATCTCGCCCATACCGTCGCCATGGAGGAGATCAGCCGCGCTTCGGCCTCCGTCGGCCTCAGCTACGGCGCCCATTCCAACCTCTGCGTCAACCAGATTAACCGCAACGGCACGACGGCGCAGAAGGAGCGCTATCTGCCAAAGCTGATTTCGGGCGAGCATGTCGGCGCGCTGGCCATGTCCGAGCCGGGCTCGGGCTCCGACGTGGTATCGATGAAGCTGCATGCGGAAAAGCGCGGACATCGCTACGTGCTGAATGGCAGCAAGATGTGGATCACCAACGGCCCGGACGCCGATGTTCTCGTCGTCTACGCGAAGACGTCCCCGGATGCCGGGCCGCGAGGGATCACCGCCTTTCTCGTCGAGAAGGGGTTCCCCGGCTTTTCCGTCGGCCAGAAGCTCGACAAGCTCGGCATGCGCGGCTCGAACACTTCCGAGCTGATCTTCCTCGATTGCGAAGTGCCGGAGGAAAATGTGCTCGGCCAGGTCGATGGCGGTGTCCGTGTGCTGATGTCGGGCCTCGATTATGAGCGCGTCGTCCTGTCGGGCGGTCCCGTCGGCATCATGGCGGCCTGCATGGATGTGGTGCTGCCCTATCTGCATGAGCGCAAGCAGTTCGGCCAGTCGATCGGCGAGTTCCAGCTGATGCAAGGCAAGCTCGCCGATATGTACGTGACCATGAACGCCTCGCGCGCCTATGTCTACGCGGTTGCCGCCGCCTGCGATCGCGGTGAGACGACCCGCAAGGATGCAGCCGGCTGCATTCTCTATTCGGCCGAAAAGGCGACGGCGTTGGCGCTCGAATGCATCCAGGCGCTCGGTGGCAACGGCTATACCAATGATTATCCCGCCGGACGGCTGCTGCGTGACGCCAAGCTCTACGAGATCGGCGCCGGCACTTCGGAAATCCGGCGTATGCTGATCGGCCGTGAGTTGTTCGCCGAAACTGCCTGACATCGAAATGCCACTCCTATCAATCGGTAAAGCCGCATGACTGTCCTGAAATCAGAGATATCGACGCATACGGATCGCTTCCGCGATAATCGCGCCGCCATGCTGGAGGCGATCGGCGTCGCGGAAGCTGCGGCCCTGCAGGCGGCGGAAGGTGGCGGGGCACAGTCGCGTGAGCGCCATGTCAGCCGCGGCAAGATGCTGCCGCGTGATCGGGTGATGGGGCTGATCGATCCGGCAACGCCGTTTCTGGAGATTGGCACGACCGCAGCCCATGGCTTGTACGGCGGCGATGCACCAGGTGCCGGTCTGATCGCCGGCGTGGGCCGGGTTTCCGGCCGCGATTGCATGATCGTTTGCAACGATGCCACAGTTAAAGGCGGCACTTACTATCCCGTCACCGTGAAGAAGCATCTGCGGGCGCAGGAGATTGCGGCGGAAAACAATCTGCCCTGCATCTATCTCGTCGATTCCGGCGGCGCCAACCTGCCGAACCAAGACGAGGTCTTTCCCGACCGTGATCATTTCGGTCGCATCTTCTATAATCAGGCCAATATGTCGGCGGCCGGTATTCCGCAGATCGCTGTCGTCATGGGCTCCTGCACGGCCGGCGGCGCCTATGTGCCGGCCATGTCGGACGAGACCATCATTGTCGAAGGGCAGGGGACGATCTTTCTCGCCGGTCCGCCGCTCGTCAAGGCCGCAACCGGCGAAGTGGTTTCGGCCGAAGATCTCGGCGGCGGCGATGTGCACACGCGCCTTTCCGGCGTTGCTGACCATCTGGCGCGCGACGATGCCCATGCACTCGCTTTGGCGCGGCAGGCCGTCGCCAATCTCAATCGCCGCAAGCCCGAGAGTGTCGAGCTGCGCGCGCCCGAGCCACCACTTTACGATCCGGAAGAAATCCTCGGCATCATCCCCTCCGATCTGCGAACGCCCTATGACGTGCGTGAGGTGATCGCCCGCACGGTCGACGGCTCGCGTTTCGATGAATTCAAGGCGCGCTATGGCACGACGCTGGTCTGCGGCTTTGCCCATATCCACGGTATTCCCGTGGGGATCATCGCCAATAATGGCGTGCTCTTCTCGGAATCGGCGCTGAAAGGCGCGCATTTCGTCGAGCTATGCTCGCAGCGCAAGATCCCGCTCATTTTCCTGCAGAACATCACCGGCTTCATGGTCGGCCGCAAATACGAGACCGAGGGCATCGCCAAGAACGGCGCCAAGCTGGTGACGGCGGTTGCCACCACCAAGGTGCCGAAGATCACCATGCTGATCGGCGGCTCCTTCGGCGCCGGCAATTACGGCATGGCCGGCCGCGCCTATTCGCCCCGTTTCCTCTGGACCTGGCCCAACAGCCGCATCTCCGTCATGGGCGGGGAGCAGGCGGCCGGTGTGTTGGCGACGGTGCGTGGCGAGGCGCTGGCGCGCGCCGGCAAGCCCTGGACGAAAGAGGAGGAGGCCGCTTTCAAGGCGCCGACGCTGAAGATGTTCGAAACCCAGAGCCACCCGCTCTATGCCTCGGCCCGGCTTTGGGACGATGGTATCATCGACCCGCGCAAGAGCCGCGATGTGTTGGCGTTGTCGCTCTCTGCTGCGCTCAATGCGCCGATCGAAGACACACGCTTCGGCCTGTTCAGAATGTGAGGAGATCGAGATGAAACGCGATGCCATCAATGCCAAGAATGCGCCTCAGCCGCGCGGGGGCTACGCTCAGGCGGTGAAGCTCGAGAATTTCGAGAAACTGCTGTTTGTCAGCGGCCAGATCCCGATGACATCGGACGATAAGCTTCCCGAGGGCTTCCAGGCACAAGCCCGCCAGGCCTGGCTGAATGTCGACGCCCAGTTGAAGGCCGCGGGCATGAGCAAGGCCGATATCGTCAAGGTGACGGTCTTTCTTGCCGATCGTCAGCACACCATGGAGAACCGCGAGATCCGCGCGGAATATCTGGGCGCGCTTACACCGGCCATGACTGTCGTGATTGCGGGCATTTTCGACACCGCCTGGCTGCTCGAGGTCGAGGTTATCGCTGCGCAATAGGATTCCTAGATGTTTTCGAAGATACTGATCGCCAATCGCGGAGAAATTGCCTGCCGAATCATCCGGACGGCAAGGGGGCTGGGTGTCCGCACGGTCGCCGTCTATTCGGATGCCGATATCGATGCGATGCATGTGGCGCTCGCCGACGAGGCTATCCATATCGGCGCGGCGGCGGCCAGCGAAAGCTATCTTTCAAAAGATGAGATCATCGCGGCGGCTCAGAGGGCCGGCGCGCAAGCCATTCACCCTGGCTATGGCTTCCTGTCGGAAAATGCTGGTTTTGCCGAGGCGGTCGAGAAGGCCGGGCTGGTCTTCATTGGCCCGTCGCCGGCCTCGATCCGGGCGATGGGCTTGAAGGATGCGGCCAAGGCGCTGATGGAGCGTGCCGGCGTGCCGGTCGTTCCCGGCTATCATGGTGAGGGACAAGAGCCGGGCTTTCTGGCCGAGCAGGCTGATGGCATCGGCTTTCCAGTCCTGATCAAGGCGCGGGCGGGCGGTGGCGGCAAGGGCATGCGCCGCGTCGATCGGCCAGAGGATTTTCCGAGTGCACTGGAAGCGGCGCAGCGCGAAGCCAAATCGGCCTTCGGTGACGAGGCCGTGCTGATCGAGAAATATCTGGTCCAGCCCCGCCACATCGAAATCCAGGTTTTTGGCGATAGTCAGGGCAATGTCGTGCATCTCTTCGAACGCGATTGTTCGCTGCAGCGCCGGCACCAGAAGGTGATCGAGGAGGCGCCGGCGCCCGGCATGACGCAGGAGATGCGCAGCGCCATGGGCGAGGCGGCCGTTCGCGCCGCCCGCGCCATAGACTATCGCGGCGCAGGTACGGTCGAGTTCATCGCCGATGTCTCAGATGGCCTGTCACCGGATCGCTTCTTCTTCATGGAGATGAACACCCGCCTGCAGGTCGAGCATCCCGTCACCGAGGCGATCGCCGGCGTCGATCTGGTCGAATGGCAATTGCGTGTTGCCAACGGCGAGCCGTTGCCGAAGACGCAGGACGAGCTCGTCATAAACGGCTGGGCCTTCGAAGCTCGCATCTATGCCGAGGATCCATCGCGCGGCTTCCTGCCTGCAACCGGCACGCTCTCGCATCTCCGCTTTCCCGAAGGCAATGTCCGCATCGATGCCGGCGTGCGCGAGGGTGACAGCATCACCCCGCATTATGATCCGTTGATCGCCAAGCTGACGGTCCATGCCGCGGACCGTCCGGCTGCGCTCGCCAAACTGACGCAGGCGCTGCAGCAGACGCAGGTGGCCGGCACCACCACAAACCTCGATTTCCTCACCCGCCTCAGCCAGCAGCCGGATTTCGTCGTGGGCCGTCCGGATACGGGGCTGATCGATCGGGAGGCGGAGGCTCTGACGTCTGCGCAACCGCCCGACGATGCAGCGCTGGCTATCGCCGCCATTGCCGAAGCGGGAGGCTTTACTCGGCTTGAGGGCACCGATCCGGGGTTTGCTCTTGGCGCCTGGCAGATCTGGGGCGAAATGAGCCGGCCCGTGACGCTGCATTTCGGCGGCGGCCAGGCAAATTGCCGTGTTACTGCAAAGGGCCGGGAGCTTTTCAGTGTCGCTTTCGAGGGTCGCACCATTCCCGTGCGTCTCCTGATGCAGGGCGATGATACCCATCGCGTCGAGATCGATGGCCGGCAGTCGAGCGTCGATATTTTTGAGGCATCGCATGGTATGACGCTGTTCCTCGACGGGCGCACGCATCATTTCCATCGCCTCGATCCGCTCGATGGCGGAGAAGAGGCATCGGCGGGCGGTGACCGGCTGATCGCCCCGATGCCGGGTCTCGTCAAGATTGTCCGCGTCCGTGAGGGCGATGTGGTGACCAAGGGGCAGGCGTTGATCGTCATGGAAGCCATGAAGATGGAGCTGACGCTGACGGCTATGCGCGACGGCATCGTCGAGAGCCTGCATGTCGGCGAGGGTGACCAGACGAGCGAGAGCGCCGTGCTTCTGTCGCTACGGCCGGAGGATGCGGCATGATGGAAGATCTGCCCAACCATGTCACGATCGTTGAAATGGCCCCGCGCGACGGCCTGCAGAACGAAAAGCAGCTGATCGATACCGCGAGAAAGATCGAGCTGGTCGATCTGCTCTCCGATTGCGGCTTCGGCCGCATCGAAGTCACCAGCTTCGTCAGCCCGAAATGGGTGCCGCAGCTTGCTGACGCCGCTGCCGTCATGGCCGGCATCGCGCGCAGGCCGGGTATCCGCTATGCGGCGCTGACACCCAATATGCAGGGCTTCGAGGCGGCAATTGCTGCGGATGCCGATGAAATAGCGATCTTCGCCTCTGCGTCCGAAACCTTCTCGATGCGCAACATCAATTGCTCGATAGCCGAGAGTATCGAGCGCTTCCGGCCGGTGGCGGCCGCGAGCCGTGATCGTGGCGTTCCTCTACGCGGCTATGTCAGCTGCGTCGTCGAATGCCCTTATGAAGGCGCCGTGCCTCCGGAGAATGTCGTGAGTGTAGCCTGGCAGCTGCGGGCGCTCGGTTGCTATGAAGTCAGCCTCGGCGACACGATCGGCAAGGGCACGCCGGAGGCTGTCGACCGGATGCTGGCTGCTGTTCTGGGGGAGCTTCCGGCTACGGCGTTTGCCGGCCATTTTCATGACACGTCGGGGCGGGCGCTCGACAATATTGCCGTCGCGCTCGAGCGCGGTTTGCGCGTGTTCGACGCCTCGGCCGGCGGGCTTGGCGGCTGCCCTTTTGCGCCCGGCGCAAAGGGCAATGTCGATACCGTCGCGGTCCATGAATATCTGACGGCACGCGGCTACGAGACCGGCCTTGACGAGGAGAAACTCGCCCGCGCCGCCGCTTTTGCCCGCAGCCTCAGGAGTGCCTCATGACACCGCAAACGATCCGTATCGCCACCGATGAACGCGGTGTCGCTCGCCTCACTCTGGCACGTCCGGAAAAGCATAATGCTCTTTCGGCCGATATGATTGACGAGTTGACGGCTGCAGCCCGCGATCTTGGCAATGACAAGGCAGTCCGGGTCGTGGTCCTTGCCGGTGAGGGCGCCAGTTTCTGCGCCGGCGGCGATCTCGGCTGGATGCGCGCCCAGTTCGACGCAACGCGCGACGGGCGCATGATCGAGGCGCGGCGGCTAGCCATGCTGTTCAAGGCGCTGAACGAATTGCCCAAGCCGCTTGTCGCGCATGTCCATGGCAATGCCTTCGGCGGCGGCATTGGCATCTTGAGTGTCTGCGACATGGTGATATCAGCCACCACGGCACGCTTCGGCCTGACGGAGGTGCGCCTCGGCATCATCCCCGCCACCATCAGCCCTTACGTCGTTGCCCGAATTGGCGAGGCCAATGCCCGGCCACTCTTTCTTTCGGGCAAGATCATCGATGCCTGGCAGGCGCATGCTGCAGGGTTGCTTTCAAGGGTCGTACCCGAAGAGGCGCTGGATGAGGCTGTCGAGGCGGAAGTCCGCCATTTCCTTGCAGCTTCCCCACAGGCCGCGGCACGTGCCAAGGCGCTCGCCCGCTCGGTCGGTCGGCCGATCACCGATGGCATGATCGATCATGTCGTCGAGCAATTGGCGGATGCCTGGGAAACCGAAGAGGCGAAAGAGGGGGTGACCGCCTTCTTCGAAAAACGGCGACCGAACTGGCTGCAGGCCTAAACCAGCCTGTTGTTCTCGATGCTCAATTGCGGGAACTGCGTGTTCCCCTTGACGAGTTCGTCAGATGCCGGCTTGTCCCAGCGAAAGCCCATGATCGCGCCCTTCTCCATCTCCTGGAAGAGATTGCCCGATATCACGGCCGAGCCGGCGCCATCGGCCACCGAGACGACGCAGCCGATGCCGGCATGGCGGACGATGTTACCTTTAGCGACCACATTGCGGAGATAAGGCCCCCAGCCGAGTTTCAGTCCCCAGAGCGGCGCGTTCTCGATGACATTATCGGCAATCAGCGTGTCGGCTTCGGCCGATATGCCGATGCCGAATCCGCCGTCCTGAGCGTAGGGCGCCGTCAGCGACAGGTTACGGACGATGTTGCCCGTCACGGTGGCGAGGCGGCCGCCCTTGTCGAAATTGGCGACGGCAATGCCGTTGGCCGCACCGTCGATCAGATTGTTGTTGATGGTGGCGCCCACGAATTCGAATTCGCAGAAGATCGCCGTTTCGCCGGAGCGCAGGCATTGATTGCCCGAAATCTGCACGTTCGACGCCGAATTGGCGCGGATCGCGGTGAAGGCGCAATCGGCAATGCGGTTACCGGAAACCAGCACGCCATCGGCGCGAAACACGTTGATGCCATTGCCGTTCTGGCCGGTGCCACCACCATTGGCGCCGATGCGTGCGATGCGATTGTCAGTGACGCTGCTGCCATCCTCAGCCTTGTCCCAGCGATGGATGAGGATGCCGCCATCGCCGCAATCCTCGACGCTATTGCCCGAGACAGTCAGCCCGGTTGACTGGACGGAATAGATGCCGGCTTCGGCAGCGCCCGAGATGCGGCTGCGCTCGATCCGGCCGCCGCAGCGTTCCAGCTGCAGCGCATGCTTGCGGCTGCCGGCAATCACGCAATTGTCGATCAGCACGTCATCGACGCCGGTGAATTGCAGGAGACCGCCGGCATAATCCGCCAGCCAGCGATTGCCGCCATCGAGGACGAGACCGGAAAGCTCGATGCGCCTGGCCTTGTCGGCATTCATCAGATGGCCGTCGCCGCCATAGACAAGGCGCGTTGCGCCGGGAACGCCGGTGATGCGCGTATTGTCGGGGAGCGTCAGGTTCGAGATCGTGAAATTGCCGGGCGGCAGAAGCAGAGGCACGTCGTTGCGCGCGGCGGTGTCGATCATCGCCTGCAGCTTGCCGCTCCTGAGGTCGCTCGTGCCTGGCGTTGCCTTGTAGGCGATGGCATCGATCGGGCCGCGCAGTTCGGCGCCATTCATCTTTGCAAGCGGGGCGGCAAAAATGCGGGGCGCAAACAGGCCAGCCGCCGCGGAAGCGGCGACAGAGGCGATGAACGCGCGGCGCTGGATCATGGCGAACTCCCGAAACATCGATGAACAGGCAGAAATCGTGCCAGGTAAATCTGTCCCGTTTTGGCACGCCTGCGGCCAAGAGCAGGGGCTTGGGCACGTTCTTGCTGCCCGCAGAGGCCATATCCTTCGCATCTCCTTAACCAATCCGGGACAGACGGCGATCGGAATTCGATCGCTTCGGCCTATGGGCGACTCGCCACCCATGCTAGCTCTGCCGCATGCGCATCGCAGCCTTTCAACGTATGGCACTTTTCGACGCCGTCGATCAGGCGGCGGACGTGTTGGCGCGCGATCTTGCATG
Source organism: Rhizobium sp. A22-96 (assembly GCF_053521805.1). Classification (NCBI taxonomy): domain Bacteria; kingdom Pseudomonadati; phylum Pseudomonadota; class Alphaproteobacteria; order Hyphomicrobiales; family Rhizobiaceae; genus Rhizobium; species Rhizobium sp. A22-96. Next base: position 227,169 of record NZ_JBNWDQ010000003.1, read on the forward strand.
GGCGGAAACCCAAGGCATCGATCTCGCTCTCTTCCCTGAATGCTACCTTCAAGGCCACAGCTACAACGAGACCATCGCCAGACGGCGCGCTCTTTCCCTGGACGATCACAATTTGAATGCTCTCGTGGGCCGCTTTGCCGTGGGGAAAACGACTGCGATTGTTGGTCTTTTCGAGCAAAGAGGCGAGGCGCTCTACAACAGCGCCATCGTTACCAGGGCAGGCCAGATAATCGGCGTCTATGCCAAGGCGCATCCTTTGGAAAGCGGTTGTTCGCCCGGAAAGGATTTCCCAATCTGGGAAGAGGGCAGCTGGCGCTTCGGCATCAATATCTGCGCCGACCTCCGATACCCCTACACATCGCGTCGCCTGGCTCGAAACGGCGCCGGCCTCATCTGCAACCCCATCAACCTGATGCTGCGGCCCCACAAGGCGGAAAGGTGGCACAAGCCGGGCATATCTAGCCTGCAAACCTGCGCCAGACACACGAAATGCTGGGTCATGGCGTCAGATGTCGTCGGCAGCAATGATGACGGCTGGTTCAGCTATGGTAGCACTGCCATCGTCGATCCCAATGGCGTCGTCGTCGCTAAGGCGGAGCCACATAGCGAGGATGTCCTTGTTTTCGATCTGCCCGATCGACAGCTCGAACGCGGATTCGATCAAAAAGCTGCTGCCATCGCTACCTAATCGTGCAAATCGCGCTATCCTCTTGAATCATGAGACCGGAGCAACTGCTTTATCCCGCGCCTGAAGGATTGTTCTGTCCGATCGGCGGCTTTTACATCGACCCCGTGCAGCCGGTCGAGCGTGCGTTGATAACGCATGGCCATTCCGATCATGCCCGCTCGGGCCACGCCCATGTGCTCGCCACACGCCAGACCCTGGATATCATGCGCATTCGCTATGGCGCTGAGTTCGCCGGATCGGAGCAGGCAGCCGACTTCGGCGAGGAGGTGACGATCAACGGGGTGAAAGTGTCCTTCCATCCGGCGGGCCACGTTCTCGGCTCGGCGCAGATCGCGGTGGAGAAGGATGGGTTGCGGATCGTCGTGTCAGGCGATTACAAGCGCCGGCCCGATCCGACCTGTGCGGCCTATGTGCCTGTTCCCTGCGATGTCTTCATCACTGAGGCCACCTTCGGGCTGCCGGTGTTTCATCATCCCGATCCAATGGTAGAGACACGGAAGCTTCTGGCGTCCCTTCGCCAGTTCCCCGAGCGCACTCATCTCATCGGCGCCTATGCGCTCGGCAAGGCGCAGCGCGTCATCCGGCTGCTGCGTGATGCCGGCTATGACAAGCCGATCTATATTCACGGCGCGCTCGAGACCTTGTGCGACTACTATATCAGCCAGGGCATCGCGCTTGGTGAATTGCGGCCGGCAACGGTAGAAAGCCGCGATCAGTCGATCTTCCACGGCGCCGTTGTCGTCGGCCCGCCGTCTGCTTTCCAGGACCGCTGGGCGAGGCGGTTTCACGATCCATTGCCGGCTTTTGCCTCCGGCTGGATGATGGTGCGCCAGCGCGCCAAGCAGCTTGGCGTCGAGTTGCCGCTGATCATATCGGACCATTGCGACTGGCCGGAGCTGACCGAGACGATTTCCGAGTTGAAGCCGGCCGAGGTCTGGGTCACCCACGGCCGCGAGGAAGCGCTGGTGCGCTGGTGCGAGCTGCAGGGCATCGCGGCCAAGCCCTTGCATCTCATCGGCTATGAAGACGAGGGCGATTGATGAAAGCCTTTGCCGATCTCCTCGACCGCCTGGTGCTGACGCCGAGCCGTAACGGTAAGCTGAAGCTGCTGACTGACTATTTCCGCGACACGCCCGATCCCGATCGCGGTTATGGCCTTGCCGCCATCGCCGGCACGCTGGAGGTGCGCAACGTCAAGCCCGCCATGCTGCGCGAGCTCGTGCTGGAGCGCATGGACGAGGTGCTGTTCCGCTATTCCTATGACTATGTCGGCGATCTCGCCGAGACCATCTCGCTGGTCTGGGACAAGGAAAGCGATATCGAGCGTTCTGCAGCCGAGCAGCCAAGGCTCGGCGAGGTTATCAGCCGCATGAATGCGCTGGGGCGTACCGAGGTTCGCGGTTTCGTCCGCGATTTGCTGGACAAGCTGGATACTTCGGGGCGCTTCGCCTTCCTCAAGCTCGCGACCGGTGCCCTGCGCATCGGCGTATCGGCCCGGCTTGCCAAGCAGGCACTCGCTGAGCTCAGCGGCAAGGACGTGACCGAAATCGAAACGCTGTGGCATGGGTTGCAGCCGCCTTATGAAAGCCTGTTCCAGTGGCTCGAGGGGCGGGGAGAGCGGCCGGTGCTGGCGACGCCGGCGATCTTCCATTCCGTCATGCTGGCCAATCCGGTCGAGCCGGGTGATCTCGATGGGCTGGATCCGAGAGACTTTGCGGCCGAATGGAAATGGGACGGCATCCGCGTCCAGCTTTCGCGCTCCGGTTCCACGAGCAAGCTCTATTCCCGCTCCGGCGACGATATCTCCGGCGCCTTTCCCGATATCGTCGATGCGATGAGCTTTGAAGGCGTCATGGATGGCGAGCTGCTGGTCGGTGGCACCGTGCGCTCCAACAGCGCGACGCGCAGCTTCTCGGATCTGCAGCAGCGCCTCAACCGCAAGACGGTCACAGCGAAGATGCTGGAGGAGTTTCCTGCCTTCATCCGCGCCTACGATCTTCTGTTCGACCGCGAGGAGGATGTGCGTGGTCGCGGTTTTCTCCACCGACGCCAGCGGCTGACAGAGATCGTCGAGACAGCGCCCCATGACCGCTTCGATCTGTCGCCCCTTGTCGATTTCACGTCCTGGGATGAACTCGACCGGCTGCGTTCCTCGCCACCAGATCCGGTGATCGAGGGCGTGATGATCAAGCGCCGTGACAGCGCCTATCTCGCCGGCCGGGCCAAGGGGCCATGGTTCAAATGGAAGCGCGATCCCTATAATGTCGATGCCGTGCTGATGTATGCGCAGCGCGGCCACGGCAAGCGTTCCAGCTATTATTCCGATTTCACCTTCGGTGTCTGGTCGATGACGCCGGAGGGCGAACAGCTGGTGCCCGTCGGCAAGGCTTATTTCGGTTTCACCGATGCCGAGCTCGAAGTGCTCGACAAGTTCGTGCGGAACAACACGGTCGACCGCTTTGGTCCGGTGCGGGCGGTGCGCGCCGATCGCGATTTCGGCTTCGTCCTCGAAGTTGCCTTCGAGGGCATCAATCGCTCGACCCGCCATAAATCCGGTGTTGCGATGCGTTTTCCCCGCATCGCCCGTCTTCGGCCGGATAAGCCGCCCTATGAGGCGGATAGGCTGGAAACTTTGATCGCGCTGATTGACGCGAAGGCTCCCGCTGTTGATGAATAGGGTAGGGCGATTCCTCACCACAATGTGAGTTGGCCTTGCCTTTCAATCCATGCAGATTTGAGCTGCGCCGGGATATTTGGACAAAGCCTATGACCATGTCTGACGACAACATATTCCGTCCCAATCGCCGCCGCGTTCTGGCCGGTCTGGCTGTCACGCTTTTCGCGCCGAATATTGTGAGAGCGGCTGATGACAGCACGGTTGGGAGCAAGCCGGCCGATAGCAAGCCAGTGGTTGTCCCCAGGGGTGATGAAAAGGCCGCGGATGCGCCGCCGTTGATGTCGGGCGACTACCGCAAGGAACGCTATCTCTTCAAGACGGATCTGCTCAGCAAGGGGCCGGCGCCGGATATCTACGAACCGCTGGTGACGCCGCCAACCGCCGACCAGCTCTTCTATCGCAGCGGTCTCGGTGGCCAGTTGGAGCTTGTCGCCTGGGTTTCCCGCTACGTGCGCACACGTACGCCGAAACCGGCCGTGCTTTTCCTGCATGGCGGCAATGCCATCGGCCAAGGTCATTGGCAGCTGATGAAGCCCTATGTCGAGGCCGGCTATGTCGTCATGATCCCCTCCATGCGGGGTGAAAATGGCCAGAAGGGCAATTTCTCCGGCTTTTACGATGAGGTGGCCGATGTGCTGGCCGCCTCCAACCGTTTGCGCAATTTGCCCGGTGTCGACCCGCATCGCATGTTCCTCGCCGGGCATAGCATCGGGGGCACGCTGGCCATGCTGGCGGCCATGTCGACCAAGCGTTTCCGGGCGGTGGCGCCGATCTCCGGCAATCCGGATGCCTATGCCTTTTTCAGCCGCTATCCGGAGGATATCCGGTTCAACACCAAGAATCCGCGCGAATTCCAGATGCGTTCGCCGCTCTGCTATGCGCGCAGCTTCAGAAGCCCGATGAAGCTGTTCCACGGTACGGAGGAAGCCCATTTCGACTCCCGACTGGCGCTGCTCGCCAAACGAGCGACGGCCAGCGGCGTGAAAATAGAGATGGCGACGGTGCCGGGTAGCCACAATTCAGCCCTGCCGGGCGAGATCGAACAAAGCATCCAGTTCTTTAAGAGCGTGGCTGTCTAGCGGCAATAGCTGCTAGACCATCAATCTTTCGATCAATGCCGCTGCTGCTTCCGCGATCACGGTTCCCGGCGGGAAAATCGCGTCTGCGCCGGCTGCTTCCAATGCCGCGAAATCCTGGGGCGGGATGACGCCACCGACCGCGATCAGGACATTGCCGGCGTGGCGGCGCAACAGGGCTTCCTTCAATTCCGGCACCAATGTCAGATGCCCAGCCGCAAGTGAGGATGCGCCAAGGATATCGACACCTTCCCGAACGGCAACATCCGCCACTTCTTCCGGCGTCTGGAACATCGCGCCGACGATGACGTCGAAGCCGAGATCGGCGAATGCCGTTGCGATGACTTTCTGGCCGCGATCATGGCCGTCCTGTCCCATCTTGGCGATGAGAATGCGGGGCTTTTCGCCGCGCGCCTTGCGGAAGGCTTCGACCGCGGCGACTGCCTTGTTGAAGATCGGGTCGGCACCGCCGACTTCCTGACGATAGACGCCAGAGATGGTCCTGATCACGGCGACATGGCGGCCGAAGGCCTTTTCCATCGCCAGCGAAATTTCGCCGACCGTCGCCCTTGCCCGCGCCGCCTTGACGGCAAAGTCGAGCAGATTGCCCGTGCCGTTGCGTGCGGCGTCCGTCAAGGCATCGAGGGCCGTTTCCACCGCAGTGGTCTCGCGCGTGCCCTTCAATTGCTGCAGCTTCGAGAGCTGCCGGGCGCGCACTTCGGAATTGTCGACCTTCAGTACGTCGACTTCGATATCCTTTTCCGGCTTGGAAAAGTTGATGCCGACGAGGATCTGATGGCCGCTGTCGATACGCGCTTGCGTGCGGGCCGAGGCCTCTTCGATGCGAAGCTTCGGAATGCCCTTTTCGATCGCTTTCGCCATGCCGCCGAGCGCTTCGACCTCCTCGATATGCGAAAGGGCGCGGGCTGCAAGATCATGGGTCAGACGCTCGACATAAGCCGAACCGCCCCAGGGGTCGATGATGCCTGTCGTGCCGGATTCCTTCTGCAGCAGGATCTGCGTGTTGCGGGCGATGCGGGCCGAATGGTCGGTCGGCAATGCCAAGGCTTCGTCGAAGGAATTGGTGTGGAGTGATTGTGTATGCCCCTGCGTCGCCGCCATGGCCTCGACCATGGTGCGGATGATGTTGTTCATCGGGTCCTGCGCCGTCAGCGACCAGCCGGAGGTCTGGCTGTGAGTCCTGAGCGCCAGGGATTTCTGATCCTTCGGTGCGAAATTCTTCTGCATCAACGCAGCCCAGATCAGCCGGCCCGCGCGCATCTTGGCGACTTCCATGAAGAAGTTCATGCCGACGGCCCAGAAGAAGGAGAGGCGAGGCGCGAAACTATCGATATCCATCCCGGCCGCGACGCCGGCCCGCGCATATTCTATGCCGTCGGCGATCGTGTAGGCCAGCTCCAGATCGGCGCTCGCTCCGGCTTCCTGCATGTGATAGCCGGAAATCGAGATCGAGTTGAACTTCGGCATTCGCTGGCTGGTATAGCTGAAAATGTCCGAAACGATCCGCATCGAAGGCTGTGGCGGATAGATGTAGGTGTTGCGGACCATGAACTCCTTGAGGATGTCGTTCTGGATCGTGCCCGACAGCTTGTCCTCGGAAACGCCTTGTTCCTCGCCTGCGACGATATAGAGCGCCATGACCGGCAGCACGGCGCCGTTCATGGTCATGGAGACGCTCATCTCGTCGAGCGGTATGCCGTCGAAGAGCTGGCGCATGTCGAGAATGGAATCGATCGCCACGCCTGCCATGCCGACATCGCCCGCCACACGTGGATGATCGCTGTCGTAGCCGCGATGGGTGGCAAGGTCGAAGGCGACGGAGAGACCTTTCTGGCCGGCCGCGAGGTTGCGGCGATAGAAGGCGTTGGACTCCTCGGCCGTGGAAAATCCGGCATACTGCCTAATGGTCCAGGGTTGCTGGACATACATTGTCGGGTAGGGGCCGCGCAGGAAAGGTGCGGCGCCTGGATGGGTATCAAGGAAATGCAGGCCGGCGAGATCGCGTTCGTCATAGCGACGCTTGACGGCGATGCCTTCCGGGGTGTCCCAGACCGGCGCATCCGTCGCCGCCGCCTTGGTTTGCGGCTTTGTCCAGGGGATATTGGCGAAGTCGGGAATTTGGGTCATGGAGCCGATACCTCCGTGAATGCCGGTGCAACTGCAATGAATTCGATGGTCGCTCTCATGCCCCCACTCCCTCATCCAGCCGTAGTGGTGTCAGCCCCATGCCGCCCACAAGCGGCCCCGGCGGGCCCAGGATCTCGACCGGCCGCTCCGTCTTCATCGCAAACAAGGTGGATCCAACAATGGGCTTGGTGCTGCGGCTTGCACACGCCTCGGCAACCATCGCCGCCAGTTGGCCGCTGGCGATCACCTTTGCCAAGCCGCCGTCGCGCTCGATACCGGTAAAGATTTCCCACGCCCGTTCGGCCAGTGTATCGGTCAGCGCTTCGATGCCACCAGCGCCGGCGGCGGGATCAGTAACGTGGTCGAGATGGCTTTCGGCGATGAGGATCGTCTGTGTGTTGCGCGCCAGCCGCCGCGCCAGCGGATCGGGAATGCCATGCGCTAGGCTGTGCGGCAGCACTGCGATTTCATCTGCGCCACCGGTGCCGGCGGCAAAGACCGCGATGGTGTTGCGCAGCGTGTTCGTCTCCGGATCGAGCTTCGTAAGCATGCGATAGCTCGTCTCCACCAGGAGATGCGCGGGCTGCGGATTGGAAACCCCACAGACCTCGGCGATGCGGCCGAAGATCAATCGTGCTGCACGGATCTTGGCCATGGTTGTGAACTGATTCTGGTCGGCCGACAGGCAAAGGCTCACCGCCGCCAACGCTGCTTCCGGCGAAAGTCCGGCGTCATTCAGCAAGCGCAGATGGCCTGCAAGGCTTGCGGCCATGACGGCCAGTTCCTGCGCTTCGGTTCCGCCGGCATTATGGACGGCGCGGCCGTCTGCGTTGACGATCGTGCCGGGCAGCTTTTGTTCGGAGAAACGGCGAATATCGCCCATTATATCGGCTTGTGCGGCACCTGCTGAAAAAGCGTCGAGGCCAAGGTGCATCTCCGTCAGTGGGTTGGCTTTCAGCGCAGTGCTCAAAGTCGCCGTGGCATCAGTGGTGAAGCCATCGAGGCGTAGCGAGATGGTCTTGCCGGATAGCGCGTCAGCGATTCTCTGGGCAAATGCCGGCGTGTCGACGCTGGTTCCCGTGCCAAAGCCAGAGGCGGATTGAGGGGAGACGATACAAATGCCGCTGGCGCCGTTGGCAAGATCGTCCTCGAGCTGCCGAAGAGCGCGATCCACATCGGGATCGTCCATGCGCTGGGTGAGGGTCCAGGGGATATCGGCCCGCTTGCGCGATAAAGGCGCGCAGTCTGACCGGCGCTCGTAGAGCGGTTCGATCGCAATGCCGTCGTCGGTTTGCGATACCAGCGTTTCCTGGAAATCCTTGCCCTTCAGCGCCCGTTCCACCAACTTCAGCCAGGTCTTGCGATCGGTCCGGTCGAAGATGCTCGGGTCGAGACTGTCGATATTCATGCCATCCTCCGTCTCGCAATGGTCTAGCCCATGATGCCGCGAGGGAAAACAGAAGTTTGGTCAATCCGCGCAATATCTTCGCTGCCGACGCCAGCTTCGCTCCAGCCGCATCCGCCATGGTGTCGCCGACCCGATCTGTGTTCCAAATGGTTTTCGATGATGGCCGATCTGCTGCCCGTTTCCCGTCGCCTGCTTGCCGCAGCCGCCTTGGCTGGTTTGTCCGCCTGCAGCATCATTCCGGATACAGGTGCGACCGATCCGGATCGCTTCGTGCAGGACACGACGCCGGTGTTTTACCGCCCGGAGGGCATCGATCCACAGAGAGTGCACCGCTTGCCGGTGCAGCCCGTGCCGCAATCTCGTGATCTCTTCCGCACGCAATTCCATCAGACCTATGGTCTGCCGACCTTCAATCCGGTGCATCAGGCCATGTATGCGCAGCGCAGCGAAGACGACTTCACGCTGCCGGCCATTCCCTACAAGCGCATCGATCCGCGCTTCCTGCGTCAGGAAGTGGACTACACGAGCAGCGAGCGGCCCGGTACGATCGTCGTCGATACCAGAAACCACTACCTCTATCTTATCGAGCCGGGCGGCAAGGCCATGCGTTACGGCGTGGGCCTCGGTGCCGCAGGTTATGCCTGGCATGGCAAGGGCGTGATCCAGTGGAAGCAGAAATGGCCGCGCTGGACGCCGCCGGCCGAAATGGTTTCCCGCGAGCCGCAGATGAGACCATTGTCGGCCGAGCGCGGCGGCATGAATCCGGGGCCGACCAATCCCCTCGGTGCACGGGCGCTTTACATCTATCAGAATGGCAAGGACACGCTTTACCGTGTTCACGGGACGCCGGATTGGCAGTCGATCGGCAGGGCGGCTTCGTCCGGCTGTGTGCGCATGCTCAACCAGGACGTGATAGATCTCTACAACCGAGTGCCGGATAAAGCCGAAATTGTCGTTTTGTAGTGCTAATTTACCACAAATTTTCGTGATGTTGCATAAGTGCGATAGCGGTACGCGGCTGCGCTCTTTAGTTTCGCTCCTGTCTCTGCGAACCTCCGGGGAGCCGAATCAGCCTGTTTGTCTCGGGTTCTTGCTTCCCCTTCAATAGGAACGATGCTGTCGACATGAGCGTGCCTCCATCACTATCCCGACGTAATTTCCTCACCCTTGCTAGCATCGGCGCCGTCACGACGCTCGCCGGCTGTGCCTCCACTGTCGAAAACGGCTCTGTCGTCAGCCCGGTGCAATATACCGGCTCGCCCAGGCCGTTCCGTACCTGGTTTTCCAGCTATGATGGCGAGCAACCGGATCCGGCAGTGATCTATGCGGCCGTGGACGACGGCGGTTTCCATGTTCCAGCCGTACCCTACCAGCAGATTGATCCGCGCTTCTATCGCCAGCGCGTCGTCGATCCGACAGGCGAAGCACCGGGTAGCGTCGTGGTCAACACCACCCAGCGCATGCTGTACGTCACCGAACAGGGTGGCACGGCGATGCGTTACGGCATCGGCGTCGGCCGCGAAGGCTTTGCGTGGCAGGGCCGCGGCGTCATTCAATGGCGCAAGAAGTGGCCGCGCTGGAACCCGCCGGATGAAATGGTCGCCCGCCAGCCGGAGCTCGTCAAGTTCTCCATCGCCAATGGCGGCATGGATCCTGGCCTGAAGAACCCGCTCGGCGCCCGCGCGCTCTACATCTTCGAAGACAAGCAGGATTCGCTTTACCGCCTGCACGGCAATCCGGAATGGCGCTCCATCGGTAAGGCCGTTTCCTCAGGCTGCGTCCGTCTGCTCAATCAGGATGTCATCGATCTCTATGACCGCGTTCCCGAGCGCGCACCGATCCTGGTCACCGCGTAAGATCGCAAGACCACGAAAACAGCAGGGCGCCCGAAAGCGGCGCCCTTTTTTATTTCCTCGCTTTTACCGCAAAGGCACATGGTAAACGCGCGCGGCCTCACTCGGCGGCGAGGTTGGTCTTCAGCCGCCGCAACTGGTCGCGCAAATTGGAGATCTCGGTCATGTCGCAGCCGGTAGCCTGGCCGATGGCGCCCATGATCGTATCGACCTGACATTGCATGGCGCTGCCCTTTTCCGTGAGTGAGACAATCACCTGACGCTCATCCCTCGGATCGCGTGCACGGCCGATCAGGCCTGCCTGTTCCAATCGCTTCAGAAGAGGCGAGAGCGTGCCAGAATCGAGATCGAGCTTTTCGCCGATGATCTTGACCGACAGGCTGCCTTTTTCCCATAGGACGAGCATCACGAGATATTGCGGATAGGTGAGGCCAACCCGATCGAGGATAGGCTTGTAGGCGCGGTTAAAAGCATGCGCAGCGCTGTAAACCGCAAAGCAAAGCTGCCTTTCGAGCCGCTTTTCCTCATCCGGGATGATGGTTTGCCCATTCACATTGTCTGTCATTGCTGCTCCGCCATTTTCTTGTTGGCGGCATTGTCACAAATTCACTTTGCAAAATCAAATTGCAAAAAATATATGTTGCGCACGATTAAATCGTGATATATACAATAATCATCCAAACCGAAGGGAGACATGACATGCCTATTCTCTACACCACCAAAGCTTCTGCCACGGGTGGCCGCGCTGGCCGCGCTGTTTCCGAAAATGGCGTTCTCGACGTCACGCTGACCGTTCCGAAGGAACTTGGCGGCGATGGCGCCACCGGCACCAATCCCGAGCAGCTCTTTGCTGCCGGCTATTCCGCCTGCTTCCTCGGTGCTTTGAAATTTGTCGCAGGTCAGCAGAAGGTCAAGGTTCCGGAAGACACCAAGGTCACCGTAACGGTCGGCATCGGCCCGCGTGAGGACGGCGGCGGTTTCGGCATCGACGTAGCCCTGTCGGTTCACATTCCTGGTATGGACAAGGCCGAAGCTGAAAAGCTTGCCGCCGCTGCTCACATCGTGTGCCCCTACAGCCACGCCATGCGCACCTCGACCGAAGTGCCTGTCACCGTCGCCTAAGACGGAACTTAGTCGTGCTGCCTGAAGGGCGGCAAGAATAGATTGGGAGCGGTGAGCTTTTTACTCGCCGCTCCTTTTCCTTTGCAAGAAATATGCTATATGTTTTCCAAGGAAAGGATGTGGCTATGGCGAAAACCCAAATATTGAGTCATGCAAAGCCTGGTGAGGCTGTTGTCATCACCAAGGCGGTGGTCAATGCTGCCGAGCGGCTGGGATTGAATGCCCGCATACTGGCGGCCGTCATCGGCGTTTCCGAGGCGACTGTGTCGCGCATGAAGCGGCAGGATCATCTTCTGGAGCGCGACAGCAAGCCCTTCGAACTCGGCGTGCTCTTCGTCCGCCTATTTCGCTCGCTCGACGCCATCGTTGGCGGCGACGAGGCCGTGGCGCGCCAGTGGCTACGCAACAACAATCTCGCCCTTGGCGCAGCCCCCCAAGACAAGATCACCTCAATTTCCGGATTGACCGATGTCCTTGCCTATCTGGACGCCCGCCGCGCTCTCATCTGAGGCGCGCGCTATTTCCGGCCGCTATTGGCGGCTGGTGGAATCGCAGCATCAGGTCTCGACGCTGAAGCTGGTCGATACTCTGGAGGAGCAGGCGCTTCTCGAAACGCTTCTGGAGGAGAGCAAGCCGGTCCTGCCGCCGGAATGCGCTGGTCTCGACTATCTGCTGGCGACTCCCTTTCGCTATGGTGCAATCTATCCGCACGGCTCCCGTTTTCGGCGTGCGGGCCGCACGCTCGGTGTTTTCTATGCCTCAGAGCAGGTGGAAACGGCGCTGGCCGAGATGAGCTTCTATCGGCTGCTGTTCTTTCGCGATTCCCCCGACACGCCCTTGCCCGGTAATGCGGCGGAATACACAGCCTTTGCCGCTGCCATCGCCACCAAACAGGCAATCGACCTGACGAGCCCCCCATTGGACCGTGACCGGCAGCAGTGGACCGATCCGGTTAACTACGAAGTATGCCAGTCGCTTGCCGAGGCGGCGCGAGCGGGAGGGGGCGAGGCTATCCTCTATCGCTCTGTGCGGGATCCCCAGGGCGGCAGGAACATCGCCCTTTTGACCGCCAAGGCTTTTGCTGCGCGCGAACCTGTCGAACGCCAAACCTGGCGCATCCGCCTGTCACGAGCCGGCGTTCAGGCACTCTGCGAATTTCCCAGGCGCCGCATCGGCTTCGAAAGGCAGGATTTCGGCAACGATCCCCGGCTGTCGTAACAGCCTTCAGAGCAGCATTGCCAGATCGCGGCGCAAGCGGTCGCCGTTGCCATCGGGCAGCCGCTCTTCCAGTGCCGCATGCGTCAGCTTCCACGTGGGTACGGCCGCGGCAAGAGCCGCTTGACCAGACGGTGTGAGGCTGAGCAGACGAGCGCGGCGATCCTTAGGATTGGGCACGATGTTTACCCATCCGCGTCGCTCCAGCGGTTTCAGGGCGGCAGTCAGCGTTGTCTGGTCCATCGCAAGCAGCGCCGTAACCGAGGCCATGGATGCGGGCATTGGTCTATTCAGGGACATCATCAGGGAAAACTGGCCGTTGGTCAGTCCAAACGGTCTCAGCGCTTCATCGAAGCGACGAGCCAGGGCGCGTGCGGCACGCTGCACATGCAGGCATAGGCAGGTGTCGCGCACAAGTAGGGTGGTTTCAAAGGGGACTTGTACTGTGTTTGACATGATTAATTAATATTGATATCAATGTATTTGTCAAGATTTTGGAGTTGGAACGCCGGAGGAGGGCGCTGACAATGAACCAGATAGTTTCCAGAGACGTATGGCTGGAGGCCCGTCGGCAATTGCTCGCCAGCGAAAAGGAGGCGACGCATCTGCGCGATCGCGTCAATGCCGAGCGCCTGGCTCTGCCATGGGTGAAGGTGGACAAGGATTATGCCTTCGACACGCCTGCGGGCAGGAAGTCGCTTGCCGATCTCTTCGATGGCCGCCACCAGCTGATCGTCTATCATTTCATGCTCGGCCCGGACTGGGATGCCGGCTGCACCGGCTGCTCCTTCCTTGCCGATCATCTCGATGGCGCACTTCCGCATCTCAACCATCATGACGTTACGCTGATAGCCGCATCCCGCGCCCCGCTCGACAAAGTGGAAGCCTATAAAAAGCGCATGGGCTGGCGTTTCCCCTGGGTGTCGTCCTTCGGCAGCGACTTCAACTTCGATTATCACGTCTCCTTCTCGAAGGAGCAGCTCGCCGGCGAGACGGTCTTCTACAATTTCACGCCCATGGATTCGGTAGAAGGGTTTGACGAGCTTCCCGGCCTCAGCGCCTTCTATAAGGACGATGCCGGCAATGTCTTCCACACCTATTCGAGCTATGCCCGTGGCCCGGAAGAGTTGATCGGCACCTTGATGATCCTCGATCGCGCCCCAAAGGGACGCAACGAAAGCAGCACGATGAATTTCGTCCGGCGCCATGACGAATATGAGGACACTGCGAAGGCGGATTCCTGCTGCCGTTAATGCGGATGGGACCTGATGGATCTAAGCGGCGGAAACATAGGGGTCGAATTATCGCGCGTCGTGCCTAGTTATAAACTAGCGCCTGCTTGCCGGGTAACAGACTGGTCGGTCGATCAACCATCGCTCGGCCGTCACTTTTATCGGCGATGATGCGCCTGTGCCGACATCGTGCGCAGGCCGATACAGACGACTGCCACAATTACAATAGGGAGAGAGATTCGATGGCTGAGAAGGGATATTTTGTCTGGTACGAGCTGATGACGTCGGATATGGCGGCAGCAGAGGCTTTCTACCGCAAGGTTGTCGGCTGGGATGCAGCCGATGCCGGCATGCCGGAAGTCGGCATGGACTACACGCTGTTCAGTGCCGGTGCAGGTCCGGTCGCCGGGTTGATGATTTTGCCCGAGGAAGCAAAAGCCATGGGCACGCCGCCCTGCTGGACCGGCTATATCGGTGTTCCCGACGTCGATGAGGCCGCAAAGACCGTTGTTGCCAAGGGCGGCAAGCTTTACCGCGAGCCGACCGATATTCCAGGTGTTGGCCGCTTTGCCGTGGTTGCTGATCCCTATGGCGCTGCCTTCTGCCTCTTCACGCCGTTGCCGGGTCAGGATTGGGAACCGGCGGCGCCCGCTACCCCCGGCTATTTCGGCTGGCACGAGCTTTATGCCGGTGACGGCCCGAAGGCTTTCGATTTCTATTGCGAGATGTTCGGCTGGGAATCGAGTTCCGATTTCGACATGGGGCCGATGGGCAAATACAAGATCTTCAAGATCGGCGACCGCGACTTCGGCGGCATCATGACCAAGCCGGCGGAAATGCCGGTGCCGGCCTGGAATTTCTATATCAACGTGCCGGCTATCGACGCGGCGATCACGCGGATCACCGAGGGTGGCGGCACAATCGTCAATGGCCCCATGGAAGTTCCCGGCGGCAGCTGGATCGTCCAGGCTACCGACCCGCAGGGTGCGTTTTTTTCCCTGGTCGCGCCGGTGCGGTAAATTAACACCTCCCCCTTGAGGGGGGAGGTCGCCGCGAAGCGGCGGGTGGGGGTGACTTCGGACCTCTAGAGATCGTCGCAGATCACCCCACCCCGGACCTGCGGTCCGACCCTCCCCCTCAAGGGGAGGGTAAAGCTTCTACCGCTTCAGGCTGCCGAGAATTCCCCGCACCAGCGCACGGCCAACCTGCGTGGCGACTGTACGGGCCATGCTTTTCATCGTTGCTTCCAGGATCGTCTCGCGCTGATAGCCGGAGCGGCCGCGGGCAGCCGGTTTGCTGTCGCTGCCGCCGAAGCCGGGGAGCGTCCAGCCGCCGGTGCTGGAGCCACCTTCCTTGGTTGCTGCCTCATCGGCCGCCTTGCTGGCGCGCGCCGCGAGGATCTCGTAGGCAGATTCGCGATCGATGGTCTGATCATAGAGGCCGGCAACCGGGCTGGCGTTGATGACGGCCTGGCGTTCGGCATCGGTCAGTGGACCGATGCGCCCGGACGGCGGCCGGATCAGGGTGCGCTCGACGATCGACGGCGCACCCTTGCCTTCGAGCATGGATACCAGCGCCTCGCCGGTGCCGAGCGTGGTGATGACATCCGCGGTCTTGAAGGCCGGGTTGGGGCGGAACGTGTCGGCGGCCGTCTGCACCGCCTTCTGTTCGCGCGGCGTATAGGCGCGCAGCGCATGCTGGACACGGTTGCCGAGCTGCGCCAGCACGGTTTCCGGCACGTCGAGCGGATTTTGCGTGACGAAATAGACGCCGACGCCCTTGGAGCGGATCAGGCGCACAACCTGCTCGACGCGCTCGATCAGCACCTTCGGCGCATCGTTGAAGAGCAGATGCGCCTCATCGAAAAAGAAGACCAGTCTTGGCTTTTCGGGGTCGCCGACTTCGGGCAGCTCTTCGAAGAGTTCGGAGAGCAGCCACAACAGGAAGGTGGCGTAGAGGCGCGGGTTCATCATCAGCTTGTCGGCGGCAAGCACCGACACCTGCCCATAACCGTTGCTGGTGACGCGCATGATGTCGGAGATTTTCAGCGCCGGCTCACCAAAGAAGTTTTCGGCTCCCTGCTGCTCCAACACCAGCAACGATCGCTGCAACGAGCCGACGGAGGTTTTGGAGATCAGGCCGTATTTGTTGGAAAGCTCGCTGGCATTTTCACCCATGTAGTTCAGCAGCGCTTGGAAGTCCTTGAAGTCGAGCAGCGCCAAGCCATTTTCATCGGCGATCTTGAAGGCGATGTTGAGCACGCCCTCCTGCGCCTCCGAGGCATCCATCAGCCGCGAAAGCAGCAGCGGTCCCATCTCGGCGACGGTGGCACGGACGCGATGGCCCTTTTCGCCGTAGATGTCCCAGAAGATCACCGGAAACCGCTCGAATTCATAGGGCTTAAGGCCGATTTCCTCGGCACGCTTCAAAAGGAAATCCTTCGGCTCGCCCTTGGCGGCAATGCCCGAGAGGTCGCCCTTGATATCGGCGCAGAAGACGGGCACGCCGGCCTTGGAAAACCCCTCCGCCAACACCTGCAATGTCACGGTCTTGCCGGTGCCGGTCGCGCCGGTGACGAGGCCGTGGCGGTTGCCGAATTTCAGCGTCAGGAATTCGTCCTTGTTGATGCTTTCGTCCGGATTGCGGCTGGCGCCCACGAAAATCTGTCCGTCCTGCTGCGGCATGGTGTCGTCTCCCTCTGGGCGGCGGCACAGCAACTTTTGAGGGTTGCCAGAGCCGTTCATCGATTTGTCCTGACACTGTTATAAGAACTGACTTGAACGGGGACAACCATTCGCGTCATGCTTATGCTTCTGGTAGTATAACGAGGTCCGGCACGGCTTGTGTCGGTTGCCCCGTTCAGTTACGTTGACGTTAACGTTATAAAGGCAGGAGGCCAAAGTGAACGAAGTTATTGACCAGATCGCAACCAAAGCCGGCATTGCTCCTGATCTCGCAGAGAAGGCCGTCGGCATGATCCTCGGCTTTCTGCAGCGCGAGGCACCCGATGGCCCCGTCACCAAGATGATCCAGGCGATCCCCGGCGCGCCCGATCTCGTTGCCCAGTATAACGGCGAGGGCAGCACGGGCGGCGGCGGTCTGCTCGGCGGACTTCTCAGCGCAGTTGGCGGCGGCGGCGGCCTCATGGCGCTCGGTCAGCAGCTGATGAGCAGCGGCCTCAGCATGGGCGAGATCACCTCGCTCGCCAAGGAAACGATCGCAACGGCTCGCCAGCATGCCGGCGACGAAGTGGTCGACCAGGTCGTCAACTCAGTCCCGGGCCTGCATCAGTTCCTCTGAGGTGAATAAGGCCTTTCCGGAAAGTTCGGGGAGGCCAGCCGCCAGCGGCCCATGGACTTAGCGGGCGTCGTCAGCGAGCGATATTTAATCTTCATGTCTTCCGGCCTTCGCCATCCTCTGTGGAGCGAGGGCCGTTGTTTTTGGAGAGGTTGCTAAGTGTCCGTCAATCCTATTCCCTCCCTTTTGCCGAGAGGGCCGGGTCATCGTTTCGTGCTGTACGGCGATTCCTGTTCCGGTGTTTCGGGCGCCCTGCATGAAGGTACTTTCGCGGCCGTCAACTCTGTCCTGAGCCGGCTCGATCCGCCGCCTGAATTCATCCTGTTTCCGGGCGACGAGATCATTGGGCTGACGGCTGATCCGGAGGCGCTTCGGACGCAATGGCGGCATTGGCTTGACCAGGAGATGGCATGGCTCGACCGGGAGGCGACACCGATCTGGCACACCACAGGCAATCACACCACCTACGACGAGATGAGCGAGCAGGTTTTCCGCGAAGTCTTGCAACTGCCGGAAAACGGGCCGCCGGGGCAGGAGGGACTGTCTTACTGGGTCCACCACGGCGATCTCCTGCTGGTTTTCGTTCATACCCTATCGACCGGCCTTGGCGGCGAAGGACATGTCGAAACGGAATGGCTTGAGGCGACGCTCAAGGCGCATACCGACGTCAGGCACAAAATCGTCCTCGGCCATCATCCCGTCTTCCCGGTGAACGGTTTTTCCGGCGCTTACCAACGCGAAATCGGTCCCGAATATGCCGGGAAATTTTGGGATATTCTCGTTGAGGCCGGTGTTCTTGCCTATGTCTGCAGCCATATCCTTGCCTTCGACGTTCAGGTGCAGCGCGGCGTCCTCCAGCTTTGCACAGCGGGGGCAGGAACTGCGCATCGGATGCCCGAAGGGGTGGAATATCTCCATTGCATCCAGGCCGCACTCGATGCGGAGGGGTTTCGCTATCAGGTGCTGGATACCGAGGGTGCGGTCCGCGAGCAGTTGCAGTGGCCTTTCAAATCAGCCGAGAATTGGAGGAACCTGCCGCATGGGTCGCATGCTGCCGCCTTCACCGGCTCCAAAGGCCCAAACAACATCGTCGAACTGCGGATTGCCGGGCTCATGGCCGAAAAGGCGCATGCGCCGGCGCAAACGCTCTTTTCCGCCTTCGACCACCAAATCATCGCCCCGCTCTGGCTTGGTCTGCGCGGTCCACGCCAGACCCTGACCTTGATCCTCGGCCGCCAGCCCGGACGCAGCCCGCACTATTGGTTCGGGCCCGATCTGCACCCTGGTCAGCCTTTCGATATCGACATCGCCTTGCATGCCGGCATGGGACCCGGTGGCATGCTCTATCGCATACATGGTGATGACAGATGGAGTTCATTCCACGGAGCCTCCGCGACCGGCCTCGAACAGATGATTTGGCCAGGCCAATGGAGCGTGGGACATGGTCAGGGCGGTCCTGCGGACCGGCCCTTCATGGGTAGCGCAATCGCCGTCCAGATTGGATATGAAAGTTAGCGCTATCACACGCGTGCGCTTTCCGTCGCCGTTTCGGATTCTGCTAAACTGCCTCTGTGACCGAGTCGCAGACAAGGGAGTGTTGGCATGGCGAAATGGGATGGCGCCTATACCTGGCACAAGCGGCCGTCGGCTGTCGGGGCGCCGGAGCGGTTACGCGTTGCGACCTGTCAGTTCCCCGTAGGTTACGACATTGCAGCGAATACGACGCAGATTCTATCTTTGATGGAAGCGGCGGGCGAAGGCGGGCGCGGATGTCGCCCATTTCCCGGAATGTGCTCTATCCGGCTATGGTTCGGCCAATTGGCCTGATTGGAGCGGCTTCGATTGGGTGGCTCTGCAATCGGCGCTTGAAGCGGTAAAGTCAGCCGTGCGGACGCACCGCCTCTGGGTCGTGACCGGCAGCGTCCATCGCGACGAGATCACCGGCAAGAAATTCAACTCGGTCTATGTCCTGGATCGTGATGGTAACCTTGCCGGTCGTTACGACAAGCGTTGCTGCTCAGCCAATGATTTGCGCGCTTTCGAATTGGGCCGTCGGCAGCTTACCGTCGATATTGAGGGTGTTTCATGCGGCTTCCTCATTTGCCGGGATTGGAGCCATCCTGAGCTTTGGCGAGACTATGAGGGACGCGTCGAGCTGGTGTTTCATTCCGCCTGTGCCGATGGGCAGGGCCGCGACAAGAACGAGACCCACACCATCCCGGCAATGATGCAGGCTTATGGCAGGCAATATCTCTATGCGATAAGCTCTTCCAATTCCTGCCGGTACAGCCAGGACTATCCAAGCCTATGGATCGAGCGCGGTGGTTATATGGGCGGTCAAGCCATACGCCATGAAGCGGGTTTCACCATCAATGCACTTGCCGACGATCCGGAACAAGACCGCTTCTTCGCTGCGGTTTTGGAAGCGCATCGTGCAGAGCGAATCTTGTACGGGCTGGTCGATTAAAAACCAGATCGGCGGGCCGGCATCCATCGATACCGGCCCTTTTCAGCTTCAAACCTTCTTGCCGCCCAGTTTCTCATCCGGCTGGTGCCATTTGCGGCCGTCGCGTTCGATGAGGTCGTCGGCGCAGGCCGGGCCCATGCTGCCGGGCGCGTAAGGATCGGGCTTGCCGCCCTCGGCCCAGAGATCGAGGAAGGGCTGCACCGCTGCCCAGCCGGCTTCGATGCCGTCGGCGCGCTGGAACAGCGTCTGGTCGCCGACGAAAAGTTCGTAGAACAGGCTCTCGTAGCCCGTCTGCTTGCCGATGTCGAAACGGTCGGCATAGCGGAAATCGAGCGACACCGGCGCGGTCTTCAGGACGAGCCCCGGTGATTTGATCGAGATTTCCATGTCGAGCCCTTCGTCGGGTTGCACCTGGATGATGAGCCTGTTCGGCGGCAGCTCGGGGCTGGAGGCGTGGGCATTGCGGGGGAACTGCGCGAAGGGCACCTGCCGGAAGGTGATGACCACTTCCGTATCGCGCGCCTTCATTGCCTTGCCGGTGCGCAGGTAAAAGGGCACGCCGGCCCAGCGCCATGTATCGACAAACAGCTTCACTGCCACGAAGGTCTCGGTGCTGCTGTCGGGCGCGACATCGGCGGTCTGGGTGAAGGCTGGCAGATCCCTGCCGGCGATCGGACCGGCGGTATATGCACCGCGAACGCCATTCTTGACCGCATCTTCGCGGGAATAATGGCGCAAAGCCTTCAGAACCTTCCCCTTCTCGTTGCGGATCGCCTCCGCATCGAAGCTGTTCGGCGGCTCCATCGCCACCATCGCCAGCAGCTGGAAGAGATGGTTTGGCACCATATCGCGCAGAGCGCCGGTCGCGTCGTAGAACTTGCCACGCGTGCCGACATCCACCAGTTCGGCGGCGGTGATCTGCACGTGGTCGATGTAATTATTGTTCCAGAGCGCCTCGATCATCATGTTGGCGAAGCGCGTCGTCATGATGTTCTGCACCGTTTCCTTGCCGAGGAAATGGTCGATGCGGTAGATCTGGCTTTCAGCCACATGGTTGAGCAGCCGCGCATTCAGCGCCTGTGCCGAGGCAAGATCGTGGCCGAAGGGCTTTTCGATCGCGATGCGGCGGAATGCGCCGGTGGCTTCGTTGGTCAGTCCGTTTTCGGAAAGCTTCTCGGCGATGTCGCCAAAGAACTGCGGCGGTACAGCAAAGTAGAAGGCCGCATTGGCGCTTGGCGCCTTCGAAAGGTGGTCGGCGATTTCCTTGTAGACGGCATTCTGCGTGAAGTCGCCGGAGATGTAGCCGATGCGCTTGCGCAGGCTCTGCCATGCCGCCTGCCGGTCCGGCTCCTCCATGTCGCCGGAGGTTTTCAGGAACGATTCCAGCCGCTCCAGCAGCATGTCGACGCCACCGGGCTCGATGCCGATGCCGAGGATATGGAGATCCTCTCCGACGAGACCACTGCGCGTCATGTTGATCAGCGTCGGGATCAGCAGGCGTCGGGTCAGATCGCCGGCGGCGCCGAAGATCACGAAGGTCAGCGGCGGTGCGGGTGCGACATCAGGGGTGGTCATGAGCGCTTCTCCATTGTGCGGGCACACATCGGGCTTCTGGTCGACATGGATATCTCCTCGGACCTGTTTCAGCTTTGGCTGTTGTTGTTCTAGCGCGGGCCGACGCCGGTTGTCGATGGGATCGACGTGCCGCCGTCAGCGTGATTTTAGCGATGATGGGATGCCTATTTCTTCACGGCGATCAGGAAGAGCCGCGGGAAGCGCAGCAGCACCTTGCCGTCCACGAGCGGTGGATAGGCCTTTTCGATAAGCTTCAGATACTCGGACGTGAAAGCATCGCGATGCTCGGCGCCGGCGTGATCGAGATAGGGGCGCAGGCCCGTGGCCTTCACCCATTCGACGATGGCCGCCGCATTCTCCAGTGCGTGATTGTAGTTGGTGTGCCAGATATCCACCCTGGCCGACTTGCCGATCAGCCTGTTGTAATAGACCGAGGGCGAGGGAAGGGGATTGCGGCGCACGCTCTTCTTGGCAAAGGCACCGCTCCAGGGGCCATTCTTTGCAGTCTCTTCCATCATCATATGGCTGAGCTCGGTCAGATTGTCAGGCATCTGGATGGCAAGCACGCCACCGGGCTTGAGGGCGTCCATCAGATGATCGAAGATCTCGAGATGGCCGGGCAGCCATTGAAAGACGGCATTGGCAAAAAGCAGGTCAACAGGTTCATCGGGACGCCACGTCGCAAGATCGGCCTTTTCAAAACTGGTGCCGGGCATACGCTTGCGGGCGGCCTCCAGCATGTTGTCGTCGCTGTCGAGACCGGAAACACCGGCAGCACCATAGCGCTCGACGATCAACTCGGTCGAATTGCCGGGGCCACAACCGAGGTCGATTGCTCGTTCGATACGTTCCAGCGGCACTTGCGCCAAAAGATCGCGCGCCGGGCGCGTGCGTTCATCCTCGAATTTCACATATTGGCCGGCAGACCATGCCATGAGCATATCCTCTTCCTAGATTGCGTATTCCATCGGTTGGATCCGAACCTTGTCGATATTTCGGCCATTGAGTTTGACCACTTCGAAGGCGAGTCGGCCAGAGTTGAAGCTTTCGCCTTCATGCGGCAAATGGCCAAGCCCCCACAGAATGAAACCGGCCAGCGTCGAATAGCGATCGGCCTCGTCGACGAGATCGATGCCGACAAGCTTCGAGAGGTGGCGAATGTCGATCCAGCCGTCGACGGTCAGCGATCCGTCCTCGCCCTTGTCCATGGTCAGCGGCTCATTGTCTTCGTCGGGGAATTCGCCGGCGATCGCCTCAAGCAGATCGGTCGTCGTCACCAGCCCTTCGATTTCGCCATACTCGTCGAGAACCAGAGCCATGCCCTGGTTCGACTGGCGCAGCCGCTCCATCAGCTTCAGCACGTTGATGCTTTCATGCACGGCAAGCGGCTGGCGGATGGAACGCTGCAGATCTATCTCGCCATTCTGCTGCAGATCGCGCATAACGTCGCGCGCGCTGGCGATGCCGACGAAATCATCGAGGCTGCCGCGCACGACGGGAAAGCGCGAATGGCCGATCTCGATGACGCGGCGCTGCTGCTCTTCGCGCGGCTTGTCGAGATCGAGCCAGACGATATCGGTGCGCGGTGTCATGATCGAGCGGGCCGAGCGGTCGGCAAGCGTCAGCACGCCGTGGATCATGTCCTTCTCTTCCGTCGAGAATACGGCCTCGTGCACCGCTTCCTCGGCGGTTCGTGCGGTTGTTTCGCCGAGCGGGTTTTGCGGCCGTTTCGCACCGAGGAGACCGAGGACGGCATCGGCGGTGCGGTTGCGGATGTTGGTCGGCGTGATCAGCCGTTCCTTGTTGTGGCGGGCAAGCTGGTTCAGCGTTTCGATGATGATCGAGAAGCCGATTGCCGCGTAGAGATAGCCCTTCGGCACATGGAAGCCGAAGCCTTCGACGACGAGCGAGAAGCCGATCATCATCAGGAAGCCGAGGCAGAGGATGACGACGGTCGGGTGCTTTGAGACGAAGGCCATCAGCGGCTTCGAGAGAAACAGCATGACGCCGACCGCGAAGATCACGGCTACCATCATGACAGAGAGTTCCTGCACCATGCCAACGGCGGTGATGACGCTGTCGAGCGAGAAGATGGCGTCGAGCACGACGATCTGGACGATCACCTGCCAGAAGACGGCGTGGACGAGCTTCTTTTCGCCCTGCGCATCGTGGCCTTCCAGCCGCTCATGCAGTTCCATCGTGCCCTTGAACAGCAGGAACAGACCACCGAGGATCAGAATGAGGTCGCGTCCGGAGAGGTCGACGCCCCAGAGGGAAACCAGCGGCGCCGTCAGCGTCACGACCCAGGAAATCGAGGCGAGCAGCGCCAGGCGGATGATAAGCGCCAGCGCCAGGCCGATCATGCGCGCGGCATCGCGCTGGTGCGGCGGCAGCTTGT
Organism: Rhizobium sp. A22-96; assembly: GCF_053521805.1. Taxonomy (NCBI): domain Bacteria; kingdom Pseudomonadati; phylum Pseudomonadota; class Alphaproteobacteria; order Hyphomicrobiales; family Rhizobiaceae; genus Rhizobium; species Rhizobium sp. A22-96. The sequence goes on from NZ_JBNWDQ010000003.1 coordinate 250,325, forward strand.
CGGCAAGGATTGCGATGAATACGAGATTGTCGATGCCGAGAACAATCTCGAGAACGATCAGGGTAGCAAGACCGATCCAGGCGGATGGGTCGGATAGCCAGTCGAAGACCATTAATTGCTAAGCTTGGCACCGGCCTTGAGGAGCCTGCCAATTCTTTCCTTCAGTTTTTCGGATGATATGCCGCGCACCAATGCTGAAGCGCGGCTGGTACAACCGTCGCTATCCGGATCGCTCAGACCAATCGGGTCGGCTTTCTTGGAACTGGAACTATAAGGCTCGCTATCGGGCATGGCCTGCTATCTGGACACGAAACGGTGTTTGCGCAAGTGCATTGGGCAGATCAATCTACCCAAGTTGCATGACATTTTTTCGAAAAGGCTTTCTCGCTCAGCGTTTTGGCCCGTTCGAGGGTCGATAGTGCCGCATTGTGCCCGGACTTCGGAGTTCAAAATCGCGTGATGACGCTGATCCCGGTGCCCTCGGCCTTATCCAATGCCATTAGCGCGGGAACGGCCTCTTCCAGGCTTATCCTGCGGCCAATGAGCTTCTGCGGTGCGATCTTGCCGGCCGCCAGCATGTCGAGCATGGCATCGTAACGCCAGGCCTGCATGCCATGGCTGCCATATATTTCCAGCTCGTGGCCGATGACCTGCGCCATCGGTATCTGCGGCGTCGCATAGTCGCCGAGCATCAGGCCGACCTGCACATGCCGGCCGCGCCGGCGCAGGTTCTTGATGGAATTGAAGCAGGTGGCGGGGTGGCCGAGCGCGTCGATCGAGACATGCGCTCCACCCTTGGTAATCTCGCGCACGGCTTCCGCGACGTCGGCGACTTCGGTCGCATTGATCGTCGCGACTGCGCCGCACTCGCGGGCGAAGGCGAGCTTCTCGTCAGATATGTCGACGGCGATTGCATTCGCGCCAAGCGCGCTGGCGATCATGATGGCAGACAGGCCGACGCCGCCGCAGCCGTGCACGGCGATCCATTCGCCGGGGCGGGTCTTTGCCTGATCGGCAACGGCGCGGAAAGAGGTGGCGAAACGGCAGCCGAGGCTCGCCGCGGTCGCATCATCCACGGTCTCGGGCAGGTGCACGAGGTTGGTATCGGCATAATCGATGGCGACATATTCGGCAAAGGAACCCCAATGGGTAAAGCCTGGCTGGAACTGGCTTGGGCAGACCTGCTGGTTGCCGGAATGGCATTCGGCGCAATGGCCGCAGCCTGACACGAAGGGAACGGTGACGCGATCGCCGACCTTGAAGCGCATGACGCCGCGACCGGTCGCCACCACCTTGCCGGCAAGCTCGTGGCCCGGCACATGCGGCAACTTGATATCCGCGTCATGTCCCATCCAGCCATGCCAGTCGCTGCGGCAGAGCCCGCTCGCGCCGACCTCAATGACGACGCCGTCCTCGTCAGGCGTCGGGTCGGCCAAGGTGCGGATCTCGGGCGTCGCCTGGAAGGACTCGTAATACATGGCTTTCATGGGAATTCTCGCTGTTTCCTGACGTCTGTGCGGTCCATCATTTTTACTGATGGACTCATTCGTCAAGTTGTTGTTTCGGCGCATGAAAATTGCGCTATGAATGCGATATCAAGCGCTTTGTTGCAAATGGATTCTGCCGCGCTGTTTCTGCTTGACCCTGAGATTGTGCGGTTATTTGCTTCTCGCCAGTTGAGAGAGGAAACCACCATGGCCGTCGATACGTCGCCCCGCACCACCACCTGGACCTTTGTCGAAGGAGAATGGCTCTCCGGCAACCCGCCGCTGATCGGGCCGACCTCGCACGCCATGTGGCTTGGCTCGACGGTGTTCGACGGTGCGCGCTGGTTCGATGGCATCGCGCCTGACCTCGATCTCCATTGCCAGCGCATCAATCGCTCGGCCGTCGCCATGGGGCTGAAGGTGCTCAAGACCGCAGAGGAAATCGAGGCGCTCGCCTGGGAGGGCATCAAGAAGTTCGACGGCAAGACGCCGCTCTACATCAAGCCGATGTATTGGGGCGAGCATGGTTCGCCCGGCAGCGTCGTGGCCGTCGATGTGGAGTCGACGCGCTTTGCCCTCTGCCTGTTTGAAGCGCCGCTCGGCGGCACCGGCGGCATCACGCTGACGGTCTCGCCTTTCCGCCGCCCGTCGCCGGAAACGGCAATGACCGACGCCAAGGCCGGCTCGCTTTATCCCAACAGCGGCCGCATGATCCTCGAAGCCCGCGCCCGCGGCTTCAACAATGCGCTGGTGCGTGACATGAATGGCAATGTCGTCGAGACCGCATCCTCCAACGTCTTCATGGTTAAGGATGGCATCGTCTATACGCCGGTCGCCAACCGCACTTTCCTGGCCGGCATCACCCGCGCCCGCGTGATTGGCCTCTTGCGCCAGGAAGGCTTCGACGTGCGCGAGGAGACTCTGTCCGTCGATCAGTTCCTCTCCGCCGACGAGATCTTCACGACCGGCAACTATTCCAAGGTCGTCAGCGTCAATCGTCTGGATGATCGCGAATTCCAGGAGGGTCCGGTCGCCCGCAAGGCTCTGGAGCTTTACATGGATTGGGCGCACGGACGTAGCGCCAGCGAAGAATAGTCAGCTAAAGCCCGCAACCTATTCTGCTTCGAAAGCGTCCCTGGTGATTTGATAGGACGCAAAGGGCTGGCCGAGATAATCTGTCTCGCGCGTAGCCGACAGACCGAGCTTTTCGGCAACGCGCATGGAAGCGATGTTGCCGGGCGCTATGTCGGCGATGACGCGGTCGAGGCCGAGCGTGGCAAAAGCATGAGCAAGAACCGGTCTTGCCGCTTCCGTTGCATAACCTTTGCCCCAGCTGAACCTGTTCAGGCGCCAGCCGATCTCGATTTCCGGCCCGACTGCATCGGCGGGGATCAACAGTATCCAGCCGAGAAATTGCGTTGGATTGTCCTTGGCGAAGATTGACCAATAGCCGAGGCCATCACTGAACTTAGCCTCCATGCGGCTTGTCAGGAATAGTCGGTGTGCCTCCGGATCGTTCCACGGCCCCGGAATGAATCTCGTTACGTCCGGATCTCGATCCATGGCAAGGCAATTTTCGATATCCTTCATGATGCGCGGGCGCAGCACCAGACGGTCGGTTTCAAAAGTCGGAAGCACTGTTGTTTTCCACGGCTATCGAGACAAAAACGAAGATCCCGGGCAATCATAACCAAGCGCGGTGCCAATCCAAATTAAACGGCGCGAAGACAGCTTTTATGCTATTATGATTTTGGTCGGCACAACCATTAAGGAGGCCGCCATGAAGATCTCTCTTCCTGCTTCTGTCTATCTATACGACTATTACAGGCTGTTCTTGCAGCTCTGTGTCGTCGCGGCGATTGGATTTGTCATCTACTCCACGCTGTTTGGATTGACCTGGTGATATTGGAAGTCATCAAAGCCGCCGGCCTGCATGAGGCCGTCGGCCTGAACTCTTATGAGGTAGTCGACGATGGGCTTGAGCTTTCCCAACCGCAGCCGCAGTTATGATGCCTCGGCAAGGCGTATCCGCTTCACCGGCCATGACGGCATGTTCGAGGTCTCGTTTCTCGTCGACGCAGATGTCTTCCCGGGTTCGAATACCGAAGCCGGCTATCTTGCCGCCTTCGATAATGGACGTGAAGCGATCCAGAAGGCCGCAGCCAAAGCCTATGGCCATGCCCGGCGACGCCTCTACGTCCTGACCTCAAGCGATTTTCGCTGAGAAGACTACTCCGCTTCCTTCTTCGGGCTGACCCACCAGCAATAGACGGCCCCCATCGCCAGCAGCACGCAGGTGCCGAGGAAGACGGCGCGCATGCCGATATGGCCGCCCACGAAACCGCCCATCACGGGACCTGCCACCTGACCGACATATTGCGACGAGATGGAAAGGCCGAGGATGCTGCCGGTGGCCGCATCCGGAACATTGTGCCGGATAACGGCGGTGATGCACGGCAGGAGGCCGCCGAGCGCCACGCCCATGAGGAAGCGCAGGCCGATCAATTGCCAGGCGGAGGTTACGAAAGCCTGCGGAATGAGCAGCAGCGCCGCGACGGCAAGGGCCGCCATGATGACCTGCCAGTAGCCGATGCGGTCGGCAAGCTTACCGAGCCATGACGACGACAGGATGCTGCCGAGTGCCGCAGCGGCCATGACGACGCCCGACACCATCGTCACATTGGCGTCGGTGACGAACTGCGCGACATAGACGGTTATGATCGGCTCGATCGACATATTGGCCAGCATCAGCAAAAGGCCGAGCGACAGCATGGCGATGACGGGGCCTTTGTCGGGAATGGAGGCCCAGCTGCCGCTGGCCTTCCCGGCCTTCTTGCGAGCGGCGGATTTCTCCTCCTTGATCAGGAAAGTCGTCGCCAGGAAGGTGAAGAAGATCACGCCGCCGGCCAGCAGGAAGGTGCCGCGGATGCCGATGATCGGCGGCAGCGCGCCGCCAATCAAGGGTCCCACGAGATTGCCGGCCATGATACCGGCAGACAGCGTGCCCAGCGCCCAGGCCGAGCGATGCTTCGGCGTCTGCGCCGCTACCAGCACCATCGATCCCGAGGCATAGCCGCCGGCAAGACCGGTGAACAGGCGCAGCGCCACCAGCTGCCAGACATTGCCAGCCATGCCCATCAGCGAGATCGCCACCGTCATGCCAAGGCTGGCGCGGATCAGCATCAGCTTGCGGCCGTAGATGTCGCCGAGCCGCCCCCAGAGCGGCGCGACAAAGGCGGCGGCGAAGAAGGTGGCGCCATAGGCGATGCCCGACCACTGCACGATCGCCGCCTTGTCGGTGACGCCGAGTTCCTCGACATAGAGCGGCAGAAAGGGAAGCAGCAACGTCATTGCCACAATGGTCGTGAACGAGCCGACGAGGGCGACAATCAGGTTCCGCATCCAATGGGCGGTTTCCGGCTCGGCAGGCGCTGCTGCTTCCCATCTCGTCTCGGTCATTTCTTGGCCTTTGCATTCATTGTGTAAAACAGTTCCCGGCTGCCTGACGCCAGGATGTGACCCTTCGCGGCGGCGATCAGATCGGCGCGGGTGAACAGGTCGGGAAGATTCAGGCGGTCGACATCCAGCGCATAGACGGTGACGTGATAGCTATGGATACGCTCGTCGTTCCAGGGCGGGCATGCGCCCATATAACCGCCATGCGGTCCATCCTTCAAGTTGCCGCCGCCGGCACCATTCTGGCCGCGCCGCCCATAGTCTGTGCGCTCAAGCGGCAAGCCGGTCGCGGAGGGACCATTGCCATCCGCGCCTTCGGCAAGCGTCGTTCTGGAGGCGGGAATATCGGCAAGAACCCAATGGACGAATTCCATCCGCTTGAAATCCTTCGGGATGGTCTTGTCGTCCTTGTTGAACAGCGAAAAGTCGGTCGGCACGTCCGGGTCGACCATGGCAATGGCGTAGGAGCGCGTGCCCTTCGGCCCCTTCGACCATGACAGCGGAAGGCTCTTGTTCGGGCCAGGCGCCGATTTGTCGCTCGGCGTCGAAATGCAGGATGCATTCTCCGGCAACAGCATCCGACCGTCGCTCTTTTGGATCGTCACCTTGAGATCGGCCGCCAGCGCCGGCGTGGCGATTGCTGTTGCGAGGATGACGGTGTTCAAAAACTTGAGCATGGTTTTCATGATGTTGCCCTTTCGTGTTTGAGCTCGGTTGAGCTTTCGAGGGCAGGGTCTAGCAAATTCATTCGGAGCGTCGGCGCACGTAAACGCTCAATATGCGGCCTGAAACGCTCAGGCGCTGCGCAGCCGATCGGCGAAGCGGCGAGGGGAGCGGTAGCCGGTGGCAAGGGCCGCCTCGCGCAACGACAGTCCGTCTTCGGTGAGCAAGGTCGTCGCCAGCGCCACACGTTCGCTTGCCAGCACCTCACGCAGCGATGCTCCCTCCTGTGACAGGCGGCGTCGCAGGGTCGCGTTGCTTGTCCCCAGCTCCGCGGCGATGAGATCGGCGGTCCAGGGGCGATCGGGTTGCCAGCGCACCAGCGCGCGCACCGCCTCGGCGGTCGTTTCCGGTGAGCCCGGTAGGGCGCCGCGCATGCCGAGCACCATCAACACTTCCAGCAGGCGATGTTCGATCAATGCGATCGGCAGTCCGCCCTGGGCGATGCCTTCGCCGGCATGCTGAACCACGGCAGCCAGCAGCGCATCCAGCGGCAGATCGATCTGCGAGGCGATATGCGCGGGCGGAAAGGCCTTGGCGGCGCGACGCACAAGCTCGTCGGGAAAGGTGATGAAGATCGCCCGATAGACACCGCTTTGCGGGTCGGGATCGTTGACGACATCGCCGTTCCATCCGGCCGGCAGCACAATTACCGTACCGGCAGCAAAGCGCCGATGCCTCCCCATGCTCAGGATCTCCTTGGAGCCTTCGAGGATCGCAACGATCGAAACCTGGGAAAACGCCGATCCGGCGATGCGCTCGCGTTCACGCGTGACGAAGGTGAAGAGCGAGGAGTAACTGCTAGCGCCGATCGGCGGCGTTGTCGGACGGTTGTCCTTGGCCGCCAGGCGGCGCAGTTTTTCCAATATATGATGATGAGCCTCGGACACGACGATGGCTTCCTGCTGATGGGGTTGCGGATGAGTTTGGACCACACGGGCGTCAATGCCAAGTCCGCAAACCGCCTTGTCGGTTCGGTCGATGCATGTTATAAACTGATTGCATTATGCAATCAGTTTATGGTGCCCCCGAACGGAGATCGAAACTGGTTGCCCATCCTGAAAAGGAGATGCGCCATGAACTCCCTTGAAGCTTCCCGCTGTGACACGGTGCGGCGTCTGTTCGCCGCCTATGTGGCGCAACATCCCGATGTCGTCGAGCTGATGCTGGCGCCCGACTTCACCTTTTCCAGCCCGCGTGACGATCACATCGACCGGCGACGATATTTCGAGCATTGCTGGCCGCGGGAGAAGGTGTTTCGCGATATTCACATCGAACACCTGATCGCCGATGGTGGCGAGGTGATCGTCAGCTATCGCGCCGAGAAAGTGGATGGTGGCAGCTTCCGCAATGTCGAGCTGATCCGCTTCGCCGGCGACAGGATCGCGGAAGTGAATGTCTATTTCGGGCGCAACATCTGACGCTTTCCGCCCGGAGTGGTATGAAATAACAGTTGCATTCACACAGCGGCGATCTTCGACAGAGCTGCGGCGAGCGCGGTCGTCGGGCCGCTCATGGGGCGCACGCATGTCTCGGGGAGCAATAGTGCTGCATCGGTCATGGAAGCCTGCGCGAAAGCTACAGTAGTAGGGTTTTCGTCGTAGGCAGCCTTTACCGCGTCGGCGATGGAGGCGAGATAGGCTGGCTGATCGCCCGCCCGGAACAATGCCCATGCGCCGGGGATCAATCGAACTTCGATTTCGGCGCCTGTTGCCTTTGCCGCCGCCTCGAACAGCTCGGTGGTCGGGTCGACGGTCGTTTCGACGGTGCAGAGGATGATAACTTTGCCGCCTGCTTTTACAGCCTCGTCGGCAAGGACGCCGTCGGCTCTGATGATCGGAGCTGCGGCAGCGGTAGCGGCTTGCAAGGATGCCGGACCGAGTGTGGAGCAGTTGAGGATGACGGCATCGGCGTCCTGTGCAAGGTGTTGCAGGGTGTCAGCCGTTTGCGCCACGATATCGGCCGTCAATCCTCCCAACCGCTCGGCAGTCAGGAGAAGATCGGCGCGGACATGGTGATGGAGGGCGCCAGCCGGCAGGCCAATCTGCCTCGCTGCGTCCTCATAGATCGGGATATTGCTGTCGGCTGTGTGCAGGCAGGCTATTTTCAAGGGTCTGGTCTCGTTAAAGCCACCTTGATGGTGGCGGTTCGGCGAACCTAGCCTTTGGCACAATGGTTGTCGACGCGTGACATGCGCAGCTGTCTGGCGGCGCATTGGCAATACGAAAAAGGCGAAGGCGCGAGCCTGATTTATTCGGCGTCTGCGCGGGCCGCGATCGGCTCTATGTCGATTTCCTGGGTCACCCGCTCCTGGGCGACGTCGTCATTGCGCATGCGATATTGCGGAGAATTGTCCCGCACAGGAAGAAAAGCCGTAATCCGATAAACATCAGCCGCTTTTGGGGAAAGGCCTTTCATGCTCTTGAGGCGAACAGTCTGGCCGATGGGGAAACGATGGATGGGCACGGTGGACTACGTCTTTCCGACCACTTCTATTGCAATGGCCTTGTTATCGTGGCGCTCGGGCGCGGATGTTGTTTATCGGAAGATGCATGTCCGGCAAAACGGCGGAACTGCCGCTTGCCGAACATCGTGGCTTGATTGTTGGCGGAGTGATTGCGGGCTGCCAGTACATCCGTGGTCAGCAACGCATTCCGTTCCAATCATGCCAATCTGAGTTTGGAAATCGAGCTGCGGCCCATGCCGTCCTGCTCCATTTCGAAGATCAGTTTCTGACCCTTTTTAAGCGTTTCCAGACCGGATTTCATCACGATCTTCGCATGAACGAAGATAGCGACACTTCCGTCCGTCGGCTGAATGAAGCCGTAGCCTTTTTCCAGGTCGAAATTCTTGACGATACCGTTGAACACACTCTCTCCCCGGACTTGGCACAATCAAACGCCGACAATTGTGCCGTCGATAGTCAGACCATACGGTTGAGGAGATCAGCGGGTCGAGAACTCTGACGCCGCGAAGAGCTAAGCTGCTCAAAACGATAAATGCGCAACTATAGGATGATTGAGGCTTAAATAAGACCAGTCATCGGTGAAAGGGCGAATAGGCTGCCGAATGCCGAATTTAAGCGGCGCCATCATGTCCATGTCGGCTTGGTCGGCACAAGTGATATCTGACTGATTGACGGGTAAATTTTCCTCCGGCGTGCAACTTTTTTGGCATGTCGGCGGTTGCTCTTCCAGGTGACCGCTCCTATGTTCCGCATCACCTGCCGACGCAATTTTTTGCCAAGAGGAGATATGACCATGGCTTTCGAATTGCCTGAACTTCCCTATGATTACGAAGCCCTTTCGCCCTTCATGTCGCGTGAGACGCTCGAATATCACCACGACAAGCATCACAAGGCCTATGTCGACAACGGCAACAAGCTCGCTGCTGAAGCCGGCCTTGCCGATCTCTCGCTCGAAGAGATCGTGAAGAAGTCCTTCGGCACGAATGCCGGCCTCTTCAACAATGCAGCCCAGCACTACAACCACGTCCATTTCTGGAAGTGGATGAAGAAGGGCGGCGGCGGCAACAAGCTGCCTGGCAAGCTCGAAGCAGCCTTCGCCTCCGACCTCGGCGGCTATGACAAGTTCAAGGCCGATTTCGCCGCTGCCGGCGCCACTCAGTTCGGCTCCGGCTGGGCATGGGTTTCCGTCAAGAACGGCAAGCTCGAAATCTCCAAGACCCCGAACGGCGAAAACCCGCTCGTTCATGGCGCCACCCCGATCCTCGGCGTCGACGTATGGGAACACTCCTATTACATCGACTATCGCAACCTGCGTCCGAAGTATCTCGAAGCCTTCATCGATAGCCTGATCAACTGGGACTACGTCCTGGAGCGCTACGAAGCCGCAACGAAGTAAACTTCGCCGCATCGGCTGGTTTTCGCACCCGGCGTCTCCTTGGCGCCGGGTGTTTTCTTATAAGCCAGTCGGCAACCATGTATCCGCCTGCCGCTTGCCGACCTAAGGAGGCTGAATGCCATCAGCACCGCTCTTCCGATTTGGTGTCATCGCCGATCCGCAATATGCCGATCTGGAGCCAAACCTGGCCCTCAATCGCTATCCGGCGAACAGCCTCGCCAAGCTTCGCGATGCGATAGAAGAATTCAATCGGCACGATCTCGCCTTCGTGGTGACACTCGGCGATATCATCGATCGCGAATGGAAGAGTTTCGACGGCATACTCCCTGTCTATGAAGCGCTGCGCCACCCAAAGCATTTCCTGCTCGGCAATCACGATTTCGCTATAGCCCCTCAGCATCTGAAGGTTGTTCCCCCGCGCGTCGGCATGCCGTCGGCCTATTACGACTTCAGCCATGCCGGCTATCGCTTCATTGCGCTCGATGGCAACGAGATCAGCGTTTTTGCGCCGCCGGAAGACGACCCGCGTCGAGACGAGGCGAAGGCCCTGATGAAGGCGCTGGAGAACTCGGGCGCCCCGAACGGGCAGCGCTGGAACGCCGCCATCGGCAGTGCCCAGTATGACTGGCTGGTCGAGAAGCTGCACGAGGCAAAGGCGGCGGGCGAGAAGGTCGTCGTGATGAACCACTATCCGATCTTCCCCGAGGACGGGCATAATGCGCTCGATAGCGACCGGCTACTGGCGCTACTCGTACAACATGATCATGTCGTCGCCTACCTCAACGGCCATAATCACGCCGGTAATTTCGGTGCTGTTGACGGCACTTACTTCATTAATTTCAAAGGCATGGTCGATACCGAGACCAGCAGCGCCTATGCGATCGTCTCTGTCTACGAGGATCGGCTTGATATCTCCGGCTTCGGACGAGAGACAAGCAGGAGCTTGCCGTTAGGCTGACATCCCTATGTCAGCCGGTTGCGGCCGAAGTGCCGGTCTGCCAACCATTCACCCAGATCTGCCGCAACCTGTCGCCTTCGCTCTTGAACCAGAGGCCGGTCGCCTGGCAATCCTCGATCCGGTCGCTGCGAAAATTGCGGATCGCCTGCCGTAGCTCGCACCAGGCGACGATATTGGCCGATTCGGCGTAGTAGATCAGCGCGATTGGGCGGATCAGGCGCTCTGTGGCGCGGCCGTGTTCGTCACGATAGGCAAGATCGAGCTTTTCCTCGTCGCGAATGGCGCGGCGCACCAGCGAGAGATCGATGGCCGAGGCCGACGGAGCGGCAAAGCCCCAGGCATGCAGTGCGTTGGCCTCGAAGGTCTGACGCAGCGGCGGCGGCACGGCGCCGGCAATCTTGGTGCTGACGCGCTTGGCAGCCTGCTTTAGCTCATCATCGCCGGTGCGCTCCAGAAGCGCCAGCGACAAGACGATCGCTTCCATTTCCTCGATCGAGAACATGAGCGGCGGCAGGTCGAAGCCGGGGCGCAGGATATAGCCGATACCGCGTTCGCCCTCGATCGGCACCCGCATGGCCTGCAGGGCGGCGATATCGCGATAGACCGAGCGCACGGTGACTTCCAGCTGGTCGGCAATATCGGCCGCCGTGACCGTCCCTTTGGCCAGTCGCAGGATCTGAATGATCTCGAACAGGCGCGACGCCTTGCGCATTTCCTCTTCCCACATTGAAGGCTACTGACAACACCCTGTCAGTTGGCTTCATCTATATGACTGCCTATCGACTTGAAAATCAACAATTTCCTCTGCCGCATCCGCGCGGGGAACGATAGGCAACTGACATGGGTTACGCAGAAAATCTCTGGCTCTTCTTTCTTCTACTCTTGGGCATCATCATCGTTCCGGGCATGGATATGCTGTTCGTGCTCGCCAATTCGCTCACCGGCGGCAGCAATCGCGGATTGGCCGCGACAGGGGGCATCATGCTCGGCGGCGCCGTGCATTCGTTGAATGGCGCCATCGGCATCGGTCTCCTGATGCATTTCGTGCCCGTTCTCTTCAATCCGCTGTTGGTCTTGGGCGGCGCCTACATGGCCTACATCGGCTACACGCTGATGCGCAGTTCCATCACGGTCGGTGAAGAGGGTCCGGCCGGCAGCCGTTCCGCCTGGAAGGCTTTCCGCCAGGGTGCGGTGACTTGCCTGATCAATCCTAAGGCCTATCTCTTCATCCTTGCCGTCTATCCGCAATTCCTGAAGCCGGATTACGGCCCGATGTGGATACAGGCCGTCATCATGGGAGCCATGACCATCTTAACGCAGTTTGCCATCTATGGCGGCCTTGCCATCACCGCGGGACGCAGCCGCAATCTGCTGGTCGCCAATCCCGGAGCGACCGCCTTTGCCGGCCGCGCCGCCGGATTGCTCCTCGTCGCGGTCTCGGCATTCACGGTGTGGGAAGGGTTGAGAATGGCATGATACTGTGAGCGGGCAGGCCAGTGTGTCGGGAACATGACACTGATTTTGCTGGGTTCTCACCACTTTGTGACTTCATTGCCGGAACGGAAACCGGCAAACATGTCGCTGGTAATGCGCCGGCCGCGCACGCGGTCCTTATGACGAGTGGAGAGGTAGGAGAACGAAATGAAGTGGAAAGCGATTGTGACGGCAACGGTTTTTGCCGGTATCGCCCTGGGTTCAGTCGTCGCAGCCGACGGCACGCATGATAGCCGCATCGGATTGATGAAGAAGATCGGCGGCGCGACAGGTGCGCTCGGCGCGATTGCCAAGGGTGACAAGCCCTATGATGCCGAGATCGTCAAGGCTTCGCTGACGACGATCGCCGAAACGGCAAAGGCGTTTCCGGATCAGTTCAATCCGCAGAGCGACAAGACCGATGCCGAGGTCAACCCGAAGATCTGGGACAATCTCGATGACTTCAAGGCCAAGGCCGCCAAGCTTTCGACCGATGCCGAGACGGCACTCGCCCAGCTTCCGGCTGACAAGGCTGGTGTCGGTGCGACGCTGAAGACGCTCGGTGGCAGCTGTGGCGCCTGTCATCAGGCCTACCGCATCAAGAAAGACTAAGCGGTAGGTCGGCCTCGTCTCAGGATTGGTTTCGGCATCCGCACCGGCTTTGCCGCCGGTGCGGTGCCTTGTAGTTTTAAAGCCGAGCTAAGGGGGTAGATGTGATGGCGCGGTTTGTCCGGTGGCTGCTTTGCCTCGTCTGCGTGATCGTTCTTGGCTGTGGCGCGTTCTATGTGATCACCGCGCCGTCGCCCTTGCCGGCGAGCCATTGGGCCAACCTCGGCGATCCCGATGTCAAGAATGGCGAGATGGTGTTCTGGGCCGGCGGCTGCACGAGCTGTCACGCGGCGTCCGGTGCTCAAGGAGACGCCAAACTGGTACTGTCAGGCGGGCTCGCGCTCACCAGCCCCTTCGGCACCTTCCATGTGCCGAACATCTCGCCGGATGAAAAGGCCGGGCTCGGCAGCTGGACACTTACCGATTTCGGCAACGCCATGAAGCGCGGGGTCGGAAAGAACGGCGAGCATCTCTACCCGTCCTTTCCCTACGGCTCCTATACTCGCATGAGCGACAAGGACATCAACGATCTCTGGGCCTTTCTGAAGACCCTGCCGAAGAGCGACAATGTGGCCCCGCCGCATGAACTGCCGTTTCCCTTCAACATCCGGCTGGCGCTCGGCGGCTGGAAATTCCTCTATCTCAACGATCAGCCGCGCGTCGTGCTTGCCAATGCGGACGAGAAGGTCAAACGCGGCCAGTATCTGGTGGAGGGCCCGGGCCATTGTGGCGAATGCCACACCCCGCGCGATGCCCTCGGCGGCTTCTTGAGCGGCCAATGGCTGGCCGGAGCGCCCAATCCGGAAGGCAAGGGCCAGATTCCCGACATAACGCCCGGCTCGAAGGCCATCGGCAGTTGGAGCGCCGGCGATATCGCCAACTATCTCGAAACTGGCTTCACGCCGGACTACGATTCCGCTGGCGGCTCGATGGCCGAAGTGCAGCAGAATATAGCCCACCTTCCGGCGACGGATCGCGAAGCGATCGCGGCTTATCTAAAGGCGCTGCCGTCGCGGTGAGGGGAGGTTATTTTGATCAACCCGAGCGCCGGGCGAGATAAAGATGCGTTTCGTAATGCAGCTCGAATTCGCTGCCTTGAGCGGTAATTGCGTCGGAGATTTCGGAAAGCAGAGCTTTCATCCGATCGTCAGGCAAAAGCCGATAACTTGAGAGCGTGCGCAGCAGGTCGGTATAGCTTTGTGCGGTGTGCGCTCGGCTCCAGCGATAGCATCGCTGTGTCGGCGCTTGAAAATGTTCGGACTGGCGCAGCAATTCGGCGAACGGCCCCTTTGGCAGATACCATGCCTCCACCGGCGGTCCAGCAAGCTGCGGAGCATGGCGGGTGAAGATATCGGCGAACTTTTCCGCGAATGGCGGCTCGGGCGGCATCGGCACATTGCCGAAAACCGCGAGGGTTCCATCCGGGGTAAGCTGGGCGGCGGTCTTGGCGAAGCGCAGTTCCGGTGAAACCCAGTGGATTGATTGCGCTGCCGCCACAAGCTTGAATGCTCCCGCTCCGCCCGGCCATGCCTCGAAGGTGGTCTGCACAAAGCGAACCTTGGGAAACTCCTCCAGACCTTTCCGTGCGACCGCGATCAAGTCCTCGCCCGGATCGAGTGCGAGAACGGAAAGACCGCGGCGTGCAAACACTTGCGTCGCCTGTCCCGTGCCGCAGCCGATTTCAAGGATCTTATCCGTGTCGTTGAGGCCGGCGAAGGCGATGACGTCGTCGAAAAGCGCTTCGGGATAGGTGGGGCGGGCATTGTTGTAGAGGCTGGCAACGCCGTCGAATGTGAACCGCTGTTCCAAGGCACGCCTCCAGTTGTAGATCAAAGCCGGCAGCCATTTTTCTAGCGCATTTCCGATAAAGCTTATAGCGGCAATAGCGCGGGATTCGGCAACGGGAGAGAGCAGTCGTGGACGCAAGGGTGGCGCATAGGGTTCCTTACTTCAGCCAATGGGAAACGCCTGACATGACGCTGGCTGTCGTGGCCGAGGGCGCGCAGGTGGCTTTGCTGAGAGATCCGCTCTGGGCCTCGTCTGGCGCCCGCACCGTCGAGGACTATGCCCGCTGGGCCGGCAATCTCTGCGGCATGGCCTGCCTGAAGATGGTGCTTGCCGCCCGCACTTGCAAAACAGTGCCGATCATGGATCTGGCTATGGGATGCAGAGATTACGGCGGTTATGTCGAAGAGGCGGATGGCCGGATCAAGGGGCTGATCTATGCGCCCTTCGTTCCCTTCGTCAAGGATCGCTTCGATCTGAATGCCAGGGTCGTCACCGGGATTTCCGCCGCCGACATCGCCGATATCCTCGGGCAATCGGAGTTCTTCATCGCGTCAGTGCATCATTCCATCCGCTGGCCCGAGACCGAGCCGCCAATGAAGGGCGGCCATCTGGTGCTGGTCACGGGCATCGATGGAAGCAGGATTCGCTTCCACAATCCGTCCGGTCACGTCGTTGCGACGCGTGAGAACGCGGAGATGTCGCTGGAGGTGTTCGAGAAGTTCTTTGCAGGCCGTGGGATCGCCATCGATCGTTAAAGCTTTGAGCAGCCAACGACGATCCCTCTAAAGGCCGGCATCAGGCAAGTGCCTGCAGATAGCGCATGCCGGTCACCGGCCGCGGCTTGAAATCCATGTTTTCGTAGAAACGGTGGGCCTGGACATTGCCTGTCGCGGCGCCCACGGAAAGGTAGCTGCAGCCGGACTTGCGGGCCACTTCGCGGGCGCGGTCGACGAGATGCTGCCCAATGCCGTGGCCGCGATGGCCGTCGCGCACGAACAGATGATGCAGGTCCATGCCCCGCTGTCCCTCTTGCGCCTTGTAGAGCGGCACGAGGATGGCGTAGCCGATCAGACCGTCATCGCCTTCAGCCACGAGCGCCGTAATCCAGGGCATCGGGCCGAAGAGATCACGCTCGAGCTGTTCGGCGGTCGCGCCGGAGGGGTCGCCGTGATGGGCGGCCAGCAGCCGGATCATGTCGTTCAATTCCGGCAGGTCACGCGGCTGCGCATTGCGGATGGTCAGAACGGGTGGGCGAAGTAGTGAGATGTCGCTATCGTCTAGCATGGCATTCTGCGTCCTTGTTATTTCAATGAGCCGTCAGGACGCTGCCGATACAACAAAGCCGCCTGACGGCGGCTTGTTGACAAAATGATCTGTCTTGGCCGCCCCTTACAGGTACAGCCAAAAATACGAGCGATTGTGGAGCGCGTGCTTGATCATGGGCGCATAAATGATCCGGTTGAGCGCATTTGTCAATGGGGCCTAATGCTCGTGTTCGCATAGTCCGTGATCGGACAAAGCCCGGATCACATAGCAATCCTCGATGCTGTGGCCGTCGCAATGCGAGACGATGCGTTCGAGCTCGTGCTCCAGCCTCTTCAGCTGTGCGATCTTGATGCGCACATCGTCGAGATGCTCGCGGGCGATGCGGTCTGCTCCCACGCAAGGACTATCCGGATGCTGGCTGAGCGAGATCAGTTCCTTGATGGCGTCGATCGTCAGGCCGAGATCGCGGCCATGGCGGATGAAGGCCAGGCGTTCCAGATCGGCCTTCGAATAGCGCCGCTGGTTGCCTTCGCTCCTGTCCGGCTCCGAGATCAATCCCATCTGCTCGTAATAGCGGATGGTCGGCACTTTCACGCCGGTACGCTTGGACAGCTCGCCGATCGACAACATGGCATAATCTCCAATACCTCTAGTCTCTAGAGCAATATATGCGAGTGCTTCGGGAATTTGCAAGGGCGGGCTTCCCTCTCCGCCTTAAAAATAGTATACCCCCCTATATTATATTTCGAGGTGCAGATGTCCCACACCATTCGCCAGCAAGCCAAGCTTCTGTCACGCGTTCGTCGCCTGAAAGGCCAGATGGAGGCGGTGGAGCGTGCGTTGGAAGCGGAAAGGCCGTGCGGCGAGGTGCTGCAGCTTCTCGCCTCCATTCGCGGTGCGCTGACCGGGCTGACTGGTGAGATCTTGGAAGATCATCTGCATGAGCATGTGCTCCATGCCGAAAGTGACGAGGCCCGCCGCCAGGCGGTCGATGAAATATCCGATGTGCTGAAGACCTATCTGCGCTGATCGGGATTTCAGCATGTTCAACAGGAGAATGATGTCATGAGTATTTCCTCCGAAGCGGGCCATAGCCACGTCTTTCTCGGCTCCGATCATAGCCGCAACGAGAGACGCATCTGGCTCGTCATCGCGCTGACGGCGGTCATGATGGTGATCGAGATCAGCGCGGGCTCGGTCTATGGCTCCATGGCGCTGATTGCCGATGGCTGGCATATGTCAACCCATGCCAGCGCCATGCTGATTTCGGCGCTCGCCTATCTCTATGCGCGCCGGCACGCTCACAATGCGCGCTTCACCTTCGGCACCGGCAAGCTCGGCGATCTCGCAGGGTTCGCCAGCGCCATCGTGCTGGCGGGGATTGCGCTATTGATGGGGTGGGAGAGCTTGCTGCGGCTCTTCAATCCGGTCGCCATCAACTTCCACGAGGCGATCGCCATTGCGGTGGCGGGTCTCGTCGTCAATCTCGTCAGCGCATGGCTGCTGCGCGGCGATCATGGCCACGATCATCATGGCCATTCCCACGCACATGAACACCATCATGATCATGGCCACGACCACGCTCCCGGCGGCAAGGATAACAATCTGCGCTCGGCCTATATTCATGTCATCGCCGATGCGATGACCTCGGTTCTTGCCATTGCCGCGTTGCTGCTCGGCAGCCGTTTTGGCTGGACCTTCCTCGATCCGTTGATGGGCATTGTCGGCGGACTGGTGATCCTGCAGTGGTCGTGGAGCCTGCTGCGGGCCTCCGGCGCCATTCTGCTCGATTTCATTCCGGTGGGCGAAGACTTGCCGGATGAGATCCGCGAAGCCATCGAAACCGGCGAGGATCGCATCACCGACCTCCATGTCTGGCAGGTCGGGCCTGGACACCACGCGGCGATCGTGGCGGTGGCGACACCCATGTCGCGCGACCCCGCCTTCTACAAGGCCCGGCTCGCCGATATTCATGAGCTATCTCACGTCACCGTTGAAGTCACGGTCGACAAGGAGGCATGAAATCGAGTAGCAATCGGAGTGGTCAGAGGCTTGCCGCATTCCTCGCATAGCCCTCAATCTGCCCGATTCTGCTGGAGGCCTTCGCATGCCCATATTGCTCACCCGCCGCCGCCTCGTGGCCGGCTCGGCGTTGCTCGTTCCCGCCCTGACATTCGGCCCGGATGTGCTGTTTGCCGAGGATAGCAGCGCCTCGCCGCAGCCCTCCGCCGCAACGGACAACGCGGCAACACCGGATGCCAGCGGGCAGGGTATGGATGGAACCGACGCGGCGCAGGACAATTCGCAGCTCTCCGACGATGTCGACAAGCAGCTGGCGGATCTGGAAAAGAAGACCGGCGGCCGGCTCGGCGTATCCGTGCTCGATACAGAAACCAATATTTCGCTCGGCCATCGTGAAGAAGAGCATTTTCCGCTGTGCAGCACCTACAAGGCGCTCGCCGTCGGTTTCGTGCTGGCGCGCGTCGACCAGGGTGTCGAGAAGCTCGACCGTCGCGTTGCCTATGGCAAGGACAAGGTTGTCACCTATTCGCCGGAAACGGAAAAACATGCCGGCACCGATGGCATGACCATTGCCGAGCTTTGCGGTGCTGCGATCACGCTGAGCGACAACACCGCCGGTAACCTGCTGCTCGAAAGCTTTGGCGGTCCTGCGGCACTGACCGCGTGGCTGCGCACCACCGGCGATACGGAAACCCGCCTCGATCGCAACGAGCCAGACGTCAATCAGGCGATCAAGGACGATCCGCGCGATACGACGACGCCGGATGCCATGCTCGACAGTATCGGTCTTCTGACGCTCGGCAATACGCTGTCGGAAACATCCAGGGATCAATTGGTCAACTGGCTCGTCGGCAACACCACGGGCAACAATCGCCTGCGCGCCGGACTGACGAAAGATTGGAAGGTCGGCGACAAGACCGGGACCGGCAATAACGGCTCCTATGCCGATGTTGCCGTCATCTGGCCGCCGGAGCGCGGCCCGATCCTGGTGACGACCTTCGTCGCCGAGGGCACGGCACCGGCGAAAGACATCGAAGCCGTCTTTGCCGAAGTCGGCAAGATCGTCGTCGGTATGGTCGGGCAATAGCAGGAAATACGGTAGATAAAACAAGGCGATGCGATCGTGATGTGAATCAGGATCGCATCGCCTTCATGTAACGTGGCAATATGTTCAAACAAGAGACAAGGCAGAGGACGCGCTGTCCGTTTCCTTGTCGTCGTCGCTATTGTTGACGCCGAGCTTCTGCTTGATCTCATCCGCGATCTGGTCGTTGATGGCCTTCTGATCATCTGCAGACAGCGACTTGAAGGAATCTTCCGTCAGGCCGTGCGCGTCGAGATATTGCGCGCGGATCTTTTCCGCCGGCGTCATGTTTGCCCATTTGGCAAACTCATCCAGAATATCCTGATTGGACTGTTTGGCCGATGCCGCCGCGCTACTGTTGCTTGCAGCTGACGAATCGTCTTCATCGGTGCTGCCGTCGGATGCCGAAGACGATGTCGCGCCGATCTGACTGAGCCAGAAGCCGGACGAAATCGAGGACGGGACGCCGCTCGACGAGATCGAAGGTCCTTGCGATTCTTCCTGCTGATCGCCATCGCCGCCCGGCAGGGTAAAGGGCGTGCTGTCGTCACCATCGGCATCCTGCTGGCTGCTGCGGATCGGGGTGCTGAAGTAGTTCTGCGTGCTGTGGTGCACCTTCATCGTCATATCTCCCTGTGGGGTTTGACGCGACGATGACTCCGCAAACCTGTCCGGGGCTTGTGCGTCCGGCGTTTCTCAAGTGCCGCAGAAGGTCTGCAGTACCTGTTCTGCCGGCAGGGGCGGCTCGGCATAGGGAGCGAAGGACGGTTGGTCCTCGTAGGGCCTGGAAAGCACCTCGAGCAGTGCCTCGAACAGCGAGAAATCCTCGTCCTCGACCGCGGCCTGGATCGCCTGCTCGATTCGATGATTGCGCGGAATGAAGGCCGGGTTGGCCTTTCGCATTGCCTGCGCCCGTACCGCCGCAGTCCGGGGATCGCGCTCCAGCCGCTCGCGCCAGCGCTCAAGCCAGGGCGCTAGGGATTGCGGATCCTCGAAAGTAGCGGCAAAATCCGTGATATCGTCATCGGCGACGAGAGTGGCAAGCCGGCGGAATGCGAGCGTGAAATCGGCGCTCTGTTGCTGCATGGTCGCCAGCAGCGACTGGATCAGCTCAAGATCGCCATCTTCTTCGTTCGCAAGGCCGATCTTGGCGCGCATGCCCGCAAGCCAATGGGCCTGGAAGCGCTCGCCATAGGCCTTGATGACAGTGTTCGCCAGGTCGATCGCCGTGTCGGCAGATGGGTCGATCAGCGGAATCAGCGTTTCGCCGAGGCGCGCGAGGTTCCATTGGCCGATCGCCGGCTGGTTCGCATAGGCATAGCGGCCGTTGCGGTCGATCGAGGAAAACACGGTCGCCGGATCATAGGCATCCATGAAGGCACAGGGACCGAAGTCGATTGTCTCGCCTGAGACAGTCATATTGTCGGTGTTCATGACGCCATGGATGAAGCCCACATGCAGCCAGCGGGCAATCAGCGCCGCCTGCCGTTCGGCCACGGCTTCGAGCAGCGCCAGATAGGGATTCACCCTGTCTCTGATTTCAGGATAATGGCGCGCAATGACATGATCCGCCAGTGTCCGCAGGCTGTCGGTATCGCCGCGCGCCGCAAAGAACTGGAAGGTGCCGACGCGGATGTGGCTCGCCGCTACGCGCGTGACGATCGCGCCGGGCAGTACCGTCTCACGGTAAACCGGCTCCCCGGTGCTCACAGCCACCAGTGCCCGCGTCGTCGGGATGCCGAGTGCGTGCATGGCCTCGCTGACGATATATTCGCGCAGCACCGGACCGAGCGCCGCACGCCCGTCACCACGCCGCGAAAACGGCGTCGGGCCAGCACCTTTAAGCTGAATATCGCGTCGTCTGCCGTTGCGGTCCTTCACCTCGCCGAGAAGGATCGCGCGACCATCGCCGAGCTGCGGCACGAAATTGCCGAACTGGTGTCCGGCATAGGCCATGGCAATCGGTTGTGATCCCGGCAAAAGCTGGTTTCCCGAAAAGATCGCTGCGCCATCACGCTCCAGCGCGGCCACGTCGAGCCCGAGCTCTCGCGCCAGTGCCTCGTTGAATTTGATCAGTCTCGGCGCCGCCACAGCCGTCGGCGCCTGGTCCGCGAAGAACTGCTGTGGCAGGCGCGCATAGCTATTGTCGAACGGAACGGGTGGTGCTTGAAACGCAGCTGTTTCGGAAGGAAGAGAGCTCATGTCCCTAAGGTAGGGCGGGCGAGGAAGAGACGCAAGCTGCGGGTCGTAATCCGGTCGCGTCCCGTTGTGTCGTCAGCGTTTGCCGTCCTCCATCTCCCGCGCCATTTCCGCCAGTTTCCTCAGCGTGTTGAGATTTCGCGCTGTTCCCGCCTTTAGCGCTGGCAGTTTCAATTTCGAACGCCCCGAACCGTCGGGATAGTGGATGTAGATTTCCCTTCCTGCCACCTGCACCTCCTCGCCACCGGGTGCGATGAGCTTGTCGAGCGCATCCTTCGGCGCTGCCTCCGGAAGGAAGGTTACGAGCAGATAGTTCGGCTTGGCATTCGGGAAGGGGGAGCTTTCCGCTGCGGTCTCTAGCTCCCGGCGGCTGCGCAGGATCACGCCGGGCGATTTGCCCATCTTGCGCGCCAATGCCTCCTCCAGGCGTGCCTGCACCGTGGCCTCGGCCTCAGCCGAGCGAAAAAGCAGGTTGCCGCTCTGGATATAGGTCTTCACATCAGTGAAGCCGATCTCCTCGCAGAGCACCTTCAGTTCCGCCATCGGCAATGTGCCGGTGCCGCCGACATTGACGGCACGCAGCAGGGCGACAAAGACGCTCATCGGTTCCTCCCGGCATTTCGCCTACATCTTATTCGCGACCTTGATGGCGAAGGAATATTCGAACGCCACTTCCTCCAGGCGCTGGAAACGACCTGACGCACCGCCATGACCGGCATCCATGTTGGTCTTCAACAGGATCGGCGCATCGCCCGTCGTCTTGTCGCGCAGCTTGGCAACCCATTTCGCCGGTTCCCAATAGGTAACGCGAGGATCGGTGAGGCCGCCAAGCGCGAGGATGGGTGGGTAGGGCTTTTCGCCGACATTGTCGTAGGGGCTGTAGGCGGCGATCTGCTCGTATTCTTCCTTGCTGTCGATCGGGTTGCCCCATTCGGGCCATTCCGGCGGGGTCAGCGGCAGGGTGTCGTCGAGCATGGTATTGAGCACGTCGACGAAGGGGACGGCGGCGATGATGCCGGCGAATTTTTCTGGCGCCATATTGGCAACCGCGCCCATCAGCATGCCGCCCGCCGAACCGCCCTCGGCGATGATCTTCGCGTAAGAGGTGAACTTCTGCTCATTCAGATAGTCGGCAGCGGCGATGAAGTCCTTGAACGTGTTGGTCTTCTTCTCCATCTTGCCGTCTTCGTACCACGAAAAGCCCTTGTCCTTGCCGCCGCGGATATGGGCGATGGCATAGACGAAGCCGCGATCGGCAAGCGACAGGCAATTGGTGTTGAAGCCGGACGGAATGGCGATGCCATAGGCGCCATAGCCATAGAGCAGGCAGGGAGCCGAGCCGTCAAGCGGCGTGTCCTTGCGATAAAGCAGGGTCACCGGCACTTGCTCGCCGTCCCAGGCAGGCGCAAAGACGCGGCGGGTGACGTAATCGGCGGGATTATGACCCGAGGGCACTTCCTGCGTCTTCAACAGGGTGCGCTCGCGCGTCACCATATTGTAATCGTAGAGCTGGCTCGGCGTCGTCATCGACGAATAGGAGAAGCGGATGACATCCGTATCGTATTCCGCAGCCCCTTGCAGGCCGAGCGAATAGGCTTCTTCCTCGAAGGCGATGGAATGTTCCTCGCCGCTGCGGCGGTCGCGGATGATGATGCGCGGCAGACCGTCCTTGCGCTCCAGCCAGATGAGGTGGCGTGCGTAGGCCATGTGGCTAAGGATCAGCGTGCCTGGCTTGTGGGCAACGATCTCGCGCCAGTTTTCCTTGCCCGGTCTGTCTGCCGGCGTCTCCATGATCTTGAAATCCTTGGCGTCGCCGTCATTCGTCAGAATGTAGAAGACCTCGCCGCCCTCCGTGATCTCATATTCGATCCCGATCTCGCGCTCCGCCACCAGCTTCGGCTCGGCCGTCAGATCCGAGGTCGGGATGATGCGGTATTCGCTGGTCTCGTGGTCGTGGATATCGATGAATATATAATCATCCAACAGCGAGCCGCCGACGCCCATGAAGAAACCGGCATCTTCCTCTTCATAAACCAGACGGTCGTCGGATTGCGGCGTGCCGATGATGTGATGGAAGATCTTCGACGGGCGATGGTTCTCGTCCTGCAGCGTGTAGAAGAAGCTCTTGCCGTCGGGCGCCCAGACGCCGCCGCCGCCGGTATTATCGAGTACATCGGCAAGATCCTCGCCGGTCTCGAGGTTGCGAACCTTCAGCGTGAAATATTCCGAGCCCTTGTCGTCATAGCCCCAGATGCCATGGCTGTGGTCTGTGGAATGGTCGATACCGGAGAGGCGGAAATAGGACTTCCCTTCATTCTCCTTGTCGCCGTTCAACAGCAGCTTGCGGTCGCCGCCGTCGCGGGCCTCGCGAAAGTAATGCGGCTGCTCGCCACCGGTGACGAAGAGCGTGCCGTAGGCGTAAGGACCATCCTTGACCGGAACAGAACTGTCGTCTTCCTTGATGCGGCCTTTCATCTCGGCGAACAGCGCCTTCTGCAGGTCCTTCGTGTCGGCCATAGCCGCATTCATATAGGTGTTTTCGGCTTCCAGATGCGCGCGGATTTCCGGGGCCAGGATCGACGGATCCTTGAACATCGCCTGCCAGTTGTCGGCGCGCAGCCAGGCGTAATCGTCGCTGCGGCTGATGCCGTGGCGCGTATCCGTAACGGGCTTTTTCGGGGCGGCAGGCGGCGTGGGGAGGCTCTTGAAAACTGACACTGGAGCGCTTTCTCTGGTATGAAAGTCGGATGCGAGGAGAAGAGAGAAATAGAGGGCAGCCGCGCGAGGTTCAATAGGCAAGTGTGTCCTCAAGCTTCATGCAAGTCGTGGTAATTAATCTCGGTTGAACAGGCGGCGTGCGGAAAATCCGAGGGGAACGTTGCCTTGATGAGACCACATTCTTTACCGAAGTCGACACGTAATGCGTCGACATAGGGCGGTTGAACCGCCTTCCCCGGTGGAATGGACGCAATCAAATCCAGAACAATGCACGGGACGGTCATCATGCTGAAATTCTTTGCCCTCCTTATCCCTTTGGCCGCTTTCGCCAACTCCGCCTTTGCCGTTGATGCGACCATGAAGAAGGAATTGGAGAAGCTCGATCCTTCCGAACGGATGGAGCAGGCCTGCGACGCGGAGGCGATGAAGCGGATTGGCACGGACAAGACTGGCTTCAAGCCGGACAAGGTAATTGCCTATACCTTCGGCGATCCCGCGATGAACACTGATTCCATGAATGCGCCCGGCGCAGTCTTCCGCAGCAAGGGCGACTGGTATCATCTCTCGTATAATTGCGTCACTGGCCCGCAGCATGTTCATGTTCGGGAATTGAGCTATCAGATTGGCGACAAGGTGCCGCGCGACAGCTGGCAGCAGCACTATCTCTATAATTGAACGACCGGTCGATTCCGCCAGAGGCTAGCGCAGCCTTTGGCCTTCCACGCGCGCAAGTTCAGACAGGATGCGCTCCTGCACATCGGGCGGCTGGCGGCGGACGGCATCCGTCACATCGCGCAGCGTTGCGCGGAGACTGTGAAGCTGATCGACCAGATCCATGACGACATCGACACCGGGCTCGTTGAGGCCCATGGCGTTGCTGAGATCGAGAATGAGCTGGCCGCGCGCAATATCGGCCTCGCGGAAATTCCTGCCCCGGTCGGTGATTTCCGGAACCAGCCAGCCTTGCGAGATCCAGACTTCCAGCACTGTCGTCTCGATCTCGAGGTGCAGTCGAAACTCTTTCTCTTCCATCACCTATTCTCCCATGGTCTTTCTGGGATCTTGCGTCTTGCCTGCCTCCCATTCGGAGACGAAACGCGTGAGCTCGGGGTCGGCCACATCGGGAAGGACTACCTTCAAAGTGACGTAGGCGTCGCCGTTGTCCTTGCCGCGCACCGGCGCACCCTTGCCCTTCAGCCGCAGCACCTTGCCGGAATTTGAATTCGGTTGCAGTGTCACTGTGACGGCGCCGGATGGAGTGGGAACACGGACCTTTCCGCCCAACACCGCCTCGGTCAGTGAGATCGGCAGCTCCAGCCGGATATCGTCACCGTCGCGCGTGTAGAAACGGTGCGGAGGCACATGCACCGCAATCAGCGCATCTCCGGGCTTGCCGCCGTTAAAGCCGGGGTCGCCCTTACCCTTCAGGCGCAGCGTCTGTCCGTCGCGGGTGCCCGGCGGTATCTGGACATCAAGCTCCGGCCCATCGGGCAGGCTGATCTGCTTTTTCACGCCGTTGATGGCGTCAAGAAAGTCGACTTCCATTGTATAGTGACGATCTTGACCCTGCATCTGGGATTGGCCTCGGCTGCGCCGCGAGAAGAAATTGGAAAACATGTCGTCGGCATCGCCGAAATCGGCAAATCCGCCGGCATTCTGATAGGGGCCACGCTGACCTTCATTGGCAGCGTAATCGCGGTAATAGCTGCGCGGCGGCTTCTCGGCGCCGCTGCTGTCGATCTCGCCACGGTCAAAACGCGCACGTTTTTCCTCATCGCCGACGATGCCATAGGCTGCCGAGACTTCCTTGAACTTGTCTTCTGCCTGCTTGTCGCCAGGGTTGAGATCGGGGTGCAGCTTCTTGGCAAGCTTGCGATAGGCGCTTTGGACATCCTTTTGCGGGGCATCCCGTTTTACGCCCAGAATTTCATAGGGATCGCGGCTCATGCATGTCTCTCTTTGGGAGCACCGAAAAATACGCAGATAGTGCTAAGGCGGTCTCATATCAATCGTAACATAGACGTGGTTTGGTTGAAGCCCGCAGCCTTGTGCTTTGTAAGCTCAGTGCATTGTGATGGAAATGGCCACATTTGCCGCCAGTTTGCCATATTTCCGGCGTGTTGCCGGATGATGGCGAGCGTCGACGTGAAAAGCTGTGGCAATCACAGGCTTCTTCCGCCAGATTTTATTGCTCGATCCACTCGGTGGCTGCCCGATGAACCGTTTTTTGCTGACGTCCGCATTCCTTTTCGCCACCGCCTCGGTCGTCGTGGCCGCTCAGCCGACGCAACCGCCGGCCGGTTGGCCTGAGTTGCCGCCGAAGGCTCCGGCCTCCAACGTCAAGCTCGTCGAGCCACATCTGCACGTCAATCGGGCCGGCAAGGGTGCGCCGCGTATTGCTCTGACGTTCGACGCCTGTATGGGCAAGACCGATCCGCGCATTCTGAGCACTCTGGTCGATCAGCGTATCCCGGCGACCATCTTCGTCACCGCGCGCTGGCTGCGTACCAATCCCGATTCTCTTGCCGTCTTCCTGGCCCACCCCGATCTCTTCGAGCTGGAAAATCACGGACAGAACCATATTCCCGCTGTCGATGTCCCCACAAAGGTCTATGGCATTCCCGCCGCCGGATCGCCGCAGGCGGTGGCCCAGGAGGTCAAGGGTGGGAGCGATGCGATGATCGCCGCCGGCATTCCGCAGCCGCGCTGGTTCCGCGGCGCGACCGCGAAATATACGCCTGCCGCCATTACGCAGATCCGCGGCATGGGTTATCGGATCGCCGGGTACTCGGTGAATGGTGATAGCGGCTCGCTGCTGCCGGCCAGGATGGTCGAGAAGCAATATGCCTCCGCCAAGGACGGCGATGTCATCATCTCCCACATCAATCAGCCGACGCATGCAGCCGGCGAGGGCGTGGCGGCCAGCATTCTGGCGCTGAAAGCCAAGGGCGTGCAGTTCGTCCGCCTGCAGGATATCCCCGAAAAGGGCGACGACGGCACCACGAACTGATGGCGTAAAGCGCGGTTCTGCCTCAGCCGGGCAGTTGCGGCTGGACCTTTTCCTCGATGAAAAGCTCGTTGATGACCGTCATGACGATCAGCGACAGCGGCAGCGCCAGCATGGCGCCGACGGCTCCCCACATCCATGTCCAGAAGATGATGGCGAAGAAAACGACAAAGGGATTGAGTTCCCATTGCCGGCCCATGATCGCCGGAAAGACCAGGTTTTCCACGGCCAAATGCACCGCAAAGAAGACAATGGCGGGGGCGAGTGCGATGACGATGTCCGAATGCGTAATGATCCCGGCAATCGCCAGCGCGATCGTCATCGTCGTGACGCCGAGGAACGGGATGAAGCTGGCAACGAAGGCGAAGACGCCCCAGAGCACCGGTACGCTCAAGCCGCCGACATAGGCGATGATGGTCATGGCGACGCCGATGCCGGCATAGATCAGCGAAGCCGTGGCGAAGTAGAAGCCGAGCACCTGCTCGACCGCATTGATGATCCGGATCGTCGTCAGTCTCGCCGCCCTGTTGGAAAAGGCCATGATGATCGTCTTGCGCAGGGTGATGCGGCTGGCGAGAAACAACAGCAATGCCGCAAAGAAGATCAGGATTTGAACGATGGCCGGAGTGAGGTTGCTGGAAACGACATGCAGGACGTTGCCGCTGTTTTCCAGCAGGGTGCTGATCGACATGGGGCCGCTCTGGAAGGTTTCCGGCGAAATATGCAGCCATTTGAACCGATCGAGATAAGGCATCAGCCTATCGGAGGTTCGCTGGAAAAAATCAGGAGCTTCCTGCGCCAGCTTTGCCAGCGGTCCCGCCAGCGCATTGATAATCAGGAAGATGGCCAGTGCCACGGCCGACGAGAGAAGGACTGCATTGAGGACGCGTGGCACGCCGAGCTTGCTGAGTTTCTCCGCCGCCAGGCCGAGGATCATGCCGACCACGACAGCCAGTGTCACTGGAATGAGGATGATCGACATCATGTAGACGCCGGCAAGCGCGAGAATGAGGAAGATGCCGATGGTCGCCCAGGACGCGGCGACTTGAAGCTGGCCCCTTGGTGTATCACCCGCGAGTTCGGCAGCAGCCACGTCGTTACCGAAGGCCTGGGAGATGTTTCTCCCGGTACTCGAGTTGCCTTCGCCCGCCGCCGATCCGCGTTGCTGCTTGCCGGCGGCCTTATCAATCTCCATGCCCGTCAAATCCCCGAAGGCACGATCGCCTTGCCACTCAAACGCGAAAGACCCGTTCCGGTTCCGGAACGGGTCTCGATACGTCTGGTGTGTTGGGGGAATCAGGCGATCAGGTTCAGTCCGATGCCCCAGGGATCGCGCAACGAAACGCCGCCATTGCGCTTCTCGGTCTTGATCTCGTGCTGCTCCAGTGCGGCGACAGCATTGTCGAGTGCGGCTTTGTCGTTGAAGCGCAATGTATAGTCTGAGAGGCCGGTCATGTGCTCGGAACGCACGCCAGCACCTCGGCTGTTCCATGTATTGGCGCCGAGATGGTGGTGATAGCCGCCGGTCGCAAGGAAAGTGGCGCCGGGATAGCGCGCGGCCATGACTTTCATGCCGAGAACGTCGCGGTAGAAGGCATTGGCTTCGGCAACGTCGCCGACCTGCAGGTGAATGTGCCCGATGGCCGAACCATCGGCCATGCCGTCCCAGCGATCCTGCGGCGCGCTTTCATAGAGCGCTTGCAGATCGAGCCGCAGCGTTGCCATCTCCACCGTGCCGTCGCCGTGGAATTTCCACTGGTCGTGCGGCCGGTCGGCATAGATCTCGATGCCGTTGCCCTCGGGGTCGGAAAGATAGATCGCCTCGCTGACGATATGATCCGATGCGCCCTCGAGCACGACGTTATTCTGTGCGGCATGCCGCAGCCAGCGGGCAAGCTCCACGCGGTTCGGCAAAAGGAAGGCGGTGTGAAACAGGCCGGCGGCCGATTGCGGCGCGCGGACCGCAGCCCGGTCCGTCGTTAGGGTTAGCAGGGGCTGGCCGGCGACACCCAAGACTTCGCCGCTCGCCGTCTTCTCGATCACCTTCAGGCCAAGCATGTCCTGATAGAAGCGCGATACCAATGGCAGGTCGGTGACGACGAGATGCGATTGGCCGACATAGGCAGGGCGTGTCAGTGCGTAGGAGGGGGCAATTTCGGTCATGGGGGTCAGTTCCAACCTCGATACATGTGAAAAAAGGCAACCGGCGTCGGCGGCAAGTAGCCGTCAGTGGCGGGTCGGAGATTTCGCCGGTTGATATGCCTCTTTGATATTCTCGGCCCGCTGTACTTGATACTGTATATGGCGGAATTCGATTGTTCACAGAAGACCAGAAATTGCGGATTGAGCGTTCGCTTCCTGTTGACGAGATGCCTTGGCCGTTCACGAAGATTTATCGAAATGCCCGTTCCGTGCGGTTGCGTCCACCTTGGCGAGGTGCAAGGATCGGGCGGTTACGGAATTGGAACACGCATTATATGGCCGACTACAAGGGCATTCGCTGGGCTTATGACCGGTATGAAGTGATCGCCGACAGCATTGTCAACGGCGTCGGCGTCATATTTGCGCTCATCGGCGCGACCGTGCTGATCTTCTACGCGACCGTCTGGAGCTCCCATGGCGAAATCGCTGCCGCCTGGATCTACAGCATCGGCCTCGTGCTGACCCTGGGCATGTCCTTCACCTATAATCTGTGGCCCGTGTCGCGGACGAAATGGTTTCTCCGGCGTTTCGACCATTCCTTCATCTATGTGCTGATTGCCGCCACCTATACGCCTTTTCTCGAGCGTGGTGCCGAGGATCCGCTGCTGTTTGCCATGTTGATAGCGGTCTGGGTTTTCGCGGCCTTCGGCATCGTGCTGAAATGCCTGTTTCCGGGGCGCTACGATCGGCTGGCGATCCTGCTCTATCTTGCCATGGGCTGGAGCGGCATCGTCGTGGCCAAGCCCGTTTCGACGTATATCCCTTTCGCCTCGATGCTGCTGATCGTCATCGGCGGGGTGATCTACTCGCTCGGCGTCATCTTTCACGTATGGGAAAAGCTGCGCTTCCAGAATGCCATCTGGCACGGCTTCGTGGTTGCCGCCGCCGCCGTGCACTATTCGGCGGTGCTCACATGTTTCAGCCTGTCACCGGAAGGTTTTTGACGATCTGCGCTGTCGGCGTGCACTTCTTCGTCGACCGCAGGCTGCGCGCCAGACGCATGACGATGACGTCGTAGCGCTGCATGTCCGCCTTTGAATAATCCATCTGGAAGAACGCGGCTCCGCCGTTGCAAAGCGCCACGCCGCGAACATAGACGATGCGGCCCTGTTTCGTGCCTGAAAAGCTGATGCCACGCGAAGTTGATTTGGAATAGGAGATCTTCCAGCCCTGATCCTTGGCCAGCGCGACACGCACATTCGCTTCCGTCGTGAAGTCGCCATTGGCGACCGCTGTGCCGAAAACCTGCAGCATCGCGGATCGGTCCGCTGGTGACAGCGCAAGGCGATTGAGGTCGTCGGATGGTGCCGAAAGATGGAAGTCCGACGGCAACTCGATCGCATAACCGAAGCCCGCATTGTCATAGGACCACCAGTCAGCAGCAAATGCCGAGGTGGGGCAAAGAAGCAGGAGGGCGATCAGACGCGCGAGCATTGCGGTTTCCGGGAGGCGGGTGCTGCAAACCGATCAAGAATAGCCCTATTTTCCATAGGAATTCCATAGCGATTTAGGAAATGCGTGTAAATTAGCTCAAATTCGTTACAGCTTCATTGCGAGCCATGCAGAAATGGCGGTTTAGCCGGCTGGTATTTGTAGTTGTGATGTCGCGGTGGCGAAAAAGCTTGCAACCTTCGTCATCAGTTCCGCGGAAAACCGATTTTAGTGGTTTACGTCCGGTTTTCTCTCGCCGGGGCTTGAGAGGGGCCACCCTTTCGCCTATCCCTGCACCCTAGCTCCGGTTTTGCCGGATTCCGCATGATGATTCAGCAGGGGGAAGGCATGGCCGGTGTCACGGGCCTGACATTCCTGGCTCTATGTCTGCCCTTTTTCGGTGCGCTGATCGCGCCCGTTATCGTTCGCCGATTTGGCCATAATGCAGCTTGGCCGCTGTCGCTGCTGCCCGCGCTCGCTTTTCTCCATTTTGCCGGGTTTCTACCCGAGATTGCTTCAGGGCAGGCTGTTGAGGGTGGCCTCGACTGGGTGCCAAGCCTGGGCTTGCGTTTTTCCTGGCTGCTCGATGGCCTTTCGCTGACCTTTGCTCTGCTCATTACCGGCATCGGCACGCTGATTATCCTCTACACAGGAGGTTATCTGAAGGGGCATGCGGATCTCGGGCGCTTCTTCTCCTTCATGTTCCTGTTCATGGGCTCGATGCTCGGCCTTGTTGTCTCCGATAGTTTCTTGACGCTGTTCGTCTTCTGGGAGCTGACGTCGATCACCTCTTTCCTGCTGATCGGCTTCGACCATCAGCGGGAAGCGTCGCGCCGGGCGGCACTGCAGGCCCTGGTGGTTACCGGCGGTGGTGGTTTGGTGTTGCTGGCGGGCCTGCTGCTGATCTGGCAGATCACCGGCATCGCCTCCATGTCCGAACTGCTGCAATCCGGCGACACCCTACGTACAAGCCCGCTCTATCTCTCCGCCTTGATCCTGGTGCTCGGCGGCGCTTTCACCAAATCGGCGCAGTTTCCGTTTCACTTCTGGCTGCCGAACGCCATGGAAGCGCCGACCCCCGTTTCGGCCTATCTGCATTCGGCGACGATGGTGAAGGCGGGTGTCTACCTGCTGATGCGGCTCAATCCTGTCATGGGCGATACCGTGGCGTGGCAGACGATCCTTCCGATTTTCGGCGCCGCGACGCTGCTGGTCGGAACCTTGCTGGCGATCCGTCAGACCGACTTGAAGCTGAAGCTCGCCTATACGACGGTTTCTTCGCTCGGCCTGCTCGTGTTGCTCACCGGTTTCGGCACGGACTATGCCATCGAGGCCGCCGTACTTTATCTGGCGGCGCATTCGCTGTTCAAGGGCGCTCTGTTCATGGTCGCCGGCATTGTCGATCATGAAACGGGAACGCGCGACATTACCCGTCTGGGCGGTCTGCGCTCCGCAATGCCGCTCACCTTCGCCGCAGCGATTCTTGCTGCCGTCTCGATGGGCGGCCTGCCGCCTGCCTTCGGCTTTCTCGCCAAGGAGGAGATCTATGTGGCATTGGCGCAGGCTTCGCCGTGGGCGATTATCCTGACCGTCATCGCCGTTGTCGGCAACGCGCTGATGTTTGCCATCGCCTTTGCCGTGGCACTCAAACCCTTCGTCGGGTCCCTTACCGAGACGCCACGCCATCCTCACGAGGCGCCGCCATTGCTATGGCTCGGACCGGTGGTGCTCGCCTTGCTCGGTCTCGCTTCGGCGTTGCTCTCGGGATCATGGCACGGATACGTCTCCTCGCCGATGGCCAGTGCTGTCGGCGGCAAGGAGTTGCATATCTCGGTCTCGCTAGTACCGCATATCGGCTTGCCCCTGGCACTCTCGCTCGTCACCGTGCTCATCGGCATCCTCGTCTACTGGCAGCTCGATCGCGCGCGTTTCCTGATGTCGGTGATCTTGCGGAACCTGGGTCCAGGGCCGGATCGCGGTTTCGATGGCTTTATCTCCGGTCTGGTTCGAGTGTCGCACGTTGTCTCGCGCATCCTGCAGCCAGGCCGCCTCGAGATCTATGTAACCGTGACGTTCCTTTGCCTCGCGGCTATGCTGCTGCTTCCGCCCATTTTCCAAGGCGAATTGCCGGCAATCCCTGCCTGGCCGAATTTGCAATGGCATGAGGCGACCATCTTCCTTATCGCCATCATCGGCCTTGCCGCCGTGGTGCTTGCGCGCGACCGGCTGACGGCCATCGTCTCGCTCGGCATTCAAGGCTTTGCTGTCGCCGTCATCTTCCTGCTGTTCGGTGCACCG
Organism: Rhizobium sp. A22-96; assembly: GCF_053521805.1. Classification (NCBI taxonomy): domain Bacteria; kingdom Pseudomonadati; phylum Pseudomonadota; class Alphaproteobacteria; order Hyphomicrobiales; family Rhizobiaceae; genus Rhizobium; species Rhizobium sp. A22-96. The sequence continues at coordinate 282,906 of NZ_JBNWDQ010000003.1, forward strand.
GATCTGTCCTTCACCCAGTTCATGGTCGAAACCCTTGCGGTCGTGATCCTGGCCATGGTGATGACGCGCCTGCGCCTTTCCGCTTCGGATCGCCGTCCGCCGTTGAAAATGCTCGCCCATGCCCTGATTGCCATCGCCTGCGGTACCGGCTTCGGCCTCCTGTTGCTGAAAGCGACGGAGGCGCCGTTTGATCTGACGCTGACGGCCTTCTTCAATCATTATTCGAAGCTGATCGCCCATGGCGACAATGTCGTCAACGTCATCATCGTTGACTTCCGAGGCACGGATACGCTCGGCGAGATCGCCGTCGTTGCTATAACCGGGCTTGCCATTCTGGCGCTGATCCGCATCCGCGCTGGCGGCGAGCGCAAGCTTGCGGCCAATGATCCCGATCTTGAGGAAAAGATGGAGGCGGAGCGCTCATGAATACGCTGATCTTCCGCACTGCCGCTCCGTTTCTGACGGCCCTGATGCTGCTCTTTTCCGTTTTCGTGCTGTTGCGCGGCCATAACGAACCCGGCGGCGGCTTCATCGGTGGGCTGATCGCAGCCTCTGCCTTTGCGATCTATGGTATCGCCTGCGGTGTGACGGCCGTGCGTCGCGCCATCATCTTTCACCCATTGGCGATTGCCGGCTTTGGCCTGCTGGCAGCCACCGTCGCCGGCTTCGTGTCCGTCTTCTCCGGTGTGCCGTTCATGACCGGGCTGTGGATCTATCCGCACCTGTTCGGCGTCGAGGTACCGCTTTCCACTGTCATGTTCTTCGATATCGGCGTCTATCTGGTCGTCGTCGGCGCCATCACCTCGATCGCGCTTGCGCTTGAAGAGCGGGAGGTCGATTGATGGAGGTCGTCTTCGCCACTCTGGTCGGCCTGTTCTTCGCCGCCGCGATCTATCTGATGCTGTCGAAATTCTCGATCCGCATCATGCTCGGCATCGCGATTCTCGGGAATGCCGTCAACCTGTTACTCTTCACCGCCGGCCGGATAACGCGTGAAGTGCCACCCATAATTCCGCAAGGCCAAAGCACGCTGGATCTGGCTGCGGCCAATCCGCTGCCGCAGGCGCTGATCTTGACGGCGATCGTCATCTCCTTTTCGTTTCTCGCCTTTCTGCTTGTTCTGACCTATCGGGCCTATCAGGACCTCAAGACGGACAATACCGGCGAGATGCGAGTAGCCGAACCAGACGAGCGGCCGCTGCCGCCTTTGGGGTACTGACGACATGGCCGGACCGACCGACATTCCCGTCGATCTCTCTGCCGCGCTGGTGGCGGCACCCGTGCCGCTCGGGCATTGGCTAGTCATCCTGCCGGTCGCCCTGTGCATTTGCCTTGGCGCCATACTCCTGATGTTGCGTAACCGCACGGAATGGCACGCTTGGATCGCTATTCCCGGCCTGCTGCTGCTGGTGCTCATGGACGCCGCCTTGCTTTACAAGGTCGCGAGCGATGGAGCCGTGACGATGGTCATGGGTCGATGGCTGCCACCCTTCGGTATCGCCTTCAGCGTCGATCTCCTCGGCGCTGCCATGGCACTGGCTGCGGCGATCGTTGCGCTCGCGGCCGGCATCTACGCGCTCGGAGAGATCGGCACCAGCGGCCGCCGCTATGGCTTTTTCCCGTTTCTGATGCTGTTGCTGGCCGGCGTCAGCGGCGCCTTCCTCACTGGAGACGTCTTCAATCTCTATGTCTGGTTCGAGGTATTGCTGATTTCGTCCTTCGGCCTGCTGATACTCGGCTCGGAGCGGGAGCAGATCGACGGCGCGTTGAAATATGCGGTGCTGAACCTCATCGCCACCACGCTGTTTCTCGTTTCTGTCGGCTACCTCTATGCCATCTTCGGCACGCTCAACATGGCCGACATCGCGATCAGGGCAAGGGCTGGCGACACCACCGCGCCACTGATGACGCTGGCCGGTCTGTTTCTGCTCGCTTTCGGCATGAAGGCGGCGGCTTTCCCGGTCAATTTCTGGCTTCCCGCCTCCTACCATACGCCGCGTATCACCGTTTCAGCCCTGTTTGCTGGCCTGCTGACCAAGGTCGGCGTCTATGCGCTCATCAGGGTTCTGGTCATGTTGCTGCCGGTCGAGCGCATGGAACTCGGCCCGATGATAACGGTCGTTGCCATCGCCACGATGCTGGCGGGGGTGCTTGGGGCACTCGGCTCGAACGACATCCGCCGTATGCTCGGCTATATCGTCATATCGGGGATCGGCACGATGCTGGCGGGTGTCGCCCTTGGCAGTGCCGATGGCCTCAGCGGAACGCTCTTCTACGCGCTGCACTCCATGGTGCTGATGACGGCGCTCTATCTGCTTGCGGGTGAAGTCGCCCGGCTCGGCGGCAGCTTTTCGCTGACGTCTCTTGGTGGGCTTTACCGGCGGAACGGTTGGTTCGCCGGCCTCTCCTTGGTGCTGTTCTTCGCTGTCAGCGGCCTGCCGCCCTTTTCCGGCTTCTGGCCGAAGGTAGTTCTGGTAAAGGCAGCGCTCTCCACCGGCGCATGGTGGCTTGCCGCCACGATCCTGCTCGCTGGCTTCCTGACCACGATCGTCTTTGGCCGCGTCTTCCTGCTGGCCTATTGGCGACCTGCGACGGATGACACTGCCGTCTCGGCAGAGCCGATCAAGTGGCAGGCAAGCATGCCGCTTCTCGCTCTCACTCTGCTCGTTGTCGCCTTCGGCTTCTTTCCCGAAAGGCTTTTGCAGCTGACCCAGTCTGCCGCGGCTGGTCTTGAACAGCCGACAGCCTATCTGCATTCGGTCTTCCCGCAGGCGGGAGCTAAGCAATGATCCTGTTTGTTCTAAACCTGTTGCTCGCCATCGTCTGGGTCGCCATTACAGGCAGTGCTTCTTTCCTCAATCTGCTGTTCGGTTTCGTCCTCGCGGCGATTGCGCTTGCCATCGTGCGGTCTTCCTATGGCGGAGTGCTTTATCTCGGCCGTGTTCGACGGATCCTTGCACTCTTCTTCCTGTTTCTGGGCGAACTTGCCAAATCCGCCTGGGCGGTCGCCGTTGCGGTCATGAGCCCGAAGATGGATGTGAAGCCCGGGATTTTTGCCTTCCCTTTGACCGTCGATCGCGATTTTGAAATCGCGCTGCTCGCCAATCTCATCACGCTGACGCCGGGCACGCTATCCGTCGACGTTTCTGACGATCGCAAGACCCTGTACGTCCACGCGCTCGATTGCTCCGATCCGGAGACCATCAGGCGCAGCATTGCTGACGGCTTCGAACGCCGGATACTGGAGGCTTTCCGATGATGGCGGCATCCATCGTTTCGGCAGCAGCAATGGTGGCGCTCGGCATTTTGAGCGTCGCATTCCTGTTTACGGTTTATCGTGTGGTCGCCGGCCCGACATTGCCGGACCGAATTGTGGCGCTCGATATGCTGGTGGCAATCGCGATCGGCTTCATCGCCGTCATCGCCATCAAGACCGGCTTCACGCTCTATATCGATATCGCAATTTCGCTGGGGCTCGTCGGTTTTCTCGCCACCGTCGCCTTTGCCCGGTTTGTTCTTACTCAAGCACAATCCGGCACTTCGGCGCGGTCTCCTGCCGAGCGGGAGAATAGTAACGAATCGCTGCGAAAGCGACCGCGCAAGCAAAACCGGCGACAAAAGGGAGGACGGTAATGGATCTGCTTTGGGCCATCCTCGTGGCAGTCATCTTGCTGGCAGGGGCATTGTTCTCGCTCATCGCCGCGATCGGCATCGTCCGCTTGCCTGACCTCTACAGCCGCATGCATGCCGCGTCGAAGGCCGGTACAGTTGGCTCCGGCCTTTTGCTACTTGCGGTCGGTATTCATTCGCAAGACTTCTCGATATTGGCACGATCCTTGGCCGGATTCGTCTTTTTCGTGCTGACCGCACCGATTGCCGCGCATCTTCTCGCACGAGCGGCGCACAAGGCCAGGTATCGACTGACCGAGCCTTCCGTGCGGGACGAATTATTACTTCAAGGGCAAATCGCGAGGCGCGTGTATAGGAAGAAGACCTAACAAACGCAAAGATTGTTAAAGAAGCAATAGCAGTTCGCCTCTTTAGTTATCTGTTTTTTAGTAGATGAATTTTTTGCGAAGAAATGTTGGTATTAAAAACTGGACATTTGGGTAAAGAGTGCTAATTCAGATTCAAGTAGAGTTCTGATGTTGAGTTAGTCTCGGCCGGGTTTAAGCTCTCAATGCTTTTAACTTTCTTGGGGAAAAGCTGAGCAAAACTTTCCTCCGGTTAACGATTGGAGATCACCTCGTGTGGTCGCTAATCCTGACATCAGGCGGCAAGAAGCGGTTTTCTTCGCGTGAAGTCTAGGGGTGGATTTCCTGCGGTATGAAATGTGGCGTTTATCCACCGTTTTTTGCTGATGGCTGCTACGAATACGGGCGATGCGTTTGTGCGGATTGCTCGGCGCTACGGGACTTGGGGATCAGCAGATTTCTGGGCTAGGCGCGGATTACATAGCAACGTTGTGCCTGTGGGCTCTCTGGAGACGCGGCGCAGCAAGCAAGCCGATGAACAGGAGAACACAATGTCAGATACGGCCCTTGGCAATGGGCAGGAGTTACTGGTTGAACTGACCGCCGACATCGTTGCGGCCTATGTCAGCAACCATGTCGTACCGGTCAGCGACCTTCCGAATTTGATTTCCGACGTACATTCCGCCTTGAGCAGCACCTCGGTTCCGGCGCCCGCCGTTACCGTTGTGGAAAAGCAGAAGCCGGCCGTATCTGTCCGTAAATCGGTACAGGATGACCAGATTACGTGCTTGGAATGTGGTGGAAGCTTCAAGTCGCTGAAGCGCCACTTGATGACCCATCATGGTCTTTCGCCCGAAGAGTATCGCGAGAAGTGGGATCTGGCAGCGGATTATCCGATGGTAGCGCCTGCTTACGCGGAAGCGCGTTCCCGCCTTGCGAAGGAAATGGGTCTCGGGCAGCGCCGCAAGCGCGGCAGCCGCTGAGAGTCATGACGCTTGAAGAAAAACCCGGCTTTCGAGCCGGGTTTTGACTATGGCCGCCGGGTAGCGGCCTGGATATGTCATGCGATCGATGGGATCCGCATCGCTGTGCCGTTGATAGTGTTCCGGCGCAGCGCCGAACGAAGGTCTACCAATACTCTTCTGAAATTGTTTAGGCAGGCGCCCTGACGCGCGCTTCTTCACGGATGCGCTTGATCATCGAGCGTAATCCATTGGCGCGCTGCGACGAGAGATGCTCGACCAGACCGATCTTGCCGAAGACGTCGAGCGCATCGAGAGCGGCGATTTCCGAGGCCTGTTTGCCGGAATAGGTGGCAAGCACGATTGCCACCAGCCCGCGGACGATATGCGCGTCGGAATCGCCTTCGAAGGTCAATGTCGGATTTTCGGGATCGCCGGATGCATGCGTGAAAAGCCAGACCTGGCTGGCGCAGCCCTGCACCTTGTTTTCCAGCGTTCGCTTGTCTTCCGGCAGGTCGGGCAGCGCCTTGCCGAGTTCGATCACGTAGCGATAACGATCCTCCCACTCGTCCAGGAAGGCGAAGTCCTCGATGATCTTGTCAAGCGCAGCCATTGTATCTGTCCAGATTATCCATTGAGGATGGATATAAGCGAAACGGCGGGCAATTTGAACCCGCTGCAAAAAAGAACGCCGCTGGCCATACTTGGCTCGCGGCGCATGAGGCGGGCAAGAGTAGAAGGTGTCAGATCCGTGGCCGCGGCATTGGCAACGGCACGGAGGAGGGCAGCCGCACCGTTCCGGTGACGACCACATCGGCGGTCTCGGTGCCGGTCACGCGCTTGGCAGGCATCGGCTGCGTCGTTGCGGCAATCTGTTCCGGGCTTACATGCGCAACTGCGGTGCCGGCAACGGTATTGGAGGACTGGTCCTTGAAGTGGCGGCCGAGCATGTCATAGGCGACCCGGGCGCCGTCACCGACCTGATATCCAAGTGCGGTCAGCGTTTCGCCACCCTTGACGCAGACCTCAGGCTTTTCGGTGCACATGGCGCCGACATATTGAACGACGCCCGAAGCCGCCGAAATCGCATCGGAAACCTGCATGGTTGGTTCGCCGGCCGGCCGAGGCGCGCCATCGGGCTTGGCAAAGATCGGCAGAAACATGAGAACCAGTGAAAACCAGAACCCCGCTCTAATCAGAAACCACATGTCCTTGCCCACCTTCTCTGTCGTTCGGCTCGTTTGCCGATTCGGACTGGTCTGTCCGATGTGGCTTGAACCCTATCCGGCAGAGGACAACATCACTTTTCAAAACTCGGTGGCATTTTCGGCTAATTTGATTCAAATTTTAGCTTTCCAAATTCGCACCGCATTTAGATCAAATTGTAGCGATTGCTGTTAAGCATGTCTCGCCCGATCCTGTTGATACGCAGGCATTTGCGGGCTCTAGCCTTGTCATAAAAGTTAACGCGCGGCGGAAATACGAATAAAATCCGTTGCTTACCCGCTGTTAACCACAAAAAACAAAGGTCAGGCATTCTGCGCCAAAACGGGATTTCGGAGGCTTTTCGGCCGGTCGGCAGGTTCTCTCTTTATTCTTTCCTTAAGTCGCGAAGGCCTATTGTGCAGTCCAATAAGTGACCGTTTTGACGGGTTGTAGTGTGCGCGTATTGAGTAAAATGGCTGTTGGGGCTGTAGCCTTCGTGGACCGGGTGAGCGGAAGCTGGCTCTCCGGGACGAACGGGAATGGCGAGGTCCCTGCGCAGGAGTTGGCGATCCTGCGCCGGCTTGCGCTTGCCTCCTCCGTCGCACTTTTTGCGGTTCCTGCCGGGCTCTCCTTGGTCACCAGTCCGGCCGTGGCATTGCCTGCCGGTGTGGCCACGGTTTGCGCTGCTTTCCTGTTTTCGGCCGTCGGCAGCATTGCGTTGACACGCCAGCGCCCAGCTTCCCATGCTGCGGACGCCATCGTCGTCGAACATCGCGATCTGATGCTGCAAGCCGCCTTCGGCATGGTGTTGCTGCTTGATCCGCAGGGAAACGTGACCACCGTCGGCGGTCGCGACCGGGCGGAGTTTCTGAGCTGGATGCGCGATCCGACGGGCCGCGGCCTGATCGAGCAGATTCATGTGTCTGACAGGATCGTGTTCCTGCAGGCAATCGACGTTCTTCGTCAGGGCAGAGATGCGATCTGCGTCGATCTGCGCCTGGAACGATCCGCCGTCATCGGTTGTGACGAGCAATTCGTCCATGTTCGTGTGGAACTGACCGCCCGCCGCGATGGCGAGGGCCGGTTGACAGGCATTGTCAGCCAATTGCGCGATATTTCGCAGGATCAGCAGCTCCGTGAAGACGCCGCTCGCAAAACAGCTGAGGCGGAATCGGCGAATGATGCCAAGTCGCGCTTCCTGGCGGCCGTCAGCCATGAACTGCGCACACCGCTCAATGCGATCCTCGGCTTTTCCGATATTCTCAGCGGCGAATATTTCGGCAAGCTGGAAAACAACCGGCAGCGCGAATATGTCGGCCTGATTCGCCAGTCCGGCGCCCACCTTCTGTCGGTGGTCAATACCATGCTCGACATGAGCAAGATCGAAGCTGGACGCTATGAACTGCTGATGGAATCCTTCTCGATCGAAGATTCCATTGCGACATGCGAGGCAATGCTGGCCTTACAGGCGAAGGAAAAGGGCCTGACCCTTTCCAGCCGCGTTCAACGCGGCCTGGGCGAGATCGTTGCCGATCAGCGTGCGCTTCAGCAGGTCCTGATCAACCTTGTCGGCAATGCCATCAAGTTCACCGATGCCGGTGGCGCGGTCACCGTCGATGCGGCATTGACCGATGGAATGCTGAAGCTCTCGGTTGGCGATACCGGCATCGGCATCGCCAGCGAGCTGCTGGCCTCTCTGGGCCAGCCTTTCGTGCAGATCCAGAACGATTACACCCGCCGCTACGCCGGCACCGGCCTTGGTCTGTCGCTCGTCAAGGGGCTGGTAGCCCTGCATGGCGGCAGCTTCTCGATCGCCAGTGCTCCGGGCGAGGGCACGGTGATCACGATTCTTATTCCGATCGATGGTTCGGGCGTCTTGGCTGTGGAGCAGCCTGCGGATGTCAATCGCCCTGTCGATTTTCCGCCGCGCCTGAAACATACTGCGGAGATGAGTGAAGGGCGAAAAGAGGAAGGGATGAATGGCCCCGCAAAAGCGAAAATCGCCTAAGGGAAGAGGCAAGGGCAAGCGCAAGCAGCCTGGGCTGGCTTCTCGCGGAGCGGTCGCCCTGGGCAGCCTCAGCCTGCGCGGAGGCACCGCGCTGGGTGGTCTTGGCCTTCGTGGAGCGGGCGCCTTTGCGGGGTTGATCGGCGGCGCCGTGGGCCGGCATCCGGCGATTGCCGGCGGCGTTGCTCTCTTTCTCGGAGTTTTCGGCTTCGTCACCGCCAATGCGCTCTGGTATCAGACGGGCGCGCATCCATCGCCTTTGCTGCGCACTCGTGACCCCGGCGCTCCCTATCAGATCCCCGGCCGCAAAGCCTTCCTGCATGCACAGCAGACCGACGCCGGCAACGTCACGACCTTCCGTATCGAGCGGCAGGATTCGGTCACCGCCGCGGCACCATCGGCCAATCCCGCCGTTGCACAGTCCGCCGCGCCCTCGAAGCTGGTTGCCGATGTGCAGGCCGAGCTCATTCGTCATGGCCTCTATGACGGTGCTGCGGACGGCGTGCCGGGCTCGCGCACATCAGCCGCTATTCTCTTCTTTCAGGAAGCGTCAGGCCTGACGCAGACGGGTGCCCCGACGCCTGAGCTTCTCGCCACCCTCAAGGCCAGTAATGCCGCTGATTTCGCTCCGGCTGCAGGTGGCAGGGCGAGTGCCCCAGTCGTTCCCGCACAACGCCCTATCAATGTCTCTGCTACGGCGGAGGCCATCGATCCGGTTGCCGCGGCCATCCAGAGCGCCGAGAAGAACATGAGGACCGGCACCGTCGTGGCAAAGGCCACGCCGAACGATGCGGTCAACACGGTGAATATGGTCATGCAGATCCAGAAGGGACTGAGCAATATCGCCTATAGCAATGTCAGCGTCGACGGGGTTGCTGGCGAACAGACGAAAGCGGCCATCCGCCGCTTCCAGAAGCATTATCGTCTGCCGGAGACCGGCGAGCCGAACATGGCCGTGCTGAAGAAGCTGCAGGATATCGGCGCGCTTTAATCCATCGCTTCAATTGCCTCGCAGGCCGCTCGCCGCTATAGCTCGGCCATGAGATTGCGCAGCGACATCTTTGTTTCCGCCATGACCCGCCGTCTGTTTGCCCGGGGCGACTTCGCTGCCATCGAACGAAAGGGCGAGGAGCAGGCAGGTGCTATCTTCATCCGCCAGCGCTTCCGCGACGGACTGGAAACCCTCTATGCTCCGGCGCCGCAAAGTTTATTCGACGGTGAGCGGGATGAAGGGCGGTTGTTCGAGATTAGGGTCGACCGCCAGGAGCCGGCCGAGATCCGCAAAGTCCTCGATCGCGAAGTGAAATTCGATCCGGATTTGTGGGTCATCGAGCTGGAGACGGACGATTTAGCCGAAATCGTCCCTTTGGCCGGTTTACGCGCCAATCCGCTGGATTAACCCGTCTCTATCGCCGGTTTGCCACGCGCAATTCGCGGATCGAACCGGACTTGGCGCCGAACAATTGTGTAGCCGGGCGCTCTGCCGGCTTTTCCTTCGGAAGATAGGTGTAGCTGTCGGCACGGCGCCATGCTTCGACGCGAGCCTGGCTCTCTTCCGCATCGATGCCGTCGAGCACCAGCCATGCGCGGCTGACGCTGCCGTGCCGTTCGGTCAGGTGCGGATAGAAGCGCTCCAGCGAATAGACGGCGTCCGCAATACCCATGCCGAGGCTGACCAAAGTTACGGCGAGTTGTTGGCCCGATGTATCGAGCAGGATGCGTTCTGCAAGCCAATGGCTCGATGAAAGCGCGTCGGCAAGAGTGGTGGCAAATTGCAGCGCATCGCGTTCCCTGGCGAAACGGACGAGCAGGGCCTCCTGCGTTTCGCTGAGGCTGCGCAGGCCGAGACGGTCTTTTTCGTCGCGAGCCAGATGGCGTGCGGCCTGCTTGATCTGCAGGCGCAAGGCTTCCTCGCGCGACAGCCGCTCATGGTCCGTCGTATCGGATTTTGGCGGAAGTGCATTCGCCGATATTTGCGGGTCCATCATGCCGCGATCTGGTTCAGCCTGATGCAGGCCGACGAGCGCGTCGATGACCTTTGGCGACAGTGAGGGCCTGCTGACGATTGCCCGTGCGTGGGCAGCGCCTTGCGTGCGGGCAATGGTGATCAGCGTATCGTCGTCGATCGCCTGTGAACTTGTGAGGAAAGGGGCAGCAATGGCAATCGGCTGGCAACCGATGAACAGGGCTACGGCCTGCGGCACTGTCGGGCATTGGGAGAGGGCGGCCACGGCCTGCCGCTTTGCCTCGTCGGAGGAGGCCTGGAACACCGGCGTAAAGAGCTCGGCAAATTGGCGAAGTTCCGATTTGGAGGGATGCCCCATGCCTTCGAAACTGGTGATCGTCGCCATCAGAACCACGTCTTTCTTACGGACTGTCGCAGGCTCTTCAAGGTCTCGAAACCGGTCACGCACGCCAACACCCATACTGATACGCAGAACAAAAACGCAGGGAACCTGACCGCCGACCACCACACCTCTTTTCGGTCGTGCCGCAAGACCCTTTTAATGTCAGGGGCGTCTTTGGCGGCGGTTGTCGAAACGGGTATGGACACAGTCGTCCTTATCTGGCTTTCACCGAAGACTAAGGCCGGCACGGTTAATGGTTCGTGAAAACTTTATTAAAATCCGAATAAAAATTGCGCGTTAAGCTTGCGCGATGGCTGAGGCCGAATTTTTGCCGGATGATATGCGGGCTAGGGGATGACGCCTGTCATAAACCATCTATCGCCGCAGGAGTGGCGATGTGAATACTCAACTTATGAGCGTTCCTGCTGCGCATCCGGCTGTAAACCAAGTGAATGCCGTCCGAAGCGGTACATCGGACATCAGTTAAGCCTGGCGTGTGAATGGAGCTGCTCTAGATGCCTCTATGCTCGCGCAGTGCTGCGAGCAGCTTTTCCGACGTATTGTAGCCGGATTGAAAAAGGCCCAACGCTGCCGTTGCCGCGAACTGGGCCTCGGTGCTTTTTATATCGATCCGCTTCTCCAGGCACCACTCATCAAGCGCGCCGCGCAGGACTATGACATCCTCTGGAGAGAAGACGGAATTACCCGCCGCAAACATTAGCCACCCTCGATTTCCGACCTTACAATACGTTAATTTTTCGTGAGCGCAAATAATAATTGCGTGACTCTTTTCTGCAACGCGGCTGTTTGCAATATATTCGCCAGCGGCGCCATCTGTTCACCTAAGAATATGATATTGCTTGATTTCACGGCGAATTTGATTCCGACGATTTTTTCGCGGCTCGTGAAACCAAAGCCATAGTCGAAGCGTTAATAGTGCATGACGACTCATGCCAAGGATGACGTGCGACGAGGATTAGCATTCTGTTAACTGCAATATGGCTGAATCCCGGTGAAAGCAGCGATTAGCAGACTGTAGTCGATAGCAGAGAAAGCATGGAAGCCGGCATCGGCGCCCATGCCGCGGTGTCCGGGAAATGCCGTGAGAAGGCGTGAATGCTCCTTGTCTCAGCCAAAAGAAATAGGCCTGATACAAGGGGAAACGCTAGCCCGCTTCAACAACGGGCAGGGTGAAATCAGTCGCAAGTTCATCCGTCTCGAGACGTAAATGGAGACGAGCATGGCAAAGGTAATATCACTTTCGGACTGGCGATTACGCCAGCCGCCGCGCGCCCAGAAGGAGCCGGTGGAAGCAAGAATACTTCTGTTTACCGGTGTGCGCTATGAGCACCTCGATACCCCGACGCACCGTCCGGGAGCAGGCCCCAAGCGGGCTAAAGGCAAGTAATACAGCCGGCTGAGACGCCTGGATGCATCAGGTCTGCATCCACTGGTTGCCGGAAATGACCTGTGGTGCCCGCATTGCGGTGCCTTTGGGCTTGAGCATTGTCACGGGCCAACTCAATCAACGCCGAATTCGTCGCATCCGGCCTGCGACAGGAATTCCTTGGCCGCATCGTCAAAGCTCGCCTGTGGCGCCATCGTGTGCAACACGGCATAGCCCTGGGCATGTGGTACTTCCACCAGGATCGATTGTGCAAGAGCAGGCGGCAGGGCCTTGCGTATGCCTGTCAGCTGGACGGGAGAGGCAAGCAGCAGATCGAGCGTGCCGCCGACGGATGTGCGGTCGCTCATGCTGAATACCTCATTAGATGCGGCGTCATAGACGGCGAGCGACCAGAACGGCACCTTGCCCTTCGCGGTCAGATGCACTGGCACGTCTTCGATGTCGAATGCGCAGACGGCAGTGCGGATGTAGGGGTCGACGTTGGAAAGCCCTGCATCGTCATCCTTGTTATCAAGCATGTAGAAATGGTTCTCGTCGCCTTCGTCCGAGACGCGGGTATAGGCATCGCGGTCGGAGAAATGCGGTAGCGACAGGATGATGACGATATGCAGAAGTGCGGCGCCGAACAGGCCGGTCAGGATTGCGAAAACGAACCTAAACATTGCCGCACCCGATTTTCTCGAGCTTCGGCATAGTGAGATCAATCAGGCCGGAATTGCTGGCCGCCGGCGAATCCAGCAGCGTCCATACCAGCCGGAAATTGCCGGCAGCGGGCAGGGCAAGCCAGTTGCCCGCGCTGGCATTGGGTGAGACGGTAATGGTGAAGCTTGAATCCGGGTTCCGCAACACAACCCAGGAATTGATCGTTAGGGGGCGTCCGGAAGGGCCTGCAAGCGGCGCACCATCATTGCCGGCGATGAAGAGCGTCCAAAGCCGCGCCGGCGGTGTCTGGCCGCTAATGCGATAGCTGCAATTTGTCGTCAGTCTCCCCCCGGCATCGTCGTCGGAAGCGGTAAACACCAATCCTTCCGCCGTGCCGTAAAGCAGGCGCCCTGCGCGAGCTCGGTGCGATTTGGCATAGGGATCAGCATCCGCCGTCTGCATTTCCGGAAATGCCTGCCAGGCCCCAAGCTTGATCGCGCCGAAGCCGGATGTCACGTTCAAAGCAAAGAGGGTGAACACAATCCCGCCGCCGAAAGCGATCAGCAGCGAAAGCGCAACAAGAAGGGGGACTCGGAACACCCTGGGATCGTCCTCGTGACAAATCGATGTCGATTTATTCCTGATTCTGACGGTGGGGGGAAGGGCAGGGCGTCGTCTGGGGCAGTTATGTCGATTTCAAGCGGAAATCCATGCCGCCTGATAGCTTCATTCGGGTAATGCTATTCCGCAGTAGCGACCTTTTGAGCTTCGAGCGCCGCCGCTGCCTTCAGTCTTTCACCGATATCGCGAAGGATCTTGGTGGAATCCACCGATAGGGAGCGTGGCCGGACGAGCGGTGGCAGGCCACCAGCTGCCGGGTCTGCCGGCTTCTTTGCCGCGACTGTCTGCGGTTTCTGCACCGGGAATGGATTGCTGATCCCCGGGATCGGCTTCAGCACCACGCCTTGGTTGGCATAGTCCATGATCTTCTTGAAGGTCATGGCCGGCAGCGTGCCGCCCGTCATGTTGTTGGTCGACGTATAGTCGTCATTGCCGAACCAGACGGCGCAGGTGTAGTTGCCGGTAAAGCCGATGAACCACGCGTCACGATAGGCCTGTGTCGTGCCGGTCTTGCCGCCGACGACGATGCCATTGTCCAGCGCCGCCTTGCGGCCGGTACCGATGATCGGAACCTGCGTCAGCATCTGGTTCATATAGGAGTTGGCTTGCTCGCTGAGGACCCGCTTGGCCGGCGGCTCGTCGCGATTGAAATCGTAGAGCACCTTGCCGTCATAGCCGGTGATCTGGTCGATGCCGTGGCGTCGCGATTGCATGCCGTCAGCGGGAAAGACCGCATAGGCCGTCGCCTGGTCGAGCACAGTCACTTCCGAGGTGCCGATCGGAATGGTCTTGTCGTTGCGGATCGGCGTTTCCACGCCCATGGCCTTGGCCATGTCGCGGATCGGCTGAATACCGAGCTTTTCCTTGGCCAGACGCACCGGGATGGTATTGATCGATTGGGCGATCGCCGTCGTCAGCGTTACCTTGCCCGCATAGCGGTTCTCGTAATTGTGCGGGCTCCAATTGCCCCAGGTGATCGGCGCGTCGACGATGGTGGAGGTCGGCGTCATGCCGCTCTCCATCGCCACGGAGTAAGTATAGATCTTGAAGGATGAACCCGGCTGGCGCAGCGCTTTTGTCGCGCGGTTGAATTGGCTCTCACCATAGTCGCTGCCGCCGACCATGGCGCGGACCGCGCCACCGTTTTCGATCATGACGCTGGCGCCCTGCTTGGCATGATAACGCTCACCAAATTCCATCAGGCTGGATTGGACCGAATCTTCCGCGGCCTTTTGCAGCCCCATGTCGATAGTCGTGCGCACGATCAGTGAACGTTCCGGAAAGCGCGTGGCAAGCCGCTGCACCTCATCGAAAGCCCAGTCGAGGAAATAGTCCGGCGTTTCGATCTGGGCGCGGTCGACGACGGAAGCGGGGTTGCGCCGCGCCGCAATCACCTGTCCCTCGGTCATCAATCCGCTCTGCACGAGGTTGGAGAGCACATCATTGGCGCGAGCGCGGGCGGCCGGCAGATTGACATGCGGCGCATATTTCGCCGGCGCCTTGAACAGGCCGGCAAGCATCGCGGCCTCGGCGAGATTGACGTCGGTGATGCTCTTGCCAAAATAGAATTGCGCAGCCGCAGCCGCGCCGAACGTGCCGCCGCCCATATAGGTGCGGTCGAGATAGAGGCTGAGGATCTCTTTCTTGGAAAGATTGGCCTCGAGCCAGATCGCCAGGAAAGCTTCCTTGATCTTGCGGTCGATCGAACGCTCATTGCTGAGGAAGATATTCTTGGCGAGCTGCTGCGTCAGCGTCGAACCGCCCTGGACGACGCCGCCTGCCTGAGCATTGACGGTGACGGCCCGGAACAGGCCGATCACGTCGATGCCGAAATGATCGAAGAAGCGCCGGTCCTCGGTCGCAAGCACCGCCTTGATGAAATAATCCGGCAGCTGATCCACCGGCACCGAATTCTCGTGAATGATGCCGCGATGGCCGATGACGTTGCCGTAGCGATCGAGAAAGGTGACGGCGAAATTGCCGCGATTGCGCCAATCGCCCTGCGTCGCCTCAAATGCCGGCATGGCCAGCATCAGCATGACCACCGAGCCGGCAGCGCCGAGCGTCAGGCCCTCGCCGAGCAGTTCGAAAACGATGCGTTTCCAGCCGCGTACACGGAATCGGCGGAAGAAAATCGTGATTTCTTCCCAGGTTTCCGCCAAACGGAAGCCGGCATTCCACAGGGTGGAGTCGATCCATGAATCGATGCGCAGAAAGAAATAGCGCTTTCGGCGCCGAGGCTTTTCGGCTCCGCTATCCTGTTGCGCTTCGGGCTCCATCTTCGGCCCGCCTTCTGGATTGGATGGGTCTTCCACGCTCTACTTCCCGACCGCTATAATGCTGCATGCCACCTTGTGGGACACGCAAAGCCCATTATCTCATAGAACGGCTAATTGAAGAATTGGTTGATTTAGAGAAAAGAACAATAGACACGCATGCCGCAGCCCGCATTTCCTGCCAGGGCGGCGAGGATTGACGATGGACGAGATACCTTTCTGGAAAAGCAAGACACTGGCGGAGATGAGCACGTCGGAGTGGGAGAGCCTTTGCGACGGCTGCGGCCTCTGTTGTCTCAACAAGCTCGAGGACTGGGATACCGGTGACGTCTATTTCACCTCCGTTCGCTGCAAGCTGATGGACAGCGAAAGCTGTCGTTGCACCAGCTATCCGAACCGTTGGGATTTCGTGCCTGATTGCGTGCAGCTGACCCCAGAGAAGGTAATGGAACTGGAGTGGCTTCCGCCGACCTGCGCCTATAGCCTCGTCAAGGAAGGGCACGATCTCTACTGGTGGCATCCGCTGATATCGGGCGATCCGGAAACTGTGCACATAGCCCGCGTCTCTGCCCGAGCCCGCACCGTCAGCGAGAATGACGTCGATGTCGAGGACTTCGAGGACTATGTCGTCGATTGGCCGTTGACCGCCAAGGATGATATGGAGCCTAATCCTCCGGCAAAATCATAGATTTCGGCGCCACGTTGCGCCAGGCACGCCGCACGAGCGTCTTGATCGTCTCGTGATCCGCGACGCGGTGGAAAAGCCGGGTCGAGCCTTTCAGCCCCCATCCGCCCGGCACGGCCTCAACGTGCTGCGGCATGATGGTAAGCGCCATCTGTTGCTGATCAGGCGTCAGTTTGACAACGCAGAAATCCGGACCAGGAAGGGTCATGAAGATCTTGCCCCCTATCCGGAAATCGCGAATTCCGAAATGTGAGCTTTCTGTCGCTTCCGGCAGGCTGAGGGCAAAGGCTATGAGATCTTCGTCGGTCATGCGCACGACAATATCATGCATGGGCGGTGCGGGGAAAATGGCTGTGGCTTGGTAGCCTGCGATGATGTCGCCTTGCTGAACACATCGCCTCTTCATTGAAATGAACCGGCGCGCATGATATCGCGCGGTGCCTTCGCACACGCTCAGGGAGCCGCCGCGTGATCCGTCATATCGTCTTCTTCACCGTTCCCGATCGCGCGAACCTCGGGGATGTCCGTTCCGGCCTGTCGATCCTCACAGCCATTCCGCATGCGCGCCTGCTGGAAATCGGCATGAATGTGAAGACAGATCAGCTCGGTACCGATGTCGATATCGTCGTCTATGGCGAGTTCGACGATGAAGCAGCGCTCGCTGCCTACAAGGCCCATCCGAATTATCAGCGCTCGATAGAGCGGGTGCGGCCATTGCGCGAAATGCGGATCGCTGCCGACTATGAGACGACGACTGCTATCCGCGAGCCGTTCTGAAAGAAAGGCCGATCAAAGGGCTTCGATCGCCATTGATTTCAGTTGATTGAGCACTCGCGCGGAATCGATTTGTCGAGGAGCGGATTCATTGCATGAGGCCGTTCAATCAACCTCTCACGTTCCGGACTCAACTTTGAAACAGGTGCCGGCAAGTGATTCAGAAGACTCAAGAAAACCCTGGCGTTTTACCTCAGTAAAACACCTGAAGGCCGGTTGCATTGGCCAATCCTGCGCGGTCGCTCATGACCGGCTTATGATCGAATGATAATCAAGAATGATTAAAAATGGTTGAGTCTCTCGTTTGTGCATGTGGTCGGAAGGCGGGCACAAGCGGTGTAACGGGCATGCATGGGCAATTGGTATCGATCGCGTTCGATCAATCGCCCTTGGCTTCGCTTCGCTGACTTGCCCATAATAGATTCAATGAGTTAAATCACGAATCGAGCGCGTCGCACGTTCTGCGAGCGGAAAATTACAGCCCATTCATTTGCCATTCAGACGTGTTTGGGTACATATTTGCTCAAGTTAATCTCCCCGTGGGAAGTCTGAAGCATGGCCTCAATTTCAAGCATAGCAGCAGCGGCCCTTGTCCTGGCCGGCTCGGCTGTTTTGCCGGCGCCGACGCCGACCCTGGTGGCCCGTGCCAACAGCGACTGCAGCGAAGCTGCGGCCGAGGTGGTTGAAAAGACGGGTGGGCAGCTCCTTTCCGCGCAGCCGTCGGGCGATAGTTGTGTCATCACCGTTCTTGTGCAGGGCAATGGGCAGCGTCCTCGCAAGGTAACGATGAAGGTGCCGATGTGAGGCATGGGCATGTTGGATCATAACGCGCAGCGGACGTTCTAAAGCCTTGAATCTTACGCAAAATCTTATCGTTTCCGTGATTCCACTGCAGCTCGATTTACAGTACTGTTTCTCGAACCGGGGAAATTGGGTCCAAACATGCGCATTCTGATAGTCGAAGACGATATCAACCTTAATCGCCAGCTCGCCGACGCCTTGAAAGAGGCCGGCTATGTGGTCGATACGGCCTTTGATGGTGAGGAGGGGCATTTCCTCGGCGATACCGAGCCTTACGACGCGATCATTCTCGATATCGGCCTGCCGGAGATGGACGGCATCACGGTGTTGGAGAAATGGCGCGGCGCTGGTCGGGCGACGCCGGTCCTGATCCTGACTGCCCGTGATCGCTGGAGCGACAAGGTGGCCGGCATCGATGCGGGTGCCGATGATTATGTCGCAAAGCCCTTTCATGTCGAAGAAGTGCTCGCCCGCATAAGGGCGCTCATTCGCCGCGCGGCCGGCCATGCCTCCTCGGAAATCATCTGCGGCCCGGTGCGGCTCGACACCAAGAGCTCGAAGGCGACCGTGAACGGCAAGCCGCTCAAGCTCACCTCTCATGAGTACCGGCTGCTCGCCTATCTCATGCATCACAAGGGTGAAGTCGTCTCGCGCACAGAGTTGGTCGAGCATATGTACGATCAGGATTTCGATCGCGATTCCAATACGATCGAGGTTTTCGTCGGCCGCTTGCGCAAGAAGATGGGGGTCGACCTGATCGAGACGGTCCGCGGCCTCGGTTACCGCATCCAAGCGCCGACCAATGCGAATTAAGTCACTCACCGCTCGCGTCCTGCTGTTGACCACGCTCTGGTCCGCCGTGGCGCTTGTCGTGATCGGCCTCGTCATTTCCAATATCTACCGCAAGAGCGCCGAACGCGGCTTTCAGGACCTGCTAAGGGCGCAGCTCTATAACGTCATCAACTCGGTGACGATTGGCGACCAGGGCGCATTGAACGGCAGCCCGCAGCTCGGCGACCTTCGTTTTGCCCAGCCGAAGACAGGCTGGTACTGGATGGTCGAACCGCTCGGCACCTATACGGCAACGCCCTTGGTATCGCCGTCTCTCGGCGCTTCGAACTTGCCTGTCCTCTCCGTACTGGAAGCGCCTTTCGACAAGAATTACGAGCGCTACTACATCGTCACGGACGCCTTCGGAAATCGCGTTCAGGTGGCCGAAACAGAAGTCGTGCTCGATACGGATGGCCGCGCCGCCCGCTTCCGCGTCACCGGCAACGTCGCTGTCGTCGAGGACGATGTCCGGAATTTCTCCCACAGCCTTTATTTCGCGCTCGTCGGCTTCGGTGTCGGCAGCCTCATCGTCAATGCGCTTGCCATTCTCTATGGCCTGAAGCCGCTCGATAAGGCCCGCGCGGCGCTGGAGCGTATCCGAGCGGGCGAGAGCGAGCGATTGCAGGGCGATTTCCCGCGCGAAATCCTGCCGCTCGCTAACGAGGTCAACGCGCTGATCGAAAGCAATAGGCGCATCGTCGAGCGGGCCCGCATGCAGGTCGGCAATCTCGCGCATTCGCTGAAGACGCCGATCGCGGTGCTGCTCAACGAATCCCGCGTGCTGGAGCGCTCGCATGGCGATCTGGTCAAGAACCAGGCCGAAGCCATGCAGGGCCAGGTGCAATCCTACCTGAACCGCGCCCGCATCGCGGCGCAGCGCGAATCCGTGCTGGCCCGCACCGAGGCCGAACCGGCGCTGGAGCGGCTTGTCCGCGTCATGCGGCGGCTCAATGCGGAGAAGGAATTCGAGCTCACCGTATCTCCCAATCTGGCGCTCGCCATGGAGCAGCAGGATCTGGAGGAGACGGTGGGCAATCTTCTGGAAAATGCCGCCCGCTTTGCCGAGCACAAGGTGCGTCTTTCCGCAACCGAGGCGCCGCCTGACGTCAAGGGCATCGACCCCGTGCGGCGTCATTGGGTGGAGCTGGTCGTGGAGGATGATGGGCCCGGCCTCGAGCCTGATCAGATCCGCGAAGCCATGAAGCGCGGACGCAGGCTGGACGAGAGCAAGCCGGGCACCGGTCTCGGACTATCGATCGTCAGCGAGATCACCAATGAATATCAGGGCCGGCTGGAGCTCTCCCGCGGTGCCTGGGGTGGCCTTCGTGCCAGCTTAATTCTGCCTGGCCTGACGAAGGATGTTGCGTGAAGCACGGCATGATGACAGAAAGAAGTTGTGGGTCATGATGATGCCGCAGCGCAGTACCTATGGTTTTGCTTGTTGATACTGGTTCGGTTGTATGAAGCTTCGTACCTTTTTCTTGATCACTCCCTCCCTCTTCGCAGCGCTTGCGCTTTCAGGTTGCTCGACCACGAGCAGCAATGGCAGCGGCGCGAGTTTGTTTTCAACCTCCAAGCCACCGGCATCGGCGACGTTCATTAGCGCGCTGGATGGCGGCATTGTCGAACGAACCGGCCTGAAGCTGAGCGACAGTGACAAGCAGCGGGCGCTGGAAGCGGAATATCGGGCGCTGGAAAGCTCGCCTCTCGGCCAGTCTGTGGTCTGGAAAGGCCGGGGTGCCAGCGGCGAAGTGGTGGCCGCAGCGCCCTATCAGGTCGGCTCGCAGAATTGCCGCCAATACACGCACACTGTCACGGTCGACGACAAGCCGACTATGGCAAGGGGAGCCGCGTGTCGCAATGACGACGGCACCTGGACGCCGCTCGACTAGCCCCAATGCGCCGAAAGGCGCGGCCAAACGCCTCAAATCTTCGTCAGCGAGGCTTTCGCGGTTGGAATAAGCGCCCCGTTAAAGTATTGGGCGTGTATGCTGTTCTGGATTCTCGTCGCCGTTCTGACGGCCGTTGTCGGCGCTGTGCTGCTTCACCCTCTTCTGCGTGGTGCAAAGGAGGCTGCGGACTGTCGTTCCGGAGAAGCCGAGGTCTATCGCGATCAGCTCCGCGAGCTGGATCGCGATCTTGCCGGCGGGTTGATTTCCACGGAAGAGGCCGGCTATGCCCGCGCCGAGATCGGGCGTCGCCTTATTGCAGCTTCCAAGGAGGAGGAAAGCGGAGCAAAATCGCCGAAGCGTGGCAGCTATCGCATCTCCCAGGCCTTTATCGTCGTGATGCTGCCCGTCATCGGCCTCTGTCTTTATCTTGCCAATGGCGATCCCGGACTGCCGTCGCAGCCATTGGAGGCGCGTCTGGAGAAGCCTGGAAGCGACCTCGCCCTTTCGATCGTCAAGATCGAGCAGCACCTTGCCAGAAACCCGGATGACGGCAAGGGTTGGGAAGTTTTGGCGCCGATCTACTTCAAGACCAACCGCATCGGCGATGCCGAGCTTGCCTATCGCAACGTCATCCGGCTACTGGGCCCGAGCGCTGCACGCCTTGGCGATCTGGGTGAGGTACTCGTGGTCAAGGCCAACGGCGTGGTGACGGCGGATGCGCGCAGCGTGCTGCAGCAATCGCGGGCGCTCGATGCCGCTAATCCGCGTACGCTCTTCTATCTGGCGCTGGCGCTTGAGCAGGAAGGCAAGGTGGCCGACGCGAAGACCGCCTTCGAGGCCCTGGCGAAGCAATCGCCGCCCGACGCGCCGTGGCTGGCTGTTGTCAATGAGCACATCGCCAAGAATGGCGGCACGCCTGTCGCATCTGCAAATGCCAATGCGCCGGGCAATCCGACCGCCGAGGAGGTCGCCGCCGCGAATACCATGAACACCGGCGACCGTCAGCAGATGATCCGTGGCATGGTCGAAAGCCTCGATGCCAAGCTTAAGGAAGATCCGAAGAATTTCGAAGGCTGGATGCGGTTGATCCGCTCCTATGTCGTGCTGAACGACAGGGATCGTGCCCTGGATGCGCTGAAGCGCGGCTTATCGGCCTTCCCGGCGGATGGCGGCGAGGGACAACAGCTCCTGGCACTGGCGAAAGAATTGGGACTGCCGACGGAGGTGACGCAGCAATGACCCGCAAGCAGAAACGTCTGGCCGTCATTGCCGGCGGCATGGGGTTCATCGCCACCGCCGTACTCCTCGTCCTCTTCGCCTTCAGCCAGTCCGTTGCCTATTTCTACATGCCGGGCGATCTCGCCAAGACCCCCGTCAATGCCGGAACGCTGATCCGCCTGGGTGGTCTGGTCGGTGAAGGCTCCATCAAGCGCGGTCAAGGCACGCAGGTGCAATTCTCCGTGACCGATGGCAAGGATACGATCAAGGTTAGATATGACGGCCTCCTGCCGGATCTCTTCCGCGAGGGGCAGGGTGTGGTGACAGAGGGCAAATTCGAGCCCGGCAGCGATGTCTTCGTTGCGGACAGCGTGCTTGCCAAGCATGATGAGCGTTACATGCCGAAACAGGTTGCCGACAAGCTGAAGGCCGACGGTGTCTGGAAGGGCGAGGAGGCGACCCAATGATCATCGAACTAGGACATTATGCGCTGGTGCTGGCGCTGGCGACCGCGCTCATCGTGTCCATCCTTCCCGTTGTCGGCGCCAGGCGCGGCGATGTGTCGATGATGGATATCGCGCCGGTCGGCTCGATCGTCACTTTCCTGCTCGTCACCTTTTCCTTCGGCGTGCTGACCTACGCCTATGTCGCCTCCGATTTCTCCGTGCTGAATGTCTGGGCCAATTCCCATTCGCTCATGCCGCTGATCTTCAAGATCTCCGGCGTCTGGGGGAATCACGAGGGATCGATGATGCTCTGGCTGCTGATCCTGGTCTTGTTCAGTGCGCTGGTCGCGCTGTTCGGGCGCAATCTGCCAGACGTGCTGCGGGCCAATGTTCTGGCCGTTCAATCCTGGATCTCGTCCGCCTTCCTGATTTTCATCTTGCTCACCTCCAATCCGTTTATCCGGCTTGATCCCGCGCCGGCCGAGGGCAAGGATCTCAATCCTGTCCTGCAGGATATCGGCCTCGCCATCCATCCGCCCTTGCTCTATCTCGGCTATGTCGGCTTTTCCGTCTGCTTCTCTTTCGCTGTGGCGGCACTGCTGGAAGGCCGCATCGATGCGGCCTGGGCGCGCTGGGTCCGTCCCTGGGCGCTCGCCGCCTGGAGCTTCCTGACGCTCGGCATCGCTATGGGTTCCTACTGGGCCTATTACGAGCTCGGCTGGGGTGGCTGGTGGTTCTGGGATCCGGTGGAGAATGCCTCCTTCATGCCCTGGCTCGCCGGCACGGCACTGCTGCATTCGGCACTGGTCATGGAGAAGCGCGATGCGCTGAAGATCTGGACGGTGCTGCTGGCGATCCTGACTTTCTCCCTCTCGCTGCTCGGCACTTTCCTCGTCCGTTCGGGTGTGCTCACCTCGGTTCATTCCTTCGCCAGCGATCCGACGCGCGGCATCTTCATTCTCTGTATCCTGCTGCTCTTCATCGGTGGTGCACTGACGCTCTTCGCCTTCCGGGCGCCAAAGCTTGCCGCCGGCGGATTGTTCGCACCGATCTCGCGTGAGGGCGCGCTGGTCCTCAACAACCTCATCCTCACGGTCGCCTGCGGCACCGTCCTCACAGGCACGCTCTATCCGTTGGCGCTGGAAACCCTGACCGGCGACAAGATTTCCGTCGGGCCGCCTTTCTTCAACATGACGTTCGGATTGTTGATGATGCCGATCCTCATTGCCGTGCCCTTCGGCCCGCTGCTTGCCTGGAAGCGAGGCGATCTGCTCGGTGCCTTGCAGCGGCTCTACGTCGTGGCCGGGTTGGCGTTCCTTGCGGGGCTCGTCCTGTTCTATCTCAAGCACGGCGGTCCGGTGCTTGCCGTTCTGGGATTAGCCGCCGGCTTCTTTCTGTTCTTCGGCGCGCTGGCTGATCTCTGGTATCGCGCCGGCGTCCGCAAGGTGGCTGCCAATGTCGCCTGGCGTCGTCTGCGCGGCCTGCCGCGCTCGGCCTTCGGCACCGCGCTTGCCCATGCCGGCCTCGGCATCACCGTGCTCGGCATCGTCGCCGTGACGACCTTCGAGACGGAGAACATCACCAGCATGAAGCCCGGCGAGACCGCCGAGCTTGGTGGCTACAGCCTGCGCTTTGACGGCATGCAGCCGGGCGTCGGCCCGAATTTCACCGAGGATCGTGCCCACTTCACGGTGAGCCGTGGTGGTGTCGCCTTCACCGAAGTCTCGTCATCCAAGCGCGTCTTCACGGCCAGCCGAACGGGAACCACCGAAGCCGGCATTCTGACGCTCGGCCCCAACCAGCTTTACGTGTCGGTCGGTGACGTCAGCGAGGATGGCGGCATGGTGGTACGCATCTGGTGGAAGCCGTTCATTCTCTGCATCTGGATGGGCGCCCTCGTCATGGCGATCGGTGGTTTCGTTTCGCTCAGCGACCGTCGTCTGCGCGTCGGTGCGCCGAGCCGGAAGGTGAAGCCGGTGCGCCCCGCCATGGAGCCGGCCGAATGAGCAGGAATTGGTTTGGCTTTGTCCGACTATGCCTCTGCCTTGCGGCAATCCTGACACCTTTGTCCGCCTTTGCCGTCAATCCGGATGAGGTCCTGCAGGATCCGGCGCTGGAGGCGAGGGCGCGCACGATCTCCGCCGAATTGCGCTGCATGGTCTGCCAGAACCAGTCCATCGACGATTCCAATGCCGATCTCGCCCGTGACCTGCGGCTACTCGTGCGCAAGCGACTAGGCGATGGTGATACCGATCAGCAAGTTCTTGATTATGTCGTCTCGCGCTATGGCGAGTTTGTGCTGCTAAAACCGCGTCTTACCGAAAAGACGCTCATCCTCTGGGGCGCACCGATCGCGCTCTTTATCGTGGGTGGATTCGCCCTTGCCGTCTATGCCCGCCGCCGTGCCGGCAAGCCCACTGGCAAGCCTCTGAGTGCCGAGGAAGAGGCTCAGTTGAAAGAGATTTTGGGGAAGTGACGCGGTCGCGTTACCCTTCACTCCATTGGAAACATTTCCTTACATTACGAATTTTTCATGGGGCGGACAGTTCGCTGTAAGGTCCGGCGCCCTATATGTTTACAATCACAAATCACAGCCGGTTCCCGCCGGTGGAAATCTGACGAGAGAAGAGAAGGTAACTCGCATATGTTCAGGAATATCAAGAACACCTTGTCCCGTAGCACCGCTATGAAGGCTTCTGTCGTCGCCGGCCTCGCTGTCGCCGCGCTGGCCACGGGTGTTCCGGCTGTCGTCAGCAATTCCTATGCCGATGCCGTCAATGTGCAGGCGCCGCAGGTTCCCAGTTTCGCCAACGTAGTCGATGCCGTATCGCCGGCAGTCGTCTCGGTTCGCGTCGAATCCCGCGTCAATCCCGTTGCGGATGAAGACGACTCCTTCGGCCTTGGCCGTGGCTTCGACGATCTTCCCGATGATCACCCGCTGAAGAAGTTCTTCCGTCAGTTCGAGCAGCAGCAGGGCCGTGGCCAGCAGAAGGGCCAGAACCAGCAGAAGAATTCGGAAGACGGCAAGGGCCATCTGCGTCCGGTCGCCCAGGGATCCGGTTTCTTTGTCTCTGAAGATGGTTACATCGTCACCAACAACCACGTCGTTTCCGATGGCGCTGCTTTCGTCGTCGTCCTCAATGACGGCACCGAGCTTGATGCCAAGCTCGTCGGCAAAGATTCGCGCACCGACCTCGCTGTTCTGAAGGTCGATCCAAAGGGCAAGAAGTTCACCTATGTCGGCTGGGCCGATGATTCCAAGGTCCGCGTTGGTGATTGGGTGGTGGCCGTCGGCAACCCGTTCGGTCTCGGTGGAACCGTCACGGCAGGCATCGTCTCGGCCCGTGGCCGCGATATCCATTCCGGTCCCTATGACGATTACATCCAGATCGACGCACCCGTAAACAAGGGCAATTCCGGCGGCCCGACCTTCAACCTCAACGGCCAGGTGGTCGGCATTAACACTGCCATCTTCTCGCAGTCCGGCGGCAGCGTTGGTATCGCCTTCGCAATCCCGGCAACGACCGCCAAGGATGTCGTCACCGATCTGATCAAGACAGGCACCGTTTCGCGCGGCGCTCTCGGCATACAGATCCAGCCCGTCAGCAAGGATATTGCCGAATCCCTCGGTCTTTCCGAAGCGAGCGGCGCACTCGTCGTCGCGCCGCAGGACGGCTCGGCTGGCCAGAAGGCCGGTATCAAGAACGGTGACGTGATCACTGCAGTCAATGGCGAGCCGGTCAAGGACCCGCGTGATCTGGCCCGTCGTATCGGTGCCATGCAGCCGGGTACCAAGGTTGACGTCTCTCTCTGGCGCAATGGCAAGTCTCAGTCGCTTAGCGTCGAACTGGGAAGCTTGCCGGCAGATCAGAACCAGGCCTCCGGCGACGACGCTCAGCCGGCCCAGCCGCAGCAGCCGTCCTCCGAAAAGGCTCTGGCCGATCTCGGCATGACGGTCGGTCCGTCCGACGATGGCAAGGGTGTGGCAATCACCGCCGTTGATCCCGACTCCGACGCCGCCGACAAGGGCATCAAGGAAGGCGAGAAGATCACCTCGGTCAACAACCAGCAGATCTCGAATGCCGGCGACATTGCCAAGGTCATCGAACAGGCGAAGAAGGATGGCCGCACGCGCGCGCTATTCCAGATCCAGTCCGATGACGGCAGCCGCTTCGTCGCCCTGCCGATCAACGCGGGCTGATCCTTTCAGCCTAGGCGATAATGCATTGGGAAGCCGCGTAGGCCACGGCTTGCGCGGCTTCCCCTTTTAAAAGATGTCAATGATGACTGGCTCCAAGGCAGGTGAAACATGACAACCGCTGGCCAACATGCCGTGAATTCCGCCGATTCTGGTTGTACCGAAGCACCCTCGGCAGGTAATGTCGCCCACATGAAGATTCTGATCATTGAAGACGATCTCGAGGCGGCGGCTTACCTCACAAAGGCGTTTCGCGAGGCTGGCATTATTGCCGATCACGCAAGCGACGGCGAGAGCGGTCTCTTCATGGGCACAGAGAACACCTACGATGTTGCCATCATTGACCGTATGCTGCCCCGCCGCGACGGATTGTCGGTCATCAGTGAACTGCGTCGCAAGGGCGTGCACACGCCGGTTCTGATTCTCTCCGCACTCGGCCAGGTCGACGATCGCGTCACCGGCCTGCGTGCCGGTGGTGATGACTATCTGCCGAAGCCCTATGCTTTCAGCGAGTTGCTGGCGCGTGTGGAAGTGTTGGGGCGCCGCAAGGGCACGCCCGAGCAGGATGTGCTTTATCGTGTCGGCGATCTTGAACTTGACCGGCTGTCACATGAAGTTCGCCGCGCCGGCAAGGAAATCCTGCTGCAGCCACGTGAATTCCGCCTGCTCGAATATCTGATGAAGAATGCCGGCCAGGTCGTGACGCGCACCATGCTGCTCGAAAATGTCTGGGATTATCATTTCGATCCCCAGACCAACGTCATCGATGTGCACGTCTCGCGGCTGCGCTCGAAGATCGAGAAAGATTTCAGCCAGCCGCTGCTCAAGACGATCCGCGGTGCCGGCTACATGATCAAGGACGAAGGATGAGTCGCTTCCGCGTCCTCTTCAAGTCCACAGCAGTCCGCCTTTCCGCCCTTTACATCCTTCTTTTTGCGCTTTGTGCCGCCACGCTGGTCTTCTACGTGACGGCCATGTCCGAGCGGTTGCTGACCGGGCAGATCCGCGATGCCGTTCAGCAGGAAGTCAATCAGGTCAAGCGCGCTTATGATATTGGCGGCCTGAACCTGCTTCTGCGCACGATGGAGCGCCGGGCCCGGCAGCCAGGCGCCAATCTCTATGTCATTGCCGGCCCGTCCGGCGATATTCTCGCCGGCAACGTGGCTTCGGTGCAGCCAGGCGTGCTCGGTCAGGCCGGTTGGACGGAGCTGCCTTTCACCTACGAGCGTTATACCGACGCATCCAACGATCCGGAGCTGCGGCATCTGGCGA
Source organism: Rhizobium sp. A22-96 (assembly GCF_053521805.1). NCBI lineage: Bacteria > Pseudomonadati > Pseudomonadota > Alphaproteobacteria > Hyphomicrobiales > Rhizobiaceae > Rhizobium > Rhizobium sp. A22-96. Next base: position 310,465 of record NZ_JBNWDQ010000003.1, read on the forward strand.
TCGCTAATATTTTCATCCTGGATAACGGCCTTCGCATCCTGATCGGCCGTGACCTCGGCGAGCCCGAACGCTTCCGCGTGCTGGTGCGGCAGGCGCTGATGCTGGCGCTGGCGATCATGGGTCTCGGTGCGCTGGTGATCTGGTTCGGCATCGGCCGCAACGCCCTGCGACGCATCGACCGAATGACAGGCGCCAGCCGCAAGATCATGGCGGGTGACCTCTCGCAGCGTCTGCCCGTCGGCGGCTCCGGCGACGAGTTCGACCGCATGTCGGCATCGCTGAACGCCATGCTGGAACGTATCGAGAAATTGAACGAAGGCTTGCGACAGGTCTCCGACAATATTGCGCATGACCTGAAGACGCCGCTGACGCGGTTGCGCAACAAGGCCGCCGACGCGCTCGACAGCGCAGACAGTGAGGGTCGCCGCGTCGCCCTGGAGGGCATTATCGGTGAATCCGATCAGCTGATCCGGACCTTCAATGCACTGTTGATGATCTCCCGTGTCGAGGCGGGGTCGGTCGCCGCTGAAATGACCGCCGTCGATCTTTCTTCAATCGTCACCGATACGGCCGAACTCTACGAGCCTGCAGCCGAAGACGTGGGTCTGGCTCTTACAGCCGATATCGAGCCGGATGTCGAAGTCCAGGGCAATCGCGAACTGATCGGCCAGGCACTCTTCAACCTGATCGACAACGCCCTCAAATACGCAACCGGCAGCCAGGGCCAGCCTGCGATCACATTCAAACTCTCGCGTACGCATGATGCGGTAACGCTCGCCGTCGCGGATCACGGCCCAGGCATTCCCGCTCATCAGCGCGCCGACGTCGTCAAACGCTTCTTCCGCCTGGATGAAAGCCGCTCCAAGCCGGGAACCGGCCTTGGTCTTGCGCTGGTGGAAGCGGTCATGGAGCTGCATGGCGGCCGGCTGGAGCTTTCGGATACAGATCCCGATAATCCCACCGCCAAGGGACTAACGGTAACGATGATCTTCCCCATGCAGAAACAATAGGTTAATCCTGCCTTATCCGATTGCTCCTTGGGGAGAGCTGCATGACGACGACGCAAGGCGATTTGCTGCGGGATGTCCCGGCTGGGCGACTGCGACCGCTGAACCAGACGGAGATGAAATCCGCACTCGCCGATCTCAAGCAGATCGCCGGAGCGGAACCCGTCGTTGCGGCCCTGCTCGCCGGCGAGAGCCCCTTGCGGGATTTTATCGTCGCAGCGCTGGCGCTGTCGCCGCATTTGCGCGAAACCGCCAATCTCGAACCTTCGCTGCTCGTTGCCGCCATCGAGAAGCCACTATCGTCGCAGGTCGAAGCCTTGGTTCAACAGGCGCGCCATGCCTGGCTGCCGGCAGAAAATGGTGGACCGTCGCCTTCGGAAGGCGAGGTGATGACGCGCTTGCGCGTCGCCAAGCGCCGGGCTGCCTTTCTGATTGCGCTTGCCGACCTCGCCCGCATCTACGACGGAAGGAAGACCACCCACTGGCTGAGTGCGCTGGCGGAGGCGTCGATATCGGCCGCAATCGACCACTTGCTGCTGTCCTCCCACGAAGCCGGCAAGATCTCGCTTCCCGATCCCACGAGCCCGAGCCTCAAATCCGGCCTGATCGTGCTTGGCATGGGCAAGCTCGGCGCCGAGGAATTGAACTATTCGTCGGATATCGACGTTGTCGTTTTCTTTGATGAAACGGCCGGCATCGTTCCCAATCCCGAGGATGCCATCGATATTTTCCCCCGGCTGATGCGCCGGCTGGTGCGTATCCTGCAGGAGCGCACGGCAGATGGCTACGTCTTCCGCACCGACCTGCGCCTGCGCCCCGATCCCGGTTCGACGCCGCTGGCGATCCCGGTCGATGCCGCAATGAACTACTACGAGGGCAGGGGGCAGAACTGGGAACGCGCCGCCTTCATCAAGGCGCGGCCGGTTGGCGGTGATATCGCCGCCGGACAGGCCTTCATCCGCGACCTCGTACCCTTCGTCTTCCGCAAGTATCTGGACTATGCCGCCATTTCGGACATCCATTCCATCAAGCGGCAGATCCACGCGCACAAGGGGCATGGAGCGATCGCGGTCAAGGGCCACAATGTCAAGCTCGGCCGCGGCGGCATTCGCGAGATCGAGTTCTTCGTGCAGACCCAGCAGCTGATTGCCGGCGGCCGCATGCCGTCGCTGCGCTGCCGCGGCACGGAGGAGACGTTGGCGGAACTCACCAAGGCGAAATGGATCGACGCGGAAACCCGCGACGAACTGGCGGCTGCCTACTGGTTTCTGCGCGACGTCGAGCATCGCGTGCAGATGGTGCGCGACGAGCAGACGCATCTGCTTCCCGAAACGGATGCCGAGCTGAAGCGCGTTGCCTTCATGATGGGTTTTGCCGACGTATCCGCCTTTTCCGAGGCTCTGGTCACGACCCTGAAAACGGTCGAGCGGCGCTATGCGCATCTGTTCGAGCAGGAAACGAAGCTGTCGACAGAAACCGGCAATCTCGTCTTCACCGGCCAGGGCGATGATCCCGATACGCTGGAAACGCTCCGCCATCTCGGCTTCGAGCGGCCGTCGGATATCTCCAATGTCATCAGGACCTGGCACTACGGACGATACCGCGCCACGCAATCGGTCGAGGCGCGCGAGCGGCTGACCGAACTGACGCCGGAGTTGCTGCGGGTCTTCGGCGAGAGCAAGCGTGCAGACAAGGCGCTATTGCGTTTCGACAGTTTCATCTCCGGTCTGCCGGCGGGCATACAGCTGTTCTCGCTGCTCAGCACGAACCCGGCCTTGCTCTCGCTTATCGTCAACATAATGTCGTCTGCGCCGCGGCTTGCCGAGATCATCGCCGCCAAGCCGCATGTCTTCGATGGCATGCTCGATCCCGGCCTGATGGCCGAACTGCCGACGCGCGATTATCTGGCGGAACGCATCAAGAGCTTTCTTGCCCCTGCAAGGCATTACGAGGAGGTGCTGGACCGGCTGCGCATCTTCGCCTCCGAACAGCGCTTCCTGATCGGTATTCGACTGCTGACCGGTGCTATAGGCGGCAACATGGCCGCCCGCGCCTTCACCTATCTTGCCGATCTGATCGTCGAGGCGGCGCTGGATGCGGTGATGAAGGAAATCCGTTCGGCGCATGGAGACTATCCCGGTGGCCGCGTTGCCGTCGTCGGCATGGGCAAGCTCGGAAGCTTCGAGCTCACGGCAGGCTCCGACATCGATATCATCCTGCTCTACGACTATGACGATACGGGAGGAGAATCCTCCGGTGCCAAGCCGCTGGATGCGACCCGCTATTTCACCCGCATCACGCAGCGCCTGATCGCGGCTCTCTCGGCGCCGACGGCCGAGGGCGTGCTCTACGAAGTCGACATGCGCCTGCGCCCATCCGGCAACAAGGGGCCGGTCGCCACGCGCATCAACTCGTTCGAGAAATACCAGCGCGAGGAAGCCTGGACCTGGGAACACATGGCGCTTTCGCGGGCTCGCCTGATCTACGGCGACGAGGAGCTGGTGCTGAATGCCGAGCGCATCATCGGCGAGGTTCTGTCGGTAAAGAGGGACGTTGCCAAGATCGCTAAGGACGTCCGGGAGATGCGCGGCCTGATCGAACAGGAAAAGCCGCCGGAAAGCATCTGGGATATGAAGCTGATCCCTGGCGGGTTGATCGACATCGAATTCATCGCGCAATATCTACGGCTCATTGCGCCGGCGCGTGGTGTCGGTGTCGACGCAAACGGGCTCAGCACGGCCGAGGCGCTGAAATTGCTGGGTGGCAGCCTGATGGATCGCAACGATCTGGATGTCTGCCTGGAGGCGCTTCGCCTCTATTCGGAACTGTCCCAGCTGATCCGGCTTTGCATCGATGGCACGTTTGATCCGGGAAATGCGCCTTCAGGGCTGATCGAGCTGGTCAGTCGCGCCGGCGACTGCCCCGATATTCGCACGCTGGAAGCCGAGCTGAAACGGCTGTCGAAGGCAGTGCGGAAGGTATTTCAGGCGACGGTTGGGAACTGATCAGCCCTGATTGGGGATGCGGATGGCGATGACCGTGCCGATGCCTTCGCGGGAACGGATGCGCATGCGGCCCTGATGCAGTGTTGTCAGCGAGCGTGAAATCGCAAGTCCCAGGCCGGAGCCTCCCTTGCTCTTCGCATATTGGCTTTGCACCTGCTCGAAGGGTTGGCCGATCTTGCTCAAGGCGGATTTCGGAATGCCGATGCCGGTATCGGCGATGATCAGCATCACGGCATCCTCGACCTTGCGGGTGCGAACCGCGATGCGTCCGCCATCATTGGTGAATTTCACGGCGTTGGAGAGCAGGTTGAGCAGGATCTGTTTCATGGCGCGGCGATCGGCGCTGAGCTTGACGTTGGGAGAGACGCACTGCTCGACGAGAATATTCTTGTGTGCCGCAGGGATGCGGGTAAGGCGCAGGCATTCCTCGATCAGGGGCGCGAGATCGATCTGCTCGCGGGAGAGCTTGATGTGCCCTGCCTCGATTTTCGACATATCGAGGATATCGTTGATGACGTTGAGGAGATGCTTGCCGCTGTCGTGGATATCCCTGGCGTATTCATTGTATCGGGCGGAGCCGAGCGGACCGAACATCTGATCCTGCAGGATCTCCGAGAAGCCGAGGATAGCGTTGAGCGGCGTGCGCAGCTCGTGAGACATGTTGGCGAGGAATTCCGATTTCGCCCTGTTGGCGGCTTCTGCGCGCTCTTTCTCTGCGAGATAATTGGTGTTTGCGGTCGAAAGCTCGGCCTTCTGCCGCTCCAGGATTTGCCGCGACGCGGAAAGGTCGTTGATCGTCGCCATCAGTCGGCGCTCGGAATCGCGTAGACGTTCCTGGTTGCGCTTCAGCTGGGTGATATCCGTGCCGACGGAAACGAGACCGCCGTCGCGAGTGCGGCGTTCGTTGATCTGCAGCCAGCGCTCGTCGGCAAGCTGGACTTCCGTGGTCTGCGAATGATTGGAGCGGCCCGGGTCGACGATGCGACGCTCGATGACAGGGCGAACTGCAGCAGCATTGACCACGGCGCGTTCGGTGCCCGGCACCAGCACATTGTCGGGCAGGCCATAAGCCTGCTGGAAGTGGGCGTTACACATGACGAGGCGGTCGTTCTTGTCCCACAGAACGAAGGCTTCCGAGGTGCATTCGATCGCGTCCGCGAGACGCTGATCGGCCTCGGCGTAGCGTTGCGCCAGCCGGTGCTGCTCCGTTACGTCCATGGCGATGCCGATCATGTGCACGTGGCCGGAATTGGTGCGGATGACCTGGGCGCGAGCCCGCATCCACACATAATGACCCTTGGCGTGCCGGATACGCAGGATCTGATCCACCTGGCCGGCGCTGCCGCGCGTGACGGAACGGGCCAACACTTGCAGGCTGCTGTCATCCGGGTGCATCAACCGAGCCGCATCCGTGAAGGCGAATGGTTTGTCGACGGCCGGTAGCCCGAGCATGTCGTACATCGACCGGGACCAGAAGAATTTGCGCGTGGCGAAATCGAAATCCCAGAGGCCGCAACGGCCTCGCGAAAGCGCCGTCTCGACGCGCAGGTTGGATTCGAGGAAGATCTCGTCTGCATCGCGGGCTCGTCTCACCTGCGTGTAATATGCGTAGAGAATGACGAGCAGGATCGAGGAGATGCCGGCAAAGAGCGTGACGTTGAGTGTCAGCTCATCGCGCCAGAGCTTCTCGATCTGCTCCATCGAAGCCGCCGATAGAACGAAGTCGCCCTTGTCGCCCACGAGCGAAATTGCCGCGTAATAGGGCTCGCCGTCGATCATCGTCTCGATGACGCCGGCATGATCGCCAAAATTCCGGATGGCGGAGACTTCTGGAAAGAAATTGGAGATCAACGTGCCGATATAGGCGGAGCCGGCGGCCGACGAGCCGAAAACGCGCCCGCTTGATTGCACGAGCAGAACGAAGGCGCCGGCATCAAGCCGATCCTGTGGCAGATAGGTGGCGAGCTTCCGCTCTGCATTGCCGCGGTCACCCGCCTGGAAGAGGCTGGCATCGTTGGAGAAGGCAGCCGACGCGGCGGCAATGGAGAGCGAGGTCATGCGCCGCGCCGAGGCCGCCATGCGGCTATGCTCCGTCACCATGCCGAAGAAATGCGACGCAGCGACGACCATCAGGAAGGAAACGATGAGAACTGGAATGATGCGCTTGAGGATATGTTCCGTCTGCGGAAAACGACGTGAAATCGTCTCCACTCGCGCGCCTGCTCGATCGGTAACGCCGCTGTGCCAGGACTTTAGACCGTCGAAATTAACACGCAGCCGTCCATCGGCCGCGGTTGCCCGCCGCACGTCCACCATCGCTTTAGCCTTGTCCCTCGTGTGATTCGCTGCGCCGCTCGCCCGAATCTGCCTTAATGAATCACTCGTGATTCGCCTTGTCCAGAGGGCGAGGTAAAACTTTCTTAACCATATGGGATTTCAGCATTTTTTGCACACGCAGCGGTAAGCCGCGCGCATACGAGACTCGCTGAGGCTGAAAAAGACGCTGCAAATCAGTCGTCGTTGGCGACGGCCAGACGGATCGGAATCACTCTTTCAGAATGCGCTCCACAATGTCGCGGACGTCAGTCGAAAGGTTGCCGGCACGCTCGATTCGCAGCAGGGCGGAGCGGGCATGGTCGGCGCGCACCGGTTCCAGCAGGCGCCAGGAGCGCATGGAGGTCAGGATGCGTGCGGCAAGCTGCGGATTACGCTGGTCGATATCAAGGATTTCATCGGCAAGAAGACTGTAGCCGGCACCATCCGCGCGGCCAAAGCCTGTGGGGTTGGCGAAGACGAATGTGCCGAGCACGGCGCGCATGCGGTTCGGATTGGTGCGCTTGAACAGCGGCAGGTCCATGAGCTGACGGATGCGGCCTAGTGCGCCCGGGCCGGGGATGCCGGCCTGGATGGCGAACCACTTGTCGATGACCAAGGGATTTTCGGAGAAGCGGTTGCGGAAATGCTCCAGCGCCGCCGCCGTCTCCGCCGTCTCGGGAAAGCGATGCGCGAGAATGGTCAGCGCGGCGCTGAGATCGGTCATGTTGTTTGCCGAATCGTAAGCCGCCTTTGCGCGGGCAGGCGTATCGTCCAGCAGCGACAGATAGGTGAGCGCGGTATTGCGCAGCGCCCGGCGCCCGGCGCTTGCGGCATCCGGGCTGAATGGGCCTGATGTCTGCATGCCCTCATAGAGCGCTGTAAAGATATCCTTGCCAGTCTCGGCAACCTGCTTGAGGATCGCCTGACGGGCGGTATGGATGGCATCCGGATCGTTATCGCCGCCAAGCTCGCGACCAATGTCGGCTTCGCTCGGCAAGGCCAGCGCCTGAGCCCGGAAGGCCGGCTCAAGGCTGTCGTCATTCGCTGCTGCTAGCAGCGCATCGATGAAGGCGGAATCGCAGGTGACGGCATCACCCTGGCGCGCGTCGCGAGCCGCCTGCAGCAGATTGGGCAGCCCAAGGTCGATCAGAGCCTGCCAGCGAGCGAAATGGTCGGTCTCGTAGCGAGCGATTAGTGCCAGATCCCGAGCGCTTTGATTGAACTGCAGATTTATCGGCGTCGAGAAGCTGCGGTTAAGCGACAGGACCGGCCGCGACGGGATGCCGTGGAAGACCACCGTCTGCGCTTTTTCTGTGAGATGCAGCACGTCACCGGCCAGCTCGGCGCCGGTCACGGAGGTCGGGACGATCGCAGCGCCGCTTTCGGCAATCAGCGCCAGGCGCAGCGGAATATGCAGCGGCTTCTTGGCAGTCTGGCCCGGCGTCGCCGGCTGCATTTGTTCCAGCGCCAGCGTGAAGGTCTTGGCGGCAGCATCATAGTCGCCCGAGGCAGTCACTAGAGGCGTGCCGGCCTGGTGATACCAAAGCGAAAACTGCGTGAGATCGCGGTGGCTGGCATCCTCGAAACATCTGACGAAATCTTCGATGGTGACAGCCTGTCCGTCGTGGCGATCGAAATAGAGATCCATGCCCTTCTTGAACAGATCGCGGCCGAGCAGGGTGGCGATCATGCTGGTGACTTCGCTGCCCTTCTCGTAGACCGTCGTCGTATAGAAATTGTTGATCTCGCGATAGGTCGTCGGGCGTACCGGATGGGCGAGGGGGCCGCTATCTTCCGGAAACTGCTCCGACTTCAGATGCCGAACCTCGGCGATGCGCGTGACCGGGCGCGAGCGCTGGTCGGCGGAAAATTCGTGGTCGCGATAGACCGTCAGGCCTTCCTTGAGGCAGAGCTGGAACCAATCGCGGCAGGTGATGCGGTTGCCCGTCCAGTTGTGGAAATATTCATGCGCGATGATCCGCTCGATATTGGCGTAGTCGGTATCGGTTGCGGTTTCCGGATCGGCCAGCACGTACTTGTCGTTGAAGACGTTGAGACCCTTGTTCTCCATCGCCCCCATATTGAAGTCCGACACGGCGACGATCATGAAGATGTCGAGATCGTATTCGCGGCCGAACCGCTCTTCGTCCCACCTCATCGAGCGCTTCAGCGCATCCATGGCGTAGGTCGCGCGTGGCTCCTTGCCGTGCTCGACATAGATCTTCAAGGCCACTTCGCGGCCGGACATGGTCGTGAACGTATCCTCGACGACACCGAGATCACCGGCGACGAGCGCGAAGAGGTAGCTCGGCTTTGGATGCGGATCGAACCATGCGGCGAAATGCTTGCCTTCGCCATAGCCGGCGCCGCCGAGGAAATTGCCGTTCGACAGCAGCAGCGGGTTTGCCGCCTTATCGGCGATGATGTTGACCGTATAGGGCGCGAGAACATCCGGCCGGTCGGGGAAATAGGTGATGCGGCGAAAGCCTTCGGCCTCGCACTGTGTGCAATAGACCCCACCGGTGCGGTAGAGGCCCATCAACTGCGTGTTGGCCTCCGGATTGATCACCGTGGTGATCGTCAGTTCGAAGGGATTGCTTTCCGGCAGACCGCGAATGGTCAGGCTGTCGGGTGAGGCTTCGTATCGGTCGGCCGGGACTTCGTCCTGATCGATGAGCAAGCCGGAAAGGACGAGTTCATCCCCATCGAGCACCAGCGGCGCTTTTGGATCAGTGCCCTCGCGGCGGTGAAAGATCAGCCGCGCCTCCACCTTGGTCTCGGTCGGATGCAGATCGAAGGTAAGGTCCACGCGTTCCAGAACGAAGTCGGTGGGACGATAGTCTGCCAGAGAAATGATCTGGCCGGTGTCTGTTCGCATGGTCAATCCTGATCAAGGCTTATGCTGTTCGGGTGCAATCCGAAGCGCTGCCTCGGGTTGAAGGTCGGCGCATCATTACATCGAAATCTGAACCAAAGTTAAAGTCATATCATCACTCCATAATGTTTTGCCGTGGCACAGTAAGTATTCGCTTGGTGAGCCAGTTTTCTTATCAGGGCAGGCACCACTTTCGGATGTATATCCAGTCGGCTCGTTTGCATTTCCCATCTGTTTTTACGGGTGCTAACGCGGTTGTTGCCGTGGGAATTGACGGCCTATCGTTGCTGTGCTGTCTTCTGGAAACATCATATTCGGCTAGAGGGCAGTTACTTAGAGTAAATTATTTGTTTAACCTCTTGCGATAAAAGGGCCTCTGCATAACTATAGCATGCTATTAGATGTTGGAATTATGATCGATTCCAGTGAATTCGTTCACAAAAATGAAACATCCTCCCTTTGTTGATAATTGAAATGGGCACCCCAAGGAGGCCCGATTGAGCTTTTCCATCGAGCAGCTTGCTCGCCATCCCAAGTTCCTCGTGGCGCTCCGCTTTCTTGCGGAGGCGTTGCGAAATCGCTATGACCATGGCCCGAGGATCGCGCGTGTACTGGCTTCGCATCAGCGCTGGCTCCTTACCCAGACGGCCTATGCGCTTCATCTTGAATACAACCCGGCCCTGCCTGGCTCCGGACTGACCGTCGTTGGTCTTCGTGATCTCATTACGCATCATCGCGTTGCCAGCCGCAATACCGTGTTGAGCTTCGTCGACGAATTGCTCAACTATCGTTTCATCATGCTCGCTCCCGGCCACACCAGGCGTCCGCGGCGTTATGTGCCGGCCGAAATTAGTCACACGGCGATGTTCGGGTGGTATCTATCCAATTTGGCGGCGCTCGATCTGCTGGATGATGGTGGCCGGGCCGCAGCGCTTGCCTCGTCTCCGGCGTTGCTGGATTTGGCGCAGCCGCGCATGGCGCGTCATTGTCTGGAGACGGAAGTCTGGCGCGAACCGCCGGAATGCATAGGCCTGTTTCTCTGGACGGAGGCAGGCGGTCTGGTCGTCGACTACATCATATCGCAAATGGATTTGACGAACGAAAACGCGGATCGAATCGATATCGGGCGCGTCGATGCGCGCGCCCTTGCGGCACATTTCATGATATCGCGCACCCATTTGCAGCGTCTTTTGCGCAAATCGGCCGATCGTGGCGACATTGGCTGGCACGACGAGGCCAAGAAGACGCGAATGTGGATATCGCGCAATTTCCTGGATCAATATTGCGGATGGCAGGCGGTAAAGCTGGCGGCGGTCGACGAAGCTTTTGCCTGGGCTCTGTCCGTCACGGCGGGCAACGATCCGAAGCAATGATGCGATTGGAGATATCAGCGTCGTCCCGGCGCTGTTCAGGCCTTGCCTTCAGAGCAGGACATGGTCGTGGGCTTGCTGATCCCGTCCAATGGATTTCCTAGAGGGGAATACCGGTCGCTGCTACCCGTGCGGGGCTTGCGTCTCGGCAATCGTCCTTGCGAAGGCCGCGCGCTCGCTCGAATTCCTCGGCTGCCCGCACAGCGGAGCCGATATGGCCGACCGAATCGAAAAGAGTGATAAGCGAACGCAAACCCGAAGACATGATGCAATTCCTGGAAAACAAAGTGATGTGCCGTGCAGACGCGACTTTCGCGCCTGTTAATCAGCAGGCGCGGAAATCGGCGAAAATGGCGGCTGGACGGCCGATGCGGGCCGAAACGCCTGTTCCTCGCGCAGTCATCTGCTCATTGGCAGCGATGCCGAGGTTGCGATGTCCGTTTATGGCGCGCACGGGATCGATGGCGCGGCGCAGGGTATCAAACCCGCAGTGAATAGGGCGAAAACGTGCAGTCATTGCCTTGGTTCCTTTAGAGATTCCTCCCAAGACACTGCTATATATTGCAGTGCAACATTGAGTTTGCAATGCACAACACCGAAGAACTGACATGCGCTTCACGCATGACTGATGTCATTTTTCGTTAATGTAAGCGAAAATCAGCCTAATATTTCGGCGTCGATATGATTCTTGAAGGCCAGCAGATCATTCCATGCCAGCCGCTTGTTGATGGGCGCGGTAAGCAATTCCTGGGGATGAAGGCTGGCAATCGCCGGTATCGTTCGGCCGAGAATGTCGATATCGCGCCATTGTCCGCGCAGACCGTGAATGGTTTCGGCGCTTCCGAAAAAGTGGCGCGCGGTGAAGTTTCCAAGCAATAGCAAGGCTTTCGGTTCGGCAAGCGCGATCTGTCGCTCTATGAACGGGCGGCATATCTCGATTTCCGGCGCAGAAGGTGCACGGTTGCCAGGCGGACGCCATGGAATGACGTTGGTCAACAGGATATTGTCTCGCTGCAGGCCGATCGCGGCCAGCATCTTGTCGAGCAACAGTCCAGTACGACCGGCAAATGGCGCGCCCTCCCGATCGTCATCGGCACTTGGCATGGGGCCGATCACCATGACCCGGCCTTCCGCCGTGCCGCTTGCAAAGATCGTCGAACGGGCGCTGTTCTTGAGATTGCAGCTGCTGAAGGCTTCGAGCGCAGTCTTCAGCTCGCCGAGTGACCGCGCACTTTCCGCGGCGAATCGGGCCTGTTCCACAGCCTGTTCGTCGGGGATTGCCGGCGCATTGCGCGGCGCAGCGGGAGGTGGCGGCGAAGTAGCCGGCTTTGCGACCTGACGGCGATCCGGCTGTGCCTTTGCGGCAGGCGGTTGCGCTTCGACGCGGGGCTGTGTGGCCCTTGCGCCTTGTCGTGCGGCCCGCATCGCCTCGAACTCGGCAAAGCGATCGACCGACTGTTCTTCCAGCAGCCAATCGACACCGGCATCCGCATGAAAATGCAGAAGGGCGGCAAGTTCGGCCGGTGTGAGGTCGCTGGCGGAAATCATGGGGCAACTCTAGCCAAAGCGGCGCGCGAGCGAAAGGGCAGGGGCGCTTGCTATCTCACGCCGTCCACTGGGCGATATCTTCACGTTCGCCGATCAGGGCGAGACCGTGCGCGATCGACAGTAGTTCGCCACCCGTCTCGATGCGTTCCTGGCCGAAGCGTTCGGTGAAGATGCGCCTGACCGCCGGCACGAAGGACGTACCGCCGGTCAGGAACACCTTGTCGATCGCTTCGGGCGGTGTGTTGGTGGTTGTCAGCACATCATCCAGCGCCCCTTCGATTCGGGCGAGATCTTCTGCGATCCAGCTTTCGAAATCGGCACGGCGAACCTGTCTGCGACCGGCCTTGCCGAGTGGCGGGAAGTTGAATTCGGCTTCTTCCTGAGAAGAAAGCGCCATCTTCGTTGCCGATACGGCCTGGTAGAGCGGATAGCCCTCATCATGCTCGACGAGCTCGATGAAGGTCTCCAGCTTTTCGGGCTCGAGGCTGCTGCGCACCAGCGTCTTCAGGTCGGCATATTCACGCGAGGTCTTGAAGATCGAAAGCTGGTTCCAGCGGCCGAAGTTGGCGTAATAGGAGCTCGGCATCTCCAGAAGCTTGTCGAAGCTCCGGAAGTAGCTGCCCTTGCCGATTGCCGGCGAGACGATGTTGTCGATCATCCGGAAGTCGAAATGATCGCCGGCGATGCCGACACCGGAATGGCCGATCGGGTTGGCGGTGAGCTTTCCGGCATGGGTCTCGAAGCGGATGAGCGAATAGTCGGTCGTGCCGCCGCCGAAGTCGGCAACCAGTACCGTCGCATCCTTTTTCAGATGCTGGGCAAAGTAGAAAGCTGCCGCCACCGGCTCGTAGACATAGTGGATTTCGGGAAAGCCGAAACGGGAGAGGGCCTCGTTGTAGCGCTCGGTGGCGAGCGCCGGGTCTGGATTGGCGCCGGCAAAATGCACTGGCCGACCGGCTACGATGCGCGAGACGTCGGTTGGCCAGCCGTCTTCGGCATAGGAGCGCAGCCGCCGAACGAAGATCTCCATCAGATCTTCGAAACGATGGCGCTTGGCGTAAATCAGCGTGCCCTGGAAAAGCGCGCTGGCCGCAAAGGTTTTGATCGACTGCAGAAAGCGACAGTCGCCGGGATTGTCGATGAACTGCCGGATGGCCGCATGTCCGGCCTCGACCTTCAGCGCCGCGGCACCCAGCCCCGGATCCTTCATAAAGGAGAGCGCTGTGCGCATGCTATCGGTCGTGCCTGCTGCACTGTTGAAGGCGACCGATCGCGTGTCGGGTCCATCGGCCATCGCCAGAACCGTGTTCGTCGTGCCAAAGTCGAAACCAAGCGCCCGAGCCATGCCCGCACTCCTTTCCGTCGAAATTTTCTGGATTGGGGCAAAGCCCCTGTGAGGCGCGAGACGCGCCCTTGTCGCAAAGAGCGCGCCTCATGCCATGGCTGGACAGCAAGTGCAAGACTTGGCGATGGTTTTATTCGGCCCGTCTGCAATTCTGGTCGTGTCAAACGAAACGGGCGCCTCTCGGCGCCCGTTCCTGTCACTCGGCGGCAATCGCCGTCGGCGGCTCTTTGTGATGCGGGTCCTTGTCCTTGCGCTTGCCAAGGCGGCCCAGGAAGTCGTTCAGACGGTTCATCTCGAGGAAGATAACCGGCGTGATGAACAGCGTCAGAAGCTGCGAGACGACCAGACCACCGACAACCGCGATGCCGAGCGGCTGGCGCAGTTCCGAGCTGGCTCCACCACCGACCGCGATCGGCAGTGCACCAAGCAGGGCGCAGAAGGTCGTCATCATGATCGGCCGGAAACGGCGAACACAGGCTTCGTGGATCGCTTCCGCCGGTGAGACGCCGCTACCGGATCGAAGCGTCTCCAGTGCCACGTCGATCATCATGATCGCGTTCTTCTTGACGATACCGATCAGCATCAGCAAGCCGATGAGGGCGATGATCGACAGGTCGAAGCCGAAGACCTTGAGCGCAAGCAGTGCGCCGAGGGCCGCGGCCGGCAGACCGGACAGAATGGTCAGCGGATGGATGAAGCTTTCATAGAGAACGCCAAGCACCACGTAGATCGTCAACACGGCAGCCAGGATCAGATACGGCGTGCTGCCCTGCGATTGCTGGAAGATCTGGGCGGTGCCGCCGTAGGACGTGAAGATGTCCGCCGGCATGTTGATGTCCTTCTTGATCTGATCGATCCGGGCCGTGGCGTCGCCAAGCGCTTCGCCAGCCGGCAGATTGAAGGAAACGGTGGTCGAAACAAGCTGCCCCGTCTGGTTGATGGTGACAGGCCCGGTGGTGCGCTGGACATGAGCGAAGTCCGACAAGGGCACTAGCGCACCGCTTGCCGAAGAGATGTGGATATCCTCCAGCCGCCGGTCATCCCATGGCGTGCTGGTGTCGAATTCGACCATGACGTCATAGCTGTCGCCGGTGGTTTGAATCTGCGCGGCGTTGAAGCCGCCGAACGCTTCCTCCAGCGTCGTGCGTAGCTGGCTGTTGTTGATGCCGTAGAGCGCCGCTTTTTCGGTGTCGATGACGATGTTGGCTTGCAGGGCGTTGTTCTGCTCGTCCGATGCAACGTCCGTGAAGCGCGGATCGCGGCGCATCTGCTCCAGCATCTTGTTTGCCCAAAGATTGGTCTGGTCGGCACTCAGCGCCTGTATGACCAACTGATACTGGCTGGCAGTCTGGCGGCCGCCGAAGCGCAGGCTCTGCTGCGGCGTGATGTACGCCCGCAAGCCGGGGACCGACGCGATGCTGGCGCGGAGTTCACGCAGCGTCTTGTCCAGCGGCTCACGTTGATCCTTGGGCTTCAACTGAACGAACATTGTGCCGTTGTTCAGCGGCTGCCGGGTGCTGCCGCCAACGATCGACATGACGTGGCCGACGGCCGGGTTCTGTTTGACAAGCGCGGCCGCCTGGTTCTGCAGGTCTCGCATGGCCGGATAGGATATATCCTGACGCGCCTGCGTGGAAATCTGCAGGCGGCCGATGTCCTCAGTCGGGAAGAAACTCGCCGGCAGCACCATGAACAAATAGAGCGAAAGCCCCACCGAGCCGAGGAAGCTGAGCAGAACGATGCCGCGATTGCGCAGGCACCAGGCAACACCCGTGTCGTATCCGCGCTGGACTGCGTCAAACCCGCGGTTGAACACGCGCACCGGATAGGGCGGCTGCCCATGGCCGGCTGACAGGCGCGAGCTGAGCATCGGCGTCACAGTAAGGGAAACGATGGCGGACGCGACGATGGCAATGGCGACGACCATGCCGAATTCGTTGAAGATACGACCGACAACGCCGCCCATCAGCAGGATAGGGATAAACACCGCGATCAGCGAGATGGACATGGAGATGATGGTATAGCTGACTTCGGCCGATCCCTTGATCGCCGCCTGCAGCACCGGCATGCCTTCTTCGACATGCCGCAATATGTTTTCCAGCATGACGATCGCATCGTCCACCACAAGCCCGACCGCGAGTGTCAGTCCTAGCAGTGATATGTTATCGACACTGTAGCCCAGCACATACATCATGCCGAAGGTCGAAATCAGCGAAAGCGGCACGGCAAGGCCGGGGATGATCGTTGCCGTTACGTGGCCGGTAAACAGATAGATGACGAGAACAACCAGGCCGATGGTCAGCAGCAGCGTGAACTTCACGTCGGAGATGGCGTCACGGATCGGCTGGGCCGAGTCGTTCATGACGCTCGTCGTCACCGATGCGGGAATTTCCGCATGCAGTTGCGGCAGCTTCTTGTTGATCGCATCGACGACTTCGACGGTATTGGCGTCCGGCTGACGCTGGATCGCCAGAATGATCGCCTGCTTGCCATCGTACCAAGAGCCCGCATTGGTATTTTGCACGCTGTCCTGGACGTTGGCGACATCACTCAGGTGGATCGGCGCGCCGTTCGGATTGGCGATGACCAGAGACTTGAATTGTGCGGCATTGGTATTCTGCGTATTGGCGTTGAGCGTCATGCTCTGCTTGTTGTTTTGCAGAGTGCCGACCGGAACCTGACTGTTGGCATTGACGATTGCGCTGTTGACGGTGTCGATGCCGATACCGAGGGCCTGCAGCTTGTCCGGATCGACTTCGACCCGCACGGCGTAGGTTTGCGCGCCGTACACCGTGACTTCCGCGACGCCTGAGATGGTCGATAGCGAAGGAGAGATGATGTCTTCGGCGATTTCGTCGAGCTTGCTGCGCGGCATCGTATCGCTCTGCACGGCAAGCAGCATGATCGGAGCGTCGGCCGGGTTCGTCTTTTTGTAGCCGGGTGGCGTCGTCAGGTTGTTAGGCAGCTGGCGATTTGCATTCGAGATCGCGGCCTGCACATCACCGGCGGCGGCATCGATACTGCGGCTAAGATCGAACTGAAGGACGATGCTCGTATTGCCGAGCGAGCTCGTCGAAGAGATTTCGCTGATGCCGGGGATGGTTTCGAACTGCTTGATCAGCGGTGTGGAAACCGAGGTTGCCATCGTCTGCGGCGAGGCGCCGGTCAACTGTGCCGAAACGTTGATGGTCGGAAAATCGACCTGGGGTACGGCGGCGACCGGCACGAGCTGATAGCCCGCCAGGCCGGCCAGAACGACACCCAAAGCCAGAAGCGTGGTCGCAACAGGCCGCTCGATACAGAACCTGGGTATCATTGCTGCGCTCCAACTGAAATCGTTTCGCTTTTCTGGTTCGTCTGACCATCCGCAGCCGCCACGTTCTCAGACTTTTCGTCGGAGAATTGCTCGACGACATTCTGGCCGTCGATCAGCTGTACCTGGCCTTCGACGACGACGTGATCACCCTCCGAAAGACCCTTGGCTACCGCTGTGAAGCCGCCATTCTCGCGCTCTACGGTGACCGGCGTCATATGAACTTTGTTGTCCTTGACGACATAGGCAAAGAAGCCGTCCGGGCCGGGGCTGATCGCCACGGTCGGAGCGACGATCACCGGCTCGCTGTCGTTGAGGTGAACCACGACGTTGACCGCCCGGCCGGGCCAGATTGCGCCATTGGCATTTTCGAACTTCGCCTTGACGATGATGGTGCCGGAGGTGGGATCTACCGTGTTGTCGAAGAAGCTGACTGCACCCTGGCGGGCCTTGCCCTTGCTCGACTGTGGAACGGTGCTGACCGGCACGACGCCGGCCTTCAAGGCTTCCTCCAATTCCCGCAACTGATTTTGCTGCATGTGGAATTGGACGTAGATCGGATTGTATTGGGTAATGGTCACGACGGCAGAGCCGGGGGTGAGATAGGCGCCGGGGCTCGGAACGATATTGCCAAGGCGACCGTCATAAGGCGCCCGGATTTGGGTGTTCTCAAGCAGAACCTGGTCGGATGCGAGCTGCGCCTTGTCGGCGTTGACGTCTGCCGCGGCCGTATCGCGTGCTGCGACGGCCTGATCGACCGTCTGCTGCGTCCCGGCATTGGCGAGCAGGCTCTTCGCTCGCGTGAGGGCTGATTCTGCCGCCACGAGCGTCGCCTGATCCTTGGCTATAGTGGCTTGATCCTTGTCGACGGCGGCCTGTGCGGTCCGCGCGTCGAGCTTTGCGATCAGATCGCCAGCCTTGACCATCGCTCCGTCCGTGGCTTCGATCGACGTAACGATACCGGATTCCTGCGCGGCAATGGTCGTTGCATTCTGTGCAACGGCCGAGCCAGTCGCCGTGATGTCATTCGGCAGGAGCCTCTTGGTGACGGCAGCCGTCTTGACGGTGGAGGTCAGGCTGGCTTGCTTTTTGCCGCCTGCCGGTGCCGCCTTGCTCGCATCTTTGGTTTCTGCAGAGGCCGGCTCAACAAATGAGGAAAGGAAAGGAATGCGGTCGCGATAGCCCCAGGCTGCAAGGGCAGCAATGAAAAGGAGGCCGAGGGGAAGCCAGATTTTTTTCATATTAAAGAACCGGTCGAAGCGAGTTGAAAAAAGCGCGGTCCCGCCGAAGTGTATTTATTGCGTCGCACAACAAAGACGAGTTGCGCCACAATCCATCACATCGCCGTTACCGCTAACGTTCGGTTATTCTGTCCCTATAACGCGAATTCATGAACGCTCATCCAGCGCAATCTACCACAGTTCGACGGCACGAAAAATTAAAGCTTGGAAAGCTTTCGAGTTGCTAAGGCTTTTGCGGTGCAACAAATGATCAAATGGCTATTTTTTGATTGCCGTTATGTAATAAATGGATGGCTTCGTGGTTCTTTGCATCGTTTATAGTGCAAAGCACGTTCGCAAGCCTCATAGCAGTCTCGGTCTATGCTCACGCAATCGTGTTGTCGGCCCCCGTTTACAGAGGGCCGGTTTTCCAACGGCCCATGGTGCCTTCAAAGTGAACGGGCAGCGCCTCCGTCACAGCGAACCATCGTTCCGGTCACATAACTTGCCGGCCCGCTGCAAAGAAAAGCTGCCGTTGCCGCGAACTCCTCGACACGGCCGTAACGGCCTGCGGGTATGCGTTGCTGACGCTCGGCACTGACGTCTTCGAGGCTTTTGCCGCCGCGCTTGGCTGCAGCCGTGTCAAGCTCGGCTAGCCGGTCGGTCGCGATGCTGCCCGGCAGCAGCATGTTCACTGTGATCCCATGAGCAGCGACTTCGCTCGCCAACGTCTTGCTCCAGCCGGCCAGCGCCGGACGCAGCGTATTGGATAGCGCCAGACCGGCAATCGGCTCGATGACGCCGGAGGAGGCAATGGTGAGGATCCGTCCCCAACCCTGTGCCTTCATGCTCGGCAGGAGCGCGTTGGTGAGGGTAATGATCCGCGACACCATGGAAATGAAATAGGTCTCCAGCCGATCGGCGGTCATATCTTCGGTCGTCCCCGGCGTCGGGCCGCCGCTGTTGTTGACGAGGATGTCGATACCCCCAAGTTTTGCGGTCACCGCGTCGCTAACAACCTGGACGAAATTCTCGTCGTTGAGATCGGCCCAGATCCAGTCGGCGCGACCTTTGCTCTCGGCATTGATGGCCTTGCAATTGCCCTCGAGCCTTTCGCCGCTACGGCCGCAGAGCAGCACGTTTACGCCTTCGCGCGCTAGCGCCACGGCGATGCCATGCCCGAGGCCCTTGGAAGAGGCGAGCACCAGCGCGCGTTTTCCCTCGATACGAAGATCCATCTCGATAATCCTTCCCGCTATCCGAATTCCCAAGCCCTACCTATAGAGTGCCCACGGCTGTCTTTGAAAGTCGCACCGGGGCAGAAGGTCGCAAACGCCATCAGAATATTGACGTTGACGTAAGAGTAATTTAGCTTGATTGTCGCGCTGGGTGAATTGGGGGATTGCCTGTCGCTTCCCGGCTCGACAATCCCTTTCCATTTTGACAAGAGAATAGTCGAAATGGGGAAGACGCCCAAAGGGGGACAGGCCGCGCTCCGACATCATCGAGCGCCTGGTCAATCGGAGAGAGTGAATGACAGACGCGATGGATCTTCCGGAACGCGAAAGCATGGAATTCGACGTTGTGATTGTCGGGGGCGGTCCGGCTGGCTTGTCAGCGGCAATCCGACTGAAGCAGATCAACGGGGATCTGACTGTGGTCGTGCTCGAAAAGGGTGCCGAGGTCGGCGCGCATATCCTGTCCGGCGCCGTCGTCGATCCGATCGGCATCGACCGGTTGCTGCCCGACTGGCGCGAGGAGGAGGGCCATCCCTTCAAGACCAAGGTGACCTCGGATCACTTCCTGCTCCTCGGCCCCGCCGGCTCCATCCGCCTGCCGAACTTCCTGATGCCGCCGCTGATGAACAATCACGGCAATTATATCGTCTCGCTCGGCAATGTCTGTCGGTGGCTGGCCGAAAAGGCGGAAGCGCTCGGCGTCGAGATCTATCCCGGCTTTGCGGCGACGGAAGTGCTCTATAATGACGAAGGCGCCGTCATCGGTGTGGCCACCGGCGACATGGGCATCGAGAAGAACGGCGAACCAGGCCCGAACTATACGCGCGGCATGGCACTGCTCGGCAAATACGTGCTGATCGGCGAGGGCGTGCGCGGCTCGCTTGCCAAGCAGCTGATCGCCAAGTTCGATCTGTCGCGGGACAGCGATGTGCCGAAGTTCGGCATCGGCATCAAGGAACTCTGGCAGGTGAAGCCCGAGAACCATAAGAAGGGTCTCGTGCAGCACTCCTTCGGCTGGCCGCTCGGCATGAAGACGGGTGGCGGCTCGTTCCTCTATCATCTGGAGGACAATCTGGTCGCCGTCGGTTTCGTCGTGCACCTGAACTACAAGAACCCCTATCTCTATCCCTTCGAGGAATTCCAGCGCTTCAAGACGCATCCGGCGATCCGCGGCACCTTCGAGGGCGGCAAGCGCATTTCCTATGGTGCGCGCGCCATCACCGAGGGCGGATACCAGTCGGTGCCGAAGCTGACCTTCCCCGGCGGCGCGCTCATCGGTTGCTCGGCCGGCCTCGTCAATGTTCCCCGTATCAAGGGCAGCCACAATGCGGTGCTGTCGGGCATGCTGGCGGCCGACAGGATCGCCGAGGCGATTGCGGCCGGCCGCGGCAATGACGAAGTGATCGAGATCGAGAACGAATGGCGCCAGACGGATATCGGCAAGGACCTGAAGCGGGTCAGAAACGTCAAGCCGCTGTGGTCGAAGTTCGGCACGGCGATCGGCGTCGCACTCGGTGGCCTCGACATGTGGACCAACCAGTTGCTCGGCTTCTCCTTCTTCGGCACGCTGAAACACGGCAAGACGGATGCGCAGTCGCTGGAGCCTGCCGCGCAACATCAGAAGATCGATTATCCGAAGCCGGATGGCGTGCTCACCTTCGACCGCCTGTCCTCGGTGTTCCTGTCGAACACCAATCACGAGGAAGACCAGCCGGTGCATCTCAAGGTCAGAGACATGGCGCTGCAGGTATCGTCGGAGCACGACGTCTTTGCCGGCCCGTCGACGCGCTACTGTCCGGCCGGTGTCTATGAATGGGTGGAGAAGGATGGCAAGGAGACCTATGTCATCAACGCGCAGAACTGCGTCCACTGCAAGACCTGCGACATCAAGGACCCCAACCAGAACATCAACTGGGTGCCGCCGCAGGGCGGCGAGGGGCCGGTCTATCCCAATATGTGAGATGGAATGACGGAGATCGAGCAAGACGCCTACACGATCCGTCAGGCACGGCCGGATGAGTTGCATTTGCTGGCAGCGATCGAGATCGATGCTTTCTGGGCTCTGCATGAGGCTGGGGCTGTGGATTGCGAACCCGCCTCTCTGCCCCTCGAGGTGCTGAAACAATCTCTCGCGGAGCAATTGCTGTTCGTTGCCGTCGATATCGAAGATCAACCGTTCGGCTTTCTGGCCGGCATTCGAAAGGACGGCTCCGTCCACATTGCCGAGATCGATGTCGTCAGGCGCTGGCAAAAGCGCGGCGTCGGACGCCGGCTGATGGAAGCTGCGATTGCAGCCGCCAGAACCCAGGGCGCCGTCGGGGTTACCTTGACGACGGACCGGCATGCGGCCTTCAACGCGCCATTCTATGCATCGGTGGGATTTCGCATCCTGGATGACGAGGAAAGGCCGGCTGTTCTTACGCAGATCCTGGAGAATGAGTTTGCCCACGGTGCCGATCCGGCCAGACGCGTGGCGATGGTGCTTCGATTCTAACCTGTATCCCGGGGTGCGGGCAGATAGCCAATCCGAAGCGCCATGATGTCAAACCTGGGAATCAACACAAGCGATAGCAAACGCCGCCGCAGAAAACCCTTGTAAAATCACGCTTTCTTTACAGGAAATAATCTCTGTAAATTGAGCTTTGCAGAGGGATCGCCGTGCTCTTCCGCCTTTCGATACCAAGTAACGGCTTCCTCCATGTCTCGCGGTATACCAAGGCCAACTTCAAGCATGTGACCTATATTGTTTTCTGCGCCAGCGTTGCCCTGTTTGGCAGATTTGCGGTACCAAAAGATGGCTTGGGCATAATCTTGAGCTGTGCCGCGACCAAACTCGTACATTTCTCCGAGATTACTCTGAGCTCTTGGATCCCCCTGCTGTGCCGCTCTTCGAAACCAAATGACGGCCTGCACATCGTCTTGGTTCACGCCCCGCGCCCAAAGATACATAACACCAAGATTATTTTGGGCGTCAGAAATACCTTGGACGGCAGATTTGGAAAACCACGTCGCTGCCATCGCATCATTCTGTGAAACGCCATGGCCTAATAGATATAGTAAGCCGAGATTGTCCTGTGCACTGGCGTCGCCTTGCTCCGCAGCTTTCTGGTACCAAGCGGCTGCCGTCTCATAGTTTTGCGGCACGCCATAGCCGTGCTCATAGAGTAATGCGAGATTGTGCTGCGCGCTAG
Organism: Rhizobium sp. A22-96; assembly: GCF_053521805.1. Classification (NCBI taxonomy): domain Bacteria; kingdom Pseudomonadati; phylum Pseudomonadota; class Alphaproteobacteria; order Hyphomicrobiales; family Rhizobiaceae; genus Rhizobium; species Rhizobium sp. A22-96. Next base: position 332,893 of record NZ_JBNWDQ010000003.1, read on the forward strand.
TTTCGCCTTGTTTCGCTGCTTTCAGATACCAAGCGGCTGCCGCCTCATAGTTTTGGGTCACGCCATAGCCATTCGCATAGAGAAAACCAAGACCAAATTCCGCTTGCGCATTATCGTTGGCAGCTAAAGCGCGCCAATCATCCACGGCTCTCTGGTAGTCGCCACGCAAATATGCGTCTTTCCCATCGTCGACAAAAGCACCTGTCGCCGAGCAAAAGACGGCTATCAAAGTGACGACGATCCTTGCGAAAGGCATGCCATCCTCCTTGAATTTCCCCTATGGCTGCGAGTCGATAATATACCGCCTGTGTCGGCCTGCAACTTTTTCCAAAATCCCGACTTTTGTCAGAATTTTTGCGTCTGATATTTACTCAGTCGCAAGTAGTGACTTTTGCGATAATCGCCATTAGCGGAGAGCTGCGGCAAGAGATATACGCAAGGTTGATGGCATTCGCGACTTAATTGCGGGAATTAATGCTGAGTAATCTTCCGGGCGAATAGGCCGGTCGAAAGGGCGACGCCGATACCGGTCACGATGGCGGCTGCGATCCCGGCCACGCCGATTTCCTCACCAAGCAAGAAGCCGCCGCCGATGGTGGCGAGGACAGGCGTGATGGCGGTGAAGGCTGCTGCCTGCGTGCCGCCGAGAGCCTGGACTGCGAGGCCATAGGCAAGGGTGGCGGCAAGGCCGGAGAGCAGGCCCTGGCTGACGACCTGGAGGCCGATTTCCGGCAGCGGAACCGAGGCGAGCGAGCTGCCGAAGACGAAGGCCAGTCCGACATGGATGAGGAAGGACCAGACGGCGATGATGGCGCTCGATTGCAGGGCGCTGAGGCCGGAGCGGCGGAAGGCATGGGTGTAAGAGGCCCAGAGCAGGGCTGCGAGCGGCAGCAGCGTGAAGCCTTCCCAGGAGATCTGTACGCCGTAAAGGCTGCGTGCCAGAAGGATGACGACGCCGGCGACGATGCCACCGAGGCCAAGCCAACGGGTCATATCGAGCCGTTCGCGAAACAGCGTCACGCCGATCACCGCAGCTGCCAGCGGCATGGAGCCGCCGAGCAGGATGCCGGCTGCCGAGGCCGGGGTGAATTGAATGGCGAAGGTGGTCAGCTGGAAGAACAGGGCGCCGGAACCACAGACCATCAGCGCCAGCAGCTTCAGTGGCACGCCCTTCGGCAGCAGGCCGGTCCGCCACCAGACGGGCGCCAGCACCAGCGCCGGCACGCCGTAACGGATGAGACCGAGGTCGATCGTGCTCATCTGGGTCTCCGCCGTGTGGCGCGTGGCGAGAATCCAGTTTGCCCAGATGAGAACGGTGATGATCGCGCCGGCATAGCCGATCGCTGTGGGGCTGATTTTGCGGGTGGGGAGGGTCAAGGCGGTCATCGACATATCCTTTCCAACGATCCGGTTTGTCTTTCGATAGGAAGAAGATAGCGCCGAAGGCCGAGGCATGTCCTTGCTAGTTATGGCTCTGGAAACATGATATGAGCAATAATCTGCCAATATGGATGATTGAGTTTCTCAGATATGCCAAAACTGGATAAATTCGATATTGCCATCCTCAACTGCCTTCAGGAGGATGCGCGGGCCACGAATGTCGAAATCGCCGAGCGTGTGAACCTCTCGCCATCTCCATGTCTAAGGCGCATTCGCAATCTGGAAAAATCCGGGCTGCTGCGCGGCTATCGCGCCGATATCGACCGTAAGGAAGCAGGCCTGGGCCTGACCGTTTTTGTGGAGCTTAAGGTCGGCCATCACTCGAAAGAGAACTCCGAAATGCAGCAGGCAGCATTGCTTGCCATTCCGGAAGTCGTCGCCTGCCATCTGATTTCAGGAACGGCGGATTTTCTGGCCGAAGTGGTGGTGGCGGATCTTGCCGCCTATGAGAAGGTACTGTCGGAAAGGCTTCTGGTGCTTCCCGGCGTGGTTGATCTGCGCTCGAATTTCGCGATCCGCACGATCAAGACCAATGGTGCGCTGAAATTGCCAGAGCCTGAATGAGGCAGCCGGAGTGAAAATGAAAAGGGGCCGTTGCCGGCCCCTTCGCGATGAGAATTTGATTATCCTCAGAGCATCGTTCCACTAAGGATCATTAGGGCGACCGAGAAGTAGATCACCAGGCCGGTGACATCGACCAGCGTGGCGACGAAGGGCGCCGATGCACTGGCGGGATCGAGCCGCAGCTTCTGCAGAACGAAGGGCAGCATCGAGCCGGCAAGCGAACCGAAGGTCACGATGCCGATCAGGGCCGCAAAGACCGTAAGGGCGACAAGCTGCCAGTGCGGGCCGTAATCGAAGAGACCGATGGTCTGCCAGAGCACGATGCGGGCGAAGCCGACGAGGCCGAGGATGGCGCCAAGCACGATGCCTGTGGGCAGTTCGCGGATCGCGACGCGCCACCAGTCCGAAAGCTTCAGTTCGCCGAGCGCCAGCGCCCGGATGATCAGCGAGGTCGCCTGCGAGCCGGAATTGCCGCCCGAGCTCATGATCAACGGGATGAACAGGGTCAACACGACGGCCTTTTCCAGCTCACCCTCGAAATGCTGCATGGCGCTTGCCGTCAGCATTTCGCCAAGGAAGAGGGCAGCGAGCCAGCCGGCGCGCTTGCGGATCATGCCGGCAAAGCTGATCTTCATGTAAGGCTGCCCAAGGGCTTCCATACCACCGAACTTCTGGGCGTCTTCGGTTGTATCGGCAATCATCGTATCGATGACGTCGTCGACGGTGACGATCCCCAGCATATGGCCCTTGTCGTCGACAACCGGAAGCGCCAGCAGGTCGTGGCGGCGGATCAGGCGGGCGACGTCTTCCTGCTTCATCAGCGGCGGCGCCGTCACCGGCGTGCCCTTCTGGGCCACCGTGAGAATACAGGCATCGGGCTCACCGGTGATGAGACGGCGCAGCGTCACGACATGCAGCAGCACATGCGTTTCGTCGTCGAGCACATAGATGGCGTAAACGGTTTCGCGGGAGCGTTCGACCTGGCGAACATGGTCGAGCGTCTGTGCAACGGTCCAGCTTGCGAGCACGCTCACAAACTCCGTCGTCATGATGCCGCCGGCCGTGCGCGGCGGGTAGCCCATCAGGCCCTGGATTGCCACCCGGGCATGCTCGTCGAACGTGGCGAAGAGGCGGGCGCGGGTGTCGATATCCATCTCGAGCAGCACGTCGGCAACGCGGTCGTTGGACATGCCGTGCAGCAGCCGCGAGGCGTCCGCATTGCCCATGACTTCGAGAATGGCGGCTGCGTTGCGCAGCTCCGGCCGGTCGAGAATGCGCACGGCGCGTTCTTCCGGCATCTTGGCGAGGATGCGTCCAGCCTCGGCCACATCGAGCACATTCAGTGACTCGACGCGTTCGGCGATGGTGACGCCACGGTTGTTGTTGATGAATGCACGAGCGGCATTGCCGGCCCGCGCGGGAAAGCTGTTGATGTTCATTATAGCTCGCCTTTCCGTCGATCCGCCGTCGTAGCGGATCGTGGCGAGCCGACAGGAGTCGGTTAGCGCACGAATGCTACTGACGGCAAAGGCAATCGACTACTACTGTCGCTAGGCATCTAAAGATGGCTCCGGTTAATCGGCATGGAAAAGCGCTGCTCTCCATCTGGGGCAGAAGTCGCGCCGAAGGCATAAAAAGTCAAGAGGTGGAAACGGTTTAAAGCCCCATGTCGAAAGAAAAATTTGCTTGGGTGCTTGAAATTTTGTGCGGCGCAACAGGTGGCGTTGCGAATGCGTTAAAATAGCGTGGCCGGACGACGAGCGCCCGGCCTGATTTGCCCTGGATTTTGGCCGTTCAGAAGCCTGCCAGAACGACCTTGCCCTTCATTTTGCCGGTCTCGACGAGGGCATGCGCCTTCTTCAGATTGGCGGCATTGATCGTGCCCGCGGTCTCCGTCAGCGTCGAGCGCATCTTGCCGGCATCGACCAGTTCGGCGACCTTCGTCAGCAGCTTGTGCTGCTCGATCATGTCGGCCGTGTTGAAGAGCGGACGGGTGAACATCAGTTCCCAGTGGATCGACACGGCCTTGCGCTTGAAGGGCACGACGTCGAGCGTCTTCGGGTCGTCGATCAAGGCGAACCGGCCCTGCGGCGCAATCGCTTCGACGATCGACGTGATGTGGTCCGTCGTGTTGGTGGTCGAGAAGACGAAGGCCGGCGCGCCGATGCCAAGCGCTTCGATCTGCGGCGCAAGCGGCTTCGAATGGTCGATCACGTGATGCGCGCCCAGCTCCTTGACCCAAGCCTGCGTTTCAGGTCGGGATGCCGTTGCGATGATGGTGAGATCGGTGAGCGCGCGCGCGATCTGGATGGCGATCGACCCGACGCCGCCGGCGCCGCCGATGATGAGGATTGCATTCGCGACGCCGGGAACGGGATCTTGTACCTTCAGGCGATCGAACAGCGTTTCGTAAGCCGTGATCGAGGTCAGCGGCAGTGCCGCCGCCGCCGGAAAATCGAGGCTTTTCGGCTTGGCGCCCACGATGCGCTCGTCGACCAGGTGGAATTCGACATTCGAACCACCGCGATTGATGGCGCCGGCATAGAAGACTTCGTCACCTGGCTTGAACATGGTGACGTCGGGACCGACAGCCCTGACGATGCCGGACGCGTCCCAGCCGATGATCTTGTACTCACCTTCGGCCGGCGCGACGTTGGCGCGGATTTTGACATCGACCGGATTGACGGAGACGGCCTTCACTTCGACGAGCAGATCGTGACCCTTGGCCTCGGGTGTCGGCAGATCGATATCGATCAGGGATGTTTCTGCGGAAATGGGCTGGGGTTGCTTGTAGGCGACTGCACGCATGGGAGAAGCTCCTGGTTTTGTTGCACAGAGGCTAGATGCGCATTATCATCGAAAGGCGCAAGAATGCACAAATTCTGTACGTAGGTACAAAAAGGATACCGTCAATGTCGCTGCCCCGCTCCAAGCTTGTCAATAATTTCCCGGGTTGTCCGGTCGAGGCGACGCTGAGCCTTCTCGACGGCAAATGGAAGGGCGTGGTTCTTTTTCACCTGATGGAAGGCACGCTGCGCTTCAACGAAATCCGGCGCAAGCTGCCGTCGGTGACACAGCGCATGCTGACGAAGCAGTTGCGCGAACTCGAAGACTCCGGGCTGGTGTCACGCACCGTTTTTCCGGTCGTGCCGCCGCATGTCGAATATGCTTTAACGCCGCTTGGCGCCAGCCTGCGGCCGATCATCAAGGCGATGGCGGTATGGGGCGAGGAGAATGTCTTCTGTCACAACGGCCGGCAGGAGCTGGCAGCGCCCGCCGCTTCAGGCGTGGCCCGTGCGGCGTTCCAGGCCAACTGAAACAGCGAAGATCGCAAGGCCGGCGACGGAGAGAACGGCGCCGACATAGCCTGTGGCAGCCGCGGTGAAGCCCCAGGCGATGACCATGCCGCCGAGCCAGGCGCCCAGCGCATTGGCGATGTTGAAGGCGGAATGGTTGGAGGCGGCAGCTAGCGTCTGCGCATCGGCGGCCACATCCATCAGCCGGGTCTGTACTGCGGGACAAGCGGCAAAACCGCAGCCGATCAGGAAGACGCAGACGCAGAGCATGATCGGATTGGCGGCCGTCAGCGAAAACAGCGTCATGGCGATGATGTTGAAGATCATCATGCCACCGATCGTGCCCTTGATCGAGATGTCGCCGAGGCGCGAACCGACGATGTTGCCGACATTCATGCCGATACCGAACAGCGCCAGCACCACGGGCACCATGCCCGCACCAAGGCCGGCGACCTGGGTCGTCGTGGTTGCCACATAGCTGAAGATCGAGAACATGCCGCCGAAACCGACAGCGGCGATGCCGAGCGTCAGCCAGATCTGAACGCGCTTGAGGGCGCCGAGCTCGCGGGTGATGCTCGCGCCTTCCTCAACCTTGTCCTTCGGCAGGAAGAGGGCGATGAGCAGCATGGTGACGAGGCCGACGCCGCCGACCATCATGAAGGCGGCCCGCCATTCAAGAATCTGGCCGAGGAAGGTGGCAATCGGCGTTCCCACAAGCGTGGCGATGGTGAGGCCAAGCATGACCTGGCCGACAGCACGAACGCGGCGATGAACCGGCACCATGGAGGCGGCAACCAGCGCGGCAACGCCGAAATAGGCGCCGTGCGGCAGTCCGGTGATGAAGCGCAGCGCCGCGAAGCTCGCATAGGTCGGCGCGAATGCGCTGGAAATATTGCCGGCCGCGAAGATCGCCATCATCAGCAGGAGGAGCGTGCGGCGCGCCATCTTGGCGGCGAGCACGGCGATGACAGGTGCACCGACGACGACGCCAAGCGCATAGGCGCTGATCACATGGCCCGCTTCCGGCGTCGTGACGCCAAACGTATCGGCGACATTGGGCAGAAGCCCCATGATGACGAATTCGCCAGTGCCGATGCCAAAGCTGCCGACGGCGAGAGCCAGCGTCACAAGCGCAATGGCCGTGCGCGAGGGCGCTTCGACTGCGATTTGGGAATCGAGGACGTCGACGGCAATATCGCTCACGAAAACTCCTTGGGCGGCAAACCAGGCTGAGCGCCGCGAATCGGGCAACGAACCCCGGCTTCGGTGTTCAATGCATCAAATTGCAATAAGGGACTGGCGAAGCACGGACATGCCTCAAACATACTATCAATCACGGTGAGGTTACTGTCGCGTGCATTTTTTGCAGCGCAGCATGTCGAATGATGCATAAGTGAGTGCGGGTCCGCTCCGGTGCCAGGCCGCCACAGCGCTTGAAATTGCTTCATCAGAAACCATCTGTGAAAAAGCGCACGGGGGCATCAGCTCCTTTCTGAGACACAATTTGTGGAAACACCGGGAGCCCCGATGAAATTGATCGGCTTCTTCAATCGCGATGGCGGTACTTTCCGCACGACCGATATGGCTGCCTACGAGGCGAGGGCAGAGCAGGTTTTCCGCGATGCCGGTCATGAGTTCGAAGCCGTAGTCGTAGCCGGACGAGACATCGTATCGGCCATGGAGCGTGCCGCGCGTCGGGATGATATAGACGGTATCGTCGCCGGCGGCGGCGATGGCACGATTTCGGCCGCTGCCTCCATCGCTTGGAAGAACGGCGTTGCGCTCGGCGTCATTCCCGCCGGTACCATGAACCTGTTCGCGCGCTCGCTGCGGTTGCCGCTCGATATCTGGCAGACGCTGAATGTGCTGGCGACAGGCGAGGTCGATCAGGTCGATATCGGCAGCGCCAATGGCCGAGCCTTCGTGCATCAGTTCTCGGCAGGCCTGCATGCGCGTCTGGTGCGTTATCGCAATAGCTACACCTACCGTTCGCGAATCGGAAAGATGTCGGCCAGCACCCGAGCGGCTTTCGGCGTCATCGCCAATCCGCCGGAATTCGACGTCGATTTCGAAGCCGGCGATATTCGCGGGCACCGGCATGTCTCGGCGATTTCCGTGTCCAACAATCCCTTCGGTGCCAATGCCTTGCTTTATGCCGATAATCTGCGCGGCGGCGAACTGGGGTTTTACACGGCCAAGCCCTTGCGGCCGCTTGGCGTTGCCCGCCTGGCCGTCGACATGTTGCGAGGCCGGGTGCGCGACAATACCGATGTCATGGTGATGCATGCGCCGGAAGTGCATCTGCATTTCCCGAAGCTGCGCCAGCTCGCAAACTGCGTCATGGATGGCGAGCTGCTGCCGCTTGCCCGCGATGTGATCCTCAAGGTTCACCCCGGCGAACTCAAGGTGATGGTTCGCGAAGGCACCGCCGCCCGCGTCGAGCGCGAGGGTTCGGTCGATAGGCTGGCCGTCTGAACCGCTCAGAGGCGCGGCAGGTACGTCCGGTAATCGAAATCGGAAACGCTGCGCAGATAGCGGATCGCTTCCTTGTGCTTCGTATCGCCATATAGCTTCTGATAGCGCTCGCCGAAAATGTCGGCGATGAAGGCGGAGGCGCGGAAGCGTTCGACGGCCGTCAGGAAATCATGAGTCAACTTGGGCGCATCGGCCGGTACTTGAGACGGCGTTGATTCCTCGCCCGGATCGAGGTCGTTCTGCAGCCCAAACAGCATGCCGCCGAGAATTGCCGCCAACATCAGATAGGGATTGGCGTCGGCGCCGGCGACACGGTGTTCGATGCGCGCGCCGGGCCCATCCTTTTCAGGAATGCGGACGGCCGTGCCGCGATGACCAAAGCCCCAGGTCAGATCGACGGGAGCAAACGAGCCCGGCTGGAAGCGGCGATAGGAATTGGCGTAGGGCGCAAAGATCAGCTGCGCGTCCTCAAGCGTTTGCAGCAGACCCGCGCAGATCGACTTCAGCTTCTTCGGCTCGCCGCCCGCTGCATCGAGAACATTGCGGCCCTGATCGTCGATGATGCTGGCATGCACATGCAGCCCGGAGCCGGCATGGTCGGTATAGGGTTTCGCCATGCAGGTCGATTTCAGGCCGTGCTTGCGCGCCGCCTGCTCGGCCACGCGCTTCAGCATGATGCAATCGTCGGCCGCTGCAAGCGCATCCGGGCGGTGCAACAGGTTGATCTCGAACTGGCCGGGGCCGAATTCCGCTGTCGTCGCATCCGCCGGCAATCCCTGCGCCCTGGCATAGCTGCGCAGCGTTTCAAGATAGCCGTCAAGCAGGTCGACGGCGTCCATATCGTAAAGCTGATAGCCATTCGGCTCGTCTCGATAGGTCAATGCCAGGGGCGGCGAGGGGATGCCCCTGTCGCGCCAGTCGCCGGCGAGCAGGTAGAATTCCAGCTCGGTCGCCACGACGGGGGTGAGGCCAAGCGCCTTGTAGCGGTCGACCACGGCAGAAAGAATGGCGCGGGGATCCTGAAAGCTCGGGCTGCCATCAAGCTCATGCATGGTGGCCAGCATCTGCTTAGATCCAGCCGGCGCCCAGGGCATCTCCGCCAGCGTGCGCTTGTCAGCAACGCAGGTGCCATCGGGATCGCCGATCGTCAGCGACAGGCCGGTAATGTCGTCATTGTCATCGCCCCAGATATCGAGCGATTGCGTCGAAGTCGGCAGCCGCACGGCGCCGGACCAGACCTTCTTCTCGGCCGAAATCGGGATCTGCTTGCCCCGCAGTCGGCCGTTCATGTCCGAAATCAGCACCTCAATGCGCGCGTTACCTTCGGTTGCGTTGTCGGCCGCCATGCTCTTGTAAATCCCCCATGCTCACGTCATGGTCGTAACCGATCGTAGCCCGCCTTTCAATCCGACGAGGATTTCGCAGATGCCCGATACATCCAGCCGCTCCAATCTCGCCGCCCTCGATGCCGCCCACCATCTCCATCCCTTTGCCGACATGAAGAAGCTGAACGCCGATGGCGCGCGCATCATCCAGCGGGGCGAGGGCGTCTATATTTTCGATAGCAACGGCAAGAAATATCTGGATGGGTTTGCTGGCCTTTGGTGTGTAAATATCGGCTATGGCCGCACGGAGATCGCCGATGCCGCCATCAGGCAGATGAACGAGCTGCCCTATTACAATACCTTCTTCGGCACGACGACGACACCGGCAACATTGCTGTCGGAAAAGGTCTGCGCCCATGCCGGCCCGCATTTCAATCATGTCTTCTTCACCAATTCCGGCTCCGAGGCCAATGACACCTGGTTCCGCATGGCGCGTGTCTACTGGGCTGCTGTCGGCAAGCCGACGAAGAAGACCGTCATTGCGCGGAAGAACGGCTATCACGGTTCCACCGTCGCCGGCGCCAGCATGGGCGGCATGAAATATATGCATGAGCAGGGCGACCTGCCGATCCCTGGCGTCGTCCATATCGGCCAGCCCTATTGGTATGCCGAGGGCGGCGATCTCTCGCCCGAGGAATTCGGTCTCAAGGTTGCCCGCGAGCTGGAGGAGAAGATCGATGAACTGGGCGAGGACAATGTCGCCGCTTTCATCGCCGAGCCGGTGCAGGGGGCTGGCGGCGTCATCGTGCCGCCCTCCACCTATTGGCCCGAGATCGCCCGCATCTGCAAGGCGCGGAATATTCTGCTCGTCTGTGACGAGGTGATCTGCGGCTTCGGTCGTCTCGGCTCCTGGTTCGGCTATCAGCATTTCGGTGTCGAACCTGATCTCGCTCCGATCGCCAAGGGGCTATCATCGGGCTACCTGCCGATTGGCGGCGTGCTCGTCAGCGATCGCATCGCCGACGTGCTGATCAACGAGGTCGGCGAGTTCAACCACGGCTTCACCTATTCCGGCCATCCGGTGTGCGCGGCAGCTGCGCTCGAGAATTTGAGGATTATCGAGGACGAACGGCTGATCGAGCGTGTCCGCGATGATATCGGCCCTCATTTTGCCAAGGCCTGGGGCAACCTGAGGGATCATGACATGGTCGGCGAAGCGGTCAGTATTGGCCTGATGGGCGCTCTGCAGCTCGCAGCCGACAAATCCACGCGCCGCCGCTTCGAAAAGCCGGATGCCATCGGCTCGGCCGTGCGCAACCACGCTCTCACCAATGGCTTGGTGCTGCGCGCGACCGGCGATCGCATGCTGGCATCGCCACCGCTGATCATCAGCCATGAAGAAGTGGACGCCATGGTGCGCATCACACGGCTGGCGTTGGATGCCGTCTGGGCCGAAGTGAGGTCTTAACTAGCACCCCGATCGGGATGGCTTGGATCACCTTGCCATCCGGTCGGAACTCTATGCGTCCTGATTGTTACGATCGAAGATCTTGCGGACTATATAATTCGGCGAAAGATCGTCGCGATAATAGATGCGGGCGATCATTTCGGCGAGAATGCCTGTGGTGATCATCTGCACGGACGACAGGAGCAGCACGACGCCAACCATCAGCAACGGACGGCTGCCGATATCGTCGCCGAAGACGAACTTGTCGATGAAGAGCCAGAACAGGATCAAGGCTGCGAGCGCGCCGAGGCCGAGGCCAAGGGAACCGAAGAAATGGCCCGGCCGCGCCTTGTAACGCATGAAGAACATCACCGACAGCAGATCGAGAATGACGCGGAAGGTCCGCGAAATCCCGTATTTGGAGGTGCCGTGTTGGCGCGCATGGTGGGTGACGGGCACTTCGCCGATGCGTGAGCTCGGGACAACGCCGGCGACCCAGGCCGGGATGAAGCGATGCATCTCGCCCATCAACTTCACCTGCTTGATGATCGATGAGCGGTAGATCTTCAGGCTGCAGCCATAGTCGTGCAGCTTGACGCCGGTGATGCGGCCGATCAGGTAATTGGCGCACCAGGAGGGGATCTTGCGCAGGAAAAGCCCGTCCTGGCGGTTCTTGCGCCAGCCGACGAGCAGATCGAGCTGCCGCCGTTCCAGCTCCTCGACCATCGAGGGAATATCCTTCGGGTCGTTCTGCAGATCGCCGTCCATGGTGGCGATGAGCCGGCCGTTTGCGGCATCGATACCGGCCTGCATGGCGGCAGTCTGGCCGAAATTGCGCTGGAGCTCGACGATCCGCAATGTCAGCCCGTCACGCAGCAGCGAGCGGCGCGCATTGGCCAGCGTGGCGTCCGTGCTGCCGTCGTCGATAAGGATCAACTCCCAGCGCTTGTCAAAGCTCGCCATGGCGGAACAGATGCGCTCGATCAGCGGACCGACACTTTCTTCCTCGTTGAAGACGGGCACAACCAGCGAAAGCTCAAGCGGGCTTGTCGCATCGGCCTGGGGGAGGGTCGACTCTGCCGTTGTCTGCAACTCTTCTTTCTCCTACAAGACCGGCAGAAACATGCCGGGCGAAACGAGCGACTGTCCGGTCTGAAGCCTCAGCTCGCATTGGGTGCCTAACTACATGAAGACTCCGATGGTTGCCAGCCGACAGAATTGGTTTATTCGCAACCGAATGATGCTGCTGACGCTGGCCGTCGTCATTGCCTATGCGGCCTTCATCGAATGGTTCTGGGGCTGGAGTTCGATCCTGGCGCAATGGGGCAAGGTCGGCGCCCTGCCCATCCTTCTCGCGCTTGTGCTCCTGACCGGCACCTACTTTCTGCGCACCTGGCGCTTTTACGATTACTTCCCGAAGGAGACCTCGGGCCATTTCGCAGTGCTGTTCCGTGTGACGCAGGTGCATAACCTGCTGAATATCATGATGCCCTTTCGCACCGGCGAGACCAGTTTCCCGGTGCTGATGCGATCCGAATTCGGCATTCCGCTGGCTCGTGGCACTTCGGCGCTGTTCGTCATGCGGTTGCTCGACCTGCATGCGCTGCTGGCCGCGGCCGGCGTCGGTCTTGCGCTTGCTTCGCCCTATCGCATTCTGGCCTGGGTCGTGTGGTTGGCTTTCCTGCTTTTGCCGGTCGTGGGCTTCGTCTCGCGCCGCCCGCTGATCCGCCTTGCCGCCCGTATTCTGCCGAAGAAGGCGCAAGGGCTGGTGCACGAGCTGGAGCGTGGTCTGCCGGTCGATGCTCAGGCCTTTGCCCGCGCCTGGCTGACAACGGTGGTCAACTGGCTGGTCAAGGTTGCGGTCCTTGCCTGGGCGCTCGGCCTGATGAACGTCACGCCGCTGTCGGCAAGCTTCGGCGGCGCGCTTGGCGGCGAATTGTCGTCGGTGCTGCCCGTGCATGCGCCGGGAGGCGTCGGCACCTATCCGGCCGGGATCACCGCCGGCGCCATGGCTTTCGGCGCTTCAGGGGAGAAAGCTGCGCTTGAAAATCTAGCGCAGGCCAGCATCAACACCCACCTCCTGATCGTCGTTTCGGCGCTGACGGGCACCGCGATCGGTTTGCTGGTATCGCGCAAGCGCGCCTGATCCGGCTATTGTCGCGTCTTGACTTCAAGCTCGGCAAGCCGCTTGCGCAAGAAGGCCTGCTCCGGCGCCTGTTGGCAAAGCGATAGTGCCGTCACATAGGATTCTCGTGCCTCGTCGCTGCGCCCAAGCTGGCGCAGGAAATCGGCCTTCGCTGCATGCGTGAGGTGATATCGTCCCATACGCTCTTCCCCGAGCAACCTACCGACGATCGAAAGTGCCACTGCCGGGCCATCGCACATCGAAACGGCCACCGCTCGATTGAGTTCGATGACCGGTGAGGGGTTGGCCACCAGCAACAGATCATAGAGCGCGACAATCCGCTGCCAGTCAGTATCCTCTGCCGTCTGAGCCCGGACATGCTCGGCTGCGATAGCCGCCTGCAGTGCATAGGCGCCGACACTTTCTGCGGCCATCGCCCTGGCCGAGAACGTCAGGCCCTCGCGAATTCTTTCGCGGTCCCAGAGCGAGCGATCCTGATCGGCAAGTAGCACGAGATCGCCTGACGTGTCGGCGCGGGCATGCCGTCGAGAATCCTGCAGGAGCATCATCGCCAGCAACCCCGCGACCTCAGCATCCGGCAGAAGCTGCTGCAGCAGCCGGCCAAGGCGAATGGCTTCGGCCGAGAGATCAGCGCGGACGATCGCCGAGCCCGATGATGCTGAATAGCCTTCGTTGAAGACGAGGTAGATGACATGCAGCACCTGCGCCAGCCTCTCCGGCAACTCGGTCTTATCAGGCACTTCGTAGGGGATTTGGGCAGTGCGGATCCGGTTCTTGGCGCGGACGATGCGCTGGGCCACGGTGGGCGCCGGAATCAGGAAGGCGTGGGCGATCTCTTCCGTCGTCAGGCCGCATACTTCCCGCAGCGACATCGCCATCTGCGCTTCCGCCGGAATGAGAGGGTGGCAGCAGGTGAAGACCAGCCGCAGCATATCATCCTCGATCTCGTTGCTTTCAGCGATCTCCATTGTTTCACCCTCCGGATAGAGGCTGTCGGCGATATCGGCCTGGGCGGCATTGAAACGCGATCGCCGCCTGATGTGATCGATGGCGCGAAAGCGCCCGGCGGAGACGAGCCAGGCATAGGGATTGGCCGGTATCGTCTCTTCGGTCCATTGCTGTGCCGCCGCCGAAAACGCATCGTGGAGTGCTTCCTCGGCCCGGTCGAAATCGCCGAGCAAGCGGATCAGCGTCGCCAGCACGCGGCGCGAATGGCTGCGATAGATGCTGTCGATGGTCTGGTTCAGCGACACGGTGTCAGCGTTCCCCCGCGAGATCTCCCTGAAGCGTCAGAATACGCACCGGACGGATCTCGATGGCACCGTAGCGCGCCGAGGGAATACCTTTGGCGATCTCGGTCGCCCCTTCCAGATCCGGCGCTTCGATGAGATAGAAGCCAGCCAAATGCTCCTTCGTCTCCACGAACGGCCCATCCGTCACCGAAAACGTGTCGCCCCGCGGCCGGATGACGATCGATTTGTCCCGGAGTTCCAGTGCATCCGAAACGATCAGGGTCCCGTCCTGTCGCAAGCCCTCATCATAGACGAAATGTTCGCCGATCAGATGGTTCATCTCGTTCGGTGATAGCCGCCCGTCGACGTCGACCGTTGTGTAGATCAGGCATAGAAACCGCATGTCTTCTCCTCTCGCAGCTATTCGTCCGGAAAGCGGATGTCGAAGGAGGCACGGACCTCGATCATGCCGTAGCGGGCAACGGGGAAGGTGGCGGCGATGGCCGTCGCTTCTTCCATATCCCCAGCCTCGATCAGCACGAAGCCGCCGAGATGCTCCTTCAATTCGGCAAAGGGGCCGTCGGTAACAGCTGCTTCACCTTTGCGAACCCGAACCGTTCTGGCAGTCTCCGGCTCCCGCAATGCGTTGGCAATAACAATATGACCGCTGGCGCGCAGCCGGTTGTCATTGTCGATGGACTCCTGCGTGAGCCGTCGCCCTTCCTCCTCGGAAAGCTTGGCGATCTCTGCGCTCTCGAACCAGACCTGGCAAAGAAATTTCATGGCAGCCTCCTCAGGCGTCAGGGCCGAATTCATGGATCGGCCGCACCTCGATGGCGCCGAGCTTGGCGAGCGGAATGCCCGCGGCGACGCGGATCGCATCGTTCAGGTCCTTAGCCTCGATCAGGATGAAGCCGCCGAGATATTCCTTGGTTTCGATGAAGGGGCCATCGGTCACCGCCGTCTCGCCGTTGCGGACCCTCACGGTCACCGCCGATCTTGGGGACTGTAGCGCCTCGGCTTGGATCATGTTGCCACTTGCCATCAGATCCCGATCGTAACCGAGCGAATCCGAATCGAGCCTGTGCTTTTCTTCCTTGGTCATGGTGTCGAGCCTCGTGCCATCGAACCAGACCTGGCAGAGATATTTCATCGCAGCGCCTCCTCTTTCAATTTGCTGACGCCATAGACGAGCAGGCTTTACGCAAATCGACATCCCGATCCGCAGCATGACAAAAATTCCGGGCGTTGTCGAAAAGGGCGCGCGCCGGTCGTCCAGTTTCCGTCATTACCAAAGGAGAGACGGAAATGTACGGTCTGGAGGCAGCAATCGTGCACTACTGGCAAAAGAAGACAATGTCTGAAGAAGAGCTGCTGGATGCGGCGGATGTCGGAAGGGTCGTCTACCGCATCTGGATCGGATTTTCGGGCTTTGCCTTCTTGATCCTGTGCCTGAGTTGGGGTGCCGCGCCAAACGACGAACGGCCGCAGGTTGCGGCCGCCGTTCAGATGCATTCAGTACCCTCGGAGGGGCAATAGTCCGTAGCGTTGCTTACTGGAACGCCGTTTCGAAGAAGCTGCGCAGCTTGCGCGAATGCAGCTTTTCCGGTGGCATTTCGGCCAGTTTCTGGATGGCGCGGATGCCGATCTGCAGATGCTGGTTGACCTGCGTGCGGTAGAAGGCGGTCGCCATGCCCGGGAGCTTCAGCTCCCCATGCAGCGGCTTGTCCGAGACGCAGAGCAGCGTGCCGTAGGGAACGCGGAAACGGAAGCCGTTGGCGGCGATCGTCGCCGATTCCATGTCGAGCGCAACGGCGCGAGCCTGCGACAGCCGTTTGACCGGTCCTGCCTGATCGCGCAGTTCCCAGTTTCGGTTGTCGATGGTGCCGACCGTGCCCGTGCGCATGATGCGCTTAAGCTCGAAGCCTTCGAAGCCGGTGATTTCGGCAACGGCCGCCTCCAGCGCCACCTGCACTTCGGCAAGTGCGGGGATCGGCACCCAGACCGGCAGGTCGTCGTCGAGAACGTGGTCTTCGCGCATATAGGCATGTGCGAGCACGTAGTCACCCAGCCGCTGGCTGTTGCGCAGGCCGGCGCAATGGCCGAGCATCAGCCATGCATGCGGGCGCAGCACGGCGACGTGGTCGGTGATCGTCTTGGCGTTGGACGGGCCGACGCCGATATTGATCATCGTGATGCCGGCATGCCCCTTCTTCTTTAGATGGTAGGCCGGCATCTGCGGCAGGCGTGGCGGCGTCGTATCGCCCTCGGGCTGGCTGGAGCCGGCCTTGGTGATGATGTTGCCGGGTTCGACGAATTCGGTATAGCCGTCTCCGCCGCTCGCCATCAGATCACGAGCCCATTTGCAGAATTCGTCGATATAAAACTGGTAGTTCGTGAACAGCACGAAATTCTGGAAATGTGCAGCGCTCGTCGCGGTATAGTGCGAGAGGCGCGCCAGCGAATAGTCGATGCGCTGTGCGGTAAAGGGTGCTAGCGGCGAGGGCTCACCCGGCGGTGGGATATATTCGCCGTTGGCGATCTCGTCGTCGGTGGTGTTGAGATCCGGCGTATCGAAGAGGTCGCGCAGCGGGATATCTTCGAAAACCGCGGCGGATGCCTCGACATGCGCGCCTTCACCGAAGGCGAAATGCAGCGGAATGGGCGTCGTCGATTCCGACACGACCACCGGCACATTGTGGCTGCGCATCAACAGCGTCAGCTGCTCCTTCAGATAGTGACGGAACAGATGCGGACGTGTGACAGTCGTCGTGTAGACGCCGGGTGCGGTGACGTGACCATAGGAGAGGCGCGAATCGACGTGGCCGAAGCTGGTCGTCTCGATGCTGACCTGCGGATAGAAGGCGCGGTAGCGCGCCGTGATCGGCGCGCCGCTCGCCAACTTGGTGAAACTGTCGATCAGGAACGCGGTATTGCGCTCGTAAAGCTCCGTCAGCGCGTCCACAGCCTTGGCCGGATTATCGAAGGTCCGCGGCTGGAACGGGGTGGGGGAGGAGATGTCGAGGGGTGAAAAAGGAGAGATTCGGTTGCTCATGAGCCATTATAGAGTGTCGTTGTTAACAAGCAAACGACGTTGAAAGAGACGGTCCCGGATTTTCGCAGCTATTTTTGCAGCCGCATCCAGATCCCGGCCAGCCGGGATGAGGGAGTGTTCGCTTACTGAACGGTCGTGCAATAGGGCGCACCGGTTTGCAGGCATGTGAAGCTTGCTCCGAAATGCGATTGCGCGCCGCTGCGGCCGGCGTGTTCGACGACGGCTGAAAAGCTGAATGCGAAGACGGCGGCAAACAGCATGATAACAACAAACCGCCGTGCGATGATGATCGAGTCCATGTTCCTGGCCCTACCAGTGCCCTATACTGGACACTGTTTTGCCATGGTCAGGCTGAACAGGTGCTGAGATACCGGTTCATCCAGCGTTCATGATTCTTAATCTTGCTCGCAGGCTTGTTCCGGACGTCGCCCATAAGAAAAAGCCTGCCCGAAGCGAGCCGGGCAGGCGTGGAATCAGGCCTCTTTCAAGGCGCGTGTCCTCAGAGCCTCTTCCAGGTCTGCGACTTGCAGAAGATCTTCAGGACGCAGCCCGTCATCTTCAAGCTATTGCCGCTGATCGCGCCGGAGCCGCTATAGGTCTTGTCCTCGGAGGGGTCGGTGAGTTCGCCGGTATAGCTGCCGCCCTTGCCCTGCATCTTGCCGATCTGCCGGCCCGCATATTTGCCCGTCTTCAGCGTCACGCAATAGCTGTCCGCGCAGGGCGTGATGGCGGCGGTATCGCCAGCCTCGGTCTTCCAGTTGCCCACGATCGCCTCGTCGGCGAAGGCGCTGCCGGCGCTGACGAGCAGCGCGGCGACAAAAATCGTTGCACGGATCATAGTGTGTTCCTCCCCAGGGCACCTTCCGGCCCAATAGCCGGAAATGAGGCGAGATTATCTGACGCGAACGTAAAGGTAAATATATTTTGCAAGCGCAAATTCCTTGTTTTGCGGCCCTCCGGCCCATCGAAAATCACCGCTTCCAAAGACGGCAGCTTTTTTCGTGGTGAATGAAGGGTTTAAATCCAGATCTTAACAAGATGTAAAATTCGCTCAAAAGTCCTTAATTTGCAAGGCAAGCGATGTTTAACAAAATCCCAAGTTTACCAAGCATTTGTACTTTGTTTGCATCGAATTAAGCATGCATTTTAGCCGTTTTTTGAAAGCCGTCTGCGATAGTGAAGCCATCAAACGAGCGGGGCAAACCCGCCGGCCGGAAGGACCGGAAAGCCGCGAACGACGGCAAGGTCCCGACGGAAAAACAGGGCAAGTACAAATAGAAGTGAAACAGGGATAAAACCGATGGCACGCTTCGAAATACCGATGTCTGAAATGGCCATGATGGGTGGCAACGGCGCCGATGCTCTTTGCGAGCTGGGCGTGAACTACGCGACCGGCAGAGGCTGCACCACAGATCTCGTCGCCGCCCATAAGTGGTTGAATATCGCCGCCATCCGTGGCAGCGCGCGGGCGGCCGAGCTTCGTGCCGACGTCGCCGCGACCTTGACCAAGATGCAGCTCGCGGCAGCGCTCCGCGCCGCCCGCGAGTGGATGACCACGCACTGAAGCGCGCCATGCCGAATACGACGTACTGACCTCGAAGGAGGGGATGTCGGCGGACGACGGAGAGGCGAGCCGCCGAACGATGAAAACCGCGACCGGCCGGAACAAGGCCGGCGCGGTTTCGTCGTTTCTTGCTTAGCCGATCGCCTTCAATACCTTCGGGAGCGCCTCGGCCAGGAGATCCAGATCCTGTTTGGGTCCGACGCTGACGCGGATACAGCGATTGAGCGGCGCTACGCCCGGCATGCGGATGAAGACGGCGTGCTGAATCAGCCCGTCGACGATCGCGCGGGCATAGACGCCGTCGCGGCCGCAATCGATGGCGACGAAATTGGTGGCCGACGCCAGCGGGAGGAGCCCGTTGTCCCGCGCGATCACGCCGATCTGCTCGCGAGCAGCCTGGATCTTTCCGACGACCTCGGCGAGATAGGCCTGATCCTTGAGGGCTGCGAACGCTGCGACGGTTGCCAGCCGGTTCATGCCGAAATGATTGCGGATCTTGTCGAAGGCGATCACGGTTTCTGGTGCGCCGATGACATAGCCGACGCGTGCGCCGGCAAGGCCATAGGCCTTTGAGAAGGTGCGGGTGCGCAAGACGTTCGGCAAGTCGATCAGATCGGAAATCGCCGGCAGCGAACTCGCTGGCCCCGTCTCGCTATAGGCCTCGTCGAGGATCAGCAGACAATTTTCCGGCAGGGCGCGAGCAAAGGCGACGACCTTGTCGGCGTCCCACCAGCTTCCCATCGGATTGTCGGGATTGGCGAAATAGACCAGGGGCGCCTGCTCGCGATTGACCGCCTCCAGCAGCCCATCCAGATCCTCGCGATCATCCACGTAGGGCACGGTCACAAGGCGCCCGCCGAAGCCGGCAACGTGAAAATTGAAGGTGGGATAGCCGCCGAGCGAGGTGACGACAGGCGTCCCCGGTTCGATTACCATGCGTGCGATCAGGCCTAGCAGGCTGTCGATGCCTTCGCCGACGGCGATATTGCCGGATCGGACGCCGAGATGCGCGGCAAGCGCCTGTTTCAGCGCGAAATTTTCCGGATCATTGTACATCCAGATATCGCCGGCCTGCTCGCGCATGGCCGCGATCACCGAGGGTGCAGGACCAAAGCCATTTTCATTGGCGCCGATGCGGGCCTTGACGGAGAGCCCGCGCTGGCGCTCCAGCGCTTCGGGGCCGACGAAAGGAACGGTGGAGGGAAGGGCGCTGATCAGCGGCGTGAAGCGCGAAAAGGCGGACATGCTGGCTCTGTTTCCCGAATTCTGTTGCAAGGTGCGGCAGAATAGGCGCTTGGCAGGCCGTTGCAAGGGTGGAAACCGCTCGATCTGTCCACATTATGGAGCAAATTTTACCGGCCTACTTCGATGGTGAAAGAGAGCGATCAGCTTGTGGCGACTGAGGAGAAGCAGTGCTTTCGTATCGCGTCAGGAGCGGATGTTGGGGTTTATTGGAAATACCATACTGTCCAGGCCCGGAACTGACGGAGCTTTGCGAAAAAGCGTCAGATTGAGGCTTCTACTGAATTCGAAGCAACGATGTGGGTCTCAAAATGTGGACTAAAATCGTAAGAGTTGTCGCTCGGTCTGCATGCCCGATTTGTGACAATGGAAGTTGGCATTTGGAAGCGGGTGAGGATTTAGATGATCCAAATCCAATGGTTAGATGCGCCCGGTGCGGTCATGTTGCACCGTCCGGCGATTTTCGGCGTTCCACCGAATCCGAAGAAACAAAGCTACTACCTCGATCAAACGAATAGATGTCGTCGTATGAGATTCTTAAGTCCCTTAGAGTTCGCTCCGGCTCGAACGCAGACAAAGCGCTCGTGAGCGAATCTGAACGCCCGAAACGCATTCCGAGCGATCCCCAGGCCACTGCTATTCCCGCGGCGCGGACATCTGCGCGATCCGGCTTTCCAGTTCGGCGATCTTGCGATCCTTCTCCGCCAGCAACGTTTGAACAGTGGCGGCATCGATAAGCTGCGGTATGTGCTGCGGGCAGTTCACATCCCATGCGGTTACGGTGAAGAGGATCACCTGTTCGACACGCGCCTTGTAACCCTCGGGAAACAGGCGTTCGGCGAGCTCGGCATCGCCCTCGACCACTCTTGCCTCGCCCCAGATCTTGACGCGCTGCCGGTACGTATAGTCCATCAGGAACAGGTGAGCCTTGGGATTTTCGGCCAGGTTTCCCTGCGTGATGTATTGTCGATTTCCGGCAAAATCGGCAAAGCCGATCGTCTTTCTGTCAAGGACCTTCAGGAAACCCGCGGGGCCGCCACGATGCTGGATGTAGGGCTGGCCAGCAGCGTTTACCGTTGCCAGAAACGCGCTTGTGCGGCTCTCGATAAAGGCAGCAATCTCCGTCGTAATATCGGTCTGCCATGACCCGCCGATTTCCATTCTCTCATAGCCGCGCCTGGAACCCTTGCGGCTCTGGATGGCCTTCACCGAAGGCGTGAAGGCGACATCGCTTGAAAACTCCAAATTTGAATCAGACATCGCCAACTCCTGACGGCTCATCGTGATTTGCGTAGATCGAACCTATGATCCGGCCACCAGCGAAGGCAGCCGAATTACCGCTATTGCCCAATGTAATCAGGCCGCTTTCCTCGCGGTGATCACAGGGAAGTCGATCTCGGTGCCTGCGACCTTGTTGAGATAATTCGTCCATGTGTTCAGCGCGACGTGGAGAACGATCTCGATGATTTCGGCGTCGTCATATCCGGCCGTTTTCACCATCTCCACGTCGCTTGCCTCGACGCTCCCGCGTTCACGAGCCACCTTGGCGGCAAAGCGGACCGCAATGTCAGCCTTGGGGTCGTTGGACTTGCCGTCCCGGTTGGCTTGCATTTCCGCATCGTCGAGTTTGGCGAGGTTGTGACCGAGATAGGTGTGAGCCGAAAGGCAATAGTCGCAGCCGTTGATCTCGGCGACGGCAAGCGCAATCCGGTTACGGGTCTGGACCGAGAGCTTGCCCTTTCCAAGTGCGCCGAACAGTCCGAGATGACCTTCCAGGGACTGCGGACTGACCGCCATCAGACGGAAGAGATTGGGAGCGACGCCAAGCTGCTGCTTGACCGCTGTCAGCATTTGCTGGGAGGCGATTGGAGCGGCTTCGATTGTGGCGGGGATTGCGATGCGGGACATAGGACTGCCTTTCCCTTTGAGATTTGATGGCCGGACCGTACTGCCTTCCGATTTGTGCGAATATCTGCTAATTTCAGGAATGATCCTCTCATTTTACGGAAGTCATGCCTGATCGTCTCGAAGCCATGTCCGTGCTTCTCTCCGTCGTGGATGCCGGAAGCCTATCGGCCGCATCTCGTAGTCTCGGACTGCCATTGGCAACCGTGAGCCGTAAGGTGTCGGAACTTGAGGGTCATCTCGGAACGCGCCTGTTCCAGCGCGCCGGGCGCGGCCTGATCCTCACTGAGACTGGCCAGGCCTACGTGTCGTCCTGCCGGCGCATTCTGGAGGATGTCGCCGAGGCGGAGCGCACGGTTGCGGGCGAATTCAAGGCACCGAAGGGCAACCTGACGATCACCGCGCCGGTCGTCTTCGGCCGGCTGCACGTCCTGCCCGTCATCACCGAGTTTCTGAAGACCTATCCCGAGATCGACGTCCGGCTCATCCAGTCCGATAGATTGATCGACCTGCCGGAGGAGCATGTCGATCTGGCTGTTCGGATCGGCAAATTGCCCGACAGCAGCCTGGTTTTTCGCAGCGTGGGGGAGGTCAGGCAGGTCATTTGCGGAAGTCCCGGCTATCTGGCGGAACGGGGAACGCCCGCAAGTCCGGACGATCTCCGGCTGCACGACTGCATCACGTTCGAAAATCTGATGTCGGTAAAGTCCTGGACCTTCCGAATGGGCCAATCGGACATCAGCGTTCCGATCCGGTCCCGGCTCGTCGTTGACACCGCCGAGGCAGCCATCGACGCCGCAGTCGGCGGCCTCGGTCTTGCCCGCGTGCTTTCCTATCAGGTGAGGGCGCTCATATCCGAAGGGCGATTGAGAACTGTTCTCGACGATGTGGAGCAGGACCCGTGGCCGATCAGTCTGGTCTATCCGTCGCGGGGGCTTATGGCGCTGAAAGTCAGGGCCTTCCTGGATTTTGCAGCCTCGCGGCTCAAGGAAAGGCTTGGTCGACCGGGAGCTGATGCTCCATAACCGAGATCTGGACCTATCGTTTCCTGCCGCGTGCGGCGAGCGCCTCGGCATTGCCGATCATGAAATCGGCGCGCACGACACGGCGCAATGTCTCCGGCTCGATCAGGTTGATGAAGCGGACATGGATGCGGTTGCCGTTGCGGCTGGTTTCGGCGCAGGCGATGCGATAGGCGAGGCCGAGAATGTTCAGGTAATAGTGGTTGGGCAGTCCCACAGTCGTGGCAACAACGAAGCTGGCGCCGCCACGCGAGATGTCGACGATCTCGGCGCTGCGCATGGAGATGCCGGTGAGACAGGGACGTACCGCTACGAGACGCGCGGGCCGCTGGACATAGAACCGCTCCCAACTCCGTTCGTAGACTTCGGATTTGACTTTCGCCAGATGCGTTGCGCGAAGCATTGTCATTCCCTGTTTAAGAACAGACCGAATTCATCTCGGTTACACCACGAACCTTGCACGGAGGTTTTGCGGAAGCGTCAATTGCATTGGTAGAATTTTAACGGGTTCGCTGTTTGTGCCGATTTGAGGGCATCTTGACAGCAAGATCGGCTTCGATCATAGGAAACCTCGGTTCGAGGCGCCTGCCGCTCGCGGATGAAAATCCAAGGTGAAGTTCTCGCAGTTTTGGTCACAGCCACTTGAGGCATGCTGACTGACGGTAATGCGAGCCCCGTTTCACGGTCGTAATTGCGTGCCTTGGTAAAGGCTGATCCTATGACGACGTATCCGTCCATAGATGAATTGAAGGCACAGGCCCGACGTCTGCGTCAGGCCATGGCTGAGCGCGGCGATGACATGAGTCACTCGACGGCGCTGGAGCTGATCGCGAAGCAACATGGCCTGCGTGACTGGAACACGCTGTCGGCGCTCGCGGCCAAACCGAATGATGGGCCTGACGCGCCCTTCGATGTCGGCTCCGCCGTGCGCGGCCGCTATCTGAACAAGCCTTTCACGGGCAAGGTGGTGGCAATGTCGGCGAAATCAGGCGGGCTCTACAGGATCACCATTCACTTCGACGAACCGGTCGATGTGGTGGAGTTCGAGAGCTTCTCGGCCTTTCGCCAGCGCATTAACGCCCAGGTCGATGCCGACGGCATTTCGCCGCGCAGGACGTCGAATGGCCTGCCGCATCTCGTGCTCGACATCTGACATTCCTCTTTCATCGATAGATCCCTATCTTCGCCCATAACGCGTGATTCTGTCCGGATACCACCATGACCCGTCATACCGAAAACAATATGTTCCTCACCGGCTGGCTGCCTGGCGTCTTCGCCAAGACCGCCGCGCCAATCATCGTAATCACCACGGTCAGCGGCCTTTTTGCCGTCGTCGACGCCTATTTCCTCGGCGTCTATGTCGGCGCCGAGGCGCTCTCGGCGGTCAGCCTCATCTTCCCCGCGCTCATGCTGCTGGTCGCGTTGCAGACACTGGTGTCGAACGGCATGGCGAGCATCCTCGCCCGCCGCCTCGGGGCGGGGGATCGCGCAGGGGCAAGATCCGTGTTTACCGGCGCCCATACGCTCGCAATCGCGGTCGTGATTGTCATCAATCTCGTCTACTGGCTCGCAGCCCGGCAGTTCATTGCCGTGGCTGCGGCGGGAAATACCGATGTCGCCCGCAGCGCCGAGGCCTTCATGGGCGTCATGGTCGCCTTCGCGCCGATCAGCTTCTTCCTGTCCGTGCATCTCGATGGGCTGCGTTGCGAAGGAAAGCTCGGCTTCATGACGCTGGTGACGCTTGCCTCGACGCTGCTGAACATCCTGGCAAACTGGCTGTTGATGGCCGTCTTTCACTGGGGGGTAGTCGGCTCGGCCGGCGGCTCGATCCTGGCGCAATTCATCTGCTTGACGATCGTCATCATCTATCGTCTGCGTCGGCCGAATGGTCTCTGGGTTGATATGGCCCTGCATGCGCGCGAATGGCGCGGCATCTTTGCCTTCGGCGCGCCGATGAGCCTCGGCTTCATCGGCATCTCGCTGAGTTCGGCTGCCATCCTTTTCAATGTGTCGATCTGGCATGAGGGGGACTATGTCTCGACCGTCGGCGCCTATGGCATCGTCACCCGGGTCATGACCTTCGCCTATCTGCCACTGCTGGGCTTGAGCATCGCACTGCAGACCATATCGGGCCATAATCATGGAGCCGCCCTTCCAGCCCGCGTCGGCCATAGCGTTGTCATCGCCATGATTTCGGCGCTGGTTTATTGTGCGGCAATCGAGCTTATCGTCGAATTGCTGGCGGCGCATATGGGCTCGATCTTCGTGGCTGATCCGCTGATCGTCGCGGAGGTCGGCCGCATCCTGCCCTGGACGATCGGTGCCTATTTCCTCTTCGGCCAGGCGATCATCCTGTCGTCCTATTTCCAGTCGATCGGCGATGCCAAGCGCGGCGCGATCTTCGGTCTGTCACGGTCCTATCTGTTCACCCTGCCGCTGACATTCCTCCTGCCGTTCGTCTTCGGTGAACGCGGGATCTGGATGACGCCCATCTTCGCGGAAGCAGGGATGATCCTGCTCACCTGGCTGGTGCTGTCGCGCAATGCCAGGGATCGGAACTGGCGCTATGGCCTGCTGCCTGCATGAAATGGAAAAGGCCGCGCTTTCGGGCGCGGCCTTTTCGTTAAATGTCAGTCTAAGGCTAACGTCAGGACTTGAGCAGCCATTCGTGTTCTACCGCATTGTGGAATTTCCAGATGCGCTTCGGTCCGGCCATGACGTTGAGATAGTATAGATCATAGCCGTGGCAGGCGGCGCAGGGGTGATATCCCTTCGGCACCAGCGTCACGTCGCCGTCCTCCAGCACCATAGCCTCGTCCAACGACCGGTCGTCGGTATAGACGCGCTGGAAGCCAAAACCCTGCGGCGGGTTGAGGCGATGGTAATACGTCTCCTCGAGGAAGCTTTCGTTCGGGAGATTGTCCTGATCGTGCTTGTGGGGAGGATAGGAGGAGGTATGGCCGCCCGGCGTGATCACTTCCACGACCAGCAGCGAATGCGCCGCGCCATCGTCTTCCGGCATGATGTTGTTGACGTGGCGGACATTGGTGCCCTTGCCGCGTGTCAGTGCCGGGTGGGTGCCCGGCGGAATGGCGCGGGCCTCATAGGAGCCGCCACCCGGTGCCGAGCAGACTGCCAGTTCCAGATCGGTCTCCGCGGTCACCGACCAGCTTGAACCCGCCGGAATATAGAGCGCATGCGGCGCTCCCTCGAAAGGGCTCATGCGGCCGCCGAGCAGGCCGAAATCCTTCGCGCCCGCCTTGGCGCTGCCCTTGCCGCTGACCCAGACGAGGCAGACTTCGCGATCGCCGGTTTCGGCCGAAGCGGTCTCACCCGGCTTCAGGCGATGGAGATCGAAGCCGACATAGGTCCAGCCGGCGCTTTCAGGTGTGACATGGGTGACGCGGCCATGGGAGCCATCAGGTTTGACCTTGAGATTTGGCATGGACGTTGTTCCTTGCTTACTTGGGAAAACCTTCGGTTTCCACGGTGTAGCCCGCCGCCGTCATGACGCGCATCAATTCGGCATGGCCGATCTCGGCCATTTTCTGCGGCGGTGCCTTGCGCGGGTCCTGCTCGGCCTCGACCACGAACCAGCCTTCATAGCCGTAACCGGCCAGACGCTTGACGATCGCGCCGAAATCGAGCGAGCCATCGCCCGGCACCGTGAACGCACCGAGCGCGACGGCATCGAGGAAGGACTGCTTGCTGCGATCCAGCCCATCGACAACAGGCTTGCGGATATCCTTGACGTGGACGTGGTTGATGCGGGCGTGGTGGTTGTCGATGGCGCGCAGTACGTCGCCGCCGGCAAAGGCGAGATGGCCGGCATCGAGCAGCAGCGGAATACCGGCGCCGGAATTGCGCATGAAAGCATCGAGTTCCGGTTCGGTTTCGACAACAGCGGCCATGTGATGGTGGTAGGAGAGCGGCATGCCCTGCGCGGCGCACCATTCGCCGAATTCGGTGACGCGGCGGCCATAGGCCTTCATCTCGTCATCCGAAAGGCGCGGCTTGGTGGCGAGCGGCTTGGAGCGGTCACCCTGAATGGAGCGGCCGACTTCGCCATAGACGATGCAAGGCGCGTTGACCGCCTTGAACAGCTCGATCATCGGCGCGATGCGGTCCTTGTTGGCGGCAAGCTCCTCGTTGACAAGCGTCCCCGAGAACCAGCCGCCGCACAGCGTGACGTCGGCGGCGCGCAGGATCGGCAGCATCTCATCCGGGTTGCTTGGGAAGCGCCGGCCCTGTTCCATGCCGGTGAAGCCGGCGCCGCGCGACTGGCGCAGGCATTCTTCGAGGGATACGTCGTCGCTCAGCTCGGGAAGATCGTCGTTCCACCACGCGATGGGCGACATGCCAAGTTTGGCCTTCATCAATGGTCTCCTTGAAAATGGTGTCGGAGGAGCGTCTCAGCTCCTCCGGAAAAGTGTCTGACATCAGTTAGCCGATTCGCTGGGCGGCGCGGGCCTTCTCGTAAGCGGCGCGAGCCTTGTTGACCTCGGGCCGCGGGCTGACTTCGGGAACGGCGACGTCCCACCAATGGCCGCCTTCGTCCGTGGTGATCAGCGGGTCGGTATCAATGACGATGACTGAGGTGCGATCGTTCTTCTTCGAGGCCTCGATCGCCTGTTCCAGCTCGGTGATGGAGGAAACCTTGACGGCGATAGCACCCATGCTGGCCGCATGCGCCCTGAAGTCGATCTCCGGCATCACTTCGTGGTACGAATCCTTCAGCAGATTGTTGAAGTTCGCGCCACCTGTGGCCATCTGCAGCCGGTTGATGCAGCCATAGCCGCGGTTGTCGAGCAACACGACCGTCAGCTTCAGGCCGAGCATGACCGAGGTCGCCAGTTCGGAATTCAGCATCATGTAGGAGCCGTCGCCGACCATGACGACGACTTCCTTTTCCGGATGGGCCATCTTCGCCCCAAGTCCGCCGGCGATTTCGTAGCCCATGCAGGAGAAGCCGTATTCCATGTGGTAGCTGCCGGGCGCAGTTGCCGGCCACAGCTTGTGCAGTTCGCCGGGCAGGCCGCCAGCGGCGCAAAGCACGGTAGTTTTCTCGCCGCCGATCGTCCGCGTGACAGCACCGATCACCTGAGCATCGGAGGGCAGGGGGGCACTCGTGGTTGCCATCGCCTTGGCGGCGGCTTCCATCCAGATCTTCTTTTGCTGAGCGGCCTTCTCGGCAAGCGCTGCCGGAGCCTTCCAGCCGGCAAGGCCCACGTCGAGCGCCTTCAGACCTTCGCGCGCATCCGTCACCAAGGGGTGACTGTCATGCTTCAGCGCGTCATAGGCCGCGATATTGAGGCCGATCAGCGCCAGCTTTTCGTTCTTGAACAGCGCCCAGGAGCCGGTGGTGAAATCCTGGCAGCGCGTGCCGACGGCGATGACAAGATCTGTATCTTCGGCGATCGCGTTTGCGGCCGATGTTCCGGTCACACCGACCGAGCCGAGCGCTAGGGGATGCGTCTCATTGATCGCCGACTTGCCGGCCTGTGTCACCACGACGGGCACGCCGTGCGCTTCCGCGAAAGCCGTGAGCTCCTTGGTCGCCTGCGAGTAGAGCACGCCGCCGCCGGCAAGAATGACCGGCTTTTCCGATTTGCGGATCAGCGCAATGGCATTGGCAAGCTCGTCTGCATCAGGCTGCGGGCGCCGCTGGGTCCAGACATGCTCTTCAAAGAAGCTCTCCGGATAGTCGAAGGCTTCCGCCTGCACATCCTGGCAAAGCGAGAGTGTAACCGGGCCACAATCGAGCGGATCGGTCAGCACCTGCATGGCGCGCTTCAAAGCCGAGATGATCTGCTCGGGCCGGGTAATGCGGTCGAAATAGCGCGAGACCGGACGGAAGGCATCATTGGCGGAGACGGTGCCGTCGCCGAAATCCTCGATCTGCTGCAGCACCGGATCGGGCGCGCGATTGGCGAAGACGTCGCCGGGCAGGAAGAGAACGGGAATGCGGTTGACGTGCGCCACGCCGGCGGCAGTGACCATGTTCAGCGCGCCGGGGCCGATCGAGGTCGTGCAGGCCATGAAGCGCTGGCGGAAGCTTGCCTTGGCATAGGCAATGGCAGCATGGGCCATGCCCTGCTCATTGTGGGCGCGATAGGTCGGCAGCTCCTCGCGCACCTGATAGAGCGCCTCGCCGATGCCGGCAACGTTGCCGTGACCGAAGATCGCCCAGACGCCGCCGAAGATCGGCTGCTTCTGCCCATCGATGATGGTCATCTGCTTCTTGAGGAAATGCGTGACGGCCTGTGCCATCGTCAGTCGGATCGTCTTGCCCATCGGGCGCCTCCCAAATGCCGTATCTCTTTAGTTTTAAGCAATTCCGGGCGCAAAACCGCTATGCACTTTTGCTTGAATTGCTCCAGAATTTCACAGGCCGCGGGTTTTAAGCCACGCCTGTGTCAATTGCCGGAAGCGGCCGGCCATGTCGGCAGTCGCTTCCTCGTCGTTCATGCTGCCCGACAGCCAGGCGCGGGCCACATCCGAAAAGATCGTCCGCCCGACGGCGAAACCCTTGACCGAGGGTGCGGCCAGCGTCGCCTCGAAGCTGCGGATCAATTCCTCCGCCGGCGCCTCCAGACCCAGCAGCACGATACCGCGGCACCATGGATCATTTTTGGCGATCACGGCATCGATTTTTTTCCATGCGGCGGTCGATTCTTGCGGCTCCAGCTTCCACCAGTCCGGCTTGATACCGAGTGCGTAAAGCTCTTCCATGGCAGTCGGGATCGTGTCGTCGGTGAGCGGCGCGTTCTTGCTGGCGATGATTTCGACCAGAAGCTCACGACCTACTTTGCGCGCCGCTTCGAACAGCGTCCGCAGCTTCTCCTGCTGCTCCGCCTTCAAGTCCGCGGGATCGTCCGGATGGTAGAAGCAGAGGCATTTGATGCAGTGGTTGAGCGGCCATTCGATGAGCTGCGAACCGATATCCTGGCTGAATTCGAACTTCAGCGGCTTCGATCCCGGCAGCTCGACGGGGCGCCCGATCCAGGAGAAATTCTTGGTCGCGGCATCGAAGAAGGCGTCACGGCCGAAACGTTCATCGATCAGCATGCCATAGCCAGGCCGACCGTCGGCAACGCGCGCCGCCGCCTCGACGGCCAGCCGCTTGAAGGCAACGATCCTGTCATGGCCGATGCCCAGTTCGTCGGCAACGCTGACGAGCTGCGAGCGATGATCGATGGCAAGCGCCATTAGCAGCGGGATTTCTTCGCCACGCCGCGTCGTTGCCCAATGGACGTGGTTGATCGCCTCGTCCTTGCGCAATGCCCGGTGCTTGCTGCCGGTCTTGAGGAAGAAGTCGAGTTCGGTCCAGGTCGGATATTCCGGCGAGCAGAGCAGGCGGGAGACGGCAAAGGCGCCGCAAGCATTTGCCCAGGTGGCGCAAGTCTTCAGCGGTTCGTCGCGCAGGAAGCCGCGCAGGAAGCCGGACATGAAGGCATCGCCGGCGCCGAGCACGTTGAACACCTCGATCGGGAATCCCTCGCCGACGATACCGGCTTCAAGATCGTCCGAGATCGGCCCATCATAGACGATGCAGCCCATGGCGCCGCGTTTCAGCACGATGACCGCAGACGAAAGACGGCGGATTTCCTTCAGTGCGCCGAGCACATCATCCGCACCCGAGGCGATCATGATCTCCTCTTCCGTGCCGACGATCAGGTCGCAGTGCGGCAGCGTCTCCTTCATCTTGGCGGACACGCGATCGGATTTCACATAGCGCTCGAAGCCTTCGGCGTGACCGGCGAGGCCCCAGAGGTTCGGCCGGTAATCGATATCGAAGAGCACCTTGCGGCCATTCGCCTTGGCGATACGGATCGCCTTGCGCTGTGCTGCCTCAGTGTTCGGCTTGGAGAAATGCGTGCCGGAGACCAGAACGGCGCCGGAGGATTTGATGAAATCTTCGTCGATATCGCTTTCATCGAGCGCCATGTCGGCGCAGTCGGAGCGATAGAAAATCATCGGCGAGACGCCCTCGGCCTCGACCGCGAGCAGCACCAGCGCTGTCAGGCGCTCCTTGTCTGTCGCGATCCCGTCGACGGCAACGCCCTCGCGCGCCGACTGCTCGCGGATGAAGCGGCCCATCTGCTCGTCGCCGACGCGGGTTATGAGGCCGGATTTCAGCCCCAGTCGCGCTGTGCCGATGGCGATATTGGCCGGGCAGCCGCCGACCGACTTGGCGAAGGAGGCAATATCCTCCAGCCGCGAGCCGATCTGCTGGCCATAAAGATCGACGGAGGAGCGGCCGATGGTAATCACATCGAGTTTCGCCTCCGGCCGAGCGCCCGGATTATCGTGTGCCATGATGTCCTCCCGTCCATGCATGACCTCTTTTGCTCTTCAGCTTTCGCCGAGATCATGCGTTATTGAAAGTGCCGGTATTCGTTTCGTCCCGGTTGCGGTGGATCGGCGGGCTATCTTTTATGGCCGCGATCCGGGTTGTAGTGAAACATCGGTTCCGAGAATTTGTCAATTCGGAATGTTTATTCCATTTTGGTTTTATCGGCTTTTGCCATGCCTTTTCGCCGGCGCTCGGCTATGGCGACCGGGAAGGCCATGACCAGCGCCATCGATGCCGACATAGAGCGGAAACCGGCGAAGTCCGCCTCGGCCACCTCAAACCAATGAGTGGCGCAGGCGGTGAGCGGCGAGAAGGCCGAATCGGTAATGGCGATGACGGGCACGTTGCGCGAGGCGAGGTCCTCCGCCTGCGCCAGACTGTCTGCGGCATAGGGCGAAAAGCTTGCCGCGATCGCCGCGTCCTTTTCCGTGGCAAAGCGGGTGATCTCGCCGTCGATTCCATTCGGCGAAGCGACGATCTGGTGGCGGATATTCAGCTTGGAAAAGGCGTAGGTCATATGCGCCGTCAGCGGATAGGAGCGGCGCTTGGCGATGAGATAGATCGTCTCGGCCGCGGCGAGTACGTCGATTGCCTTGGCAAAGGTCTCGGTCTCGATGGTGGCGGCGAGCTTGTTGACCGATTGGCTGGCGGCAGACAGGAAGCCGGAGAGAATGCCGGCCTCTTCGTCCTTGATACCGGAGCGTTCCAGCGTCACCAGTCGCTCTTCGTAGCTCAGCGTCCGCTCGCGCAGCCTCTCGCGAAAGATGCTCTGCAGATCGGAAAAACCTTCATAACCGAGATGGTGTGCGAGGCGTACCAGCGTCGACGGCTGGACTTCGGCCGCTGCGGCAATGCTGGCTGTCGTGCCGAAGGCGACTTCGTCGGGATTGGCAAGGGCAAAGGCGGCGACCTGCGCAAGGCGCTTCGGCATGGCGCTCTTCCGCTCTATGACGATGCTACGCAGGCTTTCGAAGTCGCGCGGCACCCTGATCTGCGTGTCGATGCTGTTATCCATGCCCCATCCTTCCGCCGCCATATCAGTCAATGAAACAAACATTCCATATTTGCAACGATAGCGGATTTTGATTTACTCGGCACGAATATTTTTAAGAGAATGATTTAAAACGAATAAATTGGATTTTTTGGCAGTTTGCGCGATGTTGCGCTCAACGGCCCGCTTGTCAAAACGGTCTAAATATTCCAAAAATTGCCCAGCTTCGGGAGAAGATTTGAGGAGAGTGGGCAAATGAAGCCGTTGGGCGTTGGATTGATCGGTACCGGCTACATGGGCAAATGCCATGCGCTGGCGTGGAATGCGGTGAAGACCGTGTTCGGTGACGTTGCACGGCCCCGCCTAGTGCATTTGGCCGAGGCCAATGCCGACCTGGCAAAGGCGAGGGGCGACGAATTCGGCTTCGAGAAGGCGACGGCCAACTGGCGCGATCTCATCGCCGACCCCGACGTCGACGTCGTTTCCGTCACCACACCCAATCAATTCCATCCGGAAATGGCGATTGCGGCCCTGGAAGCCGGCAAGCATGTCTGGTGCGAAAAGCCGATGGCGCCTGCCTTTGGCGATGCCGAACGCATGCTGGCCGCAGCTAGGTCTTCGGGCAAGGTCGCCATTCTCGGCTACAATTATATCCAGAACCCGGTGATGCGGCACATCAAGGCGTTGATCGAAGACGGCGCGATCGGCGCGGTCAATCACGTCCGCGTGGAAATGGATGAGGATTTCATGGCCGATCCGAACGGCCTGTTCTACTGGAAGAGCGAACTTGCCTCCGGCTACGGCGCTCTCGATGATTTCGCCGTGCACCCGCTCTCCCTGCTGTGGTTCCTGTTCGGTCATGTCGATGCCGTCATCACCGATATGGTGAAACCCTATGCGGAGCGGCCCTTGAAGGATGGCGGCAGTCGTGCCGTCGAAAATCACGATCTCGCTAATGTGCTGATGCGGCTTGGTGGCGGCATCTCCGCCGTGTTGATGGCCAACCGGTCGGCCTGGGGCCGCAAGGGGCGCATCGCCCTGCAGATTTTCGGCTCCAAAGGCTCGATCTCCTATGATCAGGAGCGCATGAACGAATTCGAACTCTATCAGGCCGAGGGCAGGGATAGCGAACAGGGTTTCCGCAAGGTTCTCGCCGCTCCCGCCCACAAGCCCTATGACCGCTTCATCCCGGCGCCCGGCCACGGTCTCGGCTTCAACGACCTGAAGATCATCGAATGCCGCGAGCTGATCCGCGCCATTTCCGGCGAGCCCGCGTCAGTCGTGGCTTTCGCAGATGGCCTGCGTATCGAAAAATCGGTCCATGCCATGGCCCGTTCCTTTCATGAGCGGCGCTGGATCGAAATCGCAAGCTGAGCCTTTAGGCCTAATTTTCTCCCGATCCGGGGTGCAGGGTCAGTCGTGATTGACGCTTGCAGGTGCAAGCGTTACCCCTGAGGCCCATAAGCGCGTCTTCCTGCATCAGGCAGGTGGATCGCTATAATAACAATGGAGTACGGATCGTGACGGGCAGATTGGTCATTGTCGGGGCCGGGCAGGCGGGTTTTGCGCTTGCTGCCAAATTGCGTGGGCTGGGTGATTCGAGGCCGATCACCATCGTTGGTGCGGAAGAAAACCTTCCCTATCAGCGACCGCCATTGACCAAGAAATATCTGCTTGGCGAAATGAGCTTCGACCGTCTGCTGTTTCGCCCGGAGCATTGGTATGCGGACAACAATGTCGAGATCCGCGTATCCACCTGGGTCGAGCAGATCGATCGTGCCGCAAAGCAGATCGTCATGCAGGACGGCTCCAGGCTGGACTACGAGACACTGGCGTTGACGACAGGATCCACGCCACGCCGCCTGCCACCCTCCGTGGGTGGTGCGTTAGAGGGCGTCTATCTCGCCCGTGACAAGCGCGATGCCGATCTGCTTGCCGGCGAAATGCGGCCCGGTCGGCGGGTGCTCATCATCGGTGGCGGATATATCGGCCTGGAAGCCGCGGCCGTTGCGCGCCATCGCGGCTTGGAAGTGACCCTGATCGAAATGAGCGACCGAATCCTGCAGCGCGTCGCCGCCAAGGAAACGGCCGACATCTTCAGGGCAATTCATCAGAAGCATGATGTCGTCATTCGCGAACAGACCGGGCTGAAGCAACTCATCGGCCGCAATGGCCATGTCGTCGGTGCGGAGCTTTCCGATGGATCGACGATCGATGTCGACTTCGTCGTCGTCGGCATCGGCGTTGCCCCGAATGACAGGCTCGCCAAGGAGGCGGGCCTTGAAGTCGGCAATGGCATTACTGTCGATTCCTTCGCCCGCACCTCCGATCCGTCGATCTTTGCCATGGGCGATTGCGTCGAGCTGCCATGGGAAGGCGGGCGCATCAGGCTCGAATCGGTGCAGAACGCGGTCGATCAAGCCGATGCTGCGGCCGAGATCATTGCCGGCGGCGACAAGGCGTATGATCCGAAGCCATGGTTCTGGTCGGATCAATATGATGTGAAGCTGCAGATCGCCGGTTTCAACCTTGGCTATGATGAGACGCTGCTGCGCCCCGGCGCCCGCGAGGGTGCGGCCTCCGTCTGGTATTTCAAGCAGGGCCGCTTCATCGCCGTCGACGCCGTCAATGATGCAAAGGCCTATGTTACCGGCAAGAAGCTTCTGGAAACCGGCGCCAATCCGTCCAAAGCGATTCTTTCCGATCCCGCCGCCGACCTCAAGCAACTATTGGCTTGAGG
The DNA here is from genome assembly GCF_053521805.1 of Rhizobium sp. A22-96. NCBI lineage: Bacteria > Pseudomonadati > Pseudomonadota > Alphaproteobacteria > Hyphomicrobiales > Rhizobiaceae > Rhizobium > Rhizobium sp. A22-96. The sequence continues at coordinate 367,693 of NZ_JBNWDQ010000003.1, forward strand.
TCGTTTTCACGCCCGCGAGAGCACATGTCCTTCGGCTACCGGTTGTTGCCGAATCTCGGGAAGAACGTGCGTGAAGGCGAAAAAGCGCTTGCGTCGATAAATGAATGGCCCTATCAGGGCCGCACCGGAGAGGTGGCCGAGTGGTCGAAGGCGCTCCCCTGCTAAGGGAGTATACCAGAGATGGTATCGTGGGTTCGAATCCCATCTTCTCCGCCATTCCTATCGTTCGCGCTGAACTTCAAGACGATCCAGCAATTCTGAAATCGCGCGTTCGTAGTTTCCAAGCTCCTCGTCGATTGCCACGCGCTGGGAGTTGCCGTTCTTTCTACCTATCGCCGCAGCAAGCGCTGCGCCGTGTGTGTAGTCCACGAGAATATGCACCCAAAGCAGAGCTCGCGAAGGCGAGAGGCCAAGTTCTCCCAACAGGTTCGTGAGACTGGCTGTGATTCGTCTTGCATGGTCAGGGAGCTCGGCTGACTGGTCGAAAATCGCAAGGGTCAGGCCGGGGTGTCGCACTATCCTTATGCGATATGCCTTCATCAGGGCCTTTATCCGAGATTGAGGGGTGCCTTCCGACGGTGGAACAACATCCTCATAGACAATGTCTGCCAAGGCTCCAATCAATCCGTCCCGATCTTGGAAGTGGTGATAGATCGTCATCGGATTGACGCTCGCGCGCTTGGCTACCGCGCGCATTGTCAGACGATCAAAACCCTCGCTGTCCAAAAGAGCCAAGGCCTCCGCAAGGATTTTAGCCGGTAACTCGTTTTCTTCGTCGGCGCGTGGCCTGCCTCGGCTTCGCTGGGTCATTGTGTGACCGCATAGGTCGATTGCACCAGCCCGGAAGGAAATGCACGGGTGCCCACATGCCTCAGCTGGGTGTCGCGCCGGGCCGGGCCGAACAACGGGCGGCCGCTGCCGAGCAATATGGGGACGCGGGTAATCATCAGGTCGCTGATCAGCCCTTCTTGAAGGAAGGATTGGATAATACGTCCACCATCGACATAGACACGACGACATCCTTCCGCTTCGAGCATCGCCATGGCTTGCCGTGGCGACTTGTCGGCGAAGCGGACCTTGCCGGCAAGGTCAGCGGGCACCGGCTGTTCCGCTAAGGTGGAAGAAAGAACCAGCACCGGGCGATCATAGAACCATGGCGTCATGTCGCGCACCGTGTCGAACGTGCCTCGGCCCATTATGATGACGTCGATATCAGCTATGAAATCATTGTAACCGTGATCCTCGCCTGAGGCGTCGTGCTTGAGCAGCCATTCTATGTCGCCGTCATCGCGGGCGATGAACCCGTCCAGGCTGGTTGCGATAAAAACATGACCCGTGATCATCTCGCGTCTCCTAAATTATACGGTGTATAATTATGAATCGACGCGAGCTGTCAATTCCCCAACAACGAGTGAGCTGCCTGAGAACGGTAGATCCGCCCGACGTCACCAGTCGTCGCAAGTCATGGCCCATCGACGTGACCGTTATCTCACGCTGATCAGGATGCTCGGATCGTGCTGGCTCTTGCACAAAGGTGAGACCCTTCGATCGAGATAAAGCGGGCCGAAGATCGCCATCTGGATGAAACGGACATACAAAGCCGATGCCAACAGCTCTGCAGCGTGGTCATGTCCGCGACCTATGCGGATTGCAAGATCGCTATAATGTCGGTCACCATCTGCACAATTTAGCGATATCGAATCGGCTGCGATAGAATCAATTGGAGGCGTGCATCGATTTGGGACGCTGCCGCGGACGGCTTCCGGCCTGCCCACCACCTGCAATCGTAAGAGCGAAAGCAGCAAATCGACCGCCACGCCTCTCCAAATCCTTCAATTCGCTATGAATTGGCTGATATGGCCGCCAGGCTGTGTTTCTTCGGCGATATTTGATCCGGCTGCCTAAGTGCCCGTGACATAAGAATTTTCTTAACGAAGTCTAAATCTATATTGGCGCGCAGCTGTCGTTTTGTGTCCTTTCGGCAACAGGACTTGCGGAAGGCTTACGCAAATCACCCATTCCGAGAAGATGTCGATTGCGTGACAGAGCGCGTCTTGTATTTTCAATCTCGGAAGCGAGGGCGATTGATCGTCCACTTCTTGAAACGCGAGGATGGGACAGGGAATACCTTCGGGTAGTTCTCATTCTCGAATAAAACTTTGACTGGAGGTCAATATGAACATCAAGAGCCTTCTTCTTGGCTCCGCTGCTGCGCTTGCAGCAGTTTCCGGTGCTCACGCAGCTGACGCTATCGTAGCTGCTGAGCCGGAGCCGTTGGAATACGTTCGCATCTGCGACGCCTACGGTGCAGGCTACTTCTTCATTCCGGGCACCGAAACCTGCCTCAAGATCGGCGGTAAGGTTCGTACCGAAGGTCAGTGGTACGATGCCTACAACCCGAACAGCCGTCTGGGCACGCTTTGGCACACTCGTGCTGAGCTCCGCCTCGCTACCGCAAGCGACACCGAATACGGTCCGCTGAAGACCAACACCGAAATTCGTTGGGACTGGAACGACGGCAACGGCACCAAGACCAACCTGCTGCACGCCAGCATCAGCCTCGGTGGTTTCACCGTTGGTAAGGAAGACTCCGAGTTCAACGTATTCACCGGTTACGCCGGCGACGTAATCAACGACGACGTGGTCTATGATGGCCCGTACGAATTGAACCAGATCACCTACAACTACGATGCAGGCAACGGCTTCACCGCTGTTATCTCGCTCGAAGACACCAACTCCGGCACGGGCGCAACCGGATCGAACGGCGAAGACAGCTCCGATCACTACGCTCCTGATGTTGTCGCCGGTGTTGGCTTCAAGTCTGGCGCATGGGGCTTCAAGGTCGTCGGCGGTTACGACTCGATCGTTGAAGAAGGCGCTATCAAGGCTCGTGTAGACGCTGACTTCGGCGCATTCTCGGCCTTCTTGATGGGCGGCTGGAACACGGACGGCGACAAGCTGAACAAGTATGCCGGCGCAAACGGCGCAGGCGCTGCATCTGGCATCGGCTGGGGCGACTGGGCTCTGTGGGGCGGCGCAAGCGTTCCGATCAACGAAAAGCTGAAGTGGAACGTTCAGCTCGCTTACACCGACTCCAAGATCTTCGCCGCTACGACGAACCTGACCTGGAACCCGGTTAAGAACCTGACCGTGCGTCCGGAAGTCTCCTACACCAACTGGGACTCCATCAATCAGGATCAGTGGTCTGGTATCCTCCGCTTCGAGCGCGCATTCTAATCTGATTTGACTTCGGTCATATGAGATTTATCACTTCGGTGAGGGGAGAGCCCGGCCTTTTGGCCGGGCTTTTTCTATGTTGCATAATCTGCTGCGTTTCTTTGCGTGTACTGCAAAGAGAAGAATGGTTGTTTCGGGATTGCGAATTTTCTCTTTGAATATTGTCTTGTAAGTTGCGCCATTTTTAAAAGTAATCTGAAGTAGAGATTCACTTCAACGGCGGCGATGTTGTGACAGTTTTACGACGTGATTTTTGTGCAACGCACCTTTTGAAACACGCGTCATAAATGCCGATAGTTTGTATCTGATATTGCTCTGAAAAAAACGATCTGTAGGTTCCAAATCGGAAGCAAGGCTTACTGTCTTGGTTCTCCCAGATCAGGGGTCAACTTTTAAAATCTAGGTGGGGTGGGGCGCGTCGATTTTCGCGGCGTGAAGACTCATACCTAATTGATATTGAAACTGGAGTTACTATGAACATCAAGAGCCTTCTTCTCGGCTCCGCTGCTGCGCTGGCAGCAGTATCCGGTGCTCATGCAGCTGACGCTATCGTTGCTGCTGAGCCGGAGCCTTTGGAATACGTTCGCATCTGCGACGCCTACGGTGCTGGCTACTTCTTCCTTCCGGGCACTGAAACCTGCCTCAAGATCGGCGGCATGGTCCGTACCGAAGGCGGCTGGTACAATGCTTACAATCCGGGCGTCGGCGGTAATCGCGGCACCTATTGGCATACCCGCGCTCAGCTGAGCGTCGACACCGCAACGGACACGGAATATGGTCCGCTGAAGACCAACACCGTCTATCGTTTCGACTTCAACGACGGCAAGGCCACGACCACCAAGCTGCTCTGGGCTAACATCAGCCTCGGTGGCTTCACCATTGGTAAGGCCGACTCGGCCTACAACCTGTACACCGGCTACGCTGGCGACGTCATCAACGACGACGTGATCTATGACGGCCCGTACGAACTCAACCAGATCACCTACAACTACGACGCCGGCAACGGCTTCACGGCTGTAGCTTCGGTCGAAGACAGCAACTCCAGCGGCACGGATTCGTCTTCGTACGGCTCCAGCTGGTGGACGGACGACAAGACCAATCACTACGCTCCGGACGGCGTTCTGGGTCTCGGCTACAAGGTTGGCAACTTCGGCTTCAAGGTTGTCGGCGGTTACGACTCCATCGTCGAAGAAGGCGCTGTCAAGGCTCGTATCGATGCCAACTTCGGTGGCTTCACGGCCTTCTTGATGGGCGGCTACAACACGGACGGCGACAAGCTGAACAAGTACGCCGGCACCAACCTCGATCGTTCTGCTTGCCCTGCTAGCGATGCATCGAAGTGCGGCTGGGGTGACTGGGCTGTTTGGGGCGGCGTTGGCGTTCCGATCAACGAAAAGCTGAAGTGGAACCTCCAGCTCGCCTACACCGACTCGAAGATCTTCGAAGCGACCACGAACCTCAAGTTCAACCCGGTCAAGAACCTGCTCATCGAGCCGGAAGTTACCTACACCAACTTCGATTCTGTGAACCAGGATCAGTGGGCTGGTATCCTTCGCTTCCAGCGCAGCTTCTAATTCGGTTCGCCGAATCGGATTGCACTCATCTTCTGATCTGACCTCCGATCAGAAAAAACTGGCCCGGTTCTCCCAACCGGGCCTTTCCTTTTGTGCAGAATTGAGACGTTAAGACCCGGAAAGAAATGAGCGAATGGCATCCGGAATATCACCGAGATGCAGGATGGGAGCATGTCCTTGCCCGGCGATCATCTTGATGGTGGCTCCTGGATGGCGGCGCGCCATTTCGTCGGTCGTGGCGGCGGCCAGCAGCTTCGAATTCTTGCCGCGAATCACCATCAGCGGAATGTCCTTGAAGCCCTCGAACTGTGCCCAAAGATCGGGAAGCGGCGCTTCAAGGTCGAGTGCTTGCATCTGTACGGCGATGGCAGGATCGTAATCGGCAATGGGTTTGCCATCCTTGAAGGCGTAAATTGCCCGCGCCATGTCCTCCCAATCCTCATGACTCAGTGCGGTAAAGGCGCTGCCATGATTTTCCCGCAGGATGTTGACGGCATCGTCCCGATCGGCGGGCTTCCTGTCGCGGTTCAGATAGTCGCGAATGTCGGTGAGCCCGATCTTCTCCAGCACAGGGCCGATATCATTGAGAATGACCGTTTTCAGAATATCCGGGCGGCTCGCCGCCAGCACATGCAGGACGAGACCGCCGCGTGATGTCCCGATGAAGTTGGCCTGGGGGATATCAAGCGCAGCGCAGACGGCCAGAACGTCTTGGGTTTCGACGGCGAGATTGTAGTGGGATTTCTCCGCATCGCGCTCGGACAGGCCGCGCCCGCGGGCGTCGAGCGTGATCACTCTGTAAGGAGTAGTCGGATGCTGCGTCAACAGCAGCGCCAATTGATGAAAATCCCGCGAATTGCGGGTAAGGCCCGGCAGGCAGATGACGGGCGGCCGGGCTCGCGTTGCTGTTTCATCGCCTGTGTAGTCTCGAACATAGAGCTTTAGCCCGTCCTGGGCTGGTATCGTTCGAGCAAGGAAGCCGCTTTCGTCGTCGCTGCTCATACATCGTGCCTCGTGCTTGGAATATCACTCGGGATGTAACGTCATTTCGACAGCATGCACAACCGCGGTTGAGGCTGCCGTCTAGAGCATTTCCAGGAAGAGTGCGCGGCGGTTTTCCGCCCGGAATGCGTACAAACAAAGAGATAGGGCGCTTTCGCGATTCGAAGAAAAGCGAAAATGCTCTAGCCGCGACCGTTGACGAGATCGTGCACGATATCGGCCTTCTGGCCGAGGCGCGTCTTGTAGACTTGATAGTTCTCCATCACCCGTTGCACATAATTGCGTGTCTCGGGGAAGGGGATGCGCTCGATCCAGTCGATGACCTCGTCGATCGACTTGCCGCGCGGGTCGCCATAGCGGCTGATCCATTCCGGCACCTTGTTCGGGCCGGCGTTGTAGGCGATGAAGGTAAGGATGTAAGAACCGCCGAAGGTGTCGATCTGCTCACCGAGATAATGGGCGCCGAGCGTAGCATTATAGCCGGCATCCTGTGTCAGCTTCTCGGCGGAGTAAGCCATGCCGTGCCGCCCGGCAACCGCCTTGGCCGTCTTCGGCAGCAATTGCAGCAGGCCGCGTGCGTTGGCCGAAGACACCGCCGCCGGATTGAAGGCGCTCTCCTGCCGAGCGATGGCATAGGCAAGGGCCTTGCCGGAGCCGGAAATATTGGCATTGGCCGGAATGACGCCGATCGGGAAGGCCAGCGCCGCCACGTCGACGCCGCGACCATAGGCGATCTTGCCGATCTGCAACGAGAGCTGATGGTTGCCGGAGCGCTCCGCGCGAGCCGCCAGCATGGCGATCTCGCCAGGGCTCTCCAATTGCTTCGCCAGTGCACGATAAAGCGCCTCGGCACGCCAGCCATGTCCGGCTGCCTCCAGGCGCGATATGGCCTGCACAGCCTCGCGTGCCTGGAATCGCTGCCTATCCTGAGCTGACGGCGATGGATAGGTGACATCAAGCATCCTGCGGCCGAGCTTCTCGGCCGCGAGCTGGCCGTAGAATGTGCTCGGATAGGAGGCGGCCTTGGCATAGAGGTCGGCGGCTTTTCCGGGGCCGCCTGCGTCGGCCGCACGACCTAGCCAATACCAGGCGCGCGACTGTGAGATCGGCCCATTCGACACCTGCAGGATCTTGCGGAAATGCGCCGCGGCGGTCGCGCCGTCCTTGAGGCCACGTAGTGCATACCATCCGGCATGGAACTCGGCCTCGCCAACATCTTGCGGGCTTTCCGCGACATTGGCATCGACGACGCGATAGGCATCGCTGAAATCGCCCTGGTCCACCAGGCCGCGGCTGACGATGCGCTGCTCGTTCCACCATTGCCCGGGGTTGACGAGCACGCTGCGGTCGCGCGGCATCTGCGCCAGAAGTCTGGCGGCGTCGTCATATCTGTCTTGGCGGCGCAGGTTTTCGATCCGCATGAAGAGATAGGCAGGGTCCTTGCGCCATTGCGCATCCATGGATGCGATCAGCGCATCTGCCTTGCCGGAACGATCATTGACCGCTGCCCAGGCCTTGTAGAGCGATTGCGCCTTGCCAAGGTCACCGAAACGTTTCGCTTGTACGGTACGATCGCGATAAAGCAGGTAGTCCATGCGGGCCTTGTGATCGGCGGGCGAAAGCAGGCTTGAGAATTCCGCGAGGATCTTGTCTTCGAGCGATTTGTCCAGGGTTTCGTTACGCCAGATCTTGCGGATCAGTTTCGCAGCCGGCGCTGACGAGCCGCGTGCCATCAGTGCGCGCGAGAGGATTATAGAGCCTTCCACGGTTTCCGGCTGGGTGCTGCCGAATGCGGCAAGGACTTGATCCGTCGGCGGATTTTCGGCGTAAAGAGCTCGCTCCGAGTTGGCTCGCAGGCTGCCTAGCCCAGGCCAGCCCACGAGCTCGCGGGCGGCAGCGGCAATTTCACCCGAGGGGACGCCGGTTTGGCCCGAAGTTGCGATTGCCCAGGTCAGGATATGGCGATCAAGCGTGCCGTCGCTCATGCTGTTACGCACAGCGATCGCCTGCATCGGATTTTTGTTGGAAAGTGCGTCGAGACCAGCCTTCAGGTCGCTGTTCACGGGCGCAACCGTGGAGCCAAGCGGGATCGCGGCTGTGCTCATCGGATCCGGCACCGCCATGGCCACATCGGCATCATTACGGGCTGCTGTCTGTTTACCGGGAAGCTGCGAGGCAAACGCGCCCCACGCGACCGCCAAGCCGACAACGGTCCAGATCGTCACAGGTTTCTTCATCCGGCTACTCACAAAACAATCAGGCCCTTTCCATTTGCCAAATGCTATATTAACGAAACCTTACCGGTGCTTCGAATTTCAATCAATTATGATATCGGAAACTGACGCTCACCGTTCAAAGCGCGCTTGTCGCCAGCAAGACGGCGCTTTATGGTGCGCGGATTCATAACCATGGATTGCGGCTGAAGCATGAAGGCTATGCCGCTAGGAGACTTGCATGTTCCAGGGGTCCATTCCCGCTCTCGTTACGCCCTTTACTGATGCCGGCAAGGTGGATGAAGCTTCGTTCGCATCCCATGTCGAGTGGCAGATAAAAGAGGGTAGCCGCGGTCTGGTGCCTGTGGGCACGACCGGTGAATCGCCGACCCTGTCGCATGACGAGCACAAGCGTGTCGTCGAGCTCTCCATCGAAGTGGCGAACAAGCGCGTTCCTGTTATGGCCGGTGCCGGCTCGAACAATACGCGCGAAGCGATCGAGCTTGCCCAGCACGCCGAGAAGGTCGGTGCCAATGCTGTGCTGGTGGTTACTCCATATTACAACAAGCCGACGCAGAAGGGCCTGTACGCTCATTTCGCAGCCGTCGCGGAAGCCGTGAAGCTGCCAATCTATATCTACAATATTCCGGGTCGCTCGGTTGTGGACATGACGCCGGAGACCATGGGCGCGCTCGCGAAGGCCTATGCCAATATCGTCGGCGTCAAGGATGCCACCGGCAAGATCGAGCGCGTTTCAGAACAGCGCATTACCTGCGGTCGTGATTTCCGCCAGCTATCCGGCGAAGACGCGACGGCGCTCGGCTTCAATGCGCATGGCGGTATCGGATGCATTTCCGTGACGGCCAATGTCGCTCCGCGCCTCTGTGCGGAATTCCAGGCGGCAACGCTTGCGGGTGATTATGCCAAGGCCCTGGAATATCAGGACCGCCTGATGCCCCTGCATAAGGCGATCTTTATCGAGCCTGGCCTGTGTGGCGCAAAGTATGGCCTTTCGCGCCTTGGCCGCATGAGCCGCAATGTACGTTCGCCGCTTTTGTCGACCCTGGAGCCGGGCACGGAAGCTGCAATCGATGCGGCGCTGCGCCATGCCGGTCTGCTGAACTGACGACAGGCAAGCGTACCGGGGAAACTCTCTGTTGGACCGCTCTCTCTTCACAAGGAGGGCGGTCTCGCTTATTTAGGGTGCAGGAATTTGGCGCGCCGAGGGCTGCCGCCGGAATGAACCAAGAAAAGAAGAAGAATCATGGCCCCCAAAGGCAGCCAACGCGTCGTGAAGAAGATCGTGGCGGAAAACCGCAAGGCACGCTTCAACTACGAGATCATCGATACATATGAGGCCGGGCTCGTGCTGATGGGCACGGAGGTCAAGTCTTTGCGCGAAGGCAAGGCTAACATCGCCGAATCCTACGCTTCCGACGAGGGCGGTGAGATCTGGCTCATCAATTCTTATTTGCCCGAATATCTGCAGGCGAACCGCTTCAACCACGAGCCGCGCCGGCGCCGGAAATTACTGCTTTCCAGCCGCGAAATCGGCCGGTTGCGGTCTGCCATCAATCGCGAGGGCATGACGCTCGTGCCGTTGAAGATCTATTTCAACGACAATGGCCGGGCGAAGCTCGAACTGGCACTCGCCAAGGGTAAGAAGCTCCACGACAAGCGCGAGTCCGAAAAAGAGCGTGATTGGAACCGGCAAAAGAGCCGGCTGCTGAAGGATAACCGCTAGAGCATTTCCAGGAAAAGTGCGCAGCGGTTTTCCGTCCGGAAATGCGTAAGAACAAAGAGATAGAGCCGAAAGTCTTCGGCCTTATTCGCTGTCCGCTTCCGCGTGACTGACCTCTGCCGACCGGTGAGGGCGCTCGGAGGGCTCACGGCCGATTTCGGCTTTCAGCGACACAAGGTCGATGAAATGGTCGGCCTGCCGGCGCAGATCGTCGGCGATCATCGGTGGCTGGGTTGCCATGGTCGAAATCACCGAAACCTTGCGTCCGCGCCGCTGCAGTGCTTCGACCAGCGTGGTGAAATCGCCATCGCCGGAGAAGATCACCAGATGGTCGACGGTTTCGGACTGCTCCATGGCGTCGATCGCCAGCTCGATGTCCATGTTGCCCTTGATCTTGCGGCGCCCCATGGAGTCGGTGAATTCCTTGGCCGGCTTGGTGACGACCTTGTAGCCGTTATAGTCGAGCCAGTCGATCAACGGACGGATCGACGAATATTCCTGATCTTCGATAAGGGCTGTGTAATAATAGGCCCGCAGCAGATAGCCACGCTTCTGGAAGGCTTTCAGGAGTTTGCGGTAGTCGATATCGAAGCCGAGGCTCTTGGATGCAGCGTAGAGGTTGGCGCCGTCTATAAAAAGTGCAATTTTCTCGCGTGGGTCAAACATCGCTTACATATCCACTGTTACAAAAACGTAATATCTTTATTCAAAGTTCAGCTAAAACAATGCCTTATGCTGCAGTGCGGAATAATTCGTATTACTTTATGAACTATTCATATAACCGAGACTTAGGGCACGAAAGGGGATATTCCAAGCAACCTAAGATAGAATTCATAGCTTGTCGCGGAGAATTTTAGCACTTTTCCCGACGGTGCGCAGGCGCTCAAACAGGAAAAACTTGAATTTGCCATCGTTTGCTTGTATCGGCGTGCTACTCCGAGACATGATGACGACATCACGACCGCAAAGGACAGGCAATGGCCCGTGTCACAGTAGAAGATTGCATTGATAAAGTTGAGAACCGGTTCGAGCTCGTATTGCTCGCCAGCCACCGCGCTCGCCTGATTTCGCAAGGGTCCTCGATCACGATCGACCGCGACAACGACAAGAACCCTGTCGTCGCTCTGCGCGAAATCGCCGATGAGACGCTGTCACCAGACGATCTCAAGGAAGACCTGATCCATTCGCTGCAGAAGCATGTCGAAATCGATGAGCCCGAGCCCGATCCTGCAAGCCTTCTGGCCGCCGGCGGTGCTTCTGCCTCGAGCGACGAAGAAGAAGATGCTCCGGAAGCCGTTACTTTCGACCAGATGTCGGAAGAAGAACTGCTGGCCGGCATCGAAGGTCTGGTTCCGCCGGAAAAAAGCGACGATTACTGATCGTTGCGCTTGATGCTCCGAGCAGGAGCGATATGATGAGGGGATGCGTGCGCCGGTCATATGACTGGCGCGCTTTTGTTTTTGCGGGAGTAGCCTTGGAATGATGCGGCAATACGAGCTTGTTGAGCGGGTGCAGAAATACAAGCCCGATGCCAACGAAGCTCTGCTCAACAAGGCCTATGTCTATGCGATGCAGAAGCATGGCCAGCAGAAGCGTGCCAGCGGCGATCCCTATATTTCCCATCCTCTCGAAGTTGCTGCCATCCTGACGGATATGCGTCTGGACGAATCGACCATTGCTGTCGCGCTGCTCCACGACACGATCGAGGATACGACGGCGACGCGCGCCGAGATTGACGAGTTGTTCGGCGAGGATATCGGCCGGCTGGTCGAGGGCCTGACCAAGATCAAGAAGCTCGATCTCGTCACCAAGAAGGCCAAGCAGGCGGAAAACCTGCGCAAGCTGCTGCTGGCCATTTCCGACGATGTGCGCGTGCTTCTGGTGAAGCTTGCCGATCGCCTGCACAATATGCGCACCCTAGATCATATGTCGCCGGAAAAGCGGGCCCGCATTTCCGAGGAGACGATGGAGATCTATGCGCCGCTTGCCGGCCGCATGGGCATGCATGACATGCGCGAAGAACTGGAGGAGCTGTCCTTCCGCCACATCAATCCCGAAGCGCACGATACCGTCACCAAGCGCCTGGAAGAGCTGTCGCGGCGCAACGAAGGCCTGGTCAAGAAGATCGAGACGGAGTTGCGCGATCTTCTTGTTGCCAACGGCCTTGCCAATGCAATGGTCAAGGGCCGGCTGAAGAGCCCTTACTCGGTCTTCCGCAAGATGCAGTCGAAGTCGCTGTCCTTCGAGCAGCTTTCGGATATTTACGGCTTCCGTCTTCTCGTCGATGACGTTCCGTCCTGCTACCGCGCGCTCGGCATCGTCCACACGCGCTGGCGCGTCGTCCCGGGTCGGTTCAAGGACTATATCTCGACGCCGAAGCAGAATGACTACCGCTCCTTGCACACGACGATCGTTGGCCCCTCCAGTCAGCGCATCGAATTGCAGATCCGCACCAAGCGCATGCATGAAATCGCCGAATTCGGCATCGCCGCCCACACGCTCTACAAGGACGGGGCAAACGGCAATGGCGACGGCGAGCTGCTCTCGCGGGAGAGCAATGCCTATTCCTGGCTGCGTCACACCATCGAGGCGCTGGCCGAAGGCGATAGCCCTGAAGAGTTCCTGGAGCATACGAAGCTCGAACTGTTCCAGGATCAGGTCTTCTGCTTCACGCCCAAGGGCAAGCTGATCGCCCTGCCGCGTGGGGCAACGCCGATCGACTTCGCCTATGCCGTTCACACCAATATCGGCGACACGACAGTAGGCGCGAAAATCAACGGCCGTATCATGCCGTTGGTGACGCGCCTGACCAATGGCGACGAGGTCGAGATCATCCGCTCCGGCGTACAGGTGCCGCCGGCCGCGTGGGAAGAGATCGTCGTGACTGGCAAGGCGCGCGCCGCCATTCGCCGCGCCACCCGGCTTGCCATCCGCAAGCAATATGCCGGCCTTGGCCATCGCATTCTCGAACGCACCTTCGAGCGCGCCGGCAAGGTTTTCTCGCGGGATGCACTGAAGCCTGCCCTGCATCGTCTCGGCCAGAAGGATGTCGAGGACGCTATTGCTGCCGTCGGGCGAGGGGAGATGTCGTCGCTCGATGTGCTGCGCGCCGTCTATCCCGACCATCAGGATGAGCGCGTGACAGTCAAGCCTGCCGGCGATGAGGGTTGGTTCAACGTCCACAGCGCCTCCGGCATGATCTTCAAAATCCCCGGCAAGAACAAGGCCGACCTCGTCGATGGCATCGAAGCTCCGCCCATCCGGGGTCTCGCAGCCAATGTCGAAGTGCATTTCGCCCCGACAGGCGCCGTTCCCGGTGACCGCATCGTCGGCATCATGGAAAAAGGCAAGGGGATCACCATATACCCCATCCAGTCGCCGATCCTGCAGCGGTTCGACGACGAGCCGGAGCGCTGGATCGACGTTCGCTGGGATCTGGACGAGGCCAACAAGTCCCGTTTTGCCGCGCGTGTCCTGATCAACGCGCTGAACGAACCCGGCACACTGGCCAAGGTGGCGCAGACCGTCGCCGATGTCGACGTCAATATCCGCATTCTCAATACCGTCCGCGTTGCCGCCGACTTCACCGAGATGGCGCTGGATGTCGAGGTCTGGGACCTGCGCCAGCTCAACCAGCTTTTGGTCCAGCTCAAGGAACTCGATTGCATCGCAACGGTGAAGCGGCTTTACGAATAAAGACACCGCTTCCGCCATCGATCCGGGCATGCTGCATATTTTGTGATCATTTTATGACCAAATTCGAGCGGCTTTCCGGATTGATATGCATTGAACGCATGGCTGTGTGTATTTTAGAGCGGTGGTAATTAGCCTCCGCCGAGCCTATCTTCTGGTCATCGAAGAAACGAAACAGAGATGAGAGAAGACAATGTTTAGCCCGATCAAGAAAATCGCCCGCGCCCTGCGTGTTCCGAGTGTTGAAGAACGCGAAATGGCTTACCTGAATGGTTCGCATGACCGTTTTGACCTTGAGTATCGCCAGCGTCAGGTTGACCGCGGTCTGTTCCGCGTCCGTTAATCGCCGTTAATACTTTTACGACCAGGAGGGGCGCGTTGTTATTGCGCCCTTGGAGCTTCCCGATCTTGCGGGAATGCTTCCCCGAAATGGAAGAACGTTTTTAATTCTGCCTCCTGAGCAGATGACGTTCCAAAAAAGGGCCGTAGTTGCGGTTCTTAATCAGTGCGTGAATGCTTCGCCGGTCTTGTCATGACGGCCCCCAGTGCACTAGATAAGCCGCATGCTATTTCGTCGCCGAAAACCACTGACACTGAAGGAAAAACTGCGGGAGCATCTTTGGCCCCGCAAGGGTTTCGTTCGTTCATTCCAATATTTTGGTAAGCGCCTCGTTCGTCTTGCAGCCTCGCCGCATTCGGTTGCAGCAGGCTTCGCAGCGGGCATCGTTGTGTCATGGACACCCTTCATCGGCGTACATTTCGTGATGGCGATCATCATCGCCTATCTGATCGGTGGCAATGTCATTGCCTCCGCGCTCGGCTGTCTGGCGGCCGGCAATCCCATTACCTATCCCTTCATCTGGGCCTTCACCTGGGAAATTGGCCATCTGATCCTGGCGCGTGACAGCGGCGGGCAGGGCGGTGGCATCGATCTGCCGGCGCTCTGGCACAAGGGCGACCTCCTGCAAATTTGGGACCCGGTTTTGAAGCCGATGCTGATTGGCGGCATTCCCCCGGCGATCATTTCCGGCGTCATCGTCTATGCGCTCACCTATTATGGCGTTAAGACCTTCAAGACGCGCCGCAAGGAACGTTTGATGGAGCGTGCCCGTGAGCGCCTGGCGCTTGCCGACAACGCATCGAGCGTTTGACGAAGCCTGACTTCGCCCCGGCCGCCTGGAGGGCCTTCTATTGATCATCGGGATAGGCAGCGATCTTATCGACATCCGCCGCGTCGAAAAGACGATGGAGCGCTTTGGTGCGCGGTTTACGGAGCGCTGTTTCACCGACATCGAGCGAACCAAGTCCGAGCGCCGCAAGAACAAGGCCGCGTCCTATGCCAAGCGTTTTGCCGCCAAGGAGGCCTGCTCCAAGGCACTGGGTACCGGTCTGGCGCAAGGCGTCTTCTGGCGCGACATGGGTGTCGTCAATCTGCCGAGCGGCAAGCCGACGATGCAGCTGACCGGAGGGGCGGCGGAGCGACTCGCCTCTATGTTGCCGGCAAATCATCGCGCCGCCATTCATTTGACGATAACTGATGATTTTCCTCTTGCTCAGGCATTTGTGATCATCGAGGCTCTACCGATGGACGGCTGAATCGCCGTCAGATGCCGCTTTTGGCACCGGCGCCATTGCCGCCGTGATTTGAAGCGAGTAGAGAAGGCCTGAATGCAAGTTGCGCCGGTGGGGTGCGAAAAAGGAATAAGACTGCGTGTCCGAGAAAGCCGTAAAACAGCAGAATGCTCTGTGGGAAAATATCAAGGTCATCGTTCAGGCACTGCTCCTGGCCATGATCATCCGCACGGTTCTATTTCAGCCATTCACCATTCCGTCCGGCTCGATGATGCCGACGCTCCTGGTCGGCGACTATATCTTCGTCAACAAGTTCGCCTACGGTTATTCGAAATATTCGCTGCCGTTCTCGCCGGACCTGTTCAACGGGCGTATCTTCGGCAGCGAGCCGAAGCGCGGCGACGTCGTGGTTTTCCGCTTCCCGCCAAATCCTGATGTCGACTACATCAAGCGCGTTATCGGTCTCCCCGGCGACCGTATCCAGGTGAAGAATGATATTCTCTATATCAATGGCCAGGCCGTGCCGCGCGAACCGCATGGCACCTTCGCTTCGGATTATAGCCAGGAACCGGGTGATAACATCGCGGTCTACAGCGAGCGCCTGGCGGATACGGGCAAGGTCTACGACACGCTGGACCTGTCGCCGAATTCGCGTGGCGATAACACCCAGGAATATGTCGTGCCGGCAGGTCACTATTTCATGATGGGCGATAATCGCGACAATTCGGACGACAGCCGCTTCGATGTCGGTTATGTGCCGGCTGAGAACCTTATCGGCCGTGCCAGCATCATCTTCTTCTCGCTCGGCCACGACACGTCGTTCCGGGAAGTCTGGAAATGGCCGACCAACATGCGTTGGGATCGCCTCTTCAAGGTTGTCGAATGACGAAAGTGCCGACGCTCTCGCAGGCGGATCGTAGCAAACTCGAATCTGCGATAGGCTACGAGTTCGTCGAGAAGGATCGTCTCGATTGGGCGCTGACGCATGCCAGCGCCCGTACCAACAAGACGGATAATTACGAACGGCTGGAATTTCTCGGTGACCGGGTTCTCGGCCTGTGCATTGCCGAACTGCTGTTCAGAACCTTTACGACGGCGACGGAAGGTGAGCTTTCGGTGCGCCTGAACCAGCTGGTCAGCGCCGACACCTGCGCTGAAGTTGCCGACGAGATGCAGCTGCACCTCTATATCCGCACTGGCGCCGACGTGAAGAAGCTGACCGGCAAACGCATGCTCAATGTACGTGCCGATGTTGTCGAAAGCCTGATTGCGGCAATCTATCTGGATGGCCGCCTCGAAGTGGCCCGCAAGTTCATTTTGCGCTATTGGGAGCGTCGCGCCGTTCGGCCTGATGGCGCAAGACGCGATGCCAAGACGGAATTGCAGGAATGGGCGCATGCGAAATTCGGCGTTACCCCGGTCTACAGGGTTGATGATCGCAGCGGACCGGATCATGATCCCCGCTTCACGGTAACCGTAGAAGTGGCGGGAACGGTGCCCGAGACAGGAATTGATCGCTCCAAACGCGCGGCCGAGCAGGTTGCGGCGACGCGGATATTGGAACGAGAAGGTATATGGCAGCCTCAGTCAACTGAGAAATGACTGCCTGGAAACGACGGAAAAGATGACCAATCAAGAAGACACGCCCACCGACGACGGTGCGGCTGAACACATCGGCCCAACCCATTCAGGCTTCGTGGCCCTCATCGGCCCGACCAATGCCGGCAAGTCGACGTTGCTCAACCGCCTCGTGGGCGCAAAAGTTTCCATCGTCAGCCACAAGGTGCAGACCACGCGCGCGATCGTGCGCGGGATCGCCACCCACAACAACGCGCAGATCGTGTTCATGGACACGCCCGGCATCTTCAAGCCGCGCCGGCGTCTCGACCGCGCCATGGTGACGTCTGCCTGGGGCGGCGCCAAGGATGCCGATCTGATCATGCTGCTGATCGACAGCGAGCGCGGATTGCGCGGCGATGCCGAAGCCATTCTCGAAGGGCTGAAGGAGGTTTTTCAGCCGAAGATCCTTGTCCTCAACAAGATCGACCGTGTCCGTCGCGAAGATCTGCTGGCGCTGGCCGCTGCCGCCAACGAGAAGATCGAATTCACGCAGACCTTCATGGTATCGGCCGAAAACGGCTCCGGCTGCGATGATGTGATGGACTATCTGGCAAAGACCTTGCCGGAGGGGCCTTGGTATTATCCGGAAGACCAGATTTCCGATCTGCCGATGCGTCAGCTTGCCGCCGAAATCACGCGCGAAAAGCTGTTTCTTCGCCTGCATCAGGAACTTCCGTATTCCTCGCATGTCGAGACGGAAAAGTGGGAAGAGCGCAAGGACGGCTCTGTTCGCATCGAGCAGGTGATCTATGTCGAGCGCGAAAGCCAGAAGAAGATTGCGCTGGGCAAGGGAGGCGAGGCGATCAAGTCGATCTCGACCGCATCGCGCAAGGAACTCTCCGAGATCCTCGAGCAGCCGGTGCATCTCTTCCTTTTCGTTAAGGTACGCGAGAATTGGGGAGATGATCCCGAACGCTTCCGGGAGATGGGGCTCGAATTCCCGCGTTGATGGAACTTTGCTCCGCTGAGCGCTTTATATTGCAGCAGTTTAGCGGGCGTGTCGCCTGGGCTGATGCAACTCAGGGGAGCGTTTCATGGCGGGTGCGGCGGCGATGCATGGGCAGCGAACCTCATGCCAGGAATGTCCGTTGAGATTGCTCCCGAGCTTCCGGGAATTCGAGCGCGATGAGCTGAGTTTCATAAGCCGCTTCAAGAAGGGTGAGCTTCTCGTCGACGCCGGCGCCACGATTTTCCTGGAAGGCGCGCACAGTGCCCACCTCTTCACCATCCTGTCAGGCTGGGGCTTTCGCTACAAGACGCTTGAGGACGGTCGCCGGCAGATCCTCAACTATGTGATGCCGGGCGATCTCATCGGATTGCAGGGCTCGATCATGGGCGAGATGCAGCACTCCACCGAGGCGTTGTCGCCGATTACGCTTTGCGTATTCGAGCGGGCGGAATTGATGACGCTTTACAATTCTCATGCCTCGCTTGCCTTCGACGTTACCTGGATTGCTGCTCAGGAAGAGCGAATATTGGACGAGCACCTGCTAAGCATCGGGCGTCGATCGGCAGTCGAGCGGGCAGCCTATCTGATCGCCTACCTGCATCAGCGGGCCAGTGCCCTCCGTCTCTTTGATGGCAGCAAGGTCATCCCGATCACGCAGCAGCATGTTGCCGATACGCTCGGCCTATCCGTTGTCCATACCAACAAGACATTGAAAAAGCTGGCGGAACGCGGACTGATCGCCTGGCAAGAGCGTGGCTGCAAGGTTCTCGATGGAGAAAAGCTCGCCGAAATCGCGGATTGGAACGGTCTTGATTCGGGACGGCGCCCCTTTATTTGACGCCTATTATTGTTCCCGGCAGTATGTCTTTTTTAAATGTCGGCATCGACTGTATCAGGTTAGATTACTTCCTCCGTCACTTTTCGACCAGTTTCACCTTTTACTAACCCCGGTGGCAAAAGCGATTGGAGCATTTTGACGAGCCCATAGTACCGCAATGCAAAAAGTGCGAAGCGGTTTGGAGGCAAGGTCATGTCACAAGAGACTGCGCCGGCATGGATGGTGAAGCCGTCCATTCAATACGGGCCGATGATTGGCGCCGGAGGGATAAATGTGGGATTTATTTACGGGCAGCACCATTTGGGTGCGGGCGTGCAGGATGGCGTTGAAATGACGGTTCAGCGCGCCCTTATTCTGGAAGACAATCTGATTATTGCTATGGAAGTGGAGGAAATACTGCACCTTGTCGGAATTGGACAGGTGGAGATCGCCTCGAATCTGGAGCAGGCTGTTAACGCCATACATTCCGACAGCTTTGATTTTGCGATGTTGGATGTCAATCTCGGCGAGTCGACAAGCTTTGGCTTTGCCCGGCTTCTGACCGAGCGTGGCATCGCGTTTGGTTTCGTCAGTGGTTATTCCGATACACTCGATTTTCCGCCGGATTTGCGGCATGTGCCGCTTTTGAACAAGCCTTTCGACGAACAGTCGATGCGTCTCTTTATCAACGTGCTGTCGACAAGTGCCTCTTCCGGCATGTGACAGCCGGCGCCATTTGCCCTAAACTCGAATCGAGACATTCTTTCGGGCAAACCAGCCGATGCAGTGGCAAGACCATGCGATCATTTTGGGCGTCAAGCGCCTCGGCGAGACAAGCGTCGTCGCCGAGGTGATGACCCGTGCGCGTGGTCGCCATATGGGCCTGGTGCGAGGAGGGCGATCTCGCGCCATGCAACCGGTGCTGCAGGCGGGAAACCTTGTCGAAGTCACCTGGCGGGCAAGGTTGCACGAACATCTCGGCGAATTCCGGATGGAGCCGGTCGCGCTGAGAGCCGCGCGGCTGATGGAGACGGCAACCGCGGTTTATGGTGTGCAGGCGATGGGTGCGCTTCTGCGTCTGCTGCCGGAGCGGGATCCGCACCCGCATCTCTATGACGCGCTGGATGTCATCCTAGAAAACCTGCAAAATCCCGCAGATGCGGGCGAGCTTTTCGTGCGCTTCGAACTGGCAGTCTTGAACGATCTCGGTTTCGGCCTCGATCTGGCCGAGTGCGCCGCGACCGGCATCCGCGAAGACCTGGCATTCGTTTCGCCGAAGACTGGCCGTGCCGTCTGCCGTGCGGCTGGTCTGCCATGGGCCGACAAGATGCTGGCGCTACCGCCTTTCCTGGCGGCTGGGGCCGTGGTTGCGGCAGACAGCGAAAGCCTGGCCGCGGCCTTCCGCCTGACTGGCTTCTTTCTGCATCGCCATGTCTATGAGCCGCGCGGCATAGAGATAGCCGCCGCGCGCGAAGGCTTTATTCAGGCGGCGATGAAGGCTATTGCCGTTGCCTCATTGGACAACAGGATGGTTTCGCCCGGCCTTGTCGCCGAAGGCTGACAAGGCGAACGCAAGCCGCTTCAAGGAACATGCGTTGATCGTTACCGCCGCTTGAACGCCCAACCTTCCGGCCGCCCCTCGAGCACGGTGACCGTATCGCCGATCTTCACCGAGCCTTCGCCGCGCGGAACGGCGTTCCAGCCGAAGAGCGGGCCGGGAACTCGGCGGTCGGCGGACATGCGGATACGGCCCATGGCGGGCATCGGGTTCGGCACATCACGTGATCCGGTCGTCTGATCCTGCGTGGTCATGATGCAGCGCGCGCAGGGCTTGACGAGATCGAGACGGATGCCGCCGATTTCGATCGCCGCCCAGCGGTCCTCTGGCCATTCCTCATCGATATCGATGACGATATTCGGCCGAAAGCGCTCCATGCCGACGGCGCCTTCGCTATGGGCGGCGAGATTGGCGTTGAGCGCCTTCAGCGATCCGGTTGTGGTGACGAGGATCTGATATCCGTCGGCGAAGGTAACCGGTGTGTCTTCGCCAGCCCATTCCGGGCTGGCTATGCGCTTGGCAAGCCTGTCAAAAAAGACCATGCGGACCTCGCGCCCCAGCCAGGCCGAGAGGGCTTTGTTGGTTGCCTCGTCGGCGACGGAAGCGCTGACCCGCGATTTCCAGACGACGACATCCATACGGTTTTCAGGATGCGGCGGCGGCACGATGATGTCGGATTTTCCGTCCATCTTCAGCCGCATATAGGAGGGGGCCGGCTGGATATCGATCCGAGCCAGATCCTGCAATTCGCGTTGCGTGAAGAAATGGCCGGAGGGATCGACCAGCATGGCACGACGATCTCCGGCGAGCCCGAAGGCGTCGACGGATGCCGACGAAATGGCGATACCGCGTGCGCTCTTAAGGGGATAGATGAAGAGATCGCTGACCTGCATGATGTAGCCTCAGATTTCGTCGATGAACATTGCCAGCACAGTTTTCAGCCGGTCGTGCCGTGCGCCGGCAAATCTGCGGCCGGTCTCGGTCTGGAAACCATCCGCCAGTTTGAACAGCTTTGTCTCGAAATGGTCAATGGCGAAGCGTTTGTCGTCGAGCGGCCGCTCGGTTGCGAGCGGGTCGAACGGGTCGTAGAGGCCTGAACCGAGACGGCCGGCAATATAGAAGCAGCGTGCCGCGCCGACCATGCCGATCGCATCCAGCCGATCGGCATCCTGCAGAATTTTCGCTTCCAGCGTTTCCGGTGGAAGATTGGCGGAGAAGCTGTGCGTGGTGATCGCATGCGCCGTCGCGGAGATATCGGCATCGGCCCATCCGAGCTGCTGCAGTATGCCTGAGGCTTTTTCCGCCGCGAGCCGCGATGCCTGCGCGCGATGTGGCGAATTCTTCTCGACCGCTACACAGTCATGCAGCAACACGGCCGCGGCGAGGATGCGGGCATTGCCGCCATCTTCGGCCTGGATGGCCATGGCATTCCTGAAGACGCGCAGGATATGGGCAATATCGTGCGAACCGTCGTCGCCATCAGCCGCATGGGGGATGAGATCCGCAGCCAGCGTTTCGAACGGGGCAAAGGCCCGCGCCATCCTGTTGGTATCCATTGTCGCATTTGCTCCGGAATGATCTGTCGGCAATTCCCCCGTCCTACCGGGTGCAGGGATTCGCCGCAATCATCCCGCCGTTTTCTTGCGCGTCAGGATCTTCTGATAGAACAGGCCAATGCCGATCAGCACAGCGCCAAGGCCAATGAAGGACAGCGCGCGCAGGAAGCCCTCGAGGTTCGCCATGTCGATCAGGAACGCCTTCACGACAGCGATCGAGACCAGTGCCGCAGAAGCAATACGCAGGCTGCGCGCCTCGAAACGAGTGCCAAGCCCGAGGAGGGCGATGCCGATCAGCAGCCAGACGAGCGAATAGGAATAGAGCTCGCCCTGGATGAAGCCATTCCAGAAGGGAATATATTCTCCCTGCCAGAAGCGGCGAACCGACAAGGTCGCCCAGGCGAAGGCCATCACGGCTCCGGCGATGGCCAGCATGCTGACATAGGGAAGCGGCCGCCGATTGCGTGCGAAGAGCGCCAATCCCCCATAGGCGGCGGCGGGCAGCAGATAACCCAGCAATAGCAGGTTGAACACCGGGATGCGGCCCGTGCTTTCGCCCGTGATGAACGGGTTCAATCCCAACAGATGCGTTGTCAGGATCAGGACGACGGAGAGGGTGCCGAGGGCCATGCTGCCATAGCGGAACACCGGGCTCGCCGAACTGAGATCGAGCGCCATCAGCGTCGCGGAGGCGCCGATCGCCAGCAGGGTGTAGATCGATTGTTCTCCGAGCGTCGGCACGGCATCATTCAGCACGCCGCCATTCATCGCATGGCGCACCAGAATGGCGATCGTCAGCAATACGAGGAAGGAAGCCAATGCCTGCAGCGCACTGCGCAGCCGAATATCCGCAGTGCCGCGAACCATGAAGGCCGCCCAGGCGGCCAACGCGGCGGGAATGCCGTAGCCCGCGAGCAACATGTTGAAGACCGGCGTCGTGCCGAGCTCGCCCGGGTCGACGATGGTTGGTTGCCAGGCAATGCGCCCCATGGTGATGATCAAGGCTGCGACCATGGTCCAGGGAAGGACCGGCCAGTCGCGCACGCGCGCCGCCAGAAGATAGGCAATGCCGAGAACCGGCAGCAGTATGGTGGGCACCGCATGATGCGCGAGCGTGTGCAAGGCAAAGATCATGGCGGCAAAGGAGCCGGCGGCGAGGATGTTGGTCGATAGGTTCAGCCGGTCGCCCGAGCGGCGGTATTGCCATTCGGCATATGCCAGCAGCACGATCGCTAGACCGATGCCGTAGAGACCGTGGAGCCAGTCGAGCATCCAGTTGCCATAGTTGACGAAGCTGGTCGTGGCGATCGTCAACGGCGTCGCAACCATGATGAGGCACCAGAGTGCGGCAAAGGGCTTTTCCTCCTCTGCGAATCGCTTGAGGAAGAAGCCACCGATCAGCACGAAGATGGCTCCGAGGCCGAGCGCTTCATAAAGCACCATGTTCTGGATGGTCGAGATGGCATCGGCGCCAACAGTTTCGGCGCCGGCGATCCAATTCGTCAGGACGCCGTATATGCCGAAGACTGCGATGATGGCCGAGAAGATTGCTGCCCAGGCGGAATAAAGACGGCCGGCGCCGAAGGCTGCGACTGCCGCGACGATCGCCGCGAACATGTAGATGGCCTCCACCATGGGATATCCAAATTGGAGACTATAGGTCAGCAAGCAGAGCGCCACGACAAGGGCGCCGATTGTTGCCGTGAGCGTCATTCCGAGCGGTGGGCGGGTCAGGAACGCGCCCCAAGCGACGGAGGCTCTGGGCTGCGATGGATCATCCTCCGACGCGCCGCTAATTCCGGTGGTTGCGGCCTCCTGATATCGCCCGGGCCAAATAAAGATGGTGCCGCCGATCATGGCCAGCATCGAAAGCGTTATAGGCGTGAAATCCACAACCTGACTGTAGGTAATGTACAGCAATGGCCAAAGGCTGAGCAGCGCGTTGGCGAGCGAGGGCGCAATGTGCCAACGGCGCAGCCGAGATGCCAGCAGGGTCGCCAGCCAGGTCAGAACAAGGTAGCCGAACAGGACCCAGGGCCGAGGCGCCGCCGGCCCAATCAGGGCAGGGGTGACCATTGAGGCAAGCAAGCCGAGGCCGGCGAGCGCCTGCCCATGCAGCAACGACAACGCGACGGTGGCAAGCGAGATCAACGCAAGCAAAATGAAAGCCGTTGCCGGCCCGATGAAGCCATAGATGCCATGAGCAGCATAGGTCGAGCCGAACAGCGCCACGACACCTGCGGCCGTCAGCACGCCGGGGATCATCGCGTTCTGGAAAGCATTGCCCAGCACAGGCGCCGAGCGGCGGCGGATGACTTCGCCAGCCGCGACCAGGATCAAGCCGAAGATCGCTGCGAGCACCAGACGGACGCCCGGGCTCAGCAATCCGCTCTCGATCGAATACTTGACCATGAAAATACCGCCAAGAGCGAGAGCGATGCCGCCGACCCAGACTGCCCAGCGTGCGCCGATCGTGCTTTCCAGGCTCTCGCGTGGGTGTATCGCTTCCGGCGCGGTGTGGCTCGAACTGCCGTCCGTCATTGTGTCGGCAATGTCGCGTGCGGCGATCGAAGGCTCTTCGGTTTCAACCGTCGCTGGGGCTTCCATTGCCGCTTCGGCTACCAGGGCCTCTTCGTCGACTGACGGTTGCTCTGCGGCGTCTGTTCCCGAATCAGTCATCAGGGCTGGTTCGCTTGCGCCTGCCGTCTGGAGCTTGCCGGCGAGGGCATTCTGCAGCTCCTGAATGCTGCTTTCCAGTCGCTTTATCCGCAGGTTGTATCCTCGCAATACGAAAATACCGACGATCACGACGATGAGCGGCAACAGTTCCATCATGTCCTCTCCCTGGGTAATCCGCCGCACAATATACCAAACGGGCTGCCCGGTAAGCGCAGATAATCAAATTTGCCTATGATTCCAGTGGATTATGTCAGGTGAACCAATTCGTGCCGTAGTGAGGAAATATTAGGTGATTCCGATTTACTACTTGAAAACTATGGTTAATGATCATTAACAATTTGTCTTTACCGCTGGCGCGAAGCAGCTTATCAGGAACTCATAGTTTAACCCCGAATGTATTGCGTGCAAACGACGTCGCATGAGGCGGCTCCTACCACAGGAGGTTTGTATGTCCCATGTATCTTCCACATCCAACAGCTCTTATCCGTATCGCGGCACGCTCTCGCGCCTCGATGCCAATGGTGACGGCGTTCTCAGCCGTGAGGAACGCGAAGCCAGCGAACGCCCTGGAATTCTCGAGGAGAATGACGGCGGCAATGGCAATAATAGCTCCGGCAGTGCCCTGGGCAGTCTGATGGCCAAGCTTATGCAGCTGCCGAGTGCCGAAACCGCATTCAGCGCCAAAGTGCCGCAATCCAATGTGGCGTTCGATATGGATCTGCTGTCGCCACTGGATGCCTATAACAGCACCTACGGCCAATACGATGTGAATAGCATCGCAGCCTGAAATAGGCGATTTCGACTGATCATGTTGGCGGCTTGCCGGATAACGGCGGGCCGCCTTATCTGTTTGATGCAAATCATTTTCCAGCCTTCGGAACACTCCTGCCTGAAATGCGTTGGACAATATCAACGCAACGAGGGAGTACCGTTTCATGAAACGGACAATGATGATGGCGGCAATTCTGGCTCTGGCCGCGGCCATGCCGGCGGCCGCGCAAGGCCAGAATACGGCGACAGCCGATTTTGTCGGGCTTGATGGCAAGCCGGCCGGCCGGGCGACGCTGACCGAGGGCAAGGCGGGTGTGCTGATCGAGATGGAGGTCT
Source organism: Rhizobium sp. A22-96 (assembly GCF_053521805.1). Classification (NCBI taxonomy): domain Bacteria; kingdom Pseudomonadati; phylum Pseudomonadota; class Alphaproteobacteria; order Hyphomicrobiales; family Rhizobiaceae; genus Rhizobium; species Rhizobium sp. A22-96. Next base: position 393,011 of record NZ_JBNWDQ010000003.1, read on the forward strand.
CCGGCCTGCCGACCAATCGCTGGGTTGCTTTCCATATTCACGAAAATAGCAATTGCGACCATACGCACGGATTCGAATCCGCCGGCGGCCATTTCAATCCCACGAAAGCCGACCACGGTTTCCTCGCGGCAAACGGCCCGCATGCGGGCGACATGCCCAATCAGCATGTCGATCAGGACGGCAAATTACAGGCCCAGGTGTTCAACGGCATGGTGTCGCTCAATGGCAAGAACGGCATTCGCGGCCGCACGCTGATGATCCATGCGGAGTCGGATGACTACCGTAGCCAGCCTGTGGGAGGCGCCGGCAAGCGCCTGGCATGCGCGGTCATCCAATAGGTGAGCCGGCAAGGGTGATTCGCACTCTCGACCCCGCATATGCCTAGCGGGGGTTGTCTCCGCTAGGTCCGTGCCCACCGCTAATATGATTCGTCGGCTGTCAATTATGGTTAATGATGAATTAACACCTATCTTTAATCACGTGGCCAAATCGACCTATTCTGCCTTCAGTTGACTAAGCGTGCCGGGGGGCAGTCGAACACGCCGATGGCGTTTGCTTAGGAGATTTGGATGAGTGGCGTTTCTTCAATTGGAAGCAGCATGACGGCTGCCTCGTACAGTCCCCTTGATAAGAACCAGGACGGCGTTGTGGATGCCCAGGAATTGCAGGAGGCTGCGCAATCGGGCCTTCTGTCGGCAAGTATCCTCAACGACGAGGATAGCGACAGCAGCAGCGATCCAAGCGCCACTGATGTCTTCTCAGGCAATCTGGCGTCGATGCTGCTGCAAATGCAACAGGGCAGCGCCGGCCAATCCGGCTCGTCGACGTCAACCGATGGCTCCTCGGACCAATCGCCCATGGACCAGCTGTTTGCCAGCCTCGATAGCAATCAGGATGGCAAGGTCTCGGAGACGGAGTTCGTTGCGGGCCGACCCAAGGATATGAGCGAAAGCGATGCCGAGAACCTGTTCCAGAGCATTGATGCGCAGGGTTCCGGTTCACTGACCAAGGATCAGTTCGCCGAAGGTCTCGATGCGCTTAAATCCTCGGACGCTTCCGCCGCCGATATGCTGTCATTGGAGCCGGCATCGAGCAGCAGCACCGACACAAACTCGGTAACGGCTGCCGAAGACGCCGCGATGGACGCCTTCCTTAGCCAGATGCAAAACCCGACGAGCCTTTATCAGAATACCTATGGTCAGTACGATCCTGACCAGGCGAGTGGCGTCGCTGCCTGATCTCCAGGTGGTGGATTGTCGTAACATGGACGGAGGCTGCGGGAGTGCGGTCTCCGTTTTCATGGATGATCGTTAGGAGCCGCCAATGGCAGCACGAACGGTGCATTGCCGTCGGCATCCGCACCGCGTCCTATCTCCTTGACTGCAGCAACCAGCCGGCCTCCGCGGCCAAGCATCTGATCGCCGATCGAGACCAGCCTTGCATTTGGCGTTGCGAAGGGAGAAGCCGAGCGTAGGCGACGCGCGAGCGTCAGATCATCCTGCTCCGGTTGGACGGCAAGAGCAGCGATCAGCGCCGCAGCCGGCGATCGCGAAACACCCATCCAGCAATGGATCAGCAAAGGCAACGCCCGGTCCCATTCCCTCGCAAAATCGATAATGGCGCGAACATGCGCCTCCTGCGGAGCCACGAGGTCACCCGTACCCGCGAAGCTGATATCGTTCATGTTGAGCAGCAGGTGCCGATCAGCACGGATAACGGCAGGCCGATGAAAGGTCTGCTCCTTGGCCATCAGGCTGATCATCTCGCAGGCCTTGTGGCGAACGGCCATTTCGGCGATGCGCGCCAGAGGTGACACGACAATCGTGGTCACGGTTCCGTCCTCATCGCCGCACGGTCAGCCTCGATCTCCTCGAAACGCCGAAGGAACAGCCGCTGCGCCTCGATTGCCGGCATGGGCTCGATCGGCAGCATCTCGCGGGTAATGTCGCGGGGTTGACCAAAGAACTTGCGCGCTTCCTCCGGCGTGAATCCGGCAAGCAGCGTCGCTTCGAAATAGGCCGAGACCGTATCTGCCTTCTTGATCTTTTCCTTCAGCTGCGGCGCGCAATGCGGCGGCAGGGCAAAGCGTCGATAGATCGCCGCCTCGAGCCGTTTCTCCACCTCCTTGTAGTCGCCTCCAACCACGGATTTGAACGGCGAGATCATGTCGCCGATGACATATTCCGGCGCATCATGCAGCAGTGCCGCCAGCAATTCGTCTGGTGTCGCCGGATTGAGATGGCGAAAGATCGCCTCCACGACCAGACTGTGCTGCGCGACAGAGAAGGCGTGGTCGCCTGAGGTTTGGCCATTCCAGCGCGCGACGCGGGCAAGCCCGTGGGCGATATCGCTGATTTCGACGTCGAGAGGCGAGGGATCAAGCAGATCGAGCCGGCGCCCGGAGAGCATGCGTTGCCAGGCGCGCGGAGCTTTGCCGGATGTCATGCCGAAGCCTCGTCGGTCGAGGCCGGGAAGGAGAGGCCCGACCATGCGGGCAGCGACACTGTCACTTCGACGTCACCCGCGAGGATCGGTGTACCTGCGGCAATCGCTTCGCCAGCGCGGTCGATGCGGATAATGGCAAGGCCCTTGCTGCCCACTACCGAGCCCAGCGATCCCATCGGCTTGCCGCCGGCGGTGAGGTCGGTTCCGGATGAGGGAAGATCCGCACTACCGCTGACGGTGACGACACGTCTGCGCGCCGTGCCGCGGTGGTGCATGCGGGAAACGACTTCCTGGCCGATATAGCACCCCTTGCGAAAGCCCAGGCCGCCGTTGAGATCCATCAGCACATCGTGCGGAAACGCATCCTGCAGCGGAAAATCACGGCCGGAAACGGCGATGCCATTGGCGATGCGCAGCGCGTCGTAAAGCACCTCGGAATCGTGCCCATGTTGGCCCGCCACACGCGTCAGCGCTACGCCTGCCTTGAGAAAACGGCTGTCTCTGGGGTCTTCGCCGGCTTCATCGGCCCAGGCAACCGTGACACCATCGGTCTCCGTGGCGGTGAACTCGACCTTGGCGCGCAGCCGATACATGGTGAGCCGTTTCAGCAGGCCTTCCTGCTGAGCGGTGTCGGTTTCGATGAGAAAGCCGGCACCGTCCCGTCGGATCATGAAGTCGAACAGGATCTTGCCCTGAGGCGTCAGCAACGCGCCGGGGCGCACCTCATCCGCGCCGAGCGAGACGAGATCGGTGGTGATGAGATTGTGCAGAAAAGCTTCCGCTTCCGCGCCGGTGACGTGGATGAAGGAACGCTCTTTCAGGAATACGGCTGGCATGGTGGATCCGCTGATTTGGCCTATGCCTCAGAGGTAGGGCCTTCGGCCGGGAACCGCAAGTTCCCGGACTGGATCATTCGCCCGAGGTAAAGAATTTCCAGCGGCCGTCCGGCGTGATGCCGACGCGATAGAAATTATAGCCGCCGAATTCCAGCATGTCGGCGTAATCGCCCGCTGTCACGATGCGCATCAGGTCGACCTTCTCTGGCGTGGAGAGTGTCTTGATGTCCTTCTGTGCGAAGTAGGGCCAGATATAGATTTCGTCGGGCGTACCCTGGCCGACATGGGCGAAGCCGGTCGACATGATATCGAGAAGGATCGACATGATCTCGATGCCATCGGGATCGCCCGAAAGATCGTGCAAAGTCTTGATCGGATCTTCGCCGGGGTCGTCGGCAGTGACCTGGGTCTGCTTGAGGCCGGCACCGACATTCATCAGTGGCCGCAGGCGCTCGAGATCGCCGGAAGCGGCGGCCTCGACGATCGCCGCGCGGAGCTTTTTCACCGGCTCGGGCGCCTTGTCGATATCGAACAGAAACTCGACGGACTTGCTTGAGTTCGATGTGTCGCCGCTGCTCTGGCCTGCCTGTTTGTTCACCAGCGGATCCGGCATCGGCAGGCTGTTCGACGGTGCTTCAAGCGCCTGCTCGATCGGCTTGTCGTTCTTTTGCTGGCCAGGTGTGCCGGCTGCTTTCGGCAATGGAGCCGGCGGATTGAGCTGGGAGAAGGCCAGGGCCGGTAACGGCAGGGCGGCGCCGCTCAAGAACAGGGTGGCAGCGGCAAACGAGGCAATGGAACAGCGGAACTCATTGCCCGGAAAGATACGCATCAGCAATCTCTGATTGTTATTGCAGGGTACGGTTCGGAGAGAACTCGCCAGCGAGCATGCGTTCGCGAAGCGATTCGAGCAAGGCTTCCGCGCCCTGTTCGCCCTGATTACGAATTGTCTCACGAATCGCGTGAGCAATGGCAGCATCGGCAATAATTTCCGGTTCGATACCGTCTGCCATGCCGTCGGCCCAAGCTTCATTCTGGTATTCCAGCGCTGCCTGCATCTTTTCATGGACGATCATATCGTCGATTTCATTCAGGCTGGTTTCCATTGATTCTTTCCTCGAGACGTTCATGTCCTTACCACTTGCTTAATAACTTTATCAGCCTTTTCCTAAAACGACACGGCTCGGTACGAAAAGGGGTTAATAAAACGTTAATTTCCAAAGCGCGCGGTGATTTCTGTGGCCAGTGTTGCACCTTCGTTACGGTATCGCTCCTCGGCAACGAGGGCCTGCGGTGTGCAATTGGCGTAAACCGATGCGAATGACCTATACCCACGGTTGAATGAGGCCGTCAGCCTCTCCTTCCGTTTCTGCTCGCCCTTCGTCTCGGTATCGAGCAATTGCTGCATGTCGCCGCGCCATCCGTCTTCTCGTGTGGCACTGCATAGATTGCGCAAATAATCGATCGAGCCGAGAATTTCGGCAAGGCGGGAAAGTTGCTCGTCATAGGGCGTGGGCCGTTCGACGTCCGCATTGTCGGGCGCCTGCACCGGCGGAGCATTCGCTGCAGGCTGCGCCGCCGCGGGAAATGCAGCAGCCAGCCCAATGCAGATCAGAAGCGATTGCCCAAGACGGTTGTGAATCATGGCGCCAGTTGACCGGACAAGCATGACGGGAACAAGGCGTCAGGCCGGCTTTTCACCCCGTTATTGCTCCATATCGTTAATTTGGCGGCCGGATTGCGTTCCTGCAGCGGCAATCCTCTCGACACATTCGAGCACGCTCGCCGGCACGGGCAGGGCGCGGATTTCCTCCAGCGAATACCAGCCGATGGCAGCGGCGTCGTCGGCAGCTTCCGCTATCGCATCCTTGTCGGCATCGACGAGGAAGACCGACAGCAGAAAATGGCTCGTCAGCGTACCGTCTGCCGCATGCGAACGCAGGTCATAGGTTTCGAACAGGCGAGGGTTGCGCGCCGTGATGCCGGTTTCTTCCTTGAACTCGCGCAGGGCGGCTTCATCAGGCGTTTCGCCTTCTTCGGCCCTGCCGCCTGGAAAGGCGTACATGTCGGCCGACGGCGGGTTGCTGCGCAGCACCAGCAGGAAATGGCCGTCGCGTTCAAGAATGGCGGAGGAGGCGGGGCGGGGAAGAGACATCATCGGGTCGGTTCGCATTCGCATGACAGGACTGGAGGCAATGGCTTAAGCCATTATCGGCCAATCTCTACAGGAATCGACCCTTGCTGTCCCCTTGGAAAGCCCCTTAACTCGCTGTCGAAATAGGCGACGATTCGGATGCGCCGCATGCACGAGTGACCATGGGGATGATCTACGGACTTTATGCTCTGGCAGCGCTGGCCGAAATTGCCGGCTGCTTCGCCTTCTGGGCCTGGCTCCGGCTGGCAAAGCCGATCTGGTGGCTTGCTCCCGGCATGGTGGCTCTGGCCTTGTTTGCATGGCTGCTGGCATTGGTGCCGAGCGAAGCCGCCGGGCGCACTTTCGCGGCCTATGGCGGCGTCTATATCGTTGCCTCCGTTCTGTGGCTCTGGCTGGCGGAGGGTCGCTTGCCGGATCGCTGGGATATTTCAGGCGCGGCCATCTGCCTCGTCGGTGCGGGTCTCATCCTCTTCGGCCCGCGCGGCTAGCTTCCGCTTGACCCGGCGCTTTCCGGGTGCAAAACAAGCCCCATGTGCGGACGCTTTGCTTTGACATCGACGGCGGACTATGTGGGCGAGGCGTTGGGCGTTCTGCTGCGCGACGATTTTCCCGCGCGCTTCAATATCGCGCCGACGCAACCGATCCTTGTCGTGGTCTCAGGTGACAGGCAGCAGCCCGGAAGCAATCTGCCGGATCGCCGCGCTCTCCTGGTTCGGTGGGGTTTTTTGCCTGGTTGGGTAAAGGACCCGAAGGAGTTTCCGCTTCTGATCAATGCGCGGGCCGAAACGGCGATCGGTAAGGCGTCTTTCCGAGCGGCCATGCGCCATCGCCGCATCCTTATTCCCGCCTCCGGCTTTTATGAGTGGCATCGGCCGTCGAAGGAAAGCGGCGAGAAATCGCAGGCCTATTGGATCAGGCCGCGCAGGGGCGGGGTCATTGCCTTTGCCGGGCTGATGGAAACCTGGTCGTCGGCCGACGGCTCTGAGGTGGATACCGGCGCGATCCTGACGACCGCCGCGAACAGCACCATGCGGCCCATCCATGATCGTATGCCGGTCGTTATCCAGCCGGAGGATTTTGCCCGCTGGCTCGATTGCAAGACGCAGGAGCCGCGCGAGGTCCTGGATCTGATGGCACCGGTTCAGGAGGATTTCTTCGAGGCAATTCCGGTTTCGGATAAGGTCAACAAGGTTGCCAACATGGGACCGGATCTGCAGATGCCGGTAGCGGTCGAGCCGGTGCGGAAATTGCCAAAGAAGACAAATCCCGACGATGGCCAATTAAGCCTTCTCTGAGCGGCCGCCATTTGGCGACCGGCGTCGGGATGCCTCTGCGCCAAGTGGGCTTGGCACGCAGGCAGTCGATTATCGAACCTAAGCGATTTTCTTCTTCAGCGGCTTCTTCAGCATCAGGTGAGCTGCAAGCACGGCCTTCAGGCCCAGAGGGCGATACAGCTTGCTCGGATCGATCTTTGCCTGCGGTTGTGCTTCTTCGTCTTTCTTCTGCGTCATGATTAACTCCTCACCATGCTCCCCCGGAGCATTTCGCGATTCACTGCCGTGCATCGCTATCTCGTGGTAAATCATGACAAATCGAAGGCGTTGGCCAATCAGCTTTTGTAAACAATGACCATATTTCGAGAGATTAGCATCGAATCTTCGCGTAAAATCCGTTCTGACGAGATGCTAATATTCGGTTAAATACTTCGGCTGTGCGCACGCCCACTACGGCACGGCGTCCATCTCAGTCCATCTGATTGCTAAGGGAAACTTACAGACTGCGGTTGCGAACAGGGGTGCCTTCAGAGCCTTCACACCGGGCGCTTTGCGCGCCTCTCAGATATGCCGGCCGATATCGTCGTTGGAATCGTCGACATCCGGATCGCCTGGTCCATTGATGGTGTAAGTGCCGTATTTCTTCGCCCAGGAACGCGCGCCAAGCGGCAACGACAGCAGATAGACGACGACGGTCACGACCATGACATGCCATGTATAGCTCATCAGCAGCGCCACATAGACGACGAGAGCAAGCATGATCGGCAGCACGAGATCACGGCGGATGCCATTGCCTTCTGTTTTGCCGGACCAGACAGGCAGGCGGCTGACCAGCAGAAAGCCGATGAGCACCGTGTAGGCGGCTCCGAAGTAAGCGAAAGTCTTGTCTGGTGTCAGCCCGAGGAAGCCGAGATAGACCGGCAGCAGCACCAGCATGGCGCCGGCAGGCGCGGGAACGCCGACAAAATATTCCGATTGCCAGGAGGCCTTGTGTTCGCGCTCGACCATGACGTTGAAGCGCGCGAGCCGCAAGGCGGCGGCAATGGCGTAAATCAAGGCAGCGATCCAGCCGAGCGAGTGAGCCTGGTCGAGCAGAAAGACATAGACGACCAGCGCCGGAGCGACACCGAAATTGACGATATCGGCCAGCGAATCCATTTGCGCGCCGAATTTGGACGTCGCTTTCATTAGCCGCGCCACGCGCCCGTCCACGCCATCGAGGAAAGCCGCGACCAGCACCGCGACGACCGCAAGTTCGTAGCGGTTTTCGAAAGCAAGGCGGATACCCGTCAACCCCGCGCAGATGGCCAGCACGGTGATCATGTTCGGCACGATCAGCCGCAACGGAATTTCCCTGAGGCGCGGCCCGCGGGCTTCGTCGTTGGGTCCGTGAGGCTCGAAAGGCGGAAAGGGCGTCTTCATGTCACTCGTTTTCCTGAGGCTCAGCTGCGGCGGCTAACGGTCGGGCCCTTGGCGGAGCCGAATTCGGCAATCACGGTTTCGCCGGCAATCGCCCTCTGGCCGACGGCAACGCGTGGAGAAGCGCCTTCCGGAAGGAAGACATCGAGACGCGAGCCGAAGCGGATCAGGCCGATGCGCTCGCCGGCGTCCAGCGGCTCGTTCGGGTTGACGAAGCAAAGGATGCGACGGGCGACGAGGCCGGCAATCTGCACCACGCCGATCTCGCCGTGCTTGGTCTCGATGACGAGGCCGTTGCGCTCGTTCTGCTCGCTCGCCTTGTCCAGTTCCGCATTGAGGAAGCTGCCCTGACGATAGGCGATATTGGTGATGCGGCCGCGCATCGGCGAACGGTTCACATGGCAGTCGAAGACGTTCATGAAGATCGAGACGCGCAGCATCGGTTCTGTGCCGAGGTTAAGTTCGGCCGGCGGCGTAACCATCTGCACGCCGGAAACCTTGCCATCCGCAGGCGATATCGCCAGATCGTCGTCCTGCGGCGTCATGCGCTCGGGATCACGGAAGAAATAGGCGCACCAGAGCGTGAGGATCAGACCGATCCAGAAGAGCGGCTTGAAGATCCAGCCCAGCACCAGCGACGCGACGAAGAAACCTGCAACGAAGGGATACCCCTCCTTGTGCACCGGAACGATGACGTTGCGCACGCTGTTCAACAAGCTCATCTACAGCCTACTCCGTTAGGGCGCCCTTGCGAAAACCGAACCCCGGTTACCGCGCGACATCGCGCCAGTCAAAAGATGAGAACAAGATAAGCGGTCTTGCTCTGATTACCAGTCGACGGTGACTACAGGCAAACGCTGTCATGGGCAATGCTCTCCCACGTTTGCCCGCATGCTATCCGAATTTCGTTTGCTGCGTATCGCTATCTGGCGCTTTCCAAATCCGCTCTCGTAAAGACGGGAAGAACGGAAAGCTGCGGAACGCCCTGGATTGCAGGAGCGCCTTCTCCGCGCCAGATGGCGCAGATGACGGCAAGGATGTGTGCCTGTTCGCCGAGCGCCAGGTGATAGGCATCCTTGACCGCGCCACCCGTCGTAATCACATCCTCGATGAAGGTTACCTTGCGGCCGGCGAGTTGCTGGCCCTCGATTGCCCGGCATGTCCCGTAAGTCTTTGCTTCCTTGCGGATAAACGCTGCTGGGAGGCCGGTCTCAAGCGAGATTGCCGTCACAAGCGGGATGCCGCCCAGTTCCAGACCGGCAAGGATCTCGGTCTCGGCCGGGAGGAGTTCAATCATGGCGCGCGCAAGCGGCTTCAACAATGATGGCGTGCCTTCGAAGCGGTACTTGTCGAAATAGCGGTTGGAGATCTGGCCCGAGCGAAGCTTGAACTCGCCCTCCAAGGTTGCCACTTCGGCGATACGCCGCGCAAGATCGCTTTTCGTATAAGTTACGCCATCAGTCATCAGCAAACCTCCAATATCGCAAAGTTTCACGCGTATACGCGCGAAATCATGCGGCCGTAAACCACATAATGTTCAGCGGTTGCAACGCGTGATGCTGTTGGGCGGGAAGGGCGTTCGCCCTTCACGCTCGGAGGGCCGTAAAAGACAAGCCGCCGGAGACGATCCGGCGGCCTGCGAATGTGAACGGTGTTTCGGAGCAGATATCAGAGGCCGAGAGCGGCGCGCAGTTCGGCCTTGGCGCCTTCGTATTCGCTCTTGTAGTCGTCATGCGTCATGATGGTTTCGGCGATGACGGTGCCGGCGATGCGGCCGGCTTCGATGTCGGATGCATAGTGGATGCCGCCGACGACGCGGTTGTGACCGTATTCCCAGGCGCGAGCCATGATGACCGGACGCTTCTCAGGCACCATGTTCGAGAGCACGATGCCCATCAGCGTGCCGAGCGTCGTGTGACCGGACGGATAGGAGCCGGACTTCGACAGCGGAACGATCGGCTTGACGAGATCGCTGTAGAGATGCGGACGCGGACGCTTCCAGACATCCTTGGCCGGATCGACGACGGCGCCTTCGGTCTCGACGATACGGTCGAAGAAGGCCGAGAACTTCGGCAGGTTTTCCTTGGTGAATTTCGGATTGTCGATGACGTCGGAGAAGCGCCAGACGTTTTCTTCGGCATCGGCAACGGCGCGTGCGGCCGCTTCCGGGGTGCGGGTGACCTGGATTGTCAGGATTTCGCCGAGCTCGGCCTTCATCTGTGCCGAATCATTGGCAGGCGGTGGCGGCAGCAGATTGAGGAGATTGATCTCCTTGGCATCAGCAAACGGCTTGGCATCCTCAGCGAAAACCGGCGAGGCAACGCCGATAACGAGCAGCAACGTTAAAGCTTTGGTGAAATTACGCATTTGGGGCTCCCTTTTAGTGAGACCCGTACCTATCAAGCTGTTGTCTCAACTACGTGACAAGCGCAGTGTGCAATCTCTCCGTGCCATATTTGCAGCGGTGGTCATGCTTGATGCCAGCATGCTTCAGCTTGCCGGCGCCAGCCGGTTGACCACGCCCAGGTCGTCGTTTTCGCGCACCTGCTTCAGATGCTCCTCGGCCTGTGTTGCCTCGCGCTGGCGGCTCCACATGGAGGCATAGAGACCATTCTGGGCTAGAAGGTCTGCATGCGTGCCGCGCTCGGCAATCACGCCGCTTTTCAGCACGATGATTTCGTCGGCGCCGATCACGGTCGAAAGGCGGTGGGCGATGACCAGCGTCGTGCGGTTCTTGGAAACGACATCGAGGGCTGCCTGGATTTCGCGTTCGGTCGTGGTGTCCAGCGCTGACGTCGCTTCGTCGAGGATGAGGACCGGCGGCGCTTTCAGGACGGTGCGGGCGATCGCGACACGCTGCTTCTCGCCACCCGAGAGTTTGAGGCCACGCTCTCCGACCTTTGTGTCGAAACCCTCGGGCAGAAGGCGGATGAAATCGCCGATCTGGGCGATCTCGGTCGCCGCCGCCACATCCTCGTTGCTGGCGTCTGGCCGGCCGTAGCGGATGTTGTAGGCGATCGTGTCGTTGAAGAGCACGGTATCCTGCGGAACCATGCCGATGACCTTGCGCAGGCTCTTCTGCGTCACCGTGCGCAGGTCCTGATCGTCGATGGTGATCGTGCCGCTCTGGACGTCGTAGAAGCGATAGAGAAGGCGCGATAGCGTCGATTTGCCCGCACCCGACGGGCCGACGACGGCCACCGTCTTGCCGGCCGGCACCTCGAAGGAAATGCCCTTCAGGATCGGCCGCGCGGGATCATAGGCGAAATGCACGTCCTTGAACGAGATGGCGCCATTGCCGATGACCAGCTCCTTGGCGTCGGGCGCATCGACCACTTCCGGCCTGACTTCCAGCAGGTCGAACATCTCTTCGATATCGGTCAACCCCTGGCGTATTTCGCGATAGACGAAGCCGATGAAGTTGAGTGGCACGGAGAGCTGCAGCAGCATGGCATTGATGAAAACGAAGTCGCCAACCGTCTGGTGCCCATTGAGAACCGACCAGCCGGAGATGACCATCATGACTGTGGTTCCGAGACCGAAGATCACGCCTTGGCCGAAGTTCAGCCAGCCGAGCGATGTCCAGACGCCGGTCGCCGCTTTTTCATACTTCGCCATCGATTGATCGAAGCGCTTGGCCTCCATCTCCTCGTTGCCGAAATATTTGACGGTCTCGAAGTTCAACAGCGAGTCGATCGCCTTCGTATTGGCGTCCGTGTCGCTGTCGTTCATCGTGCGGCGGATGGAAATGCGCCAATCGCTCGCCTTGACGGTGAACCAGATGTAGAGCCAGACGGTGACGGCCGTGACGGCGAGATAGGAAAAGCCATAGCCGCGCCAGAAGATGATGGCGGTCAGCAGGAATTCGATGAAGGTCGGAAACGTGTTGAGGATGGTGAAGCGGACGATCGTCTCGATGCCCTTGGTGCCCCGCTCGATGACGCGTGACAGGCCACCTGTCTTGCGCTCCAGATGGAAGCGCAGCGACAGCTCATGCATGTGGACGAAGGTGCGGTAGGCGAGCTGGCGAACGGCATATTGGCCAACGCTTGCAAACAGCGCATCCCGGAGCTGGTTGAGGCCGAGCTGGATGAGACGCGTGACGTTCGTGGCGATGATCAGGGCGATGGCGCCGACCATGAAGGCAGGCAGGATGCCCTGCATATCGAGCTTGCCGTTCAGGGCGTCGACGGACCACTTGAAGAAATACGGGACCAGCAGCAGGAAGAATTTCGAGATCAGCAGGAAGACGGTCGCCCATACGACGCGCATTTTGAGATCCATGCGACCGGCGGGCCACATATAGGGCCAGAGGTTGACGATCGTATTCAATGGATTGCTGGAATCCGCCGATATGGTCTTCTTGCGGTCTGCCATGTCCGTCTCCGGCGAAATAATTGAGGCAGCCGGACAGTGACGATGTGGTGTCGGTCCGGCTGGAAAGGCCTGACACACAAAGGCATGGCCGCTGCGTGAAGGCGATGGGGATCGCGCGACGCTTATACTATTTTTATGACGCATAAAAGCATTGGCCGGGCGTTGGTGGCGCCCGGCCAATGAATGTCGTTATCGAGTGACGGCGATCCGCCTAGAGATGTTCGCCCGAAAGCCGCTTGCGGTGAAGCTCTTCGGCATTGGGCAGTGCATCCTTCGGCAGGCCGAACACCTGTCCCGGCAGGATACGGTCCGGATTGTTGATCTTGTCCTCGTTGGCCAGATAGATCGTCGTGTAGCGCACGCCGGCGCCATAGATGCGACGCGAAATCTGCCACAACGTATCGCCGCGACGGATGATGACCGCGCTGGTGTCCTGCGAAAGCGGCGCCTGCTCCAGCGTCTTCGGGCCGTTCTCGCTGGACGAGACCTCCGGATTCGGCTGTGCCGGCGCCGTCTGCACGGGAGCGGTGATGGCGGCGATCATCCGCTCGAGATTGGGCAGCGCATCGCCGACCGACTTCGGGTCCTTCGGAAGGGCCTGCAATACGCCAAGCGCCTTCAGGGCGGCGGCCGAGGCATCGGAAGCAATCTTTTTCAGGCTGGCGCTGGCGCTGATCGACGGCCGGAATTCCGAAAGCGATTTCAGCGCGATCTCGGTGCCGGAGCGGGCGGCGGCAAGCTGTTCCGCATTCGGCTGCTTGCCATCGGTGAACAGACCCTTCAGCAGCGCGAAAGCCTTGCCGGCGCCTTCCTTCAGCTTGGCGAGTTCGCCCTCATCGAGCGGCACCATGTTCGCCGCCGTCGATTGCGACTGGGCGCCGGTCGCAGCCGGCGTCTGTGCGGCAACGGTTACCTGATTGCCTTCCGGGCGGGTGAAGTTGACGCTGGTGCGCACCACGACCTTGCCTGCCTCGTCAAGCACGTCGACACGGATCTTGTGGTCGCCAACCGCAAGCGGCATCGCGCCATCGACGACGAAATGGCCGTCTGCGCCGGCAGCAATTTCGCCGATCAGTTTGTCGTCGGCATACGCGCGCACCTTGGCGTTCGGCTTCGTGGTGCCGGCAACGAAGATATGGTCGTTTTCGATTTCGACCGCATTGACCATGACTTCGGGCTCAGCGTCGGTCTTTGCCGGCGGCGGGGTCGTCGTGCCGGCAGCAGGGTTGGCCGATGCGACGGCCGTGCCATCCTGCTGTGGCTTGGCGTCGGGGGTCGTTGCGGTGTTGCTCTGGGTATTGGCTGCCGGTGCATTCTGCTCCGCGGTGTTCACGCGACCCTGCTTGGCCGAGGGCGCCGTGATGATGCGGCTGGCGGTGCCGGGCTTCGAGACCATGGCGAGAAGCTGTGTGGAATCGTCCTTCGGCACGGAAACGGTTGCGACTTCCTGGGAATTCACGGCCTTGCCGTCCTTGCCCGTGGCACGCAGCACCAGTTCGTGGTCGCCGGGTGGCAGGGGATTGTCGAGTACGGCGGCAAAATCGCCACTGGGCCCGACATTGGTCGTGGTGACGACCTTTTCGCCATCGACAATCTCAAGCTTGGCGTTCGGCTCGGCCGAACCGGCGATGACGGTGGAACCGTCCGGCTCCACGCGCAGCACGTCGAAGGACGGGACTGGAGACTTTGCGGCGGCCTCGGTCTGTGGTGCCGGCTGGCCGGTCAGAGCCGCCAATGCCCTGTCGATCGCGGCGCTGGCTTCAGCGGCGTTATCCGGAAGCGACTGGATGATGGCGACTGCCTTGCCCGCGCCATCCTGGGCCTTTTTGATGAGGCCGGTCGTTGTCGCGTCGATGCCTTCAGGAAGCGCAAAGCCGACGATCGATTGAAGCGCCGTGATCGTCTTCGTCTTCGCGGCTGCGACAATATCCTGGCTTGGCGCGGCGCCATCCTTGAACAACCCCTTGAGGTCGACGAGCGATGTCGCCGCAGCGCCGGTCAGATCGGTCAGCTTCTTGGCAAGATCGGCCGTGTTGACGGCGTTGGACACAGCATTCTGTGTTGCCTGGGCCGTCGTCTTCGCGGTCTCGCCAGCCTTCTGCGCATTTTCGTCGATGGTGTTCTTCACCGTGTTGCTGGCTTGATTGACGACATCGCCGATTGGGTTCTTGTTGCCGTTGATGCGCGGCATTACGAAAAAGACCATAAGGATGGTCGCAATTATCAGCACCAACAGAGCCAGCCAACCGGCACGGTTCTTCATCATCATTCATCTCCACGCGGCGCAGTCGTCGCAACTCCTGAAATTGCTAGCGATTTCGCCTGCTTTTACAAGCTTTCTCAGCCATTTTCGCATGCCCGGGCACAAGTTTTCCGTCGAAAAATCTTGACTGAGCATTCGCAGCATTGTTGTTTGCATCCATGACCGACGATTCCACGCCAATTCGATCCATCTGCGTCTATTGCGGCTCCAGGCCGGGGCGTGATTCTTCCTACATGACCGCAGGCCGGGAGCTGGGCAAAAGCATAGCCGAGAACGGTTTGCGCCTGGTCTATGGCGGTGGAACCAAGGGCATCATGGGCGCTGTCGCAAGCGGCGTGCTCTCGCATGGCGGTCAGGTCACCGGCATCATTCCGGAATTTCTTGTCGACATGGAAGCGACGCGCCATTCGCTCGGTCAACTGGATGAGCTGATCATAACCTCGGACATGCATGAGCGCAAACATGGCATGTTTGAACGGTCGGATGCCTTCGTGGCACTACCGGGCGGCATCGGCACGCTGGAGGAGATCGTCGAGATCATGACGTGGGGTCAGCTCGGCCGTCACGAAAAGCCGATGATCTTTGCCAATATCAACGGTTTCTGGGATCCGATGATGGAGCTCATCCGCCACATGACGGAAGAAGGCTTCATTCACACTCCCCATCGCGTACAGCCGCTGCTGATCGACAACGTGGCCGACATCATCCCGGCCATCCGCAAGCACGCTGCCGAAACGCGCGGCGACCGCAGCGGCGAAGAGGCTGTTATTTCCAAGCTCTGATTAGAGATTTGCTAACCATGCTTGGTGGTTAGCGCTCTCTGCTCTGACGCAGCATCGACCAGCTGTAAAGCACAAGCCCGGCCCAGATCAGCGAGAAGGCGATCATCTGCGTCGTGCCGAAGGGTTCCTTGAACAGGAAGACGGCGATCAGGAAGACCATTGTGGGCACGATGTACTGCATGATGCCGATGGTCGACATTCTCAGAAGCTTCGCGCCGTTGGCAAAGATCATCAGCGGCAGCGCCGTCACCAGCCCGCATCCGAGCAAAAGCGCGGTGTCCGAGAGGCCTGTCTGGTAGAAATGGCCTTCGCCGCGCGCTTCCAGGTAAAGAATGTAGAGCGTTGCGGGAATGCAGAGCAGCAGCACCTCAATGAAGAAGCCCTGATTGGCCCCAACGGGCAAAGTCTTGCGGAAAAACGCGTAGAAGCCCCAGGAGAAGGTGAGCGACAGTGCGACCCAGGGGAGCGTGCCGGCTTTTACGGTCAGGATGATCACGGCCACGGCTGCAAGGCAGATCGCGACGATCTGCGTGGGCGCCAGCTTTTCCTTGAGCAGGATGGCGCCGAGCGCGATGCTGAAGAGCGGATTGATGAAATAACCAAGGGCTGCATCAAGCGAATGGCCGGCGCCGATCGCCCAGACATAGGTTCCCCAGTTGATGGTCACCAGAGTTGCGGTCAGCGAGGCCATGGCAACCGTGCGCGGGTTGCGCAGCGCCACCTTCACGTCCCCCATGCGGCCGAGTGCCAGCAAGACGGCGCCGGCAACCGGAACCGACCAGAAGATGCGATGGGCGATGACCTCAAAGGCCGGGATATGCGCAAGGGCCTTCATGTAGAGCGGTAGAATGCCCCAGAAGAGGTAGGCCGTCATCGCGAAGCCGAAGCCGCGGATAGCGTCGTTGTTCTTGATTTCCGGCTTGACCGCATCGGTGGTCATGATTTTTCCCGTCATTCCTTGTTATTTGAGACGGGATTACTCCAATGCGTAACGCATGGCTAATTCATTTCCTTGACGGCATCGTCAAGCTTTTTGATAGACGGCGGATCACTCCGCCGCAATCTTGCCCGCCATATGGCGGTTCTTCATCAGCTTGTAGATGACGGAATCCACCAGCGCCTGGAACGAGGCGTCGATGATGTTTTCCGAAACGCCGACCGTCCACCAGCGCACGCCGTCGCTGTCGGTGGATTCGATGAGCACGCGGGTTATGGCTTCGGTGCCGCCATTGAGGATACGCACCTTGAAGTCGGCCAGTTCCAGATCGTCGATTTCGTGCTGGTATTTGCCGAAATTCTTGCGCAGCGCCAGGTCGAGCGCGTTGACCGGGCCATCGCCTTCGGCGACCGACATGATGGTCTCGCCGTCGATGATGATCTTGACCACCGCTTCGGAGACGATCTTCACCCGGCCGTGGGAATCGAAACGGCGCTCGACCATAACACGGAAGCCGTCGATCGCGAAGAATTCCGGGATGGTGCCGAGCGTGCGACGCGCCAAAAGCTCGAAGCTGGCATCCGCGCCTTCATAGGCATAGCCGGTGGCTTCGCGTTCCTTGACGATCTGGATCAGCTGGTCGAGTTTGGGGTCGTCCTTGCCCACTTCGATGCCACGGCGCTTCAACGCATTGATGAAGTTCGACTTACCGCCCTGATCGGACACCATGACCTTGCGGAAGTTACCGACGGTCTCAGGCGGAATGTGCTCGTAGGTGCGCGGGTCCTTGAGCAAGGCGGAGGCATGGATGCCGGCTTTGGTCGCAAAGGCGGAGGCGCCGACATAGGGAGCCTGATGGTCTGGCGAACGGTTCAGCAGTTCGTCGAAGGCATGCGAAAGGCCGGTCAAGCCCAGCAGCCGCTCGCCATCGATCGTCGTTTCGAAGCGTTCGCTATAGGCGCGTTTCAGCGCCAGTGTCGGGATCAACGTTACCAGATTGGCATTGCCGCAACGCTCGCCGATGCCGTTCAGCGTGCCCTGGATCTGCCGCACGCCGGCTTCGACGGCGGCCAGCGAATTGGCTACCGCTTGCCCTGTGTCGTTGTGCGCATGGATGCCAAGACAGTGCCCGGGAACGCCGCAGGCAATGACGGCCTCGACGATGGCGCGGACCTCAGGCGGCTGCGTTCCGCCATTGGTGTCACAGAGCACCACCCAACGCGCGCCGGCATCATAGGCCGTCTTGGCGCAGGCAAGCGCATAGGTCGGATTGGCCTTGTAGCCGTCGAAGAAATGCTCGCAATCGACAAGGGCTTCCTTGCCGGCGCCGATGGCGGCCTTGACGCTCTCAGCGATGCTTTCGAGGTTTTCCTCGTTGGTACAGCCGAGCGCGACCTTGACATGATAGTCCCAGCTCTTCGCCACGAAACAGATCGCATCGGCTTTCGCCTGCAAGAGGCTCGCAAGGCCAGGATCGTTAGAGGCGGAAATGCCGGCGCGTTTGGTCATGCCGAAGGCGACGAAGGCAGCCGATTTCGTCCGCTTCTCCTCGAAAAAGGCCGTATCGGTGGGATTGGCGCCGGGATAGCCGCCCTCGACATAATCCAGACCGAACTCGTCCAGCATGGTCGCAATGGCAATCTTGTCCTCGACGGAAAAATCGATGCCGGGCGTCTGCTGGCCATCGCGGAGCGTCGTGTCGAAGAGATAGATTTTTTCGCGTGTCATACTGTTTCCTCCGGCGAACCGGTTTGTTCTTGCTCAGTCGCTCCCTCTCCCTGCTGGCGGGGAGAGGGCTGGGGTGAGAGGCCTTGCGAGGTCAGGCCTTCCCGGCAAACCTATCTGTCGCCCGGATCAGTTGATCGAGAATGCCCGGCTCCGAAGCGGCATGGCCCGCACCCTCGATCAGATGAAATTCCGCCCTCGGCCAAGCCTTGTGCAGCGCCCAGGCATATTTTGCCGGGCAGGGCATGTCGTAACGGCCATGGACGATGACGCCGGGAATGTCCTTGAGCTTATGCGCATCGCGCAGAAGCTGGCCTTCTTCGAGCCAGCCGGCATTGACGAAGAAATGGTTCTCGATGCGGGCGAAGGCATGCGCGTATTCCGCATCCTCGAACTGGCTGCTGACGGATGGTTCGGGCAGCAGGGTGATTGTCTCGCCTTCCCAGATCGACCATGCCTTGGCGGCCTCCAGGCGAGCGGCCTTGTCCGGATGCGTCAGCAGGCGATGGTAGGCTGCCATCATCTCATGGCGCTCGTCAGCCGGGATCGGTGCGACGAAACGCTCCCATTTGTCAGGAAACATCTCGGAAACGCCAAACTGATAATACCAGTCGAGCTCAGCCCGCGTCAGCGTGTAGATGCCGCGTACGACAAGCTCTGAAACCCGCTCCGGATGCGTTTCGGAATAGGCGAGCGCCAGCGTCGAGCCCCAGGAGCCGCCGAAGACGAGCCATTTTTCCACACCGGCCATCTCTCGCAGCCGTTCGATATCGGCGACCAGATGCCAGGTCGTGTTGGCGTTCAGCCCGGCATGCGGCGTCGAGCGCCCGCAGCCGCGCTGATCGAACAGGGTCACATCGTAAAGCGCCGGATCGAACTGGCGGCGATGGTTCGCCGAGCTGCCGCCGCCCGGACCGCCATGCAGGAACACGGCAGGCTTGGCGCCAGGCGTTCCCACGCGTTCCCAATAGATCACATGCCCGTCGCCGACATCGAGATGACCGGACGCATAGGGTTCGATTTCCGGATAGAGCGTCCGCAGCGTTTCCGTCATATTTTCAGTCCCTGGGCAGGCCAGACGTCGGTATCGTGATCGGGATGCTGGAAGGAGATGATCCGCTCCTGCTGAGCATAAAAATCGGGATCCTGATGCACCGGCTTTTCGAAGATGGTCTCGACCCAGGGGAGGCGCGAGGCGTGGTTCACCTGGATCTGCGGGGCCAGATCGTCACGCTCGTCGAAAGCGCCGATGGCGATTTCCAGGCCACCGGGATGGCGATAGGTCATCGGCGTGCCGCAATCCTTGCAGAAGCCGCGCTCGATATTGATGGAGGACTGAAAATAGGTCGGTTCGCCACGCGTCCATTCCAGACTGTCGCCCGGTGCCGTGACCAGGGCGGAGAAGAAGCTGCCGAACTGCTTCTGGCACATGCGGCAATGGCAGATCGACGGGCGGCCGAGCTCGCCGCGAATGCGAAACCGCACCGCGCCGCATTGGCATCCTCCGCTTCTGGTGACTTCAGTCATGGCGCTTCTCCTGTGGCCAGGTTGAGGTATCGTGATCGGGATGTTGATGGTTGGACAGGCGGATCGACACGGCGCGATCGGTTCCATCTTCATCCGGTTCCATTGGCAGCTCATCCAGCGCATGGAACCAAGGCATCTTTGTCCCGCAGTTCGACTGCGCGACGGGCTGGACAGCCATCGGCTCATCGAGCGACCCAAGCGTCACATTGATGAAATCCGTGCCGGGAATATCGTAGAACAGCGGCGTGCCGCAGGTGCCGCAAAAACCGCGGCGCACGAGATCCGACGAATGAAACCACGAGGGCTCGCCGCGCGTCATCTCAAAGCCGGCGCGCTTGGCGCTCCCCAGCGGCAGGGCATAATTGCCCGATGCTTTCTGGCACATGCGACAATGGCAGAGATGCGGATAGGCGAGCGCGCCCGCAGCACGATATCGGACCGCACCGCATTGGCATCCCCCGCTATATCCTTCCGCCATCGTCATTTTCCGGTCTCCGCAGGCCACTCTGCCGTATCGTGATCCGGATGCTGATACGAGACAAGCTCGAGCACGAAAGGCGCCTGCTCGGCATCGTCTTCTGTCCGGTAGCCGGGCAGCAAATGTAGCCGGTCGACAAAATCGATCTTGGCTTCCGTGCCATATTGCACGACAGGCGGCAGCTGCGAAGGATCGTCGAAGGCGCCCGCCGCCACGGCCACACCATCCGGCGCCTCATAGGTCAGCGGCGTGCCGCAATCCCCGCAGAAGCCGCGCTTGACGTGGTTGGAAGACTGGAATGTCTTGCGCTCCCCGCGTGTCCAGACAAGCTCGGCGCCGCGCGTCGAGACCAGCGGTGCGTAATAGGCGCCGAAGGCCTTCTGGCACATGCGACAATGACAGATGGACGCATCTTTCAGCGTGCCCCGCACCCGAAAGCGAACCGCACCGCATTGACAGCCGCCGGTGTAGGTTGAAGCAGTCATTGCCTATCCTTTCCGAGGACGATGAGGATATGCATGCAGACATTGTCGATATCCTTCAGGACATCGTCGTTCCAGAAGCGCAGAACAGTCCAGCCGTCTGCTTGAAGGCGAAGGGTGCGGACCCGGTCATACGTCTGATCGCGATCGTTGGCGTGCTGGGAGCCGTCGACTTCGACAATCAGCTTCTCGGTCGGGCAGGCAAAATCGACGATATAGCCAGCAATCGGCAATTGCCGGCGGAAGCTGAGACCCATGAGGCGATGGGCGCGCAATTCGTTCCAGAGACGCAGTTCCGCGTCAGTCATGACCCTGCGCATGTGGCGGGCATTGCTGCGGATTTTGGGCGGGACTGGAGTATGCGGCAAGGTACCCCCCTCTGTCACTTTCGTGACATCTCCCCCACAAGGGGGGAGATTGTTAACCCCTGGCACTCGCTCGGCCCAAGTGGAGATAGAATCTGCGGAGGCCAAGCCTAATGATTGTATGAGGACATACGGCAAGCTCCCCCCAATCTCCCCCCTTGTGGGGGAGATGTCACGAAAGTGACAGAGGGGGGTATATGCACTCACCGCTTGACCTCCCAAGTCGTGATGCGCTCGCCCGTCACGGGATCCTTGCCGTCCTTCAGCTGGATGCCTTCAGCCAAAAGCGCATCGCGGAGCTTGTCGGCTTCGGCAAAGTTCTTCGCCTTCAGCAGCTCAAGGCGCTGGCGCACCTTGGCATCGATATCGGAAGCAACCGCTTCATCGACTTCCGCCTTCTTCGGCAAGAGGCCGAGCAGGCTGGCGCTTGCCGCGAAGACGGGCAGGAGGCTGGCGTCGGCATTGGCGGCCTGTGCCAGCGCATGCAGCGCCTGCACCGCGGTGACGGTGTTGAGGTCGTCGGCGAGTGCGGCGACAACAGTTGCATCCGGCGCGGCACTGCTGGCATCCGCTGCCGGCCATTTGGCGAGCAGCCGTTCGGCCTCCTCCAGACGCTTGACGGAGAAGTCGATCGGCTCGCGGTAGTGCGTCATCAGCATGGCGAGCCTCAGCACTGCGCCGGGCCACGTCCGGCCGCCGAGCTTTTCCGTCTGCAGCAGCTCATGGATGGTGACGAAGTTGCCTTCCGATTTCGACATCTTGCGGCCTTCGAGCTGCACGAAGCCGTTATGCATCCAGACGTTCGCCATCGTGTGCGTGCCGTGCGCGCAACGCGACTGAGCGATTTCGTTTTCATGATGCGGGAAGATCAGGTCCAGCCCGCCGCCATGAATATCGAAGACATCGCCGAGATAGCGCCCGCTCATGGCCGAGCACTCAATATGCCAGCCCGGACGGCCACGACCCCAGGGGCTTTCCCAGCCGGGTTCGTTCGCATCGGAGAGCTTCCACAGCACAAAGTCGCCGGGGCTCTTCTTGTGCTCATCGACGGCGATGCGCGCGCCCGCCTGCTGCTCATCGAGATTGCGCTTCGAAAGCTGGCCGTAATCGGCCATCGACTTCGTATCGAACAGCACTTCGCCACCAGCCCGATAGGCATGACCCTTGGCGATCAGCTTCTCGATGATCACAATCATCTCAGCGATACTGTCGGTCGCCCGCGGCTGCACCGTCGGCTCAAGGCAACCGAGCGCCGCGGTATCCTCGCGGTACTGCCGTTCAGTCTTTTCCGTTACCAGCCGGATCGCCTCGTTTAGCGGCAGGCCAGGTTGGTCGCGCAGCGCACGCGCGTTGATCTTGTCGTCGAGATCGGTGATGTTGCGGACATAGGTGACGTGGCTCTCGCCATAGACCTGCCGCAGCAGCCGGAACAGCACATCGAAGACGATGGCCGGACGGGCATTGCCGATATGGGCGAAGTCATAGACCGTCGGGCCGCAGACATACATGCGGACATTGTTGCGATCGATCGGCTGGAAATCGACCTTTTCGCGCGTCAGCGTGTTGTAGAATCTCAGTTGCGGCTCGGCGCCCATTTCACTCTCCCAAAGGCATAGATCCGAAAAAAATCGTCACCGGCCGGCCGGAACGTTTGTCATCTTGGATTTTGGGAGACGAAAACGGCCAGACCAGCAAAGCGCTAGCGAATAATTTTCCGGCAGATAATGCAGATAACCGTTTTCATGGCAGGCTTTATCGCGCGACAACGATGATTGGTCAAGAGGGATACAAGCGACATGTCGGCGGACAATGGCTTAATGCATTCGCCTATCCAAAGACTACCGATTATTCAAATCCTGAGATTTCGAAAAGATAGGCTGGTGCCGCAATTTTTGAGTAAAGCCAGTGGAAGTGAACGAGATCACCCCCGTATCAAGTTCAATCTCGTAGTCCCAAAGCAGGCATTTTCCATTGGGCGATAAGTGGGAATTCTTTCGTGTCAGGCCCATAATGAAGCACAAAAGAGCCTGCCCTTGCTCGATTTGAATTTTAAAATCGCTGACATTGTGGAAGGCAATGTCAGAGGCCGAAACCCAAAAGCCCAAATACTGGTCGCCTGACTTTTCCCATTTGAAAATATAATCGATATCGAGCGCAAACTCGAATTTCTCGTTTGGCATCGAAAAGGAATAGAGCCGGTTGTCGTGCCAGCCCATGATGTCGAAGTCTTCCTCTGTCCAGACTTCCTTCTCAAGCATGAGAGCCTATTCCGGCATCCGGTAGTCGACGAGCTTGTTCTCGCGCACGACGAAGAGCTTGCCGGTTTCGGTGACATCGGCGCCCGCGAGCGGCAGGATCGCCTTGGCGACCTCGCGGGGATGCGGCAGCGTATCGGGATCTTCGCCGGGCATGGCCTGGGCGCGCATGGCGGTGCGGGTTGCGCCCGGATCGACGCTGGTAATGCGCAGCGGCGTGCTCTGTGTTTCTCCGGCCCAGGTGCGCGCCAGTGCCTCGACGGCGGCCTTGGAGGCGGAATAGGCGCCCCAGAAGGGCCGGCAGCGGTGGGCTGCGGCCGATGACAGGATCACGGCGCGTCCGGCATCGGAGCGCATCAGCAGCGGCTCGACGGAGCGGATCAGCCGCCAAGTGGCGGTGACGTTGACGGTCATTACCTTCTCGAACACTTTCGCCTCGATATGGCCGATCGGCGAGATGACGCCGAGCACGCCGGCATTGGCGACGAGGATATCGAGCTTGCCCCAGCGCTCGAAGATCGAGCCGCCGAGCGCGTCGATGGCGTTCATGTCGGCGAGGTCGAAAGGTACGAGCGTCGCCGAACCGCCGGCCGCCTTGATGGCATCGTCCAGCTCTTCAAGTCCCCCGACCGTGCGGGCGCAGGCGATCACATGCGCGCCGGCCTTGGCGAGTTCCAGAGCCGTGAAATAGCCGATACCGCGCGACGCGCCGGTAACGAGGGCGATCTTGTCCTTGAGGTTGACGCTCATGCTGTCTTGATCCGAATGCTATGGGAAGGAAAGGGGCGAGAAGCGCCCCTTGTCAGCCGTTACCGAAGGTCAGCCGTTGCTGGCAAGCATGGAGAGCTTGCGCACATTGCTGGTGCTTTCCCGGTCGAGCAGGCGAGTCGGATAGTCACCGGTGAAATAGTGATCGGTGAACTGCGGCTGTGCGTTGTCACGCGGTTCGCCACCGACAGCCCTGTAGAGCCCGTCGATCGACAGGAACTGGAGGGAATCAGCGCCGATGAAATCGCACATGGCCTTCAGGCTGCCATACTGGTTGGCAAGCAGCTTTTCGGCGTCCGGCGTGTCGATGCCGTAGAAGTCCGGATAGAAGATCATCGGGCTGGCGACGCGGATATGCACTTCGCGGGCGCCGGCTTCGCGGATCATCTGCACGATTTTCACCGAGGTCGTGCCGCGCACGATGGAGTCATCCACGAGGATGACGCGCTTGCCTTCGATGATGGCGCGATTGGCGGAATGCTTCAGCTTGACGCCGAAAGCGCGGATCTGCTGCGTCGGCTCGATGAAGGTACGGCCGACATAGTGGTTGCGGATGATGCCGAGCTCGAAGGGAATGCCGCTTTCCTGCGCATAGCCAATGGCAGCCGGCGTGCCGCCATCCGGCACCGGCACGACGACATCGGCCTCGACAGGAGATTCCTTGGCAAGATTGATGCCCATGTTGCGGCGAGCGACATAGACGTTGCGGCCACCGACGACGGAATCGGGACGGGCGAAATAGACATATTCGAACAGGCAGAGCCGCTCGGGCTTGGTCACCTCAGGCTTGCGGGCATCGATGGTGATCGAACCGTCGGGCTGGATCTCGCAGATGATGACTTCGCCATTTTCAACGTCGCGGACATATTTTGCGCCGATGATATCGAGAGCGCAGGTTTCCGAGCAGAAGATCGGCTTGCCGTCGAGCTCGCCCATAACAAGCGGCCGGATGCCGATCGGGTCGCGGGCGGCAATCAGCTTGGTGCGCGTCATGGCCAGCATCGAGTAGCCGCCTTCCATCTGGCGGATGGCATCGATGAAGCGGTCGGAAGAAGAGGCCTGCTTGGAGCGGGCAATGAGATGGAGAACGACTTCGGTGTCGGATGTCGACTGACAGATGGCGCCGTCAGCGATCAACTGCCGGCGCATCGTTAGGCCGTTGGTGAAATTGCCGTTGTGAGCGATGGCGATGCCGCCGACTTCCAGCTCAGCGAACAGCGGCTGCACGTTGCGAAGGATGGTTTCGCCCGTCGTCGAGTAACGCACATGGCCCATCGAGCGGTCGCCGGGCAGGCGGGCAAGCGTGGCAGGATCGGTATAGTGATCGCCGACGAGACCCATGCGCCGCTCCGAATGAAAGCGCTGGCCGTCGAAGGAGACGATGCCGGCCGCTTCCTGACCGCGGTGTTGCAGGGCGTGCAGGCCGAGCGCCGTCAGCGTCGCCGCATCGGGGTGCCCGAGAATGCCGAATACACCGCATTCCTCGTGCAGCGTGTCGCCGTCGATATCATTCTCGATGGAAAGGGAATGGTTCATGGCTGCTGGCCTTTGCTCTCAACGTGGGCGGATCGGGCGGCGTCACGACTGATACTACAATAGCTGAAAATCCGGCCGGAAAACATATCGGGCCGGATTTTCTGATTTCTTGCCGCTCACATGGCGATTATCGCGCTGCGGGTCAAGCCTGTAAACGTATTGTCAATTGTTTGTCTGCGGTGCGGGCGCATCGTCGGGGGGCGCGGTATCGTTCGTCGTACCGTTGTCTCCACCTTGCTGAGGCTGCGTCTGCTGTTGCTGATTGGGCGCGATCTTGTTGATGATCTCGGGCGGCAGCATCGCCTGAACGTTGTCAGGAAGCGCCGATTTCAGCTTTTCGACCATCGAATCGAGGAATGGCTTCGACTTGGCATTGTTGACCCAGTCCGGACGGGCGGCAGGTGCGACGAGCCAGTTCCAGAAGGCCACCACGACGACCATCAGCAGCAGACCGCGAGCTGCGCCGAACAGGAAGCCCAGCGTCCGGTCGAGCGCGCCGATGCGGCTGTCGATAATAAAGTCCGCGATCCGGATGGTGATGAAGGAGATGATGATCAGCGCCAGCAGGAAGATGACACCGGCCGAGGCGATCGTGGCGATCTTGGTGTCGGCCTTGTATTGCAGCGCATAGGGAAGAAGCAGGGGATAGAGATAGTAAGCGGCGACGGCCGAGCCGCCCCAGCTGACAATCGAAAGAATTTCGCGGGAAAACCCGCGGACCATGGCCAGAACGGCGGAGAATAGAAGAACGCCGATAACAATACCGTCGAAAATCGTAATGGGCATGTATAATCCACTTCAAGACTTGCCACGCCGTGTGGCGGGCATCGGCCTCAGTCAAGAGCCTCTTCTACGTCAAGGACGGCTGAAGTAAGGCTCAGTCTTCATCTTCCGCACGCTTGAGCGCGCCCTTCGATCCGGCTATGCGCGCCACCAGATCCGGTAGGCTTTCAACCTCGCTCCAGCGTCCGCCGTTGACCTTCGGAAGGTCGGCGGAAGCGGCAGGCAGAACGGCCGCGGAAAATCCCAGCTTCTCGGCTTCCTTGAGACGCTGGCCAGTGTGCGCAACCGGCCGGACGGCGCCCGACAGGCTGACTTCGCCGAAATAGACGCAATCGGAGGGAAGGGCAAGACCGGCCAGAGAGGAAACCAGTGCAGAGGCGACGGCAAGGTCGGCAGCCGGCTCAGAAATGCGGTAGCCGCCGGCGACATTGAGGTAGACATCGTGCTGGCCGAGGCGAACGCCGCAATGTGCCTCGAGCACTGCGAGAATCATCGATAGCCGCGCCGAATCCCAGCCGATCACGGCTCGCCGGGGCGTACCGAGTGAGGTTGCCGCGACCAATGCCTGCACTTCGACCAGCAGCGGTCTGGTACCTTCCATGCCGGCGAAAACGGCCGCACCCGGTGATTTGGAATTGCGCTCGCCGAGGAAAAGTTCTGACGGATTGGCAACGTCGCGTAGCCCTTTGTCGGACATTTCGAAGACGCCGATCTCATCGGTCGGGCCGAAACGATTCTTGACGGTACGCAGGATGCGGTAGTGATGGCCGCGATCACCTTCGAAATAGAGGACGGCATCGACCATGTGCTCGACCACGCGCGGGCCGGCGATCTGGCCATCCTTGGTGACGTGGCCCACCAGCACCATCGCGGCGCCGGTCTGCTTGGCAAAGCGGATCATCGCCTGAACGCCGGTTCGCACCTGCGTGACGGTGCCGGGAGCGGACTCGGCAAGTTCGCTCCACAGCGTCTGAATGGAATCGATAATGACGAGATCGGGCCTCTTGCCCTCGGCCAGCGTCGCCAGGATGTCCTCGACATTGGTTTCCGCCGCCAGCATGACGTCGGTATCGGCCGCCTGCAGTCGCTGCGCGCGCAGGCGAACCTGTGCCACAGCTTCTTCGCCCGAGACGTAGACGACCTTGTGGCCCTTGCGGGCAAGCGCCGCCGCTGCCTGCATCAGCAAGGTCGATTTGCCGATACCGGGATCGCCACCGACGAGAACAGCTGAGCCGCGGACGAAACCGCCGCCCGTGGCGCGGTCGAGTTCGGAGATGCCGGTGTAGATACGAGGCGCTTCCTCGATCTCGCCCGAAAGCGAGGTCAGCGTCACGGGCCGGCCCTTGCGCGGCGTCTTTGCCGGACCGCCGCCGATCCCGCCCATGGGATCTTCCTCGACGATGGTGTTCCATGCGCCGCAGCTATCGCACTTGCCGGCCCAGCGATTATGGATCGTGCCGCAGTTCTGGCAGATGAATTGTGTACGGGCCTTGGCCATCGGATGCTGTTCTCAAAATTCTATTGCTCCGCTCTTCGAAGCGAATCGCGATCGGCTGTCAGATAATGTCTTTCGCGGCCTATCAAAACTAATGATTTCCGTATCAACGGTGATCGTGGCAGCTTTTATGCCAGCCTTTTTATGGATGATGACCGATGTTCGACTATTCGCTTGCCCACTGGATCGCCTTTCTGACCGCCGCAACGCTGCTCAATCTGTCGCCGGGGCCGGATATCGCCTTCATTCTCGGTCACACGATCCGAAGCGGCATGCGTTCGGGTTTCGCGGCGCTGTTTGGCATATGGAGCGGTGCCTGCCTGCACGTGTTGATGGCCGCTGCCGGGCTATCGGCGATCCTGGCGGCTTCCGCGATTGCCTTCTCGGCAGTCAAATGGATCGGTGCCGCCTATCTGATCTGGCTCGGCATCCAGGCGTTGCGTTCGAAAGGTGAGGGTGCCTGGATCAAGGAAGCCGGCAAGACCTTGTCCTCAAGCCGCATCTACCGGCAGGGCATTCTGGTCTCGCTGCTCAATCCGAAGGTTGCGATCTTCTTTCTCGCCTTCCTGCCGCAGTTCGTCGTCGAAGGCGCGGGCCCGGTCTGGGCGCAACTCCTGCTGCATGGCAGCCTGATCATCGTCGTGGCCGCCTTCATTGAGCCGCCACTTATCCTTCTCGGCGGTCGTCTGAGCGAGGTACTGCGGCGCAATCGCAGTCTCGGGCTGTGGCTCGATCGTGGGTTGGGAACGCTGTTTGTCGCTCTCGGCGTGCGCCTGGCGATCAGCGCGCGCTGAAGGCATCTCCGGGAAAAGTGCGGAGCGGTTTCCGTCCGGAATGCGGAAAACGGGCTATTCCTCCGTCTCTTCCGAGATATACCGCCGCTCGTGCCGCAACCCCATGCTGGTCAGCATCTCATAGCCGATGGTGCCGGCAGCTCTGGCCGCATCGTCCAGCAGAACGTTGTTACCGAAAAGCTCGATATAGTCGCCGGCGCGGACCAGGTTTTCCGGAAGGTCGGTCACGTCGAAGATGGTGAGATCCATGGTGATGCGGCCGGCAACCGGGACCTTGTGCCCGGCGATATAGCCGTGACCACCGGCTATGCCCGTCTGGCGCAATGGTACGCCGGCGCTCGACTGGCTGCGCATATAGCCATCGGCGTAGCCGGCCGAGACGATCGCCAGCCGGCTGTCGCGCGTCAGCTGCAGCGCGCGGCCGTAGCCCACCGTTTCTCCCGCTTTCACGGAGCGGGTCTGGATGATCCGGGCTTCGGCCGTCGCCACCGGGCGCATCGGATTGGCTATGCCGGGTACAGCCTCGCCGCCATAGGTGGCGATGCCGGGGCGAGTGAGATCGAAATGGTACTCTGGCCCGAGGAAGATGCCCGCCGAATTGGCAAGGCTTGCCTCAATCCCCTCGAAAGCCGCGCTGACCTTGCGGAAGGCCTCCAGCTGTTGCCGGTTCATCGCATTCGAAGGATCGTCGCCGCAGGCAAGGTGGCTCATGACCAGCACCGGCGAAAAGCTCGCGGGACGGGACACGTCATCGGCAAGCGCCAGCGCATCCTCCATCGGCAGGCCCAACCGATTGAAGCCGGTGTCGACCTGCAGCGCGCAAGGATAGTCGCCATATTCCGACAGGACCGACATCCAGAAGGTCAGTTGTTCCTCGGAGGCGATGACGGGAACGAGGTCGTTTTCGAAGAATGTCCGCTCCATGCCCGGCCAGATGCCGCAAAGCACGAAGATACGTGCCTCCGGCGCATAGAGCCGCAACGACGCGCCTTCGTCGGCGGTGGCGACGAAGAAATCGCGGGCACCGGCCGCATAAAGGGTTTCGCCGACATCCTCGATGCCGAGCCCATAGGCATCCGCCTTGACGACGGCGGCGGTGCGGGCTCTGCCTGAACGGTGAGCCAGGTCACGCCAGTTTTCAACGAGTGCACCGAGATCCACCGTCAGCCGCAGGCCGGCGGCAGCGAAAGCGTCATTGTCGTCGAAACTATCTGTCATGGGACCGCCTGAACAAGGAAATGGCCGGAGATGATTTGGCTCCGGCCAGGATAGTGATCATCGATGAAAAGAAAAAGTGCTGCGACGCACATATGCGCCGCCAAACAGCTTTATCAATGCTCTTCATACTGAATGAATGAGGAATCGGCGAGGTCGGCAAAACGGGTGAATTCCGACTGGAACGCGAGCCTCACAGTGCCGGTGGGTCCGTGGCGCTGCTTGGCGATGATCACGTCGGCGGTTCCCTTAACCCGCTCGAACTGGGCTTCCCATTCCGCATATTTCGGATCGTTGATATCGCGCGGCTCGGCATTTTTGACGTAATATTCCTCGCGGAACACGAAGAGCACCACGTCGGCGTCCTGCTCGATCGAGCCGGATTCGCGAAGGTCGGAAAGCTGCGGCCGCTTGTCTTCACGGCTTTCGACGGCACGCGAGAGCTGGGAGAGCGCGACGATCGGAACGTTGAGTTCCTTGCCGAGCGCCTTCAGGCCGGTGGTGATCTGGGTGATTTCCTGGACGCGGTTCTCGTTTGATTTTCCCGAGCCGGTCATCAGCTGAACGTAGTCGACCACGAGCACATCAAGGCCGCGCTGTCGCTTCAGGCGCCGTGCACGCGCCGACAGCTGGGCGATGGAGATACCACCGGTCTGGTCGATATAGAGCGGCACCTTCTGCATCATCATCGAGCATGCCACCAGCTTCTCGAAATCCGCGTCGTTGATATCGCCGCGGCGGATCTTCGAGGAGGAGACTTCCGTCTGCTCGGAAATGATACGGGTGGCGAGCTGTTCCGACGACATTTCCAGCGAGTAGAAGCCGACGACACCGCCATTCTTCGCCTTGGTCGAGCCGTCGGCCTGCACTTCGCCTTCGAAGGAGGCGGCGATGTTGTAGGCGATATTGGTGGCAAGTGAGGTCTTGCCCATGCCTGGACGGCCGGCAAGGATGATCAAGTCGGAGCGCTGCAGGCCGCCCATCTTGCTGTCGAGCGAGTGAATACCTGTGGATATGCCCGAGAGGCCGCCATCGCGCTCCTTGGCGACGGCGGCCATGTCGATCGCCAGCGCCACGGCGTCGTTGAAGGCCTGGAAGCCGCCATCGTAACGGCCGTTCTCGGCGAGTTCGAACAGGCGCCGCTCGGTATCCTCGATCTGCGTCTGCGGCGGCATGTCGAGCGGTGCGTCATAGGCGATGTTGACCATGTCTTCGCCGATGGTGATCAGCGCGCGGCGCAGCGCCAGATCGTAGATGGCGCGGCCATAGTCCTCGGCATTGATGATCGATACGGCCTCGACCGCGAGGCGCGCCAGATACTGCGCCACCGTCATGTCGCCGACCTTCTCGTCGGCCGGCACGAAGCTCTTGATGGTGACCGGATTGGCGGTCTTGCCCATGCGAATGATGTCGCCGGCGACCTCGAAGATCTTCCGGTGCAGCGGCTCGTACAGGTGGACGGGCTTCAGGAAGTCGGAGACACGATAATAGGCATCGTTGTTGACGAGGATGGCGCCGAGCAGAGCCTGTTCCGCCTCGATATTGTTAGGCGCCTCGCGATAGTGCTGATCGGCGGGAGCAATGGCGGCGAGCTTGCGCGGCGCTTCGTTCATTTTCCATCTCTTCGTACTTTGGAGTATCGAATGGTTTGCGATGAACCGCTGTCATGGTCAACTGCGCAAGTGGGTCGCATTGGTGAATGAGAGCAAATTCGGCGGCGCTATCAACATTGTTCCACTCGTCCACAGGACAAGTTTCCGCCACTTAAAAAATCCCTTGTCGCCACTTTGCAACGATAGGACCGACACACGAATCACATATGCAAGCCATTCGGGGGCATTTTAGCCGGGTATTTCGCTATTTGCATCAGCTTTCGCGGCTATGATGCTTGAAAAGATAAGAAAATCCGGTTATTGCCTGTAAATAGGGTAGGCTGCTAATAGTATAAAGTTGCAATAAATGTCTGGTGCGCCATCAAGACGAGAGCTGTTCGACGATCTTTCCTCTTTCAACCGTAAGTTGAGAGCTGCATTCGATGCGCTTGTTCGCGAACATGGGATGACCCTCGCGCGGGCACGGGTTTTTCACAAGCTCTCGCGTCGCGACGGGATAAATCAGCGCGAGCTTGCCGACGAGCTGGAGCTTGAGACGCCGACGCTCGTGCGCATCCTGGATGCCATGGAGGCGCAGAGCTTCATCGAGCGCCGAGCCGTGCCCTCAGATCGCCGCGCCAAGCAGATATTCATGACGGAATCCGGAAAAGTCGTTGCTGCCGAGGTCGAGGCACTTGCCACCGGTGTGCGTGCGGATATCTTGGAGGGGATTTCGGACGAGGATATCGGCATGGCGCTCAAGGTTATCCGCGCCATGACTGCCAATCTTCAGAATGTGGGCAAGTCATGAGGTAGTGCATGAGCGGTGAGCCGAGCCTCGTTTCCGAAGCGGAAAGCACCACCGTTCCTCCTGCTCCGCCGCCCATGCCGGGGTGGAAGGTGCCGCTCTACATCGCGGCGTCCGTGATGTTCTTCCTGACGCAGGGCCTGGGGCTCAACCTCGCCTTTGCCAATCTCACCCAGATCCAGGGCACCATTGCCGCAACGACGACGGAATCGGCATGGCTTTCGGCCGCCTACATGGCCCCGAACGTCAGTCTTGCCATCGCGCTGGTCAAGATCCGGCTGCAGTATGGCGTCCGCAATTTCGCCGAGGTCAGCATCCTCGGTTTTGTCGTCGCCTCGCTGCTCAACCTCTTCGTTTCCGACCTGCATTCGGCAATCGTCGTCCGCTTTTTGAGCGGTATCGCCGGTGCGCCGCTTTCGACGCTTGGTTTCCTCTACATGCTGGAAGCCTTCGAGCCGGCCAAGAAGATGACCGTCGGCGTCAGCCTGGCGATGACGAACACGCTGCTAGCTGCCCCCATCACCCGCCTCGTATCGCCTTCGCTGCTCGATTATGGCGAGTGGCGCGGCCTCTATACGCTGGAAATGGCACTGGCGCTGCTGGTCATGCCGATCATCTATCTCCTGCCTCTGACGCCGCCACCGCGCGTTAAGGTCATCGTTCTCGGCGATATCTTCAGCTATTCGCTTGTCGCCATAGGATTCGGCTGTCTGGCGGTTATTCTGTCGGTGGGGCGCCTCTATTGGTGGCTGGAAGTGCCCTGGCTCGGCGTTGTGCTGGCGATCGGCATAGCATCCCTGACGCTTGCCATCGTCGTTGACCTGCGCCGCTCGACGCCGCTCATCGACGTTCGCTGGCTGCTGCGTCCCGAAATCCTGCACCTGACCGCAATCCTGCTGATCTTCCGCCTGATCGCGGCCGAGCAGACCTCGGTCATCATGACCTTCTATCAGAACGCCGTCGGCCTTCTCTATGATCAGCTTTCCATGCTGTATTGGATCATTCTGGCCTTCTCGGTGATCGGTGGGCTCATCTGTACGGTCTTCATGGTGTATGGGTTCAGCTGGCAGATCCAGTTCGCCGCGCTCATCCTGATGGGAGTAGGGGCCCTCATGGACTCACAGGTGACGAACCTCACCCGACCGGAGCAGATGTATCTCAGCCAGGCGATGATGGCGGCCGGCGCGGCACTCTTCCTGCCGCCATCCATGTCGCAAGGTTTCAAGGCGGCGCTGAGCAAGGGACCGCCCTATCTCGTGACCTTCTTCGTCGTCTTCACCTTCACGCAGAGTATCGGCGGTCTCATCGGCTCGGCCTTCTATGGCACGCTGATCATCATTCGCGAGAAATTCCATTCCGCCGTCTTGACCGAGCGGGTGCTTTTGACCGATCCGCATGTGGCCGAGCGCGTCAGCCAGCTTTCATCGTCCTATGGCAAGGTCATCGGCGATAGCGCTCTTCTGAAGGGAGAGGGGTTGGCACTGCTTGGCGCGCAGGTGAGCCGCGAGGCGAACATGCTCGCCTATGGCGACGCATTCTTCGTCGCCGCCGTCATCGCCTTCCTGTCGCTTGCCGGTCTTTCGCTGCACGTATTGTTTCGCTTCGTCAGAGCTCGGCTTGCTGAAGATCAGCCTCAAGCCGTAGCCCCCAACCCATGAGGATATGAAATAGCTCCATGTCGAGGCTCGTTCGCTCCCCAATCGAAGTCATCGCCGTTCTCGCCGGCATCGGCGGCGTCATGCTTGTGCTTTATGCCTGGCATCTGCCGCCGTTCAAGAGTTCCGTCGAGACCACTGACGATGCCTATGTCAAAGGCTACGTCACGACCATCAGCCCGCAGGTCAGCGGCTACATTACCGCTGTGCCGATCAAGGACTACAAGCTCGTCAAGCAGGGCGATGTGCTCGCCCAGATCGACGATCGCATCTATCGGCAGAAGGTGGCGCAGGCGAACGCGACATTGGCTGGTCAGAAGGCCGCTCTTGCCAATTCCCAGCAGCAGGAACAGGCGGCCAAGGCCGGCATCGTCTCCAGCCAGGCGCAGATCGATAGCGCCAACGCCGCGCTGAAGCGCGCCCAACTGGCTGCTGATCGCGTGACGACGCTGGTCGCCAGGGGCGTATCGACGACAAGCGATTCCGAACAGGCGCAGGCGACGCTGCAGCAGGCACAAGCATCGGTCAATCAGGCCAAGGCCGCCCTCGACGTATCGCAGCAGAACCTGACGACGATCATCGTCAATCGCGCCTCGCTCGAGGCAGGCGTCAGCGGCGCGGAGGCAGCCGTGCAGCTTGCCAACATCGATCTTCAGAACGCAACGATCGTCGCGCCTCAGGACGGCCGCGTCGGGGAGGTCGGTGTGCGCCTCGGCCAATATGTGACGGCCGGAACGCAGCTGATGGGGCTTGTGCCGAAGGACATCTGGGTAATCGCCAATTTCAAGGAAACCCAGCTTGACGGCATGAAACTCGACCAGCCGGTCACCATCTCCGTCGATGCGCTCGGGCACCGGCAGATCAAGGGCCGTATCCAGCGTTTCTCGCCGGCGGCAGGCTCCGAGTTCGCCGTCATCAAGCCGGACAACGCCACCGGCAATTTCACCAAGGTCGCCCAGCGCATCGGCGTCCGCGTGAAGATCGAGGATGGCCAACCCCTGACCGACGAATTGGCTCCAGGCATGTCCGTGGTCGTTTCGGTCGACAAGGATTCCACGCCGTTGCCGGAGCCTTCCGCCAACGATTGATAGGGCGGGAATCGCGTGTCGGATGACAAACAAAAAGCCCGGATCGTTGATCCGGGCTTTTGCATATCCAGCAATGGGCTGGAAATTATGCGTCGTCGTCTTCAGCGTTGCCGTCGGCTTCCGGATCGAAGAAGTCTTCCGGACGCAGGGCGTCTTCGTCGATGCCGTAGATGGCGTCGGCGGAGGTGAGGGTCTCACCCTTGGACTGACGCTCGGCTTCTTCGGCGGAACGGGCAATGTTGAGTTCGATCGTGATTTCGACTTCGGCGTGAAGGCCGATCGTAACATCGTGCAGGCCAATGGCCTTGATCGGCGTGTTCAGGTGAACCTGGCTACGGCCGATGCTGAAGCCTTCAGCAGCGAGGATTTCAACGACGTCACGGGCAGCGACCGAGCCGTAGAGCTGGCCGGTTTCGCCAGCCGAGCGAACGACGATGAAGGACTTGCCGGCGAGAACGTCGGCGACCTTCTGGGCTTCGCTCTTGCGCTCCAGGTTACGGGCTTCGAGCGTTGCGCGTTCAGATTCGAAACGAGCCTTGTTGGCAGCGTTGGCGCGCAGCGCCTTGCCGAGCGGCAGCAGGTAGTTGCGAGCAAAGCCGTCGCGAACCTTTACGGTTTCGCCCATCTGGCCGAGCTTGGAGATGCGTTCGAGAAGAATGACTTCCATTTTCTTGTTCCTTTCTATGTCAGATTTTCGTGTCTGTTGGTTTGGGTGTGTCTGCATCCTTGTTCGGGGTCAGCGATATCGCCTTGCGGGTATCGTAGAGGCCGAGAACAAGGATGATGAAGAGCGGTAGCGTCAGGAAGAACGAGACCAGATAGAAGAGGACAAGCACGGGTATGCGCCAGTCCTTGCCGCGCGTCCGGTAGTGCAGCGACGCAAAGCCGGAAACGATGAAACCCGCGCCGAAGGCGCCGAGGACGGCGGCTGCGATCAGGCCGATCACGCCGCCGAAGAACATGGCGACGATCGCCACGAGAAAGACGAAGATCGCATTGCGATTCATGCGCAGCGACGAGGGAATATCCTCGCGCGGGCGCAGATTGTGCTTCGAGGCCGTGACGATGCGGATCGCCACATAATAGGCAGCCAGCAGCATCATGACCCAGATCATGCCCCAGACCATGGGAATGGCGTAAAGCATCAGGAACTTGGTCTTGTCGATCGCCGCCGCATCGAGCTGCAGTGCCGGCTGCTGTTGGTTTACGGCCTTGACATAAAGGTCGATCACCTGGCCGACGAGATCGGCATTGTAGCCCATGATCGCGCCAACGATGATGATCATGGCCGCGGCAAGGCCACACAGATGCAGCATGATGTCGGAGAGCGGATACCAGGCCATCAGATGGTCAGGGCCGCCGAGTTCGGAAGCCGGGCGCGCCAGATTGGCGAGATGGCTGAGCCATGCCGGGATCAGTGTCAACAGAACCGTAAAGAGCCCGAAATACAGAGACTGCCAGACGGCGCCGACGAGACCCGCCACCACGACGGCGACAATGACCGCAGCGTTACCCCAGCCAAGACCGACGATCAGGATGGGAAGAGCGGAAAGCGCGCCGAAAAGGATAAAAAGCAAAGGCTGAGTGGTCGCGCCATACACGAGTAAGGCGACGGTCAGACCGGCGAGCACGCCGATGCCAAGCTCTTTTGCGTTCAACTTTTTCACGTCGCTGTCCTGCTTCGTATGAGCAGTTAGAGGATGCTTCCGAAATTCTGTTCTGGAAGCCGTCCCCAACATGGGGTTTCAATGTTCCGATCCGCGCCCATCGCGAAAGGGAGAAGGGAAGGCATGACTGCCTTCCCTCGATTTCATGCAGCGTCGGCTTGAATTAAGCGACGACGTAAGGCAGCAGGCCGAGGAAACGGGCGCGCTTGATCGCCTGGGCGAGTTCGCGCTGCTTCTTCTGGGAAACGGCCGTGATGCGGGAAGGAACGATCTTGCCGCGCTCGGAAATGTAGCGCTGCAGGAGACGAACGTCCTTGTAGTCGATGCGCGGCGCATTGGCGCCCGAGAACGGGCAGGTCTTGCGGCGGCGATGGAACGGACGGCGGACCGGTGCGGAGGAAACTTCAGACATTGTTCAAAATCTCCTTATACGCGGTCTTCGCGCGGACGGCGCGGACGGTCTTCGCGGTCACCACGATCCGGGCGAGGACCACGGTCACGATCGCCGAAGCTGCGCTCCGGGCGGTCGCCATCGCGGCGCGGACGGTCGTCACGGTCGCGCTTCTGCATCATGGCAGACGGGCCGTCTTCGTGCTTTTCAACAGCGATCGTCATGTAACGCAGGACGTCTTCGCTGATGCGCATCTGACGTTCCATTTCCTGGATCGCAGCGGCCGGAGCATCAATGTCCAGCAGGGCATAATGAGCCTTGCGGTTCTTCTTGATGCGGTAGGTAAGGGACTTGAGGCCCCAGTTTTCGATACGCCCGACTTTACCGCCGTTAGCTTCGATAACACCCTTGTACTGTTCTACGAGGGCGTCGACCTGCTGAGCGGAAATA
Source organism: Rhizobium sp. A22-96 (assembly GCF_053521805.1). Classification (NCBI taxonomy): domain Bacteria; kingdom Pseudomonadati; phylum Pseudomonadota; class Alphaproteobacteria; order Hyphomicrobiales; family Rhizobiaceae; genus Rhizobium; species Rhizobium sp. A22-96. The sequence goes on from NZ_JBNWDQ010000003.1 coordinate 430,570, forward strand.
TCCTGTCGAGCAAGGAATACATGTTCATAAAGAGCCATGGATAGCTTTGCCTTTCTTGCGTTGATCTGACCCGGGCTCTAGCGGCTAAGCCTCAACGACTGCTCCTGAGAGGGATAACCCCAAGCAAGAAAAGCGTTTCCGAGACGGTCGAGAGCGGAGACACGGGAGGCTGGAACGCTTCCGTTCCGACGATTTTCCTTGCGAAAAACCGGCCCTCCGTTCAGCCACCAGCCAGAAGACCGGGTTGCGAACAGGGCGGCTTATACGGATTTTTGCGCGAAAGGCAAGGGGACTGGCGAAATTCAATGAAAACCCGCATTGAGGTCTCATTATCAATTTCACCTACTTATTTGACAACAAGTCACCGCAACAGACCTCTCGGACATAGGTATTGCCGAACGTTAAAAAGGCGTCTTTCGCGACTTCATTCTTTGCTCTCAATATCTGGAGCAAAGAGCTTTCAATGCCATTGTCTCCCGTCGCCTTGACCGTAATCGCAAACCCACCATTCGTCGTCAGATGTACTGCCAAAGGAACTTTCGAACCCAAAACGAGCGATCGTGCAGTCGCCAAATCATCGACGCTCCTAATTTGAATATAGGTCTTCCCGAACTCTTTCTCTTCGAACTCGCGAACCCATACCCAAGCATGGTGCATATACCCGCGCTGCCCGGCGATCGATACCTGATACCAGTCACCGTCACTCGCTTTGATTTCGAGTGCGCTTCCGTTTGCAAAACTGGCAATTGTCTTTGAACTCGCGCTGGTGTCGGCCTTGAGTGGCGCAGTGCCTTTCGGGTGTTGAACAATTCCGTTTTGTGCCAAGGGAATTTGAAGAGTGGTGGAGGCCTCTTCGACGGTTTCTGGTTCCGCTTTTGGCTCATCCTCATCTGGTGTCGTCACGCTATACTGTTTCATCTCGCTTGCCGACAGGTAGCGCATGTCATCGGAATCATATTTCAGGGAAAGCTTTAACAGTCCGGGGTCGGCACCCATATCCGTCATGTAGGATATGACGTCGGCTGTTATCGCTTGGACCGCGGCGACGGCGTCTTCAACGCGCATACCCTTCGTATCGGCAAATGAGGTCTTATGGACACCGATCGATCCGGCGTCAGCAAAACGAACGACGCCACCAAGGAACGCCAAGGAGCAGGCTGACGAGCATTCTTGTACACGTACGGCAACCGTGGTCAAACCTAGTGACCGGATCATTCTTCCTAGTTCGAGTGCCTTTGAGACATTTCCGCCGGGGCTGTCGAAGGTGACGGAGTTCGCGCGGTACGATTTCACTGCCTTACCAAATTTGCTTAAATCATCGCCTGAATCGAACGAGCCCTTTACGAGGATATAACGCCTCCCGTCATCCGTCGTGAAGTGGGTGTAACTGAGACGAGCATTCGCATCGGCTGCGAAATAGGTCATGCCCAAAACAAATAGCCATGAAGCACAGCCGATTTGAAATGCTCTCACGACACTCACTCCTGCCTAAGGGAAACTATGAATTTCATAGGTTCCGAGTTTCCACAAGGTCTGCGTTCATCTTTGAGTGTCACTAATGTTTAGATTGCAGAGATTGGGCGCGCCTATGAGTTTACCCCGCCGTGCTGGCCGGGTAGCTGCGTGTAGCGGTGCAGAAGAGGACTTTTGAGAACAGGGCAAAAGCAACACCCGGTTCTCATTAATTTAGGTTCTGAATTGAGGGCCTTTGGCATGAATATGCTCTGCCAATTCATAACCGAGTAGAAGTGCTACTCGCGTCTGTATTCGCTATCGCATTGCGTGCCGCCCGCTCTCCCGTCATGATGCCGTATCAATAGAGGTGACACGACCATTCATGCGCATCTTTCTCGTCCGCCACGGCGAATCCCTCGGCAACATCGATGACCGCGCCTACCAACAGTTCGGCGATCACAATGTTCCGCTGACCGAATGGGGCTATCGCCAGGTGCTGGGGGCAGCGCAGGCGATTGCTGCCTATCTAAAGGGACTGCCGGCTGCCGAATTGCGCAAGCTGAGCGTCTGGTATTCGCCCTTCTTGAGAACGCGGCAGAGCAAGGATGCCTTGCTGGAGGTTTTGCCGGCCGAACTAATCGGAGACATCAGGCAAGACTACCTGCTGCGCGAGCAGGATTTCGGGCTCTTCACCGAAATCTACGACCACGCGGAACAAAGGCGAAAATTTCCCGACGAATTCGAGAAGTGGGCGCGGCTGCGCAACAACAACGGCAAGTTCTACGCGCGGCCGCCGGATGGGGAGAGCCGGGCGGATGTCGCCCAGCGTGTTCGTCTGTTTCTGCAAACCATCATGCACGACGCCGAAAACGGAAAGAACAACGTCATCATCGTCGGTCATGGGGTGACCAACCGCGCCTTCGAAATGAACTTCCTGCATCATCCGGTTGACTGGTTCGAGCGCTCGGACAATCCGGGCAATGCTGACGTTACATTGATCGAGGGAAGGCGTTCGGAGGATTATCGGTCCATCTTGCTGCACAAGTCTGTGGATCGTGTGAAAGGGCAGGAGGAGTTGCGCGAGGCCTATGGTTCCGAACTGACCATAGCACCAAAGGCCGGGAAATAGATCGCCCGCCTCGACACATTCCGCCTCTACCCAACTTTCATTTGCCAAGCGCTCCGCCCTGCGACGGAGCGCTTCAACACATTACATCGGCATCGGATATTTCCGGTGCACCTGCTCGATCTCGGTCAACACCTCTTCCGGCAGCGTCACGTACGCGGCGGCGATATCGGTTTCGAGCTGCGCCATGGTGGTGGCGCCGATGATGACCGAGGCCATGAAGGGCTTGGTGAGGCAGTAGGCAAGCGCCAGCTTGGAAGGATCGATACCGTATTTGGCTGCGATTTCCAGATAAGCCTTGACCGGCGGTTCCTGCAGAGGCTGCAGGCGCCCGCCGATATCAAGGTTGATCGAGCCGCGCGAGCCGGCCGGCCGGGCGCCGCCGACATATTTGCCGCTGAGGATACCGCCGGCGAGCGGCGAATAGGCCAGTAGCCCGACATCCTCGTGATGCGAAAGCTCGGCCAGGTCGAGATCGAAATGCCGGTAGAGCAGATTGTACTCGTTCTGCGTGGTGGCGACGCGCGGCAGGCCCTTCTGCTCGGAGATCGTCAGATATTTCTGGATGCCCCAGGTCGTTTCGTTCGACAGGCCGATAGCGCGGATCTTGCCGGCCTTCACCAGTTCGCCCATCGTCTCAAGAATATCGGTGATATTGGCGACGACCTTCTCGCGATCCTGGTTGAAGGGGTTGTAGCGCCAGTTCTGGCGGAAATGGAAATGGCCGCGGTTGGGCCAGTGAACCTGATAGAGGTCGATGTAATCGGTCTTCAGCCGCTTCAGGCTGCTGTCGATCGCAGCGCGGATATTGGCGGCATCGGCGCCCTGGCCGTTGCGCAGATAATCGCGGCCAGGCCCCGCGACCTTGGTGGCAAGCACGACATCCCGGCGCTTGCCGGTCTTTTCGAACCATGAGCCGATATATTCCTCGGTGCGGCCTTGCGTCTCCGGGCCGACGGGCGTCGTTGGGTACATTTCGGCGGTGTCGAAGAAATTGATGCCCTTATGGAGCGCATAATCCATCTGCTCGTGGGCTTCTGCTTCGCTGTTCTGCGTGCCCCAGGTCATCGTGCCCAGGCAAATCTGGGAAACTGAAATATCGGTGCGGCCTAAATTCTTATATTTCATGGGAAAACCTTGGGGGTAGGAGAAGCTGAAAATGAAGAGGGTCGCGCGAATTTAGGCGCGAACTGAGCGAGCGCAAGAAAAAAATCATTGCCTTTCGCAGGCGCAAAAGCCTGTGGCTGCGGGGCTTGCGCTATTGACTCCGCTGCAAACAATGTCATTGGGAAGCGAAACGACCCCTAAAAGGACGCTTTATAATGACAGTTGCTTTCACATTTCCCGGCCAGGGCAGCCAGGCCGTCGGCATGGGCAAGGATCTTGCCGACAATTTCGCCGAGGCGCGCGCCGTCTTCGAGGAAGTCGATGAAGCGCTCGGTGAAAAGCTCTCCGACGTCATCTTCAATGGTCCGGAAGACAAGTTGACGCTGACGGCCAATGCGCAGCCGGCGCTGATGGCTGTGTCGCTTGCCGTCATTCGTGTTCTGCAGGCCCGCGGCCTCGATCTGAAGAGCAAGGTCGCCTATGTCGCCGGCCATTCGCTCGGCGAATATTCGGCGCTCTGTGCTGCCGGTACTTTCTCGCTTGCCGACACCGCGCGGCTGCTGCGCATTCGCGGCAATGCCATGCAGGCGGCGGTTCCCGTCGGCGTTGGCGCCATGGCCGCGATCATCGGGCTCGAACATGCCGATGTCGTCGCCGTCTGCGAGGAAGCATCCGGCCTCGGCGCCTGTCAGATCGCCAATGACAATGGCGGCGGCCAGATCGTCATTTCCGGCGAGAAGGCTCCCGTCGAGAAGGCGGCCGAGCTTGCGACCGCGAAGGGTGCCAAGCGCGCCATCCTGCTACCGGTCTCTGCGCCCTTCCATTCCGTGCTGATGGCGCCGGCTGCCGAAGCGATGCGCGAAGCGCTCGCCGGCGTCGCCAAGGCCAATCCGGTCGTGCCCGTGATTGCCAATGTCAGGGCTGCTCCGGTGACGGATGCGGATGAGATCGCCAGGCTGCTCGTCGAGCAGGTCACCGGCCAGGTGCGCTGGCGCGAGACTGTTGAGTGGTTTGCTGCTAACAATGTGACAACATTGTATGAAATCGGCGCCGGCAAGGTGCTGACTGGCCTGGCTCGCCGTATCGACAAATCGGTCAATGGCATCGCCGTCAACAATGCTGCGGATATCGACACCGTGCTTGGCGCATTGCTCGGCTGACAGAATTCAAGGAACGAGGGACAAACATGCTTGATTTGACCGGCCGCAAGGCCCTGGTAACCGGTTCATCCGGCGGCATCGGCGAAGAGATCGCCCGGCTCCTGCACAAGCAGGGCGCCATTGTCGGCCTGCACGGCACACGCGTCGAAAAGCTGGAGGCACTGGCGTCCGAACTCGGCGATCGCGTCAAGATCTTCCCGGCCAACCTGTCGGATCGCGACGAAGTCAAGGCGCTCGGCGCCAAGGCTGAAGAGGAGCTCGGCGGCGTCGATATTCTCGTCAACAATGCCGGCATCACCAAGGACGGCCTGTTCGTGCGTATGAGCGACGACGATTGGGATGCCGTGTTGGAAGTCAACCTCACGGCTGTCTTCCGCCTCACGCGCGAGCTGACCCATCCGATGATGCGTCGCCGCTATGGCCGCATCATCAACATCACGTCGGTCGTCGGCGTCACCGGCAATCCGGGTCAGGCGAACTACTGCGCCTCCAAGGCCGGCATGATCGGCTTCACCAAGTCTCTGGCGCAGGAAATTGCCACCCGCAACGTCACGGTAAACTGCGTTGCTCCCGGCTTCATCGAGAGCGCCATGACCGGCAAGCTGAACGATAAGCAGAAGGAAGCCATCATGGGCGCCATTCCCATGAAGCGCATGGGCACCGGTGCGGAGGTCGCTTCGGCGGTCGCCTATCTTGCTTCCTCGGAAGCAAGCTACGTCACGGGCCAGACGATCCATGTCAACGGCGGCATGGCAATGATCTAAAGGGAATTGCTATTGGAGGGAACTTTCCCTCCAATAGCATGTTGAGCAACCCGGAGCCGGCTATTTTCTGGCTTTGCGACGGACTTAAACCGTGTTAAGCGGGCCATGACTGTGAACAGTCGTCCCGAAAATGCAGACGGACGGCGCCGCGCTCAAGGCGGCTCGACCGGATCTCAGTGCCGGGTTGAACGGGTTTGCCAGCGGCGTCAAGACAGATGCTGCAGGCTTGAATTAGGTAGGGATGTCACAGGGCATTCTGATCAGGACATAAGGTCGAGGAAACCGACATGAGCGATATCGCAGAACGCGTAAAGAAAATTGTTGTTGATCATCTTGGCGTTGACGCCGACAAGGTCGTTGAAGGCGCAAGCTTCATCGACGATCTGGGTGCGGACTCGCTCGACACTGTCGAACTGGTCATGGCCTTCGAAGAAGAATTCGGCGTTGAAATCCCCGATGATGCTGCTGACTCGATCCTGACGGTCGGCGACGCGGTAAAGTTCATTGAGAAGGCCCAGGCCTAATCCTTTGTGCTTTTTGAACGGGCGGGCTGAAGAGTCCGCCCTATTTCGTCCGGCAATGTCGGGCGAGCAATATTTATACGCATATCATCATAAGAAGACGGGGGTCTGCGGGCGATGAGACGTGTCGTTATCACGGGTACCGGCATGGTATCACCTTTGGGCTGTGGCACGGAGGTGTCCTGGTCACGCTTGATCGCCGGGCACAACGGCGCACGCCTCGTGACCGAATTCGAAGTCGAAGATCTTCCCGCCAAGATCGCATGCCGCATTCCGGTAGGCGACGGCACCGACGGCACCTTCAATGCTGACGATTGGATGGAGCCGAAGGAACAGCGCAAGGTCGATACCTTCATCATCTACGGCATGGCTGCCGCCGATATGGCGCTTGCCGATGCTGGCTGGCATCCGGCCACCGACGAGGACCAGATCGCGACCGGCGTCATGATCGGCTCCGGTATCGGCGGTCTCGAAGGCATCGTTGAAGCCGGCTACACGCTGCGCGACAAGGGCCCGCGCCGTATCTCGCCCTTCTTCATCCCCGGACGCCTCATCAATCTCGTTTCCGGCCAGGTCTCCATTCGCCACAAGCTGCGCGGCCCGAACCATGCCGTTGTCACCGCATGCTCGACCGGCGCGCACGCCATCGGCGATGCTGCCCGCCTGATCATGCTCGGCGATGCCGATGTCATGGTGGCCGGCGGCGCGGAAGCTCCGGTCTGCCGTATCTCGCTTGCCGGCTTTGCCGCCTGCAAGGCGCTGTCGACGGAATACAATAACGACCCGCAAAAGGCGTCACGCCCCTATGATCGCGATCGTGACGGCTTCGTCATGGGTGAGGGTGCCGGCATTGTCGTTCTGGAAGAGCTGGAACATGCCAAGGCGCGTGGCGCCAAGATCTACGCCGAAGTTGTGGGCTACGGCCTTTCTGGCGACGCCTATCATATCACCGCTCCGTCGTCCGACGGCGAGGGCGCGTACCGCTGCATGATGTCGGCCCTGAAGCGCGCGGGCCTGACCCCGGCGGATGTCGACTACATCAACGCTCATGGTACTTCGACCATGGCAGACACGATCGAGCTCGGCGCCGTCGAGCGGCTGGTTGGCAATGCAGCATCGAAGATCTCGATGTCATCGACGAAATCGGCGACGGGTCATCTGCTCGGCGCTGCCGGTGCGATCGAGGCGATCTTCGCCACGCTCGCCATTCGCGACAACATTGCACCGCCGACGCTCAACCTCGACAATCCGGAACGGGAGACCGCAATCGATCTCGTTCCGCACAAGGCCCGCAAGCGGGAAGTCAACGTTGCGCTGTCGAATTCCTTCGGGTTCGGCGGCACGAATGCGTCGCTTGTCCTGCGCCGTTATGAGGCTTAATAACAGCGCGTAACTGCAACAGCGGGAGTGTTACTCGGCAAGCCTGCGTGCCGTTCTCGAAGGTTACCGTGTTTCAGTGCATCCTCAAGATGCGTCGCGGTCATGTTCGATCGGTGTAAGTCGGAGCCTGACAAGGCCCCGACTTATCTTCTGAACCTGTTTTTTGCCGCATTGCTTGGCCAAAGAGCAGGCAATTAAAAAAGGAAGGGATTGCCGGTGAGCGATACGAACCAGAGCAACGGAACTCCGAACGGGCAGAAGGGGCCGATCATCCCTAAATCGGCGAATGAAGCCCTGCGCCCGGAGCGTGTTCCGGATCCGCCGAAGCGTTCCCGCAAAGCCCGCAGCCAGATGGTGATCTTCCTGAACTTCTTGATGACGCTGGTGGTTTTCGTCGTCATCGCAGCGGTTGCCGGCACCTATTATGCATTCTCGATCTACCGAAGCCCTGGCCCTCTGACGACGAACACAAATTTCATCGTGCGCAATGGCGCCGGGTTGAACGAAATCGCCAACCGACTGGAATCCAACAACATCATTACGGACCAGCGCATTTTCCGCTGGCTGACGGCCACCTATCTGCATGATGGCGAAACCCTGCGGACCGGTGAATACGAGATCAAGGCCGGCGCTTCGATGAAGGACATCATGGAGCTGCTGAAATCGGGCAAATCCATCCTTTATTCCGTGACCCTGCCGGAAGGGCTGACCGTTCGACAGATCTTCAACAAGCTGCAGGCTGATCCGGTGCTGGAAGGCGATTTGCCGTCGGCCTTGCCGACGGAAGGCAGCCTGAGGCCCGATACCTACAAGTTTACGCGCGGCACCAAGCGCACGGAGATCGTCGAGCAGATGGCCGCCGCGCAGGAAAAGCTGGTGGATCAGATCTGGCAAAAGCGTGATTCCGGCGTGCAACTGGCCAACAAGCAGGACTTCGTTACCCTGGCTTCGATCGTCGAGAAGGAAACCGGCCTGGCGGATGAGCGTGCGCATGTCGCCTCCGTATTCCTGAACCGGCTTGGCAAGGGCATGCGCCTGCAATCCGATCCGACAATCATCTATGGTCTGTTTGGCGGCGAGGGGAAGCCTTCCGATCGCCCGATCTACCAGTCGGATCTGAAGAAAGAGACGCCTTACAACACCTACCTGATCAAGGGTCTGCCGCCGACGCCGATCGCAAATCCCGGCAGGGATGCGCTGGAAGCGGTCGCCAACCCCTGGAAGACGCAGGATCTCTATTTCGTGGCCGACGGCACAGGCGGTCACGTCTTTGCCGCGACGCTCGAAGAGCACAACGCTAACGTCAAGCGCTGGCGCAAGCTGGTCGCCGAGAAGGGCGAAGATCCGAGCGCCATCGCCGTCGATGGTCAGCCCGACGATTCCGCAACCGCTCCGGGCTCTGGCACTCAGCAGAAGAAGAAGACCAACTAATCCTTATTGCACCACGGCGTCGATGAGGCCCGTGGTGCGGTTTCACTTTACATTGGTCGTCAATCCAACGATTTTCGGTGGATTGGGGATGGGAATTTTCGGAGGCTTGCATGGCATTGCAGTCCATGACCGGTTTTGCCCGGCGTGAGGGAACGAGCGGTCGCGGTCGCTGGGCATGGGAATTGCGCTCGGTGAACGGCAAGGGGCTGGATGTCCGCCTGCGTCTGCCGCCCGGCCTTGAGCGGCTGGAGACGGAAGTCCGCAAGTCGATCTCCGATCGGTTTTCCCGTGGCAATCTCCAGGTCAGCCTGTCGCTGTCTGTCGAGGAAAGCCGCATTGAGGTTGTCGTGAACCAGGATGCGCTCGCAGCCGTGCTGGCGCTGCGCGATCAGCTCGCTGGTATCATCGATCCCGCGCCGTTGAGACTGGATAGCCTTATGGCGGTTCGAGGCCTTGTCGAGTTCAAGGAAGCCGAGGAAAGCGAAGAAACGCTTGCGGCGCGCGATGCGGATATCCTGAATGGCCTGACGGCGGCCGTGGCGGATCTCCACGAGATGCGAGGCCGAGAAGGGCAGGCACTTGGCAATATCCTGCTCGGCCATGTCGCCACAATCGAGGCTCTGACGGCAACGATCGAGCGCGACCCCTCCCGCTCGCCGCAGGAGATCGCCACGAGGCTGGCGGCTCAGGTTGCCATGCTTCTTGAGGGCTCATCCGGTCTCGACCGCGACCGGCTGCACGCCGAAGCCGCGCTGCTTGCCACCAAGGCCGATCTTCGCGAAGAGATCGACCGGCTTAAGGCCCATGTCGCGGCAGCTCGCGATCTTATTTCCAAAGGTGGACCGGTTGGCCGCAAGCTCGATTTTCTTGCACAGGAATTTAACCGGGAATCGAATACTATCTGTTCGAAGTCGAATGCCGCCGCAGTCACCACTGCCGGCATCGAACTGAAGGTAGTTATCGACCAGTTCCGCGAACAGGTTCAGAATCTGGAGTAGGCCATGAAGCCGGCGACATCAACATCCATCCCGATTGCCCGCCGGGGGCTGATGCTTGCGATTTCCTCGCCGTCCGGCGCGGGCAAGTCGACCATCGCGCGCACCTTGCTGGATAAAGACAAGCAAGTGAGCCTTTCGGTCAGCGTTACGACCCGGCAGCGCCGGCCGAGCGAAATCGAAGGGGTGCACTATCATTTCGTTTCGCAGCGCGAGTTCGAGCGTCTTCGTGATTCCGACTCTCTGCTCGAATGGGCGGAGGTGCATGGCAATTTCTATGGCACGCCACGCGAACCGGTTGAGACCGCGATGGCCGAAGGCCGCGACATGCTCTTCGACATCGACTGGCAGGGTGCCCAGCAGCTGCAGGAGAAGATGCCGGCGGATGTCGTCTCCATCTTCGTGCTGCCGCCGACCATGACCGAGCTGCAGTCACGCCTGCATCGTCGCGCCGAGGATTCCGAAGAGGTGATCGCCATGCGTCTCGCCAATTCCCGGGCCGAGATCGCCCACTGGCGCGAATATGACTACGTCATCGTCAATGACGACCTAAATGTTGCCTTCGACGCCGTACAGTCGATCGTCAAGGCCGAGCGCCTGCGCCGCGATCGCCGACACGGCATGTTTGATTTCGTCCGGGATTTGCTGGAAGAGACGCCGAAGCTCTGAGAGGCCGGCCGTCTGCTCTGATCAGAGGCAATTCGCCAATCGGCAGAACTCTTCGATGGAGAGCGTTTCAGCGCGCCGCTGGGGATCAATATCCGCTTTGAGCAGCAATGCCTCGCCGCCGATCGGCTTCAGGCTCTGGCGTAGCATCTTCCGGCGTTGGCCAAAGGCTGCCTGCGTCACCTTCTCAAGCTTGTCGACCGCGCAGGGAATGGGGTTTTCCCGCGGCGTCAGATGCACCACGGTCGAGGTGACTTTCGGCGGTGGCGTGAAAGCCTGTGGTGATATGTCGAAGGCCATGTGCGCCTGCGTGCGCCAGCCGCAGATCACGCCAAGCCGGCCGTAATGATCGTCATCTTCCTGCGCAACGATCCGCTGGCCGACTTCCTTCTGGAACATCAGGGTCAGCGATTGCCAGAAGGGCGGCCAGGAAGCCGGCAAGAGCCAATTGACGAGCAGCTGCGTGCCGACATTGTAGGGGAGGTTGGCGATGATCTTGACAGGGCTTGCCGGCACCATTGCCGCGAAGTCAGTCTTCAGGGCATCGCCCTCGATGACCTCGAGCCGCCCTGGGTAGTGATCGGCAATTTCCGCCAATGCCGGCAGGCAGCGCGCGTCGCGTTCGACGGCGATGACCTTGGCCGCACCCAGCGCTAGGATGGCGCGCGTCAGGCCGCCCGGTCCCGGTCCTACCTCGAAAACCGTAACGCCCTCAAGCGAACCGGCGTTACGGGCGACCTTCTGCGTCAGGTTCAGATCGAGAAGGAAATTCTGGCCAAGCGCCTTGCGTGCGTCGAGGCCGTGGCGCTGGATCACATCGCGGAGGGGAGGCAAACCATCAAGAGCGGCCATCAGCGGTTGCTTCCGGTCTTGCCGCTGATTTCGCTTGCCAGCTTGAGGGCGGCCACGAGACTGTCTTCCTTTGCAAGGCCCTTGCCGGCGATGCCAAAGGCCGTGCCGTGGTCAGGCGAGGTGCGGACGAATGGCAGCCCGAGCGTCACATTGACGGAATCGTCGAATCCCAATGCCTTGGCCGGGATCAGGGCCTGATCGTGGTACATGCAGATGGCGACATCGTATCGGCGTCGGGCTTCGTCATGGAACATCGTGTCGGCTGGCAAGGGGCCGAAGGCGTCGATCCCCTCACTGCGAAGGACGTCGATTGCCGGCCGGACGATCTCGTCGTCTTCCTTGCCAAGTGCGCCATTCTCTCCGGCATGTGGATTGAGGCCTGCAACCGCAAGGCGTGGCTTGGATATGCCGAAGCGGGTTCGCAGGTCATGCTCGGTGATCCGGCAGGTCTCCGCGATCAGATCGGCAGTCAGTGCCTGCGGTACATCCTTCAGCGGAATATGAATCGTAACCGGGATAGCGCGGAGCTTGGGACCGGCCAGAAGCATGACAGGCATGACCGGCCTGCCGGTCGCGCGCGTTGCCAGATCCGCCAGAAATTCCGTGTGGCCTGGGAAACCGAAGCCGGCATCATAGAGAACCGACTTGGCGATCGGGTTGGTGACGACGGCGGAGGTCTTGCCGCCCATGGTCAGGGAGACCGCCATTTCGATGGCAGCGATTGTTGCCTTCGCGGTGCCGACATGCGGCTCACCTGCAACGACGCTTACCCCAGCCTCGATCGGCAGGACCGGCAGGGCATCAGGGAAGACATCGCATGCGGTTGCGGGATCGGCCTCCTTCAGAGGCACTTCGAAGCCAAGCTGTAAGGCCCGTCCAGAGAGAACGTCCGCATCACCGAGAAACAGGAAAGGTGGCAGGCCGAGCTCGCCGCGGCGAAGCCAGGCGGCGAGCGTGATGTCAGGGCCTATACCCGCCGGATCCCCTTGCGTCAGCGCTAGGGGGATGGAAGAGCGCGAGGGCATGGACGATCAACGATAGACAATCTGCGCCTTGGTGCGCAGTTCATCCATGTACTTCTTATCGTTGGCGCTAACGCCCTGCTGGGCACTGTTCTTGCCGATATCCTCGGCGCGGAAGACGGCAGCCGCGGCGACGTCATCATTGACCTGACGCTGCGAGCAGATGGCGACATATTCGACGCCGCGATCCGTCACGACAGCGCTGGTCGTATTGCCGGTAGCCTTTTCGAGCAACGGCTTCCAGATCTCCGGAACTTCCGGCGCCAGAATGCGGCCGAGATCCTGAACCGAGACGTCGCGCATCGTCGCGGCAAATACCTTTGCCTGATCGCAGCCTGGGAATTTTGCACGGGAAGCTTCGGCTTCGGCCTTGCGTGCATTCAGAATGGCATTCCGCTTTGCGGGCGGGACGACGAAAATGATCTGCTTCAGGAAGTATTCCGTCGTGACCGGCTTCGTCTTGTTCTCCGTCATGCGGGTGACGAGATCGTCGTTCGATATCTTGCTGCTTGCGCCGAAGCGGGCATTGACCACGCGCGGCCAGCTCATCGAAATGGCAATGTAGGATTTGAAGTGGTCGACCGTCACGCCCATCTTATCGAGGATCTGGCTGAGTTGTGCCGTCGACATCTTGTTGCTGGCGGCAAAACGACCGAAGGCAGCGTCGACCTCCGTTGTCGAAACGGACATGCGCAGACGGGAGATTTCCGCGCGTTTCAGCGTTTCGTCGACAAGCTGATCCTTTGCCAGCTTGTTGAGGTCGCCCTTCTGACGCTGCAACTTCAGGAAGTTGACGCGCTTGGCGATATCGCCCGATGTGATGACCTGGTTGTTGACAAGAACCTTCACCTCGCTCGCCGCAAAGGCGACATCGCTGCTCGGCACGGCGAAGCTTGCCATAACAAGGGCTGCAGCTCCGAACATCAGAGCGCGCATCGGTGTCTTTCCAGAAAACATCAACTACCCCTTCCCAAAGGTCTTTCTGTCGGCATGCACCATTTCGGCACGCCTTAGGCGCAATACGTCAACTTTGCGCCACATGTCTACAACAAGCGCGATGAATTGCAAAATCCTTGCGGCGAAACAATGACGCAAAAGGGAGAGCGATCCGCCTCGAAACAATAAAGCCGGCTGTGAAGCCGGCTTTATGCAATTTTCTTAGATATCAGAACGTTGCGTCCTGGACGCTGCCAAGGTTGACATCGCCGAGCGTACGGAAGGTCAGCCGCGCGCCGATCGACCAGTCGCTTGCGGCCTGGTTGGTCGAGTCCTTCTTGTTCAGGAACGAAATGTTCAAGATCGTGCACTCGTCCTCGTAGGAGAGGCCGATACCCTGACGGGTGACCTGGCTGTTGTTGATATCGTAGCTGACCGTTCCAAAGACGGACCAGTATTCCTTGAACTTGATCTGAGCACGCGTCTGGATTTCATCCTGATTGCTCGTAAAGCCATACTGAGGCTGGGCGGCAATATGGGTGTAGATCAAATTCGTCTGGAATATATCGTTCGAGAAGCCGAGCGATGTGTCACCACGACGGAAAGCGAAGTCCTTTTCATCGAAGCGGTAGGATGTTGCCAGTGAGATGCCCTGCGGCGTCGTCAGGCCGAACATCGTAACATAGTCGGAACGAGTGCTTTCAAGGCCCGAATCCGAGCCGACGCCCGCGAGATCCGTGGTGGCGAAGGAGTTGCGTCCGGCAAGCTGATAGGACTGGCCGAAAATATGCTGCAACTTGTAGCCGTTGTCGAAGCTGCCCGTATAGCGCCAGCCGAGGTTGGCGCGCGTACCGCCTTCTACACGGTCGAATCCAGAGAACTTGTCGCGGTCGAACAGGTTCGTGGCATCGAAGACGAAGCTCTGCGCATCTTCGTTCGGCAGTCTTCCGCCAAGCTGCTCGTCCGGGCGCACATAAAGCTGCGCGATCGGCTCGAACACATGCGTGCTGTTGCTTGTCGTGATGAGGAATGGATACTTGGCCTCAAGACCGGCCGTCACCATGCCACGCGTTGCAAAGTCACTGTTGTCGTAATTGCCAGAGTAAGTGCCGGCTGTCGGCCCATTCATATCCAGGCCATAGACGTCGCCACGAGCTGCGGCCAACGGAGTCAATACCAAACCACCATCGGTGGTAAAGGTGCGCTGCCACTGAAGCTCGGTAGTCAGTCGGGTATAGTCCCCCTTAAGGCCGAGGTAACGATCGTTCAGGGTTGGATCGAGAAGAGACGTGGTGGCGTCGAGCACCGAGGTTTTGTCACGCGATAGATGCGTGAGGTTCATCGTTGCCGACAGCTCGCCACCATAAACCGATTTTGGATCGACATAGTGATAGTCGATGCTCGGATAGACGTAGGCCTGCTGCTTTTGCGACGTATTATTGTTGTCCGCATCCTGCTCGTTATAGTAGAAAGCGCGCATGTCGAAATAGTTGCGCTTGCCCAGGCCCGTCAAATAGGCCTGATTGATATGGGTGCTCTGGTTGAGACCATCCAGGCCATAGGTGCGCGAGAAGTTATTGTCACTCTGCGCCATGACGTCCCAGCCGAAAGTCCAGCGGGGATTAATCCTGAAGTCCGCCTTCGACGAGATCATGCCGCGCGTTTTATGCTCGGCATCGCTGGTACCCGACGTAAAGGCCTCTTGATCCATCTGGCTGATACCGGCGACGCGTAAAGTATGCGTACCGTTCTCGAAACGCTGACGGAATTCGCCTTCCAGAAGAAGACCCTGGTTGGTGAAGCCGGTGGCGGTGACTGTCGCATCCATGCTGGGCGAGATGACGTAATAGTAAGGAACCCTTACGCCAACGCCGAGGCGCTGCGAGATGCTGACCGACGGAAACAGGAAGCCGGACTTACGCTTTACCGTATTGTCGGGAACTTCGATCCACGGCACGTAGGCAATCGGCTGGCCGAAGAGCTCGAAACGAGCATGCTCCAGGCGGATGGTATGGGTCACGCCGTTCTGGACGACGCGCTGTGCCTTGACCTGCCATAGCGGCGCGCGGCCCTGTTCGGAGCAGGCCATGCAGGCGGTGTAGACGCCCTTTGTCAGAATCAACTGCGTGCCGCCGACGCGTTCGCCCTTTTCGGCGACCATGCGTGTGTTGTCGGGCATCTCGACGCGCAGAGAATTGACGAAGCCATCCGAGAAGCTGTCGGTGACATCCATTTTGTCACCGTACATGCGATTGCCGTCCGGGGTGATCAACTCGACATTGCCGAGAGCCGTCATCCGCCCGGATTTCTGATTATATTCAACTTTTTGGGCGACCATTCTATAGCCGCCATAGTTGATCTGAACGGCACCGCTGGCGGTGACGATCTGCGTGTCCTTATTATATATCAGCTCGTTCGACGACAAGACGAGCTTGGCGCCGTCCGGTACCTTCACCTTGACAGGAGAGGTCGCTGCACCGGCGCTGCTATTATTATTGCTAGCCTGTGCATAAACTGCGACCGGGCTCATAATATACGCGCATGCGGCCGTGCCCGTGACAAGGGCAGCCACAATCTTTCTGATACTCTTGCGGTTGGCTGCCGCCACTTAGCCGTCCTCCTGATGAAGCAGGATCGTTGCTCCGAATGCTAATGCGACGATCACGGGTATCCATGTCGCCACGAAGGGAGGAACCACTCCGCTGCTCCCGAATGCTTTTACAAGCACGGTGACAACATAAAGCACGAAGCCTGAGAGGATTCCACCCAGAATCACAGAGCGCGATTGGTTGAATCTGCTGAATTTTAGGGACACAGTTGCAGCGATCAGCGTCATGGCCACCAAAAGGAACGGCTGTGACAGCAGCGAGTGAAACTGCGTTTCGAGTGCATTGGTCGAGATGCCGAAGGAGCGCGCGACCTTTATTCGATTAGAAAGATCATAAAAAGCAATGGTTTCCGGCTGCGCCAGACGCTGAGAGACAAAATCCTGTTTCAGATTCGTACGGACCTGTACCGAACTTTTGTGATCCGGAATTTCACCCGGCCGACGTTCGACAACATTGTTAAGAAGCCAGTAACCATCTTCCAATTTTGCCGACTCGCCATCCTGGCGGAGAACGATATTTCCCTGTGAATCGAAGTGGATAAACACGACACCCTTAAGCGTCGTTCCGTTGTCCAGAATAGCCTTGGCACCGATAATCGTGTCGTCTTTCCCACTCGATTGGCGCAGCCACGGCACGGAAAGTGTATTGTGATAGGACGGATCGCCGCGCAGATCGGCTTCCATCGTTTCAGACAGTCGCTGTCCCCAAGCCGCCACGGGATTGAGGGCGAGCATCGTCAAAAGGCCAACGCAGAAGGCGCCTACCACAAAGGGCGTCATGAACTGCCAGACCGAGATGCCGGCCGCGCGGGCGATCACCAGTTCGCGGCGTCGGTTGAGCGCGATCAGCACCGTCATGCCGACGAAGAGCGCGATGAACGGTACTGTCTGCTGCATGATGAACGGCAGCCGGACCGCCGTCATTATCAAGCCGAGGGAGACGGTGTAGCCGGGCAACCCGGCGAGGCGTCCGGCCGTCTCGCTGAAATCGACGAGATATACGATGGATATGACGCCCAGGAAGAACCAGAACGTGGTGACGACGTAACGCGTGAAGAAGTAGCGTCCGAGCGTACTGAAGATCATGCGCCACTCCCGTTCGAATTGCCGGGTGCAGCGGGCAGGCGCTCCTGAACCTTCTGTCTCCAGTTGCTGAGGCGATTGCGGATCGATACCGGCATCGACATTTTCCGGTTTCTCATCAGCAACGCGATGGCTATCAGCGCGGCGGCGATATTAAGGCCATAGAGAACGCCAATGAAAGCGGGTGTACTCTCGATCTGGTTGGTGGCGTAGAAATCAGCCCAGCGCAAGGCAAAGGCCAAGGTCAGAGCCGACACCATGGGGTGCAGCCGTGCCTCACGATGCGATCGCGCATCGCCGGCGATCACCAGGGAGATCAGCGCGAAAATGGCGGGAAGCGCCCAGTCGTTGAGGCGGCGGTGCAATTCCGTCCTGTAGCCGGTAGGCTTTGCCTTATAGTCCGCGTCGTTCGGATCTGGATTCAGCAGGAAGCTGAGGCTGCGGTCGCTGGCGCGCAAGGTCGCCTGGCCGCGATTCTGCGTCATGTCAGATAGATCGAAGGAGTAGGAATCGAACTTGATTACGGAGACGTTGCCATCAGGCGTCTTGCGGTGAACCTCGCCATCCTTCATCAGCAGCGATGAGCCGCTCGGATCGACGGCGCCTTCCTTGGCGTAATAGATGAGATCGAACGCCGGATCGCGTGAATCCACCACGAACAACCCCTTGAGGATGCGCCCCGACATGCGCTGGCTGATCTGCACATATAGGCCGTCGTCGATACGTCGGAAATTCTTCTCTTCGATAACGGTGGAGAGAAGGTCGGCATAGGCTTCGGCCACCATCTGGCGCGCAGCGACGCGTGCCTTGGGCTCGACCACATTGTCGACGAAGAAAGAGAAGGCGCTGACCGCGATCGCGAGGATCATGATCGGGCGAATGATGATGCTGCGTCTTGCACCCGCCGCTTCCATGACTGTCAGCTCGGAATCACTGTTCATGGCCGTCAGCGTCTGTGTGATGCCGATCACGAGTGCGAAAGGCAGAACGATGGGGATGATGGTCGGCAGGATAAGGGTCGCAAGCTTTACGAAAGACCCCATCGACTGGCCGCTGTCGGTCACGAGATTGATGCGCTGCAGCACCTGGGTCGTCCAGATAATAGCAAGCACTGGCAGCAACGCCACCAGGAACATCATACCGACACGCCGTACGATATATGTTTCGAATAACTTCATGCCGGCCCTTAAACGCAAACGCTCTTCGGGCGAGCCGACAGAGATTCACCCTCATCTACGCTGTTTGCGTTTTTTTGGCGACAACCAACTCGCAAAAAAATCGTTAATTTTCCGAGATTCTTTTGTTGTGTGTCGTTTGAGATAATGCCAGCAGGGCGGCGAATATGACAAGCGAGGACAGCCATCCGAGCACGGCATCTGAAAGATAATGTCCGCCAAAAGCCACCCGAAGTGCCGGAATAAGCAGGGAAACGGCCGCAATCGGCAGAGCGACGGCCGTCCGCAACGGTTGGGGGATGATGAAGATCAGGCAGAACAGCCAACCCGCAGCAGCAGCTTCGCCGGAGATGAACGAGCAGTTGCTGACACATTTGCCGGCGAAGGATCCTGCATGGACGAAGTCGAGCGTGCCGCCGAACAGATCGGTTTGCCGAGGGCGAGGGCGACCCGAGAAGGCTTTTAGCCAAAGGTTGACGACCAGCACCGGGCCGATCAGCAGGGAGCCGAGCGCAATCTTCAGGTTGCGCGCCCTGTCCTTGTTGAACGTGGCGCCATGGTGCTGCCAGCATTGAAACAACATCCAGCATAGAGCGAACGCAGTGATGTAGGGCAGTTGGAAGAACACCTCCCGCAGGAAACGCATGCGCGGATCGTCGCTGTACGGGAAAAAGCCGCAGATCTGGTCAGGCTTGGCAAGGACGTGGCATTGCTCGGGCAGGAAGAAAAGATTCGCGACGGCAAGATCGATCTGCGGAAAGAGCGAAAACAAGCCGAGCAGCGCCCACCATAGGCAGAAGAGGGCGATGAAGGCGTCGCCAGCCGTCCGCGGGCGCAGAATTTCAGGAAAGCGGTCTTCCCGGTTCAGGCTGTTGAAATCAATAATCAAGGCGGTTTCCGCTACAAGAACAACACCGTCCGACGACGATAAAATCGATTATTTGAAGATCTTAGCCGCACTAAATGACAGGGATTTGAAGCCGCCGGTTTGCTTCCTCGAGGAATGGCTTTGCCAAAGGGTTGTATTCCCTAGGCAAACCTTGAATGATGGTTGCCTAATCCTTCTTCTATAATTGCATGTTCATCGGAGCAGAAATGTCTGTGAAATTCGAGATCTCCTTCGCCAAGTCGGCTCGCCTCAGTGGTGGTCTGGCCATTCTCCTGAAAGACACGGACAGTGAGAGGCCCGCAGGCGCGGACAGCGCCGATCCGGCAAATGTTTTTGCCAAGGCCGCGCCGATTTCCGGCTTCAAGAGCAAGGCGTTGAGCAGTCTCGACATCATTGCTCCGGAAGCCGCTCCCGTCGATCGGATCATTGTCATCGGTGTCGGCAAGGCCAAGAACCTGCAGGCACATGACTGGCTGAAGCTCGGCGGCGGCGCGGCAGCCAAAATCCGCAATGTCGAGAAGGTAGCCATCTACATCGATGCCCCGGGCGTCGAGGTCGGAGCCAAGGCGGCCGCCGATTTCGCGTTGGGCATGCTGCTGCGCGCCTATAGCTTCGATACTTATAAGACGAAGAAGGGCGATGACGAGGAGAAGGGCAGCGCTCGCAAGGCCGTGAAGGTGACGATCGTGACCCAGGAAGCCGCTGCGGCCAAGAAGCTGTTCGCCGCCTCGGAAGCCATTGCCGGCGGCGTGATTCTTGCGCGCGATCTCGTCAACGAACCGCCGAACGTCCTCGGCCCGGTCGAATTTGCCGCGAAGGCCAAGGAGCTTGAGAAGCTTGGCGTCGAGATCGAAATCCTGACCGAGCGCGAGATGCGCCGACTTGGCATGGGCGCACTGCTCGGCGTTGCCCAAGGTTCCGTCCGGCCGCCGCGCCTGGTGATCATGCAGTGGAAGGGGGGCAAGTCGAAAGACAAGCCAGTGGCTTTCATCGGCAAGGGCGTGGTGTTTGACACCGGCGGCATCTCCATCAAGCCGGCTGCCGGCATGGAGGACATGAAGGGTGACATGGGTGGGGCTGCAGCCGTGACCGGCCTGATGCATACGCTTGCCGCGCGCGGCGCCAAGGTCAACGCTATCGGTGTCATCGGCCTTGTCGAGAATATGCCTGATGGCAATGCCCAGCGCCCGGGCGATATCGTCACCTCCATGTCGGGCCAGACGATCGAGATCATCAACACGGATGCCGAGGGTCGGCTAGTGCTCTGTGATGCGCTCTGGTACACCAATGACCGTTTCAAACCGCAATTCATGATCAACCTGGCGACCCTGACCGGTGCGATCCTGGTTGCACTCGGCAATCTGCAGGCTGGCCTTTTCAGCAACGACGACAAACTGTCGAACGAGCTGACGGCGGCAGGACTGCTGACCGATGAGCGCCTGTGGCGCATGCCGCTCGGCAAAGACTACGACAAGATGATCGACAGCAAGTTCGCCGATATGAAGAATACCGGCGGCCGTTATGCCGGCTCGATCACTGCCGCTCAGTTCCTGAAGCGCTTCGTTGGCGAGACGCCCTGGGCGCATCTCGATATTGCCGGTACGGCGATGGGTTCGGTGCAGGATGAGATCAATCAATCCTGGGGTTCCGGTTTCGGCGTGCGCCTCCTCGACGAGCTGGTCCGTGCCAACTACGAATCGTGACCCGCGCCGCTTTGTGAGATAGAAGAGGCGCCATGACAGACGTTCTCTTCTATCACCTGACCGAATCGAAGCTTGAAGATGCCCTGCCGCCGCTCATCGACAAAAGCGTCGAGCGCGGCTGGCAGGTGGCCGTGCAGATGCGAGACCCGGCGCGGCGCGATGTTCTCGATACTCATCTCTGGACCTATCGCGAGGACAGCTTCCTGCCGCACGGCACCGATGAAGGCGAGATGGCAGACCGGCAGCCGGTGCTTTTGACCGTTTCGCCTGACAATCTGAACAATGCCGCCGTTCGTTTCTTCATCGAAGGTGCGGAAGCGACTGATGTCGAGTCCTACCAGCGTGTCGTTCTGATGTTTGATGGTTACGACCAGGAGCAGCTGGAAAGCGCTCGTGCCCAATGGAAGCGGCTGAAAGGCGAGGGGCATAATCTGACCTACTGGCAGCAGAGCCAGGATGGTCGCTGGGAGAAAAAGGCCTAGCAGGTCTCCCGCATTGCACGGAAAATGCGCCTACTGGCCTTCCGCAAGGATCTTCTGGATAAAATCCTTCTTCGCCGCCGTATAGGCCGCGCGGTCATTGGCATATTTCGCTGCCAGTTCGACCTTCAGCGCCTCATAGGCATGGGCCAGGTCCGGTTCCCGACGCAAGCGATCGCGGAAAATAAGGAAGTTGCGCCAGGTCGGGCCGCCATATTCGACCACATGCACCAGGTGCGTGCGGGTGTTCCCTTCGATATCACGACCAAAAATATGATCGTCCGGGACAATATTGCTGCCGGCATAGATATAGCCGATGGATGCCATCGGCTCGATGCAGGCGAGGCCATCCTCGAAGCGTCGGACGCCCACGGCGATATCGATGATCGGCTTGGCCTTGATTTCCGGGACTGAGGTGCTGCCGAAATGCTGCACATCGACGGCAAGGTCGCCGAGCGCACCACGAATGGCAGCCTCTTCCAGCAAATAGGCTTCGTGCCAGCTCTGGTTCGGCTCGGCGAGCCTGACAGATTTGTTGCCGACGCCGAGCCCGAAGGTCTGTTCATGCTCCGATGCCATAGGCATCATCTCCGATGAGGACTTTGTGCTAAGCTAGCACGTTGCGGATCGAATTGTCTTCATCGGGAAGCGCGTATCAATCATAAAATGCTTCGACAAATTTGCGTTTGCCGAGCATGAAAGCATCGGCGACGTGCCGCAGCGGCGAAACGTCGACGTCGGAGGTTCCGGCTTTGACGATTTCCGCAAAACGGCGATAGAGCGAAGGATATTCGGCTTCAGGCGCCGAGAAGGTCAGTTCGCCGTTCACCGAAAGCTTGGAGCCGCCTTCGGCTAGAACCATCTGGCCGGCGTCCGTCTCGGCGACGATATCCCAGCTCTGCTTGCCGGTCTGGCGCCAGTCGAATTCGGCGTGAACCGGAAGTCCCTGGCCACTCTTGAAATGGAGATCGGCTGCGATGGGCGAATCGCGATTTTCCGGAAACTCCAGTGTTGCGCCCGTCAGGAAAAGGGCGGGGAAAATATGCGTGACGATCGACAGCGCGTTGATGCCGGGATCGAAAACTCCGAGCCCGCCGGCCTGCCAGATCCATTCCTGGTTTGGATGCCAGTGACGGACATCTTCCTTCCAGATGACATGGACGCTGCGGATGGTCGTACCGGCGAGGAAGGCTTTTGCCGCCTCCACTGCCGGAGCATAGCGCGAATGCCAGCTTGCAAAAAGCGAAACACCCTTGGCTTTTGCGAGATTTTCGAGATCCACAATTTCGCTCAGCGTCGCCCCCGGTGGCTTTTCCAGGAAGACGTGCTTGCCGGCCAGAAGCGCCTTGTAGGCTGCCTCGTAACGATATTGCGGCGGCATGCAGAGCGAAACCGCATCGATCGAAGGGGCGGCGTCCAGCATGGCCTCGATGGTGGTGAAGGCCGGAATGCCCTCGACCGTACCATGGCGGCTGGCCGTGGCGACCAGCTTGAAATCCGGATTGTTCGCGATGGACGGAAGGTGCTGGTCGCGGACGATCTTGCCGACGCCGACAATAGCGAGGTTGATGGGGGACATGGGTGTCTCTCGATTAGTATGATTATTAATCTGATCTTTATCAGAATGCTGCCAGTGGGCAAGGGTGACCAGACATGATCTCCGACGGAGCGATTCAGCCGTCGCTCTGCTTTACGATCGTCTCTCGGAGAAAACTGTAACCCAGTGCGACGCGTGCCGCCAGCTCGGTCGACGCCCCGTCACCCCCATGGCCGCCCGAACCGAATTCATGAAACAGTGGATGATGGCCGAGCTCCTCCATGCGGGCGGCAAACCGCCGTGCATGCGAGGGATGAACCCGGTCGTCGTTACTGGAGCTCTCGATGTAGATCGGCGGATAGGTAATCTCGGAGGCAGGCTTGATGTTTTGCAGCGGCGAATAGGTCAGCAGATATTCGAGATCGGCCGGATCGTCGGGACTGCCGTATTCGTCGATCCAGGCCTGCCCGGCCGGGAAGACGTGGAAACGGGTCATGTCCAGTACCGGCACCTGGCACCAGATCGCACCGAAATCCTGCGGATAGCGTGTCGTCATGACACCGGTTAGCAGCCCTCCATTGCTGCCGCCATTGGCGGCAATACGCGAAGGCTTGGTGTAACCCCGGGCAACAAGATCACGAGCGACCGCGACAAAATCGGCGTAGGCCCTATGGCGTCCATGGCCCTTGGCGGAACGATGCCAATGGGGGCCGAGTTCGCCGCCGCCACGAATATAGGCCTGGACGTAACCGCCACCCTGTTCCAGCCAGCGGCCGATCGTGCCGGAATAATACGGACTGAGCGAAACGTCGAAACCGCCATAACCATAGAGCAGTACCGGCAGTTCGCCTTTGGTCCAGCTCTTTGGCAAGACAAGCCGATAGGGCACCTTCGTGCCGTCTTCGGAGGTGGCTTCCAGCAATTCGGCGACCATGCCTTCACTGTCGAAATAGGCAGGCGAACTGGCGATATGCTCAAGCTCAAGCGGCTTCTCGCGATTGGAAAGCTCCAGCCGATAGCTCGATGGCGGCTGGAGGAAACCGTTGCCGTAGACCTGCAGCGTATCGTCGCCGAGATGCAGGTCGGAATAAAGGGGTGAGATCCCCACCGTCTGTGCGTCCGCCGGCAAGACAATCTCCTGGACTGCAGCATCGGCCCGAGCCAGATCGAGGACGAAGAGGCGCGGTTGCAAATTGTCGGATACGACGAAAACGCACCATTCCCGCATCAGCAAGAAACGCGATATCGATTGCCGTTCGCCCGGCGAAAACAGCACACGCATCGCTGCACCGCCGGGATCGCCGGCATGTCGGGGCAAGGGCTGTAGCACTAGGCTGCCGGCAGCCACCCGCTCGTCAGTCTTCGCAAGCCAGAGACAGTAGGAATGGTTAAACCCCGCGTCGATCTCTCTCGGCAGATCGATCCGCCGCAACGAAAGGTCCTCATCCTCGATGAAGACGCTGGAGCTGCCGATTTCATGACCGGCAATGAACAGGCGCACCGGCCGCTCAGCATTCTCCGTAGCAGTGCTGTTGGTCAGCGGATTGAGCACGGTGCAGGAACCGTAGACGTCGGCATCATCGGCCGCATAGAGCACAGGCGCTTCTGCGGGAGCGACCCCGCGCTTCAGGCTGCGACCGACGCGCGGCCATCCCGAACGGGTCGAGGAGAAGCGATCGATCGAGCCGAAATAGGCGATCTCGTCGCGGCTGAGCCAGGTCGCGTGGCAGCGCACCGGCGGCGTGTCGAACCCGCCTTCGACGATGCTTTTCGCCTCGCAATCGAATTCAAGGAGCCGCATGGGATCGGAGCCGCCATCTGAAAGGCAAAGCAACACGCGGGTCGGCTCCCAGGGACAGGTAATCGCGCCGCGCCAGAGCCACGATCTGTTTTCACTGGCACAGAAGGCGTCGAGATCGAAGATCGGCTCCCAGGGTGCATCGGGGAGAGGGGTCTGGTCTGCGGGCAGCCGCGACCATACGCCGAGGGGATGATCCGCGCTGCGGTGAAAGTCGAACAGCCAATTGCCACGGCGCACGGCGTGGATCAGCCGGTCTTCCCGCTCGATAAGGGCTTTGATCGCCGCACTGTCCGCCTCGAATTCCGGCGTCTTCAGCGCCTTCTCCGATTGCGCACCCCTCTCGGCGACGAATTGCAGGGTGAGTGGATCGTCGTCGCGTTCGAGGTGGAGGTGCATAATAGCCCTGAAATCCATTGATGATGGCAGTCGCCCGCCACCAAATCAAAATACGGCCGCGGAAGCAACCATGCTTCCGCGGCCGTATTGACCATGGATTTTTCGGTGTTGACGGGTCTCAGCGCACCATCTTGATATCGGCCTGAGCGACGAGATTGGTCGCCGGGGCGGGAGCGTGCCGGTACTTGAGTGTCACCACCTTGTAGCCCTCTTTTTCCAGACGGGTGAGAAGGACCGGCAGCATCCTCACGGTCCGCTGGTGGATGTCGTGCATCAGAATGATGCCGTGGCCGCGTTGATGCAGCTGTCTCATGGTGCGATCCGCCACAGCGGCGGGCGTCGAGGTGAAGTAGTCCTTGCTGTCGACGTCGACATCCATGACGATCATGCCGCGGTCGGCGATGGCGGCACGCAGGCGCTTGGAATCGGCAAGGTAGGGGAAGCGGAAGAAAGGCACGTCGCTGCCGACAACCTTGGAGACGGCGTTCTTGCCCTTGGCAATCTCGGCCATCGCCATGTCGAAACTCATCTTGTCGAGGTCCGGATGGCGGAAGGTGTGGCTGCCGATCGTGTCGCCGCGAGCGGAGACTTCCCGGGCGGTCGCCGGATGAGCCAGCGCCATCTCGCCGACCATCATGAACGTCGCCTTGACGCCGAACTTGTCGAGCGTGGCAAGAATGCGTTCGGTCTTGCCGGGGGCAGGGCCGTCATCGAAGGTCAGGACGACTTCCTTGTCCGCCAGCCTGATATCCTTGAGCGAGGAGACTTCAAGCGTCCGGCCGGCAAGATTGTGCGGGCCGTTGAGACCCGCCAGATCTCGGGTCTCGAGATCGGCGACGAGCCATTTGTTCGGCTCCATTTCGACCGGGTCGTTAGCTTTCAGCGCCTTGTGGCGCGGCTCTTCGGCGGCGTAGCCGGTCTTGAGCGAAGCTTCGCTGCCCGGCTTTGTGGCACATCCTCCCAGAGCCAGGGACACGGCAATGCCAGCCAGTAAAACGCGGTAGTTCATCGGAATCGCTCAACACTTATGTCAATGAAGGTTGAGCGTACTTTCCGTAATTATGGTTAATGATCGGTTAGGATCGGCTCCGAAACCATTAAGAATTCGCCGAGATCAACCGGCCATGGCGCTTTCATATTCCGCTGAAAGTTCCAGCCATTGCTCTTCGGCTGCAGCGAGCTTTTCAGCGGCATCCGCGCGCTGCTTCGCCTTCTCAGCAGCCTTGGCGGGCGCCTTCTCGTAAAGGGCGGGATCTGCAAGCTCTGCATCAAGCGCCTGAATCAGTTTCTCAAGCTTGGTGGTCAAGGATTCGATTTCGTTGATCTTCTTCTTGAGCGGCGCCTGCGAAGCACGGCGCTCGGCAGCGAGCTTGCGCTGATCCGCCTTGGAGACGGAATCGTCGCCGGCATTTGCCTTGGCCTTGTCATCGCGCGGCTTCGGGCTCGCAACGACGAGGCTGCGATAATCTTCAAGATCTCCGTCGAAGACCGATACTGTGCCGTCGCGCACCAGCCATAGCCGGTCGACCGTCGCCTCGATCAGATGGCGGTCGTGCGAAATAAGAATAACGGCACCGGGATAGTCGTTCAGCGCCTGAATGAGCGCATTGCGGCTGTCGATATCCAGATGGTTGGTGGGTTCGTCGAGGATCAGCAGGTTCGGCGCGTCGAAGGCGGCAAGGCCCATCAGCAATCGGGCCTTCTCGCCGCCGGAGAGGTCCTTGACCTGTGTGTCCATCTTCTCTGTTGCCAGGCCCATTTGCGCGACGCGAGAGCGCACTTTTGCTTCCGGCGTCTCGGGCATGCGGCGGCGAACATGCTCGACAGCCGTCTGGTTTGGAATGAGATCATCGAGCTGATGCTGGGCGAAGAAGCCGATCTTCAGGCTCGGCGCCAGCTTCACATCGCCGCTCTCGGCGCTAAGCCGACCGGAGATGAATTTTGCGAAGGTCGATTTGCCGTTGCCGTTCGAGCCGAGCAGGGCGATGCGGTCATCGGCATCGATACGCAGGTTCAGCCGCTTCAGGATCGGCTTTTCCGGCTCATAGCCGACGGCACCGCCGCTGACGGCGATGATGGGCGAGGCGGGCTGCTTTTCGGGCTCCGGAAAGCTGAAGCCCATGACATGATCTTCGATGACGGAGGCGACGGTTCCCATCCGCTCCAGCGCCTTGACGCGCGACTGCGCCTGCCGCGCCTTCGAGGCTTTGGCCTTGAAGCGGTCGATGAAGCTCTGCAGATGCTTGCGCGCCGCGTCGTTCTTGGCTTTCGCCTTCGTCTGCAACTCGTCGGCCTCGGCCTTCTGCCGCTCGAACTGATCGTAGGAGCCGCGATAGAAGGTGAGTTTCTTCTGGTCGAGATGGACGATGGAATTGACCGCCGTGTTCAGCAGGTCGCGGTCATGCGAGATGATGATGACGGTATGCGGGTAGCGGCGAATATAGTCCTCGAGCCACAGCGTGCCTTCGAGGTCGAGATAGTTTGTCGGTTCGTCGAGCAGCAGCAGATCCGGCTCGGAAAACAGCACGGCTGCGAGCGCCACGCGCATGCGCCAGCCGCCGGAGAAGGAGGAGGCCGGGCGCTTCTGCGCTTCGTGGTCGAAGCCTAGGCCGGCGAGGATGCTGGCGGCACGCGCTTCGGCAGAATGCGCGCCGATATCGGCAAGCCGCGTCTGGATATCGGCGATCCGGTGCGGGTCGGTTGCCGTCTCGGCTTCCACGAGCAGGGCGGCCCGCTCCTTGTCGGCCGCAAGCACGATATCGATCAGCGGCTCTTCCGTGCCGGGCGCTTCCTGCGCGACCTGGCCGATGCGGGCATTACGCGGGATCGACACCGAACCGCTTTCGGGGGCGAAATCGCCGGTAATGATCCTGAACAGTGTGGATTTGCCCGCGCCATTCTTGCCGACGAGACCTGCCTTCGTGCCCGCCGGAAGCGTCACGTTGGCATGGTCGATGAGAAGGCGGCCGGCAATGCGGGCGGAAAGGTCTGAAATCGAAATCATGGCGCGGTTTTGGCCGAACTCGGCGCCGAAGGCAAGAGTGTGAAAGCGCTCAGGCGTCTGCGCGGAGGGCTGCTTTCGGCAGATTGGCGCAGTTCTTCAGCCTCTCGGTCAACTCGGTCTCGTAGAGCATCAGATTGCTCAGGGAGGCGTTGAGGCTGTCGAGCGTCGCATTGACATCCGGAATCGTTGCGATCTCGCGGGCGAAATGCTGCTTTTTCATCAGCCCCTTGGCGAGCTGATCCGCCACCTCGCGCAGCATCTCGGCCGCATCGTTTTCGGATTTGCGTGCCACCAGTCCGCAATGGCTGACGAGGCGATGTTTCAAGCCGATCTCGTCGAGCCTGCCCTGCGAGGGTTGGGGGCCAAGCGCCTCGATCTCTTCGGAAAGACAGCGGTCCTGCCCAAAGAGCGCTTCATGGAAGAGTTGATAGTTGCGCGGCAGGTTTCGGATCTTCAGCCGCGTCATGAAGCGGCCGATGGCTTCGAGCTCGGTTTCTCCTTCACCGTCAGCATTGTCGGTGAAATACGTGGAAACACCTGTCTGCGAACTCTTCATGCCTGCTCTCTGACTGCCACTCGGTCGATATATCTCTCCAATTTGCAGGTGCGCAGGTTAAGGCAGCATGAACAAAACGGCTTATCGGCTTGGCCACGCAACAAAATGAGGCACATGCTCAACGCATGGGCGAGGTCGAGAAATGCCGGCTCGCTCAATGCTTACATCGCCAATGCCTATAACCACTGCTGCCCTTCGGTGCGTTGGAAGTGCAAGAGGTCCAGCACCAACGATGGCTTGCCCATCGACGTCAGGATCATGTGGCATTGGCCGCGATGATGGGTGTGGTGGTTGAACATATGCCCCACTGCCAGGTGAAGTGGGTGAGTGATGGCGCCCGGTCGCAGGACGGATGTATAGGTGATGTCGGTGGCGAGAGCCGCAGCATCGAGCGTATCGACCCAATCCCTGATGCGCCGATCTTCCGCTTCGCGTGCTGCACGAAGGCCTTTGAGATCGTCATGCAGAACGAGGCCCAGTGCTTTCGGTATTTCGCCGGTGCCGCTGAAGCGCTGCATCCATAATCGGTCCGCCACCAGGAGATGGTTCAGCGTGCCGTGGAGCGAACCGAAGAAGGCGCCACGGTCTTCGTGGAACTCCGCGTCGCTGAGGTCTGCTGCGGCATTATAGACCTGAACATTGGCCCAGCGATTATAGTCGGCAAGCATCCTGAAATACCTGAGCATATCGTTCTCCTCCATTGTGGTGGTGATGTTATCGCGAAGTTCGGCAATGGGCAGCCGCTTCGTGGCCTCATGGATCGCGAATCGGTGGCCCGTACTGTGACAGCGGCGTGAAATTGGCCCATACCCCTTGTTTTCGGGCTGTGGGGCGGGTAAAGACCGCCCACTTTTCTCTGATTACAAGGAATGGATCCATGGCGATTGAACGTACTTTCTCGATGATCAAGCCGGACGCAACGAAGCGCAACCTTACCGGCGCCATCACCAAGATTTTTGAAGACAACGGCCTGCGCGTCATCGCCTCCAAGCGCGTCTGGATGAGCAAGCGCGAAGCCGAAGGCTTCTACGCTGTTCACAAGGAACGCCCCTTCTTCGGCGAACTCGTCGAAGGCATGACCTCTGGCCCGACCGTCGTTCAGGTTCTGGAAGGCGAAGGTGCCATCCTGAAGAACCGCGAAATCATGGGTGCCACTAACCCGGCCAATGCTGCTGAAGGCACGATCCGCAAGATCCATGCTCTGTCGATCGGCGAAAACTCCGTTCACGGCTCGGACGCTCCGGAAACGGCTGCCGTCGAAATCGCCTACTGGTTCGCCGAAACCGAAATCGTCGGCTGAATCGGCCTCTCAGCTCCAGGGCTGAACGATTTGAATTGACTCATGAAAGCCGGGATCGCATCCCGGCTTTTTTCATGCCGGACAGGCGGCGTCGTGCCCATAGTCGGTGCTGCCGTCGCCCTTGAAGACCTCCGGATTGGCTGTGTAAACCGGGCCGACGACGAGGGGCTTGGTCGGCAGCACCGTCTGATCGAGATCGGATTTCACCTCGGTTTTGATCGTCTGGATCGTCTTGTTGCTGGCATCCACGAGCTTGATCGAGACGGAATAGGGGCGATCCTTGCGCACGCAGCGCAGGTCCGGGCTTTCGAGCGTGATCTTGTCCCAGAAGGTATAGATCTTCTCGCGGATCACAAGCGGATCGCCACCGGCTGGATTTTCGAATTCCGCGACAGCCGTCGTCCCCTCGGGAATTGGAGCGATCTTCTTGAGCGTGACCATGTAGCTGGCGCTTGCCACGCGATAATTGAAGACGAAGAGGCGGCCGCTCAGCTGGGTCGGGCCTTCATCGTCTTTCCTCTGGCAGCCGGCTAGCGCCAGTCCCATGATCGTCGCGGATAATAGGATCGTTCGAATTTTCATGGTGCCGTCTCCTCCTTCTTGCGCCGGTAGTGCCGGCTTGCCTTGGCGCGGTTGCCGCAGACCGCCATGTCGCACCAGGCGCGGCTTTTGTTCTTGCTGCGATCGATGAAGAGCCAGCCGCAGTTGCCGCAGATTTTCATGCGTTCGGGATCGGGCATGGCGATCAGGCGCAGCGTCGAATGTACGGTGGCTGCATCGAGTCCATCGGACGACGCGCGCTTGAGAACCTTCGCCAGCACAGCCAGGAGTTCGGCCAGCAGCATGTCGGCCATCTCGCCCTGAACGCGGGCGCGAAAGTAGCGGTCGATCGCTTCGCGCAAACCGATGAAGTCCGTCCTGTTCTCGCGCACCACAGGCAGAATATCGCCAAACAAGGCCCGCTCGGCGCAGAAATTCGCCGCCGCCTTCGGAAAGCTTTCCATCTGGCCTGCCGCCTCGAACCGGTCGACCCGGCGCTCGTCGTCATGGCGCAGGATCACGCTGTTGGCGACATCAAGTGCCAAGGCGCCACCGGAAAAACGATGCGGGGTCCAGGAAAAGCTCATATCGAAAATTATAACTGGTAAAATCAATTTTGCCAGTTACTATTTACCAATCCTTCGGAGGGGCGAATGGCTTATCTTCTGCAGCAGTTGGCGAACGCGGTTCCGCTTGCCGCGCTTTATGCTGCGCTGGCCTTCGGTTATGCCATTGCGTTCGGAGTGATGAAGCGGGCCGATATCACCTACGGTGCGCTGTTCGCCTTCGCCGGCCAGATGCTGGTGCTGTTTACCGATGTCGGCTACACGCGGATGTATCTTATCCTGCCGGCCGCCTTCACCTTCGGCGCGATCGTTGCGGCGACTTATACGCTGGGCACAAGTTTGCTCGTCGGCCGCTCGATCATGCTGCCTCTCTCGCGCAAATCGCCGAATACCGTCATCGTCGCCGCGCTCGGCATGATGATCATCCTGATGGAGACGGCGCGGCTCGCCTCCAATACCCGCGGCATCTGGCTGCCACCCTTCCTGAACGGAGCGATCGTCTTCTGGGATAGCGGTGACTTTCGGGTGACGCTGACCGAGATCCAGCTGATTAATACGACATTGATGATACTGGTCATCCTGGCCGGCGCCTATGTCCTCAAATGCACGGGATGGGGCCGTATCTGGCGGGCTGTCACCGATGACGCGCTGGCCGCCGAGCTTTGCGGCACAAGCGCCAATCGCGTCTTCCTGATGGCCTACGTCGCCTCGGCACTGGTCGCGACCATCTGCGGGCTGCTGGCCACCTCCTATTACGGCACGATGGATTTCGGGGCAGGGCTGATGTTCGGGCTCAAAGTGCTGATGATCGCGGCGGTCGGGGGCTATTCCGACCCGCTGAAGTCTGCGGCAGGCGCTGCGCTGCTCGGCCTGGGGGAGACGATGTGGGGGGCTTACGGCCCATTCCTCTGGCGCGACTTCGTCATTTTCTCACTGCTCGTCCTGCTGCTGATATGGAGCCGGCGCGAGCGGGTCGTTCCCTGAGCTCTATGTCTTGCCCGTCCATTTGGCACGAGCGGTATCGTCCGCATCTTTGGCCGCAATCCAGTCGCCAGCCTTGCCGTCCTTGGCGTGTTCCTTCTTCCAGAACGGAGCCGAGGTCTTCAGGAAATCCATGACGAAATTGGCGCCGTCGAAAGCAACCTGCCGATGTGGTGCTGCGGCGATGACGAGGACGATGTTTTCGCCGGGCACGATCTTGCCGTAGCGATGGATGGCGGTCAGGCCGAGAAGCCCGAAGCGGTCGACGGCAAGGTTGGCGATGCGGGTGATTTCCGCCTCCGCCATGCCTGGATAATGCTCCAATTCAAGTGCGCTGAGCGTGCCGCCATCATTGCGGCAGAGCCCGGAAAATGTCACGACGGCGCCAATGTCGAGCCGCCCCTGTGTCAGCCGGTCGATCTCCGTCTGGAGATCGAAATCTTCCTGCTGAACTTTGACAAATGGTGAAA
Source organism: Rhizobium sp. A22-96 (assembly GCF_053521805.1). Lineage (NCBI taxonomy): Bacteria > Pseudomonadati > Pseudomonadota > Alphaproteobacteria > Hyphomicrobiales > Rhizobiaceae > Rhizobium > Rhizobium sp. A22-96. The sequence goes on from NZ_JBNWDQ010000003.1 coordinate 463,073, forward strand.
TCATCGCAATTTCCTTGCCGCCCTCCGAAACGGTCTGAGGAGCTTCCCGGCCCTTCGCTTTGGCTCAGGGCGTTCGTCGCTGCAATCGATTCACTGGATCGATTGCTCGGGCGTTGCCCGACCGCTCCTCACCCTCCAGTCATCGGAGGAAAGAGCCCGATCTCCCGCGCGCCAGCGATCGGCTCGTCATGATCGGCGTGTTCCATGTTGATGGCGACGCGGATCGCTTCCGGAAATTGCAGCGCCGCTTCGTATTCTTCGCCCAAGGTCTTCAAATGGTTGAGGAGATCGCCGACGGTAATCACCTCGGCAGGCAGGGAAATCTCTTCCTCGGCCTTGCCGATCCGCTCGCGCACCCAGGCGAAATAGACGAGCCTCGTCATCATTCATCGTCCACGATATGCTTCAGGCCGGCGCGGAAATAGTCGTAGCCGGTGTAGATGGTCAGCAGCGCCGCGACCCAGAGCAGAAGGATGCCGATCTCCGTGGTGTAGGGTAGCACCTTGTCACCGGCCGGCCCAGCCAGAAGGAAGGCGATGGCCACAAGCTGCGCAGTCGTCTTCCATTTCGCGATACGCGTCACGGGAACACTCACCTTCAATGCGGCCAGATACTCGCGCAAGCCGGATACCAGTATTTCACGGCAGAGAATGATGATCGCAGCCCAGAGCGACCAGCCGGCAATGGTGCCGTCCGCAGCCACCAGAAGCAGGATCGAGGCCACCAGCAGCTTGTCGGCGATCGGGTCCAGCATGCGGCCGATATTCGAGGTCTGGTTCCAGATGCGCGCGAGATAGCCGTCGAGAAAGTCGGTGAGCGAGGCAATGACGAAGATCCAGAGCGCAACCCACCGAGCGAAATCGGAACCTTCCAGCTTGCCTTCGATGAAGAAGCACAGAACGATCAGGGGTACGCAGAGGATGCGGCCGTAGGTGAGCAGATTGGGGATGCTGTAAGCGCGCGAAGCCATGGAAATCGTTTCGTTTCGGTTGTATCGGCGGACTTTGATGAGCTTCTATTCAAGCCCCATCGCGTGCCGACCTTTTGATTGAGCATGATCTGGTCCAAAAACCGCTCCGCACTTTTTGGGATCATGCTTAGATGATGGTTTGACTAGCTTATCGTCAACATTGTTTCTGTTTTTTCACCGCTATTGCGTGGAATTTGCGACCGAGATTTCTTATTTCGCGGCGTCCTCGTGGAAATGATTATAGACCTGCCGCGCTACCGCTTCCGATATGCCTTCCACGGCCATCAGATCGGAGAGGGCGGCGCGCGATACGGCCTTGGCGGTGCCGAAATGCTGCAGCAGTGCCCGCTTGCGCGAAGGGCCGATGCCGCCGATCTCGTCCAGCGGGTTCTTCACCATCTCTTTCTTGCGTCTGGCGCGATGCGATCCAATGGCGAAACGGTGGGCTTCGTCGCGCAGGCGCTGGATGAAATAAAGCACGGGATCGCGCGGCGGCAGGGTGAAGCTTTCGCGGGAAGGAGGGAAAAAGCGCTCGCGTCCCGCATCGCGGTCGACGCCCTTGGCGACGCCGATGGCGATGACGCTGTCGGTGATTCCCAATTCCTCGAGAATGGCGCGCACGGCGGTCATCTGCCCCTGGCCGCCATCGATGAGGATGATGTCGGGCCAGGCGGGGAAGGGCTGGTCGGCCGCATCGGCGGCGGACGCCTCGGTCACGGCGCTCCGGTCGGGCTTGCCCTCTTCCTTCAGCAGCCGGGAGAACCGCCGGGTCATCACTTCGCGCATCATGCCGAAGTCGTCACCAGGGGTGATGTCAGTCGATTTGATGTTGAACTTGCGGTACTGGCCTTTGACGAAGCCTTCAGGTCCCGCCACGACCATGCCGCCGACGGCATTCGTTCCCATGATATGGGAGTTGTCGTAGATCTCGATGCGCTGCGGCACGTAAGGAAGCTTGAAGGTTTCCTTGAAGCCCTCAAGCAGCCGCGATTGCGAAGCCGTCTCCGCAAGCTTGCGGCCATGCGCCTCGCGGGCATTGGCAACGACATGCTCCACAAGATCGCGCTTCTCGCCGCGTTGCGGCACGAGGATCGAAACCTTGTGGCCAGTCTTCTCGCTCAGTGCGGTTGCCAGCAGCTCGATTTCCTCGACGGTCTCCGAAAGCAGGATCTGTTTCGGAACCGGCTTGTCATCATAGAACTGCGCCAGGAAGGCGTTCAGCACCTCGGCGCCGGACAGCGATGGGTCTGCCTTCGGGAAATAGGCGCGGTTACCCCAGTTCTGGCCGGTGCGGAAGAAGAAGACCTGGATACAAGAGATACCACCCTCATGGTGAATGGCGAAGACATCGGCCTCCTCGACTCCGGCCGGGTTGATGCCCTGGTGGCTTTGCACATGCGATAGCGCCGCCAGCCGGTCGCGAAAGACGGCCGCACGCTCGAAATCGAGATTCTCGGCGGCAGCATTCATCTCCTCGGCCATGTGCGCCTTGACGTTCTGGCTCTTGCCGGACAAGAAATCCTTCGCCTCCTGCACCAGCTCGGCATACCCCGCATCGCTGATCTCATGCGTGCAGGGGCCCGAACAGCGCTTGATCTGATAGAGCAGACAGGGCCGGGTGCGCGTTTCGAAAACACTATCGGCGCAAGTCCGGATCAGGAAGGCACGCTGCAGCGAGTTGATGGTGCGGCCGACGGCGCCCGCCGACGCAAAGGGACCGAAATAATCGCCCTTGCGGGCGCGCGCCCCACGATGCTTGAAAATGGCGGGTGCGCGCCGGTCGCCGGTGATCAGGATATAAGGGAACGACTTGTCGTCCCGCAGTAAGACATTGAAGCGCGGCCGCAAGCGCTTGATCAGATTCGCTTCCAGCAGCAGCGCTTCCGTCTCGGTGCGGGTGGTGACGAACTCCATATTGGCGGTTTCGCGCACCATCCGGGCAATACGGTTAGAATGCCCTCGGCCCATGGCATAGTTGGCGACACGCTTCTTCAGGCTGCGCGCCTTGCCGACATAAAGCACGTCGCCGGCTTCGTTGAACATGCGGTAGACGCCGGGGTTGTTCGGCAATCGCTTGACGAACTCGGCGATCAGTTCCGCGCCGCGAAGCCCGGTTTCGTTCTTGCCGCCTTCGTTCCAGTCGACGGGCACGACAGGGGAGGCGGCGGCATCGCCCTCTACCTCGATGTCGTCTTCTATATCATCCGATTCGTCGTAGAGAATGCCGCCGTCGGGCAGCTTTCTTCCATTCATTCCGCACTCTCCGCCACATCGGGCGTTTCCCAGGCAAGATGCTGGCCGCCATCGAGCGCTATCATTTGGCCCGTGATCGAGGGCGTGTCAAAAAGAAAGCGGATGGTGTGGCCGAATTCCTCCAGCCCCGGCGCCGCCTTTAATATGAGGCCGTCGATCTGCGCTTGAAAGTCCTCCTCCGACTGTCGAACGCTGCGCACCGTCGGGCCCGGGCCGATCGCGTTGACGCGAATGCGAGGCGCAAAGCTCTGGGCCATCGTTTGAGTCGCGGCCCAGAGCGCCGCCTTCGATAAGGTATAGGAATAGAAGCGCGGATTGAGCGCCCAGACCCTCTGGTCGACCATGTTGACGATCAATCCCGGATGGGGCTCGGGAAGCTGCCGGACGAAATCGGCAGCGAGGATGGAGGGCGCACGGACATGCACGGCAAAATGCGCGTCGAAGGCTTCCGAGTCGAAACGCTCGGCGGAATCACCGAGGAAAGCGGAGGCGTTGTTAACAAGCAGATCAAGTGGGCCGAGTGTATCGGTGACCCTTTCGACAAGGGTTGACGTCTCACCAAAATTTTGCAGATCGGCCTTGATCGCAATCGCCTTTCTGCCAGCTTGTCGCAATTTTGCCGCAATCTCCGCAGCCTCGGCGAATGATTGATGAGCATGCAGCGCCACTGAAAAGCCGTTAGCCGACAAATCCTCGGCGATTGCCCGGCCTATTCTTTTCGAAGCGCCTGTGATCAGCGCCGTTCGTAGTTTTTCCTGGCTCAAGATGCTGCCTTCTTCTCGTCGTTACCCGGTCGACGCTCATATAGGGTGTGGATACACCATATGAAAAGGTGTTGAGACGAATGACGCTCTCGATGCGTCTTATGTAAAGCTTGAGTTATAGTTCGATTAAAATAAGTATACACGGTTTAACCATTGGTTATGGTTAACAATTCATCTGTTGCGATGAAGCAACATCGAAATTCAGCCACCTCTGTGCCACAATGATATCATATTTTGGCTCTTCCAATTCCTCATTTGCACTCCAATTTCAATCTCGATCCGGGAGGGATTTGTTTTAATTGCTCGTGACGCTTCGAAGTCAAAGATAGTAGACGAAGCACACGGGACTGAAAGGAGAAAAGTATGCGTACTCTCGTAACGACCCTCATGGTCTCCGCTTTGGCTCTCGGCGGCTACACCGCAGCTCATGCTGCCGACGCTGTTGAGCAGATCCCGCAGCCGCCCGTCGCTCAGGATGCACCTCCGGCCATCAATAACTGGTCTGGCTTCTACATCGGTGGCGAAGGCGACTGGAACAAGGGTCACTTCAACCGCACCGGCAACAGCTACGCCTTCGGCGGCGGCGCCTTCACCGGCTACAACTGGCAGCAGGGCCAGATCGTATACGGTGTCGAAGGTGACCTCGGTTACGCCGACTCCGAAACGAGCCGCAACGGCCTCACCGCCAAGAACGGCATCAACGGCTCGGTTCGCGGCCGTCTCGGTTACGACTTCAACCCGTTCATGCTGTACGGCACGGCCGGTCTGGCTCTCGGCCAGAACAAGCTCTCCGACTCTACGTCGTCTGAAAGCAAGACGGGCGTTGGTTACACGGTCGGTGCAGGTGCTGAAACCTTCATCACCAACAACATCACGGCTCGTCTCGAGTACCGTTACACCGACTACGGCAAGAAGACCTTCAACCTCGACTCGGGCAGCTTCTCGCGCGGCTTCGACGAGCAGAGCGTCAAGGTCGGTATCGGCGTCAAGTTCTAATCACTTGACCGCATGGTATGAAGAAAAAGCCGGGGCTCTTGCCCCGGCTTTTTCTGTTTGTCCTTAGAGTTGTGAAGCATCAGCGCCTGATGTGATCGGGCACGATTTATGCTCGGGGCTTCATTGCCTGATAGGCCGGAAAATGCTTCTCGAACTTCGCAGCCCATTCGATCAGGCCGGCGTGATCCGTCTCCCATTGGCCTTCGAAGCGGAGCTGCAAATAGCCGATGAGGGCAGCAAGCGCGAAATGTCCTGCATGTAGCTTCTTGCCGATCTTCGGCGGTTCGGCGCTAAGATGCATGAGTGCGCGCTTTGCCTTTGTCCATTGCCGGTCGATCCACGGCTGGTGCTGCTTTTCAGGCTCGCGAAGCCGCCGTTCATAGACGATGGAGAGAAGGCATTCCTTCGTGCCGTCGCATAGCGCTTCCAGAACTTCGGCCTCGGTGCGCTTGCCCTTCTTGGAAGGATAAAGGCCGCCTTCCTGGCGGTCGAAGTAATGCATGATCGCGCGGCTGTCGAAAATCGCCTCGCCATCGCCGGTCAGCAAGGTCGGGATCTTGCCGAGCGGATTATTGTCGACGAGCAGCGCCGGTCCTGCATTCGTCTCGACATGGATCTCCTCGAGCTTGATGTCGAGATGGCGCGCCGCCATGCGCACCTTGCTGGAAAAGGGGGAGGCGGGCGAGCAGAGCAGTCTCATCAAGTCACCTGTGGGATATGCAGAGAAGGATTCAATGTTCGCCGCGCAGCCAGAAGGCGCGCTGCGAGGCGAAGCGATCCTGCGCCAGCAGGTCCTTCAGCGCCGGCAGCAGCGCATGCAGCTCGTCCTTCAGCGTGAAGGGTGGATTGACGATGATGAGGCCGGAACCGGTGAGCCCGGTGAAGCCGCGATCGCTTTTGATGGTGAGTTCGGCGCAAAGCATCTTCGGGATTTCCAATGCCTGCAGCGCCTCGTGGAACTGCTTGATCGGCGCATCCTTCTTGATCGGATACCAGAGGCAATAGGTGCCGCCGGGAAAACGTCGCCAGGCCTTCGCCAGGCCGTCCACCAGCCGCTCATATTCGCCGTCTTCCTCGAAGGGCGGGTCCACGAGCACGATGCCGCGCTTTTCCTTCGGCGGCAGATGCGCGCCGAGCGCCAGCCAGCCGTCGAGCTCGGTGACGCGGGCGTGGTGGTCTCCCTCGAACAGCCGGTGCAGCCGCTGGAAGTCCTGCGGGTGCAGCTCCATCGCCGACAGCCGGTCTTGCGGGCGGAACAGCATGCGGGCCAGCTTGGGCGAGCCGGGATAAAGCCGGATGCCGCCCTCGGGGTTCAGCTCGCGAACGGCAGTGAGGTAGGGCTCAAGCAGGTCGGCCACCTGTGGCACGAGTTCCGCCTCGAGCAGGCGGCCGATTCCGTCTTGCCACTCGCCGGTTTTCTGCGCCTCCTCCGAGGAGAGATCGTAAAGCCCGATGCCGGCATGCGTGTCCAGGACGCGGAACGCCTTGTCCTTGTTCTGCATGTAGCGGACGAGGCGGGCAAGGATCGCGTGCTTCAGCACATCGGCGAAGTTGCCCGCGTGATAGATATGCCGATAGTTCATTGTCGGTGAAGTCCGCATGAATTGTTGAGATGGGCCGGATTATCGCTAGTGGCCGGTCACCGCTTGAAATATAGAAATATCATGAACATTGCGACCCCTATTCAAGCCAAACCCCGCATTGGTCACACGGCCTGTCCGCACGACTGTCCGTCCACCTGTGCGCTGGAGATCGATCTGACCGAGGATGGCCGGATGGGCCGCGTCCGCGGCGCCGGCGATCATTCCTACACATCCGGCGTTATCTGCGCCAAGGTCGCGCGTTATGCCGAGCGGCTCTATCATCCCGATCGTCTGATGAAGCCTTTGCGCCGCGCCGGCGCCAAGGGCGAGGGGAGCTGGCAGGAAATCTCCTGGGACGACGCTCTGGACGAGATCGCCGAGGCCTTCGTCAAGGCTGAGGCCAGGGATGGCAGCGAGGCGATCTGGCCCTATTTCTATGCCGGCACCATGGGTTGGGTGCAGCGCGATTCCATCGATCGCCTTCGCCACGCCAAGCGTTATTCCGGCTTCTTTTCCTCGATTTGCACCAATCCGGCCTGGACCGGCTTTACCATGGCGACGGGCGTGCTGCGTGGCCCCGATCCGCGCGAGATGGGCCGCACGGACTGCGTCGTCATCTGGGGCACGAATGCGGTGGCGACGCAGGTCAATGTGATGACGCATGCGATCAAATCCCGCAAGGAACGCGGCGCCAAGATCGTCGTCGTCGATATCTACGACAATCCGACGATGAAGCAGGCCGATCTGGCGTTGATCGTCAAGCCGGGCACGGATGCGGCGCTCGCCTGCGCCGTCATGCATGTCGCTTTCCGCGATGGCTATGCCGACCGCGCCTATATGGCTATATATGCCGACGATCCCTCAGGTCTAGAAGAGCATTTGAAGTCGAAGACACCTGCCTGGGCCGCCGATATCACAGGCCTTTCGGTCGACGAGATCGAAGCCTTCGCCAAGCTGGTGGGAACCACGAAGAAGACCTATTTCCGCCTGGGCTACGGCTTCACCCGCCAGCGCAACGGTGCCATCGCCATGCATGCGGCGGCCTCGATCGCCACGGTGCTGGGCTCCTGGCAATATGAGGGCGGTGGCGCCTTTCATTCGAACAGCGATATCTTCCGCATGGACGCGAGCGAGCTGACCGGCCGCGCCATGAAGGATGCCGACATCCGCATGATCGACCAGTCGCAGATCGGCCGCGCATTGACCGGCGACGCCGTGGCGCTGCGCCATCGCGGCCCGGTGACGGCCATGCTGATCCAGAATACCAATCCGGTGAACATCGCGCCCGAGCAGCGGCTGGTGAAGCGTGGCTTTGCCCGCAGCGATCTCTTCGTCGCCGTGCACGAGCAGTTCATGACCGACACGGCCGAGATGGCCGATATCGTCATTCCTGCCACCATGTTCGTCGAGCATGACGACATCTATCGCGCCGGTGGCCAGAACCATATTCTTCTTGGCCCGAAGCTGGTGGAGCCGCCACCGACGGTACGCAGCAACCTTTTCGTCATCGAGGAACTGGCCAAGCGTCTCGGCGTGGCGGATCGGCCCGGCTTCGGCTTTTCCGCCCGCGAGATGGTCGATCGGATTCTGACGAAAAGCGGGCTGCCGGATTACGACCATTTCCTCGAGCACAAATGGTTTGACCGCCAGCCGGCTTTCGAAGACGCGCATTTCATCAACGGCTTTGGCCATCCCGACGGCAAGTTCCGCTTCCGTCCGGATTGGGTCAACCAGCCTGCGCCGAACCGGCCGCCGGCCGCCGTTGGATTGCTTGGCCCGCATGTGGAGCTGCCGGAATTTCCGGATCAGGTCGACGTGATCGAAGTGGCCGATCCCGAGCATCCGTTCCGGCTTGCGACGTCGCCGGCGCGCAATTTCCTCAATTCGAGCTTCGCGGAAACCAAGACCTCCCGGCAGAAGGAAGGCCGTCCCGAAGTGATGATCAATCCGGCCGATGCCGAGCGGCTCGATATCATCAATGGAGAGTTGATCCGCGTTGGCAATATGAGGGGCGATATTCGCCTTCATGCGCGCGTGACGACAGAGGTGAAGCCCGGCGTGCTGATCGCCGAAGGTCTCTGGCCGAACAAGGCTCATGTTGACGGCGAGGGCATCAACGTGCTCACCGGCGCCGATCCGGTCGCGCCCTATGGCGGCGCGGCGATTCACGACAACAAGGTATGGCTTCGCAAGGATGTGGCATGACCGAATTTGGAAAGGCGAAAGCCGAGATCGTCAACGAAAAGACGTTGGCGGACCAATGGACGCGGCTGAGCAGCTACGATCTCGACTACACGGATTCTCGCGGCGAAAAGCACCGCGTGAAGCGCGAGGTCTATCACCGCACCCCGGCCGCCTGCATCCTGCTTTATGATCCCAAGCGTGAGACGGTGGTGCTTGTCCGCCAATATCGCCTGCCATCGCAGTTGGTCGGCATGCCGGCATGGATGATCGAAGTGCCCGCTGGACTGCTCGACGGTGACGATCCGGAAGCTGCGATCCGCCGCGAAGCCATGGAGGAAACCGGGTTTCACATTCGAGACGTCCGCTTCCTCTTCAAGGCGCTGACCTCTCCCGGTTCAGTGACCGAGGTCATCCACTTCTTTGCTGCGGTGATCGATACGGCGGATCGCATCGCCGACGGCGGCGGGCTTGCCGAGGAACATGAAGACATCGAGGTTCTGGAAGTCCGCTTGTCCGAAGCCATGGCCATGATCGAGGCGGGCGATATTTACGACGCAAAGACGATCATGCTGCTGCAATGGGCAGTCCTGAACAAGGCCAGCCTCAAATAAGCAGGCGGCCGGCCGGGAGGCATGTCCACCGGCCTTCATCATCATGTCACGAATCGGGGCTAACGGGGCGTCTTGATCGGAAACATTCGAATGTTTCCCGACCGCCTTCGATATTTGATGCTGTTTCAGGAGAAAGCCGATGTGGCTCAGCAATTTCACGCTCGTTCTTCCCAATGAAGTCGTCGAGAGCGGCGCGGTGCGCATTGAGGACGGCGTGATTGCCGAAATCCGCTCCGAGCCAGTGGAACAGCCGACATTCGATGGTGGCGGGCGTCTGCTGATGCCGGGTTTTGTCGACCTTCACTGTGACATGATCGAGCGCGAGATCGCCCCTCGACCGAATGCCATGATGCCAATCGATTTCGGCATTCATGAACTCGACAAGAAGCTGGCCGCTGCCGGCGTCACCACGGCTTTTGCCGCGCTCTCCTTTGCGACTGAAAGCGTCTACGGTCACGTCCGCTCGCTCGAAACCACCTCGGCGGTCATCCGTGGCATCAACGGCCTGCGCCATGAACTGTTGATCGATCATCGTGTCCATGCCCGCTACGAGATCACCAATCTCGGCGCCGCTCCGACGCTGGAGCGGCTGCTGGAAGAGGGCTCCGTCGATATGGTCTCACTCACCGACCATACGCCGGGGCAGGGGCAATACAACGATATCGAAAGCTATATCCGCAGCATGTCCGAGCGCCGCTCCATGTCGCGCGAGGCGGCCGAGGAAGTTGTGGCAAAGCGTATCGCGCAGCGCCAGGACCCGGAGATCGAGCGCAAGCTGCATGACGTGGTCGAGCTTTCGCTGAAGCATAAGCTGTCGCTCGCCTCGCATGATGACGACAGTGCCGAAAAGGTTGCGGCGATGCACGATCTCGGCGTGACGATCAGCGAATTTCCAGTCACCGGACCGGCAGCCGAAGAAGCCTGCCGCCGTGGCCTCTGGACCTTGATGGGTGCGCCGAACGCGTTGCGTGGCCAATCCATGTCCGGCAATCTCAGTGCGCTGGATGCGGCTCGCTCCGGCTTGCTCGGCATTATCGCGGCCGACTATCACCCGGCTGCCTTCGTCCCGGCGATTTTCAAGATTGCGGACGTGGTTGCCGGGGGTCTACCAGCGGCGGTTGCGACGGCAACGTCCAATGCCGCGCGTTCGGCAGGCCTCAAGGATCGTGGTGAGATTGCCGTCGGTCAGCTTGCCGATCTGGTGGCAGTCGAACCGGGCTCGGTTCACCGCATCCGCGCAACCTTCCGCGGCGGCCGCATCGTCTATAGCGACGGCACGCTGCATCCGCTGATGGTGCTGGCCGCCTGAAAACTAGCTCGCATCACCGAGCAGTGACACGACCTGCTGCCCTTTGGCGGCAGGCGTTTTGGCAAGGCTCACGGCCTTTCCGCCGTCCATCCTCACATTGCCTTCCGCGAAGAGGCGCAGCGACTGCGGATAGATCTGATGCTCGATCGTCAGTACGCGGGCAGCCAGCGCGTCCGCCGTGTCATCGGTCAAGACCGGCACGGCGGCCTGGCCGATCACCGGGCCTTCATCCATGCCTTCGGTGACGAAATGCACCGTGCAGCCTGCAATGCGCATGCCGGCGTCGATGGCGCGCTGATGCGTATGCAATCCGGGGAAAAGCGGCAGCAGGGAAGGATGGATATTGATGATCCGGCCTTCGTAAGCCTGGATGAAGCGGCCGGAAAGCAGCCGCATGTAGCCCGCAAGGCAGATGATGTCGGGCGAGAGGGCCGCAAGCTGCGCAAGGATCGCCTCTTCATGGGCTTCCTTGCTGGCAAAATCCTTGCGGACGAAAGAGAATGTGGCAATGCCTTCGGCGGCGGCTTTCGCCAGTCCACCGGCATCGGCCTTGTCGGCGATGACGCCGACGATCTCGGCCGGATAGTCGGCGGCCTTCGTGGCTTTCAGAAGAGCCAGCATATTGGAGCCGCCGCCGGAGATGAAGACGACGACGCGTTTGCGCGGCGTGGTCATAGGGCCAGCGTGCCCTTGTAGACGGTGCCGTGAGCGCCTTCTTCGCGCGCGATCATGCGACCGAGTGTGATGACTGCCTCGCCCTCGGCTTCGAGTGCGGCCTTGACGGCAGCAACATTTTCCGGCGCCACGACGACGATCATGCCAACGCCGCAATTGAAGGTGCGCAGCATTTCCTTGGCTTCGACGCCGCCCGTCTTGGCGAGCCACGAGAAGACCGGCGGCACCTTGACGGCGGCCAAATCGATTTCAGCGGCCAGATGCTTTGGCAGCACGCGCGGGATATTTTCAGGGAAACCGCCGCCGGTGATATGGGCGAGCGCCTTCAGACCATGGGTCTCGCGGATGGCCTTGAGCAGCGGCTTCACATAGATGCGTGTCGGCGTCAGCAGCGCTTCGCCGAGTGCCTTGCCTTCGGCAAAGGGGGCCGGGGCATCCCAGCCAAGGCCGGAAAGTTCGACGATCTTGCGCACCAGCGAAAAGCCGTTGGAATGGACGCCGGAGGAGGCAAGGCCGAGAATAATGTCGCCTTCGGCAATATCGCCCGAGGGCAGTAACTGACCGCGTTCGGCAGCACCAACGGCAAAGCCAGCCAGATCGTAATCGCCATGGGAATACATGCCCGGCATCTCGGCCGTTTCGCCGCCGATCAGCGCGCAGCCCGCATCGCGGCAGCCGGCGGCAATCCCGCCGACGATCGCCGCGCCCTGGTCGGGATCGAGCTTGCCCGTGGCGAAGTAATCGAGGAAGAACAGTGGCTCGGCGCCTTGGACAACCAGATCGTTGACGCACATCGCGACGAGGTCGATGCCGACTGTGTCGTGATAGTTCGCGTCGATGGCGATCTTCAGCTTGGTGCCGACGCCGTCATTGGCAGCCACCAGGACAGGATCGGTAAAGCCGGCGGCTTTGAGATCAAACAGGCCGCCGAAACCGCCGATTTCGCCATCGGCGCCGGGGCGGCGCGTCGAGCGCACGGCAGGCTTGATCTTTTCGACGAGCAGGTTGCCGGCATCGATATCGACACCCGCGTCGCTATAGGTCAGACCGTTTTTTCCAGACTGGCTCATGCTTGCGCCTCCGATGGCCGCCCTTCGTCTCGACAGGGCTTCGATCGGGTCGCCATTGCATGATAGGGCCGTTTATGCAAGGCGCAAGCGCCTCAAACCCCTCGATTTCCCCGCTTCACAGCGCATGAAGCCGATTTCCGGTCTGAGGCTTGACCATAATTGCAGCATCATCCTATGTCCTAAGCAAGCGGCAGGTAGGCCGGAAACAGCGGGGAAGTCGATGGAGCAAAAGGTCAGCGGAGCGAGCCTCAAGCGTCAAGTCACGTTCTGGGTGATCGTGCTCGTCGTCTTCATCAGCTTTGTCTATATCTTCAGCACGATCCTGCTGCCGTTCATCGCCGGCATGGCGGTCGCCTATTTTCTCGATCCGATCGCCGACCGGCTGGAAAGGCTTGGCCTTAGCCGCCTGATGGCGACGGTGGTGATCCTCGTATCCTTCGTGCTGGTCTTTGCCCTGGCGCTGACGATCGTCATTCCGATCATCATCAACCAGTTCAACGACTTCATTCAGCACATACCGACCTATGTGCAGCAGATACAGCAGCTGATCGCCAAGGCGCAGACGATGGTGCTGCCGGACTGGATCCGCAATCAGCTCGGCGCGATCAAGGACAATTTCTCCAGCATCATGTCGGAAGGCTTGAGCTTCGTCGGCGGGCTGTTCGCGCAGCTCTGGAGCTCCGGCAAGGCGCTCGTCAACATCCTCTCGCTGATGGTCGTCACACCTGTCGTCGCCTTTTACATGCTGCTCGATTGGGACCGGATGATTGCCAAGGTGGACGACTGGATCCCGCGGGACCACGTCGCCACCGTCCGGCAGATTGCTCGCGAGATCGATCAGGCGATTGCCGGTTTCATCCGGGGACAGGGCTCGCTCTGCATTATTCTCGGCGTGTATTACGGTGTCGGCCTCTCGCTCGTCGGCTTGAACTTCGGCCTTTTGATCGGCCTGTTCGCTGGTGCCATCAGCTTCATTCCCTATGTGGGCTCAATGGTTGGGCTGGTTCTGGCCGTCGGAGTGGCGCTGGTCCAGTTCTGGCCAGATTATCTTTGGGTCGGCCTGACGCTCGCGGTCTTCTTCACCGGACAGTTCCTCGAGGGCAACGTGCTGCAGCCGAAGCTCGTCGGCGAAAGTGTCGGCCTGCATCCGGTCTGGCTGATGTTCGCGCTTTTCGCCTTTGGCGCCCTTTTCGGCTTTGTCGGCCTTTTGATCGCGGTTCCGGCCGCGGCAGCCTGCGGCGTGCTTGTCCGGTTTGCCCTTTCGAGATACCTTCAGAGCGATCTCTACCACGGCCGTTCGGAAGCAGGTAAGGCGCGCAGAGCCAAGGCCGGGAAGCCCGAGAACAGCTAGACATGACCGATACAAAAAATGCTGATGTGAGGCGCAAGACCGCCGAACAGCTACCCTTGGCCTTTACGCACGACCCCGCAAGCGGCCGTGACGACCTTCTCGTCGCCAATCCATTGAGCGCGGCGGTGAAGATCGTCGATTCCTGGCCGCATTGGCCGTCGCCGGTGGTCATCCTTGCCGGCCCGGTCGGCTCGGGAAAATCGCATCTCGCCAATATCTGGAGCGAGAGATGCGACGCAACGTCGATCCATCCCGTGGCGGGCGCCAATGCCGCCGTTGTGGCTGCGAACGGCCCCGTCATCTTCGAAGATGTAGATCGCCTCGGCTTTGACGATAGAGAGCTGTTCCATGTCATTAACAGTGTCAGGGAAAACGGCACCAGCCTGCTGATGACGACGCGCCTCTGGCCGATGTCCTGGCCGGTCACTTTGCCGGATCTGCGCTCTCGCCTGAAGGCGGCGACGGTGGTCGAAATCGGCGAGCCGGATGAGGAATTGCTGTCGCAGGTGATCGTAAAACTCTTCGCCGACCGCCAGCTTTATATCGATGACAAACTCGTCCTTTATATCGTCAATCGAATGGAGCGTTCCATGAACGCGGCGCAGTTGATCGTCGACCGGCTGGATCGGCTGGCGCTTGCGCGAGGCACGCGAATTACGCGTGTGCTGGCGACTGAAGTGTTGAATGAACTGGGTAATGCCGCTCAACCCGATTGAGCCGATGTTGAACTGTCACAGTTCCGTCGTCAAACTGATATACGTGGCACATGGGTTAGAGATGAGGGTAGGTGGAACATGGACTCGGCAGTAACGGAACATCAGGACGCCAGCCAAGAGACACCGGAGGCCACGCCGCCGATCAACGAGCTGCTGAGCAGCCCCGAACGCTTCATCAACCGCGAATTTTCCTGGCTGCAGTTCAATCGCCGCGTTCTCGAGGAGACGTTGAACACGGCGCATCCGCTGCTGGAACGCGTGCGCTTCCTCTCCATTTCCGCCGCCAATCTCGACGAGTTCTTCATGGTGCGCGTCGCCGGTCTTGAAGGCCAGGTCCGCCAGAAGATCTTGGTGCGCACGCCCGACGGCAAGACACCGGCCGAACAGCTCGACGATATCCTGCGCGAGATCGACAATCTGCAGATGGAACAGCAGGCTTCGCTTGCCGTCCTGCAGCAATATCTCGCCAAGGAAGACATTCTGATCGTCCGCCCGGCCGCCCTTTCCGATATGGATCGGCAGTGGCTGCACACCGAGTTCGAGCAGGCGATCTTCCCCGTCCTGACACCGCTCTCCATCGATCCGGCCCATCCGTTCCCATTCATTCCGAACCTCGGTTTCTCGATCGCGCTGCAGCTGAAGAGCATGAACGGTCGCGAGCCGATGACGGCACTGCTGCGTCTGCCGCCGGCGCTCGATCGCTTCGTGCGCCTGCCGGATGCGAGCAACGTCATCCGCTACATCACGCTTGAAGACGTGGTGAACATCTTCATCCACCGGCTCTATCCCGGCTATGAAGTGCAGGGCTCGGGTACGTTCCGACTGATCCGCGACAGCGATATCGAAGTCGAGGAAGAGGCCGAAGACCTTGTGCGCTTCTTCGAAACCGCACTGAAGCGCCGCCGCCGCGGTTCGGTGATCCGCATCGAGACCGACTCCGAAATGCCGCTCGAGCTGCGTCAGTTCGTGGTGGAATCGCTGAACGTGCCGGGCAACCGCATCGCGGTTCTGCCGGGCCTGCTCGCCCTCAATACGCTCTCCGAAATCTGCAAGGCGCCGCGCGACGATCTTCGTTTCGAGCCCTACAATGCGCGATTTCCTGAGCGCGTCCGCGAGCACGCCGGCGATTGCTTCGCCGCAATCCGCGAAAAGGACATGGTCGTCCACCACCCCTACGAATCCTTCGACGTGGTGGTCCAGTTCCTTCTCCAGGCTGCTAGGGATCCTGACGTTCTGGCGATAAAGCAGACGCTTTATCGTACGTCGAATGACAGCCCGATCGTACGTGCGCTGATCGACGCGGCCGATCTCGGCAAGTCGGTGACGGCTCTGGTGGAGCTGAAAGCCCGTTTCGACGAAGAGGCAAACATCCGCTGGGCTCGCGATCTCGAGCGCGCCGGCGTGCAAGTCGTGTTCGGCTTCATCGAACTCAAGACCCATTCGAAAATGTCGATGGTCGTGCGGCGCGAGGACGGCAAGCTGCGCACCTATTGCCACCTCGGCACCGGCAACTACCATCCGATCACCGCGAAGATCTATACCGACCTTTCCTACTTTACCTGCGATCCGAAGATCGCCCATGACATGGCGAACATCTTCAATTTCATCACCGGCTATGGCGAGCCGGAACATGACATGAAGATCGCGGTTTCGCCTTACACGCTCCGCAGCCGCATCCTTCAGCATATCGAGGGTGAGATCGAGCATGCCAAGAACGGCCATCCGGCTGCAATCTGGATGAAGATGAATTCGCTTGTCGATCCTGACATCATCGACGCGCTTTATCGTGCCAGCAATGCCGGCGTCGAGGTCGATCTCGTCGTGCGCGGCATCTGCTGCCTGCGTCCGCAGGTGGCCGGCCTTTCCGAGAATATCCGCGTCAAGTCGATCATCGGCCGCTTCCTCGAGCACAGCCGCATCTTCTGTTTCGGCAATGGCCAGGGCCTGCCTTCGGACAAGGCGCTGGTCTATATCGGCTCGGCGGACATGATGCCGAGAAACCTTGATCGTCGCGTTGAAACCCTCGTGCCGCTGACCAACAAGACCGTGCATGAGCAGGTGCTTTCGCAGATCATGCTGGGCAATATCATTGACAATCAGCAAAGCTACGAGATATTGCCGGACGGTACTTCAAGGCGCATGGAAGTGCGCAAGGGAGAAGAGCCATTCAATGCGCAGCAGTATTTCATGACCAATCCCAGCCTGTCCGGCCGCGGTGAAGCCTTGAAATCCAGTGCGCCGAAACTGATCGCTGGGCTGTTGTCGGGCCGCAACAAATAAACTGGACCTGCATGGTTGAATCAGAAGCCCAGGGGCGCCTTCCCGGTATTGCCCCTGTCTCCGTTGTCGATATCGGGTCGAATTCGGTCCGTCTCGTCGTCTATGAAGGCCACTCGCGGTCGCCAACCATTCTTTTCAACGAGAAAGTGCTTTGTGGCCTGGGAAAGGGCATAGCACTGACCGGGAAGATGGATGAGGAAAGCGTGGCCCGGGCGCTCGCAGCCCTGCATCGCTTCAAGGCGCTCTCCGATCAGGCCCGTGCATCGACCATCTATGTCCTGGCGACAGCGGCTGCGCGCGAAGCGAGCAACGGTCCCGAATTCATCCATCAGGCCGAAACCATCCTGCAGCGCAAGGTGCGCGTGCTCTCCGGCGAGGAGGAGGCGCGCTTCTCCGCGCTCGGCATCGTCAGCGGCTTCTTTCATCCCGATGGCATTGCCGGCGACCTGGGCGGCGGCTCGCTGGAATTGATCGATATCAAGGACCGGGAAATCGGCAAGGGCATCACCCTGCCGCTCGGCGGCCTGCGCCTGTCGGAATATGCCGGCGGTTCAATCGAAAAGGCGCGCAGCTTTGCGCGCAAGCATGTGAAGACGGCGAAGCTTCTCGCCAAGGGCGAGGGCCGCACTTTCTATGCCGTTG
Organism: Rhizobium sp. A22-96; assembly: GCF_053521805.1. Classification (NCBI taxonomy): domain Bacteria; kingdom Pseudomonadati; phylum Pseudomonadota; class Alphaproteobacteria; order Hyphomicrobiales; family Rhizobiaceae; genus Rhizobium; species Rhizobium sp. A22-96. The sequence goes on from NZ_JBNWDQ010000003.1 coordinate 480,477, forward strand.
GCGGCACCTGGCGAAACATCGCCAAGCTGCATATGGAAACCCGCAAATATCCGCTGCACATGATGCAGGGCTATGAAGTGTCTCTCGAGGAGATGATGCGGTTCCTCGACCAGCTCGGCGATGCGCGGGAAACGAAAGACCCGGCTCTGCTGACGATTTCAAAGCACCGCCGTTCGCTGCTGCCCTTCGGCGCAGTGGCGATGCGCGAAGTGCTGGCGACCATGAAGCCGTCCATCGTCTCCTTTTCCGCGCAGGGTGTGCGCGAGGGCTATCTCTACTCCTTGCTGACGGAGGCGGAACGCCAAAGCGACCCGTTGCTTGTGGCGGCTGGTGAGCTTGCCATCCTGCGAGCCCGTTCGCCGGAGCATGCCCGCGAGCTCGCCGAATGGACGGGGCGGATGATGCCCTTCTTTGGGATCACCGAGACCGAGGAAGAGAGCCGCTATCGTCAGGCCGCGTGCCTTCTGGCGGATATCAGCTGGCGTGCTCATCCGGATTATCGTGGCCTGCAGGCGCTGAACATCATCGCCCATACGTCCTTCGTCGGCATCACCCATGCCGGCCGTGCCTTCATCGCGCTTGCCAATTACTATCGTTTCGAGGGATTGCACGATGACGGCGCGACCGAGCCGTTGGCGACGATCGCAACCCCGCTCTACATCGAGCGCGCCAAGCTGCTCGGTGGCCTGCTGCGCGTGGTCTATCTGTTTTCGGCATCGATGCCGGGCGTTGTGCGCAATCTGTCGTTCCGCCGTTCGACAAACCCCGAGCTGGATCTCGAATTCGTGGTTCCGGCCGAGTATCACGATTTTGCCGGCGAGAGGCTTGATGGGCGCCTGCAGCAGCTCGGCAAGCTCACGAACCGCCGACTGGCGTTCTGCTTCGAATAGGTCCGCTCGAATAATGCCTCTCCCCGCAGGGCAGGGAGAGGCGGGATTGTTGCAGCTTACTTCGCGTTCAGGAAATCACCGACTTCAAGAATGCTGAACTCGTTGTCGTCTGCCTTGTCGACGGCTCGGCCGGCCGAGAAGGGCAGGTTGTTGTCGTTGCCGATGATGATATGCGTGGCATCGACGCGGTCGACATTCTCGATGGTGACGAAGGGCATGTCGTAGAAGCCTTCGCCGCCGCCCTGGCGACGCTTGTGGTTTGGATCCTCGATGCGCATGAGATCGATATAGCCGATCTTGCGGACGGATTTGCCGACATTGGCGTCGCTGAACTCGATTTTGTAGACGCGCTTCAGCTCTGCCGGGGCTTCGAAGCAATCCGGCTTCGGCTGCTTGGGATCGGCGCAAGCCTTGTCCTTCGTGCCGGCGCCGTTGTCGCGCTCGATCACCAATGCCGTCTTTTCATCGAGCATGTTGAAATCGCCGATCGACGCACCCTTGTCTGCGAACGGATAGAGCCAGCTGCGGCCGGTCCAGCCCTTCGAGGCGACGTCGAATTCGATGACGCGGATGGCGGTCTTGCCATCGACGCTCTCCATCTGGCCGTCATCCTTGTAGATCGGGCCTTCCAGCAGACCGTAGAGCTTCGAGCCGTCCTTCGACATGGCAAGGCCTTCGAAGCCGCCAGAGCGCTTCAGGTTGAAGGCCGGCATCTTCTGCGTGGGGTTGCCCGGAAGCTGCAGCAGCGGATTGTCCGGAGACATCACAGGCTTGCCGTCGACCGTCGTCGAGAAGACGTCCGTCAGCTGGCCATTCGTATCGAACTTCAGCAGATAGGGACCGAACTCCTCGCCGATCCAGAAGCCGTCTGCGACGGGCTGGATCGATTCGATGTCGAAGTCGGAGCCGGTGAGATAGCGCTTGTCGGAGCCTTCGAGAACGATCGGGAAGGGGGCCTTCTTGTTCGGGTCGGAAAGGAAGAGGTTCTTGACGACATCGACCTTGCCATTGTCCCAGTCGAACTTCAGCTGGTGCAGGAAGAGCATCGCGTCGCTGGAGTTCTGCTTGGAGCCGAAGCCGTTGTCCGACAGCGTCCAGAACGTGCCGTCAGGCATGGCCTTGATGCCGGAAAAACCCTGGATCGGCTGGCCGTCGAAAGGCAGCTTCAGGTCGGTCACGCGAGCGCCGTCCTTGCCGGGCACAGTGCCGAGAGCCTCTGTGCGCTTGCGATCCGGCGTCGTGAACTTGCCGGAGGTCTTGACGAAATCAGGCGCATCGGCCGGCGCTGGAACGATGGTGTTGGCCGGCAGGATGGCCTGCCCGGCAAGCTTTGCCGGAAATTGCTGCTCGTCGGCATGGGCCGATGCAGCAAGCAAAATGAAGAGTGCCGTAGAGGCAGAAAGAATTCGGGTCATCATGTCACCTTGTTGGCCAGGATTGGCGAAAACAACCCCGCTTAACAGGCGAGCAGTGTCGACGAATTAACGCTTAGGTGAAGATTTGGTGACTGTGGACAACCTATGAGGTGTGAAGCCCAGGCGTGTGTCGATATGTCAATACAGCCGATGCTTTGTATTGCTTACGATCTGCCGCGTGCTGTCTTGAGGGCCTGGCGGCTTTGCGTATGAAGCGCGATGACGCCAAGCGACTGGTCGCGGCCGCGAACGGCATGCTCCCCGAGGTCTTCCTTGATGATCGCTTCGGGAAGCTCCAGCTGCCGGGCGAGGTCTGTGGAAATCAGCACCTGGCGCTCCAGCGTCTTGCAGAGTGATTCCAGTCTGGCGACGGTGTTCACCGTGTCGCCGAAATAGGCGATCTTGTGATGATCGACGCCGATTTCGGCGGTGACGATGCTGCCGCCATGCAAGGCAGCCCTCAGGCGTGGTACTCGACCGTATGATTTCAGCCATGTCTCGGCATTCTTTTCGATATCGTCGAGAATGTTGAAGACACAGCGCACGCAGTTGGCATTCTTGACACCGCGCCGAAGCGGCCAGGTGATGACGGCGGCATCGCCGATATAGTCGTCGATTGCCCCCTGATGCCGACGCACGGGTTCGGCCATGGCGCCAAATACGGCACCGAGAAATTCCTGCGTCTTGAGATCTCCATGCTCTTCCGCAAACGCGGTGGAGCCGACGAGATCTACGAACAGAAATACGCGCTCTTCCTGCACAGGATTGCGGTAGCGACCGGTCAGCAGGCTGAGGAAGATATCGCGCCCCAGCAATTCCCGCACGCGGCCGACGAAAATGACGATGGCCGTTACCAGCACGGCATAGATATAGACGTCAATCTTCAGGACCGTGAGGTCTTCCCAAGAGCCGTCGACCAGGCCCAGCAGTTTCATGAGGCTGCCTGCAATGGCGTAGCCGACGCTCATCAGGAGGAAATCGACGATCAGGGCCGAAAAGATGAAGGCCGGTGTCGGCAGGCGATGCATCCAGTCATTCAGCCTCGACAGGATCATCCGGCGTTCGAAGACCAGCAGCGGCATGCCGCAGAACAGCGCAAAGACCGCACCGATATAGGACGGCGCTTGCGGGAAGAATATCTTGCCGTAGATGACACCCGTCGAAGCGACGAATAGCGATGTCAGAATCCAGTTGCGCATCGAATGGAGAATGCCCATTCACTTTTCCGCCGAGAAGCGACGCCTGTCATTGGCGCGGAATTGCGCCAGCAAACTGGAACGTCATCGAATATAACGACCACATCAGACGTTCATTCCACGAGATTTGCGGCGCAATCGTGATCGCCGTCTGCATGCCCGTTGCCGAATCATACGCAATCGCAACGCGTCGGGAAAGAGCGATGTCGCGACTAGAGCGTGACCGTCTCGACCCGCTTCCCGACGAAGCGCAAGGCCACCTGGCCCTGGATCAGCTGCAGAGCCGTTTCGCCGAAGAGATCGCGCCGCCAGCCGGTAAGGGCGGCAACATCGGCCTTCTCGCCTTCCGCGGCGATCTTGTCGAGATCTTCGCTATTGGCGATCACTTTCGGCGCGACGCCATGCTTTTCCGCGATCAGCTTCAGCAGCACCTTCAGCAGTTCGGCAGCGGCGGCCGTGCCTTCGGGAGCCTGCTGATGGCGCGGCGGATGCGGCATGTCGGATTTGGGTAGCGCCAGGGCAGCGTTGATCGCCTCGATCACGGCCGCACCGGCGGCGGAACGTTCCCAGCCCTTCGGAATGGTGCGCAGCCGGGCAAGCGCTTCGCTGTCCTTCGGCTGCTGTTGGGCGATCTCATAGATAGCATCGTCCTTCACCACACGAGCGCGCGGAACGTTGCGGGCGCGTGCCTCGCGTTCGCGCCAGGCGGCCACATATTTGAGCACTGCGAGTTCCTGTGGCTTGCGCAGTCGCATCTTCAGGCGCTGCCAGGCATCATCCGGATGCAGATCGTAAGTCTCGCGCGCTTCGAGGATAGCCATTTCCTCCTGCAGCCAGGAGGCTCGTCCTTCGCGCTTCAGCTGTTCGTCAAGCGCAAGGTAGACGTCGCGCAGATGGGTGACGTCGGCGAGCGCATAGTCCAGCTGCTTTTCCGACAGCGGCCGGCGGCTCCAGTCGGTAAATCGCGAGGACTTGTCGATATGGACATTCTTGATACGGCTGACGAGCTGATCGTATGAAACGGAATCCCCGAAACCGCAGACCATCGCCGCGACCTGCGTATCGAAGATCGGATGCGGGATGAGATTGCCGCGATGGAAAATGATTTCGATATCCTGACGTGCCGCGTGAAAAACCTTCAGCACGGCCGGGTTTGCCATCAGCTCGAAAAATGGCGCAAGGTCCAACCCCTTGGCCAGTGGATCCACCAGCACTTCGGTTGTCGGGCTCGCCATTTGTATCAGGCACAGCTCTGGCCAGAAGGTTGTCTCGCGCAGGAATTCGGTATCAATGGTAATGAATTCCGACTTGGCCAGCTCTTGGCAGGCCGCCTCCAATTGGGCGGTAGTTTCGATCATCTCAACACATTCATCGGTAAAACAATTCCTTAACTTCCTTCTCCTTTCAGCCGGATATGTCAATACTTTCGCGGACAAAGCTTTGCCGCATTTCGTTTTTTGCTGAAATTACCCGGAAGGATGCAGCCGCGAGGGGCTCCAGGCGGATGGACTATCGACGGCTGTAAGTTAGGCGACGCGGACGTAGCTGGTCATGCCGGTTTTCTGATGCTCGATGATATGGCAATGCAGCAGCCAGTCGCCGGGATTGTCGGCGACGAAGGCGAGCTGCACTTTTTCATCCGGCTGGATCAGGTAGGTATCGGATACGAACGGCTGCACCTGCCGCGTCGAAGAAGAGATGACGGTGAAGCTCATCCCGTGCAGATGGATCGGATGGCTGTGGGGCGTCACGTTTTCCATGTCGATGACATAGCTCTTGCCGAGTTTCAGTTCGGCAAGCGGCGCGGTCGGGTCGGGCGTGTCGCCCGGCCACGGCACCTTGTTGATCGCCCAGAAGCTGTAGCCGAGCGAGCCGCAGATGCTGTTGTCTGCCGTATTTTCCGCCGTTGAGCTGAGGATCAGCGGCAGGTGTGTTGCTGCGCCGAAATCTGCCTTCTGCACTGGATTATCTTCCAGGGGTGGCAGATCGCGAACGTCGCGCTTCAGCGAGCTACCCACCGAGCGCAGCGTCGCCAGCACCTTCGGGTTCGTTCCCTTGATGTCCTCAAGCTTCACCACCGCACCTTCGCTATCGGGCATGCGCACGGCCAGTTCCAGTCGCTGGCCGGGGCCGAGCTGCAGCAGGTCCAGCGGAAAACGCTGCGGCACCGGATTGCCGTCGATGGCGATCACGGTTGCTTCGGCTCCATCCATTCGAAAGGAATAGATGCGCGTAACATCGGTAATGGCAATGCGCAGCCGCACAAGGCCGCCTGAGGGCGCATCATATTGCGGCTGCTGCTGCCAGTTTGCTGTCCGCACCGTACCATAGGTGCCGGATTTGGCGGCATCGCGGGGGCGGAACTGCGCGATGAACTGGCCGTCGCCACCCAGGCGCCAATCGCGCAGATTGAGCACCACTTCCGAATCGAATGCTGGATCCTTCGGGTTTTCGACGACAATGACACCGGTCATGCCATGGCCCATCTGCTCCAGCGTGTTGCAGTGCGGGTGATACCAGAATGTGCCGGCGTCGGGCGGCGTGAAGGCATAATCGAAATGATCGCCGGTATAGACATAGGGCTGGGTCAGGAAGGGCACGCCGTCCATGTTGTTCGGAAGCCGGATGCCGTGCCAGTGGATCGTCGTCGGATCGTCTATGCCGTTGATGAGGCGGGCGGCGAAGGATTCGCCCTTCTTCATGCGCACCACAGGCGGCATTCCGCCGTCACCATACGTCAGGACATCCTTGGTAGGCCCGCCATCCGCCAGATTGGCCTGGATCTTGGCGGTCTTCAACACACGCGGCTCGGCTGCCGCCGCCTTGCCGGCAAACCTGCCGGCGATGCCAAGACCGACACCATAGGCGCCTGCGACCGCGGAGGCTTTCAGAAGATTGCGGCGGGTCAGGATTGGCATGTCGGGCTCCGGGGGCGAAGATATCTGGATGTCTGTTTAAAGTTGACCGTGCCGTTCAGCAATAGCATTGCGGTAGCCAAACTGCCGCAGCGGCTACTTGCGGGTGTCGATAGAGGCGGTGAATGATCTTCGTTTGGCCTAGCTACAGGCTAATCCATATGCTCTCTGGGTGGCGATAGTCGAAATGGGAGAACCAATGTCTCGCGACGTTCCGGATCGGTTGCGGCAATTCGCAAAGGCAATGCGCAGCGACGCGACCAAGGCGGAAAATATGCTTTGGCAAGCTTTGCGTCGAAGCCAACTCGAAGGCTTCAAGTTCAGGCGACAGGTGCCGATCGATGGCTATATTGTTGATTTTGTATGTTTCGAAGCGCGGTTGATCATTGAGGTCGATGGCGCGCAGCACGCCGAAAGCGTGAGGGATCGGAAGAGGGATGTTTATTTTTCAAATCAGGGCTTTCGCATCCTGCGAGTGTGGAACCATGAGGTCGTAACGAATCTCGATGGAATCTGCCTGACAATCCTGGCGGAGCTTAAAAACACCGGAGAATAGCTGGAGAGCGAGGCAAACTCCGACCTATCTCGCCCCTGGCGGGCGAGAAAGCAATTTCACTGGTTTAGGAATTGCGAAACAGGACCTTCAAGGCACACCAAGGCATGGCGCAATTTCTAAGCCATTGAAATTGCAAGAGCGGGGGTCACGTTCTTGTTCCAGAAACTCTGGGATTGGATGCGTCCCTGCCTTCCCCCTCTCTTGCAATTTCTAACACTTAGCCTTGCGGCTAAATGCAAGAAATTGCTTTCTCGCCCGCCAAGGGCGAGAGAAGGCCATCGCTCAAGCCTTGACAAATCGGGCGTGCCATGCGCTTTTCCGCCCGATTTTCTCGTCGGCAGGCGAGGGCTTGCATGCCCTTTCGCCGCGGCCCGCCAAGTCCAGGATATATACTATGCATCGCTATCGCAGCCACACATGCGCCGCCCTGCGCAAGTCCGACGTCGGTTCGACCGTCCGTATTTCCGGCTGGGTTCATCGCGTCCGAGATCATGGCGGCGTGCTGTTCATCGACCTTCGCGACCACTATGGCATTACTCAGGTCGTCGCCGACCCTGATTCTCCGGCGTTCAAGCTCGCCGAAACTGTCCGTGGCGAGTGGGTCATCCGCATCGACGGCCTGGTGAAGGCCCGCACGGAAGATACCGTCAACAAGAACATGCCGACCGGCGAAATCGAGCTTTACGCTCAGGAGATCGAAGTGCTCTCCGCCGCCAAGGAATTGCCGCTGCCGATCTTCGGCGAGCCGGACTATCCGGAAGACGTGCGCCTCAAGTATCGCTTCCTCGATCTGCGCCGCGACACACTGCACAAGAACATCGTCAAGCGCACGCAGGTCATCTCCTCCATGCGCCGTCACATGGGCGAAGTCGGCTTTACCGAATACACGACCCCGATCCTGACGGCCTCATCGCCGGAAGGCGCGCGCGACTTCCTCGTACCATCCCGCATCCATCCCGGCACCTTCTACGCGCTGCCGCAGGCGCCGCAGCAGTACAAGCAGCTGCTGATGGTCGCCGGTTTCGACCGCTACTTCCAGATCGCGCCGTGCTTCCGTGATGAAGACCCGCGCGCCGACCGTCTGCCGGGCGAATTCTACCAGCTCGACCTCGAAATGAGCTTCGTCACCCAGGAAGACGTCTGGAACACCATGGCACCGCTGATGACCCAGGTGTTCGAGGAGTTTGCCGATGGCAAGCCCGTCACCAAGGAATGGCCGCGTATCCCCTATGACGTTGCGATCCGCAAGTATGGCTCCGACAAGCCGGACCTGCGTAACCCGATCGTCATGGAAGCCGTCACCGAGCATTTTGCCGGCTCCGGCTTCAAGGTCTTCGCCAATATGATCGCCTCCAACCCGAAGGTCGAAGTCTGGGCCATCCCGGCCAAGACCGGTGGTTCGCGCGCGTTCTGCGACCGCATGAACGCCTGGGCGCAGAGCCAGGGCCAGCCGGGCCTCGGCTACATCTTCTGGCGCAAGGAAGGCGAAAAGCTCGAGGGCGCTGGCCCGCTCGCCAAGAACATCGGCGAAGAGCGCACTGATGCGATCCGCACCCAGCTCGGCCTCGATGACGGCGACGCCTGCTTCTTCGTCGCCGGCGATCCCGCCAAGTTCTACAAGTTTGCCGGTGAAGCCCGCACCCGGGCCGGCGAAGAGTTGAACCTGGTCGATCGCGATCGCTTCGAGCTGTGCTGGATCGTCGACTTCCCGTTCTTCGAATGGAGCGAGGAAGAAAAGAAGGTCGATTTCGCCCACAACCCGTTCTCGATGCCGCAGGGTGGCCTTGAGGCGCTGCAGAACCAGGATCCCCTCACCATCAAGGCGTTCCAGTACGACGCCGTCTGCAACGGCTTTGAAATCGCCTCGGGCTCGATCCGTAACCAGTCGCCGGAAACCATGGTCGCTGCCTTCGAAAAGGTCGGCCTCAGCCAGGCTGATGTCGAGGAGCGCTTCGGCGGCCTCTACCGCGCCTTCCAGTATGGTGCGCCTCCGCACGGCGGCGCTGCCTTCGGTATCGACCGTATCGTCATGCTGCTGGTTGGCGCCAAGAACCTGCGTGAGATCTCGCTGTTCCCGATGAACCAGCAGGCGCAGGATCTGCTGATGGGCGCTCCCTCGGCCGCAACGCCGACGCAGCTGCGCGAACTGGCCATCCGCCCGGTACCGCCGGTGAAAAAGGACTAAGATCCTTCAGGCCCGTTCAGAAATACAAAACCCGGCGACCGAAATCGCCGGGTTTTTGTTTTGGATATTGGGCACAGGTTAAATCGCGGCATAGACCGCTTTGGCGAGATCAATCGTGAATTGCCCCCACATGCCTTCGAGCGCCGTGTTGGTCAGCGCCACCACAGTCAGCTTTTTCCGAGGGTCCGCGAACCAGCTGTGACCGTATACGCCACCCCATTTGATCGTGCCCGCCGAGAAGGGCACTTGAGCGGCGAGGGGGTCGGTGATGACAGACCAGCCATAGCCGAAACCGACGCCGGTCTGCAGAGCCTGCATATGTCCATCAGCCTGATCGGTCATCATCGTCTTCACGGTATCTGCCGCCAAGAGCGGTGCGCCACCCCTCTGTATGGCCTCCAGAATTGTGAGGATATCATGTGCCGTTCCGGCCATGCCTGCGCCGCCGGAATGATAGGAGCCGGGATCGAAGATCCTGTCCGGTGCAAAGCGGATCACACCGTCGAGTATCGGAACAAGCGTGCCGTCTTCCATTCGCTGCGGCTGGGGATCACCATTTACGTAATTGGCCGAGAGGCGGCTGCGATCCCGAACCGAGAATGCCGTATCGGAAAGGCCGAGAGGCTTCATGACAAGCTCTGCGACTACATCGCCGAGCGCGCGGCCGGTCTCCTTTTCGATGACGCCGCCGAGCACATCCATCGCCAGCGAATAGCGCCAGTTTTCGCCGGGTGCGAATAGAAGCGGGACACTGGAAAGGCGCCTGAGATTTTCTGCGATCGCAAGACCGGGCGTGTCGAGGCCATCGGACACACCGGCACGATGATAGGGGCCGTCCTGTTCCTCGGCGAAGGTGTAGCCAAGCCCGGAGGTGTGCGTGAGGAGATGCCGGATAAGGATAGTGGCTTCGCCGCCGTCGGGCAGTCGCGGCCGGAAATCGGGCAGCCATTTGGTGATCGGATCGTCGAGCACGATGCGGCCTTGTTCGACGAGCCGCATGGCGGTGATGGCGACAATCGGCTTGGTGATGGAGGCAAGGCGGAAGATGGTATCCTCTCGCACCGCCACCTTGTTCTCGCGATCAGCCAGACCGGCGGCGCGCCGATAGACAAGCTCTCCGTCCCGGGCGACCAGAACGACGGTGCCGACCAACCTCTTGTCCGCCAGGGCGGAATCGACAGCGGCATTCACGCCTTCAGCAAGGCTGCCGTCGCTTGGGCGTGCGGAATTTTCGAGGGGAAGACTCATGGCGCAAAACCTTCTATAATCACAATGACCATTCCTGAATAAACCAGATTGGAGATTATTTCTAGAGTGACCATTGTGAAAAATAATGAGGCGGCCGAAAATTCTGCGCCGCGCAAACGCGGCCGCCCGCCCGCCTTCGATCGCGAGACCGTTCTTGCCGCCGCACGGGATACATTCTGGAAGCATGGTTATGACGGCTCTTCCATCGCCGATCTGACCGCGGCAATGGGAATTACGCCCCAGAGCCTCTATGCCGCCTTCAATTCGAAAGCTGATCTCTATCGCGAGACGCTCGAGCAATATCGCCGCATGCCGCGGCCTGAACCCGGTAATCCCTTTCAGGAGAAGGTGGATACGGTGACAGCCTTCGAACGCTTCCTGACGAATTCGGCCAGGATTTTCACCGCACCTGAACATCCGAAGGGCTGCATGATTTCGACGGCAGTGCTGAATTGCGCTGAGGAGAACGAGCCGATTGCCCATCATGTCGCATCCATGCGCCTGCAGACGCTGGATATCTTCACCGCCCGGATCGAGCGCGGTATTGCGGAGGGTGACATGCGGCCGGACGCCAATGCCCGCTCTCTGGCGCGCTTTCTCGGCGCGATCGTGCAAGGCATGTCCGTGCAGGCGAGGGACGGTGCGACGACGGATGAGCTGCTCGCCTTGATAGCCCATGGCTTGAGCGAGCTTCGGAAGTATCAGCTCGCCACGACAGCAGGCCTTTGACGGCAAAGAAAAACCCGGCGACCGAAATCGCCGGGTTTCCATATCGTTCGGTGAATGACCGATCAGTCGTTCGACGAAACCTTGAGGCCGATGACCTGCGGGATCGAGTTCGGAGCGCCCATGGCAGCCCCGATGATCATCGGCACCGGAACCGGCTTGCCCGGAGCGGCGGAGATCGTCAGGCTCTTCGGATTGTCGAGATAGGAGCTGACGGCAGCCGATACGGCGTTCTGCAGTTCCGGAACGTTGAGCTGCGCCATCATGATCGGCGTCATCGCCTTCAGCGTGTCGGCGAGCTGCTTGCCCGTGACGCCCTGCTGCTTCCCGGCGAAATCAAGCGCGCGAGCCGTGATCGACGCATCGTCGAAACGAATCTTGGCGCTGTTGAACGTCAGCTGCTGCAGAAGGCCGAGCATGGCGAGGCCGGCAGACTGCTGTGCTTCCTGCTGGTTCGGGTTGGAGCGTACGGTCTTGAGCGCATCCTGCATCGACTTTGCGAAGGCAGGCGTGTAGCCGGAAATGCTGAAGGCCAGGTTCAGCTTGCCGATATCCCGGAAATCGAAGGAATATTCGCTGATGTCGATCGTGCCGGGGCCGATTTCCCAGCTGCCCTTCATGGCGATCGTGCCATCGACCTGCTGCAGCTTCAGCGCCTCGATGGCTTCCTTGGCCTTCGGGTCGTCAACCTTGCTGAGATCGCCCTTGACGCCGTTGATCTTGGCGTCGAAATCGAGGCCCGACTTGTCGTCGCGCTTCTTCATGTTGGCATCGGCGCCCTCGATCGAGAACACTTCGTCGCCGTCCTTGCTGACGGACACGGCGCCTGCATGGGCGCTCTTGTAGTAGAGAAGCGAGGTCAGGTCGCCCTTGGTGGCGTCGGCCGGGATCTCGACACCGGTCAGCTTCAGGTCGGTGGCGGAAATGGCCGCGCCATCCTTGTCAAAATCGACATCCGCAAAATCGATTTCATCGATCGTGTAGCCGCCATTGCTTTCTTCAACGCCATCAAGGGTGATGTCGCCGAGCGGAATGCTGTTGTCCAACCCGGCGGCCTTGAGGGTCGCGCCCTTCAGCGTCACCGTCGTGCCGTCCACATCGACACCTTCGGCGGCGATCGAGCCGCCCTGCTGGCCGTATACGTCGTTGATCTTCTTCAGCAGGTCATTGCCATCAAGCGCGAAGGCTGAGCTGGCGAAAGACAGGATGGCGGCGCTGCTCAGCATCAGCCGCGTGGTCCGGTAGAAAGTCATGATGGCGTTTCCTCGTTAAGACGGTGGTATCTAGGCGGGGGGTGTACATATTCAGCGTGTACTGCCGGGATTTATATTGATCTTTCTCTAAAAATCCAACGACAAAGACAATTGCGAGCAGGTGCAGCAAAAATGTGTCTATCTCCGTATGGAAAGATGGTTGAAAGGCCTTCATCCACAAGTGCTTTCCGCTGATTTCTTGCCGGGAATCGCGATCTTCTATAGTCAAGGGCCATGGGACAAAATCTGACTCCGCCGTCTGGTGATGGCGACGACAACATCCTTCCAGTCGATCTGAAGGCAGCACTCGAAGAGCGCTACCTGGCCTATGCCTTGTCGACGATTACGCAACGCGCGCTTCCCGACGTTCGCGACGGTCTGAAGCCGGTGCATCGGCGCATCGTCTATGCGATGAGCGAGATGGGGCTACGTCCCAATGCGGCCTTCCGCAAATGCGCGAAGATCGTCGGTGAGGTGATGGGTAACTATCACCCGCATGGCGACCAATCGATCTACGATGCGCTGGCGCGCCTCGCGCAGGATTTCTCGCAGCGCTACACGCTGGTCAACGGCCAGGGCAATTTCGGCAATATCGACGGCGATAGCCCGGCCGCGATGCGCTACACCGAATCCAAGATGACGGCGGTGTCCGAACTGCTGCTCGAAGGCATCGATCAGGATGCCGTGGATTTTCGCGACACCTACGACGAGTCGAATTCCGAGCCCATCGTTCTGCCGGGTGCCTTCCCGAACCTGCTTGCCAATGGTTCCTCGGGCATCGCGGTGGGCATGGCGACTTCCATTCCCTCGCACAATGCCCATGAGCTCTGCGACGCCGCGCTGCATCTGATCAAGGATCGCGATGCCACGGTCGAGAAGCTGGTGGAGCTCTATATTCCCGGTCCGGATTTTCCGACCGGCGGCATCATCATCGATGATCGCCGCAGCATCATCGAAAGCTACAAGACCGGCCGCGGCGGTTTCCGCGTCCGCTCCAAATGGGAGATCGAGGATCTCGGCCGCGGCGGCTACCAGATCGTCGTCACCGAAATCCCCTTCCAGGTGCAGAAGTCGAGGCTGATCGAGAAGATCGCCGAACTGCTTATCGCGCGCAAGCTGCCGCTGCTCGAAGACATCCGCGATGAATCCGCCGAGGATATCCGCGTCGTTCTCGTGCCGAAGAGCCGCAGCGTCGATGCGACGATCCTGATGGAATCGATGTTCAAGCTCACCGAGCTTGAGAGCCGCTTCCCACTCAACATGAACGTCCTGTCCATGGGCCGCATTCCCAAGGTCATGGCGCTGAATGAAGTGCTGAAGGAGTGGCTGGATCATCGCCGCGAAGTTCTGTTGCGCCGTTCGCGCTTCCGGCTTGCCGCCATCGAAAAGCGGCTTGAGATCCTTGGCGGCTTCCTGATCGCCTATCTCAATATCGATGAGATCATCGCCATTATCCGTGAGGAGGATGAGCCGAAGCCCGTGATGATGGAGCGGTTCGGCCTCACCGACAACCAGGTCGAAGCGATCCTGAACATGCGGCTGCGCTCCTTGCGCAAGCTGGAGGAATTCGAAATCCGCAAGGAATTCGACGGCCTCAGCAAGGAAAAGGCCGACATAGAATCGTTGCTCGCCTCGGAAGAGAAGCAGTGGCAGACGGTTGCCTGGGAAATCGGCGAGGTGAAGAAGAAATTCGCCAAGGCCACCGAGATCGGCCGCCGCCGCACGCAGTTTGCCGAAGCGCCCGAGGCCGATGACGCAGCGATCCAGCAGGCGATGATCGAGAAAGAGCCAATCACGGTCGTCGTCTCCGAAAAGGGATGGATCCGTGCCCTGAAGGGCCACATTTCCGATACGGCGACGCTGACCTTCAAGGAAGGCGACGCGCTGAAGGTGGCCTTCCCGGCCCAGACGACCGACAAGATCCTCATCATCACGACAGGCGGCAAGGCCTATACGCTCGGCGGCGACAAACTGCCCGGCGGGCGTGGTCATGGCGAACCGCTGCGCATCATGGTCGATATGGAGAATGATCAGGATGTGCTGACGGCCTTTGTCCATGATCCCCAGCGCAAGCAACTGATCGCCTCGACGGCCGGCAACGGCTTCATCGTGGCCGAGGCGGAGCTGGTTGCCAATACCCGCAAGGGCAAGCAGATCATGAATGTCTCCTATCCGGACGAGACGAAGCTGCTGGTGCCGATCTCGGGCGATCATGCTGCCGTGGTCGGCGAGAACCGCAAGATGGTGATCTTCTCGCTGTCGCAGGTGCCGGAAATGTCGCGCGGCAAGGGCGTGCGCCTCCAGCGCTACAAGGATGGCGGCGTCGCCGATATCAGATGCTTCGCGATTGCCGATGGCCTGACATGGGAAGACAGCGCTGGCCGCACCTTCACCAAGACCAAGGATGATCTGGCCGAATGGCTGGGCGACCGCGCCAGCGCCGGCCGCGCCGTGCCGAAGGGCTTCCCGAGAAGCGGCAGGTTTTCGGGGTGACGAGCGGTTGGGCGTAGCCCGAGCAATCGACCCGGTGGGTCGATTGCAGCGACGAACGCCCTGAGCCAAAGCTAAGGGCCGGGTGGCGCCGCAGATGGGGTCGTCGCTACCCGGCGAGTGGAATGCAGAAGTCTTTGAAAAACTGCGTAGCGCCCGTTTCGTCAATTTCTCCGGCGGCGACACCCTGTACGAAGGCGACAACCGTTGCGTCATCAGCGTCGATCAGATTGCCGTTGATGTAGAGAAACGTGAACGCTGCCAGATAGCCTGCTCGTTTGTTTCCATCGGAAAATGGGTGATTCCGAACGATGCCGTAGAGGTAAGCGGCGGCCAGAGCGAATAAATCATTCTCGCCATATGCTGCCTTGTTCAACGGGCGCGCCATGGCTGCTTCCAGCGCATTCTCGTCTTTTAGTCCCGGCAATCCGCCATGCTCAGCGAGTTGCTCTTCATGCATGATTTCAACCGCTTTGCGGGAGAGCCATTTGTAGTCGTTCATTTTGCGAGTTCACGCAGGGCGGCGCGATATTTCTGCATGCCAAGTCTTGCGGCCCGCAGTTGTTCGGCAAGGTCAGCGCGCTCCGGAACCAACTCGATGTTGCCGTTCACTTCGCGGATCTCCAGCGCATCGCCATTTTTCAGGCCGAGCCTCTGGAGAACTTCCTTCGGAATAATCACGCCCTCGGAATTGCCGATTTTGCGGATGACGACGTTCATATCTCAACTCTCCAATGTAATAACCAAGTTATAACATCGGGCGGCGATAATATCAACGCATTGACCTTATCCGGCCATCGCCGCTCGTGTCTTCATCCGCGCCTGCCACAGCGAATGGGCTCCCAGCGCCACGATCAATATGGCGCCGCCAGCAAGGGTCATGTCGGTTGGCGCTTCGGCAAAGATCATCCAGACCCAGATCGGCGCCAGGATCGTTTCGAGGAGATAGAACATCGCCACCTCAGGCGCCGAGAGGAAGCGTGTGCCTGTGGCGAGGCACCAGAAGGAGAGGGGCATGAGTACAGCCCCGTCGAAGAGGATCCAGCCGGGATGCTCGATCGAAAAGCCTGAGGGGATAACGTGATAAAGTCCGACAATGGCTGGCATGACCGCCGCCAGCAACGAGGCGAAACCCATATCCTGTCGCGAGGCGCGGCTGATAGTGATGGCGCAGGCAATCGAAAACGACGCAACCACGGAAAGTGCATCGCCGAGAAGATGGCCGCCCTCCATGCCGTCCCCGACGATCAGGCCAACGCCGATGATCATGACGGCCATGGTGATGAAGGTCGAAACGGCGGGACGTTCCTTGAGGAATATCCAGGAAAGCAGCGCCGTGAACATCGGGTTGAGCGCGATGATGAAAACCACATTGGCTGCCGTCGTATAATAGACGGCAAGAAGAAAGCTGATCGTCGTCAGCCCATAGAAGAACCCCACCGGAAGCCCAAGCCAGCCGGGCAGCACGCCGCGCAGCGAACCGGTGACGCGACGGATGATGAAGAGGGCGGCCAGCGCCACGACCACCGTTGCAAGACTGCGTACCGACAGCACCGACCAGACTTCGCCGCTGGAGAGCCGGATCAGCGGAATATCCATCGACAGGGCCAGGCCGCCGAGTGTGGTCAGCAGCAGGCCCTTCCTGTGGTCTGAGAGATTGGCGAACATTCAGCGGGCGCTGTCTTTGTCGCCGTCCGCGGCTGGGTCGAAGCGCTCCCAGCCACGCGGGGTCAGATGTTCCTGCGGCTGAAAACGCGTCTTGTAGTCCATCTTGCGCGATCCCCTGACCCAATAGCCGAGATAGACGTGCGGAAGTCCCAGCGCCTTCGTCCGCTTGATGTGATCGAGGATCATGAACGTACCGAGCGATCGCTCGTCGAAATCGGGATTGAAGTAGGAATAAACCATCGACAGCCCATCGCTCATCACATCGGTTAGGGCCGCCGCCAGCAGTTCGCCTTTCGGGCGCTGTTCCAGCCCGGAGCCTTCCTCACGACGGCGATACTCAATGATGCGTGTGTTGACATGCGTGTCTTCGACCATGATCGCATAGTCGAGCACGGTCATGTCGGACATCCCGCCCTGTTGGTGGCGATAGTCCAGGTAACGGCGGAAGAGGGAATATTGTTCGCTCGAGGGCTGTGCCGGAAATTCGGTGGCGATGATATCGCTATTGGTTGCCAGCACGCGTCTCATCGAGCGGCTGGGCTCGAATTCCTGGGCAAGAATACGCACCGATATGCAGGCGCGACAAGATTCGCAGGCCGGTCGATAGGCGATGTTCTGCGAGCGTCGAAAGCCGCCCTGCGTCAGGATATCATTCATCTCCGCGGCGCGCGGACCGACGAGATGCGTGAAAACCTTGCGCTCCATCTCGTGCGGCAAGTACGGGCAGGTAGCCGGTGCCGTCAGATAAAACTGCGGAGATGGCGTCGACTGCGTGTTCATCTGCCGTTGAATGCCCTTTCTTTCGGCATTGGTTTTTTACAAGCATGGCCCAAGTTTGGAAAACGTCAACCATGTCCTTTGCTAAAGATCACAGTTTCCTAAAAGACTGCATGCGAAAAGACCGCCCTATGCGCCCAAAGGCTTAGCCGTAAACCGCATATGGAGTTGTGGATAGCGTCTCGTCCTAGGCCGTGCGGGCGATTACCGTACCGAGCAACAGGTCGTGCACAAGGCGGCTGCGATCGGTGAAGAGGCCTGCGAGCAGGATCAGCGGCGTCAGCACCGAGTTCAGGATCCAGAATAGTGCCAGATGGACGATCGCGGTCAGGAAATCCATCCGCCGACCGTCGACCCGCACCATCGTAATGCCCATGGCGCGCATGCCGAGCGACGCCTGATAGGGGCCGCCAAGCGTCCAGCCGAAATAGAGGCCGGCAACGAGGATGAAGAGCACAGGATAGAGGAAGAAGCCAAGCCCGAGTGTCAGGATCGACAGGAAGAACAGCACGACGGCCGCAGGAATGCAAAGCAGGGCGACGATGATATAGTCGACGATGAAGGCGAAGATGCGCCGGCTCAGCACACCACTATAGGCGCGCCAGTCTTCCGGTGCTGCATAAAGCGGGCTGGGGTTCAGGCTCATCGTTTTTTGCTCCTTCGCGTGCCCTTCAATCGTTCCGATATGAAGAAGGCTTATGCGCCAGTTGAAAGATCCTTCTGCGACTTTTATACGACCGATCGGCGCGAAAGCCGCAGCAAGGGAAACATTTGCCGAACATATGGTGTCAGGTCCGGCAAATACAATAAGCCTGGCTTGGAGCTACTTTCTTGCCAGGTGCCTTGCCACATCCATCGCGAAATAGGTGAGGATGCCGTCGCAGCCGGCGCGCTTGAAGGCGAGCAGGGTTTCCAGCATCACCCTTTCGCCGTCGATCCAGCCATTGGCGGCGGCGGCCTTGATCATCGCGTATTCGCCTGAGACCTGATAGGCGAAGGTCGGAAGGCCGAAAGCCTCCTTCAGCCGCCAACAGATGTCGAGATAGGGCAGGCCCGGCTTGACCATCAGCATGTCGGCGCCTTCCTCTACGTCGAGGGCCGCATCGCGCACGGCTTCGGTGCCGTTTGCCGGGTCGATATAATAGGTCTTCTTGTCACCCTTCAGCAGCCCGCCGGTGGAAATCGCCTCGCGGTAAGGGCCGTAGAAGGCCGAGCTGAACTTGGTTGCATAGCTCATGATGCCGACATTCTGGTGGCCGGCGGCGTCCAGCGCCTGACGGATGGCGCCGATGCGCCCGTCCATCATTTCCGAAGGTGCGATGATGTCGGCACCGGCGTTGGCCTGATAGACGGCCGCGCGGGCGACCTGCTCGACCGTTTCGTCATTGACGATCTCGTTGCCACGCAGGATGCCGTCGTGCCCATGGCTGGTGAACGGGTCGAGGGCGACATCGGTAATGATGCCGATGTTCGGCACGGCTTTCTTGATCGCGGCTGTTGTCAGATTGATGAGGTTGTTCTTCTCGAGGCTGTTTGAGCCGGTCTCGTCGCGCAGTTCCATTTCGATGTTCGGGAATGTGGCGAGCGCGGGAATGCCGAGATCAGCCGCTTCCTTAGCTGCTTCCACGGCTTTATCCACCGTCATGCGGTTGACGCCGGGCATGGCGGGGATCGGTTCCACGATGCCGGTGCCGGGGATGACGAAGATCGGCCAGATCAGATCGTCGACGGTCAATCGGTTTTCCTGCACCAGGCGGCGGGTCCAATCGGCCTTGCGATTGCGCCGCATGCGACGATGCCCGGTGATCTCGTCCACGAGATGCGTCTTGTTCTCCATGATGCCGCCATCCTTCTTCGTCTATCTATGGCCTTATTATATGGGCAGCGTACCTAGCACGCTGTCCCCAGGATTCAAAACCAGGCGAAAGGCCGCAGCCATTATGCTCTGGCGAGCCGGGTGCCTCCTACGTATTGTTCGCGCATGGACTCTGATTCTTCGACCGTACCCAAGAATACGCTGACGGACATCCTGTTCGTCCTGTTCCTGCGGCTGATCGCCATTGCCTGCTTCTGGCTCGGTCTGCAGTACTGGGCCATGCTGGTCGGCTACTCCCTTGATGGCCATGCCCGCTTCGACCTCCTTAATCTGCCGTGGAAGGTCGCGAGCGCTGGACTGGCCGTCGTTTTCCCCGTCGCCGCGCTTGGATTGTGGCTCACCGTATCCTGGGGACCGGTGATCTGGGTGCTCGCTGCAGGAGGGCAGGGATTGATGTACGGGATGTGGCCGGAGGTGTTCGGATCCAATCCGTTGATCATGATCTTGCATGTCTGTGTCGCCGTGCTGTATTGCCTGTTCCGCATCCTTTTATGGCAGGAAAAGCGCCGGCGCCGGCAGCAGCAGGTAATGGTTGATTTACCCTGAGACAGCAAGAGTTCGCGGTAAGGTGCTGTTAAGCTTGCAGTTTAAGTAGAATTTTATGTGTATTCGATAGGGTCTCACTCAAGGCGGGAAGAAAACGACACCGCCAAACAAAACAGAGTGAGGCCAAGTCATGATGAACACGAAAATGAAGCCGCAGGCAGTTGCGAACGCTCGGGATCAGCAGGTTGACGACATCCGGGCCCTCTACATGGAATCTCTCCATCTGGTCGAGCGTTTGCACCGCCGCCTGCTTGATGTCATCAAGGACGAGTTCGACCGTCAGGGTCGCGACGACGTCAACGCCGTCCAGGCGCTTCTCCTTTTCAACATCGGCAATTCCGAACTGACAGCCGGCGAACTGCGTTCCCGCGGTTTCTACCTCGGCTCCAACGTTTCCTACAACGTGAAGAAGCTGGTCGACCTCGGCTTCATCAATCATCAGCGCTCGCGCATCGACCGTCGCTCGGTCCGCATCAGCCTGACGGAAACGGGCCAGGACATCGCCGAAACCGTTGCCAAGCTCTATGAGCGCCACATCGGCTCGATCGACAAGGTCGGCGGCATCGGTACCGACGAGTTCACCCAGATGAACAAGCTCCTGCAGCGCCTCGACCGCTTCTGGAACGACAGCATCGCCTACCGCATGTGATTAGCGACCGTTGATCGGTCGCAAGATCCTCCAGTCGAAACAAGCTGGACACGTTCCCTGCGTGTCCGGCTCGCTCCTGTTCTCAACCCTGCAATTGTGCGCTTTTTGCCACGTCCGCTCCTCACCTTCTGTCGCAGAGGAGGCTCGGGGCATCTGAGCGATTGACGGCAGGTCAGGACAGGTTATGAACCAAGCCCATTCTGTGGTATATTAGCACATACAATATGGCGATCCTCCGCGAGCGCTCGGCACGGCAAGTTTCATGCCGCGCGACACGAATTGGCCATATTGATATGACAGCGGAAACTGACGGCAAGCGACGTTTTCAAACATCGATCTCCCTATGCCTTCGCTTCGCAATATTGTGATAGTTCGTGGCGAAGTTTTTGGTGGTGCATTAAGGGAACGGATCGATACTGAGCTGCGTTACTTGGCGCGAGCCGCGCTAATTGCTGCTTTCCTCTCTAGGCTGCGTATAATTGGATCGCAGCGCTGAACGGTTGGGATATGTCGAAGAAAAACGGAATTGAACCCTTCTCGCGCCGCTCTTTCCTGCGGTCGGCCGTAACTTTTGGCGCTGCCGCATTGGCTGCACCGGCCCTCGCGCAAAACGCGACACCGCTGGAAGCGTTGATCAATGACCGTTCTCGCGGCAACTGGGACGACCAGTTCGATGCCAAGGCCGCGGCTCGTACGGCCGCCGCCGTACAATCGAACACGCCAATCCTCGGACCGGATTCCGTGCCGAACATCCAGCAGGCGATTGCCCAGTATCAGAGCATCGTTGCCAATGGTGGTTGGCCGCAGGTCAATCCGACGAGCCAGCAGCCTCTGCAGATCGGCGCCACTGATCCTGCGGTGCAGACGCTTCGTCAACATCTGATGGTTTCCGGTGACTTGCCGCGCGAGGCGGGTATCTCCTCCTCCTTCGATTCTTACGTGGACGGCGCCGTCAAGCGCTTCCAGGCTCGTCACGGCTTGCCGCCAGATGGCGTCATCGGCGATTTCACGCAAAAGGCGATGAACATTCCCGCCAATGTTCGTCTGCAGCAGCTGAATACAAATCTCGTCCGCCTTCAGACCTTCCCGTCCGACCTCGGACGCCGTCACGTCATGGTCAACATCCCGGCGACCCGTGTCGAAGCCGTGGAAGACGGCCAGGTGGCACTGCGTCATGAGGCGATCGTCGGCCGTGAATCGCGCCCGACCCACATCATCAATTCGAAGATCTATGAGGTCATCCTCAATCCATACTGGACGGCGCCGCGCTCCATCATCATCAAGGACATCATGCCGCTTATGCGGAAGGATCCGACCTACCTGACGAAGAGCAACATCCGCCTTCTCGATGGCAAGGGTCAGGAAGTAGCGCCCGAGACGATCGACTGGAATTCGGACAAGGCACCGGACCTGATGTTCCGTCAGGACCCGGGCAAGACCAACGCCATGGCGTCCACGAAGATCAACTTCCATAACCCCAACAACGAATACATGCACGATACGCCGGAGCAGGGGCTGTTCAACAAGCTGATGCGCTTCGACAGCTCGGGCTGTGTGCGCGTTCAGAACGTTCGTGACTTGGCGACCTGGCTGTTGTCGGAAACGCCTGGCTGGCCGCGCCAGCACATCGAGCAGGTGATCTCGACCCGCGTCAACACGCCGATCACCCTGGCGACGGAAGTGCCCGTTTATTTCGTCTACATCTCCGCATGGAGTGCTCGCGACGGCATCGTGCAGTTCCGCGACGATATCTATAATCTCGACGGCAATGCCCAGCTGGCGCTTGATACGACCCAGGGCATGGAGCAGCCGGTTCAGTAATCGGCATTCCGACTGCAATTCATATCAAAGCCGCATCCCCGGATGCGGCTTTTTCATTGGCCGGAACCGCTCTGCGTAGAATGCCCAGCAAATGTCGCTGGTCGTATTGCCCTTGTGCGACCCTGACGTTAATACCAACTACATTGCCGTTTGGCCGTTCAGGAGCTTTCACGATGACCAATGCGTTCACCGAACCCTTCTTCAATCGCTCGCTTGCCGATACTGATCCGGAAATTTTTGGCGCGATCGGCAAGGAATTGGGTCGCCAGCGGCACGAAATCGAACTGATCGCCTCGGAAAACATCGTCTCGCGCGCCGTGCTGGAAGCGCAGGGCTCGATCATGACGAACAAGTACGCTGAGGGATATCCGGGCAAGCGCTATTACGGCGGCTGCCAGTTCGTCGATATCGCCGAAGAGCTCGCCATCGAGCGCGCCAAGAAGCTGTTCGGCGTCAATTTTGCCAACGTCCAGCCGAATTCCGGTTCGCAGATGAACCAGGCCGTATTCCTCGCGCTGCTGCAGCCGGGCGATACCTTCATGGGCCTCGATCTGAACTCGGGCGGCCACCTGACGCATGGTTCGCCGGTCAACATGTCCGGCAAGTGGTTCAACGTGGTGTCCTATGGCGTGCGCGAAGGCGACAACCTGCTCGATATGGATGCGGTTCAGCGCAAGGCCGAGGAAACCAAACCGAAGCTGATCATCGCCGGCGGCACGGCCTATTCCCGCATCTGGGACTGGAAGCGCTTCCGCGAGATCGCCGACAGCGTTGGCGCCTATCTGATGGTCGACATGGCTCACATCGCCGGCCTCGTCGCTGGTGGCCAGCATCCGTCGCCGTTCCCGCATTGCCACGTTGCCACCACGACCACGCACAAGTCGCTGCGCGGCCCGCGCGGCGGCATGATCCTCACCAATGACGAGGATTTGGCCAAAAAGTTCAATTCGGCCGTCTTCCCCGGCCTGCAGGGCGGCCCGCTGATGCATGTCATCGCCGCCAAGGCCGTCGCCCTCGGCGAAGCGCTGCAGCCTGATTTCAAGGACTATGCCGCCCAGATCGTCAAGAATGCCAAGGCGCTGGCCGAAACGCTGATCTCCGGCGGCGTCGACGTCGTCTCCGGCGGCACCGACAACCATCTGATGCTTGTGGACTTGCGCAAGAAGAACGCCACCGGCAAGCGCGCCGAGGCTGCCCTTGGCCGAGCCTACGTCACCTGCAACAAGAACGGCATTCCGTTCGATCCGGAAAAGCCTTTCGTCACGTCGGGTGTCCGTCTCGGCACTCCGGCCGGCACGACGCGCGGTTTCAAGGAAGCCGAATTCCGCGAAATCGGCAATCTGATCATCGAAGTGCTCGATGGCCTAAAGGTTGCCAACTCCGATGAAGGCAATGCTGCCGTCGAAGCGGCCGTACGCGAGAAGGTGGTCAAGCTCACCGACCGCTTCCCGATGTACGGCTACATGGGCTGAGGAGGGCGCATGCGCTGCCCCTATTGCGGTACGGAAGACACGCAGGTGAAGGATTCGCGCCCGGCGGAGGATAATACCTCCATCCGCCGGCGGCGTATCTGCCCGGATTGCGGCGGCCGCTTCACGACGTTCGAGCGCGTGCAGCTCCGCGAGCTGATGGTCATCAAGAAGACCGGCCGCAAGGTGCTTTTCGATCGCGACAAGCTGGTGCGATCCTTCGAGATTGCGTTGCGCAAGCGTCCGGTCGATCGCGATCGCATTGAGCGTGCCGTTTCCGGCATCGTTCGCCGCCTCGAAAGCTCGGGCGAGACGGAAATCAGCTCGGAGCAGATCGGTCTTCAGGTGCTGGAAGCGCTGAAGAGTCTCGATGATGTTGCTTTCGTGCGCTATGCGTCCGTCTATCGCGATTTCTCCCATGCGGAGGATTTCGAGCACGTGATCAACGAGATCAACGCCAAGATCGCCCGCGATCCGCTGGATCCTTGACTATGAGCGAGCAGCCGGAAGACGAGCGTTTCATGGCGGAGGCGATCCGCTTTTCGCTCACGCATCTAGGGCTGACCTCCACCAACCCGTCCGTCGGCTGCCTCATCGTGAAAGATGGCATTGTCATCGGCCGTGGCGTCACGGCTGTGGGCGGCCGTCCGCATGCTGAACCTCAGGCTCTGGTCGAGGCAGGCGAAGCGGCGAGGGGAGCGACAGCCTATGTCACGCTCGAACCCTGCTCGCATTACGGCAAGACACCGCCCTGCGCCGAAGCGCTGATCGCTTATGGTGTCGCACGGGTTGTCGTCAGCGTCACCGATCCCGATCAGCGTGTGTCCGGCCGTGGCATCAACATGCTGCGTGCTGCCGGCATCGAAGTCGATACCGGTGTTCTTGAGAAAGAGGGTAGGCGCTCCCTGGCGGGCTACCTGATGCGCCAGACGAGAAACCGGCCCTATGTGACTCTCAAGCTTGCCGTTTCCGCCGATGGCATGATCGGCAGGACAGGCGAGGGGCAGGTCCGCATCACCGGCGATCTTGCCCGGGCAGAGGTGCAGAAGCTGCGGGCCGAAAGCGATGCCATTCTCGTTGGTATCGGCACGGCGATCGCAGACGATCCGGAATTGACCTGCCGGCTTCCGGGCCTGGAAGATCGCACCCCCTTGCGTATCGTTATCGATGAAGACCTGCAGCTGCCGCTCGGCAGCAAGCTGGTGAAGACTGCGCGGCAATATCCGGTCATCGCCGTTGCCAGCCATCAGCCGCCCTTTGACGAGAATACCAACAGCGCCTTTTTAGGTCGCCGCGCCGCCCTTGATGCGGCGGGTGTCGAGGTGCTGCAGTCCAATTCCAGCGAGCCGGGAGAGCTGCTCGAAGCTTTGGGCACGCGCGGGATTTCCTCCCTGCTGGTCGAAGGTGGCGCCAGGACCGCGCGGCGTTTCCTCGAGGCCGGGATGGTCGATCGCATCCTGCTGTTCCAGGGACCGGCCGATATTGGCGAAGGCGGTATTGAATCGCCCGTTCTCAGATCCAATATCCCACCCAGTTTCATGCATATCGGCGAGAGCCAGTTTGGCGACGATCGCTGCGACGAATACGAAAGAGGTTTTTGATGTTTACGGGAATTGTCACCGATCTCGGCACGGTCGAATCCGTTTCTCCTCTGAAAGAAGGTATCAAGCTGCGCGTTGCCACCAATTATGATCCGGCAACCATCGACATGGGTGCTTCGATTTCGCATGCCGGCGTCTGCCTGACAGTGACCGGCCTGCCGCAAGAGGGCAGCAACGGTCGCTGGTTCGAGGTCGAGGCCTGGGAAGAAGCCCTGCGGCTGACCACCATCGGCAGCTGGGAAGCGGGAGCCAAGATCAACCTCGAACGTTCGCTGAAGATTGGCGATGAGCTCGGCGGACACATTGTTTCCGGCCATGTCGACGGCAGGGCTGAAATTCTCTCGGTAACGCCTGAAGGCGATGCCACCCGCTATCGCCTGCGCGCGCCGGAGCATCTTGCCAAATTCGTCGCGCCGAAGGGGTCGATTGCACTCGACGGCACCTCGCTGACGGTCAACGCCGTCGATGGGACCGATTTCGACGTGCTGCTGATCCGCCACACCCTTGAGGTCACCACCTGGGGCGAACGCAAGGCCGGAGACTTCGTCAATTTCGAGGTCGATACCATGGCGCGCTATGCTGCCCGGCTGGCTGAATTTCCGGTCGTCCGCGAAGGCTGAGCCTCACCCCCACTCCCACATATGAGCTCGGACTGTTTACTCGAGCATTTTCTCCATGCGAAAATTCGCCAGCGTCTGGCCGAGCTTTTGCACCTGTTGCGCGGCCAGGACGACAAAGCCCTTTCGCTCGAAGAAGGGACGGGCGGTCAGGCTGGCTTCGGTGAATATTCGCTGCAGGCCTTGATCGCGAGCAGCCTTTTCGACGGTCGCAAGCAGCAGGCTGGCAATACCCTTGCCCTGATGATCGGGGTCCACGAACATCATGTCCAGACAGCCGTCCGGCTTGAGATCCGTGAAACCGACCGGCATTGGTCCGTTCATTGCAAGCCATGTCGGTCGGCTCGCGCGATATTGAGCCCAGACTTCGGCATCATCGACCTTTGCCCAGGCCGCAATTTGCTCGGGGCTATAATCCTTAGATGCAGTCTCACGAATGGCTCTTAGGAAAATGTCGATCGTGGCCCGTGCATCATCCGGCACATAGGCCTTGATCGAGAACATCTCCAACATCCGCGCCTTTTCCCGGTTCGTCTATCGTTCGAACATGGCGTTGGGTTTGTGTTTGTAGGTCACGTCACCGATCCGCCGGAAGCCGATCTTTTCGGCGATGCGTAGCGACGGCTTGTTTTCCAGATCGACCATGCAGGTCATGCGCCGGCCGGCGAACTGCTTGTCCGCCCAAGAGATCGCGGCACTCATTGCCTCCGTCGCATAGCCCTTTCCCTGCATCGGCGGCGTGATGCCCCAGCCCGCTTCGAGCGTGCCCTCCGTCGACGGGATCTCGTCTCTGTGCAGATCGAGAAAACCAACTTCGCCGATCAGCTTGCCGCTTTCGCGTTCCTGGACCGCGAAGAAACCGAAGCCAAGATGATGCCACAGGCCGCCGTAGCGCAGGAGGCGCGCCCAGACCTGCTCGCGGGTGGGCAACTCGCCGCCGATGAAGCGCACGAGGTCCTTATGCTTCCAGAGATCAAGAAATTCGTCGAAATCGTCCAGCCGGTGGCCGCGCAGCAAAAGCCGCTCAGTCGTCAATATCGGAATGATGGTCATGGGGGTCTATGTCTTTGCTAATATGTATTTGGTTAGATTCAGTCGTTCGATGCGCCGGGCTCGCCGTCCCAGTAGTCTACATTGGTGGTCGCAGCCCGCCCGATGACGCGGAATGCCGCCTCACCGTTGCGGTTGGTCTTGGCCAGAAACTTGCCGGAATCGGGATATTCGACGACTTCCGTCTGCGCCTTGGTCGAAATGGCGAGATAGATCAGCACACCAGGGCCGTTGTTGATCAGCTGGTGCGCCGTTTCCGGGCCGCCGGCCGGGGCTCCGAGGACGTCACCCTGCCTCACAGCAATCCGATGGTCTCCAAAACGATATTCGCCTTCACCGTCGAGAATGACGAACATCTCTTCCTCGACGTGATGATTGTGAAACGGACAGCCCGATTTGCCGGGGGGGACTTCGTTGTAACTGATGCCGAGGTGCTTCAGGCCGAGCATCGCCCCGAAAGAGGCGTCGCTGCCGGCAAAAAAGCTTCCCTGCTGCCAGTGATCCAGCTGAAGTTCGCCGACATTCACGGCGGGTATGGATTTCTTCGTCATGAGCCCCCCTTCCCAAGTCTGGAATTATTATCGAAGCAGCCGCACGCGCGAAAGCTACAATTTTATGGGTGTTTCGATGATCTCCAAATAGGGTTAGAATCAGGCTCGACCGTTGAAAAACACTTGCCAAGCGAGGCCTGCCGTGGTTTGACCCGGCCTAATAAGGTGCCCAGCCCCTCTCAATCCGCAGGTGATCCATGTCAAGCTCTTCCAATGCCCATATCCTGATCGTCGAAGCCCGCTTCTACGACGATATGGCCGACGCCCTGCTCGATGGTGCCAAGACCGCTCTCGAGGAGGCAGGCGCCACCTATGACGTCGTCACCGTGCCCGGCGCGCTGGAAATTCCGGCTGCGATTGCGATGGCGCTTGACGGTGGTGACAATGGCGGCGTCGTCTATGACGGCTATATCGCTCTCGGCATGGTCATCCGCGGCGAAACCTATCATTTCGATATCGTCGCCAATGAATCCTCGCGCGCTCTGATGGATCTCGCCGTCAGCGAATCCCTGCCGATCGGCAACGGTATCCTGACCGTCGAGAATGACGATCAGGCCTGGGCGCGCGCACGGCGTACGGACAAGGACAAGGGTGGCTTTGCCGCCCGTGCGGCGCTGACGATGATCGCGCTGAAACAGAAGTTGGGTGCATAAGTTCATGAGCAATCAGGACAACGAGCGATCGGCAAAGCCCGCTAATCAGCGGGGCGCGGCGCGTCTTGCGGCGGTGCAGGCGCTCTATCAGATGGATATCGGCGGAACCGGCGTTCTGGAGGTGGTGGCCGAATACGAGGCGCACCGTCTCGGGCAGGAACTGGACGGTGAGACCTATCTGAAGGCTGACGCCTCCTGGTTCCGTTCCATCGTATCGGGCGTCGTGCGTGAACAGACCAAGCTCGATCCGCTGATCGGCTCGGCTCTTCAGGACGACTGGGCGTTGTCGCGTCTCGACAGCACCGTTCGTGCGATCCTGCGTGCCGGCACATTCGAACTGCTCGACCGCAAGGACGTGCCGGTTCCGGTCATCGTCACCGAATATGTCGAGATTGCGCATGCCTTCTTCGAAGAAGATGAGCCGAAACTCGTGAATGCCGTGCTCGACCGAATCGCCAAGCAGGTTCGCGGCGAAGCCAAGAAATAAGCTTCGCCGAGGCTGCGGCCTCCGGCGCGTTGCGCTTTCGTTTCCTTCGTTCGCGCCTGATTTCAGCCACGGATATTCTTTTGAACCTCCTGCGGGCGTTTTACCCGCGGGCGGTCTTGACGCGACGTTTTCCCAACAGCAATCTTGCACTGCACATCCGTCGATCGCCTTGGAGGAGGGCAGTCACGGTTGTCGCAGGCGGCCGGGGGAGGAGTGAACCGCCGGCTTTTTTGGAGGGAAAAAGCGAAATGTCGATTCTTATAGGCGTTATAGCGTGCGGGCTGCTCTCGGTGGTTTATGCCATCTGGACGACCCGGTCGGTGCTTGCGGCCGATCAGGGTAATGCGCGCATGCAGGAAATTGCGGGTTATATCCGCGAAGGCGCACAAGCTTATCTGGCGCGCCAATATACAGCGATCGCAATTGTTGGTGTCATTGTTTTCATTGCCGCCTGGCTTCTATTGTCTGGCGAAGCCGCTATCGGCTTCCTGATCGGCGCAGTTCTCTCGGGCGCGGCCGGATTCATCGGCATGCATGTCTCCGTGCGCGCCAACGTTCGCACCGCGCAGGCCTCATCGCATAGCCTGTCCGCCGGTCTCGATATCGCCTTCAAGTCGGGCGCAATCACCGGCATGCTGGTTGCCGGCCTCGCATTGCTTGGCGTCTCGATCTATTTCTACGTGCTAACAGGCGTTCTCGGTCATGAACCGGGCTCGCGCGATGTCATCGATGCACTCGTCGCCCTCGGTTTCGGCGCGTCGCTGATTTCGATCTTCGCCCGTCTCGGCGGCGGTATTTTCACCAAGGGTGCCGATGTCGGCGGTGACCTGGTCGGCAAGGTGGAAGCCGGCATTCCCGAGGATGATCCGCGCAATCCCGCCACCATCGCCGATAACGTCGGCGACAACGTCGGCGATTGCGCCGGCATGGCAGCCGATCTGTTCGAAACCTATGCGGTCTCCGTCGTCGCGACCATGGTCCTCGCCTCGATCTTCTTCGCCGGCTCGCCGCTGCTTGCTTCCGCGATGATCTATCCGCTTGCGATTTGCGGCGCCTGCATCATCACATCGATCATCGGCACCTTCTTCGTGAAGCTTGGTGCGAATGGATCGATCATGGGCGCTCTTTACAAGGGGCTCATCGCCACCGGCATCCTCTCGATCCTCGGGCTGGCCGCGGCCACGTCGCTGACCATCGGTTGGGGCTCGGTTGGGACCATCGCCGGTTTCGAGGTCACCGGAACCAAGCTCTTCGCCTGCGGCATCGTCGGCCTGATCGTCACGGCGCTAATCGTCGTCATCACCGAATACTACACAGGCACGAACAAGCGACCGGTCAACTCCATCGCGCAGGCATCGGTCACCGGCCACGGCACCAACGTCATCCAGGGCCTCGCCGTTTCACTTGAATCGACGGCTTTGCCGGCGATCGTCATTGTCGGCGGCATCATCGCGACCTATCAGCTCGGCGGCCTGTTTGGCACCGGTATCGCCGTTACGGCCATGCTTGGTCTTGCCGGTATGATCGTTGCGCTCGACGCCTTCGGCCCGGTCACCGACAATGCCGGGGGCATCGCGGAAATGTCGCATCTTCCGCCGGAAGTGCGCAAATCGACCGATGCACTCGATGCGGTCGGCAACACCACCAAGGCAGTCACAAAGGGCTATGCCATCGGCTCGGCTGGTCTCGGCGCACTGGTACTGTTCGCTGCCTATTCGAACGACCTGCAGTATTTCGCGGCTCACGGCGACAAGTTCCCTTATTTCGCCAATGTCGGCACGATCTCCTTCGATCTGTCGAACCCCTATGTCGTTGCCGGGTTGTTGTTCGGTGGCCTCATTCCCTACCTCTTCGGCGGTATCGCCATGACGGCCGTCGGCCGGGCTGCCGGTTCGATCGTCGAGGAAGTGCGCAAGCAGTTTCGCGAGAAACCGGGTATCATGCAGGGCACCGAACGTCCCGATTATGGTCGCGCGGTCGACATACTGACCAAGGCCGCCATTCGCGAGATGATCATTCCGTCGCTGCTGCCCGTTCTGGCACCGATCGTCGTCTATTTCGGCGTTCTGCTGATTTCCGGCTCCAAGGCCTCGGCCTTCGCAGCCCTCGGTGCGTCCTTGCTTGGCGTGATCATCAACGGCCTTTTCGTCGCCATCTCCATGACGTCGGGTGGCGGTGCATGGGACAATGCCAAGAAGAGCTTCGAGGATGGCTTCGTCGACAAGGACGGCACGCGCCACATGAAGGGCTCCGAAGCTCACAAGGCCTCGGTAACGGGCGATACCGTCGGCGATCCCTATAAGGATACAGCGGGTCCCGCAGTCAATCCGGCGATCAAGATCACCAACATTGTCGCATTGCTGCTGCTGGCTATCCTTGCCGGCTAAAACATGATGCCGAAAGGCGCGGAGCGGATTGAGAATTCAGGTCGGCTCGACCTGAATTCTTCCGCTCCAGGCGAAGCAAAAACGAACGCATAAAGAAAACCCGCGAGGCGAAACGCCTCGCGGGTTTTTTGCTGGAAGACTTTCCCGGCTTACTGGCCCGGGTTGAGGTTGTTGAGGAAGTTCCTCGCACCGTTGACGCCACTGCCGCCACCCTGGAGGATCTGCTGCAGGAAGGTGATGTCGCGGCCGCCTGTCGGCGTCGTCCGGCCGATCATGTCGAAGACCTTGCCGTCCTTCAGCGTGTAGTTGGCTTCCTGCTTCACGATGCCATCCTTGTCGAAATAGATCGCCAGGATGTTCTGGTCGACCAGCTTCGGCTTCATGAAGGCGACGGCGCGCGTGCGCTTCTGGGAAATGTAATAGAAGACCTCGCCGTCGAACGTCGCAGTGGTCGAAGGCGTACCAAGCGAGAGCAGGACCTGCTCGCGGCTCGAGCCAACCGGCGCCAGCGCCAGCGACTGCTGATCGAA
This sequence comes from Rhizobium sp. A22-96, assembly GCF_053521805.1. NCBI lineage: Bacteria > Pseudomonadati > Pseudomonadota > Alphaproteobacteria > Hyphomicrobiales > Rhizobiaceae > Rhizobium > Rhizobium sp. A22-96. Next base: position 512,033 of record NZ_JBNWDQ010000003.1, read on the forward strand.
GATGTAACCGTTGTTCATGACGTCGCCGGTCTGGCAAGCCGTAAGTCCTACGGTCGCAATCACCAGGGCGATGGCGGCACTGCTGCTGAAAGTTATGTCAGACTTGAAATACCGTCTGGTCAACGACATCTCATCTCCCCTAATGAATCAATCCGATGGCCGGTCGGCCGGTATCACCTTGCTGTACATATCATTGTGGCCTTTCCGCGATTGAAAAGGGCACAAGACGTTGTTCGTCACTCTTCATCACCGATCATGCACAGCGTGACGACGGGTAAGGGCAGGAGCCTCGAAGCGGGCACAAACGGCATTGCAATTCGCGCCTGCTTCGGTAAACCAGCTTTAGCGTGGATGCAACAAGGCCAAGCAAAAACGGCGCGCTCTGAATGAGCCAATTCCGGGAATTCTCATGATTTTTGGGCTCTTTCGCAAAAGAAATAACAATCAGCTCATTGTCGTCAGGCAATATGAGCTTCTGACATCCGTGGCGCGGCAGCCGATTTTCTATACCGATTATGATGTGCCCGACACGGTGATGGGGCGCTTCGAATTGCTTTCGGTCGTCATGATCCTGTTTTTTCGCCGCACACGGGCGTCAGCGACCAGTGGGCAGGAGCTCGCGCAGGAAATCGTCGATGCGTTCTTCGAGGACATCGATTATTCGATCCGCGAACTCGGAATCGGTGACAACAGCGTACCGAAGCGCATGAAGAAGCTGGCGGGTATGTTCTATGGCCGGCTCGAGAGCTATGCAGCCGCCATGGACGGCAATGATCGCGTTGCTCTTGCCGCGGCCCTTCGGCGCAACATCTATCCCAAGGCCGCTGACGGTGAGGCCTCCATGGCCGCGCTTGCGGAATGGATGATGACCGCGGAGGCGCATATGGCTGGGATAGAAGAGGATGCGATTGCCACGGGTTCGGCGGTGTTGCCGTTGCCGGCCGCGCTCGGGCAACAGTTGGTTTAGGAGATAAGAATGAAAAACAACGACTCCGGCGAAACGCCTTTTTCCTATTTCGTGAAGGTTGGCCACATCTCCGCCAATCCCGTCGAGGTGCATGTCGAGGCTGATAAACGCGAGCTTGCAGGCCTGGCGGAGCTATGGGATGTCCTCTCTGTGGAGAAGCTTGAGGCCGATCTGAAGATCTCGCGCTGGAAGCGTGACGGCGTGCGGATCAAGGGAGATGTGCGGGCGAAGATCGTTCAGGCTTGCGTCGTTACGCTCGAGCCTGTGGAATCGGAGATCAACGAGAATTTCGAGCATATTTTCGTGCCGGAAGATTCCAAACTGGCGCGCGCGCCGTCGATGGATGCCGGTGAAATGGTGCTCGATCCGGACGGCCCTGATATCCCAGAGACATTTACCGGAGATACAATCGATGCCGGTGCGGTCGTTGCGGAATTCGCAGCGCTCGCAATCGATCCTTACCCACGCAAGCCCGGCGTAGAGTTCGACGGGCATATTGAAGATACGGGCGAAAGTGACAGGAAACCGTCACCTTTCGCGGTTCTGAAAGACTGGAAAAAGGAATAGACCCTCGTGGCAACCGAGCACAATTCAGTTGTAACCGAGGGAGAAAACGGTATTTTGACGCCAAATTCGCCAGGCCCGGCGGACAACAAGGACTAGGGACGCGTGATCAGAATTTCTCTTGACCTGATGGGTGGCGACTTCGGCCCTGAGGTTGTTGTTCCCGGCGCGGCCAAGGCGCTGGATAGGCATCCCGATATCACGTTCATCCTATACGGACAGAAGGACCGCTGCGAGGCGGTCCTGGCCAAATATCCGAAGCTTAGGGAAAAGTCCGTCTTTCACGAATGTGATGTTGCCATCGGCATGGACGAGAAGCCAAGCCAGGCACTTCGCCGCGGCCGCTACGTGTCCAGCATGTGGCGTTCGATCGAAGCGGTGAAGCTCGGAGACGCGGATGTCGTCGTGTCGGCCGGTAATACCGGCGCGCTCATGGCTATGGCGAAGTTCTGTTTGCGCACCATGGCCAATATAGAACGGCCGGCGATCGCCGCGATCTGGCCCACGCTGCGCGGCGAAAGCATCGTGCTTGATGTCGGAGCCACCATTGGCGCTGATGCCCAGCAATTGCTCGATTTTGCCTTGATGGGTGGCGCCATGGCGCGTGCGCTCTTCGAGATCGAACGTCCGACGGTTGGCCTGCTGAATGTCGGTGTTGAGGAAATCAAGGGGCAGGAAGACGTCAAGGATGCCGGACGCCTGATCCGTGAGGCCAATCTCGAATCGCTTGAATATTCCGGTTTCGTCGAAGGCGACGATATCGGCAAGGGTACGGTCGACGTCGTGGTCACCGAAGGCTTCTCAGGCAATATCGCGCTGAAGGCTGCAGAGGGCACGGCAAAGCAGATCGGCGCCTATTTGCGCGCGGCGATGACGAGGACGTTGCTGGCGCGCATTGGCTATATCTTTGCCAAGGGCGCGTTCGACCTGCTGCGCGAGAAGCTCGATCCCAGCAAGGTCAATGGTGGCGTCTTTCTCGGCCTCAACGGTATTGTCATCAAGAGCCATGGTGGCGCGAATGCCGAAGCCTTCGCGGCGGCTATCGATGTTGGCTACGATATGGCCAAGAATGGGCTCACGCAGAAAATCGAAAATGATTTGAAGAGATATCATGCCAAGCGGCTCCCCCCAATCGGGCCGGAAGCGGCATGAGCGACGGGGTAAAAGCAGAATGATCCGTTCAGTTGTTCGCGGTTTTGGGGCGGCGCTCCCCAAACGCGTCATGACCAATGCCGAGATGGAACAGGTTGTCGAAACCAGCGACGACTGGATTGTCCAGCGCAGCGGTATTCGTCAGCGCTACATAGCAGGCGAAGATGAAACCACGGCGTCGCTGGGCGAGCAGGCGGCGCGAGCCGCCCTTGCCAATGCCGGTTTGACGCCCGACGATCTCGACATGATCATCGTTGCCACCTCGACACCGGACAATACTTTTCCGGCAACCGCGGTGAACATTCAGAATCGGCTCGGCATGCATCATGGCTTTGCCTTCGATGTTCAGGCCGTCTGTACCGGTTTCGTCTATGCCGTGACCACCGCCGACGCCTATATTCGCGGCGGCCTTGCCAAGCGTGTGCTCGTCATCGGCGCCGAGACGTTTTCCCGTATTCTCGATTGGACCGATCGCACGACCTGCGTTCTCTTCGGCGACGGCGCTGGCGCCCTGATCCTCGAGGCAGGCGAGGGGAGCGGCGCCAACACCGATCGCGGCGTGCTCTCGGCAAGTCTGCGTTCCGACGGCGCGCACAAGGACAAGCTCTATGTCGACGGCGGTCCGTCGTCGACGGGCACGGTCGGCGTGCTGCACATGGCCGGGCGTGAGGTGTTCAAGCACGCCGTCGGCATGATCACGGACGTTATCCAGGCTGCCTTCGATGCCACTGGTTCGACCGTGGAGGATCTGGATTGGCTGGTGCCGCATCAGGCCAATCGCCGGATCATTGACGGCTCCGCCAAGAAGCTTGGAATTGCTCCCGAGAAGGTTGTGATCACCGTCGATCTTCATGGCAATACGTCCGCTGCCTCGATCCCCCTGGCGCTTTCGGTTGCTGCCGGAGATGGCCGAATCAAGAAGGGTGATCTGGTGATGCTGGAGGCGATGGGCGGTGGATTCACCTGGGGTGCAGTGCTGCTGCGCTGGTAGCGCGATATCTCCAAAAGCCGTTCCGAACAATAGCTTGACCGTTTGCCGCAAGGGCAATAGTCTCTCACGGCTTGAATAAGATTACCTATCAATATGGGCGGGGAGCTATGACGGGCAAGACAGTGACGCGCGCAGATTTGGCGGAGTCGGTATTCCGGAAAGTCGGCCTCTCGCGGACGGAGTCGGCGGAGCTCGTCGAGACGGTTATCGATGAAATTTGCAACGCCATCGTGCGTGGCGAAACCGTAAAACTCTCTTCATTCGCGACGTTTCAGGTGCGCGATAAAAATGAACGCGTCGGTCGCAATCCGAAGACCGGCGAGGAAGTGCCGATCTCTCCGCGCCGTGTCATGACGTTCAAGGCATCGAACGTTTTGAAAACGCGCATTCTGAAGGCTCATGCAAGCCGCAAGGCGAAAGCCAGACCGGCAAATCCAGCCTCCTGATCCATCCGAAAGCTTGGTTTTGTAATGGGCCACATGCCTTGCGCTGTGGCCTTTAGCGTTCGGTTTCTGCGCGGCTTTTCAGCTTGCTTGTGCAGCAGTTGAACAGACCACTTGAATTTCCGCCGCCAAACCGTTGAAATATGGTGAGTCGTATCTTGAAGGATTCGGCATCGATATCCGGTTTTGCGCGATCCGGCCCGAATGGTGCCGCACTCACGCTGTGGGAGTATGATGATGGACAAGAGCCCGGATGCATTTCGCACGATCAGCGAAGTTGCGGAAGACCTTGATCTGCCGCAGCATGTCCTACGGTTCTGGGAGACGCGCTTTCCACAAATCAAGCCGATGAAGCGAGGCGGCGGTCGGCGCTATTACCGGCCTGAAGATGTCGATCTGCTGAATGGCATCCGGCATCTGCTCTATGATCATGGCTACACGATCAAGGGCGTTCAGAAGCTTCTGAAGACCAATGGCAACAAGTTCGTCATCGCCGTCGGTCATGGGGATCTCGCCAGTGTCGAAGCTCTGGCTGCTGCCACACAGGAGCCCGCACCCGTCGAGCCGCGCGTCAACTCGGCCAACCCCGATGAAGATCAGATTGTCGGCCGTGCCAAGGCACCGATAAGCCGCCGTTTCTTCAATTTCGTCAGCGGTGACGATGGTACGCCGGATGTTTCCATCGGCAAGTCCAGTGTCGGCAAGGAAGATCGAGCCCTGCTGCAGGAAACGCTTTACGATCTTTTGGAATGCAAGCGCCTGCTGGATCAAGTGCGATAAGGCGCATCTGTTTCGCGCTGTGGATGTATGCCCAGTGGCGTATGTACAATATGCGAAATACAAATTATGGTGGTTTGCGTGCTGATTAGCATCCTAGGGATGCTGACCGGACGCATATGTATAGGTATCGGCTGCGTTCGGTGACATTTTTGTCACATTGCCACTCTTCTGCGTTGTAGGAAATTAGTTCGGCAGCCTTATTAACTTGCCCGACCCCAACTCTGGGTTCAGTTTGGCGGCGAAGCTTCGTTGCTTCACCCTTCAAAGAAGGGGAACAGCCAGTCAGGCCATGGAGGGGCAAGAAATTGTCTGCCGGGAGACTCCGTCCCTGATGGATAGTCGAATGGAGACACCATGAACATCAAGAGCCTTCTTCTTGGCTCCGCCGCTGCAATCGCCGCAGCGAGCGGTGCGCATGCCGCCGATGCCATCGTTTCAGCAGAACCGGAACCGCTGGAATATGTCCGCATATGTGACGCCTACGGTACCGGCTATTTCTTTATTCCCGGCACTGAAACCTGCCTGAAAGTCGGCGGCAAGGTCCGTACCGAAGGTGAATGGTACGATGCCTATAATCCGCGTAGCAGGGTCGGCACTCTCTGGCATGAGCGCGTGGAGCTCAATGTCGATACTGCGACCGATACCGAATATGGAGCGCTGAAGACCAACACCATCTTCCGTTGGGAATGGAACGACGGAGGCGCGACATCCGCCAAGCTACTGTTCGCCAATATCAGCCTCGGTGGCTTCACGGTTGGTAAGCTCGACTCGCAGTACAACCTTTATGTGGGTTATGCCGGCGACGTCATCAACGATGATGCGATCTATGATGGCCCATACGAACTCAACCAGCTGACCTATAATTATGATGCAGGCAACGGTTTCACGGCCGTGATCTCGCTCGAAGATAGCAACTCCACGTCCGACGGCTCGGCATCTTACGGCGCCGGCTGGTGGACGGACGACAAGTCCGACCACTACGCGCCCGATGTTGTCGCTGGTTTCGGCTACAAGGTGGATAACTGGGGCTTCAAGATCGTCGGCGGTTACGACTCGATCGTCGAAGAGGGTGCCATCAAGGCACGCATCGATGCCAAGTTCGGCGCTTTCGAAGCCTTCCTGATGGGCGGCTGGAACACCGATGGCGACAAGCTCAACAAATATGCCGGCACGAACCAGGATATTTCCGCCTGCACGACGTCGAGCGGCACCGTCAACGCCGGCAAGTGCGGCTGGGGTGACTGGGCAGTCTGGGGCGGCGTTGGCGTTCCGATCAACGACAAGCTGAAGTGGAACCTGCAGCTAGCCTACACCGAGTCGAAGATGTTCGAGGCAACGACGAACCTCAAGATCTATCCGGTCAAGGATTTCCTGGTCGAGCCGGAACTGACCTATATGCACTACGACTTTATCAAGGATGATACTGTCGCCGGCATCCTCCGTTTCGAACGGAATTTCTGATCCGAGCAGGCTATCTGCCGCAGTCCCCAAATGGATCTGCCGGCAAAAGCCAGGCACCGCAGGCCCCGCCGAAATGCGGGGCCTTTTCGTTCGCGGCCCCATCGGCTGTTAAGCATGCTACCATCTTTGCGCGCATCTCAAGGCAGTTTTGGCCCGATTCCGTGCATCGCATGATAAGGTTGGCTTGCTAAACATTACCTTTGGCTGTATTCGCTTCTTCGGGGTTGTCTTATAAATTGCCGGAGGGAACATGCGCATACGTGCCACCGTGGCGGCGAGTCTCGTCGCTATAACCACCATTCTATCGAGCTGTCAGACACCACAGGAATCTGCGATGAATGCCGAAATGACCTGTCAGTCGCAGGGCTTCCGCCCAGGCACGCAACGCTACAATCGCTGCGTCGGCGCGACCTATCAGGCAAACCGCGTTCAGGCGCAGCAGGCTGAAAATCAGGCTGCCGGACTTGCCGCTGCCGGCATCATCGGCGGTGTTCTGGTCGGCGCCGCAGTCAGCGACCATCATCACCGCGGCTACTACGGCCGGCCTTACTATCGTCGCTGCTATCGTTGCTGGTAGTCGGCACGCTGGCCCGCATATGAATTTAAAAACTCCGCTGGTTCGCTCCGGCGGAGTTTTTTGTTTTCGTCACACGACGTTAAAACGGCGTGACAATCTCGCGGTTGACCAGCTTCAAGCTGCGATCCGGCTGCAGGATATAGGTCTCATAGACATCCTCTCCCCATTGATTGGTGAAGCGATGGTCAATGCGGGCTCCGATCGGCGATTGGGTCAGCTTCATGTGCGGCTGGCCGCCATAGGTGATGCTGCCGGGAATGGGTTGCAGCGATTGCGTCGTGTTGCATGCCGCGAGCAGCGGCGCACACAGCATGAGGACTATCAGAGGCTTCATCGCCGTAACTTTCCGTTGACTTCTCGTTTGCCGGAATTCGTCACGCAATTATGACGGAAGGGCATCTATGAGTATGGATCGAAATCACTATATACAGGTAGTATCGGCATGCTCGGCGACAAGGTTTCTCACGCAGATGTGCTTGGGCAGTGCTGCCGGATTTCGAAGGAGTCGCATATGTTTACGATTGCCAGATCGATAACTGCCGCCGGCTTTGGTTTGTTGCTGGCGGCCGGCGCCGCCATGCCGGCAGGCGCAATGACCATGCCAGCGCTATCTGTACCCGCGCCCGAGCAGACCGACGTCATCCAGGTTCGCGATCACGGACATGGCCATTGGCACAATCACAATCGCTGGGGTGGTGGTCATCATTGGCGCCATGGTTCCGATAGCTATTACGACGACGACTCGGACAGTGGCGTGCTCTTCAAATCCTTCGTGACAGGCACACTCTTCAACGGGCAGCGTGCCAGAGGCTATTACGACAGTCATACCCGCGCCTGCGCGAGCCGCTACCAGTCTTATCGGCCTTCGGATAACACCTATCAGCCGAGCAAGGGGCCTAGGCGCGCGTGCCGCTAAGCCGGAACTTTTTCTAAGCGGGTTATTACTTTTCGCTTGCGTCGGGAAACTCTAAACTCTAAACGAAACAAGCCGTTTCGGCAGGTCGGGGCGTAGCGCAGCCCGGTAGCGCACTTGACTGGGGGTCAAGGGGTCGCAGGTTCAAATCCTGTCGCCCCGACCATTTATCTCCTTGAGCTCCCAATCGAATTTTCAGTGAGTTAGCCGCACCAGGAAGGCGCCTGGCCGTTCCAGCGCCGTGCGAGGCCCTCGGAGACGAGCTGGTCGCCGATTGAGCGGCCGGCGCGCATGGCTATGCGCAGCTTGCCGCCATTTTGGTCGTCGCCACGGTTGCTGCCGGAAAGCACGAAGGTCCCGTCATTGAGAATGGCCTGCAGCCGCAGTTTTGCGGCCACCGCCTTTTGCCTCTCGCTTGGGCAACGCGCGGCACCGACATCGGGCACATCGACATCGGCCAGCTGGATCCTGACGCCATCCTGCCAGAACGTGTTGCCATCCACCACGCAGTTCGTGCCGGAACCGCCGCCGCAAAGCACGAACCGGCCGCCGCTTTGAACCCGCGGAGCGGGGGAGGGTCTTTCGATCGGCGTCTTGCTCACCGGCATGGCCACGGGAATGGCTGCCGGCGGTACCGGCAGGGCGTTTGTCTCACGCGGCTCGGGAGTGATTGCTGCTGTTCTGGCCCTCGGCTTGCTTGCCGGTACCGGCGCTTCCTGTGCCACATGCGGCAGACCGGCAACGGCGCCTGCATGAGCAATCATCGACGGCATTTCCTTGCGATGCTGGTAGGCGTAGATGCCGGCCACGGCCGCCAGGCCGACGACACCCCACAGCCACATCGAACTGCCCGCGCTGGATTGCGGCTTGCGCCGCGTGCGTCGTTTCGCTTTTGCCATGGTAGAATCCCTCAATTGCGAGGGGATTATCGCCGCGATTTCTTACCGATCCGTTGGCTTTTCGTCACCTGGCGCCGAAGGCCGGGGATTCCTATTTCGTTGACGTGGTCGATGGCTTGAGCTTGACGGCCATCGTGACCTGGCCGCTCACCGAAAGTTTCGGCCCACGCCCATCGAAATTATTGATCGACGTATTGCTCGACATCGCACTGATTTCGCAGCTGTCGGCGATGGTATCGAGCAGGGTGGCGCAGCTGCTTGCCGCGACCTTATAGAAGGATTTCAATGCCTTCTCCTGCTGCTCCTCATTGTCGCCATCGGGTAGCGAGTAGGAAAACGATATCCCGGATTGCACAGAGATATATCCATCCGGCAGCTGCCGAGGGGTGCGCAGCGGCAGATTCTGGAGATTTTGCGCCAGGGCCGGCAAGGCCAGACCGGCCAGCAGCAATCCAAGAACAGCGGAAATAAAGGATCTGGTCGTCGTCATCGTCAGGTCTCCGTTTTGTTCGCTTATCTCAGGTGCAGATGAAGGTCTGGTGATGGCGTAACTTAAAATTGTATCTTTTGCGAAGCTGTCGCATTGTGTGCGAATCAGAAATGCATCACGGCATGCGATTGCACCAAAAGCTTTCTTGCCAAGCCTAAGGCCAGAGCGCATAGTCTAGTCATATTGTCGGGCAAGAAGCGGATACTGGCGATATTGTTGCGTGCTTCCGCCCGAAAGACGAGGCAGCGCAATGTTGGAAACCCCACTACATCCACGGGATTTACCCCTGTTTTCGGACGATCTGGATCGTCTGGAGAAGGTATTGGACAGCGTCTGCCGGGATCGCGGCATGAACCCGCGCAGTCCGGAGGCCGAGCGGGTCGGGGCGTTGATCATCCAGCTTTATCGCCAGGGGGTGAAGGACGACGCTAAGCTCCTCGCGCTCGCCAGGGCTTATTTCTGACACAACTGCGTTTTTTTATGGCCTTGAATCTAATCGATTTAAGCTGATTTCACATAGCAGCAATGATGCATTGTGTCTGTTCGAAGCGACACTGCCATCCTATATATGCTGCATTGCACAAAGAGAATTGATTTCTCAATGTCACTGATTCTCCATTCAGGGACAGTGCGCGGCTGCCGCAGCGGAGGAAACACCGGGAGCGGCGGGCGTGGATAATGTGAAAGGCCCATGATGAATTTTAAAGTTCCGAGCCGGCTTCGCCGTTTGCTCGTCGATTCCGTCGAGCTTCCGCAGCTCAAGTTTCCGATGACACGGCCGCTCGCGCAGCCGTCGCGTCGCCGTATTTCCGCGCGGCCTACGCCGCAGCGTTTGACGGAAATCCTGTGGTTCGGCCGTAATCCCGGCGACCTGCGCATGCTCGAATATGTACCGCCGGGCGTCAAGGGCCCGATGCCGCTCGTCGTCGTCCTGCACGGCTGTCATCAGAATGCCGAGGATTTCGATCGCGCCAGCGGTTGGACCACTCTGGCTCGCCAGCACGGATTTGCGGTGCTTTATGCCGAGCAGAAGCTGTCGAACAATCCCAACCTGTGCTTCAACTGGTTTCGCCCGAGCATGGTGACACGCGACCGCGGCGAACTCGGCTCCATTCGCGAGATGATCGATTTCAGCCGGCGTGTGCATACGATCGACGATAGCAAGATTTTCGTCATGGGCCTGTCTGCCGGCGGTGCCATGGCTGCAGCGCTCCTTGCGACCTACCCGGAGCTGTTTGCCGCAGGCGCCGTCATTGGCGGCTTGCCTTTCGGCGCCGCCCGCGATGCCATGTCTGCTCTCGATGTGATGAACCGTGGCTCGACGCGCGCAGCTGAAAAATGGGGAGAACTCGTCCGCGAAGTTTCGCCCGATGCCGAGCGTTATCCCGTCGTCTCCATCTGGCATGGCGACGAGGATGAGGTCGTTTCGGTTGCCAATGCCGAAGCATCGATCGCCCAATGGCTGGACGTACGTGATCGTCCGCGGATCAAGGGTCGCCTGCGCCTCTTCGAGGGCGGCGAGCGGCGCGAATGGCGCGACGACTACGGCAACATCATCCTGGAACTTGTGACGTTGAATGGCTTTGGCCACGGTCTGCCGGTTGGTCCGGTCATCGAAGGCTGGGAGCCGGCAAACGATACCGAGCGCTACATCCTGCCTGCGGCCGTTTCCGCGCCGGAGCAGCTGGTCAAGGGCTGGGGATTGGCGGCCTAGATGTCTCTCGGGAGAGATGTAATCTAGCTCCCGGGCTTTGGAATAGATAGGATTGCGGAGCGGTCGTGCTAAATCGCATGATCGCTCCGGCTATCAATCATCATTAGTGGCGTTCAGATTTTCCGGCCGAATGCCATCATCATCGGCGCTCCGATGCCTGAAGCGGATGCCGGCGCCGCCGGCTCCATCATTACCGCTTGCAAGAAAAAGCACGCCGCGCGTTTCGAGTGCAGATCGTACGGCGGTAAGTGCCTTCCCATCGGCGGAATTCACATCCGTTTCCAGCGCTTCAATAGTCGATACCGGAAGCTTGCTTTCGCCGGCGAGAGCTTCCGCTGTCAGTCCGAGCATGGCGCGCGCGCCGCGTAATTGTGCTGATGTGATCATCGTTTAAGTGTACCGCATAAGCTTGAAAATCGGAACCGTTTTCGGGTGAAAATCACCAGTCGGCTCAGAACGCGGCAATGCTTTTTGTCCGTCCTTCGGCAACGGTGCGCAGCCTGGCGTTTTCCGGTCTTTCCAGCGGGGCAGGGGCGGGATAGCCGAGAAGATCGTAGTAGATTTTCTCCGTGGCGTCGGCCATGCCTGCAAGCGTATAGCCATCCTTGCGACGGCGAGCCTCAGCGGCAAAGTTGGCAAGCAGCTTGGGATCAGCGAAGCGCGCCATCGCGGCGGCCAGCTCTTCCGGATCGTCGCTGTTAGGTACGATGTAGCCGTTCCTACCGGGCTCCACCACCGTTCGCGCGCCGCCAACATCGGCCAGCAAGAGAGGCTTGCCCGCGGCCGCAGCCTCCAGCATCACATAGGACATCGCTTCGTAGCGGCTCGGCATGACCACGACGTCGAAAGCATCGATGGCGGTGACCCCCGGTATGCCGTCATCAAGGCGAGCTCGATGCTCGAGGCCGGCCGCCTCGATCATGTCGGTAACGGCAGATGCCAGTTCACCGACGCCGATCATCAGCAAATAAGCCCGCGGCAGTTCCGCGGCTATGCGGGCAAAAGCCTCGACCAGCCGTTCCGGTGCCTTCTGCCGGGTCATGCGGCCAACGAAACCAAAAACCAGGGCGTCCTGAGGTATCCCATAACGCTTGCGGATGGCGCCTCGTTGGCTGCTTGGTGGGGCATTGACGCCGTTGACGACGATGCTGAGGTGCGTATCGGAAATGCCGAGCGACAGTGCGTGATTATATTCATCCCTGGAAACGCAGATCACGCGGTCTGTCAGGCGATTGCCGAGAAGGCGCTCGATGCCGCCATAAATCAGCCGGCCCTTGGAACCCAAAGTCGGATCCATGGTGCGAAAGGCGTGCGGTGTATAGAGCACCGGCGTATGTCTTCCGGGCAAGCGCAAGCGCGTCAATGCGCCGGCTTTCGAGCTGTGACCATGGATCAAATCAAAGGACCCGTGTCCGGCGGCAATCTTGCGGAGATGCCACCATGCGGTGATATCCCACGGGCCTGGCGCGCGGCGCATGGCAAGCGGGATAACATGGTCGAGGCCGATGCCTTCCAGCTCAGAGACGAAAGCTGCCTCGGCGCGCACCGGCGAATAAACGGCGGTCACCGAATGGCCGCGATGCTGCATCGCCCGGCATAGATCGAGGAAATGCCGGCCGGAGCCGCCGCCGCTCGGTTCGAGAACCTGCAGCAGCGAGAGGCGCTTGATGCTGGTACGAATATTCACGGTGCTGCTTCCCTTCGCGTCAAGCTACGCTGGTACTTTTGCTCGAGGGCGCCGCAGCCCCAGACAATGCCGATCAGCATGTAAAGATGGCGCCAGTGGTCGGTATCGATGACGTTGCCGATGCCGACATGGCCGAGGACGACGATCCAGGCGATCATCACGTAGGGCTGCCAGGGCCGCTCCTTCAGGAGATTGCGAAAGCCGATATAGATGGTCCAGCAGATCATGCTGACCCAGCAGAAGAAGCCGAGCCAGCCATAGGTGGTCAGCGTCTTCAGCCAGATATTGTGTTCGTCCTCGCGAAACATGGTGGAGAAGACCAGCGGTCCCAGGCCGAGCGGCCGCTCCATGGAGAGCATGAAACCGATGCGATGGCGCTCGAAGCGGCCAAGATGCCCGCCATCATAGTTCTGCACCAGTTGCGTGCGGGTGGAGAAGAGATCGTTGACCTGCGGAAATTGCAGGGCGACCACGAGCAGCACGACCATGAGGATGATCGCCGCCAGCGACATAACCAGAATACGCAGCCGAAACGTGTTGCTCCGGTGTTTCAGCAGCATGCAGAAGATCAGCATTGCGGCAGCAAAGGCAAACAGCGCCCACGCCGCGCGGGAGAAGGAGAGGAAGATGCCGAAGGCGAGAATAAACAGGCAGACGCCCTTGATCGGCGCCTTTTTCAGATCGCCGATCAGGATGCCGTGCATGAGGTAGATGGTCGGTGTCACCAGGAAGGGACCAAAGACGTTCGGGTCCTGGAAGGCGCCCATGGCGCGGTCGTAGCGGGTAAAGATGTCGAAGCCGGGAACGGCATGGAAATAGCCGAGGATGCCGAGGCTTGCCGTAATGAGCGCGGCGACGACCCAGGTATTGAAGATCAACTTCAGCCGCTTTTCACTGTCTTCGATGATGGCGGCATAGAAGACGGAGCTGAGCGCCAGGAAAGTGGAGACGGCGATATAGACTGGGCCGTCGAGGTGGTCGCTGGCGTTGAGATTGCGCATCTGCGTGATCGACAGCATGCCGCCGATGTTGAACGCCAGAAACAGGGCCAGAAGCGGTGCGACGCTGCGGGATATCTTCAATCCGAGAATGAACCAGACGCCGATGAGAAAGGCGAGCCAGAGCTCATAGGGCGCGGGTTCGGCGATCACGAAGCCGGACAGGAAAACCCCGACGGCAACGCTGGCCGTTCCGATCAGCCGCAACGCGGCGAGCTGCGGCCGCGCGATGCGGGAGGAGGGGAGCTCGATCGTGGTCAATAGGCGTTTTCCGTATTGAGCAGACGGAACGGCGTCAGGAACAGGATCTTCAGGTCGAACAGCAGCGACCAGTTCTCGATGTAGTAGAGATCGTAGGCCGTGCGGAACCTGATCTTGTCGTCGCTGTCGATCTCGCCGCGCCAGCCGTTGATCTGTGCCCAGCCGGTCACGCCCGGCTTGACGCGATGGCGGGCGAAATAGCCTTCGACGACATCGGAATAGGTCCGGTTGTGGCTGGCGGCGAGCACGGCATGCGGTCGCGGGCCGACGAGCGAGAGACTGCCAAGAAGCACGTTGAAGAGCTGCGGCAGCTCGTCGATCGACGTCTTGCGGATGAAACGTCCGACAGGGGTGACACGCGGGTCGTTCTTGGTCACGGCATTGCGTGCGGTCGGGTCGCTCATTTCAGTAAACATCGAGCGGAACTTGAAGACGTTGATGATCTCGTTGTTGAAGCCGTGACGCTTCTGCATGAAGAGGACTGGCCCCTTCGATGTTGTCTTCACGGCGATCGCTGCTCCGAGCATGATCGGCCAGAGCAGGGCCAACGCCACCACGCTGAAGAAGACATCGAAGATGCGCTTGGCGACGCCGTCCCAATCACGGATCGGCTTGTTGAAGATATCGAGCATCGGCACGGCGCCGACATGCGAATAGGCGCGGGGCCGGAAGCGCAGCTTGTTGGCATGCGCCGCCAGACGGATGTCGACGGGCAGCACCCAGAGCATCTTCAGTAGCTGCAGGATGCGGTCTTCGGCGCTGATCGGAAGCGCGATGATCAGCATGTCGACACGCGTCAACCGGGCGAACTCGACCAGCTCGGCAACCGTACCCAGCTTCGGATAGCCGGCGACCATCACCGGCGAGCGCTTTTCGCCGCGGTCGTCGAAGATGCCGCAAATACGGATATCGTTGTCGGGCTGGTGTTCGAGGGCGCGGATCAGCTCCTTGGCCGGTTCGCCGCCGCCGATGATCACGGCGCGTCTTTCCATGATGCCGTTGCGGGCCCAGTTGCGAATGCCATAGGCGAATAGCAGCCGTGCGACGATAAGGAATCCTGCGCCCGTGGCCAGCCAACCGCCGAGAAGGGGGATCGAATAGATGCTGTTGATGTCGAAGGGGATGAGGGCAATGGTTACTACTGCGAAAGCCGCAACCCACGGGCCGACGATGCGATGAAGGAAACGATGCGGTGAGCGCAGTATCGGTATCTGATAGGCGTCGGCCACCTGAAGGAACATGATGGCAAGGCCGCTGAGCGCAATGGTCACGGCCGCTTTCGACAGGAACGGATGCTCGCCCGGCGCTGTTTCGAAGAAGAAGAGCGCCAGCCCAACCGCGAGCAATGACAGGAATTCGAACAGCCGATATTGCCCGATGATGATCGCCGGCGTCTGGTTGGTTTCGCGAAATTGCTCGGCGATCTGCCGTGCATAGGCATTGATATCGCTGCTTGGACGATCGTCGCGAGGCTCTTCGGCGCCGCGGGTACGGATTTCCGAAACCTGCTTGCGAATGTTGTCCAAGTTAAATTGCTCGGACTTCTCACTAGTGTTCATGGCAATTCATCCGGTCGTTACCGGAAGAGAGCTAGCAGATATCAGCTAAGAAACACTTACAACACCTGCTTGTATTCTAACCTTCTCCACCCAAGCCAAGTATATTTTGATACAGGTGCAAAGTATCGCGGGCCATGACCGAGGCGGAAAAGTTCGCCCGGATCGTGTCAATATTGGGCATGTTGCGCTGGCTCCATTCCGGCCCCGTGATAGCTTCGGCCATGACGCGCGACAGGTCGTCGGCATCATCGGGTTTGGCGAGTGCTGCGCTGTCTTCTCCGAGTGCCTCCGGAATGCCGCCGACCCGCGAAGCGATGACTGTCTTTCCAGCGGCCAGCGCTTCCAGCACGATGTAGGGCATAGCCTCGGCACGCGAGGGAACGACGACATTCTGGGAAACGGCAAAGGCTTCCTGCACGCGCATGGCCGGCAGCATGCCGATGCGGTGACCCAGGCCGCGCTCGATCATCATCCTGTGGTACTTGTCCCTGTCCGGCCCGTCGCCGATCATTAATGCAGAGAGCGGCCTGCCGATCCGTCGCTCCGTTCTCGCGAAGGCGTCGACAAACAGATCGGGGCCTTTGAGGTCTCGCAGCATGCCGATATAGACGAAATGCACGGAGTCCGATCGTGTCGGTATGCTGCGGAAATCGCGCTCGCTGATGCCATTGTAGATCAACACCGAGCGCGTGCGCGGCTTGCCAATCTTCTTCTCATAGGCGCGCCGTTCGAAATCGCAGATGAAGATCAGGCCGTCAGTCAAGAATTCCAGCATTCGCTCAAGGCTGTGCACCAGCATGCCCTGGAGCGAGGCGCGCGGGAAATGCAGGCTGCCGCCATGCGCGGTATAGAGGCGGGCCACGCGATATTTGTTCACCCGCAGGATCGAGCCGAGCACACGCGCAATCAGGCCGCCCTTGGCGCCGTGCCCATGCAATACATCCGGCCGTAAGCCTCTGATTTTCTTGTAGCTGCTCCAAAGCGTCGAGGCATCGGAGAGACCGATATGCCGCCGGATCGGCAACCGGATCACGCCGAGTGCGAGAAAGGGCGCAATGTCCTCGAACAGATGATCTTCGTGCTCTCCGCCGGTGAGGCTGTCGCAGAGGATGCCGACTTCATGCCCCGCCTTGCTCTGCTCCTCCGCCAGATCCCGGACGTGGCGGAAGACCCCGCCGACGGGCGATCTGAAACAGTGGAGGATCCGGAGGGGTTTTGCCATGGGTGGGCGCGGTTAGAACAACCGCTCTCTGACGTAGATCGTGTCGCCCGCCAACACCGGATCGGAGATGCCGACACGGCCGGTCATGACGTGACCGTTGATCTTGCGCGTAACGTCCGCATTGGATTGATTGGCGCGGCTGCTGAAGCCGCCGGCGACCGCGATGGCATTCTGGATCGTCATGCCGGGGACGTAGGAATACTGGCCCGGCTGGCCGACTTCGCCCATGATATAGACTGAACGGTAGCGATCGACATCGATCGAGACGTCGGGGTCACGAATATAGCCCTGGCGCAGCTTCTGTGCGATCTGGCCGGAGAGCTGCTGCAAGGTTCGGCCGCGAGCGGTGACCTGGCCAATCAACGGAAATGCAATATAGCCGGCCTGATCGACAGTATAGGTATTGCTCAATCCGGGCTGATCGAACACCGTCACACGCAGCCGGTCACCACTATCTAGCGAATAAGGCTGGATCGTCGCCTCGTTGAAGGCCTTCGGCGCGGGCTGATAGGTATTGCAGGCAGCGAGCGCGGCGCTCATGGCTGCCATGCTGAGTGCAAGGGCAATCTTTGGCTTTGCGAAGGGCATTTCGCGCTCACAAGAATGGAGAATAACTGCCGTCGTTATCAGTCCGTTAGGGTTAATGATCGGTAAATAGTCAATAGGATTCCCGCTAAAATTTAGTTGCGTCGAAAATAATGCAAGCGAAATACTATTAACGCTTGAGTTACCATAGTCGTTTACGGTTAATTTCGGCTTTCTATTACGGAGTTCTTGCATATGTCCGGTGTCAACAACACCCAGCAGGATGTGGACATCGATCTCGCTCAGCTCTTTCGCGCCGTATGGCGGCGACGGTTGCGGGTCATCGCCATCACGCTGGCGGGTGCTTTTCTGGCGCTTGTCATCGCCAAGCTCGTGTCGCCCGAATATCGTAGCGAGACCCGTATCCTGATCGAGCAGCGCGCTCCGGCCTTTGCAACGACGACGACCAATAATGATTCCAGTGCCGCGCCGTTGCTGGACGAACTGAATATTGCCAGCCAGGTTCAGATCCTGCAGTCCGCAGATCTCATCAAGCAGGTCATTACCAATCTCAAGCTTTACGAGCATCCGGAATTCGCCGCAGCCAACAACAGCTCCGCGCTTTCCGATCTGCTGGTCAAATTGCACCTGAAGCGTGGCGCCGCCGACAAGGCACCGGAAGAGCGCATGCTGGACGCATTTACTGGCCGGCTGCAGGTCTACCAGATCAACAGTTCGCGTGTGATCGGCATCAGCTTCACGTCCCGCGACCCGGATCTCGCCGCCAGCGTGCCCAATGCCGTAGCGCAGGTCTATCTGTCCATGCAGAGCGGCGCCAAGCTCGATTCCAATAGCGAGGCGACACGGTGGCTCGAGCCGGAGATCGCCAATCTGCGCGAGAAGGTCAGCGAAGCCGAAAAGAAGGTTGCCGATTATCGTTCGGCCAACGGTCTTCTTCAGACCAGCCAGAACGGCAACTTCGCCACACAGCAGCTTGCCGATATCTCCGGTCAACTCGCACAGGTGCGCGGCAACAAGGCCAATGCCGAGGCGCGTGCTCAAGCCGTGCGCAACGCTCTGGCTAGCGGCCTCTCCACCGACACGCTTGCCGATGTCGCCGGGTCTCAGGCCATTCAGCGATTGAAGGCGACGGAATCCAGCCTGGAATCGCAGATCTCGGATCTGTCGACGACGCTGATGGAAGGCCATCCACGATTGAAGAGCCTGCGCGCGCAGCTTGCCGATATCCGCCAGCAGATCAACCGCGAGACCCAGCGGATCCTGACCAGCATCGAGAATGAAGCCAAGGTGGCGCAGCTGCGCGAGCAGCAGTTGCTGGGGCAATCAAACACGCTCAAGGCCGATAGCGCCAGGGCAGGGGAGGATGAGGTCGGTCTCAACGCGCTGGAGCGCGAAGCGGCGGCCGAGCGGCAATTGCTGGAAACCTATCTTGCCCGCTACCGTGAGGCAGCCTCCCGCGCCGACAAGAATTCGAGCCCGGCCGATGCACGCATCGTTTCCAAGGCCGTGGAGCCGGCCGATCCCGCCTTCCCGAAGGTGGGTCCCATCGTGGTGGTTGCGGCGGTCGCAAGCTTCCTGCTGACCTCGATTGTCATCATGCTGGCGGAGTTGTTCAGCGGACGCGCATTGCGGCCTGTTGGTCCTTCGAGCCGCGAGGAACGGGCTGCGCCTGAAATTTCGTCTCGCCCTCAGCCTGATATCCGCGCCGAAGCTGTTGCCAGCAAGCGTGCTGATGTCCCTGCAAGCATGCTCTCCGTGCCCGCTGATGAAGCGTTGGCGCAGGAAATGGAAGCGGCGGTCGATCCGGTTCATACGCCCGAGGAAGTGGTTGAGGAAACCGAAGAGGAAGATTTCTCCATTCAGTCGGTTGCCGACTATTTGATCGACAGCGGCTCACGGTTGGCAATCGCCATATCACCGAGCGGTGATGGTGGTTCCACCGCGACGGTCATGCTTGCGCGCACAATCGCAGATGCCGGAAACCGCATCGTGCTGGTCGACATGACCGGAACCGGGTGTCCCTCCAGGCTCATGGCGGAACATGACGAGCTTCCCGGCGT
The DNA here is from genome assembly GCF_053521805.1 of Rhizobium sp. A22-96. NCBI lineage: Bacteria > Pseudomonadati > Pseudomonadota > Alphaproteobacteria > Hyphomicrobiales > Rhizobiaceae > Rhizobium > Rhizobium sp. A22-96. The sequence goes on from NZ_JBNWDQ010000003.1 coordinate 531,317, forward strand.
GACGGACCTGCTTTGTGGCGAGACCGCCTTTGCCGACACTATTCATCCGGACCGGCTTTCCGATGCCCATCTTGTGCCGCAAGGCATGAGTGATCTCGGCCGTGCGATGCGGGGCGCCGATCGCCTGTCGCTGATCCTCGATGCGCTCGGCTCGGCCTATGATATCGTTCTGGTGGAATGCGGCGCGGCCGAGGTTTCCGGAGTGGCGCGCCTGACGCGCAGCAAGGAAACGGAAATCATTCTTTCCATGCCCGAGCCTGACGAAAAGCAGTTCCTTGTGGCGATGACTGAGTTCCAGAAGGCCGGCTATGAGCACATCATCCTGATGTCCGGCTGGCGCGAGGAGCATGATCCGGACACGCGCCGCGACGCCGCCTGATCAATCTCCAGCCCCGCCGCTGCCATCGTCTGCCGATGCAGCGTCGCCGTCACGTCGCGCCCGTATTTTCTGGATGAAGGAATAGAGCCGTCGATTGGACTTGATCGCCACCTTCGTGCGCGTAATGCCGCGTTGTGCCACCGCAGCCAGATGGCCCATCGTCGAAATCGGCAGGAACAGATCATACTGAACCGTTTCCATCGGGCACCATGAGCGTTTGTAGGTCTGGTTGCCGATGCCGAAATCGAAGAGGGCGGCGCCCTCGCGATGCAGCCGCTCGATCATCAGCCAGAACAGCAATTCGCCGGGGCTTGCCTCGGGGACGAGCGTCTCGTCGATGGAGGCAAACTGGCAGATGACATGGTCTCCCTTGCGCGAGAGGGCGGCGATTGCCGGAATATGGCCCTCATGCTCACCCTTCAGTCGCAGCGCGTGGATCTGCAGCGTCGCATCGAGGCCGCTATTTCCATCCCGGTGCAACATCGCACGCAGCGCGGTCTTGATGCGGGTGTCTTTGAAGGCATCCGGCAGGCCGGCATCCTTGAAGCGGACCGCCTTTTGCCGGAAGAACAGGTCGAGAAGCGCGTCCTGCTGTTCGAAATCGGCAATGACGTGCTCGTAACCGCCTTTGGCATCCAGGAGCCTGCTCTGATGCTTGAACTTTTTGCGCCGGCGCTTGGCGTTCACCTGCTTCAGGCTTGCTTCGAAACTGCCGAGGAAGGGAAGCTGGAAGGCGCGGTTCTGGTTTTCGATTGATGTCAGCGATGCGAGCGGGCTGCCGCGGCCACGCCATGTGAGGGGAACGTTGCGCAGGACGACGACATCGACCTTGCCGCGCAGAGCCGCCGCGATGGCGTTTGCCTGAATGGAAGTCAGTTCGCCATTTGCCAGGAAGCCGGCCGAAAACAGGCCGGTATTGATATTATTATGGTGCCCCCCGATGAACTCGGCCCGTCGTATTCCGCGGCTGCGGATGATCTCGAGCGGCAGGATGAAGGCAACATGCTCGCCAATGGAGCCACGGACGATGGTCAGCGGTCGTTGGAAGCTTTCCACCCAGGCGGCACACCAGTCATAGCTTTGATGCAGTGAGGTCAGGTCGTCTTCTTCCAGCGCGCGCCATTCGGCTTCAAGCGGCGCCATGCTGTCGAAGATGTCGACGCGCAGATGGGTGCCTGCGGCAGTCTGCGTCGGCACGGATGCTGTCTGCTCAACCGTTGCCTCGGCGGCGGCCATATCGGCGATATCTCGCGTCTGGGTCTGCATCCGATCCTCTCCGCGCTGGCGGCATTCGGGCACAACCCTACGGGGAGCGGTTTATTTTTGGCTTAATAGGGCACGATTTGCCTGGGTATCCCGTGGATCAGGGTTAGCCTTGCGTAAACGCTGCGCGTGCCGCGACTATTGCGGACGTGGCCCCGCCATCCATTTGATAATGCCCATGGCCGGAAGCACCCAGATGATACCGCTGAAAAGGAAGTAGAGGAAATGGACCCAGCCGGGTTGCTCTCCGAGCGTACGCACTGCAACTATCATGGCAACGATCGCATAGATTACAACCAAAAGCACAAGCAGGATCATGCCGATGAATTTGCGCAGGCGAAGGGGCACGAGTGGGTTTCTCCTCTTACAACGACATGCCGCGACGGCATGCCGCAAACTCCCGGGACTTGTTTTGCACGCCCCTATCGGGCAAATCAACAGCCTGATCGAAGGGAGACGACATGGCTGCCACTAATTTCACGTCGGAACAGGCTATAATGAAGGAAGTGGTCCGTCAGGACCGCAATCGCAGAGCCATCCGCCTCTGGCTTGCCTGCGTGCTGCTGGTTCTCTTCGGCCTCGTGCTGGTGGGTGGCGCGACGCGGCTGACCAATTCCGGCCTGTCGATCACCCAGTGGCAGCCGATCCACGGTGTCGTTCCGCCTCTGAACGCGCAGGAATGGCAGGAGGAGTTCGATCTCTACAAGCGCATCCCGCAATTTCAGCTCCTGAACAAGGACATGACGGTCGATGAGTTCAAGGGCATCTTCTGGTGGGAATGGGCGCACCGGCTGCTTGCGCGCGCCATCGGCATCATCTTCGGCGTGCCCTTGCTGTTCTTCGTGCTCACCGGCCGTGTCGAGCGGAAGCTCTGGCTGCCGCTTGCCGGCATCTTCGTGCTCGGCGGGTTGCAGGGCGCGATCGGCTGGTGGATGGTGTCGTCAGGTCTGGAGGCGCGCACGGACGTCAGCCAGTATCGCCTCGCCACTCATCTCGTCACGGCCTGTCTGATCTTTGCCGCCTGCATGTGGTTCATGCGGGCGCTGTCGCCGCACTCCAACGAGGCGCCGCCGACCCGCTATTCGGCGAAGCTGGCGGGCCTTATCGCCATCATGGCGCTGTTTCAGATCTATCTTGGCGCGCTCGTTGCCGGGCTGGATGCCGGCCTGAGTTACAACACATGGCCGCTCATGGATGGCGCCATAGTTCCGAACGGTCTGCTCGTGCAGTCGCCCGGCTGGATCAATTTCTTCGAAAACCCGAAGACGGTGCAATACGTCCATCGACTCGGCGCCTATGCGCTCTTCATCGTCGTGGCCATCAACATGATCATCTCGCTACGTGCGGCGGCGCAAACGACGCATGCGCGCCGTTCGGTCGTCCTGTTCGTGCTGGTTCTGATCCAGGCGATCCTCGGCATTTCGACGCTGCTGCTGCAAGTGCCGCTGCATCTGGCACTGGCGCATCAGGCCGGCGCTTTGATCGTATTCGGCTTTGCCATTGCCAATTGGCGCGGGTTTTACGGGGAATTGCCGCGCCAGACATCAATTGTCGTGGGAGGTTGAGGCGCCACTGTGCGCCTCATTCTTTTCGCTTTGCAGGTTTCCGGACGGGAAACCTCTATATATTTTCCTTGGAAATGATCTAGCGCGAGGCGACGCTTGCCGCCGACGACATGCGCGATACGACTTTCAAGTGCTTGATTTCACCACGCTTGAAGGCGGCGAGGAAGCGATTGTAGTCCTTGAAGACCACGCAGCCATTCGACTCTCCACGGCCTCCTCTGAGCATATAGGTATGAGCCAGCAGGCCGTCACGGCCATAGACGCGAGAGCCGCCTGTGGGTGTCAGGCGCAGCGCCTGTACGCCATGGAAGGGGCTTTCCCTGTAGGTCAGCTTATAAGTCTCGGGCGGTGTCGGGCCGGTGTTTTTGCGGTCGACATAGCGCGGATTGTCACGCATGTAGCCGAGGCCTGAATGGGCTTCCAGACGCTCGCCGCTCGGCAGATAGACGGTCTTGGCTTCGATATCGTAGATCGCCGTACCTTCGCCCGGGCTGATGGCCGCAAACGGATTGAGCGAGGGCTTGGCCTTGCGCACGGAGCTGTCATCCGGATCCGCATAAGCCATCAGGCGCGCCGGTGGCTGCGCCGTGGCGGTATCCTTGACCGTTGCTCTCGCGATCGCGGCGGTGGCTGGCGTATTGGCACGCTGCACATCCGCGTCGCGGGCAGGGCGGGCCAGCGGCACTACGCTCAGCACAGCCTCGGCCATGGCGATATCGGCATCCTTGGCGGGCAGTGGCGTCGCTTCGGCGATGGCCGGCAAGCCTGCGGGTGCTGCCGAGGCGACTGCCAGCGGCTGCAGCGCCGCCTTTGCAGGGCCTGCTGCCGGGATCGAGGCTGCGGCATATTTTACCTGCGCCAGCGATTGCACCGCCGTCGCGAAATTGATGGCGATCACCTTGCGCAGATGGTCGATCGTCTCCGGTGAGGCTGCTGCTATTTCCACGCGGCCGCTCTTGATGCTGGCGGATGCGCTTTGCGCCTGCTTGATATCAGATGCCTGCTGGGCGAGTGCAGTCGCCAGATGAAGGCGCAACGCATCCTTCGACTGAACCATGCCATCCTGGGCAGGCGCATAGGCCGCGCCGCCGACAGGAGCGTTGGCGGGCACGCCGGCGAAGCGGTTCCGGTCGTTCAGCGATGCGACTTGGCTGGAGAGACGCGCAGGGTGCGCCATCTGGCTTTGCGGCACGATGAAAGCCGATGCTCGCGGCGTGAGGAAATCATTGGCGGCGGTGGTCGCGCCCGGAAGGGACAGCACCATCGATTGCGTGGTGATCAGCGTCGCGGCGACCCAGGCGAAAGCCACCACGGCGACGCCGGTGGCCAATGTGCCGGGGCGGATATTGAAGGATTTTTTCCGTCGCGAGGCGTAGCCGGAACGCGAATTGAGGTTACCGAAGCCTTCGGTCACAAACGCCATGATACTCGTTATCCAAACTACACAGACACTATGCCGGCTCACAAATGCACACGTCGCCCTGACGCTGAACCTGCGCCTGACCACCACATTGCCGACTGTCTGGAAGCATGCCGAATTATGGTAACCAATTCCTTTACGCTGCTTCATTCTTGGATATTCATTTAAAAAAGGGATGCCTTTGATGACCAATTCACTCGGGCCCTAAAGCCGATAAAGAATGAATCCGGCCGACAATGGGTCGCGCCGCATCGCGGTCGATCAATTTTCCGTGTAGCGCCTGCTAATTTAGCGGAAAGGCAAAATTGTGGCTGCCAACTGTCAAAAGTAGGCGTCGAACTCTGAGGCGCCAACTGCGCATGAAAAAGCCCGGCCAACCGATCGCTCAGAGCGAACAATTGGCCGGGCGAATAGAGTGCCGGCTGGTAGGCTGACTGCGGCGCCTCAGGCGCTCAACATCAGATCCATGTTCTGCACGGCAGCGCCCGAAGCGCCCTTGCCGAGATTGTCGAGCAGAGCCACCAGATTGACCTGGCCAGTGCCCGGCGTGCCGAACACGAACAGCTTCATCGTATCCTTGCCGGCGAGCTCGACTGCGTTGACACGCGGCAAGGCGCGGCTCTCATCGAGCGAAACGACCTGAACGATATCCTGGCCGGCATAATGAGCCACCAGTGCGGCGTGAATGCTTTCCAGCGTCGCGCCCTCTGCCAGATCACCCAGGTGCAGCGGCACCTGCACGATCATGCCCTGCGCGAAGCGGCCGACGGATGGCGAAAAGATCGGCGCGCGATCGAGCAGGCCATGCGTCGTCATTTCAGGCACGTGCTTATGGGTCAGCGGCAGGCCGTAGAGGAAATGTGGCGCGTCGATCGCATCCGGATGATCCGCATTTTCCATCTGGGCAATCATCTGCTTGCCGCCGCCGGTATAGCCGGAAACGGCATTGACCGTGACGGGATAGTCGGCCGGAAGAATGCCGGCGGCACGCAGCGGCCGGATAAGGCCGATTGCACCTGTCGGGTAGCAGCCCGGATTGGCGACGAAGCGCGCAGACTTGATCTTGTTGCCCTGATCGCTGTCCATTTCGGCAAAGCCATAGGCCCAGTCCGGATGGATGCGGAAGGCGGTGGAGGTGTCGATGACGCGGACATTGTTGTTGGCCGCCACCATCGTCACCGCTTCCTTCGACGCATCGTCGGGCAGGCAGAGAATGGCGATATCGGCACTGTTCAGCATGTCCTCGCGGATGGCGGCATTGCGCCGCTCGGCTTCCGGAATGGACAGAAGCTCGACATCGCGGCGGTCGGCCATGCGCGTGCGGATCTGCAAGCCCGTGGTTCCGTGTTCGCCATCGATGAAGATCTTCGGTGCCATTTTATATCTCACTTTTTCAACAGGTTGAGAGTATTTCCGGATTCAGTTTGCCATGCAGTTGATTCAAAATGATAACAGCTGGATTTGTCCGATCATGATCTTGTCCGAAAACCGTTTCATACTTTTCGGGATCATGCCTAACGCCCAGCCGCACGCCTTTCAGCGTGGAGACCGAGCATATACATCGCCACCGTTGCCCCTGCAATGGCGGTGATATCGGCATGATCATAGGCTGGTGACACTTCAACGACATCGGCGCCCCTGATGTCGAGTTGATGCAGCCTTTGCAGCACCGACAGGATCTTCGCGCTGGAGGGGCCGCCGGCCACCGGCGTTCCCGTACCCGGTGCATAGGCCGGGTCCAGGCAATCGATATCGAAGGTAAGATAGGCGGGCGAGCCCTTGGTGTGAGAGATGATCGTCGAGGCGATTTCGGCAGCACTCATTTCCTCGACCTGGTGGCCATAGAGAATATGGATGCCGAAATCATCGGGCGCATGCGTGCGGATGCCGATCTGAAGGGAGCGATCGGGATCGATCAGCCCTTCACGCACGGCGCGGGCGACGAATGAACCGTGGTCGAGCCGCTTGCCATCATCGAACCAGGTGTCCTGATGCGCATCGAATTGCACCAGGGCGAGGGGCCCATGTTTGGCGGCATGTGCCTTCAGCAGCGGCCATGTGATGAAATGATCGCCGCCGAGCGTCAGCATGAATGCGCCGCTGTCGAGGATCGTGGTGGCCTGTCGCTCGATAGCGCCGGGTGTTTCCTGATGATTGCCGTAATCGAGCAGGCAGTCGCCATAGTCGATGACGGATAGCTCGGCGAAGAGATCGCGATTGAACGGATATTGCGGATCATTGTCGAAGATCGCCGAGGCGCGGCGGATCGCCTGCGGCCCGAAGCGCGTTCCCGGCCGGTTGGAGGTCGCCGCATCGAAGGGGATGCCCCACACCACGGCATCGACGCCCTCAAGCGATTTGGTAAAGCGCCGGCGCATGAAGGAGAGCGCGCCGGCAAAGGTCGGGTCGCTGGCGGCCGAGGTCAGGCTGGTCGCGGTGAAGGCGTGGTCAATCGACGTGCTCGGCAAGGGCCTCTCCTTTGCTCGCATGGAAATCATAGGCCCGTTCTACCTTGGCTATGCGAACCTTATATTGCTCGTACCAGCGCTCACGGCCCAGTTTCTGCGCGCCCAGATGCGACACGACATTCTTCCAGGCGTGGATGCTCTTCTCATCCCGCCAGAAGGAGATTGTGATGCCGAAGCCATCGGCGCCGCGCGCGCTCTCAAGCCCGAGACAGCCGTCCTGTGCCAGCGCCAGCGTTTCCATGCGTTCGCCCATGGCGCCATAGCCATTGTCTCCCTCGGTGCGGATGGAGGAGAAGGAAACGATGTAGTAGGGCGGCTCGGGTGTGTTTGCAAAATGCGATGATCTGTCTGTGCTCATGGCGTGCCTCTTCGGGCGAACGGGAATCGCGGGTTTGATGTGAATCGTAAGGGAATGGGCCTCGATGGATTATTTGCCCGATCTCGCGGTGCATTGATATTCCTTTTTCACGCAGGCGATCTGCGGCGTGGAGCATTGGGCCAAGCGGTCTGTGACAACACAGTAGGAACAGCTGTCGGTGAAAGCCTGGCAATCCGTGTTCGCCTGCAGAAAGTCCCGCATGCTCTGCATCTCCACCGCCTTCTCCGGAGGCGGTGGCACGGTATCGTCGCAAAGGGCCGGCGACATGCCGGCCATTACAAACAAGATGGGCAAAGCGAATCTGAGCATGTGCATCCCTCACTTAGAAGGTCCGAGCCTGCATCAAAAGCATGACTTCTTCGACAGATATGCACTTTTGCCGTGCAAGTGTAAAAAGAAAAAGGCCGGGCAAACCCCGGCCTTTCCAAATCCGATCCCGGCTAATGACTTGGTACCGGTTTTTGGGCGGTTCTAGCTTCTCCTCCGCAGGTGCCAAAGGGCAAACAGCGTCACAAGAGCCATGACGGAGCAATAGCCGGCTAGCGGCCATGCCGTATCTCCTCGGAGGAAGACGACGAACAAGGTGCCGACAAGGCTGACGATCAGGCTCTCCACGCAGAAGTAGAGTGCCACTGCTGTCCCCGCCGTATTGCCGAAGGCTTGAAGTGCGCCATTTGCCGTGACCGCCGTCGTAAAGACGATGCCGATGGCAATGATCCACATCGGCAGAACGAAGCTGACAAACGACGGAACCAGAAGCAGTTCTCCTGCCGCAAGCAGCAAAGCTCCGGCGAGCAGCAGCATCATCCCCCTGGCAAGACTGCCGGCCAAACCCCATCGTTTGACGAAGCCTCCGGCAAAACGCGCCGTGACGATCATCACCACCGCCGCGGTCGCGAAGGCAAGGCTGAAGGAGAGGCTCGAGAAACCGGCCCGATCGATCAGCACGCGCGGCGCGGTCGAGAAGAAGACGAAGAAGGCGCCCATGGCCGCGCTGAAGCCGATCGTGTAGGTCCAGAAGGAAAAATCCTTCAAGATTGGGCGAAAGGCTGTCCTTTGCTTCGATTCGACGATCGGCCGGGTTTCATGCCATCGCAGGATGGCATGAAGGATAGCCAGTAGTGTCAGGATGCCGAGAATCAGGAATATGACACGCCATCCGAAGTGATCCGAGATCAAGGCGCCGAGGATTGGGCCGAGAGCCGGCACAAAAGAGAGCATGGCACCCAGCAGGCTATAGATCACGGCGCTTTCCGGACGTTCGGCATAGACATCCCGCACCGTTGCAAAGGTCGCAACCAGCGCCGCCGAGGCCCCCACCGCCTGCAGCAGGCGCAGGACGACGAAGAGGCTGGCGGAGGACGTTCCCGCGAGCAGGAAGGATGCGGCGGCAAACAGTGCCGCACCGCCGATGAGCACGGGCCGACGTCCGACAATGTCGGAAAGTGGCCCAAAGACGATCTGGCCCGCGCCGAGCGTGAGCATGTAAAGGCTGAGGGTCAGCTGGATGACGGCCGGTGACGTATCGAGCGCACGCGGCATGATCGGAACGGCCGGGAGGTAGATATCCATTGCGAGGGACGCAAGAATATCGAAAGGCGCCATCAGCAGCAGCGCTGCCGACAGGCGGTAGTTCCACGTTTGGGTTTTTGAAGGCATGAGTAGACACCCGCTCAAATAACTGGATTTGGCGGCAGCCTGTCTTTCATCATGGTCAGATTGGCTGTGACAGACGCCGCAACAACAAAAAGCTGCTGCGGCCTATCTGTCTGCGGACTTGGTGCTTCCCATCGTCTGGTCCTGTCTGCGGCTTCGGCTATTGCGAGGCGCTGCGCTTATCTACCAGCAGCGTCCGAATGCGACAATGCGCAAAAGAAAAAGGCCGGGTTTGCACCCGGCCTTTCCAAAATCCGATCTCGGATAAGCGATTAACGCTTCGAGAACTGGAACGAACGACGTGCCTTCGCACGGCCGTACTTCTTACGCTCGACGACGCGGCTGTCGCGGGTCAGGAAGCCACCCTTCTTCAGGACCGAGCGCAGGCCCGGTTCGAAGTAGGTGAGGGCCTTGGACAGGCCGTGACGAACGGCACCGGCCTGACCGGAAAGACCACCACCGGCAACGGTAGCGACGATATCGAACTGGCCATCACGGGCAGCAGCGAAGATCGGCTGACGCAGGATCATCTGCAGGACCGGACGGGCGAAATAGTCCGTGTAGTCCTTTTCATTGACGATGATCTTGCCGGAGCCGGCCTTGAGCCATACGCGGGCAACAGCATTCTTGCGCTTGCCGGTTGCGTAGGAACGGCCAAGCGAGTCGACCTTGCGGACGTGAACCGGAGCAGCAGCTTCCGATGCCGTGCCGAGATCCTTCAGGGAAGAGAGATCAGCCATTATCAGGCGCTCCTTACATTCTTCTTGTTCAGCTTGGCGACGTCGAGAACGACGGGCTGCTGGGCTTCATGGGGATGGTTCGAGCCGGCGTAAACGCGCAGGTTCTTCATCTGGCGACGGCCGAGCGGGCCGCGCGGAACCATGCGTTCGACAGCTTTCTCAACGACGCGCTCCGGGAAGCGGCCTTCGATGATCTGACGAGCGGTACGCTCCTTGATGCCGCCGGCATAACCGGTGTGCCAGTAGTAAACCTTGTCTTCGTACTTCTTGCCGGTAAGGACGACCTTGTCGGCATTGATGACGATGACATTGTCGCCGTCGTCGACGTGCGGCGTAAAGGTAGCCTTATGCTTGCCACGCAGACGCATTGCGATGATAGAAGCGAGACGACCAACAACGAGCCCTTCGGCGTCGATGAGGATCCACTTCTTCTCCACCTCTGCAGGCTTCTGGGAGAAGGTTGCCATGTTGCATACTCTCTTTATAGGACCCTTGGCCCGAAGGCGCTTGGGCGTTTCTTGTTGCTTGATTTGGCTTGCTTTATGCCGGCCAAAAAGAAAGCAGCCCGGAAAGGCTGCAATCTTTGGCGGCTTATAGAGCGAACCGATATCGGCGTCAATATAGCCGAATTTTGCAATCTCAAAAATTTGTCAACAAAATCAATGTGTTGTTTATATGGTATAATTATACCACACATTTAAGTCGTCAACCCAGCCGCAAAACCAGGACGCCAGCGGCAATGATCGCGCCGGCAACGTAGCGCCAAATGCTTGATCGCTCCTTCAAGACGAGAACCGATATGACCAGCGCGAAGAGGATCGACGTCTCGCGCAGGGCAGCGACCATGGCGACAGGCGCCTTGGTCATCGCCCATAAAGCCAGCCCGTAGGAGACGATCGAGCCGCCGCCGCCGATAAGCCCACGCCACCAATTATAGCGGATGTGAGCGGCCACGGCATTGATGCCACGCTGCGAGATCGCCCATATGAATAACAGAACCGGCGGCAGGAGCGACATCCACAGCGTATAGGAGATCGAGTTGCCGGATATCCGTGCGCCGATGCCGTCGACATAGGTATAGGTCGCGATGACAATGGCATTGGCAAGCGCCAGCAGGATAGCCCGGCGACTGCCCTTCCGGGCTTCGAAAGCAAGTGTCAAGATACCGGCGCAGATCGTCATCGTGCCGATCAGCGCGCCGCCTGACAGTGATTCCTTGAGGATGAAGCTGCTTGTGGAAACGATGATCAGGGGTGCCACACCGCGCATCAGCGGGTAGACGAGGCCGATGTCGCCCGCACGATAGGCGGCCGCGACGAGCTGGAAATAGGCAAATTGCAGAATGGCCGAGGCGCCGATAAACGGCCAGGCCGCGGAAGCCGGCATGGGCAGGAATGGCAGCAGGGGCAGGGCTGCAACAGCGCCTCCGGCCGAGACCAGTGCGGCATCGAGCGATTTGTCGGTGCCGGCCTTGATGATCGCATTCCATGTCGCATGCAGCAGGGCGCCGAAAAGGACAAGGGCGATGACGTCGAGTGACACGAAAACCTCGGAAATTGGCTAGGAGACACAAAAGCTTGGTAATTTGTGGGAGTTTGGCTTTCATATGCTCCGCAATCCATCAGAAAGCAACGAAATATGCTGTCTTATGAGACTTGTCCTGCAAGGGAATATTTGGGACACGGGCTTGAATGGAGGCGTTCGCTTTAGGTTCCGATCGCGCCTCTTGATATTATGTATTACTAATTTATTGGAGTATGAATCGCGAACAAACATCGCATGTGATGTGAACGCATGGGTAGAATTAACTCATTATGGTGCAGTTGGTACTGCCGTCCGATGCGGCCATAGAATAAAAACGCCTGCGAGAAGTTGTTGAGTTGAAATGATCCTCTATTTTCTCGTTATGATTGATTTTGAGTTAAATACAGTGGAAAATTTTGCAAATAATGTAAACTATTACAGATTACCGATTATCGTTACGTCAATGCCATGCACTAGCTTTTCGGTGACGGTTTTAAGTATAAAACTGAAATACACCTATCAAAATTGGTGTAAAGCGGCCTAAAACCAAAAAATATTCTGTGGGAAATTTGTGACTGTGCACATAAAGCTGCGTTCGCAATCGGTTCTCATTTCAGCCGCCATTTTATTAGTAATAACTAATTGGCATGCGAATGAATGGAGAACAAAGATTGCATTTCACGAGAACGCATTTGAGCCGCATCTGGGAAACCTATGAAAGCGCTTTGACAGCTACCCCGCGCCTAGGTCCACGACAACCTCTGCATGGTCGCTGCGTCGGCAGCGCTCCATGCCCAGAACAATCAGTGGTCGTAAGCGACTGTATGCGCCGCGCCCGAAGTAACACCTAGCGCATCACAATCACCGCCGGAAAATCAAATCATCGTCATCAAGGTCGGTTGTCGGCCGGCATATGTAGACGGGGCAGGAGGCCCGGTCTTTTGTGGGCAGATAATCCTGATCGGCATAGTAGCCGATGTCGCACGCGCCGCTGTCTGCGACATAGCGGTCATAGAGTGTCATGTTGGGCGTTCTTTTGGACGGGTAGCGCATGATCACGGCCCGTTCGCGATTGATAGTCGCCTTGGCCTCGGCGCAGGTCATCGACATGGAGTTGTAACGGGAAATCGCCAGAGCCGGCGTCGCGGCCACCGTAATCAGTAGGCCCAGGAGAACGATCTTTTTCATGGGGTTAATCCTCCCTGAAGTTGTTATAATGCAATATATACGTAGAGGCTGCGGCTGCGGTTTCTATGTTTGCGGCAGAAACGCAAGTTCGATCGAGTAGGGAGGCTTCGTGATGAACCACGACACTTATGACGATTCCTATATTGCCGATATCCTTCTTTCAGTCAGGACCATCGCGGTCCTCGGCGCTTCACCCAATCCCGCGCGGCCGAGCAACGGCGTGATGGCCTATCTGCTCAACAAGGGCTATCGCGTCATTCCTGTTAATCCCGGCCAGGCCGGCAAGGAAATCCTCGGGCAATGGGTCTATGCGCATTTGGCCGATATTCCCGAGCCGGTGGATATGGTCGATGTCTTTCGTGCGCCCGAATATCTGCGGTCGGTCGTCGAGGAGACCATCATGGTCGATCCCCGTCCGCCGGTGATCTGGGGTCAGCTCGGCGTGCGTGACGACGCGGCGGCGGCAAGAGCCGAGGCTGCAGGCGTCAGGGTCATCATGGACCGTTGCCCGGCCATCGAATATCCGCGTCTGGTTGCCTGATCCGAGATGGCGCCGGCCGTGGACAATCGGCCGTTTATCGCGCGATCTCTCTGAAATATGGCAAGTTTTTTCCGCGAGCCGAAGAGCACGGCAAAGTTCGCGGTTAACTTTCATGTTCCGACCGCTATGATCTTGCCACGACAAAGACAATCTGGCGGGAGGAAAGATCATGCCGACGAACAACCCTGGTTTCGATACGCTGGCAATCCATGCAGGCGCGCAACCGGATCCCACCACCGGGGCCCGCGCGACGCCGATCTATCAGACGACATCCTTCGTTTTCCAGGATGCGGATCATGCCGCAGCACTCTTCGGACTGCAGCAGTTCGGCAATATCTATACCCGCATCATGAACCCGACCCAGGCTGTGCTTGAGGAGCGGGTGGCGGCCCTTGAAGGAGGAACGGCAGCGCTTGCCGTAGCATCTGGTCATGCGGCCCAGCTGCTCGTCTTCCACACCATCATGCGGCCGGGCGATAATTTCGTCGCCGCCAAGCGACTTTATGGCGGCTCCGTCAATCAGTTCGGCCAATCCTTCAAGAACTTCGATTGGCGGGTCCGCTGGGCTGATTCGGCCGATCCGTCGAGCTTCGAAGCGCAGATCGACGATCGCACCCGTGGCATCTTCATCGAGAGCCTCGCCAACCCCGGCGGCACTTTTGTCGATATTGCAGCAATCGCTGCCGTTGCCCACAAGCACGGCCTGCCGCTGATCGTCGACAATACCCTGGCGAGCCCCTATCTGATCCGGCCGCTGGAGCACGGCGCCGATATTGTCGTGCACTCGCTGACGAAATTCCTCGGCGGCCACGGCAATTCCATGGGTGGCATCATCATCGATGGCGGTACGTTCGATTGGTCGGCTTCGGGCAACTACCCCATGCTGTCAGAGCCAAGGCCGGAATATAATGGTGTCGTGCTGCACGCGACCTTTGGCAACTTCGCTTTCGCCATCGCCTGCCGCGTTCTCGGCCTGCGCGATCTGGGGCCGGCAATTTCACCGTTTAACGCTTTCCTGATCCTGACCGGCATCGAGACGTTGCCGCTACGCATACAGCGCCATTCCGACAATGCGATCGCCGTGGCGCGCTGGCTGAAGGGGCAAGAGAAAGTGGCGTGGGTCAACTATGCCGGCCTTGAGGATGACCCGAACCACGCATTGCAGCAGCGCTACTCCCCCAAGGGAGCAGGGTCGGTCTTCACCTTCGGGCTGAAAGGCGGCTACGAGGCGGGCAAGGGTCTGGTGGAGGGGCTGGAACTCTTCTCCCATCTCGCCAATATCGGTGACACCAAGTCCCTGGTCATCCATCCCGCATCGACGACGCACAAGCAGCTGACCGACGAGCAGAAGGTCGCTGCCGGTGCCGGGCCCGATGTGGTGCGCCTGTCCGTCGGCATCGAGGACGTCAAGGATATCATCGCCGATCTGGAGCAGGCACTGGCGAAGGTTTGATGCGGCGGGTGGCAAAGCGTTAAAACCCGCCGCGTGTCGCCAAGTCAGATTGAATTCAGGGAAACTCGCTGCTCGAGTTTGGCGGCGGTTTCCCTTCGCTCGCTGTAGCGATCGGTGAGATATGGCGAGGCGTCGCGGGTGATGATGGTGAACTTTACCAGCTCTTCACAGACGTCGACGACCCTATCGTAGAAAGCCGACGGCTTCATACGGCCGTCAGCATCGAATTCCTGATAGGCCTTGGCCACCGAGGACTGATTGGGGATGGTGATCATCCGCATCCAGCGGCCAAGCACACGCATCTGGTTCAGTGCGTTGAAGGACTGGCTGCCGCCCGACACCTCCATGACGGCGAGGGTCTTTCCCTGCGTTGGGCGGACGGAACCGATGGAGAGCGGAATCCAGTCGATCTGCGCTTTCATGATGCCCGTCATGGCTCCATGGCGCTCCGGACTGACCCATACCTGACCTTCAGACCATTCGGACAACTCGCGAAGTTCCTTCACCTTCGGATGGCTCGCCGGCGCCTCGTCGGGGAGGGGCAGGCCTTTGGGATCGAACATCCTGACCTCGCACCCAAGGCGTTCCAACAGGCGGCGGGCCTCATGGGCGAGCAGACGGCTATAGGAGACCTCGCGCAAGGAACCATAGAGGATCAGGATTCGCGGTCTATGCGTCGAGAATGCCGGGCGAAGCGCATCGAGATCCGGCTGGTGCAGGTGCCCGGCATCCAGGGCGGGGAATGTCTCAGACAATGCGCTTGCCTTTCTCATCGAGGACCTTCTCGCCGTCTTCCTTGATGAATTCACCCTTATGGGTGTCCGGAAGTATATCGAGTACGAGTTCGGATGGCCGGCTCAACCGTGTTCCGAGTGGACTAACCACGAAAGGGCGGTTGATGAGGATGGGGTCCTTGAGCATGGCATCGATCAATTGCTCGTCCGTCAGGGTCGGGTCGTCGAGGCCAAGTTCAGCATAGGGTGTTCCCTTCTCGCGGATCGTCTGGCGGACTGTAAGGCCTGCGTCGGAGATCAGTTTGGTCAATTGCTCCCGCGATGGCGGCGTCTTCAGATACTCGATCACCAAGGGTTCGATCCCGGCGTTCCGGATCATCTCCAGTGTGTTTCGGGAGGTCCCGCAGGCGGGATTGTGGTAGATGGTGACGTTCATGATGACGTCCTTTCGCTGACTGTATTTTTGATGACTGCGGGGCTGGCCTCGTACCAGCCTTTGGAACGGTTCACGATCCAGACGACCGAGAGCATCACGGGAACCTCGATGAGGACGCCGACGACGGTCGCAAGCGCTGCGCCCGACTGAAAGCCGAACAAGCTGATCGCGGCCGCCACTGCGAGCTCGAAAAAGTTGCTGGCACCAATCAGGGCCGACGGACCGGCCACGCAGTGCTGCTCTCCGGACATGCGGTTCAGCAAATAGGCGAGCCCTGAATTGAAGTAGACCTGGATCAGGATCGGAACGGCCAGCAATGCGATGATCGTCGGTTGCGCGATAATCTGCTCTCCCTGGAAGCCGAACAGAAGAACGAGAGTTGCCAGCAATGCCAGGAGGGATAGCGGTTGCAGCTTTGCCAGGAGGGCGTCCATCGCGCGAGTCGACCCCTCGGCTGTCAGATATCTGCGGATAATCTGCGAGATCGCTACGGGAATGAGAATGTAGAGCGCCACCGAGATCATCAATGTATCCCAGGGAACGGTAATGGCGGACAGCCCGAGCAGCAATCCCACGATCGGCGCAAAGGCCACGATCATGATTGCGTCGTTCAGCGCCACCTGGGAAAGGGTGAAGTGGGGCTCGCCTCTGGTCAGATTGCTCCAGACGAAAACCATGGCCGTACAAGGTGCCGCAGCAAGGATGATCAGCCCCGCGATGTAGGAATCGATCTGATCTGCCGGGAGAAAGGGATGGAATAGCCAGCCGACGAACAGCCAGCCCAGCAGAGCCATCGAGAACGGCTTGACGGCCCAGTTGATGAACAGCGTGACACCGATCCCGCGCCAATAGCTCCCGACCTTCGCAAGTGAACCGAAATCGATCCTCAGCAGCATCGGAATGACCATCAGCCAGATGAGGATGGCCACGGGAATATTGACCTTGGCGGCTTCGGCTGCGCCGATGGCATGGAATACACCGGGCACTAGGTGGCCAAGAGCGATGCCGGCAACAATGCACAAAAAGACCCAGACGGTCAGATATCTCTCGAAAGTGGACATCAGCCTGCCTTCTCGGATTTGACCGATGCACCTTCAAGGGCGCTGATCTGCCGAAGCTTGTGTTCCTGCGCTATGCGACTGCCGCCCGCCTTGCTGAGCATCGACCCGGCGAGAATAGAGCGTGCGGAATTGCCCGTGCACAAGAAGAGCGCGCTGTAGGTCCTAGCGGTCATGGTCATGTTCCGTGGTTAGGTCGGAGGTCGAATGGTCGCCGGCGGGCAGCATGGCGTAAGATCGGCGATCAAGGGCGCGCACAATTCCGCATTTCCCCCGCAGCAGTCCTTAAGAAGGAACAGCGTCAGCGCCCGAAAACCTTCGAGATCAGCACGGTAGATTATGGAGCGGCTCCGGCGTTCGCTTCGCACGATGCCGGCTCGAGACAGGGTCCCCAGATGCGCGGACATCGTGTTCTGCGGAACATCAAGCATTCGGGCCAGTTCGCCCGCTGGGATTCCATCCGGCTCCGATTTGACCAGCAGGCGAAAGGTTTCGAGCCTTGTCGTCTGCGCCAGGGCGGCCAGCGCCGCAATTGCATCTGTTGATTCCATATATCCAGAATAATGGATATATAGATCTTGTCAACTGGAGAGCCGTGACTGCCTCCTGCATTTGATTATCTTCAAGACCGAAGCGGCTTGGCCGCGTCGCGGTATTCGTCTGGCTCACCTATTTCGAGGCGCCGCAATCCGGCAAAGGGCTGAAAAAGCCGATGGGCTATCTTTGACGGCCTGTCGTTTCGTGCTTGTCTCGATCCGGCAGCTACGAGAAAAGCAATGCAGGCGAGCAATGAGGAGGCATTCATGACGACATATCTGCGACTGGATATCGATGGCGTCGAACCGGAAGCGGGAACGCCTGCCGCAGATCGGCTCGTTTCGGGGGCTCCCGCGTTTCGCACCTGGAACCTCGAAGAGGCCGATGGCGATCTTTATGCAGGCATATGGGAGGCGACGCCGGGCAAATGGAAGATCATCTATGACGAGTGGGAATACTTCCATATCCTCTCGGGCTACTCAATCGTGACGGCGGACGACGGCGAGACTTTTCATCTGCGTGCAGGCGACCGTCTCATCTTGAAGCCGGGCTTCAAGGGGACATGGGAAGTCATTGAAACGACTCGCAAGGATTATGTGATCCGACTTTGAAAAGTTTGTTGAATCAAAACATGAAGTTCGATGTTGCGAATTGCCCGAAGCGGCCCATTCCATGGGGTTCCGCATCGGCCGCGATGATTGCCGCAGGTTGTGTCACCGCCGCTTCATTAAACTGTCATCAAACTGAAACAATGCGGCATTAGAGCCATCACTGTCGCTAGGAGATTGAGGTGGGGTTCTTAACCGATGGGATACTCCGTGCTCAGCTCCTGCTTGCCATCCTTTCATCACTCTGGGAAGTGAGTTCAATCATGTTGAATCAGAAATTTCGTTCGCTCTGCCTGACTGCAGGCTTCATCGCGGCTATGTCCGTTTCGGCCTCGGCTGCCGACATCACGGGCGCCGGCTCGAGCTTCATTGCTCCGGTTCTGTCCAAGTGGGCCGAAGGCTACAAGGCTGCGACGAACAATGTCGTCAACTACCAGTCGGTCGGTTCGGGCGCTGGCATCAAGCAGCTCCTCGACAAGACCATCATCTTCGGCGCTTCCGACAAGCCGATGAGCGACGCTGACCTCGAGAAGAACGGCATTGCCCAGTTCCCGATGATCTCCGGCGGTATCGTCGTTTCCTATAACGTTGCTGGCGTAAAGCCTGGCGAACTCGTTCTCGACGGCAAGACGCTGGCTGACATCTTCCTCGGCAAGATCGCCAAGTGGGACGACGCGGCTATCAAGGCTCTCAACCCCGACGTGAAGCTGCCTTCCGCTCCGATCTCGGTCGTTTATCGCGCCGACAGCTCGGGCACGACCTTCAACTTCACCGACTACCTGGCCAAGGTTTCGCCGGAGTGGAAGGAAAAGGTTGGTTCGAACACGGCTGTTGAATGGCCGGTCGGCTTCGGCGCCAAGGGTTCTGAAGGCGTTTCCACCACAGTCAACCAGACGGCTGGTTCGATCTCCTACGTTGAATATTCCTACGTCGTCGCCAACCACATCGGTTTTGCGAAGATGAAGAATGCTGCCGGCAAGGTTATCGAGCCGAGCCTCGACACCTTCAAGGCTGCTGCTTCCAACGCTGATTGGGCCAAGGCCAAGAACTTCAACCTGATCATCACCAATCAGCCGGGCGAAAAGAGCTGGCCGATTGCAGCTTCGACCTGGGTTCTGCTCTACAAGAAGCCGGCTGATCCTGCTCTCAACGAAGAAGCGCTGAAGTTCTTCAAGTGGTCCTATGAGCATGGCCAGAAGGACGCAACCGCCCTGTCGTACCTCGCGATCCCGGAAAGCGTTGCTGCGATCGTCGAGAAGTCCTGGAAGACGGACTTCGGCACGAAGTAATCTGTGCTGAGTTAAAAGTTACGGCGGACAGGGCATGGCCCTGTCCGCCTTCGTGACAGGACAAGGGGAAATCGATGGCTGATGCGACTCAGACGGCTGGCTTCCAGGGACTGGATACCAGCGCCAGCACCAGGAAATTCCGGATACAAGACCGGATTTTCTACTTTATGACGCTTGGCTCGGCTGCTCTTGTCGTGCTTCTGCTGCTGGCAATCATCGTGGTTCTCATCATCGATGCCCTGCCGACCTTCCAGGCCTTCGGGTTTTCGTTTCTATGGGGCACGAAGTGGAGTGCTCCTGCCGATATCTATGGCGCCGTACCTGCCGTTGTCGGCACGCTGGTGAGCTCGCTCATCGCCATGCTGATTGCCGTTCCCTTGGGCATCGGCATCGCCATCTTCCTCACGGAACTTTGCCCTGGCAGCCTACGACGTCCGATCAGCACGGCCATCGAGCTTCTGGCTGGCGTTCCCTCCATTATCTACGGCATCGTCGGCTTGTTCATTCTCGTGCCGCTGATGCAGAACTATATTCTGCCGTTTCTTATCATGACGATCGGCGAAGTGCCGATTATCGGCCTGCTTTTCCAGCCGCCGGCACCGGGTGTCGGCCTGCTGACGGCAAGCCTCGTGCTGGCCGTCATGATCCTGCCGTTCATCACCGCGATCTCCCGTGACGTGTTCGGAACGGTGCCGCCGATGCTGCGTGAATCCGCCTACGGCATGGGCATGACGACATGGGAAGTGGCTCGCTACATCCTGATCCCCTACACACGACGCGGTCTCGTCGGCGGCATCATGCTCGGCCTCGGCCGCGCGCTTGGCGAAACCATGGCCGTCACCTTCGTCATTGGCTCGGTCAGCCGTCTGCAATCGTCGATAATCTCGCCGTCCACCACCATTTCCGCCCAGATCGCGAACAACTTCGGCGATGCCGACGGTCTGCAATTGTCGAGCCTTATTGCGCTCGGCCTGCTCCTGTTCGTCCTCTCCTTCTGCGTGCTTGCGGTGGCGAGATGGATGATCGGCCGCGGCGACGCGCTTTGAGGGAAAAAGCCATGGAAAATGCAATTCGTCAGAACATCGTGTCGCGGCGTTACGGAAAGAACCGGGTGATGATGGCCTTGTGCTTCATCGCGGCCGTCCTCGGCATATTCTTTCTCAGCGTGATCCTTGTCAGCCTGGTTTACCGCGGTGTATCGGCGCTGAGCCTTGACGTGTTCACCATGTCGATCCCGGCCCAGGGCTCGCGCGGCGGCCTGATCAACGCGATCTACGGCACCGTGCTGGTCACGGGCTGCGCCATCCTGATCGCCGCGCCGATCGGCATTCTCGCCGGCACCTATCTGGTCGAATATGCCAACGGCAGCAAGCTTGCCGAGGCCGCCAAGTTCCTCAACGACATCCTGCTGTCCGCGCCTTCGATCATCATCGGCGTGTTTGTCTATGGTGCGGTTGTCGTGCCCATGCGCGGCAACTCTGCCTTCGCCGGCATTCTCGCGCTGGCGCTGATCGCCCTTCCTGTGGTAAACCGTACTACACAGGACATGCTATTACTCGTGCCGAATGCGCTTCGGGAGGCGACTGCCGCGCTCGGCGCGCCGCGCTGGAAATCCATGGTGATGGTGATTTACCGTTCCGCCTGGACGGGCATTCTCACCGGTATCCTGCTGGCCGTCGCCCGCATCAGCGGCGAAACCGCACCGCTTCTCTTCACAGCCGGCTACAGCAAGTTTATGAATGCAGGCTTGACCGGTCCAATTGCCACGCTGCCGGTTGCGATCAATACGCTCGCCGCCGATGCAGGCGAGGATCTGAAACAACTGGCCTGGGCCGGCGCGCTGATCATCACCGTAGCCATCCTCGCCCTCAACATCCTTGCCCGTGTCTTGAGTGGGCGCCGCCAATGACGCAGCCGCCGAACGATAGGAATGAGACCATGAACATGAGCGACAGCAATTTCCAGAGCGTCAATGCACAGCCGGGGAAGGACGCCGCGTCCCAGTCGGATCTCGGCGCGCTCGCGAAACTCGAGGTGAAGAAACTCGATTTCACCTATCAGAACGGCCATCGCGTTCTGAAGGACGTGAATATGAACATCCGCAAAAATGCGGTCACCGCGTTCATCGGCCCTTCGGGTTGCGGCAAGTCCACGCTGCTGCGCACGTTCAACCGGATGTATGATCTTTATCCCGGCCAGACGGTTGCGGGCGAGATCCTGCTCGATGGCCGCAACATTCTCACCAAGGACGTCGATCTCAACGATCTGCGCGCCAAGGTCGGCATGGTGTTCCAGAAGCCCACGCCGTTCCCGATGACGATCTATGAAAACGTTGCCTTCGGCATCCGGCTCTATGAAAAGATCTCAAAGGCGGAGATGGACGTCCGCGTCGAAGCCGCGTTGACGGAAACGGCACTGTGGAGCGAAGTGAAGGAAAAGCTGCACCAGAGCGGACTTGGCCTTTCCGGCGGTCAGCAGCAGCGCCTCTGTATCGCCCGCGCCATTGCCCTTCGCCCGGAAGTCCTCCTGCTCGACGAACCGACCTCGGCTCTCGACCCGATCTCGACCGCCAAGGTCGAGGAACTGGTGTCGCAGTTGAAGGGCGAGTTCACGATCGTCATCGTGACGCACAATATGCAGCAGGCAAGCCGTATCTCCGACAGCACCGCCTTCATGTATCTTGGCGAGCTGATCGAATATGGCGCCACCGAGCAGATCTTCCAGGCACCGAAGGTCAAGCGCACGGAAGACTATATCACCGGTCGCTACGGCTGATACGACCTGGGCATCGCTTTCGTTGATTTGCAATGGCGCGCTGATCAAGCGCGCCATTTTGCATTTCGCGGCGCGAATGCTGCTTTCCGGTCACCAGGCTGCACTCGACCGCCAGAAAAGACGCTGCGGTTACATCCCGGCAAGCTTACCCAGGCGTCTTAGCGCGTGAATCTGGTCCTCGATCGTCGGCACCAGTTCGCCGCCATCCGTATCGGGCGGCGTATCTGCCGCCTTTGCGGTTTCCGTCTCGTTGAAGACGATGGTGCAATTGCGCCCTGCGCGCTTGGCGGCGTAAAGCGCGCGGTCGGCCGACGAGACGAGCCGGTCCCAGCTGACGGTGTCGCGCGGCATCATCGCAAGGCCGACGCTAACTGTCGCCGACACCAGCGAGGGACCCGCGAGCAATGGAACACGGCAGAAATCGGCACGAATGGTTTCCGCCAGCGCTTCCGCCTGCGCCTGATCGTCTATCGGCACGAAGGCTACGAACTCCTCGCCGCCCATCCTGCCGAATGCGCCATTGCGCGGAACGAATTGGCGCGCGATACGGGCAAATTCCGTGAGGACCATGTCGCCGGTCTGGTGGCCGTGGCGATCGTTGATCGATTTGAAATGGTCGAGATCGAACAGCAATGCGGCAAGCTTCTGTGGCTGTCGCTGTTTGTCACTGACGAGAATATCGTAGCTCTCCTGAAGGCCGCGCCGGTTCAGGACGCCCGTTAGCGTATCGGTGATGGAGATCGCCCGCCAGCGGCGTTCGGAGCGTTCCATCAGCAGCTTGCCGTTCAAGACGATGGCGACGATGACAATGAGTGCATAGCCGAGCGCGGCGTAGCCACGGTAGATCAGGGCCTCTTCCAGGGTTGGCCTCAGCAATGACATCCAAACACCGGAGAGGAAACAGAAGCAGGCAAGCGTCATGAAAACGACGCCGAGCTGTCCGCGCGCCGGCTCCCGGCGCCCTTCGCCCGGATGCACGGCAAAGGCAAGCAAAGTTGCGCCGGCGGCGCCGGCGAGATCGTAAAGAATGACGCGATTGACGAAGTTGTCGCTGACCCAGGGCAGGCTGACGCCGACGAGCCAGATGGCTGGCGGCAGCAACGCCGACCATTCAAGCCTGCGCTTGTCCATCCAGCGGAAACCGGCGATCCATGCGCTTTCACCAAGTAGGGCGACGGCATTGCCGATCTGGATCGACCATATGTCAGGAATGATGCCGCGAGCCGCGACCATGGCAAACCCGATAGCGCTGACGCTGAAGCCCAGGGCCCACATCAGATAGGCGGGGGATTGGCGGTCATGGCGCCAGGCAAGCAGGAGCACGGTTGCCAGGGTGATGGCTTCGGAACACCAGATGGTCAGCCCTGTGGTCATGTTAAGCACGATCGGCATTTCTCCCGGCCAGGGTCTTCTCGTCTGCGCGAAAGGCGGGACGGTTCCTGTAATGAGCTTATCCTTACCGAATAAGATGGTAAGTTCCTTAAGTGTCTTGGTAAATTTTACTTGTGGCCGCGCGCTTGCCGCATGGCATGGTCCTTCACGTTTTCTTCATCTTGCTGCCGGGAAAAGCGGTGGGTTGTGCCTGGCGCCGTCCTTAGCCACTTGGCGTTACAAAAACGGCCATTAGAAATGCTTTGTCAACGCTTCCTGGGGCATTAGTGCTTTTTGAGGTTATGCTTTCATGCGTCTTGAAGTGCAGGGCAGGGACACTCTATGTAGGGATAAAGGAATTTTGTTCGATTCCCGGTGTTTTTGTCGCCGGGGCAAGCTTGGTAAAGGACGCACATGAGAAATCCAGTTGATACAGCTATGGCTCTGGTGCCGATGGTTGTTGAGCAGACCAACCGTGGGGAACGGTCTTACGACATCTATTCCCGCCTGCTGAAAGAACGTATCATCTTCCTGACCGGCCCGGTCGAAGACCACATGGCAACATTGGTGTGCGCACAGCTCCTCTTCCTCGAGGCAGAAAACCCGAAGAAGGAAATCGCGCTCTACATCAATTCGCCGGGCGGCGTCGTCACCGCTGGCATGGCGATCTACGATACGATGCAGTTCATCAAGCCTGCCGTTTCGACGCTCTGCATCGGGCAGGCTGCATCCATGGGGTCGCTGCTGCTTGCAGCCGGCGACAAGGACATGCGTTTCGCAACGCCGAATTCCCGCATCATGGTTCATCAGCCCTCGGGCGGTTTCCAGGGGCAGGCTTCGGATATCGAACGCCACGCGCGCGACATCATCAAGATGAAGCGTCGCCTGAACGAAGTTTACGTCAAGCATTGCGGCCGGACCTACGAAGAGGTCGAGCAGACGCTCGATCGTGACCATTTCATGTCCTCGGATGAGGCCAAGGAATGGGGTCTGATCGACAAGGTATTGACGTCGCGTACCGAAATGGAAGGTGAAACCGCCGCGTGATTATCCACGTGACGGTGCCTTCCATGCCACAGTTCTATCCCATTTGTGAACGAATAGGGGTTTAATGTGGAAGAGAACGCGGTAATAGTATGCATTCATGCTATGTAGCGTTTTTGTGACATGGCATTCGGCATTCGAAGGGGAATCGTTGCCACGCAGTTCCGGTGAGCCGGGCCTGCGTTCAGTACCCCGAAGGGCGCCGCGATCTGCCAGTAACGAGGGGCAGGTCCGGCGGGCGCATTGAGTGGACCGCGATTTCAGCTTGGAAATTGGCGGCGTGCTGGAAGGAAAGTGATATGAGCAAAGTCAGCGGCAGCAACGGCGGCGACTCGAAGAACACGCTTTATTGTTCGTTCTGCGGTAAGAGCCAGCATGAAGTCCGCAAGTTGATTGCCGGACCGACCGTCTTCATCTGCGATGAGTGCGTTGAGCTATGCATGGACATCATCCGCGAGGAAAACAAATCCTCGATGGTGAAGTCGCGTGACGGGGTTCCGACACCGCAGGACATCATCAAGGTTCTCGACGAATACGTCATCGGCCAGCGCCAGGCGAAGAAGATCCTGTCGGTTGCCGTTCACAACCATTACAAGCGCCTCGCGCATGCGTCGAAGAACGGCGATGTCGAGTTGGCGAAGTCGAACATCATGCTCGTCGGTCCGACCGGCTGCGGCAAGACCTATCTGGCCCAGACGCTCGCCCGCATCATCGACGTGCCCTTCACCATGGCCGATGCCACGACATTGACCGAAGCCGGTTATGTCGGTGAAGACGTCGAAAACATCATCCTCAAGCTGCTGCAGGCTGCCGACTACAACGTCGAGCGCGCCCAGCGCGGCATCGTCTACATCGACGAAGTCGACAAGATTTCCCGCAAGTCGGACAATCCGTCGATCACGCGCGACGTGTCGGGCGAGGGCGTACAGCAGGCTCTGCTGAAGATCATGGAAGGCACCGTCGCTTCGGTTCCCCCTCAAGGCGGCCGCAAGCATCCGCAGCAGGAGTTCCTGCAGGTGGATACGACCAACATCCTCTTCATCTGCGGCGGCGCCTTTGCCGGCCTCGACAAGATCATCTCCGCCCGTGGCGAGAAGACCTCGATCGGCTTCGGTGCTACCGTCAAGGCGCAGGATGATCGCCGCGTCGGTGAAGTGCTGCGCGAACTGGAGCCGGAAGATCTGGTGAAGTTCGGCCTCATCCCGGAATTCATCGGCCGTCTGCCTGTTCTGGCGACGCTGGAAGACCTGGATGCGGATGCGCTGATCCAGATCCTGTCGGAGCCCAAGAACGCTCTCGTCAAGCAGTACCAGCGCCTGTTCGAGATGGAAGATGTCGAACTGACCTTCCACGAAGATGCGCTGCGCGAGATTGCCCGTAGGGCGATCGTCCGCAAGACGGGCGCTCGCGGTCTGCGCTCGATCATGGAAAAGATCCTCCTCGACACCATGTTCGACCTGCCGGCGCTGGAAGGCGTGCGCGAGGTTGTCATTTCCGAGGAAGTCGTCCGTGGCTCCGCTCGTCCGCTCTACATTTATGCCGATCGGCAGGAAGAAAAGGCCAACGCAACGGCCTGATGTCTTCATCGACGATCACGAATCGGGGGCTCGTCATGGACGGGCCCCTTTCTGTTTGAAAAATCGTACAGTTTACTGATAAAGTCTTGGATAAGCTGATGGGAATGCCATCAAAGCTGGTTGTGAAGAGCGCCTGCTGCGGCCATCATGGCATGATTCTGGAGCATCCGGTGATTTGGGCATCAGCCCGGTATTTTCCTTCGGATTCCGCTTCGCCAGTGATTGTTTGAGTGGCTGGGCTTCGGTGTTTGTTGTTGCGTTCCTCCTCGTAAACAAGCGGGGCTGCCGTGTGACGGTGGCATGTCTCGCGTGACTTGAAATAGGTAATGTGAAGCTCCACTTGTTTATCAAGTGAGAGAGCCGGCTAATCCTCCCCCCAGCTGGCAGAGAGCCCGGGAACGGGACGACGGAAAGGAAATAACATGACTAAGAAAACGTCTGCGGCACATGAGAGCATTGCCTATCCGGTATTGCCGTTGCGCGACATCGTGGTTTTCCCACACATGATCGTGCCGCTGTTCGTCGGACGGGAGAAATCCATTCGCGCGCTGGAAGAGGTCATGGGCTCCGACAAGCAGATCATGCTGGTCACCCAGATCAATGCCAGTGACGACGATCCCGCGCCGGACGCCATCCACAAGGTGGGCACTGTTGCCAATGTTCTGCAGCTGCTGAAACTGCCCGACGGTACCGTCAAGGTGCTGGTCGAAGGCCGTGCGCGCGCAGAGATCGACGAATATACCAGCCGCGAAGACTTCTACGAAGCTCTCGGTCATACGCTCAACGAGCCGGAAGAGGATCAGGTCGAGCTTGAGGCGCTGAGCCGTTCGGTCGTTTCCGAATTCGAGAGCTACGTGAAGCTCAACAAGAAGATTTCGCCGGAAGTGGTTGGTGCTGCCAGCCAGATCGACGACTATTCGAAGCTGGCCGATACCGTCGCATCGCATCTGTCGATCAAGATCACCGAGAAGCAGGAGATGCTGGAAACCACCAGCGTCAAGGCTCGCCTCGAAAAGGCGCTCGGCTTCATGGAAGGCGAGATTTCGGTTCTGCAGGTCGAGAAGCGCATCCGCTCGCGCGTCAAGCGCCAGATGGAGAAGACCCAGCGCGAATACTACCTGAATGAGCAGATGAAGGCGATCCAGAAGGAGCTCGGCGACGGCGAGGAAGGCCGCGACGAGATGGCCGAACTGGAAGAGCGCATCTCCAAGACGAAGCTGTCGAAGGAAGCCAAGGAAAAGGCCGATGCCGAGCTGAAGAAGCTCCGGCAGATGAGCCCGATGTCGGCTGAAGCGACCGTCGTGCGCAACTATCTCGACTGGCTGCTGGGCATCCCCTGGCACAAGAAGTCGAAGGTCAAGGCTGATCTGAACAATGCCGAGAAGATCCTCGAAGCCGATCACTTCGGTCTCGACAAGGTCAAGGAGCGCATCGTCGAGTATCTGGCCGTCCAGGCGCGTGCGACCAAGATCAAGGGGCCGATCCTGTGCCTCGTCGGACCTCCGGGCGTCGGCAAGACCTCGCTTGCCCAGTCGATCGCCAAGGCGACCGGCCGTGAGTATGTCCGCATGGCGCTTGGCGGCGTTCGTGACGAAGCCGAAATCCGCGGTCACCGCCGCACCTATATCGGCTCGATGCCCGGCAAGGTCATCCAGTCGATGAAGAAGGCTAAGAAGTCCAATCCGCTGTTCTTGCTCGACGAAATCGACAAGCTCGGCCAGGACTATCGCGGCGATCCGTCTTCGGCTCTGCTTGAGGTGCTGGACCCCGCGCAGAACTCGACCTTCATGGATCACTACCTGGAAGTCGAATACGATCTGTCGGACGTGATGTTCATCACGACGGCGAATACTTTGAATATCCCTGCGCCCCTGATGGACCGCATGGAAATCATCCGTATCGCCGGCTACACCGAAG
The DNA here is from genome assembly GCF_053521805.1 of Rhizobium sp. A22-96. Classification (NCBI taxonomy): domain Bacteria; kingdom Pseudomonadati; phylum Pseudomonadota; class Alphaproteobacteria; order Hyphomicrobiales; family Rhizobiaceae; genus Rhizobium; species Rhizobium sp. A22-96. Next base: position 559,239 of record NZ_JBNWDQ010000003.1, read on the forward strand.
ATGAAAAGCGCGAGATCGCCAAGCGGCACCTGCTGCCGAAGGCCATCAAGGAACATGCTTTGCAGCCGAGCGAATTCTCGGTGAGCGACGATGCCCTGATGGTCATCATCCAGCAGTACACCCGCGAAGCAGGCGTTCGTAACCTCGAGCGCGAATTGATGAAGCTCGCCCGCAAGGCGGTCACCGAGATCATCAAGGGCAAGACCAAGTCGGTCGCCGTTACGGGTGAGAACGTTCCGGACTATCTCGGCGTGCCGCGCTTCCGCCATGGTGAAGCCGAACGCGAAGATCAGGTCGGTGTTGTCACCGGTCTCGCATGGACCGAGGTTGGCGGCGAACTGCTGACGATCGAAGGCGTGCTGATGCCGGGCAAGGGTCGCATGACCGTGACCGGCAACCTGAAGGAAGTCATGAAGGAATCGATTTCCGCTGCGGCATCCTATGTCCGCTCGCGCGCCGTCGATTTCGGCATCGAGCCTCCGCGCTTCGACAAGAGCGACATCCACGTGCACGTGCCGGAAGGTGCGACGCCCAAGGATGGCCCGTCGGCCGGTGTTGCCATGGCAACCGCGATCGTCTCGATCATGACCGGCATCCCGGTTTCCAAGGATGTCGCCATGACCGGTGAAATCACGCTGCGCGGCCGCGTGCTGCCGATCGGTGGCCTGAAGGAAAAGCTGCTTGCGGCTCTGCGTGGCGGCATCAAGAAGGTGCTGATCCCGGAAGAAAACGCCAAGGATCTGGCGGAGATTCCGGACAACGTGAAGAACCGGATGGAGATCATTCCCGTGTCGCGCATGGGTGAGGTGATCAAGCATGCGCTTGTTCGCCGGCCCGAGCCGATCGAATGGGATGGCACCGTCGAAACGCCCGTGATCGCAACGGTCGAAGGCGTCGACGATGTAGGTGCGACGATCGCACATTGAGGCTCATCGCCTCAATTCTGTCGAATTGTCATAAATGACGAAAAGACCGGCATTTTTGCCGGTCTTTTTTTGTGAAAAGCGGCTGGTAACGCTTGCTTTTCCTTGATTTGCAGGGCTTTTGGGGTTGCGGCGGGTAAGAGCATTCGTACTTGCACCCCGCTTACCGATAAGTCGTTTCATACCAAAGAAAGGGGTGGAAACATGAACAAGAATGAGCTCGTGTCCGCAGTGGCCGAGAAGGCCGGTATCACGAAGGCTGACGCTGCTTCCGCTGTTGACGCTGTTTTCGAGACCGTCCAGGCTGAACTGAAGAAGGGCGGCGACATTCGCCTCGCTGGTTTCGGCAGCTTCACCGTTTCCCACCGTGCAGCCACGAAGGGCCGTAACCCATCCACCGGCGCTGAGGTCGATATTGCGGCCCGCAACGTGCCGAAGTTCACGCCCGGCAAGGGCCTGAAGGACTCGGTCAACAGCTGATTTCGTTTTCACCCGCTGCGAGGCGTTAGCCTTGCGGGTGAGGAACATTGAGGGTCCGCCTTAGCGGGCCCTTTTTTGTTTTGAGATAGGGAACGGCTGGATTTTGTTCATTAGCCACGACCATCAAAATAAGGGATGTCCACGGCGTAGACGCTTGGTGCATTCTGTTGCGAGGGAAACGTCATGAGGTATTTTCGAACGCCCGACATTGGCGTTTCAGCCAAATGACCATCAGGATGATCACGAAATGACCGCATCGTCTTCCTTTCTCGGCCTTCCCGATCAACTAGCCGATGGCAGCCTGTGTCGCGCGATCATTTTCGGAGCTGGCCACGGCAGCACCTATCCCGACAAAGACAGTCGTGGCTATATGTTGGCTGCCGACGCTATTCGCTCAGCAAGCCAGGGTGATGCTCCTTTGAGCGAACATTGGGATTTCGATATTGGCGGCCCGCTGTTTGACGGCAAGCCCCCGTGCTGCGTCGATACCGGCGACATCCAAACCACCATGCACGACAATGCCGTAAACCGTGCCCGGATCGAGGCGAGGACGCGTGAGATACTGGCATCATCAGCCGTACCGATCCTGATCGGCGGCGATTGTTCCGTGACGATCCCTTTCCTCGCCGGATTTGCGGATCATGGGCCGGTCTGGGTCCTGCAGATCGATGCTCATATCGATTGGCGCGACGAGCTGCACGGCGAGCGCTACGGCTATTCGAGCCCGATGCGTCGGGCGAGCGAGATGCAGCATGTTGCCGGCATGGTTCAGGTCGGTCTTCGTAGTGTCGGCAGCGCAGGTCTCACTGAAGTCGAAGCCGCGAAGCGCTATGGCAGCCATTTCGTGACGGCTCGCAAGGTGCATGCCGAGGGCGTCGAAGCCGCTCTGCAGCATATTCCTGAAGGTGCGCGGGTTGTTGTCACCCTCGATTGCGACAGCATCGATCCATCGATCATGCCTGGGGTAGCCGCGCGCACGCCCGGAGGTTTGACCTATACACAAGTAATCGAACTGATTGCGGGTCTGGGTCGGCGCGCGAAGATTGCTGGTTTCGACCTGGTCGAATTCTATCCGCCTACCGATATTGACGGCTTATCGGCCGTCACCGCCGCCCGCATTCTTACCAACGTCATCGGAGCCATTGTCCGGCAAGCGTAAGCCCTTTTGGGATCGGGCTCTATTCCGGAATATTGGGGGAGGCTCTTGCCCGCGGGGGAGTTCAATCGCAAACAGTCATTTCAATGGCGATGAACGACAGCGAATTTGGATGAGATCATGACTGGTTTAAGCCGCCCGGACCTAAGCGATATTCAACTTGGTGATTGGGTGGATCGTCGGCTGCCGCCTTTTTGGCGGCCATATACGCGCCTGGCCCGGCTGGATCGGCCGGTAGGAATATGGCTGACGCTTTTCCCGTGCTGGGCAGTTCTCATCCAGGCATCGTACGGTTTTCCGGACCTTCGAGAGCTGGTTGTTTTCTCTCTCGGTGCCTTGCTGATGAGAAGCGCCGGCTCGACGGTTAACGATATTGCAGATCGGAAGTTTGACGGCCATGTCGAGCGAACCCGCTTTCGACCTTTGGCAAGCGGACAGATCGGCGCGCTGCAGGCTTCTGTCTTTCTGGCCGTCCAGCTTGCACTGGCGGCATCGCTTCTGTTCTTCCTGACACCCTATGCACGCCTTGTCGCCATATGCGTTCTGCCGCTGGTCTTCATCTATCCGCTCTGCAAGCGTTTCACTCATTGGCCCCAGGCTGTGCTGGGTGCGGCGTTCAATTGGGGCATGCTGATGGCTTGGGCCGAAGTTGCCGGGCATATCCCGGCGGGCGCGGTCCTCATGTGGGCTGGCGCTATCGCATGGCAGATCGGCTACGACACCGTCTATGCCTATGTCGACGTAAAGGACGACACCCAACTTGGCCTGAAATCGACGGCAATCCTGTTTGGCCGGCACGGCAAGGCCTGTGTCGGTCTGTTCTATGCTCTGACGGTCTTGGCGTGGTCGGTCGGGGGCTGGTTGCTCGGCATGTCGCTGGCCTACGCCATGGGAATGCTTGTCATAGCCGCGCACCTGGGCTGGCAAACCTGGCGAATCGACCTTGACCGTCCCGAGGTGAATTTCCGCCTGTTCCTGGCGAATATCCTGACCGGAGCGCTGCTAGCCTGCGCGGCATTCATCGGAACGTGGTGAGCCGTTCAATCAAGCTTTAGAGTATTTCCAGGAAAAGTGCGCAGCGGTTTTCCGTCCGGAAATACGTAAAACAAAGCGCTCTACGATTTGAAGTTTGCCAACCGAGTGTTGTGCCGGGAAGCGGCCTTTGGTTCGGTAGGGGCCGGATCATCCCGGCCCCTCGTTTCCGGATCGGCTATTACCAGCGATGATGAACGTGCGGAGCGATCAGGCGTTCGTAGATCTCACGCGTCGCCGCCATGACATCAGCGGATAGCGGTGCAAGATCGGCGGCAGCCGCATTGGCCTTCGCCTGTTCGGCATTGCGCGCACCGGGGATGACGACCGTAACGGCGTCGCTCATCAGGATCCAGCGCAGCGCGAAGGCTGCCATGCTGGAGCCCGCGGGCACCAGCTTGCGCACCTCTTCCACCGCCTGAAGGCCGACTTCGAAGGGAACGCCGGCAAAGGTTTCGCCGACATCGAAAGCCTCGCCATGGCGATTGAAGTTGCGGTGATCGTCGCTGGCAAATTGCGTGTCGCGAGTGATCTTGCCGGAGAGCAGGCCGGAGGCCAGCGGCACGCGGGCGATAACAGCCACGTTCTTGCGCTTGGCTTCCTTGAAGAACAGATGATCAGGCCGCTGGCGGAAGATGTTGTAGATGATCTGGATGCTGAGCACGCCCGGAAATTCGATGGCCTTCAGCGCCTCTTCGACCGTCGCAACACTGACGCCATATCCCTTGATCTTGCCGGCCTTCTGTAGCTCATCAAGGCCTGTAAAGACTTCCGGCCGATAGAGAACTTCGGTCGGCGGGCAGTGCAACTGAACAAGGTCCAGGCTTTCGACGTCGAGGTTCTTCAGGCTGCGATCGATGAAGCCTTCGAGATTGGCTTTGGTATAGCCCTCTGTCACATGCGGGTTCAGCCGGCGGCCGGCCTTGGTCGCCACCATCGGGCGCTCGCCGCCTCGGGCCTTCAGCACATCGGCGATGATCTTTTCCGAGCGGCCGTCACCATAGACATCGGCGGTGTCGATGAAGGTCATGCCGGCATCAAGCGCAGCATTCAGCGCCGCGCGGCCATCGGCCTCGCTGACATCGCCCCATGCGCCGCCGATCTGCCAGGCGCCGAAGCCGACATCGGTGACGATGAAGGGTGTCCGTCCGAAAGCATGATGTCTCATGAAAGATCTCCTCTTGGTAATGAAATGCCAGCGCAGTAGCAGCCGACCGAACCTGCCGCAAGCGCGCAGGGGGCAATGCAGGATCGCAATCGCGTGACCCAGGAATATGACAGCTCCGACCCGCTTGCGAAACCATTGGATGAAGCAAGTGGCGCAGTGTTCATTGCCTCTCCGCTTCCTTACAAGGGGAGACCGGATATCTGACGGTGATCGGAGCCCATGCCTTCTTTCAGTTTCATCCATGCCGCCGACCTGCATCTTGGCAGCCCCTTTCAGGGGTTGGCCCTGAAGGACGCCGCTGTCGCCGCCATCTTCGTGGAAGCGAGCCGCAAGGCCTTCTCGACGCTGGTGGGGCTGGCGATCGAACGGCGGGTCGATTTCTTCGTCATCGCCGGCGATGTCTATGACGGCGACTGGAAGGACAACAAGATCGGCCTGTTCTTCAATCGTGAAATGGCGCGGCTCGAGCGGGCCGGCATCCCGGTCTATCTGCTGCGCGGCAATCACGATGCGGCAAGCGTTATCACCAAGACCATCACCCTGCCAAGCAATGTCTATGAGTTCCCGACGAACAAGCCTGGCAGCGTCAAGTTGGACGCGCTACAGGTGGCGCTGCACGGGCAAGGCTTTGCCGAACGCTCGGCCAACGACAATCTGGCGATTTCCTATCCCGCACCGGTCACAGGCTGGTTCAACATCGGCATTCTCCACACATCGCTGACCGGCCGCGAGCCGCATGCGCCCTATGCGCCATGCTCCATCGATGATCTGCGCTCGCGCGGCTATGATTACTGGGCGCTTGGGCATGTGCATGACTACGAAGTGGTGGCGCGAGATCCGCTAGTCATTTTTCCCGGCAACCTTCAAGGTCGCAACATCCGCGAGCGCGGCGCCAAGGGCGCGGTGCTTGTGACCGTCGAAGACGGCCGCATCGAGCATGAGCGGCTGATTGTTGACGAGGCGCGCTTCGCACAGATCGATATAGGCATCGGCCCGGATGACGATCAGACAGCGATCCTGCGTCGCGTCGAGCAGGCGGTGCAGCCGCTCGCCGACAATATGGCCGGGCGCATGACGGCGCTGCGGGTCAGGCTTTCGGGTATCACGCCGCTGCACGGCGCCATTACCGCCAACCGTCAGCAATGGCGCGATGAGGTCGAGGCCGCGTGCCATCGCGTGCATGAGGATATCTGGCTCGAAAAGCTGGAGTTGCGGCTGGAGCCGCCGCCGGCATCAGTCATCGAGACGGATGGCGCACTCGATCTCCGCCAATTGCTGGCCGAACATGCAGGCGACACCGATATCGTGACTGAGGCGGGCAGGTTGGTCGACGAGATTGCGATACGCCTGCCGGGTGGCCTTGGAGCGGCAGCACAGCCGCTGGATGACAGCATGGAGACCCTCATCGAGGAAGCGCGGCAACTGCTGCTCGCGCGCGGGCAGGGGGCTGGCTGATGCGTTTCGACCGCCTCGATATTCTTCGCTATGGAGCACTGACCGACCGCACGCTCGATTTCCGCGCCGGTGCCAAGCTGCATGTCATCTATGGTCCGAACGAAGCGGGCAAGTCTTCGGCTCTAAGCGCGATTTCCGATCTGCTCTTTGGTTTTCCCGCCGCGGCTGAGCAGAGCTTTCTGCATGAGCCCGGCAGCTTGCGGATCGGCGCTTCGATCAGCGCGCGTGACGGCGCGAGGCTCGCTTTCCGCCGCCGCCGCGGGCGCAAGAGCACACTTCTTGCCCCCGATGACAAGGAGATACCGCTTGCCGAGGATGCGCTTTCGCCGTTCATCGGCAATTTGAGCCGCGATGTCTTCGAGCGCGCCTTCGGTCTGGATTCACAGAGGCTGCGGCAGGGAGCGACCACCATGCTGCGCAGCGGCGGCGAGATTGGCAGCCTGCTGTTTTCGGCCGCCTCCGGACTCACCGGACTGTCGCGGCTGCGCCAATCGCTGGAGGCGGAGGCCGACGGTATCTACGCGGCCAGACGCTCGAAGGACCGCGGTTTCTATCAGGCCCTCGACCGCTACGAGGATGCCCGGAAAGCCGAACGCGACAACGAACTCAAATCCGGGGATTGGAAGAAGCTGCTGGCGGAGGCGGCCGAGCTTGAAGCCGAACTGGAGCGTTTGCAGGCGGAACGCCGCGAGACGCGACAGACTCTGGACCGGCTCAAGAAACTGAAGACCTTGCAGCCTCTGCTCGCGGAGATCGACGCCGAAACCGTCGCGCTGGAGGGCTTGGCTGATATCGCCGCGATACCCGAAAGTCTGGGCGACAAGCTCGAGCAGAGACTGCGGGACAAACAAGCCGCCGAGGAGGAGCTGCTCCGGGGACGGCAGGTGCTTGCGCGTGCCGAGGACGACCTGTCCCGCATCCATGTCGATGACGGGTTGCTGCAGATCTCGGGCGATATCACCCAGCTCTTTGCCGACACCGGCAACTATCGCGCCCAGCGTCACGACCTGCCGGGTGTGGATCGGGAGTTGGCTGACTTCGAAACGGAGCTCACGCAGCTTGCCCGTCGCCTCGGTATTGCTGAGGTCGAGCTGGAGAAGCGTCAACCGAGCGATATCGACCGTACGCGCCTGTCCGAGCTGGCGGAGCAGGGCAGGCAGCTTGTGCGGCAAATCCAGTCCCTCGCGGAGCAGGTCGAGAGTGAGCGCGGACAGCTTGCGGCCCTGGAGAAGGATAGTCTTGCGGGGCGATTGATCGATCCGAGACCCTATATCGATCAGCTCGAGGCACTGGGCAACGATCTCTCTGCCTTGGCGCGTCTTGACGGGCTGCAAACGCAGATACGGCGCATCGAGACCGATCTCAAGGAGGTTGCCGGGCAATTGCGGCCACCGGTCGGTGACATCGATGCACTTTTCTCCGTGCCCCTACCGGAGCCGACGGAGATTACCGGGCATCGCGATGCCATCGATGCCGCACGCACGAGGATGCGCGAGGCCGCCGGCAAGCTGCAAAACTATGATGAGCAGCTGGCGGAGATAGAGCGCACGCTCGCGGATGCCGAGCGTAACGGGCCGATCGTAACGCGTGAGCAGATCGTCGCTGCGCGTGAAGGTCGCGATGCACAGTGGACCGCTATTCAGCAGAGCCTGGCGGATGGCCCGGCTCCGGGAGCCAAGGTGCTTGCGACGCTGACCCAGAGCCTTGCCGAGGCCGATCGTCTGGCCGATGCCGCGTTGAGCGATGCGGACCGTGTTGCGCGCCATGCCGACTATCGCCTGCGTCAGGCGCGCCTGCTGCAGGAGCGCAAAGAGGCCTCCGAGCGGTTCGGAATCTGTGAGAAAACCCTGAAGGATGCCCAGGCAACCTTCGCTATGCTTTTCGAGCCTTGCGGCATCGATGCACTCGATCCTTCGGCGATGCTGGAGTGGCGGCGTGGAGTTGAATTGCTGCGACGTGAGCGCAAGGCATTGCGCGATCTGCTTGACGAGCGGGATGAGTACGCTGCGGCTGAAGAACGCGTCTTACCCGCCTTGCAGGACATCGTGGAGGCGACCGGCTACAAGAGCGGCCGGCTACCGCCGGTCGCAATCGCGGACGGGCTGCGAAAGCATCTGCGCCTGCTGTCAGAACGCTGGAGTGAAAGCCGGACGCGGGAGGGGGAGATTGGCGCGACGCGCGAGCGGCTCGCCCGGTTCGACGGCCAGCAACAGGTATTGGAGCGGCAGCATGCCGACTGGAACGAGGTTTTCGGCAAGGCCGCCGAACATCTCGGTCTGCCATCCGACACGACATTGGACATGGCGTCCGCAGCCCTGAAAGCCTGGGAAGAACTGCCGGATGCCTTGGCGGAGCGCGATAACCGCTTGCGGCGTGTGAGCGGCATGCGGCGCGACATGGCGGATTTCGAGCGCCGGCTCGCAACGCTTGCAGCCAGCGCCGGCTATGAGCTGGATCATCTGCCGCCGGATGCCGCAGCCGAAGCGCTGCATAGCCGCGCCAATGCCATGCGCAGCGAGCTGAAGAAGCGCGACGGCCTGGAGGAGGATCGTCAGCGCGCGGAAGCGCTGCTTGTCCGTCACCAGGAGGCGCTTACCGCCATCATCGACGATCTCGATCATCTGACTGCGGATCTACCGGGGTCTAAGGATTTGCCTGCGTTGCTGTCGCGGCTGCGCGAGCGCACGCGCTTGAGTGGCCGCTTGATCGAAAGCCGCGATCGCTTCCGTCAGCAAGCTGATGGCAAGGCGGAAGACGAGGTTCGGATCCAGCTTGGCGATTTCGAGCGGGTTGCCGCAGATCTTGAAATAGAGCGGCTGGCCGAAGAGGACCAGCGGCAGTTCACGGCGCATGGCGCACTTTCGGCGCGGCTGGCGGAAAATGGCCGTCAGCGGCAGGCGCTTGAGACCGGTGTCAGCGCTGAATACGCGGTGTTCGAAAAGCTATCGGCCGAACAGGAGGCAAAGGATCTGGCGCGGCAATGGGTCGTCCTCAAGCTTGCCGTGCGGATGTTGGCGGGCTCGATGGAATCCTATCGCGAAAAGCAAGCGGATCCGGTCGTCAAGCGGGCAGGCGAGCTGTTTTCACAGCTGACCGGAGGCCGTTTCCTCCGCCTCGTCGAGGCGCATGACGAAAGCGATGCGCTGCAGTTGCTGGCGGAACGCGTGGGCGGTGAGCGTGTGCCATTGGATGGCCTGAGCGAGGGCACGGGTGACCAGCTCTATCTCGCCCTGCGATTGGCTTTCCTGGAGGATTATTCCGCCCGTAACGAGCCGGCACCGCTGATCGTCGACGATATCTTTCAGACCTTTGACGATGAGCGGGCAAGCGCGGGATTGAAAGTGCTTGCGACCACTGCCGAGCGTTTCCAGACGATTCTCTTCACGCACGAGATGAGCGTGGTCGAGATTGCCAAACGCGAGGTGGGTGAAGGCTTGGACCTGATCCAACTTTGAGATGGGGCCGGACGGCCCCGCAATCCCTCACGACATCGACGGAATGAATAGCTGTGTCGGCACCACGATCCGTGGGTCCGACTTGTCGCGGCTATAGGCGGGATTGAGCGCCCTGTCGGCAAAAGCCTGTGTCGTATGCAGCCGGCGCAGATTGCCCTTCTCCTGCTCGAACCGTCTCTTGCGCTCGCCTGACTTGTCCGATCCCCGTGAAAGAGATTCATGATGGTAAAGGCAGGCAAACGGCGTCCAGACGATGCGAAAACCCGCCTTGTGCGCGCGCAGGCAATAGTCGACGTCATTATAGGCGACGGCAAAGTTTTCCTCGTCGAACAGGCCGATCTTCCGAAGGCAGTCGCCCGAGATCAGCATGACAGCGCCGGTGACGCAGGTCATGCTATTGCGGACATGCAGCCGGTTCATAGGCCCGCCGAATTCCCTTGGCTTGTTCATATACCAATGTCCGGCCAGGCCGCCGAAACCGACGATAACACCCGCATGCTGCATCTTGTTATTCGCGAAGAGCAGCTTGGCACCGACGATGCCAGTCCGGTCATAGGCAAGGCAGGACACCATCTCCTTCAGCCAACCTGGCTCGATGACCTCGACGTCATTGTTGAGGATCAGAAAGTGCTCTCCTGTAGACGTCTTCAGGCCGCGATTGACCGAGCGCGAGAAATTGAAGGCTTCGGGTGTGACGGCGGCTGAAAAATTCGGACGCGTTTGGCTATAGCGGTCGTAGAGATCAAGGACAGCCTGGTTGGTGGAACCGTTGTCGACGACCAGCACCTCGAAATTGGGGTAATCCGTCTTTTCGAACAGGTCATTCAGAACTCGGGAGATGAGGTCGAGATTGTCCTTGCTGGGAATGACGATCGAAACCTTCGGCCAGTCGCGAGGCGCTTCGAAGACGACCCGATGCAGCGTCTTGGTCAGCGTTCCCTCAACTTCGATCGCTCGCTGTTGCCGTTGGAATCTCTCGGTTAGCGCTCTGCGCGCATTTACCGTCGCGGCATCCATGAATTTGCGCGAATAGGTCCGGCCATTGCGGCGCCACCAATAGGCGGGGTAGGGCAGGTGCAGGATGCTTTGCTCCGGAACACCCTCCAGATAGCGCAGCAGCAGATCATAATCCTGCGAGCCATCGTAACCGGTTCTGAGGTACCCGATCTCCCGCAGCCGGCTGTGGCGATAGATGGAGAAGTGGTTGATATAGTTGACGCCCGTAAGCAGCACGGGATCATAGGCAGGCTTCAGCATCACTCCGGTCGGCTTCAGCGTGTCGTCGACCACCAGTTCGTCGGTATAGAGGAAATTGGCGTGCGGATTTTGCTCCAGCGTATGCCTGATCAGTTTGAAGGCATGCGGAGCGATCACATCGTCATGATCGAGAAAGGCGACCCATTGGCCGCTTGCGTGAGATAGGCCGGAATTGGTGGCCGCCGCGATCCCGCCGTTGCGCTCGTTCAGCATGAGGCGAATGTTATCTTTCGCATGCCGCGCCTCATACCATTGCCGCGTCTCCGGCGATGTCGAGCCGTCGTCGCTCAGAATGAGTTCCGTGCCCTGTTCCCCTTGGGCTTCGAAGGACTCGATGAGATCATTCAGGTATCGTACTGGTGCATTGAAGACGGGAACGACGACGCTCAGCCAGGTGCCAGTTGTTGCCGACGCCGGTGAGGCCACGAGATCGGCTGCAAGTCGGTAGTTTGCGTCGGCATATTGCGCCGTCAGATTGGCGGCCCGTTTGCCGAATTTCAGATTTGGTATCTTGGTCCAATGTTGCGGAAGTTTGCCGAGATCGATGCGCTCGGTCTTTTCCCCCGCCGCGTTCAAGTGTGCAATATAGGTCTCTGCCGACTTCGCTGATGCGAAAGCCTTGACCTCAAAACGAAATATAGTCGGGAAGCTGACCGGATCGGCGCGCAGCGCGCAAATCGTCCCAACCGACCCTATGTCTGCCGTGATGATGAAGCGGCGTGCCTCCGGCAGCGAGGCGGCATCCTTTTCGCGAAATCCGCGGCCGCGATTGATATAGAATTTCGGATCTATCGGTTCGTTGCCCGCGGCGATGTGAATGACGAGCAGCCGCTTTCTGACAGGCGAAAACCTGATTTCAAAAGCTGGATCGTCACCCAGGGATTTCCATAGATCGGAACCGGCGCCAACCGCGATTGCACGTTCCAGGTCAGCGTTGGGTAAAATTTTCAGTGCCATAAGCCTATTTATGTCCAGAGGCCCGCAACGAGCATTATTCTTAAAAAATCAGCCTTAAGCTGCACCACTGAGCGGTTCAAAATGTATGCCCGGAAATGCCGGTGTCGCGTGCTGCCGCATTTTTTCAATCGAGTTGCGCGTGGCATCGCGAGCTGCAAGATAACATTCTCGATCGCTGATCAGCTGGTCAATCGCCGCCAGCCATTCTTCGGCGGTGTTGCCGATATGAAGTTCTCCGGGGACGGCACATCGCGCGAATGTCGGGCATTGTGAAAAGATCGCTGCAGCCTGCAAACGGCTGATGTCGATACGCTTGGTGTCGGCCCGGCTTGCATTTGTTTTTCCCGACAGCAAAGGGGCCAGCGCTATATCGGCATTGTGCTTCGTCGTCCTGGCAAGATAGGCCGGCCACGATAGTGGCGGGATGATGGTTATCCTGGCAGGATCGATCCCTTGGCGGGCCCAGCGGCGTGCAACGGTACCATTGGCAAAAACTTCGAAATGCAGATGGATATGTTTTTCCATCGCGGCTTTGACAATCGGCATCAGGAATTCATGTTCGTGACGGTGAACGCCGGTTGCATGATAGACCATCTTGACGGGCGGTGCGTCGTCGCCTTCGGCGATGGAGGGTGCATCCGAGAGATTTGCCGGCATGGGCGCCAGGATATCGATCTTGTGGCCCGTCGTGGCAAGGGTACCCGCCAGGGCCTCGGTCGAGGTCCAGATATGCGTCAGCAGTCGATTGACCCTCGGCAATGGACGAACGGCTAATTTGATCAGCCTGTATTTGTAGGGCAAGCTCGCTTCCTTGCCGGTGACGACGGCACGAATATCGTCATCGACGAAATAGGCTACTCCGGCGAGATCATCCCGTCTTTCTTCAAGCCAGCGCAACTGCGGGTGCTTGATGTAGCGGCAGATGATGACGAAGAGACCTTCGCTGTCGATCGCTTCGAGGGGATCGTCGAGGCCTTTCATGATGACCGGGATATCGCCAAGTGTCTTGGCGCGCTCATCGAGATAGTAGCTGAAGCTGGGGTTGGGATGGCGCGACAGGATTAAGAGCCGCTTTGCCGCACGACGAGAATCTCTCATTGCCGCTCCGAACGGTAGCGGCCTTGGAAGCATGTGATAGAGCATATCGCGCAGAATTTGCATGGGCCATCCGCGCAATTCTAAGCCAGCCGATTTCGGATGTTCATCAGGACGGCCAGGGCCACTCCCCAAAGCAGCAGTGTCACAGCGAAAATCGCGCCGATCCAGAGCAGCCGCTGCGGATATTCGGCTTCATCCGGCAAATCCGGTGCGAGGAACGTGTCGAGATAGAGAAGCTGCTGCTTGCTGACGAACCGAACCTGCTCCAGCGTTTTCATGCTGGTTGCGAACTGCTGTTCCGCCAAGCCCTGCTCCAGTTCGCGCTGAGACATATCGACTGAAACATCGGCAAGGTTCTGCTCGGATTTGTTCTGCCCGGCAATTTGGCTGTTAAGCTGATCCAGTTGCGCTTGTTGGCTTTCGATTTCGCGTTTGAGAACACGCATTTGCGGGGCGTTGGGCGACACAGCGCCGAGCTGGGCATCATATCGTTGCTGAAGATCTATCCGCTGCTTCTGTACGGATGAGATCAGGTTGGTGATAACGGTCGACGATCCCTCGACACTGAGAACACCCGTTTGGTTGCGAGCAGCCAGAAGCCGGTCCCGTGCGCCCTGCAACTGGTTCTTGGCGTTATCGAGATTTGCCTCTGCCGTCGCGATGACATCGCGCCAGATGCGGTTGTTGACGTCGTTGACCACGGTTTCGGAGGCCGCGACGACCTGCTGCAGCACTTTCTGCGCGTCTGCGGCCGAAAAAGCGCGAGCCTTGACCGTTACGATGCCACTATTAGCGTCGATTTTGACCGAGACCATATTTTCCCAATAATCGAGCAGCTTTTCCGAACTCACATCCGATTTGAGCCTTGCCAGCCGGTCGATGGACTGGTTCCCATAGATCTTCTGGAAGTCGACCTTGCCCTCGAGTGCTGCCACCATATCCTTGCTTTTGATGAAATTGGTGACGATCAACGTATCCTGGACGATTTGCGCAGCAGGCAGACCGGTGACTTTTGCCAGTTGGTTTCCTCCAAGCGCCGGCGTGGAAGACCGCACGGTAAAACGGGTCTCCGATTGGTACTGATCGGATGCCATGAAGGTAAAATAGCAGATTGAAGCGATATTCGGGACGACGAGCAGCAGCAAAGTAGACACCAGGATCACCTTGCCGATGATCTGCTGCATCGGACGCGGCCGCAGGCCGACGGCCTTGAACAATTGGCTTCGTCTCGATGTCGAGAAACGCAGCTTCCGCGCGGTCACGGATAGATTCGTGGCCACGCTGCGGCTGTGTTCCGTTGCGCTGAGCTGAATCGTCTTGGGTGCGTTTTCGGTGTCGTGAGCCATATCGGACCTTGCCGGCAATTCCTCGTGTCTTATCGGTTCAGTCTATAATAGGCTTCGATAGCCTGCTCCACCTTATCGAAAACAATAAGCCTGCCGTCGACAAGTACCATGCCCTTGTCGCAATGCGTATTGATCATACTCATGCTATGAGAAACCATAATGATGTCGGAAGTCTTCCGTCTGTTTTCGAACGCGATGCGGCAGCGCTCCTGAAAACGAGCATCACCGACGGCAAGAACCTCATCCACCAGGTAGCACTCGAATTCTATGGCCATCGAAAGGCCGAACGCCAGGCGAGCGCCCATGCCCGAGGAGTAGGTACGCACCGGAGCGTCTAGATAATCGCCCAGTTCTGCGAACTCCTCGACGAAGCGGGACACGCGTCTCACATCTTCGCCGTAGGCGCGGGCGACGAAATGAACATTGGCTCGTCCTGTCATCAGAGGATTGAAGCCACTGCTCAAACCCAAGGGCCAGGATACCCGTACGTCCTTGGAGATTCTGCCCGAATTGGGCAACATCGTTCCGGCAATCATCCGCACCGTGGTCGATTTGCCGGCGCCATTGACCCCCAGCAAACCGTAGGAATAGCCCGACTGGAACTCGCAACTCACTCGATCGAGGATGACTTTCTTGCCGGCCTGAGTCTTGAAGAACTTGGAGACATTGTTGAATCGGATCATAACGCATCCCGTCTCATATCCGGTGATCCTCCACGGATGCCCAGATGAGAGAAAGCGTCGCCCATGTTACAATCAGGGCAAGCAGGATGATAAGGGGTGTGCTGACCCTGCGAGGGAAAATCGATTCCTCCGGCAGCACGGGTTTGACGAAGACAGCAAGATAGAGTGTTTTGCGAAGAGCCTCGGCAAGCACCGCGTCGTAATTCTTCTGCGAGCTCTCATACAGCTTCTCGGCGATCATGCGTTCGGTATCGAGTCTGGAATATTCCAGCAAGGCCTTCGCCAGGCTGGCATTTTCCGGCCCGGTCAATGCCGATTTCATCTTTTCGATCTGCGTGTCCAGACTGTCCTTGGCCAGGGTTAGCTGCTGATAGGTTGGAGAGTTCTCAGCGTTAGATTGCCGCATGACGAACAGGCGTGTTTCAAATTCCATCTTCTGGGCCAGCAGGCCCGTGAGAAGCGTACCGCTGTCTTTTGCCTGCGTCTGTGGGCTGAGCAGTCCGGAGGCGTTTTGAAATTGATTAAGGGCAATGAGCGTGTCGCCGTAAGCCTTGCCGCTTTTCTCGACATCGGCCTTCATGCTTCGGACGATATCACTGCGTGCCCGCTCGGAGAGCTCGTTGATGAGCTTTTCGCTTTCATCGATGATGGCATCCGCGAGCTTTACGGAATCATCGGGTGCGAAAGTCCGGACCTTCAGCGTGATGATACCGGAGGTGACGTCGATATAAGCGGTGACGTGGTCGTTCCAGTATTTCAGGAATTCCTCGTCAGATTGGGAAGCGCGAAATCGCGTCAGGAAATCCGCATCCTGCTTTGTAAACATCGAGCGGTAGTCGAGTTTCGCGCCAATTCTTTTCAAGATTTCCGTGGAATGGATGAAGCTGGTTACAACATAGGCGTCCTGTGATGCCGAACGCATGTTGAGGGCATTGGTCGCTCCTCCGGCGCGGAGAGAATCGTCGCCGTCGCCGCTGTCGCTGGCTCCCGATACCGCTCGCACGGCAAAACGTGCTTCCGCTACATATTGGTCCGAGGCGATAAAGGCATAATAGAGCGAACTCGCCAAAAACGGCAGGATAACGAGCAGCAGGAAGCCCAGCAGCCTCAACGGCGGCTTGCCACCGGAGCGGGTTTCCGGTTTCGGTCCATCATGGACCGGCGTGTATTCGATTTCTTCAAGGTCGTTGCGCCCGCGTTGACTGGGCATCTTGCGTCGAAACAACGCCGGCAGGATGTGCCGGCCGGGCTTAACCTGCGGAGAATCCTGAACTACCGCCTCTTCGATGACTGGTTTTGGCATGTCAGCTTGCAATCGTTTCCGGCAATTCAGACGTGGCTGGCTTCATCGCTTCACGCACGTAGTGATCGAAAATCAAATCTTCTTCAAGCATAAGCTCAGCAATATGCAATGAACGCAGCCGTGTCGCAATGTCTTCAAGTGCACTATGCCTTGGGGGCAAGGGGAAGTCATCGACCGAAATCCCGAGCAATTCGCCGACGGCATGCTGGAAATAAAGACTGTCAGTATCGCGTCCAACGATGGCAAAACGCGACAGCAGATCGATCGCTGTCGCTACATCGGCGCGCGTGACAGCCTGTTCAGGTATGGTCGTGGCAAGTTGACGGGTGACGGGCGAGGCTATCACGTTTCTTACGTTTTGCGGTGCTTTCTTGAGAGCCATTTTGAGCGAGGCCTCGCTATCAAGAGTGACATCGGCAAAATGTTCCGCAGCAGGTGCGAGGATGATTTTGTCGCGATCGCCGAAGAAGGAGATTTGAGTTTTTGCCATTCGTTTCAGCAGGAATATTCGCAAGGCCAGTTCATAATATGGGTCCGTGAGCAGGACGATTGCCTTGAATCCCTTATCCAGAAACTCCTCGTAATTGCGCATGAGCAGGCGACCGCTGATGTAGATCGACTGGATGGCATTCAGATGAAAGGCTTGAAGCGTGGTCTCGTGGCCGAAACGCTCCACGGACGCGAGCTCATATTGGAAATGGCGGCCGCAGTGATAGTCGAACTTGACCATCGGCAGCAGCTGCGTTTCAAGCCGCACGACCTTCAGCGGAATTGTCGTCGACACCTGAGGTCGCCTATAGATCAATAGTCCGGATTTGGCGTCGTGGATCATCAGCGAACTACGTTCCACCAGATCGGGAATGATCGTCGTATCGAGTTTGAAACCGACGCGACCGTCTTCATGACGTCCTGAATCGATAACCGCCTGTTTGATCTGATCGCACGGCAGAACCATCAATTCGCCGTCGGCATCCGACACCTTGATCTGCGGCTTATCGGAAAAGCCGTCGGGGATCAGGTAACCCTCGATCAAGTGCCCATGATCATATTCGAGGTTAAAGAGCACGGATATCCTCCGATGCCCCCATTCGGCATGGGCTGGGTCCCGATCGACGACCGAAATGCATCAAATTATCCACCGCGCCACTCAATGCATCGAGGCAGCTGTCGGCATCGTCTTTATCGAATTCCGGCATTCAGGCCTCATCACGCGATTTACGGGCCATCAGCGAAAAGCTTGGACCACCGGGATGGCTGAAATCCTCATCCCTGATGATGACGTCATCAAAGCCAAACTCGCGCAAGAGCATCAATATGTCGTCTCTGTGCATCCAAAAGTGCCGGTCCTTCATGCCGCCACAGAAGGATGCATTCGCATTGGCATGATGGTAGCTGCGCTCGTAGTAGCGTACCGCAAGGCCACCAACCATCCTTGTCTCAACTTTACCGCTGAAAGGCAGGCGGCGAACGTCACCCTCAGGCATTGCTTCTTCGAGAACGAAGTGGGTCCAGATGAAAACCGCATTGGAACGCTTGGCCAGCAGCCGAAGAAATTCGCCGGGATCCGCCATATGGTACAGGACGCCTGATGCTATGACTAAGTCATAAGCGGCTTCCCGTTCCGTCAGCCATGACTGAATATCGCCCAGCATAAATGCAGCGCTGTCGATGCTCAGAACCTGCTTGGTGACCAGGCATCGGAGGAAGCAAAGACGATTTGCTTCAATCGCATCGATTTTCGCGGGACGATGGCAATGCAGCATGTAGGTATGCATACCCTCCAGAGGGCCGACCTCCAGAACAATCTTACCCTCTATCGAGCCGAAAGTCTGCAACGCCCATGCAATGCGGTCGTCAGCATAGAGAGGCAGATTTCCAGCGCTGAGGTTGAATTCTGGCGGAAAAGCGCAATTCCAGCCTGGCAGGGCATCGATTGCGTTTTGGAAGCTTGGCATGCCCTGCTCGTATTGATCGAATATCTCCAAGGGGGTTTTCGACGGTTTCTTTTGCGAACGTCTTGCAAAGCCGAGCATGGAGGCAACCTTAATTTTCATCGGCCATTAGCCGATCTGAAGAAATTTGTGGGCCGAATTCAAACGGAAGCGCGGTTGCTTTCATCCGTTTTCAGCCTTGAATATAAATTCCGCAGTAAACTGGTGTATTTTGTGAACGTCCCCGACTCTTTGCCGAATGATCGGCGGCACTTTCCTGCAACCGCAGATCTGTTCCATCGGAGGCCGGGAAAGCTCCGTATACTCTGTTGTTGCCATTAACTGATTATCTCGCGGAAAGTCGATATTCGACAGCTTCTGATCGATGTGACCTGCCATCGCTGGCTAAAGTTCAGTTCGGGACGTGCAACCTTTATAGGCAATGGCGAGACGACGAAAGCCGGTTCGGCACGAATTGACGAAACATAAATTCGTTACTCGTGCAGGCCGTCGTTAATGCCGTTATCCAGCGGTCATTTACCATAATTCTTAAAATTTTAATTAAAGCCCTCAAGGAATACCCGCGTAAATTGCTTCGTTCGCATTTGATCCTTATACACGGGGAGGGGCGCGCGTTCATCCAACTCCCAAGTGTGTTAAGATGATCGCATGTGACTTTTTTGATTGTATTTGCAGTATTATGGGCTTGTTGTGGGACGTCCATTATGCTTTTCAAAGCATCGTTAGATTTAATATATACGATGTCGGTCCGAACCGTCGGGTAGTGCGGCAGCAAATGGGTTTGAGGTTGTTCAATTGATTCGTATTGGCGCCGTACTTTGTTGCCTTGTTTTGGCGGGGTGCAACTCCGTGTCGAGCGAGGGGCCGCTTGCTGATGCGATAACCAAGGATGCGGGGCAATCCAGTGCCGAACTTGGCCGGCAGAATGCAGCGGTTTTCGATATTGTCGACATTGACAGCCGCAGCGCGCGGCTGGTTTCGGATTATGTTTCCTCCGCGTTCAATCGCCGGTTCGGCATCGGTGGTGGCGCCGCACCGGTCGTAATCGGCGTTGGCGACGCACTGAAAGTGACGATTTTCGAGGCCGGTGTTGATGGCCTCTTCTCCACGGCGCAATCTAAGCAAGTGTCGCTGGATATCGTCGTGCAGCCCGACGGAACTGCGGCCATCCCCTATGCTGGCTCCGTTCGATTCTCGGGCAAGACGCTCGATCAGGCCCGCAAGGCTATATTGGCGGCTTTGGCGACCAAGGCCGTCGAGCCTGATGTCATCGTGACGAGCATGGGAACGCCGTCGCGAACCGTCACTGTTTCGGGTTCGGTCGGCCGTCCTTCCATGGTTTCGCTGGACCTGACCAAGGAAAAGATTACCGAGGTGATCGCCAAGGCCGGCGGACCTTCGACGCAGCCTTACGAGACCTATGTCACGCTGGTTCGCGGCAGCAGGACCGGGACGGCTTTGCTGAAGTCCATTATCGAGCATCCCTCCGAGGATATCTATGTCCAGCCGGGCGATCAGATTTTCCTCGTCCGTGATCCGAGAACCTTCACGCTGCTTGGTTCCGTGCGCGGAGACGGACGCCTGGAATTTGGGGCTAACGATCTCAACCTTCTTGAGGCCGTTGCCCTGGGGCATGGCGCCATCGATGACTCGAGCAACGCCAAGGGCTTCTTCCTGTTCCGTTACGAGGAGCCGGATGTCGTCAGGAGCCTGCTTGGTCCGGTGCGATTCCAGGGGCTGCTGCGCAAGGGCATGGTGCCAGATTCCAAGGGGCGTTATCCGATCGTCTATCGTTTCGATATGTCCAATCCCGATAGCTTGATCGTTGGGCAGACTTTCCCGGTCAAGAGCCGTGATGTGATCTATGTGTCACGTCATCCCTCGGTTGATATTCGCAAGTTCCTGTCGATTGTCGGTGCGCCATTGGGTATCGCCGCCCAGGGAGCTGCGACAGCAACCATTCTGAGCCAATAATACCAACGGCAGAGGTTCCTTCTCCGGTAAACCTCTGTTTTCACCCGCATCGATGGATAGATGCCGACATCTGTATGGTCGTGACGGATCATGCCTTGTTGTTAAGATCGAATTGATCGCGAATTGATATGCGGGATGAAAGGGGAGCGCGACTTCCGCCTAAGGCGTTGGATATCATGGATTGCATCGGTTGCTGCGTTGCCGCATATTGACTGTACGCCCGGATTTTTTATCTATGACAACCAGAGATAATTATCGTGTGAACAGTTGATAGTGAAACTGGCCAGTTTGATACGACGCATTCTGTAGAAATATTGCCGAGAGATCATGACAGTTGAAATTATCGGACGCGCAAGCGTTGCACCTGGGGCCGGGTCGATCGAAGAGCTTCAGCTCGTCCTCAAGGAAGGGCGTTGTACTGTAAGCCGCATACCTGAGGGGCGCTGGGACTTGGCGCGCTTTTGGCATCCGGCTGTCGGCGTCCAGGGCAAGACCTATAGCTACGCCGCCGGCGTCATCGATAATATATATGGCTTCGATCCGGCGGTTTTCGGCCTTTCGCAGCGCGAAGCCATGCAGATGGATCCGCAACAGCGGATTCTTCTAAATGTCGTTTGGCGCGCCCTGGAAGATGCGAATTTGCCGATCGACGGCTTTGAGGGTCAGAAAGTCGGTGTCTATATCGGTGCTTCCTCTCTGGAGCACGGCAATCTGACACTCGAGGACCCAGCCTCCGGCAGCCCGTATTTTATGACGGGCAATACGCTGTCCATCGTTTCCAACCGTATCTCGCACATATTCGGGCTGCGCGGCCCGAGCATGACGATTGATACCGCTTGTTCCTCGTCGCTGGTTGCTTTGGACCAGGCGGTGCGGTCGCTGGAATGTGGTGAGATCGATACGGCCATTGTCGGTGGTATCAACATTCTGCTCCACCCAATGTCCTTTGTCGGCTTTGCACAGGCACGCATGCTATCGCCCGAGGGGCTCTGCCGCGCTTATGACGATAACGGCCGCGGCTATGTCCGCGCGGAAGGCGGCGCGGCGATCGTGCTGCGGCGGACCGATGTCGCCCTGCGTGAAAAGGATCGCAGCTACGCCAGAATTCATGCCGTCGGCGTCAATTCGTCCGGGCGTACCAACGGCATTTCCATGCCGTCACGCGAGGCACAGGCCGCCCTGCTGCGTTCGATCTATGAAGGCCAGAATATAGACGTCAATCGTATCGCCTTTATAGAGGGTCACGGGACGGGAACAAAGGTCGGCGACCCCGCCGAGATCTGGGCGATCGGTGAAGTCATAGGGCGCAATCGCCGAGCGCCGGTGCCGGTAGGTTCGATCAAGACCAATATCGGCCATACCGAGCCGGCATCCGGTCTTTTCGGTCTGCTGAAGGCGATGATCTCGCTGGAGAACAATTTCCTGCCGGCGTCGCTGCATTTCGACAAGCCAAACGAAAATATCGACTTCGAAGGATTGAACGTCCGGGTCAACACCTCTGCGATCGAACTTCTCCCTGCAAAGCAGGCGCGCTTCGCCGGGGTCAATTCCTTCGGATTCGGTGGCACGAACGCTCATGTCGTCATCAGCGATCCCGATCCGATCGCGCCGCCCGAACCTCAAATTCGCGGCGAAGGGATGGTGTTTGCCGTCAGCGCCCAGACCGCTTCGGCACTTTCGGCGCTGCTTGAAGATTATAGAAGACGTCTTGAAAATGCCGAGCCAAAGGAAGCTCGACAGATCGTCGTGTCCGCCGCAGCCAACCGTGAACCGATGCGTCACCGCTTCGCCGCGCGCGCCAAGGACAGCGCGGCTGTGCTTGCCGCAATCGATGCGCATCTTGCCGGAAAGAATTCGGTCGGCGAAGCCGGCGAGGCGCCGGCACAGGCCGCCAAGATCGCCTTTGTCTTTTCCGGCAACGGCTCGCAATGGGCAGGCATGGGCGCCGGCGCCTATCAGGAAAATCGCCATTTCCGTCAGTGCTTTCAGTCTTTCAGCGCACTTTTCGAATATTATCTGGGCGAAAAGCTCACGGATCTTCTGGTCGCTCCGGATCTTTCTGCGCGGCTGGCCGATACCAAGATTGCGCAACCTCTGTTGTTCGCGGTCCAGGCTTCGCTTTCGGATTGCTTGTGGGCCTTAGGCGTAAGGCCCGATGCCGTCCTCGGTCATTCCGTGGGCGAAATCGCTGCTGCCTATGCCGCCAAGGCGCTGACGGCTGCCGAAGCTGTCGCCATCGTCGCCAAACGCTCGCTGCATCAGGATCTTCTCGCTGGTGAAGGCAAGATGGCGGCCGTTGTTCTCAACGAAGACGCGGCGCTTGCCTTCGCGCGATCCAATGGCCTCGACAGCATCTGCATTGCCGCGATCAATGCCCCGAATTCGGTGACGATTTCCGGTCCGGTCAGCGAGATAGAAGCATTCAGGGACGCTGCGCGCAAAGCCCATATCGTCGCGCATGTCCTCGACATCAACTATCCTTTTCACCATCCGATCATCGATCGCGCCAAGGATGCGTTCCTTGCAGATCTGCCCGATGTGGCGCCGGATGACGGGGCAGGGACCTTCATCTCCACGGTGACGGGCGAACTGCGCGACGGACGTCTGCTGGATGCGCAATATTGGTGGCGTAATGTGCGCGACCCCGTGCTGTTCAAGGCCGGCTGCCAGGCTGCGATGGCGATGGGGTGCAATCTCTTCATCGAGATATCTCCACGCCCGATCCTGACCAATTACATAGCGGAAATTGCAAAGCAGGCCTCGATCCAGGTTATCGCCATACCGACCTTGCCGCGCGAGGCTGCGGTCGCCGGTCACGATCCGGTTTCGCAATCATTTGCGCGCGCGGTTGCCAATGGCGCGCCGGCGCTGCGGGCAAGGGGCAGCGCCGCGCGCAACGCATTCGTCAATCTGCCGCCGCTGCCATTCGAGTTGGTCGAATTGCGCACTCAACCGACCAGTGACGAGATCGATATTTTCGGCCGCGATCGCAAAAGCGCATACAGCTTGCTCGGTTGGCGAACCGACCCCAATGGTTCGAGCTGGAAAAACCATCTCGATGCCCAGCTGTATACCGACCTTGCGGAGCATGTGGTCGATGGTAAGGCAATCATGCCGGGCAGCGGTTTCATCGAGATCGCCGTCACCGCCGCGCAACAATATTATGGCGCGGATGAGGTTGAAATCGGCAATATCGAGATCGTCCGGCCGCTTGAGCTGCGCCAGGACCGCATGGTGGAATTGTCGACGATCCTCTCGCCTGAGACCGGAGATCTGGAGATCCGGTCACGCGAACGTCTTAGCCATGATGACTGGACCATCCACGCCGTCGCGCGCTGCCGCAAACCGCTTGAGTCCGAGAGCTTTGGCAACGGTTTCGAACCATCGAGCAAGGCGCGCAAATCCGTCCTGACCTCCGAGATGGCCTATGAAACGGCGGAGCGTTTCGGACTGCATTATGGTCCGGGCTTCCAACTGCTGTCGAAGGCTATCGCTTATGGTCATGACGCAATCGAAGTGGACCTGAAGCCGGCGGCCTCGCCTTCGAATCCCTTCGCGACCTATAATCTCAACCCCATGTCGGTCGATGCGGCTTTCCATGGACTTGTTGCTCTTTTCGACCAGCTTTCCGGGGACGAAACCGGCGCGCCCTATATCCCGGTTCACTTCGGCACCGTGCGGATTTTTGGCAAGGCAAGATCGGTCGTCAAGGCTCTCATCGAGATCGATCGGTTCAGCGCCAATTCGATCAAGGCGCGCTTCGGCCTGTTCGATGCGAGCGGCGAACGGGTCGCAGACCTCGACGATTGTCGCTTCCGCCGCACGCAGCTGCGCCGCCGTACAACGCTCGATTCCGTCGCGTTTCACTATGAAAGTATCCCGTCGAGCCTCTTCGCGCGCCGATCGAATGCAGATATGCGCCCGTCCGATGTCTCGGCCTTGCCAGGCGTGGGCGGGGATCATTCGCCCAACAATGCGACCCTGCTTCTTGACGCCGCGATTTACCGGGCATGCCATGATATCGCCCTCGCGGCTGCCGAGCGCCGCAGCACTGTTTCGTTTTCCGACCTCCCGGGTGATCCTGACTTCAGGCCTTTCCTGGTCAATTGCCTCTATATTCTCGAAGATGCCGGCATAGCCTCTGCAACGGGGAGCGAATGGAATATCCCGACGGAACCGACGCTGCCGCCGGTTGCGGAACTGCTGCAGGAAATTTATCGCGAGGATGCCGGCCGGGTCGCCGAGGCCGTTCTCGTCAACAATGCGTATCATGAGACACTCGAGCGTTTGGCGGCAATGCGACCGCACGCCCTGGGACAAGAGCCATCGGTATCCAGCCCGAATCTGCCTGGGGGCGCGACGCTGGAACATGTGCTCGTTCAATCCCCGCTGAGCGAAAGACGGCTTGAGATCCTGGCGGAGGCTCTTGCGGCTTCCATCGAAGCCAATCCGGGCGTCATCCGGCATATTGTCGAGATTGGCTCGGTATCGACGGCTTTCAGCCGCAGGCTGGCCGAAATTGCAACAGCGATAGGTTCCAGCCTCACCATTGCCGAGCCGCGCGAGCAGATGCGCCGTTCGCTCGAGATCGCTTTTGAACGCGACGCGAACGTCATCGTGACCGAGCCTGCCAAGCTGGCTGATCGCACCGTCGCGGATATTCTTGTTGCAACCGGCGACCAGAGCCGGCATCTGCTGCGGCATGATGATGGCACCCAGGCCATGGTCCGCGCCGTTGCGATCCGTGGCGGTCAGTTGCTGCTGGCCGATCGTGCGCCGAGCGCCTTCAATGATTTTGTTTTCGGCCTGTCGGAAGGATGGTTCGAGGATAGCCAGTCGCCGGAATTTCCGGTCGGACGACTCGGTACGAAGCAACAGGTCGAGGATCTGCTTGCCGCACTGGGCTTTGCCAAAGTCCAGCTGCGCGAACTGGCGTTTCCGGAAGGTACGTTGATTGCTGGGTCGGCCATCGCTGAGCCACAGTCGCAAGCGACCGACCGGGTGGAAATTTCGGAGCCGGTGTTGATCCTGTCCGAGCAGGGCAAGAAGGGCATGGGCGGCCTGAATGGACGAGCCGCCGTTGTCGACATCGGTTCATCGTCCGTCGATATCGCGGAAGTGTTGGAAGCATTCGACCGAAATTCGTGTGGGATCGTCTATATCGCCAATGCGAAGCGCGATCGCGACACGACCGAACTCTCGCTGTCTCGCCTTTCGATCTTCACCGAACTGGCAAATACACTATCGCGCAACAGCAACGGTGTGAGGAGCAAGCTGGTCATCGTTGCGCCGGGTGGCTCGCCATTGTCCAGCGGACCCGTCGATGTCGCCAATGCCGGCCTCTGGGCTTTCGCGCGCGTCCTTCAAAACGAATACGACGCTTTCGATGTGCACCTGGTGGATGTCGATGCGGAGGACAAGCGGGCATTCGCTGTCGTCGAGACCATATTGGCCGCAGAGACCGACAATAGGGAATGGGCACTGGATCGCTCGACTGGAGAAATTCGGGAGATCCGGGCGGCTGCCGGCCCCTTCGTCGCCAGCGAGACGAACCGGCATGACTTTGCCGCCGCCACCATCCGCCAGCACGCAAGCGGTCGCCTCGACAGCATGGCCTGGGAGGAAACAAAGCTTCCGGTGCCCGAGGAGAGTGAGGTCGTTGTCGCCGTTGAAGCCACCGGCCTCAATTTTCGCGATGTCATGTGGGCGATGGGCCTTCTGCCGGAAGAGGCATTGGAGGACGGTTTTGCTGGCGCCACGATCGGTATGGAATTTGCCGGGCGGGTTCTTGCCGTGGGAGATGCGGTCGGGGATCTGCAACCCGGCGAGAAGGTGATGGGTATCGGCCCCGCCGCCTTCTCCACGCATGTTCGCGTCCGCCGTGATGGCGTGACCAGGCTGCCGGAGAAAATGGAAACCGCTGCCGCAGCCACGGTGCCGGTTGCTTTCCTGACGGCCTATTACGCCATGGTCGAGCTTGGTCGCATCCAGCCGGGCGAAACCATCCTGATCCATGGAGCGGCCGGCGGCGTCGGCCTCGCAGCGCTTCAGATCGCAAAGCTGAAGGGCGCCAGGGTCATAGCCACCGCAGGCACGGTCGAAAAGCGCCGCTTCCTCGAGACGCTCGGGGCGGACCATGTGTTCGATTCCCGCTCGCTGGATTTCGTCACCGATGTTCGCCGGATAACGCGTGGCGAGGGTGTCGATCTCGTTCTCAACTCGCTGTTCTCCGAAGCGATGGAGCGCAGCATCGAACTGGTCAAACCGTTCGGGCGCTTCCTGGAGCTTGGCAAGCGCGACTATTATTCCGATCGCAAGATCGGCCTGCGGCCCTTCCGCCGTAATGTCAGCTATTTCGGCATCGATGCGGATCAACTGCTGGTCAATGTGCCCGACCTGACGCGGCGAATCTTCGCGGAAATCGGTCAGCTCTTCGCGGACGAAAAACTGACGCCCCTGCCATATCGTGCCTTCGGCTATGATGAGATCGGCAACGCCTTCAGGTTGATGCAGAATGCCGGCCATATCGGCAAGATCGTCGTGCGGCCACCCGTTGTCGGAAGCGATGCTGTCTTGCCCGCACCGGCGAAATCCCTTCGGTTTGACGCCAGGGGCACTTTCCTCGTGGTTGGCGGTATTGGCGGTTTCGGACTTGCCGCCGCCGATTGGCTTGTCTCCAAGGGTGCGCGCCGTATCGCGCTGTGTTCTCGCCGCGGCATAGCCGACGCTGAAACGAAGAAGGCCATGGGCGATTGGGCGAAGCGGGGCGTTGTGACGACGCTGCACGCCTGTGATATCGCCGATGAAAAGGCAGCCGGGGCGCTGCTCTCCTCGCTTCGAGCCGAAGGCGGGCTGAAGGGCGTCATTCACGCCGCCATGGTTCTGGATGATGCGCTCCTTGCCAATTTAACGCCGGAACGCAATCGACCCGTCCTCGAGGTCAAGATACGCGGTGCCGAGATCCTCGATCGTTTGACGCAAAAGGATCAGCTTGAGCTGTTCCTGCTGTTCTCGTCGGCCACGACCATGCTCGGCAATCCCGGGCAGGCGAATTATGTGGTCGCAAATGGCTATCTGGAAGGCTTGGCGCGTGCGCGGCGCGCAGCCGGCAAGCCTGCCCTGGCCGTCGGTTTTGGTGCCATTGCGGACAAGGGCTTCCTCGCCCGTCATGGCGAAGTCAACGAACTGCTGTCCAAGCGCATCGGCAAGACCGCCCTCAAAGCCCGCGATGCATTGGAGCAGGTCGAACGCTATATCCTGGCAGACAAGGGGACCGTAGACGCCGCCGCCGTCATGATTGGCGAAATCGATTGGAATGCCGTTCGCCTGTTGCCGATCGCAAGCCGGTCGCTGTTTGAACCGCTGATGCGCCATGCCGGCAGCCACCAGTCGCTGAACGAAGGCGGTATCATCGATCTCAGGGAACTGATCAAGGGCAAGTCGGAAGAAGAGGCGCAGGCAACACTTCACGCGCTCGTCGCATCCGAGATTGCTGCGATCCTACGCGTGACCGAAGACACGGTGACACCGGACAAGGTGTTGAAGGATATCGGCCTCGATAGCCTGATGGCCATGGAACTCGGCTTGAGCTTTCAGCAGAAGACGGGCTTCGATATACCCTTGAGCGGCGTAGGTGAGGGCACTACCGTCAGTGACGTGGTCAGCCGCTTGCGTGACCGCGTCATGAATCGCGGTGGCGACGAAGCGGATAGCGCTTCGGCGAGCGAAGATCAGGTGGTCGAACGTCTGGCCCGCAGCCACACTGCGGAGCAGGAAAAAAGGGTCGCCAAGTAATGACGCAAGATGCCAATGATGGCAGCCCGGCGGAGCAGAAGAAAAGCAATCTGCTGGAACAGATGCGCCGCGTCGGTGAATCTTCTGGGCGCAATCGTGCCGAACGCCTGAACCGGCAGTCTCTGCCTCAGCAACGTCAGGCGATCCGCTTTGAAGATCTGCCGGAATACAAGCGCGTTGCGACGCAACGGATAGCCGGCGAGATGCTTGGCGTCGCCAATCCCTTTTATCGTTCGCACGATATTGCTGCCGGCGCGACGACACGCATCGGCGGGCGCGACTTCGTCAACTTCGCTTCCTATGACTATCTGGGCACAAATACGGACCCGCATGTCGCGGCGAGCGCCAAGGAGGCCATCGATCGCTTCGGAATTTCCGCCTCCGCCAGTCGTCTGGTTGCCGGCGAACGGCCTGGGCATGTGGAGCTGGAGCAGAAACTTGCCGGCGTTTACGGGGTCGACGCCGCGGTTTGCTTCGTCAGCGGCTATCTGACCAATGTGGCGGCGATCGCCTGCCTCATGGGGCCGCAGGATCTGGTGATCCACGACGAGTTCATCCACAACAGCGCATTGGCTGGCATCAAGCTTTCAGGCGCCGTACGTCGGCTGTTCAAACACAATGATGTCGAGAATCTCGAGAGCACCCTGAAGACGCTGTCATCGGATTTCCGGCGCATCCTTGTAATCGTCGAAGGCATATATTCGATGGATGGCGACGTGGCCGACTTGCCGGCTCTGCTGGAATTGAAGGCGCGTTATGGTTTCTGGCTGATGGTCGACGAAGCCCATGCGCTCGGCATCCTCGGGAAAACAGGCCGTGGAACCTTTGAGCATTTCGGGCTTGATCCGCGCGACGTCGATATCTGGATGGGTACCCTGTCGAAGACGACTTCGAGCTGTGGCGGTTACATCGCCGGCAACAACGCGCTTGTCGATATCTTGAAGGCGGAAGCGGGCGGCTTTGTCTACAGCGTCGGTCTGTCACCTGTCCTTGCCGCCGCGGCAATTGCAGCGCTTAATGTCCTTCAATCCGGGTCAGAGCGAACCGAGCGCCTGAGGCGCAACGGTCACCTGTTTCTCGAATGCGCCAAGGCGGCGGGCCTCGATACCGGCCTCAGCGTCGGTCATTCGGTCGTGCCTGTCATTGTCGGCGATTCGCTTCGTGCGGCGCAGCTTTCGAACGATCTGTTGGCGGAAGGCATCAATGTGCTGCCCATCATCCATCCGGCCGTGCCGGAGGGCATGGCACGCCTCCGCTTCTTCATCACCTGCGATCACACGGAGGAGCAGATCCGCCGTGCGGTTGCGTTGACCGCGGCGAAGCTCAAGAGTTTGCAGGACAGGAATTTCGGCCTGGCATCGCTTGATATGGATAAGATGATGCAGTTGCTGCCGACAATCCAGACATCGAGCGGCAGGCCGTAACATCCGGGTGGGGGTTCATGCACGTTATCGTCACCGGAGGCTCCAGCGGAATTGGTTTGGCGATCGCGACGCTTTATGCGAGCCGTGGCGATCGTGTATCTCTTCTTGCCCGTCATCCAGGACGATTGGAGCAGGCGCAAGCCCAGATCGCCGCGCTCCCGGGAATCGATAGCTCCCGCATTCAAATCGCATCGGTCGACGTGGCCTCCGCCGCACAGGTCTCGTCAGCGATTGAGAGCTGTGAAGCATCGTTCGGGCCATGCGATATTCTGATCGCGTCCGCCGGCATTGTCGAACCCCGGACATTCGACGCCATGCCGGCATCTGTCTTCGATGAACAGATTTCGATCAATCTGCTTGGAACTGCAAATGTGGTGCGCGCGGTCTACAAGGGTATGAAGAGCCGCCGTGACGGCAAGATCATGATGATCTCGTCCGGTGCCGCCTTGATCGGTATTTTCGGTTATACCGCCTATTGTGCGTCCAAATCCGCATTGGGCGGCTTCGCAGAGGCGTTGAGCGCCGAGGCAGCGGCTTACGGCATCCGCGTTTCAATCTGCTTCCCGCCCGATACGCAGACGCCGCAATATCGGCGCGAACTCTTGATGCGGCCGCCTGAAGCGGCGGCCCTCATGGGCTCGGTCAAGCCGTGGAGTGCGGAGGCGGTGGCGGCAAAGATCGTTGGCGGGATCGATCGGGGCAGGGCGAAGATCCACTTTGGGTTTTCGTTGACCATGCTCGCTTATTTGGGGCCTCTGATAAAGCCATCACTGATATGGTGGGTCTCGCGAAAAACGCGAAAAAACATTGGGAAAGAGACAAGCGAAAGTCTTGCCGAAAGTTCGGATCGACGATTTGATCATGGTAAGTAATACAAAGCAGTTGTCGCTGTTGCGCTTCCTGCGAAACATCGGCAGGAGAAGGTGAGTCAGGGAGTTGGCTGCCCGTTCCCGGCGGGCGAAGAAAACGCTGTCACGGACAGCGAATAATGGGTGGCGTAGTTTTGAAGCTTCATGATTTTCCGGTTCTCTTGACGCTTGCAGGCTTCGCGTTTTCCTGCGTCGTGGTGTTCCTGACCGATACCTTCGCGATGCCAGCAGCCATCAATGCGCAGAATCGTATAGAGAGAAGCTGGTGGCGCACAATTTGCGACTGGGCAGTCAGAATCCCTGTGATCCTGCTGATCTATGCCGCCTTCTTCGCAATTTCCTGGCGCCCCATCTACAGCACGCAGGCCGTCATCAGCTTCTTTGTCATCTTCACTGGCATTTCGCGCGCCAAGTTTGAATTCATCCGGGAACCCCTGGTGTTCTCTGACATCGCTCTCGTTGTCGACGTCTTCAAGTACAAGGAAATTTTCTACGCGACCTCGCTGAATATCGTCTTCTGGGTGATCGCCTTCGCTTACGTGTTCGGCCTAAGCGGCCTCTACATGTATTGGGAACCATCTGTTCTGCCGGCGCACAATGATTTCTTTTGGGTGCTGGTGATGTTGGCCGTCGCCTTCGCGCCGTGGCTTGCTCTGTTCAGCAGGATAGTCAGCGAACCGGTATGCCGTTTCACGCAGAGGTATCTCGGCAAGGTCGACGTCAAAGTGGATACGGTGCGATTCGGCACCTTCGCCTCGGTGGTCTTTCATTTCGTCATCTGGGTTGGCGTCAGACGCGAGGCGATCGTCGCGGAGCTGTCGGGGCGCTTTATCTCGGCATTGCAGGAGCTTTGGGAGCAGGGCGACGACGAGCCGCTCATCGTCATCTGGCAATCCGAGTCCTTCATCGATCTCCGGCATTTCGGCGTCGAGAACGTCAAGCTCCCCAATCTCGACCGTTTGCGCGATCAAGCCGCTCAGTGGGGCCGGATGACCAGTGTTTTCGAAGGGGGCTACACGCTGCGCACCGAATTTGCGGTGCTGAGCGGGCTGTTACCCGAAAATGTGCATATCGATGCGAGCTATCCCTATTTGCGCGCCAGCCATTACAAGGATGTCGTCTGGCCCGCGCGGCTCAAGAAGGCGGGATGGAAGACGCAGTTCATTCACCCCTATGACAAGACCTTCTTCCTGCGCCACAAGGCTTTGCCCCAGCTCGGCTTCGACCGGATGATGATGCTGGATGAATTCGATCACAATCCAGAGCGGGACGGTCCCTATGTCAGCGACCTCACGCTGACGAAAAGCGTGATTCGCGCGATCGACGAAGATGGTCCGAACAAGAATTTCGTCTTTGTCGCCTCCATGGCGAATCACGGCCCGTGGGAGCCCGGTCGCTGCGGCGATCTGGTCAATCCGGTGGATATTTACGGTGAGCTCTTGATGCGCGCCGATCATGCGCTCGGCAATCTCGCCCATCATCTCGACAGGCTGGATCGCCCGGTCTGGCTCTTGTTTTACGGCGATCATGCGCCGTTGCTCAAGGCCTTCGCCGATCCGTTCCCCGATCCGCGCACCGATTATGTCATCGTGCCGCTGGGGAGGGCTCGCGCCCATTCGCAAAAGCCGACGCCGCAGCAGGAAGAGGCGCCCTGGAATCTCATCGGCACCATGCTGCGTTATGCGGGGTTGAGCACTGAGGTTTCGGAGTGATGACAGAGGGGAAAGGGGAGGGAGACGGTTCTCCCCGCGTGTTCCTCTTCCTTCAGGGGCCATCCTCGCCCTTGTTCGTAGATACCGCCAGAGCGCTGCGGGCAGCTGGCGGCCGATGCCTCCGCATCAACCTGAATGCCGGAGACTGGATCTCCTGGCGGAAAGATGGTGTTCTCAATTATCGGGGCAATTTCACCGATTGGCGTGACTACGTCAGGCATCGATTCGAGACCGAGAATGTCACGGATCTGATTCTGCATGGCGAGGAGCGTCCCTATCATCGCGTCGCCATCGAAGAGGCGCACCGGCTGGGCGTCTGTGTCAGCGTCGTGGAGATGGGATATTTGCGGCCGGACTGGGTGACGCTCGAGCGTGATGGGCTGTCTTCCAACTCACATTTTCCGGCGGATCCGGCCTATATCATCCAGGCGGCTGCAAATCTGCCGGAGCCGGACTGGACGCCGTGTTTCAGCCAGACTTTCCTCGCCGAAGCGCTCTATGACCTGCTCTATTATCTGCCGACGGTTTTTCTCTGGTTCCTCTATCCCGGCTACCGGCGGCATGGGCTTTATCATCCGCTGATGGAATATGCCGGTTGGCTTCGCAAACTTCCCTTTGGCGGAAGGCGGTCACGCGAGGCGGGGAGAGTGATCGAGAGGATGATCGGCGATGGGCGGCGATTCTTTGTCTACCCCTTGCAGCTCCAGACGGATTATCAGCTGCGTTCGCACTCCCCCTTTCATCGACAAGAGGATGCCATAAGGCTGATTCTGCGATCCTTTGCCGCGAATGCGGCCCACGAGACGCATCTCGTCGTCAAATTGCACCCGCTCGATTGTGGGCTCGTCGATTGGAGGGCCTATATTGCCCGCCTCAGTGCCTCCCTGGGCCTGCCAGACCGTGTTCATGTCATCGATGGCGGAAGCCTGGATAGATTGATTGCTGCAAGCGGGGGGATGGTGACGGTCAATTCCACCGCGGCACTTTCGGCTCTACAGGCCGGCAAGCCGGTGAAAACTCTGGGCGTCGCGGTCTATGATATGGAAGGGCTTACCGACCAGCAGCCCTTGTATCGATTCTGGCAGGACCCGGTGCTGCCGTCGGCCGAGCTTCGCGGCGCATTTTTGCGGCTGCTTGCTTCGAGCGTGCAGCTACGCGGCAATTTCTGCTCTAGAGCAGGTGCAGACGCCGCGGCCAAGCAGATTGCCGAAAGATTGCTGTCACGAACGGTCAACCTGCCCGGCGCCTTCATCGATCCCCTGCCTCGGCAAAAGCCGGCAAAGATCGATGTTCCATAGCCGCCCGATACGACGCATCTCGATATGAGCGCTGCAAAGGGAATCAGCGGCTCATTTTTGGGAGTGTCAGGCAACCCGATGACCGTGAAATTGACATTGCGGCTGCATATATGTGGAATTGTACCGAACCTGATGCGCCGATTCGACGTTGGGATAGACAACACATCACTGTTTGCGGGGAGCAAACGTCATGGATGGCGGTAAGATGGAAAGATTTATGCTGAAAGAGCTGCTGATGATCATAGCGGCTCTCGTGCTCGTTTCCGTGGTGCTGCTGGGGATCGTCATAACCGGCAACTATTGAGCAGCTGCCGCAATCGCCAGACGTCTTCCACATCCAGCGCTAAACCGGTGCTGATCAGCAAGTATTCTTAATCAGGATAGTTTTGGGAATGGTGGGCGATGAGAGACTCGAACTCCCGACATCCTCGGTGTAAACGAGGCGCTCTACCAACTGAGCTAATCGCCCTTCTGCAAACCGGGATATTCGCCCGCCGCATTCGGTGGCCGTGATCTATGCGGAACGACGAAAAACCGCAAGAGTGTTTGTGAAGTTTTTTTGATTTTTTTGATCTTTGAACAGTTTCGACCGCCACTATCCCCATGCGCAGATCCGAGGGCAGGGCGATTTTCACAGCGCATGTAAGGCTCTGATGAAATGCGCAAGGCGGGAGGCTGCTATGTCAAATCGGAAGGGCGGAAATTGGGCTCGAGCTTGTCCAAAACAATTTTCGCTCTGTCATCGATTTGTATTCAAACCTGCTTGACACCCAAACGCGAACCCCGTAGTTAGCCGCTCATCGAACGGCGAGGCCGCTTTGATGGGTGCGAAAGCGTCCAGAATGCTTGAAATGAAATGCGGGTGTAGCTCAGTTGGTTAGAGTGCCGGCCTGTCACGCCGGAGGTCGCGGGTTCGAGCCCCGTCACTCGCGCCATTTCAAGGCAAATCTGGACTTGGTACTCGGCTGAAAGGCCAAACAATGCGCGGGTGTAGCTCAGTCGGTTAGAGTGCCGGCCTGTCACGCCGGAGGTCGCGGGTTCGAGCCCCGTCACTCGCGCCATTCTTTCCCAAGCCATTACAATCAATCATCAATTTATTGCGATTGCGAAAGGCCCTTTTCGCGTTTGCGCCAATTTGTCGCGATGCCGTCGCAACATATTGATATCTACCGCTCGACAGTACTCCAAACGACCGATTCAAAAGGCTTGCGCCCGCGCTCCGGCTGCGCTAACCACGGCTTTGTTGCAACACTCTTTCGCTTGCTTGGGCATTTGCTCAGATGCGCCGCCCCGGCGCTGATCGCAGGCAGGGATGGACATGATGACTGGACTGCTCAGTTCCTATATTCCGATAGCGATTTTCATTGGTATTGCCTTGGTGATTGGCCTGGCGTTGTTGATCACGCCGTTTGCCGTCGCTTTCAAGGCGCCTGATTCCGAAAAGCTTTCGGCCTATGAATGCGGCTTCAACGCATTCGATGACGCCCGCATGAAGTTCGATATCCGCTTCTACCTGGTATCGATTCTCTTCATCATCTTCGACCTGGAAGTCGCCTTCCTCTTCCCCTGGGCCGTATCCTTCGGTGCGATCGGCTGGTTCGGGTTCTGGTCGATGATGGTGTTCCTCGCGGTGCTGACCATCGGCTTTATCTATGAATGGAAGAAGGGAGCCCTGGAATGGGAGTAGCCCCAAGCAACACGCCGCTCGTGGCGCCGCAGCCGAAGGGGATCATCGATCCTGCAACCGGCCGGCCCGTTGGCAGCAACGATCCGTTCTTCGGCGAGATCAACAATGAGCTCGCCGACAAGGGCTTTCTGGTCACCTCGACCGACGAGCTGATCAACTGGGCCCGTACCGGTTCGTTGATGTGGATGACTTTCGGTCTCGCATGCTGCGCCGTCGAGATGATGCAGGTTTCGATGCCGCGTTACGACGTCGAGCGTTTCGGTTTCGCGCCGCGCGCTTCGCCGCGTCAGTCCGACGTTATGATCGTCGCCGGTACGCTGACCAACAAGATGGCTCCTGCGCTCCGCAAGGTCTACGACCAGATGCCTGAGCCGCGTTACGTCATCTCGATGGGATCCTGTGCCAACGGCGGCGGCTACTACCATTATTCCTATTCGGTTGTGCGTGGATGCGATCGCATCGTGCCGATCGACATTTACATACCGGGCTGTCCTCCCACGGCAGAGGCGCTGCTTTACGGCGTGCTCCTGCTGCAGAAGAAGATCCGGCGCACCGGCACGATCGAACGGTAAGGCAGGGGACAAGGCATTATGAGTGAAGCCCTGAACGAACTCGCCGCTTACCTCACGGAAGTTCGCAGCGCCTTGATCTCGTCGAGCGAGATCAAGTACGGCGAGCTGAACGTGACGACGACGGCCGAAAACGTTATCGGACTGCTGACCTTCCTGCGTGACGATGCCAAGTGCGGCTTCGTCAACATGACGGATATCTGCGGTGTCGACTGGCCGCAGCGTGCTGACCGTTTCGATGTTGTCTATCATCTGCTGTCGCCGAAGAAGAACCTGCGCATTCGCGTCAAGGTTCCCGTCGGCGAGGATCAGCCTGTGCCGTCGGCCTGTGGCATCTATCCCGGCGCTGATTGGTTCGAGCGCGAAACCTGGGACATGTACGGTGTTCTCTTCACCGGCCATCCGGATCTGCGCCGCATCCTGACCGACTACGGTTTCGAAGGCCATCCGCTCCGCAAGGATTTCCCGACCACCGGTTTCGTGGAAGTTCGCTATGACGACGCTGCCAAGCGCGTTGTCTACGAGCCTGTGGAACTGAAGCAGGAATTCCGCAACTTCGACTTTCTGTCTCCCTGGGAAGGCACGGACTACGTGCTGCCGGGTGACGAAAAGGCGAAAGCATAATTTGAAGGTGTGTGGCGGGCTTCGGCCTGCCATTCTCTGAATATCTGACAACGCGAGCATCGCCGCCATGACAGAACATAACGTTCGCAACTTCAACATCAATTTCGGCCCGCAGCATCCGGCCGCGCACGGCGTTTTGCGTCTTGTCCTCGAATTGGACGGCGAAATTGTGGAGCGCGTCGATCCGCATATCGGCCTGCTGCATCGCGGCACGGAAAAGCTGATCGAGACCAAGACCTATCTGCAGGCAGTTCCTTATTTCGACCGCCTCGACTACGTCGCGCCGATGAACCAGGAGCATGCCTATGCGCTGGCCGTCGAGAAGCTGCTCGGTATCGATATCCCGATCCGCGGCCAGTTGATCCGTGTGCTCTATTCGGAAATCGGCCGTATCCTGTCGCATCTCCTGAACGTCACCACGCAGGCCATGGACGTCGGCGCGCTGACGCCGCCGCTCTGGGGCTTCGAAGAGCGCGAAAAGCTGATGGTGTTCTATGAGCGTGCCTCCGGCTCGCGCATGCATGCCGCTTACGTGCGTCCAGGCGGTGTTCACCAGGATCTTCCGGAAAAGCTCGTTCAGGATATCGGCGATTGGTGCGATCCCTTCCTGAAGGCGCTCGACGATATCGACGATCTTTTGACCGGCAACCGTATTTTCAAACAGCGTAACGTCGATATCGGCGTCGTTTCGCTCGAAGACTGTTGGGCCTGGGGCTTCTCCGGCGTCATGGTTCGTGGCTCGGGTGCCGCATGGGACCTGCGCAAGTCGCAGCCCTACGAATGCTATTCCGATCTCGAGTTCGACATTCCGATCGGCAAGAACGGCGACTGCTACGACCGTTACCTCATCCGTATGATTGAAATGCGTGAGTCCGTCCGCATCATGAAGCAGTGCGTCAACCGCCTGCTCGGCGATGCGAAGACCGGACCGGTCTCGTCGCTTGATGGTAAGGTCGTACCGCCGAAGCGTGGCGAAATGAAGCGCTCGATGGAAGCCTTGATCCACCATTTCAAGCTTTACACCGAAGGCTATCACGTGCCGGCCGGCGAAGTTTACGCAGCCGTCGAAGCGCCGAAGGGCGAGTTCGGCGTCTACCTTGTCTCCGACGGCACCAACAAGCCTTACCGCTGCAAGATCCGTGCGCCGGGCTATGCGCATTTGCAGGCCATGGATTTCATGTGCCGCGGCCATCAGCTCGCCGACGTTGCTGCAGTTCTCGGTTCGCTCGACATCGTCTTCGGTGAGGTGGATCGTTGATGCGAGCCTGGCAGGTTGTCATTCCCGCGCTTCTGGTCGCCTGCGGTGCTTCGGCACAGCAAGTGGGCAAGACGCAGAACCTGCCAAACATGAAAATGCAGGGTTCGAACACAACAGGCTCGAATGCTGCAAAGGGTGAAAGCACAGTCTCGCCGGATGGGGATTCGACCGTGGCCGATCTCCTGTCTCGCGGTTATCAAATCAAGGCCGCTGTGCCAAACGGTGGCAAGTTCGTTGTGTTTATGCAGAAAGACCAGTCGGCCTACGCCTGCGAATTTTCGTCTCTGACGAATACGCGGTGTGGGTCCTTAAACTGAGATAAGGCGTGAAAGATGTCCGTTCGTCGACTAGCCGAAGATCAATTCCAGCCTGCCGCCTTCGCTTTCAGCGATGAGAATGCGGTTTGGGCGGAAAAGACGATCAAGAAATACCCCGAGGGTCGCCAGCAGTCCGCCATCATTCCATTGATGATGCGCGCGCAGGAGCAGGATGGCTGGGTCACCAGGGCGGCTATCGAAACGATAGCCGACATGCTGGATATGGCCCATATCCGCGCGCTCGAAGTCGCGACCTTCTACACGCAGTTCCAGCTGCATCCGGTCGGCACGCGCGCCCATGTTCAGGTTTGCGGCACGACGCCCTGCATGCTGCGCGGCGCGGAAGGGCTGATCAAGGTCTGCAAGAGCAAGATCAATGCACACGCCTTCGATCGCAATGCCGACGGCACGCTGTCCTGGGAAGAAGTTGAATGTCAGGGCGCCTGCGTCAACGCACCGATGGTGGTGATCGGCAAGGATACCTACGAGGATCTGACGCCGACACGTCTCGAAGAGATCATCGACGCGTTCGCGGCAGGCAAGGGCGGCGAAGTTCCGACAGGCCCGCAGATCGATCGCGTGTTCTCCGCGCCGGAAGGCGGATTGACGTCGTTGACATCAGAAGAACCGAAGGCAAAGAGCACGCCGGCCAAGGCCAAGGCTGACGCCGTTTCGGTTCCGCCATCTGAAGCGGCACGCGTAAAGAGCACGGACGCCGAAACCAACCAGAGCCTGAAGACACCTGCGACTGCGCCGGCCGAAGCGGCGAAGAATGCCAAGTCTGCGGAAGCGCAGCCGGTGGCAGGGGAGAAGACCGAGACGACGCAGAAGCCGTCACTGACGGACAAGAACCGTCCCGCCGGCATCGAGAAGCCCGCGCAGCCGGACGATATCCAGCTCATTTCCGGCGTTGGTCCGAAGATCGAGTCAATCCTGCACGAGTTGGGCATCTTCACCTTCGCGCAGATTGCGAGCTGGAAGAAGGCCGAGCGCGAATGGGTCGATGGCTATCTGAATTTCAAGGGTCGGATCGAACGCGACGATTGGATCAAGCAGGCCAAGGCACTCGCTAAGGGTGGCGAAGCAGAATATATCAAGGTCTTCGGCAAGAAGCCGCGGTAAGAGGTGAAGCATGTTACAAGATCAAGATCGCATCTTTACCAATATCTACGGCCTCAAGGACAAGTCCCTGAAAGGCGCGATGTCGCGCGGCCATTGGGACGGCACCAAGCAGATCCTCGAAAAGGGTCGTGACTGGATCATCAACGAGATGAAGGCTTCCGGCCTTCGCGGTCGCGGCGGCGCAGGCTTCCCGACCGGCCTCAAGTGGTCCTTCATGCCGAAGGAAAGCGACGGGCGTCCGCATTATCTCGTGGTCAACGCCGACGAGTCCGAACCGGGCACCTGCAAAGACCGCGATATCATGCGCCACGATCCGCACACGCTGATCGAAGGCTGCGTCATCGCCGGTTTCGCCATGGGCGCAAACACCGCTTATATCTACGTTCGCGGCGAATATATGCGCGAACGTGAAGCCCTGCAGGCGGCAATCGACGAATGCTACGATGCCGGACTTCTGGGAAAAAACAACAAGTTGGGCTGGGATTATGATGTTTATGTTCATCATGGCGCCGGCGCTTACATCTGCGGCGAAGAGACCGCGCTGCTCGAAAGCCTGGAAGGCAAGAAGGGCCAACCGCGCCTGAAGCCGCCATTCCCGGCCAATATGGGCCTCTATGGTTGCCCGACGACCGTCAACAACGTCGAGTCGATCGCCGTTGCTCCGACGATCCTGCGTCGCGGTGCCGGCTGGTTCTCCTCCTTCGGTCGTCCGAACAATGTCGGCACGAAGCTGTTCATGCTTTCCGGTCACGTCAACCGTCCGTGCACGGTTGAAGAGACCATGGGCATCACCTTCCGCGAACTGGTTGACAAACATGGCGGCGGTATTCGTGGCGGCTGGGACAATCTGCTCGCCGTCATTCCCGGCGGCGCATCGTGCCCGATCGTTCCTGCGGCTGACATTATCGACTGCCCGATGGATTTTGACGGCCTGCGTGAAGTCAAGTCGTCTTTCGGCACCGCAGCGGCAATCGTCATGGACAAGTCGACCGACGTTATCAAGGCGATTGCCCGCATCTCGGCCTTCTTCAAGCATGAGAGCTGCGGCCAGTGTACGCCGTGCCGCGAAGGAACGGGCTGGATGTGGCGCGTTCTGGAGCGTATGGCGCGCGGCAATGCGCAGAAGCGCGAGATCGACATGCTGTTCCAGGTGACGAAGCAGATCGAAGGTCATACCATCTGTGCACTCGGTGACGCGGCCGCATGGCCGGTGCAAGGTCTGATCCGCAACTTCCGCCCGGAGATCGAAAAGCGTATCGATCAGTATACGGCCAACGCGACGAGCCACGGCGCAGTGCTGGAAGCAGCGGAGTAAGGATTGTCATGGCGAAGACCAGGGATATCAAGCAGGACAGCGGAGCGGCCGATAATGCATCGGCTGATCTCGGCCGCGTCGCTGCCGATATGCTGCGGAACGCGCCAACAATGCCGATCCATCCGCTGATGGCTCATCCGGCGGCAGCGTTTGCCGCTGCGGCTGCCATAGGCTTCGGCGTCACGTCGCAGATTGCCGGTGCATTCTTCGGTGCGCTCCAGGGGGCCGTCGAGGCCGCCAACAAGCGCGCTGTCGTGCCGACCGCAAAAACTGTCGCGGCCGCCGACGAAAAGCCGGCGGCAAAGAAGGAGGGGGCAGGGGAAGCAAAGCCTGCTGCCAAGCCTGCTGTATCAAAACCCGTGACTGCCAAGGCAAAACCTGCGGTCGCAAAGAAGGCCGAACCGAAGCCGGTTGCGGCTGCCGCGACCGTGACGGCGCCTGCCAAAAGCAAGGCCAAGGTCGAAGTGGCGGCACCGGTTGCAGCCAAGCCGGCTCCCGCGCGCAGCCGCAAGGTTGCTGTGAAGGCTGATGATCTGAAGCGGATTTCGGGCGTCGGTCCGAAGCTGGAGCAGGTGCTCAACGGACGTGGGATCCAGCGCTTTGCTGATATCGCGGCCTGGAGCGACGCGGATATCGTGCGGATCGATGCCGAGCTCGGCTTTGACGGCCGCATCAGGCGCGACGATTGGGTCGGCCAGGCAAAGGCACTCCTGCCGAAGGGCCGGAGCTGAGATTTTTTCCCCGAAAGCCTCAGGCGATCGAGGAAAGTGAATGAAGGCGGTGGAAACGTTGCGGGTATGACCCCCAATGTTTCGACCGGCGCCGGTCTTGCGGGGACAAGATTGGGCAAAGCTTATGACAAGCAAACTGGCGCCACACGGTTTCGTGCCGTGCCGGTGGCAAGCTGGTCTTGCGATTATGAAATTGTCTGCGGCCAGGTTCGGCTGCAGACGTGACATAGGACTGAGTGGACGATGGCTAAACTGAAGATTGACGGTAAAGAGATCGAAGTTCCGGATCACTACACGCTTATCCAGGCGTGCGAGGAAGCCGGCGCCGAAGTCCCGCGCTTCTGCTTCCATGAACGACTGTCGGTGGCCGGCAATTGCCGCATGTGCCTCGTCGAGGTGAAGGGTGGCCCGCCGAAGCCGCAGGCATCCTGCGCCATGGGCGTGCGCGACATCCGCGGCGGCCCGAACGGCGAGCTTCCGGAAGTCTTCACCAACACGCCGATGGTCAAGAAGGCCCGCGAAGGTGTGATGGAATTCCTGCTGATCAACCACCCGCTGGATTGCCCGATCTGCGACCAGGGCGGCGAGTGCGACCTGCAGGACCAGGCCATGGCCTTCGGTATCGACAGTTCGCGCTATCAGGAAGACAAGCGCGCCGTCGAAGACAAGTATATCGGACCGCTCGTCAAGACCGTGATGAACCGCTGCATTCACTGCACGCGCT
This sequence comes from Rhizobium sp. A22-96, assembly GCF_053521805.1. Taxonomy (NCBI): domain Bacteria; kingdom Pseudomonadati; phylum Pseudomonadota; class Alphaproteobacteria; order Hyphomicrobiales; family Rhizobiaceae; genus Rhizobium; species Rhizobium sp. A22-96. Next base: position 600,922 of record NZ_JBNWDQ010000003.1, read on the forward strand.
GCGTCCGCTTCACGACCGAGGTCGCCGGCATTTCCGAGCTGGGCCTGATCGGCCGTGGTGAAGATGCGGAGATCACCACCTATCTCGAACAGGCGATGACCTCGGAGCTGCAGGGCAACGTTGTCGACCTTTGCCCGGTCGGCGCGCTCACCTCCAAGCCTTTTGCCTTCACGGCCCGCCCGTGGGAGCTGAACAAGACCGAATCGATCGACGTCATGGACGCGCTCGGCTCGGCCATCCGCGTCGACACGCGTGGCCGCGAAGTCATGCGCGTGCTGCCGCGCGTGAACGAGCAGATCAACGAAGAGTGGATCTCCGACAAGACCCGCTTCATCTGGGATGGCCTGAAGACGCAGCGCCTCGACAAGCCTTACGTCCGCAAGGACGGTCGTCTGCAGGCCGCGACGTGGAGCGATGCCTTCGCCGCCATAAAGTCGGCAGTGTCTGCCACCAGCGGCGAGAAGATCGGCGCCATCGCCGGTGATCTCGCTTCGGTCGAAGAGATGTACGCTCTGTCCGAACTGCTGAAATCGCTCGGCTCGGAAAATCTCGACTGTCGCCAGGACGGGACGGCGCTTGATCCGTCGCTTGGCCGCGCAAGCTACATCTTCAACCCCACCATTGAAGGCATTGAAGCCGCCGATGCATTGCTGATCGTCGGCGCCAACCCGCGCTTCGAAGCAGCCGTGATGAATTCGCGCATCCGTAAGCGCTGGCGTCGGGGCAAGTTCCCGATCGGTGTGATCGGCGAACATTCTGATCTGCGCTACTCCTATGATTATCTCGGCGCCGGCCCGGATACGCTTGCTGACCTCGTTAGCGGCTCGCACAAGTTCGCCGACGTTCTGAAGAACGCTCAGAAGCCGATGATCATCATCGGCCAGGGTGCGCTGATCCGCGAAGACGGCGCGCAGGTGCTGGCAAACGCCGCCAAGCTCGCCGCTGCTGTCGGCGTCGTCAAGGACGGCTGGAACGGCTTTGCGGTGCTGCATACCGCAGCGTCGCGCGTCGGAGGCCTTGATCTCGGCTTCGTACCCGGTGCAAAGGGTGTTGATGCGGCAGCCATGCTGTCCTCGATGGATGTGCTCTTCCTGCTCGGTGCCGATGAGCTCGATTTCAGCCGCAAGGGCGCGAAGTTCACTGTTTATATCGGCTCGCATGGCGACAACGGCGCTCAGAGTGCCGACGTCATCCTGCCGGCTGCGGCCTACACCGAAAAGTCGGGCACCTGGGTCAACACTGAGGGCCGCGTTCAGATGGGCAACCGGGCCGGTTTCGCGCCGGGCGATGCCCGCGAGGACTGGGCCGTCATCCGCGCCCTTTCCGATGTGCTCGGCAACAAGCTTCCCTTTGATTCGCTGAGGGAATTGCGCGCGAAGCTCTATGCTGCTTTCCCGCATTTCGCCGCCATTGATGAGATCGCCGAAGGCGATAGCGCTCAAATTGTCGCACTTGCGAAAAAAGCCGGCGCGATGGGCAAATCCGCGTTTGCTTCGCCGATCAAAGACTTCTATTTGACGAACCCGATAACGCGTGCCTCGGCTGTCATGGCGGAGTGCTCGGCGTTGGCCCGCAACAATTTCCAGGCTGCGGCAGAGTAAAGGCAGAGGACTATGGATTCATTCGTTTCGACCTATCTTTGGCCGGCGCTGATTATCATCGGTCAGTCCCTGCTGCTCCTGGTCTGCCTGCTGATCTTCATCGCCTATATCCTTCTTGCCGACCGCAAGATCTGGGCGGCGGTTCAGCTGCGCCGCGGCCCGAACATTGTTGGTCCGTTCGGCCTGTTTCAGTCCTTCGCCGACCTTCTGAAGTTCATGGTCAAGGAGCCGATCATTCCGGCCGGCGCCAACAAGACTGTGTTTCTGCTCGCGCCGCTGGTTTCCGTGGTGCTGGCGCTGTCCACCTGGGCCGTCGTGCCGGTGGCTCAGAACTGGGTCGTGGCCGATATCAATGTCGGCATTCTCTACATTCTGGCAATCTCGTCGCTCGAAGTTTACGGCATCATCATGGGTGGCTGGGCTTCGAACTCGAAGTATCCGTTCCTTGGCGCGCTGCGCTCCGCCGCACAGATGGTGTCCTACGAAGTCTCGATCGGCCTTGTCATCGTCACCGTTCTGCTCTGCGTCGGTTCGCTGAACCTCACGGACATCGTGCTGTCGCAGCAGACCGGTCTCGGCACCAAGCTCGGCCTGCCGGCATCCTTCCTCGACTGGCACTGGCTGTCGCTGTTCCCGATGTTCATCGTGTTCTTCATCTCGGCGCTGGCTGAAACCAACCGTCCGCCCTTCGACCTTCCGGAAGCGGAATCGGAGCTGGTTGCCGGCTTCATGGTGGAATATGGCTCTTCTCCGTACATGATGTTCATGCTCGGCGAATACGCTGCCGTCGTCCTGATGTGCTCGCTGACCACGATCCTCTTCCTTGGCGGCTGGCTGCCCCCGGTCGATATCTGGATCCTGAACTGGGTTCCCGGCATCATCTGGTTCCTTTTGAAGTCGTGCCTTGTTTTCTTCATGTTCGCGATGGTGAAGGCTTTCGTGCCCCGCTACCGCTATGACCAGCTCATGCGTCTCGGCTGGAAGGTGTTCCTGCCACTGTCGCTCGCCATGGTCGTTATCGTTGCATTCGTGCTGAAGCTGACGGGATGGGCATGATAATGTCGATCCTCGCTTCAAGCAGATTTGGAGGTTGAAGATGGCCGGAATTTCCAACGCCGTCAGCTCGCTGTTCCTCAAGGAATTTGTCGGCGCATTCTTTTTGTCGATGCGTTACTTCTTCAAGCAGAAGGCAACGATCAACTACCCCTTTGAAAAGGGACCGGTCAGCCCACGCTTTCGTGGCGAACACGCCTTGCGCCGTTATCCCAACGGCGAGGAGCGCTGCATCGCCTGCAAGCTCTGCGAAGCCATCTGTCCTGCCCAGGCCATCACCATCGAGGCGGGGCCGCGCCGCAACGACGGCACCCGCCGTACGGTGCGTTACGACATCGACATGGTGAAGTGCATCTATTGCGGCTTCTGCCAGGAAGCCTGCCCGGTCGACGCCATCGTCGAAGGGCCGAATTTCGAATTCGCCACCGAAACCCGCGAAGAACTCTATTTCGACAAGGCGCGGCTTTTGGACAATGGCGACCGCTGGGAACGCGAAATCGCGCACAACATCGCGCTGGATTCGCCGTACCGCTAAGCGGAGTTTTGAATATGCCGTGACAGGCGGCGCGATTGTCGCCGTCGCGGTTAAATCTAGACCGGAGCTTTGCTGGACCAAGGTCTGACTGAGCTCCATCGGGCAGGGGACCTCCCAGCTGCCCGGGGGAAGACGAAAAAGGCACCAACATGGGTCTGCAGGCTCTTTTTTTCTATATCTTCGCCTTTGTCGCTGTGGCGTCGGCGTTCATGGTCATCTCGGCGCGGAATCCGGTCCATTCGGTCCTGTTCCTCATCCTGGTTTTCTTCAACGCGGCCGGCCTCTTCCTGTTGATGGGGGCTGAGTTCCTGGCGATGATCCTGCTGGTCGTTTATGTCGGCGCCGTGGCGGTTCTCTTCCTCTTCGTCGTCATGATGCTCGACATCGACTTCTCCGAGCTCAGGTCCGGCATTCTTGAATATGCACCGATCGGCGCCTTGATCGGCATCATTCTTGCCGCGGAACTGATCGTGGTCATTGGTGGCAGCGTGATTTCGCCGACCATTGCCAAGTCGGTCGCCATGCCGATCCCCGCGATTGCGGACCGCACGAACACCGCCGCCCTCGGCGACGTCCTCTACACCAACTACGTCTATTTCTTCGAGATCGCCGGCCTCGTGCTGCTGGTGGCGATGATCGGCGCGATCGTGCTGACATTGAAGCATCGCACGCACATCAAGCGCCAGAATATTTCCCAACAGGTCGCCCGCACGCCCGCGACCGCCGTCGAGGTGGTCAAGGTCAAGCCGGGGCAGGGCGTCTGAGGCGAGGCACGAGGATCAAAGGAACAACATCATGGTCATCGGACTTTCCCACTACCTCACGGTCAGCGCCATCCTCTTCGTGCTCGGCGTCTTCGGTATTTTCCTGAACCGCAAGAATGTCATCATTATCCTGATGTCGATCGAGCTCATATTGCTCGCGGTCAACATCAACATGGTCGCCTTCTCGTCGTTCCTTAACGATATCGTCGGCCAAGTCTTCGCTCTGTTCATTTTGACTGTCGCCGCCGCCGAGGCTGCGATCGGTCTTGCAATTCTCGTCGTCTTCTATCGTAACCGCGGCTCTATCGCGGTCGAAGACGTCAACGTGATGAAGGGCTGATACAGCTATGTTCTTATATAAGGCTATCGTCTTTCTTCCCTTGATCGGTGCGATCATCGCCGGCCTTTTCGGTCGCGCGATCGGCGCCAAGGCTTCCGAATATGTCACCAGCGGCCTGATGATCATTGCCGCAGTGCTGTCATGGATCGTCTTCTTCACGGTGGCGCTCGGCCACCCGGATGGAGCGATCAAGGTCGAGGTGCTGCGCTGGATCCAGTCCGGCGGCATCGACGTCTCCTGGTCGCTGCGCGTCGACACGCTGACCTCTGTCATGCTGATCGTCGTGAACTCGGTCTCGACGCTGGTTCACATCTATTCGATCGGGTACATGCACCACGATCCGCATCGTCCGCGCTTCTTCGCCTATCTCTCGCTCTTCACCTTCGCCATGCTCATGCTGGTGACCTCCGATAACCTCGCCCAGATGTTCTTCGGCTGGGAAGGCGTCGGTCTGGCCTCCTATCTGCTGATCGGCTTCTGGTTCAAGAAGCCTTCGGCATCGGCGGCCGCAATGAAGGCCTTCATCGTCAACCGCGTCGGCGACTTCGGCTTCGTGCTCGGCATTGCAGGCGTCTTCGTTCTTTTCGGTTCGATCAATTTCGACGTGATCTTCGGCAATGCTCAGAGCTTCGCTTCGGGGCAGGGTGGCCAGCCGACCGATATCGTGCTGAACCTCTTCGGCCTGCATCTTGATCGTGCCCAGGCACTGACCGGCGTCTGCCTGCTGCTCTTCATGGGCGCGATGGGCAAGTCGGCACAGTTCCTGCTGCACACCTGGCTGCCGGACGCCATGGAAGGCCCGACCCCGGTCTCGGCACTCATTCATGCCGCAACCATGGTCACCGCGGGTGTCTTCCTCGTCGCCCGTATGTCGCCGATCTTCGAACTTTCGCCTGACGCGCTGACTTTCGTCACCATCATCGGCGCGATCACCGCCTTCTTCGCGGCAACCGTCGGCCTCGTGCAGAACGATATCAAGCGCGTCATCGCCTACTCGACCTGTTCGCAGCTGGGCTACATGTTCGTCGCCCTCGGCGTCGGCGCTTACGGCGCGGCCATCTTCCACCTGTTCACGCATGCCTTCTTCAAGGCTCTTCTGTTCCTTTGCGCCGGCTCGGTCATCCATGCCGTCGATGGCGAGCAGGATATGCGTCACATGGGTGGTCTTCGCACACACATCAAGAAGACCTACTGGATGATGATGATCGGCACGCTGGCGATCACCGGTGTCGGCATTCCGTTCTCGCCGATCGGCTTTGCCGGCTTCTTCTCCAAGGACGCGATCATCGAGGCTGCGTACACCTCGCACAATCCGGCGTCAGGCTTTGCCTTCACGCTGCTGGTTATCGCCGCTCTGTTCACCAGCTTCTACTCATGGCGCCTGATTTTCATGACTTTCTACGGCAAGCCCCGCGCTTCGCACGAGGTCATGCATCACGTCCATGAATCGCCGAATGTCATGCTGATCCCGCTTTATCTGCTGGCGATCGGCGCCGTATTCGCCGGCTGGTATTTCCATGAGTACTTCGTAGGTCACGACTACGAGGAATTCTGGAAGCACGCGCTCTTCACGCTGCCTGATAACAAGATCCTCGAAGAGATGGAACATGCTCCGCACTGGGTCGAGCTCAGCCCGTTCATCGCGATGGTCGTCGGCTTCGTGGTTGCCTGGTACATGTACATCAAGTCGCCGGAGACGCCGCGCAGGCTCGCTCAGCAGCAGCGTCCGCTCTACGAGTTCTTGTTGAACAAGTGGTACTTCGATGAACTCTACGACTTCATCTTCGTTCGTTCCGCCAAGGCGATCGGACGCTTCCTCTGGAAGAAGGGTGACGTCGGTGTCATCGATACCTACGGCCCGAACGGCATTGCCGCCCGCGTCGTCGACGTCACCAACCGCGTCGTGCGCCTGCAGACCGGTTACCTCTATCACTATGCCTTTGCGATGCTGCTCGGCATTGCAGCCCTCGTTACCTGGATGATGCTCGGGAGTGCCCTTTGATGACCGATTGGCCTATTCTCTCAACGGTCACGTTCCTGCCGCTGGTGGGCGTCCTTCTCCTGCTGTTTACGCGGGATGACGGACCCAACGGCCGCCGCAACATCCTGAATATTTCGCTGGCGACGACGGTCTTCACCTTCATCGTGTCGCTGTTCATCTGGATCTGGTTCGACAACGCCAATCCGGGCTTCCAGATGATCGAGAAGCATGACTGGCTGACCACCGGCATCAGCTATCACATGGGCGTCGACGGCATCTCCATGCTGTTCGTCATCCTGTCGACCTTCCTGATGCCCTTCTGCGTGCTGGCAAGCTGGCTCTCGGTGGAAAAGCGCCTGAAGGACTACATGATCGCCTTCCTCGTCCTTGAGACGATGATGATCGGCGTCTTCGTGTCGCTCGATATCGTGCTGTTCTACGTCTTCTTCGAAGCCGGCCTGATCCCGATGTTCCTGATCATCGGCGTCTGGGGCGGCAAGGATCGCGTCTACGCCAGCTACAAGTTCTTCCTGTACACGCTGCTCGGCTCGGTGCTGATGCTGCTCGCCATCATGGCGATGTACTGGCAGTCCGGCACGACCGACATCCCGTCGCTGCTGGCCTACAAGTTCCCGCCGCAGATGCAGACGTGGCTATGGCTGGCCTTCTTCGCCTCCTTTGCGGTGAAGATGCCGATGTGGCCGGTCCACACCTGGCTGCCAGATGCCCACGTTCAGGCGCCGACGGCTGGCTCCGTCATCCTGGCAGGCGTCCTCCTGAAGCTCGGCGGCTACGGCCTCATCCGCTTCTCGCTCGGCATGTTCCCGAATGCGTCGGAATATTTCGCGCCGTTCGTCTTCGCGCTGTCGGTCATCGCCATCATCTACACCTCGCTGGTGGCGCTGATGCAGGAAGACATCAAGAAGCTGATCGCTTACTCCTCGGTCGCCCACATGGGCTACGTGACGATGGGCATCTTCGCTGCCAACCAGCAGGGCGTCCAGGGCGCGATCTTCCAGATGCTGTCGCACGGCATCGTTTCGGGCGCTCTCTTCCTCTGCGTCGGCGTGATCTACGACCGGACCCATACCCGCGAAATCGCGGCCTATGGCGGCCTGGTCAACAACATGCCGAAATACGCGGTCGCGATGATGGTCTTTACGATGGCCAATGTCGGTCTGCCCGGCACCTCCGGCTTCATCGGTGAATTCCTCACGCTGATCGGCGTCTTCCGTGTCAACACATGGGTCGCACTGTTTGCCGCCACCGGCGTCATCCTGTCGGCTGCCTATGCGCTCTGGCTATATCGCCGCGTCATTTTCGGCGTGCTGGAAAAGGAAAACCTGAAGAAGCTGCTGGATCTGTCGCCACGTGAACAGTTGATCCTTTATCCGCTGATCGCGCTGACGATCCTCTTCGGTGTCTATCCGGCTCCGATCTTTGATGCCACGGCCGCTTCGGTGGACCTTCTGGTAAACAATTACACCGCTGCCCTGCACGCTGCGCAGAATGTTGCGCTGTCGATGAATTGATGACGGGACCTATTCGACATGACTGCTGACACAATTCTTGCAAGCCTGCATCTTTCCATTCCGGAGCTCATCCTCGCGGTCGGTGCGCTTGTGCTGCTCATGATCGGCGTCTTCTCAGGCGAGCGGTCCGGACCCATGGTCACCGGTCTTGCCATCGCACTTCTTGCGGTGGCCGGTCTCTGGATCATCTTTGTGCCGGGCGAAGGCCTGGCCTATGGCGGCGCCTATCTCGCCGACGGCTTCTCGCGCTTCATGAAGGTCGTTGCGCTGGTCGGCTCCATCGTTGCCATGTTCCTCAGCATGGGGCAGGCGCGCGAGCAGAAGCTCGATCGCTTCGAATTCCCGGTGCTCCTGCTGCTGGCGACCCTCGGCATCCTGCTGATGATCTCGGCGCATGACCTGATTTCGCTCTACCTGTCGCTGGAACTGCAGTCGCTGGCGCTCTACGTCGTCGCCGCCATCAACCGCGACAGCCTGAAGTCGACCGAAGCCGGCCTGAAGTATTTCGTCCTTGGCGCTCTGTCTTCCGGCATGCTGCTCTATGGCATGTCGCTAGTCTACGGCTTCACCGGTCATACGAGCTTCGATGCCATCGCAACGGCGCTGAGCGCCGAGACGCGCTCGCTCGGTCTCGTCTTCGGTCTGGTTTTCGTTCTCGCCGGCCTGGCCTTCAAGATCTCGGCCGTGCCGTTCCACATGTGGACGCCGGACGTTTATGAAGGCGCCCCGACCCCGGTTACTGCCTTCTTCGCCGCCGCGCCTAAGGTTGCCGCCATGGCAATCCTGACCCGTATCGTCGTGACCGCCTTCCAGCCGGTGCTTGCCGACTGGCAGCAGATCATCGTGTTCATCTCGATCGCCTCGATGCTGCTCGGCTCCTTCGCCGCTATCGGACAGCGCAACTTCAAGCGACTGATGGCCTATTCCTCGATCGGTCACATGGGCTATGCGCTGGTCGGCCTTGCCGCCGGCACCAAGACCGGCGTCTCGGGCGTTATGCTCTACATGGTCATCTACATGGTCATGACCCTCGGCTCCTTCGCCATCATCATGGCGATGCGCCGCAAGGATGGCCGTCAGGTCGAAAGCATCGACGATCTCGCCGGTCTTTCCACGACGAACCCGTTCATGGCGGTGGTGCTGACCGCGCTGATGTTCTCGTTGGCAGGTATTCCGCCGCTCGCAGGCTTCTTCGGAAAGTATTTCGTCTTCGTCGCAGCTATCCAGGCTCATCTCTATGCGCTCGCCATCATCGGCGTTCTCTCATCGGTTGTTGGCGCCTACTACTACCTGCGCGTCATCAAGGTGATGTGGTTTGACGAAGCCAAGGATGAATTTGCCCGCACGGCCGGTTCGCTGCGTCTGGTGTTCGGTCTGTCTGGCCTGTTCGTCATCGCTTACGTCTTCTTCGGCGGCGCAATCGGCGGTGCTGCCGATCTGGCGGCCGCGACGCTGTTTTGATGGCGTCTGACACGAATAGCCGGAAGTCGCTTGCCGACTTCCGGCATGATGCCCTTCTTGAGACTTCCTCGACAAACAATGTGTGCCTGGAAAGGGCGCGCTCCGGTGACCCAGGCAATCTATGGGTGACCGCCGAGCGTCAGACCGGCGGCCGCGGCCGCCGTGGCCGCCCTTGGGTCTCGGAACCCGGCAATCTCTACGCATCTCTCCTGTTGATCGATCCTGCCCCGATGGAGCGCCTTGGTTCCTTGCCGCTTGCGGTCGCGGTTGCCGTGCATCAGGCTGTGCGCAGCGTGTTACCGCTGGCTGCCGAACCGGCCGAGATCAAGTGGCCAAACGATATATTGGTTGGTCGCAAAAAGATCTGCGGGATCCTCATCGAGGGGGAAGCTCTTCCCGACGGGCGCTATGCGATTGTCATCGGCATCGGCATCAATGTCGTCGCCATGCCCGATAATCCCATGTATCCGGTGACCTGCCTGCGCCAGCAGGGCTCCATGGTCTCGGCGGAAGAGCTGTTTGCGCATCTCTACGCAGCAATGGCCGAAGCGCTTGTCGTTTGGAACAGCGGCAAGGGTATTCGGGAGATCACGGCTCGCTGGCGTGACGTGGCGTGCGGCATCGGTGAAAAGATCACCGTGAATTTGCCGGACAGGTCGATTTTAGGCCATTTCGTCGGAATCGATGATAATGGCTTGTTGATGCTCGAAACCGAGGACGGCAGGACCATGCCGATCGCAGCGGGCGATGTTTTTCTTAGGTAATGATTGAGGACGAAATGGCGAAACAAGACGAACTGGTGTTTCTGCCACTCGGCGGCGTCGGTGAGATCGGGATGAATCTCGCGCTGTACGGCTACGGCACGCCGGAGCATCGTCAATGGATCATGGTCGATTGCGGCGTCACCTTCCCGGGGCCGGACCTGCCTGGCGTCGATCTGGTATTGCCGGACATCCGCTTCCTCGCCAAGGAACGCAAGAACCTCAAGGGCATCATCATCACTCACGCCCATGAGGATCATTACGGCGCGCTGAATGATCTCTGGCCTGGCTTGAACGTTCCTGTCTATGCCTCCGGCTTTACCGCCGGTCTGCTGGAAGCCAAGCGCGACTACGAAAAGACGATGGGCGAGATTCCGATCACCCCTTTCAAGGCTGGTGATCGTATCAATGTCGGTCCCTTCAGCATCGAAGGTGTTGCCGTCAACCACTCGATCCCAGAGCCGATGTCGCTGATGATCCGCACGCCGGTCGGCAACGTCATTCATACCGGCGACTGGAAGATCGATCACGAGCCTTCGCTCGGGCCGCTCACCGACGAGACCCGTTTTCGGCAGTTGGGCGACGAAGGCGTGCTGGCGCTGATGTGCGACTCCACCAATGCTCTTCGCGATGGCGTATCGCCTTCCGAAAAGGACGTTTCGGCGAGCCTGCGCAAGATCATCGAGAATGCCGAGGGCCGGGTGGCCATCACCACCTTCTCCTCGAATGTCGGCCGCATCCGTACTGTCGCCGAGGCAGCCGAAGCCGCCGGTCGCGAAGTGCTGCTATTGGGCAGTTCGCTAAAGCGTGTCGTCGATGTCGCCCGCGACGTCGGCCTCATGGAAGGCGTCAAGCCGTTCATCGCTGAAGACGAGTATGGCTATATCCCGCGCGACAAGGTCGTGGTCATTCTGACCGGCAGCCAGGGCGAGCCGCGTGCAGCGCTTGCCAAGCTGTCGAGGGATGAGATGCGCAACGTCGCGCTCGCTTCGGGCGATATCGTCGTCTTCTCGTCGCGCGCCATTCCGGGCAATGAAAAGGCCATTCAGGATATCAAGAACGGCCTGATCGAGCAGGGCATCCATATCGTCACGGATGCCGAAGCGCTCGTTCACGTGTCGGGCCATCCCCGCCGCAACGAATTGCAGAAGATGTATGAGTGGACGCGGCCGAAGATCGTGGTGCCCGTGCATGGCGAGCCGACGCATCTGACCGCGCACAAGGAACTGGCCGAACAGAGCGGCATCTCCATCGTTCCGCGCGTGCGCAACGGTGACATATTGCGCCTCGCGCCAGGCCCGGTCGAGGTGATCGGCGAGGCGCCGCATGGGCGTATCTTCAAGGATGGCACCCTGATCGGCGATTTCGACGAGATGGGTATTGGCGAGCGCAAGAAGCTCTCCTATGTCGGTCATGTCGCCGTCAACGTCGTGCTCGATGCCCGTTATGACATCGTCGGCGATCCGGACCTCGTTGCGATCGGCCTCCCGGCCTATGATGACGAAGGCGAGGACATGGAAGATACGCTTTTCGACGCCATCGTCAGTGCCATCGAGAGCATTCCGCGCGCCCGCCGCAAGGATTTGAACATGCTGCAGGAGGCCGCTCGCCGCGCCGTGCGTGCGGCTGCCAACCAGGGCTGGGGGAAGAAGCCGCTCGTCACCGTGTTCGTCACGCGTACCGGCGGCTGAAGCCCGCGATCCGAACGGGGAGGAGAGATCCGTGCTTGGACGCATTAATCATGTCGCGCTCGCCGTACCGGATCTAGCCGCGGCCGCGAAGGCTTATCGCGAGACACTGGGCGCGGTCGTGTCTGCACCGCAGGTGCTACCCGAGCATGGGGTGACCGTCGTTTTCGTCGAATTGCCGAACAGCAAGGTGGAGTTGCTGGAGCCGCTGGGCGAAGCTTCGCCGATTGCGGCCTTCCTGGCCAAGAACCCGGATGGCGGCATGCATCACATCTGCTACGAGGTTGCCGATATTCTTGCTGCACGAGATCACCTAGTCGCCACGGGCGCTCGGGTGCTTGGCGGCAGCGAGCCGAAAATCGGCGCTCATGGCAAGCCAGTGCTTTTCCTGCACCCCAAGGACTTCTTCGGCACGCTGATCGAGCTCGAGCAAGTGTGACATTAAGGCGCTGAAAGACGCTTTGAAACGCCGCGGCGTTAATCCTATAAACAACTGGGAAGAGGAAGAGGCGAGCAGGCTCGTCTTAAGGGAGCAGAATGGTCCAGCAGATTTTATCGAGCTTGGCGGTATATTTCGTTGTCTGGTGGATTACGCTTTTTGCAGTCCTTCCATTCGGCCTGCGCACTCAGGCCGAGGATAAGCATGTGATCCTTGGCACCGTCGAAAGCGCCCCCACGAAATTCCAGGCATGGAGAGTGGTGCTCACCACGACGCTGGTCTCGGCTCTGGTCTATGGCACCTGGTATGTCGCATCGCATTATCTGGGACTGACCGTAGACTCGCTTCCACAGATCGTTCCGAACTTCGATAAATAGCCGATCGGGACCTAGGCGAGAGCGGCACGAACAGACATCGCCTCGCAATCACCTTCAATTCGTCACACGCCTGTCATGTCCGTAAAGCAAAGACTTTACGGAAAGACGGTTGCGATATGCTGGTTGAAGAGCCTTCTGATGCTTGCTGTGGAGCCGGTCGACACAGAGCAACGAAGGCGAGAAAGCAAAAAAAAACAAGGCTATAAGCCTTGTTTTAAAGTATCGCGTGATCCTTATCCGTTACCGGGGCAGCGAGTGAACGCGCCTAAGATCTGATCCTCCCAAGACTTGACCGCGAAACGGCAAGAATTTAGCCTTCTTGCCTCTTTTGTGAGCTAAAATTAGCTCAAACATTGAGCTTTGTCATCTGTTTTTTTGCTTTTTTACTACAGTCGCGCAGAATTTTTCTATTGACAGATTTTCGTCGTAAATCCTTATAAACGCCCATTTTTTCGAAATCGTGAAAATGTGCTGCATCGCCTGCATTCTCGGGCGTTTGCCAAATTCCCCTCCTATAGAATGCGGGTTTCCTTCCTGCGCCGAAGCAGTTATGAACTGCCTTCAGTACACAATTTGCTAACGATTCCGCAAAGAGCGGACCGTCAAACCATCTGGAACAAGCGTCATGCGTCTGTCTCGTTACTTCATGCCCATTCTGAAGGAAAATCCTAAAGAGGCTGAAATCGTTTCTCATCGCCTCATGCTGCGCAGCGGCATGGTTCGCCAGCAGTCGCAAGGCATTTATTCCTGGCTGCCGTTGGGCAAGCGCGTGCTTGACAAGGTCAACAAGATCATTCGCGAAGAGCAGAACCGTTCCGGTGCCATCGAGCTTTTGATGCCGACGCTGCAGTCGGCCGAGCTCTGGCAGGAAAGCGGCCGCTACGAAGCCTATGGCAAGGAGATGCTGCGCATCAAGGACCGGCAGGACCGGCCCATGCTCTATGGCCCGACCAATGAGGAGATGATCACCGACATCTTCCGGTCCTACGTCAAGTCCTACAAGGACCTGCCGCTGAACCTCTATCACATCCAGCTGAAGTTCCGTGACGAGATCCGTCCTCGCTTCGGCACCATGCGCTCGCGCGAATTCATGATGAAAGATGCCTATTCCTTTGATCTGACGCAGGAAGGCGCTGTCCACTCCTACAACAAGATGTTCGCGGCCTATCTGCGTACGTTCAATCGTCTTGGTCTGAGAGCGATCCCCATGCGGGCCGATACCGGTCCGATCGGCGGCAACCTCAGCCACGAATTCATCATTCTTGCCGACACTGGCGAGTCGGAGGTCTTCTGCCACAAGGATTTCGTCAATTTCGATATCCCCGGCGAAGATACGAATTTCGATGATGTCGCCGGCTTGAAGAGCATCTTCGATCAGTGGACTTCGGTCTATGCCGCGACCTCGGAAATGCATGACGAGGCTGCCTTCAATGCTATTCCCGAAGGCGAACGCCTGTCGGCGCGCGGTATCGAAGTCGGCCACATCTTCTATTTCGGCACGAAATATTCCGAGCCGATGGGTGCGAAAGTGCAGGGTCCGGACGGCAAGGAACACGCTGTCCACATGGGGTCTTACGGTATTGGCCCGACACGCCTTGTTCCCGCCATCATCGAAGCATCGCATGATGAGAACGGAATCATCTGGCCTGCTTCGGTTGCGCCGTTTGATGTCGTGGTGATCAACATGAAGACCGGCGACCAGGCATGTGACGATGCTTGCGAGAAGATCTACGCCGCTCTCTCGAAGGCCGGCAAGGATGTCCTCTTCGACGATCGTGACGATCGCGCCGGAACGAAGTTCGCAACGGCGGATCTGATCGGCGTGCCCGTGCAGATCATCGTCGGGCCGCGTTCGATCGCGGGCGGCGAAGTGGAAGTGAAGGATCGCAAGACCGGCGATCGTGAGACGATGACAGTCGAAGCGGCAATCAAGCGGCTGGCAGGCTGATAGACGATAGATAGGATGGAAGGCGAATGGCGGTGAATGTGGCAGTGGAACAGCAGGTGAATTCGTCCAAGGCCAGCCCGTCTTCTCGTCCGTTTTCCGGCTTTGAACGGCTTGTCGCCTGGCGCTATCTCCGCTCCCGGCGCAAGGAAGCGTCGATTTCGGTCATTGCCGGCTTCTCGCTGGTCGGCATCATGCTGGGTGTCGCCGCGCTGATCATCGTCATGGCCGTGATGAACGGCTTCCGCGCCGAACTCTTCAAGCAGATCCTCGGCTTCAACGGCCATGTCGTGGTGCAGCCGATCGATTCGCCGCTGACTGATTATGCTGAGCTGGCAAAGAAGTTTGCCGCGGTTCCCGGCGTCACCATGGCTCTGCCCTTGGTCGAAGGCGAAACGCTCGCCTCCGGCCGTGGCGGCTCAGGCACTGGTGCGCTGGTGCGCGGCATCCGCGCCGAAGACATGACCAAGCTCAAGACCGTTTCAGATCATGTCGTCTCCGGCGACATGGTAGGCTTTGCCTCGGGGCAGGGCGTTCTGGTGGGCACGCGGCTTGCGCGGCAGTTGGGGTTGACAGTCGGTGACCAGATCACGCTGACAGCTCCGGATGGCGACGTGACGCCGTTCGGCGTCAATCCACGCGTCAAGGCCTATACGATTTCCGGCCTCTTCGAAGTCGGCATGTCCGAATATGATTCCTCCGTCGTCTTCATGCCGTTGGAGGAGGCGCAGCTCTTTTTCAACGCACAGGGCATCGTTGAGAAGATAGAGCTCTTCGTCAGCAATCCGGATGATGTCGACGAGTTGAGGCCGAAGATCGAGGCTGCGGCGGGTCGGCAGGTGTTCCTCACTGACTGGCGGCAGGTCAACGAGACCTTCTTTTCGGCGCTTCAGGTCGAACGCAATACGATGTTCATGATCCTGACGCTGATCGTGCTCGTGGCGGCCCTGAATATTATTTCCGGCCTGATCATGCTGGTGAAGGACAAGGGAAGTGATATCGCCATTCTGCGCACAATGGGCGCGACGTCAGGCGCTATCATGCGCATCTTCTTTATGACAGGTGCTGCCATCGGTTTGGTCGGCACGCTCGCCGGCGTTCTTCTCGGCGTGCTGGTCTGCCTGAATATCGAATCCATCCGCCAGTTCTTCTCCTGGATTTCGGGCACGGTGATCTTCAATCCCGAGGTCTATTTCCTCAGCAAGCTCCCGGCCCAGATGAATATGAGCGAGACGATCTCCGTCGTCGTGATGGCTCTGACGCTTTCTTTCCTTGCCACGATCTTTCCGGCCTGGCGTGCCTCGCGGCTCGATCCGGTGCAGGCGTTGCGCTACGAATAAGGAATCCGCATTTGATGAAAGGCAACGTCGTTCTCCAGCTCTCCGACGTAGAGCGCCATTACGGGCAAGGCGATACCCAGCTATCGATCCTGAAAGGAGCCGACTTCGCTCTGCGCAGTGGCGAGATCGTCGCGCTCGTCGCCCCCTCGGGCACGGGCAAGTCGACGCTTTTGCATGTAGCCGGCCTGCTTGAGCATCCGGATAGCGGCGAAGTCTTGATCAACGGCCAGGCATGCGAAAATCTCTCTGACGACAGGCGCACTGCCGTTCGCCGCAGCGAGATCGGCTTCGTCTATCAGTTCCATCACCTGCTGCCGGAATTTTCCGCGCTCGAAAATATCATGATGCCGCAGCTGATCTCCGGCCTCTCACGCAAGGACGCCAGCGAGCGGGCTGCCCAGCTTCTCGACTATATGCGCATCGGCCACCGCGCCCATCATCGCCCCGCCGAACTGTCGGGCGGCGAACAGCAGCGCGTCGCCATCGCCCGCGCGGTCGCAAATGCGCCGCTGGTGTTGCTCGCCGATGAGCCGACTGGCAATCTCGATCCGGCAACCGCGCATTATGTGTTCGATGCGCTGGAAGCCCTGGTGCGCCAATCGGGCCTCGCAGCGCTGATCGCCACGCACAATCACGAACTCGCGGTCCGCATGGACCGTCGTGTTACGCTGAGCGAAGGCAAGGTGGTCGAGGTTTGATCGCTCGTTACGGAACGACCAAACCGCCGCGATAATCCAGCTCATAGGCTTTGCGGTCAGCGACCATGATGACTTCCTGGCCGCTGAAATGGGCGCAATCGCCGCTGCTCTGATCGACGTAGCGGCCGAACGCGTGCTCGAACTCATAGCCGCCGAGAAAGCGCTTCTCATCGAGATAGAGTCGCAGCAGGGCGGACTTGATGACCATGCCGGCACGATGTCCGTCGATCAGATCCGGCGCGACGATGTGGCCGAAATAATTCATCGCCCAGACCGGTTCGCCATCGTGCCAGACGAGTTCCTGCCCGGCGAAATCCGTGCCGCCGAAATAGCTGTCGAGATAGCGCCAGCGGCCGCTGGCATAGCCGATATCATGCGAGCCGCTTCGGCAGGACGGCAGCCTCTCGCCATCGCCGACATAGGTTTCGGACTTGGCGGTGACAATGAAATCATTCAACTCGGCAAGATCCGGCATGACCCTCTCCAATTTTGATGAGGGCTCACAATGGCATTTGCCTCGTGAATTGTAAAGAACAAATAGTGAACATATGCGCTGTCACTCGCCGTTTCCACAAACCTTCTGGCCGAAATCATCCTGCCAGTCCTGAATGCTAACCGTCCTGGCTTCGGCCTTCAGATCCTTGCCGCTCTTCGTCGCCTTGCCGGTGAGCACATTGTAGTCGCAGCTGTAACTGGAGTCGGGCTCGAGCGTATCTCGGTAGGTATAAGTGTAACCGGCGACGATGAAACTGTTGTTGCGATAGGCGAGCGTCAGCGTCTGCTGCCAGCGGTCGCGCCCGACGCTGTCGTTCTGCGAGGTGACGGCGATGGATCCATTCGGGAGGGCCGCAATTGACGGCTCCTGGCCGACCATGCCGTCAGGCCCGACCGTGCCCCAGACTTTGTGCGGAGCACTTGCGGCCAGCGTCAGAAGCAAGTGCTCGCCGCCGCGCAGGTAGATGTAGATGCCGATCGGATTGTCGGCATCGTCGCCCGGAGCGGATGCGACCAGCAAAGCGAGATCGGGCTTACCGTCCTTGTTCCAATCGCCGATCGCCGCATCGATGATACGGTCGGGTGCAATGGCGTCTTCGGCCTGGGCCGTGGTTGCGAGCAAGGCTAGAGTGAAGGCAGCATAAGCCAGTGATTTCATGGTGATCTCCCCTTCATTCCTGCATAGCCTCGGCTTGTCCGCGCGTCCATTGGCAAGGCAAAAAGTCAGGCAATGAAATTTATTGATGTATCTATTGACTCTCGAACAAAAATAGAACAAAAAAGAAACATAACGAGTAAGGAGCGCGTAAATGACCGATATCATTCGAGACGTTGCAGCATTCACCTCCATCGTGAT
Source organism: Rhizobium sp. A22-96 (assembly GCF_053521805.1). Lineage (NCBI taxonomy): Bacteria > Pseudomonadati > Pseudomonadota > Alphaproteobacteria > Hyphomicrobiales > Rhizobiaceae > Rhizobium > Rhizobium sp. A22-96. Next base: position 618,788 of record NZ_JBNWDQ010000003.1, read on the forward strand.
GTTTGTCGCCAGCTTTTCCCTCATCATGATGGCGATGTGAGTTTTATCTCTGTATGCACATGTTGCTCCCCGGTTTGATGGGAGCAACTTCTGGACTTTGTCGTCCGCAATGCCGAAGATATCACCGATTCATTTGGGCATGCGGAAGGGTACAAGATGGCGGATATTGGCGACAGTGGCGCATCGGCGGCGTCGGTCGGTGAGGCACCGGAATTCGTACACCTGCGGGTCCATTCCGCCTATTCCCTGCTTGAGGGCGCTTTGCCGCTCAAGAAGATACTGGCCAAGGCCGCCGGCGACAGTCAGCCCGCGATCGCCATCACCGATACCAACAATCTCTTTGTCGCTCTCGAGTTCGCTCAGAAGGCGATGGACGAAGGGTTGCAGCCGATCATCGGCTGCCAGGTCTCGATCGACATGGAAGATGGCGGCGAGGGCGAAAAGCGCGGGCCGCAGCAATCGCTTGCCAAGCTTCCGTCCATCGTCCTTCTCGCCGCGACGGGAGAAGGCTATGAGCGCCTCGTCGATCTCATCAGCCGCGCCTACCTCGGCGGAGAAGGCAATCAGGCCGTTCACATTACCACTTCGTGGTTGGAGGAAATCGGCACCGAGGGCATGATCGCGCTTACCGGTTCGCTGGGCGGCCCGGTCGATATGGCTCTGAAAGAGGGCCATGCGCCACAGGCGTTATCGAGGCTTCTGACACTGAAGCGGTTGTTCGGCGACAGGCTCTATGTCGAGCTCCAGCGTCACGGCACCTATGATCGCCGTCATGAACGCAAGATGCTGACGCTTGCCTATGAGCACGAGCTCCCGCTGGTTGCCACCAACGAAGCATTCTTCCCGACGCGCGACGACTACGATGCCCATGATGCGCTGATGGCGGTCGCCCACAATGCCATCGTCTCGGACGATACGCGCTTCCGTCTGACGCCGGACCATTATCTGAAAAGCCGGGCCGACATGGCCAAGCTCTTCGCTAACTTGCCCGAGGCGCTGGAGAATACCGTCGAGATCGCCCGGCGCTGCTCCTTCGTGCTGCAAACGCGCAAGCCGATCTTGCCGCGCTTCACGGGTGCCGCCGCCGACGAGGACGAAGCCGACCGTGCCGAATCCGCAGAGTTGCGCGCCCAGGCGGTCGAAGGCCTCGACCAGCGTCTGGCCTCGCTCGGCATGGCGCCGGGTTATGAGGAGAAGGATTATCGCGAGCGGCTGGAATTCGAGCTCAGCGTTATCGAGGGCATGAAGTTCCCCGGTTACTTCCTGATCGTTGCCGACTTCATCAAATGGGCCAAGCGGCATGATATTCCGGTTGGGCCGGGCCGCGGTTCCGGTGCGGGCTCGCTGGTCGCCTATGCGCTGACGATCACCGACGTCGATCCGCTGCGCTTCTCGTTGCTGTTCGAGCGCTTCCTCAACCCGTCGCGCGTATCCATGCCCGACTTCGACATCGACTTCTGCCAGGATCGGCGCGAAGAGGTGATCCGTTACGTGCAGGCCAAGTACGGCCGCGAGCAGGTGGCGCAGATCATCACCTTCGGTTCGCTGCAGGCGCGTGCTGCGCTTCGCGACGTCGGCCGTGTGCTGGAAATGCCTTACGGCCAGGTCGACAAGATCTGCAAGCTGGTTCCGAATAACCCCGCCAATCCGACGCCATTGAGCAAGGCGATTGAGGAAGAGCCGCGTCTGCAGGAAGAGGCGGACAAGGAGCCGGTCGTCGCCCGGCTGCTCGATATCGCCCAGAAGATCGAGGGCCTCTACCGCCATGCCTCGACGCACGCCGCCGGTATCGTCATCGGCGACCGGCCGCTCTCGAAGCTCGTGCCGATGTATCGCGATCCGCGCTCCGACATGCCGGTCACCCAGTTCAACATGAAATGGGTGGAACAGGCCGGCCTGGTGAAGTTCGACTTTCTCGGCCTGAAGACGCTGACGGTGCTGAAGACGGCGGTCGATTTCGTCGCCAAACGCGGTATTTCGATCGATCTCGCCAGCATCCCGCTCGATGACAAGAAGACCTACGACATGCTCTCGCGCGGCGAGACGGTTGGCGTGTTCCAGGTGGAAAGTGCCGGCATGCGCAAGGCCCTCATCGGCATGCGTCCGGACTGCATCGAAGACATCATCGCACTGGTGGCGCTCTATCGCCCCGGTCCAATGGAGAACATTCCGGTCTACAACGCCCGCAAGCACGGCGAGGAAGAGATCGAATCGATCCATCCGAAGATCGACTATCTCTTGAAGGAGACGCAGGGCGTCATCGTCTACCAGGAGCAGGTGATGCAGGTCGCCCAGGTGCTGTCGGGCTATTCGCTCGGCGAAGCCGACCTTCTGCGCCGCGCCATGGGTAAGAAAATCAAGGCGGAGATGGACCAGCAGCGCGAGCGTTTCGTCGATGGCGCCGTCAAGAACGAAGTGTCCAAGGGCCAGGCCGACGTCATTTTCGATCTGCTCGCCAAGTTCGCCAACTACGGCTTCAACAAGTCGCACGCCGCCGCGTACGCCATCGTCTCCTACCAGACGGCCTTTATGAAGGCGCATTATCCGGTGGAGTTTCTGGCGGCGTCGATGACGCTCGATATGGCCAATACCGAAAAGGTCAATGACTTCCGCCAGGATGCCAAGCGCCTGGGCATCGAGGTCATCGCGCCCTCGGTCCAGACCTCGTTCCGCCATTTCGAGACCGGCGAAAACCGCATCTATTATGCGCTGGCGGCCATCAAGGGTGTCGGCGAATCGGCGGTGGAACACATTGTCGAGGTGCGCGGCGACCAGCCCTTTGCCGGCATCGAGGATTTCTGCCTGCGCATCGATCCGAAGCAGATCAACCGTCGTGTTCTCGAAAGCCTGATTTCCGCCGGCGCCTTCGATTGTTTCGACATCGACCGCGCACAGTTGATCGGCGGGTTGGACCGGATCATGGGCTATGCCCAGGTGGCGCAGGAAAACAAGCGCAGCGGTCAGCACGACATGTTCGGAAGTGCTGCGTCCGGGCCGGAGAAAATCACCTTTCCATCCTATACGCCATGGCTAGCTTCGGAGCGCTTGCTGCGCGAGTTCCAGGTGCTCGGCTTCTATCTGACGGCCCATCCGCTTGATACCTACAAGAGCGTGCTCGACAAGATGCGCGTGCAGAACTTTGCCGATTTTTCCGCTGCGGTGAAGCAGGGGGCCGGCAACGGTCGTCTCGCCGGCACGGTGATCTCGAAGCAGGAGCGCAAGACGCGCACCGGCAACAAGATGGGCATTTTCGTCTTCTCCGATGCCTCCGGCCAGTTCGAAACGGTGCTTTTTTCGGAAACACTCAACCAGTACCGCGATGTCCTCGAAGTCGGAAAATCCTTCGTCATCACCGCGCAGGCGGATGAGCGACCCGAAGGCATCAGCCTGCGTCTGCAGACGGCGCAGTCGTTGGAAGAGAAGTCGCTGCAGATGCAGAAGGCGCTGCGTGTCTATGTTCGCGATTCCGGGCCGCTGAAAGCGGTAGCGGCGCATCTAAATACAAAGGGAGATGGCCTCGTCTCCTTCATCGTGATCAAGGATGAGGGTTCGCGCGAGGTCGAGGTAGCGCTGCCGGAGAAATACCGCATCACGCCCGAGATTGCCGCCGCATTGCGCACGGCGCCCGGCGTTATCGATGTCGAGCTGGTCTAAAGCGCGTCGTGATCTTTCAGGATCGCTCGCCGCGCCTTAGTACCTGATGCTCAGCCTTTTTTGCCGAGCGCGCCATTGTTGGTGATGGTGATGAAATCGGTCTCGTTGCCGGTTTCCGGTCCTATGCCCGTGTCGGAGATCGTCAACGACGAGCCCTGCGTCAGCAGGTCCTCGATGCGATGGCGTGCCTCATCGGGAATGCTGATACGGCCGAGCGCCTGTCCGGCGGCATCGAGCGATTGCGACTGGGCCTCGCTCGTAATCCCCAACCGCTTCTTGGTCTGCTTGCTGAGGTCTTCTTCCAGCGTCATGCCGAACCAGTCAGCCTTGCCGCTGATGCGATCGATCGCATTGGCGGTGAAGAAATGCACGCCCAGCGCTTCCTCCGGCTCGGCGATATTAGCCGGCGCCTCGAAGAGCGGCTTGAAATTCTGGCGGACCATGATCGCGCCGTTCGGCGGTTCGCCCTTGCCGGCGGCGGCATAGACCGCCTTCATCAAGGCCGGGCTCACAAGCCCGCCTACCGTCTTGATATCATGCGCCTTCTTGAAATCTTCGATTGCCTGCACCGTCGCCGGACCGAGCATGCCGTCCGGCGTGCCGACCATGAAGCCCATGCCGTTCAACAGGCCCTGGAGATCGCGGACATTCTCGCGCAATCCCCGTCGGGTGATCAGAATGCTGAGTGGCGCCTGCTCCGCGGGTGGCTCAACAACCGCCTGCGCCTTCGGAATCGGGATCGAGGTGACATCGTTCGTCGCGACCTGCAGCGGTTGCGCCTGCGGCAGGAAGCTTGCCGTCATCGGGCGCAATTCCATGCCGGAAAATAGAGCGGGGGGAGGTGCCGCCTGCGGTTGGAACAGCATGGAGTTCTGAAAGGGCTGAGGCACCAGCGGCTGGTCGGCGATGACGACGTGTACGCCGCGCTCCGTCATCTGGTAAAGCGCCTTGGCAAATGCCTTGGGCATGCGCACGCAGCCATGAGACGCCGGATAATTCGGAACCGAGTTGGATTCATGCAGTGCGATGCCCGACCAGGTCAGCCGCTGCATGAAGGGCATGGGCGCGGCCGAATAGAGATTGGACTCGTGATAGACCTTCTTCTCCAGGATTGAGAAGATGCCGCTCGGCGTCGTGTGCCCACGCTTGCCGGTCGAAACCTTCGAGGTCGCCACCACCTGGTCGCCATCATAGACGGCAAGCGATTGCCTGTCCTTCGACACCACGATCTGCAGGGTGCGGGCATCCGATGCGGCAAGGCTAGGATGGGAAAGGGCAGTAGCTGAAAGCAGCCCAAGCCCAAGCAGGAAAAACGGCTTCATGGACACAACCAAAACGCAATACTCGTAACGGCGAAGGTTAGACTTCGAAGTTTAAGGAAGACTTGCCGAAAGTGAATGCTTCTATCTGCGCGTCGGAAATCAATGCTTCCGGATGCGAGAGGCAGTGGCAGAAATACAAAAGCAGGGTGGTGAACCCTGCTTTTGCGGTAACCTATCGATAGAGAATGGAGGTATCAGCGTACGCTGGACGCCACCCAGTTATGCCATTCTTCCGCGCTGCCATGGAAGGCATTGAGGTCGATCCTGCCGTCGACGCCATGCGAGACGCCGGAGCCGGAATATTGCCAGAACAGCCAGTTCCGGCCCGGATAGACCTTGGAAGGATGAGCGGCGACGGAGCGCAGCCAGAAGGGATAGTTGAGCAATTCACCGCGCAGATTGTCGCGATAGAAATCCGGAGCGGTATAGACGATGGGGCGCTGGCCGTAATGTCTTTCCAGCTTGTCCATGAAGACCTGCATCTTCGCCAGAACCTGTTCGCGCGACGGCCGCCGCTTGCAGCTGGATTCGCCGTTCCATTCCACGTCGATCACCGGCGGCAGGGCGCCAGCCTCCCGTGGAACGTTGCGGATGAACCAATCGGCCTGCTCGCCGGCGGTCCGGCACCAATAGAAGAAGTGGTAGGCACCATGCTTCAGGCCGGCTTGCTGTGCGGCCCGCCAGTTCTTCTTGAACATCGGATCCAGATGGTCACCGCCATCGGTCGCCTTGATGTAAACGAAATTGGCACCCTGCGTGCGGAGCGTGTTCCAGTCGATGTCACCCTGCCAGCGGGAAACGTCGACGCCATGTACGGCCAGCTTCCTTGGCGAAGTCGTGCCGAAGTTGATCGGCTTGGCATCGCGGAACTGGTGGGAATAGATCTGCATCGGCTGCTGCCGCATGGCGCGGGGCATCGGGTTTGCCGGCGAAAGCATGGCGAGCGGCCGTTGCAGCGGCATGGGAACGTCATCGCGACCCTGGTCGGATGGCAGGAATCCCTCCGGCCGGGGATCGGCAGGCAGCGAGGTCGCCAGCGCCTGCTGCCGCTCGACGCGCGAGACGGTTTCTCCGATTTCGACCGTCGGCACCGGGGTGCCGCTCTTGGCTATGGAGCTGGTCATTTCCTTGGAAGGCGCGCTCGACTGCGCGGCTTCGCGCTCGCCTCTGGCGGCGCAGCCCGATATCGTCAGGCAGGCAAGAAGGATGGTCGATACAGCCGATAGACGCATAGGAACCCGTACGCAAAACACAATCGACAGCCCAACAGAGCTGCCCGGAAGTTACAGAGATCGAGTCCTAATAGAAATTTACCAAGAAAGATTGAATCCGAGCTATTCGCGGCGAAGAATCGCACACGCGAGGCAATTATTTGTTATGGCCCACAATATCACCGATTGGTGACTATTTGGCAAGCCATTGTTATTTATCGCGTTTTCCGCCGAAGGTGTAACCGGTCTCGACGGTCTTGTTGCCGAATTTTTCTCGAAGCTTGTCCATGGCCGCCTCGGCTGCGGCGCGGCGTGTAGCCTGCTGGTCGATCAAATCGGGAGGATCGGCGCGTCCGGCATCGCCAAGATCGGTGACGCCGATGCCGATGAGACGGAACTTCGTACCGTCCGTCTCCGGCTCGAGCAGGCGCAAGCCGGTGCGGAAGATTCGGTCGGCGAGCTGCGTCGGGTCTTCCAGGCGGCGGTTGCGCGTCCGGCTCTTGAAATCTGATGTTTTCAGCTTCAGCACGACGGTCTGGCCGGCGATGCCGCTGCGCTTCAGACGGCGCGAAACCTTCTCCGACAGATCGCGAAGGATGGGCACCAGGTCATCGTAGCGGGATATGTCTTCGAAGAAGGTGGTTTCGGCCGACACGCTTTTCGCGGCCTCGTTCGGATGCACCGTGCGGTCATCGATGCCGCGCGACAGGCGGGAAAGCCGCTGGCCGATGACGCCGTAGCGGCGCATGAGGTCGCTTTCGTCCATGCCCTGCAATTGGCCGATGGTGCGAATGCCGTCGCTTTCCAGCGTCGCCGCGAAGGCCTTGCCGACGCCCCAGATGGTTGTCACCGGGCGGGGCTCCAGAAACGAAACGGCCTCCTCACGGCCGATGACGGAGAAGCCGCGGGGCTTCTGCAGATCAGAGGCGACCTTGGCGAGGAACTTGCAGTAGGAGAGGCCGATGGAGATGGTGATGCCGATCTCCTGCTCCACGCGCCGCGCGAATTTCGCCAGGATACGGGCCGGCGGATCATGATGAAGCCGCTGCGTGCCGTCGAGTTCCAGAAAGGCCTCGTCGATCGAAAGCGGCTGCACCAAGGGCGTCAGATCCTGCATCATGGTGCGGATCTCCCGGCCGACCCGCACGTACTTCTCCATGTTCGGACGGATGACCACCGCCTGCGGACACGCTTCCAAGGCCTTGAACATCGGCATCGCGGAGCGAACGCCGTGAATGCGGGCGATATAGCAGGCGGTGGAGACGACGCCGCGCTTGCCGCCGCCAACGATTAGCGGCTTGTCGGCCAATTCCGGATTATCCCGTTTTTCGATCGAGGCATAGAAGGCGTCGCAATCGATATGCGCCAGCGTCAGCCCATAGAGCTCGCGATGATAGACGAGGCGAGGGCTGCCGCAGGCCCGGCAACGCGTACGCACGGCAGATTGCTCGCTCAAGCAATCGCGACAGAAACCGGAAATCTTGTCGGGCGCAGTGGTCATCGAATGAGAACAAAAATTGAACATTGCCACTTTATGTTTTAAGTTTGCGAGTCTCAAGCGGGAAAACAGGGAGGTGATGGAGTGGAAAATTTACGCGTGCAGCCTCTGACGTGGGATCGCTGGGACGATTTCGAGGTGTTGTTCGGACCAAGCGGCGCCTGCTACGGTTGCTGGTGCACGCATTTCCGCATTCCGACATCGCAGCGCAAGACGATGGACGGAGACGCCAAGAAGCGCTTCATTCAGGACCGCGTCGCGGCGGGACCGCCACCCGGCCTCCTCGGCTATGCCGGTGAGCGCCCGGTTGCCTGGGTGCAGGTCGGGCCCCGCTTGGAGCTACCGCAATGGAATTCACCGAAGACGGTCTCGCACCCGCTCGATCCGGCCGATGCCGAGGATAGCTCGGTCTGGGCGGTGAGCTGTTTCTTCATGAATTCGCGTGATCGCGGCAAGGGATACAGCCATCGCATGCTGTCGGAGGCCATAAATTTCGCCAAGGCTTCAGGTGCGCGTCTGCTTGAGGGCTGTCCGATCGAACGCACGAAGCAGTCAAAATCCGTGGGTCTCTATGTCGGCTCGCAGCGCATATTCGAGGCGGCGGGATTTTCTGAGATCGCCAAACGCAAGGACGGGCGCCCTCTGATGCGCCTCGTCCTTTGATATCGGGTCGATGGTTTCAGCCGCCGATGTGAGCCCTGAGCAATGGCGCCGCCTGGCTCCATTCACTCGCTTCGGGAATGCCTGCCGGCGCTGCCGGCGCCATGCGGTGGACGACAGAATCAGGCTTCAGATTGATCAGGAGGCAGTCCGGAACATGTTCGCCAACCGAATGCAGATTATGCGCCATGTCGTCGACGAAAACGACCGGCAATGCGCGCCTTGCATGCAGCGACCGGACGATCGGCCCTTTCGGCTGCAGCGATGCAAGCAATGGATAGGCAAGGCCGAGCCGATCGAGAAGGCGGCGCCGCTGAGCCCAGTATTGCGGCGGCATGGCCGTCAGGAAAACGATATCGGCATCCTTGGAAAAGTCGCCAAGCGTATCGACGACAAGATCAAGGGGCGTCTGCCATTGCTCCTGCGCCTCGAAGAAGGCCTCTATCAGCCGGTGGACGTCCTTTTCCTCCAGCGCCGTTCCGTTGGCCCTGGAGATGATGTTGCCGGTCAGCCGGAAGGATCGCGGCAGGAACTCATGGCCTTCACCGTCGAGGAAGGTCAGGAAAGGTGCAAAGAAATGCAAAACGACATCGTCGACATCACAAACGATCAGCGGCCGATCCTGGAGGCGGATATGCGATGTATCGAATTCGAGCGGTGCATCCATGATCAATATTCTCCGGAGGCCAGGCCGGGCGGCGAGAAATGCGCCGATGCAGCGGCGACCGCCTCCGGCGGAATGCCGTTGGCTTCGCAAAAGGCCAGCAATGTCGGTTCGTGGTTCATCAGGAAGTCCAGCATGCCCGCGAGAAAGGCGGGCTCGTTGATGGCGTTGCGCACCTGCGCCGGTTCAACTCCGGTCAGGGCCAGAAAGCGGCTGAACATATCCGGTTCGTTCGCCAGCCAGCCGAGTACGGCAATGGCTGTCTCTTGCGGCGCGGCCGCATTCTTCTTCGGGTTCTTGAAGTTACTTTGCATTTTGAAGGGTGAGTTACCTATTTTTCAACCAAATCCCGGTAGTATGCGATTCAAGTATTTGTGGAATCGGTTCCTCGCGACCCTATATTTCGAGAGAATGGATGCAATACCGGATGCAGGGACATCTCTCCATGCCTAAACAGGTAATGATTGTAGAAGACAATGAGCTGAATATGAAGCTCTTTCGCGATCTGATCGAGGCGTCCGGTTATACGACGATCCAGACCCGAAACGGTATGGAAGCGCTTGATCTTGCTCGTAAACACCGCCCAGATCTCATTCTGATGGACATCCAGCTTCCGGAAGTTTCCGGGCTGGAGGTGACAAAATGGCTGAAGGAGGATGATGATCTGCATGTCATCCCCGTCATCGCAGTCACGGCCTTTGCCATGAAGGGCGATGAGGAGCGCATTCGCCAGGGCGGATGCGAAGCCTATGTCTCGAAGCCGATTTCCGTGCCGAAATTCATCGAGACCATTAAAACTTATCTGGGCGACGCCTGAGCGTAGGAAGAACGAATGACCGCCCGCATCCTGGTAGTCGACGATATCCCGGCAAATGTGAAGCTTCTGGAAGCGCGGTTGCTGGCTGAATATTTTGAGGTGCTGACCGCCGAAGATGGTTTGCAGGCGCTCGCCATCTGCGCGCGCGCCCAGGTCGATCTTATCCTCCTCGATATCATGATGCCCGGCATGGATGGCTTCGAGGTGTGCGAGCGCCTGAAGTCCGATCCCCGTACCGCTCATATTCCTGTGGTCATGGTCACCGCGCTCGATCAGCCGACCGATCGGGTGCGCGGCCTGAAGGCCGGCGCGGATGATTTCCTGACCAAGCCGGTCAACGATCTGCAGCTCATTTCTCGCGTCAAGAGCCTGCTGCGCCTGAAGACGTTGAGCGATGAATTGTCCATGCGCAACGAAACGGCGCGCAATTTCGGCATCGATGATCTGTTGCGTGCCGGCGATGGCCGCGCCGAAGAAACCGGGCAAGTGCTCCTGGTTGACGGCCGCGCCAACTCGCAGGAACGCATCATCCGCACGCTCAAGCCGATCGCGGAAGTCGTCGCCATGTCCGATCCGCAGGCGGCCTTGTTCGAGGCTGCAGAACGGCCGTTCGAACTGGTCATCGTCAATTCGAATTTCGACGATTACGATCCGCTGCGGCTCTGCTCGCAGCTTCGCTCGCTGGAGCGTACGCGCTTCCTGCCGGTGCTATTGGTGACGGAGCAGGGGGCAGATGACATGATCGTCCGTGCCCTCGATCTCGGCGTCAATGATTATATCGTTCGGCCTGTCGATCCAAACGAGCTGGTGGCCCGCTGCCTGACGCAGATACGCCGGAAGCGCTATAATGATCGCCTCCGCGCCAGCGTACAGCAGACCATCGAGCTTGCCGTCACCGACGCGCTCACCGGTTTGAACAACAGGCGATACCTGGACAATCACCTGAAGATTCTTTTCGATCGGTCGTTGGCCCGGGCCCGTCCGCTCTCCGTTCTGATCGCCGATATCGATCGCTTCAAACTGGTCAACGATACCTACGGTCATGATGCCGGCGACGAAGTGCTCAAGGAGTTCGCTTCCCGTATCCGCTCGACGGTGCGCGGTGCCGATCTGGCCTGCCGTTATGGCGGCGAGGAATTCGTTGTCGTCATGCCGGATACGACCGCCGACATTGCCGCCGCCGTCGCAGAGCGTCTGCGCGCTGCGGTAGAAAATATGCCAGTCAAGCTGCGGGATGCCGGTGCCACGCTTAACATCACGGCCTCCTTCGGCATCTCGTGCCGTTTGGAGACAATCGAGACACCGGAACAGTTGATGAAGCAGGCCGATCTTGCTCTTTATGAAGCGAAAAGGGCCGGGCGCAACAGGGTTGTCGCTTCGGCCGCCTGACTGAAAATCGGCCATAATAGGGTTGGTTTTCCCATGAATATTGGGGGACTTGCCGGGCTGTTGAGTGAAGATTAATTATTTTTAATCTTCTGATGAGATCCACTGGAGCACAGATCTTGCTGGACGTTGAGCGTCGTATTTTTACTTCGGAATTGAAAGAGAACCTGCATTTTCTGCGCGTTTTGTGACGAAGTCAGTTCGGTTGTTATATAGTTATGATTTCCTGCCTATTTTCGTCGGAAGACGCAGAAAGGAGACTAGACATCATTTGAAAAGCATTATCGTGCTTGGATATTCTTAGTCGGCTGTATTTAGAGTTTGTCATAAATACGGGAGTTGTTGATTTTTTCTTGGAGAATATTCAATTTTGATTTGTTAATTCTACGGGAGATTTCTGTCAGTGGTGACGTGAATTTTAACCATCCCAGCAGACGGGTATTTTTCATCATTAAGAATTTGTTGATTTTCTTTTGATTTCGCGCGAATTTAGTCCCGTACAGAGACAGCCCATAAGGGTTTCCAGATACCCCATGATGCTCAGGTCCGCCGCATCTCCTGGGTCGTGGGGTCGGTCGGCTGGCAGGCAAATTACAACGGTTCCTCGTGCCGTTTTGCAGGCTAGCCGGCCCCCGAATTCAGAACGCCGCTCTTCGATTTTCGAAGGCGGCGTTTTTCTTTTTGGAGGCGCTGGCAGTCCTTTTTCAGGTCATCTCGAGCGGTAAAACCCGATCGGATTTTACGGGTGCGAAGCGCTGAAAACGAAAAAAGGCGCAAGCCCGGAGGCTGCGCCTTTTGTAACCTGAAGTTTAGGAAACTTACTTGATCTTCGTTTCCTTGAACTCGACATGCTTCTTAGCAACCGGGTCGTACTTCGTCTTCGTCATCTTGTCCGTCATCGTACGGCTGTTCTTCGTCGTGACGTAGAAGAAACCAGTGTCGGCCGTCGACAGCAGCTTGATCTTGATTGTGGTAGCCTTGGCCATAGTCGTCCTGCCTTTAATAAAAATGAACGCCGTGGACGGCCAGTGCGGTGGTCCACGGCGAATTCTGGCGCGAAAATACAAATCGCGCCCGAAAAGTCAACCTCTGTTGCCCATGAAAAGCAGTCGTATCCCCGAAAGCAGAACATAAAGGCCGAAGAAAAAGGCTACAGCCCAGGCAAAGCCGCTGGGATTGACCAAATCCATCGCGGTACCGATCGTCGGCGGCCCGAGAACCATGCCGATCGCATAGCAGAAAACGAAGGCCGCATTGGCGGCCACAAGGTCTGCGCCGGTCAGCCGCGTACCCAGGTGGCTGAGGCCGACCGTGTACATGCCGGAAACGCAGCCGCCCCAGAAGAGCAGGATGACGGCGAGGATAATCCAGTTCGACGACAGGGATGGCAGCAACAGCGCGCCAACCAGGCCGATGGTGGCCATGATCGACAGCAATGGCCGCTTGTCGCGCATGCGGTCGGCCAGCAGCCCGAGCGGAATCTGAAACACGAAATTGCCGATGCCCATGACGGTCAACAGCAATGCCGCCTGCGATTCGTTGAAGCCCAGGCGGGTGGCATAGCTGGTAAACAGCGACCCGCCGCCAACGGTCACGGCGCCGAACACGAACACGGCCGCAGTGGCCGTCGGCACCAGGAAGATATAGCGGACGAAATGCAGCTCGGGCTTCTCGTCGACCACGGGACTTTCGTTACGGGCGATGAAGATCGGGATCGCCGCCGCCAGAATGATGCAGGCGCCAATCAGAAACGGCATGAGGCCCTCGCTGCCGACAAGCGAGAAGAGCAGGGGGCCGGCCGCAAAGCCAAGCGAGAAGACCGTGGAATAGAGGCCGAGTACGAAACCACGCTTGGACGGTGGCGAAGCCGCATTGATCCAGAATTCCGACAGAATGAAGAGGGTGGTCGTCGAGCCGTGGAACAGGATGCGCAGGGGGAACCACAGAAGCAGGTTTTCTGCATAATAGAAGCCCAGCGAGCTCAGCGCGGACAGTATCACGGCCCAGATCATCGTCTGCACGACGCCGAAGCGATGCGCGAGCTTGGTGGTGATGATAGCCGCGAGCATGGCCGCTATGCCCATCATCGCCGTGTTGAGGCCGATCAGGCTTGAGGAGACGCCGCGCTTCTCCAGAATGATGCTGAGAAGCGGCAGGCCCAGGCCAATGGCAATGCCCACGGCGGATACGGACGCGATGGCGGCGACGAGCGAAGGCCAGTGAATTTCTTCGACATGGCCGGCCTTGCCGTTCGTCGGTTCAAGCATAAACTGATCCCTGGAGCATGAGGCAGGCGAATCGATCACGATACGCAACATAGAAAGGCACGGCTCGGCCAAATTCAGGTGACGGGTCGGCTTTCATGAGATCGGTCATATCCCCCAGAATGATCCTTTCGATGCCCGGCATGTTCAGACAAGAAAAGCCGCTCGTGTCAAGCCGTTGCCGCCGAAGCAGCGTGTGCGAATCACGAATATCCGGGAAATCGATCATGGTTCCCGCTGGGGGAGAGCGATAATGCGAAACAACCGCGGTCTCCCGAGCAGACCGATGTGACAGGCTTGCGGGCATGGTCACGACCGCCCGTTTCCCTGATCCCATTCGTCCGGGCTGTCGTCGTGGCCGCCGAAACCATGCATGCGCAGCGCCCATTGCAGGCCGATCACGCCACCCTTGATGGGCTGTATGATCGCGAGGGCCGCTATGACCGTGATCGGCGCCCAGATGGCGAGATGGACCCACATGGGCAGATTGAAGGCCATGTCCGTCATCATGTAGCCGCCGACGATGATGTGGCCGAGAACGAAGATCACCAGGTAAGGCGGCAGATCATCGGCTCGTTGATGAAAGATCTCCTCGCCGCAAACAGCACAATTGTCGACTGGCTTCAGGAAGGCGCGAAAGAGTTTGCCCGTCCCGCAGCGCGGGCAGCGGTTAAGCATGCCGCGGGAAATCGACCGGGCGACCGGGCGCTCGCTTTCGTCGGTGCCGCCGTAGCGGATGGGGGAATCGGATGGGCTGCCCGTCATGAATGCTCTTCCTTACTGCCGGCAGCCATCGTTTACCGGCGGCCGCGCGGTGGTCTCGTGCCCGGCGTCTTGCGTGCCTGGCTTTGATTGCGACGGGTCGCCTTGTGGAAAGAGCGTACCGCCGTCGGCAACGACCGTCCGTCACTCAGCATCTCGAAGCGCAGGGCGCCTGCAAGCGGTACGGCTTCCACCAGCCGCACGGTCACCTCGTCGCCAAGGCGATAGCCGAGCCCGGTCTTTTCGCCCGTCAGCGCCTGATGCGCCTCATCATAGATGAAGTAGTCGCTGCCGAGCGTAGATATAGGGATGAAACCGTCGGCTCCGTAGTCGGGCAGGGTGACAAAAAGTCCCGACTTGGTGACACCGCCGACGCGCGCCTCGAATTCCGCGCCGACCTTGCCCGCCAGATGATGGGCTATGAGTCGATCGACCGTCTCGCGTTCGGCGGCCATGGCGCGGCGCTCGAAGGTTGAGATCTCGGCGGCGATGTCATCGAGCACAGCTTCCTCATCCGGCGTGATGCCGCCTTCACCGAAGCCGAGCGAGCCGACGAGCGCACGATGCACGATCAGATCCGCGTAGCGGCGGATCGGTGAGGTGAAATGGGCGTACTTCATCAGGTTCAGGCCGAAGTGCCCGATATTGTCGGGGCTGTAGATTGCCTGACTCTGTGAGCGCAGCACCATCTCGTTGACCATGGTTTGATGCGGCGTACCCTCGGCCTTCGCCAGAATGCCGTTGAAGCTGTTGGCCCGGACATTGCCACCCTTGGCGAGCGTTATGTCGAGGGTCTTGAGGAATTCGCGCAACACTTCCTGCTTGGCGAGCGTCGGACCGTCATGGATGCGGTAGATGAGTACCTGCTTCTTCTTTTCCAGCGTCTCGGCGGCGGCGACGTTCGCCTGGATCATCATTTCTTCGATCAGCTTGTGTGCATCGAGGCGCGGCGGCACGAAGACGCGGTCGACTGTGCCATCCTCCTTCAAAAGGATCTTGCGCTCGGGCATGTCGAGTTCCAGCGGCTGACGCCGCTCGCGGCCCTTCTTCATGATCTCATAGGCATGCCACAGCGGCTTCAGGATCGGCTCCAGCATCGGCCCGGTCTTATCGTCGGGTTGGCCGTCGATGGCCGCCTGCGCCTGCTGGTAGGAAAGCTTGGCGGCACTCTTCATCATGATGCGATGGAAGGTGTGGCCCGCCTTGCGGCCTTCCTTGGAGAAGATCATCCGGACGGCGAGGGCGGGACGGTCGACGCCTTCCTTCAGCGAGCAAAGATCGTTGGAGATGCGCTCAGGCAGCATCGGGACGACCCGGTCGGGGAAATAGACGGAGTTGCCGCGCTTCAGCGCCTCTCGGTCGAGCGGCGAATGGGGGCGCACGTACCAAGAGACGTCGGCAATGGCGACAGTGACAACAATGCCGTCTGGATTGTCGGGCGACGGGTCCATCTCGGCATAGACGGCATCGTCATGGTCCTTGGCGTCCGCCGGATCGATGGTGATCAGCGGCAGGCTGCGCCAGTCCTCGCGATGCGCCATCGTCGCGGGCTTGGCCGCATCGGCTTCGGCGATCACGGCGGCCGGGAAGACATGCGGAATGCCATGGGCATGAATGGCGATCATCGAGATCGCCTTTTCGGAAGCGACGGAGCCAACGACCGAGAGAACCTTGGCGCGCGGCAGGCCGAAACGGCCAAGACGGGCGACTTCGACCTCGACGAGATCGCCATCCTTGGCGTCGCCGGTATAGTCCGGATCGATCACCATTTCTTCGCCGCGCCGCTCGATCGGCATCAGCCGACCGCCGCCGCCCGGCGTCTCGCGGAAGACGCCCATGCTGGCGCCCTTGCGCTTGTCGATAACCTTGATGATGCGTGCCGTATAGGCCGGACCGCCACGATCCACCGCGGCAAATATCTTCGCGAGGACGCGGTCGCCCATGCCGGCGACCGGCGCCTTGCCCTTGCCATTGCGGCCGGCGGGTGAGGAGGACTGCTTGATCATCACGGCCGGTGCCACGCCGTTCTCATCAGCCCAATCGGCCGGGCGGCCGATCAGTCCGCCATCCTTGTCGCGGGTCGTGATATCGAGAACGGTGATCGGCGGCAGTGCACCCGGGCGGATAAGCGACTTGCGGCTCTTCTGCACCATCCCGTCTTCTTCGAGCTCGCGCAGCAGGCTCTTCAGCGCAATGCGGCTCTCGCCCTTCAGGCCGAAGGCCTTTGCAAGTTCACGCTTGGAAGCCTGCTCGGGATGTTCCGAGATGAAGCGAAGAATGACTTCGCGCGGCGGCAGGGTGCCGTGCACGATCGCCATCATCGGCTCGGTGTCGCCGCTGGCCTTACCGGCGCGGCCGGGCTTGCCGGAACGACGTTCCGACGATGGATTCCTGCCGCGCGGTTCTCTGCTCACTCTGCACTCTTCTTTTTCGCTGCCGTCTTGGCCGCGGGCTTCTTTGCAGCAGCCTTCGGCTTGGCGGTCGTCTTTGTCGCTTTGGCACCGGCGGCCGCGGTCTTTGCCTTGGCAGGAGCCTTTTTCGTTGTAGTGCCGCTCTTGCCGGCTTTCGCAACGATCAGAGCCAGGGCTTCCTCAACTGTGATCGCCTGCGGGTCGGTGCCCTTCGGCAGGGTGGCGTTGACTTTGCCCCAATTGACATAGGGACCGTATTTCCCGTCACGAACGGTGATCGAGCCGCCGCCGTCCGGATGCGCGCCAAGATCCTTCAGCGCTGCCGGCGTGCCGCCGCGTGCTCCGCCTGCCTTGCTCTGCTTTTCGGCAAGCACGGTCACGGCGCGGTTCAGGCCGACGGTGAATACGTCCTCGACAGTTTCGAGATTGGCGTAGCTGCCGTCATGCAGCAGGAAGGGACCGTAGCGTCCGATGCCGGACGAGATCATCTTGCCGCTTTCAGGATGCTTGCCGATATCGCGGGGCAGCGAGATCAACGCCATCGCCTTCTCGTAGTCGATATCCTCAGGCTTCCAGCCCTTCGGCAGCGACGAGCGCTTGGCCTCTTTGCCATCGCCACGCTGGATATAAGGTCCGAATCGGCCCGAACGCAGTGTCAGCTCTTCACCGGTAACCGGATCCTGGCCGAGTGCCTTCGGTTCATTCAGCCCTGTGGATTCTGCTTCCGCACCGCCTTCCGAAGAGAGCTGGCGCGTATAGTTGCATTCCGGATAGTTCGAGCAGCCGACGAAGGCGCCGTACTTGCCGAGCTTCAGCGACAGGTTGCCCGTGCCGCAGACCTGGCAGATGCGTGGATCGCTGCCGTCTTCGCGCTTCGGGAAGACCAGCGGCGCCAGCGCCTCGTTCAACGCGTCGAGCACATTGGTGACGCGCAGTTCCTTGGTGTCCTCGATCTGGGCGAAGAAATCGCGCCAGAAATCGCGCAGAACGTCCTTCCAGTTCAGCTCGCCGGCGGAAATACGGTCGAGTTTCTCTTCGAGATCGGCGGTGAAGTCGTATTCGACGTATTTGGTGAAGAAGCTTTCCAGGAATGCGGTCACCAACCGGCCCTTGGCTTGCGGCACCAGCTTGCGCTTGTCGATCGTGACATAGTCGCGGTCGCGCAGCGTCGCCAGCGTCGCCGCATAGGTCGACGGGCGGCCAATTCCGAGCTCTTCCATCTTCTTGATCAGCGATGCTTCGGAATAGCGCGGCGGCGGTTCGGTGAAGTGCTGGGTCGAATTGATCTTCTGCTTGGCGAGGTTTTCGCGGGCGTTGATCTCGGGCAGGCGGCCATCCTCGTCGTCGGCATCGTCGCTTTGCTCACCGTCTTCCTTCTGGTCGGTATAGGCGGCGATGAAGCCGTCGAAGCGGATCACCGAGCCGACGGCGCGCAGTCCGGCCTTCTCGCCAGCCTTATCAGCCAGAATCTCGACGGTGGTGCGTTCGATCTCTGCGGAGGCCATCTGGCTGGCAATGCCGCGCTTCCAGATCAGGTCATACAATCTCAGCTGGTCGGCATCGAGGTATTTGCGGACGTGGTCGGGTGTGCGATCGAAGCCGGTCGGGCGGATCGCTTCGTGTGCTTCCTGGGCGTTCTTCGCCTTGGTCGAATAGAAGCGTGCCTTTTCCGGCAGGTAGCGGTTGCCGAATTGATCGGCGATTGCGACGCGAGCCGCATCGATCGCTTCCGGCGCCATCTGCACGCCGTCGGTACGCATATAGGTGATGAGACCGACCGTCTCGCCACCGATGTCGACGCCTTCATAAAGCTTCTGCGCTACCTGCATGGTGCGCGAAGCGGAGAAGCCGAGCTTGGAGGACGCGGCCTGCTGCAAGGTGGAGGTGGTGAAAGGCGGGCTCGGATTGCGCCTGACCGGCTTTGCCTCGACGCTTTCGACGACATAGGAGGCACCTTCCAGCAATGCCTTCAGCTTGCCGGCCTCTTCGCCGTTGCCGATTGCGCGCGGCTGCAGGCGCTTGCCGCCGGCGGAGACGAGACGAGCTTCGAATTCGTCGCCGCGCGGCGTCTTCAGGATTGCCGAAAGGTTCCAGTATTCTTCCGAAATGAAGCGCTCGATCTCGGATTCACGGTCGCAGACGAGGCGAAGCGCGACGGACTGAACACGGCCGGCCGAGCGGGCGCCAGGCAGCTTGCGCCACAGCACCGGCGACAGATTGAAGCCGACGAGATAATCGAGAGCACGGCGGGCGAGGTAAGCGTCGACCAGCGGCACGTCGATGTCGCGCGGGTCGGCCATCGCGTCGAGCACGGCTTTCTTGGTGATGGCGTTGAAGACGACGCGCTTGACGGGCTTGCCGTTGATGACACGCTTCTTGTTGAGAAGATCGAGAACATGCCAGGAAATCGCCTCACCTTCGCGATCCGGGTCGGTCGCGAGGAACAGGGCGTCGGAGGATTTCACCGCATCGGCAATGTCCTTCATGCGCTTTTGCGAAGCGCCATCGACTTCCCAGAGCATTTCGAAATCCTGGTCCGGCAGTACCGAACCGTCTTTGGCGGGCAGGTCACGCACATGGCCGAAGGAGGCAAGAACCTTATATCCGGGTCCCAGATATTTGTTGATTGTCTTAGCCTTGGCAGGCGATTCCACCACTACAACGTTCATCATTAAGTCTCTGAATACGAGGTCGTGCCGAAACAAGGCACTGGAGAAGCCGGGCTTTTCCGTCTTCCCGGCCTTCCGACATGGACAGGGAATTCGTCGCGGTCAAGAGGCGAAGTCGATTTTTGCCATCGACGCGGCGATGCGAAGCTTAGAATTGGTATGCGTGTCACAGTTTTCAATCCAGCATGGAGATCGACACCAGCCCGCCGGGGTGGCGATGCAGCCGTCCGGCCATGTCCAGCTCAAGAAGGACAGAGTGAACAGCGGATACCGGTAGGCCGGTATGCCTGACGATATCGTCAATCTCGACCGGTGTCGGCCCGAGCGCGTCGACGATGTAGTCACGCTCGGCATCGTCGGGCGGCACGGAGAGCGGCTTGCTCCGTTCGATCGGAGCTTCGACAGGGCGAGGGCGGAAGAGATCCGGCTCGGCCAGCGGCCGCAAGGCGTCGACTATATCGCCCGGCGTGGTCACGATCATCGCGCCGTCCTTCAACAGGCCGTTGGTGCCCTCGCAACGGGGATCGAGCGGCGAACCCGGAACGGCGAAGACCAGCCGGCCAAATTCGCCGGCAAGACGCGCGGTGATCAGCGAGCCGGAGCGGGTCGCGGCCTCGACGATGACGACGCCGAGCGAAATGCCCGATATCAGCCGGTTGCGGCGCGGAAAGTCGCGTGCCCGCGGTTCCCATCCGAACGGCATCTCGCTGACGGCAAGCCCGTTTCCATTCCATATGTCGTTGAGCAGGCCGATATTCTCCGGCGGGTAGGGCTGATCAAGACCGCCGGCCATTGCGGCGACGGTCCCCGTTTCGAGGCTGGCGCGATGGGCGGCGGTATCGATGCCACGCGCAAGCCCGGAGACGACGGCATAACCGGCCTCGCCGCAGGTTCGGGCAATCATCGCGGTGAACTTCGCGCCGCTGATCGAGGCATTGCGCGAGCCGACGATACCGATGGCCGGTCGCGTCGCCGTCGGTACATTGCCCTTGACCGTCAGGAGAGGCGGCGCCCCGTCGATCTCCCTTAGCGCCGGCGGATAATCCGGCTCGCCGATGCCCACGAAGCGTGCGCCGAAGCGATGTACAGCTTCCAGCTCGCGCAGAGCGTCTCGCTCGTCGGCAATGCGGATCGCTCGCGTCGAGCCGCCGCGCTGGGAAAGTTCCGGCAGCATCGCAAGCGCTGCTTCTGCCGAGCCATAATGATTGATGAGATCGCGAAAGGTGGATGGTCCGACATTGTCGGAGCGGATCAGCCTGAGCCAGGCTATCCTTTGTTTTTCGGTCAGCGCAACTCCGGTCCGTCTTGCGCTGCCTACGTCCATTATCCCTTTGCTCCGATCTTGCCTTCCGTTCCGGCGGTCAACCGGGCGATGTTGGCCCTGTGCTTGTACCAGGAGATGACGGTCATCAGCGCCATGACGGCGGCAATCTTGTCGACGCCCAATATCCACAATACAACCGGGATGACAAGGGTTGCAACCAATGCGGAGAGCGAGGAATAACGGGTCGTGAAGGCAATGACCAGCCAGATGATGGCGAAAATCAAGGCCATCAGCGGCGCCAGGCCGAGGAGGATGCCGAGATAGGTCGCGACGCCCTTGCCGCCCTTGAAGCCGATCCAGACCGGGAAGATGTGGCCGATGAAGGCCGCGAAGCCGGCAAGCACACCGGCATCCTCACCGAAGAAATGGGCTGTTATCAGAACGGCGGCTGTGCCCTTGAAGGCATCGAGCAGCAGCGTCGCAGCCGCAAGCCACTTGTTACCGGTGCGCAGCACGTTTGTCGCGCCGATATTGCCCGAGCCGATATTGCGGACGTCGCCGAGGCCGGCCATGCGCGTCAGCAACAGGCCGAAGGGGATGGAGCCGAGCAGGTAGCCGATGACGATGGCTGCCAGCAATGTCTGCGGGGTGAGCTGCCAAGTCCAGAAATCCGCCATCACGTCTTATTCTCCGTAAACCCGGGCTTGCCCTAGAGGCTGTGAACCAGCTTGCCGGCGACATAGGTCGCGACTGCCCGGCCGCTCATTCTCGCATCTTCGAAAGGTGTATTTTTCGAGCGCGACAAAAGCATGTCTTTTGCGACAAGCCAAGGCTCGTCGAGATCGATCAGGGCGATATCTGCCTTGGCACCTGGCTTCAGCGTACCGGCATCGAGACCGAAAATCTGGGCCGGCCGCGTCGACAGCGCATCGATGAGTCGCATCAGGCTGACCTGGCCGCTATGATAAAGCCGAAGGGCGGCGGCAAGCAGTGTTTCCAGGCCGACGGCGCCGTCTTCAGCTTCGCCGAAGGGCAGGCGCTTGGTATCCACATCCTGCGGGTCGTGCGAGGAGACGATGATGTCGATCGTGCCGTCCGCCAACGCTTCGATCATACCCGTGCGATCGTCCTCGGAGCGAAGCGGCGGGTAGACTTTAAAGAACGTCCGGTATTCGCCGATGTCGTTCTCGTTCAGTGCGAGATTGTTGATCGAGATGCCGCATGTGACCTTGGCGCCGCGCGAGCGGGCGAGGCGGATGGCCTCGGCCGATTCGGGCACGGAGATCATGGCTGCGTGGTAGTGGCTGCGGGTCAGTGCGGCGATACGCAGATCGCACTCCAGCGGGATAAGCTCGGCTTCCTTAGGGATGCCCGATAGCCCGAGCCAGCTCGCCAGCAATCCTTCATGCATGACGCCGTTGGCGCCGAGATATTTGTCGCGGGTCTCGCAGGAAATGACCGCGCCAAATTCGCGGGCATAGGTCATCAACCGCCGCAGGACCTGCGTGTCATAGACGGCGGAATGCGCATCGGTGAAGGCGACGGCCCCAGCTGCCCGAAGCAAGCCTATTTCCGTCATCTCTTCACCGGCGAGACCCTTGGTGAGTGCTGCTGCCGGATAGACATTGACGACCGCCGTATCCCGCGCCGTCTTCTTGACGAATTCGACCAGGGCGATGTCGTCGATGACGGGATGGGTATCCGGCATCATGATGAAGGAGGTAACTCCGCCGGCCGCTGCCGCACGGCTTGCTGACGCGATCGTTTCGCGATGCTCGCCGCCGGGCTCGCCGACATGGACGCGGGCATCGACCAGGCCCGGCACGGCGACAAGGCCGGTGCAATCCCGCACCGTCGCGCCCTTGGGTGTCGCATGGCCTTTGAGGCCCTTGCCGGCGAAAATGATGATGCCATCCTCGACGACAATCGCGCCGACCTCATCGAGATTGCGGGAGGGGTCGATGATGCGGACATTCTGCAGGACGATTGAGTTGCTCATGCGCCTGCTCCCTCGCTGCGAGGCCCCTGGTTCTGGGAGATGAGCAGCGTCTCCATGACCGCCATGCGCACGGCGACGCCCATTTCCACCTGTTCGGCAATGACGCTCTGCGGACCATCGGCGACTTCGGAGGCGATCTCGACCCCACGGTTCATCGGGCCTGGATGCATGACAAGCGCATCCTCCTTGGCGGCTTTCAGCGTCTCCGCGTCGAGCCCGTAGAAATGATAGTATTCACGCACCGACGGCACGAAGGCGCCGGACATTCGCTCTCGCTGCAACCGCAGCATCATGACGACATCGGCGTCCTTCAGGCCTTCCTTCATCGAATGGAAGACCTCGGCGCCCATGTCGGCGATGCCCGTGGGCAGAAGCGTGGCGGGAGCAACCACACGGACGCGGGCACCCATGGCGTTTAGAAGCAGGATGTTGGAACGGGCAACGCGCGAATGCAGCACGTCACCGCAGATGGCGACGATGATGCGCGAAAGCTTGCCCTTGGCGCGGCGGATCGTCAGCGCATCGAGGAGCGCCTGGGTCGGATGCTCGTGCTGGCCGTCACCGGCATTGACGACCGAGCAGGAGACTTTTTGGGCAAGCAATGCGGCAGCGCCTGCGCTCGAATGGCGAATGACCAATACGTCCGGCCGCATGGCGTTCAGCGTCATCGCCGTATCGATCAGCGTTTCGCCTTTTTTCACCGAGGAATTGCCAACCGACATGTTCATCACATCGGCGCCGAGCCGTTTTCCGGCCAGCTCGAAGGAGGATTGCGTGCGGGTCGAGGCTTCGAAGAAGAGGTTGATTTGCGTGAGACCGCGAAGCGTCGACGTCTTCTTCTCACGCTGGCGGCTTATCTTGACGGCTTCGTCGGCCTTGTCGAGAAGATAGGTAATATCCTGCTCGGTAAGACCCTTGATGCCGATGAGGTGGCGGTGGGGAAAGAAGACCATGGACCTGCCCTCTGAATGTCGTCAGGGGGTCTATAGAGAGGGAGCGCCAAAGGGGCAAGCGCGCGTATGCGATGAGCCTGCTTGTTCCCCATGCAATTTCGCCCGAATGCCGTTACAGCAGCTATGCTGTTGGGAGACAAAACTTCCGGTTTCCTTTTGCAACCCTCTTGCTCTAAAAAGCGATTCATGACCCAACAGACCCGGACCGACGACCCATTTGCCGACTTGAACCAGCCGAGCCTCTGGTCCGGCATCAATGCCTATCGTTCCGATCCGCTCATCGTTGATCTGACCTCTGGTCTGCCACGCTCGATCCGCGAAGATTTGGAGCAGCTCGGCCGCTTCGTCACCTCTCACGAGGCGCAGGAGCTGGCGCGTATGGCAAACCAGGGCACGCCGCAGCTGCGCACCCATGGTCCGCGCGGCGAGCGTCTCGATGTCGTCGAATTCCATCCGGCCTGGCACGCGCTGATGCGCCGCTCCATGGCGTCAGGCCTGCATTCCTCGATCTGGGATGCACAGGCGGATCCCGAAGCAAAGGGACAGTCGCACAAGGTGCGCGCCGCGCGCTTCTATCTGACGGCACAGCTCGAATGCGGCCACCTCTGCCCGTTGACGATGACCAGCGCCTCCGTGGCCGCCATGATGGCGTCGCCAGCCGTCCAGAAGGACTGGGCGCCAAAAATCCTGTCGCGCAAATATGATTCGTCCAACAAGCCCGCCATGCAGAAGACCGCCGTCACCATCGGCATGGGCATGACAGAGAAGCAGGGCGGCACAGATGTGCGTGCCAACAAGACCAGTGCGGAAAAGGTGAGCGACGGCATCTACCGGCTTTCGGGCCACAAATGGTTCATGTCGGCGCCGATGAGCGATGCCTTCATCATGCTCGCCCAGACCAAGGAGGGCCTTGGCTGCTTCCTCGTGCCGAGGCTGCTCGAGGATGGCTCGGCCAACGGCCTCCAGTTCCAGCGGCTGAAGGACAAGCTCGGCAATCGCTCGAACGCGTCTTCCGAAGTCGAGTTCCACGACACATTCGGCTTCCTGCTCGGAACGCCCGATGCCGGCATACGCACGATCCTCGACATGGTGACGCTGACGCGGCTTGACTGCGCGTTGGCCTCGGCCGGTATCATGCGGGCTTCGCTGGCCGAGGCGGTGCATCATGCGCGCGGCCGCAGCGTGTTCGGCAAGATGCTGGTCAACCAGCCGATCATGACGCGCGTGCTCGCCGACATGGCGCTCGATGTTGCCGCAGCAACGGCTCTCGCCTTCCGTCTGGCCGAGGC
Organism: Rhizobium sp. A22-96; assembly: GCF_053521805.1. NCBI lineage: Bacteria > Pseudomonadati > Pseudomonadota > Alphaproteobacteria > Hyphomicrobiales > Rhizobiaceae > Rhizobium > Rhizobium sp. A22-96. Next base: position 643,611 of record NZ_JBNWDQ010000003.1, read on the forward strand.
CTTCGACAAGGCGAGCGGCAGCAGCGAGGACGCGGCCTATGCCCGTGTCATGACGCCGGTTGCCAAATACTGGTGCTGCAAGATCGCTCCGGCTCTCATCTATGAAGCCATGGAGTGCATTGGCGGCAGCGGCTATATCGAGGAGCGTCCGATCGCCCGTCATTACCGCGAAGCACCTGTTAACGCGATCTGGGAAGGTTCCGGCAATGTCATGGCGCTCGACGTTCTACGCGTGTTGAACCGTGGCAAGGACCTGTTCGAAACAGTGTTCGCCGGCCTTGCCCGCGATCTCGGACCTGCCGGCAAGAAGACCATCGAGGTGCTGCGCGCAGCCATGGCGCTTTGCGAGCAGGATGAGGGCGCTGCCCGCCTGCTAGTCGAACAAATGGCGCTTGCTGCCGGGGCGGCCGAACTCTATCGCCTCGGTGCCGGCAAGATCGCCGACGCCTTCATCGAAACCCGCCTTGCCGGCGGCTGGCGCTCCACCTATGGCATGCTCGACGCGCGGTTCGATGCCGGCTACATCGTCGACCTCCTCTATCCGCCGGCCACCTAGAATTTGCGCCGGCGATTGCCGCGATACCAATATGTATTATATATTGGTATCGACAAGGGAGTCTTTCATGGCCCGCAACACATCAGTTTCGCTCGGTGATCATTTCAGCGACTTCATCGATGCCCAGGTGCAGACAGGCCGCTACGGCTCCGCTAGCGATGTTGTCCGCGCTGGCCTGCGGCTGCTCGAAGAGCACGAGGCAAAGGTCCGGGCTCTTAAAGAGGCGTTGATTGCCGGCGAGGAATCCGGAAAACCCGCCCCCTTCGATAATGCTGCATTCCTGAAGCGGATGCGTGCCACATATGGCGAATAGGACTGGTCGCTACGGTCTATCGCCCTTGGCGGAGGCCGACCTTGAAGATGTCTGGCGATATACGGTCGAGAACTGGTCTGCGCAGCAAGCGGAAGCCTACCATGCCGAAATCGTCGAAGTTTTCGAGGGGTTGGCGTCCGGTCTGAAAGTCGGGCGTCGTGCCGACATTCGTGAAGGCTATTTCAAATATGCCGTCGGCTCGCATGTGATCTACTATCTTCTATCCGATGCGGAGATGAGTGTGATTCGTGTGTTGCATCGGCGAATGGATGTCAGCCGGCACCTCTGAAGAGGTGTTTGGATCTGAACAATTTGGCTTGGTATCATGTTCGCATTCGTTTGCAGGGGCTCCCATGATCAATCTCCGTCCAGTCCAACCCGACGACATTGACCAGCTCTATGCTATCTCGCTGAAGACGGGTGATGCCGGCAAGGATGCGACGCCGCTTCACCGCGACGGACGTTTGATCGGGCACATCTATTCGGCGCCCTATGCGAAGCTTCTTCCCGAACTGGTCTTCGTTGCCGAGGATGGCGAAGGTGTCTTTGGCTATATTTCCGGTGCCTTCGATACGGTCGCTTTCGAAGACCGGCTTGAGCGCGAATGGTGGCCGGGCTTGCGCCGGCAATATGCCGCTCCGTCGGGAGATCCGACGCTTTGGGATGCTGACCAGCGGCGCATATCCGCAATCCATCGTCCGAACCGAGTGCCCACCTTCCTCACAGATCGCTTTCCCGCACATATTCATATGAACCTGCTGCCGAGGGCTCAGGGGAAGGGCATCGGCACGGCTTTGCTCGGTCGCTGGATTGAGAATGCCCGCGCCAACGGTGTCAAGGGCATTCATCTCGGTGCCAATTCCGGCAATCACGGCGCGATCCGCTTCTGGTCGTCGCGGGGTTTCGTGCCGGTGGAACTGCCCGCGGGTCTCGCGTCGGAAACGACCGTATGGTTTGGCCAATCGCTCTAAATCTGTGGATTTGCGGGCTTAGATGATATCGCTGCCCACAGCTTAGTTGTTCGCGTCGATGCGGCTTGCTACTCACCGCTCGGTGACAGATTGGAGCTGAGTCGATGGCCGTTGCAAACGCAGCCGTTAAAATACCGTTGGAAACGCCTGTTGCGGAAAAGCGGGTGCGCAACCGCGCCGCGACCGAGCAGGCGATCCTCGATGCTGCCAAGCGGCTTCTGGCGGAGGAGGGGTTCCAGAATTTCGGCATCAATGCGGTGGCGCGCGGTGCCGGCTGCGACAAGCAGCTGATCTACCGCTATTATGGCGGCCTCAACGGCCTTGTGGAAGCGATCGGCACGGATCTCGGAGACTGGGTGAAGGACCGCATTCCCGACGACACCGGCGGCATGTTCATTCTGACCTATGGCGATCTGATGGAGCGCCTTGCTCTGCTATTTCTCGACGCCCTGCGCGCCGACCCGTTGATGCGCCGCATTGTCGCCTGGGAAGTCTCCGAAAACAGCGAGCAGGTCCGCCGATTGTCCGAGGCCCGTTCCAAGGCGCTGGCGGGCTGGATCGAGCGCATGCGCGGCTCGCTGACACCGCCGAAAGGGGTCGATGCGCAGGCGGTCAACGCCATGATCTTCGCGGCCATCCAGCATCTTGTCCTGTCGGCAGCGATCAGCGATCAATGCGCCGGTCTTCCTTTGAAAAACGCCAAGGATTGGGAGAAGGCGGCAGCCTCATTGAAGCGGATCGTACGCGGCGTTTACGGCTGATGCCGGCGCCCGTTCGGGAGATATCCACAAGCCCACCGCGCTGTTAACCTTAACAAATGGTTTACGTTGCGCCGCACCGGTTAACTCGTCACTGTGAAGAGACCGATTGTTAACCATCAAGCGTGCAGCCATGGGGTTGAGACCCGCAAAATTAGTGTTTCTTGTCGCGGCGATGATGTTCTTCGCCGTGCTCGCACTAGATATAACCTGGCCCGCGGTGGTTTTGAGCGCCATGGCGCTGTCGAACTGGTTTGTCCTTTCGGCTGGCACGACGCAATTTCAGCGTCGAAGGGGTACCGCATGAAGTGGTTGTTGATTTGCTGGGCTGGGCCCGTCTCGTTTCTCGGGGCTTGGTATTATCTGTCGTACTACGACATGAGCTTCGGCATCTTCATGCTGACACGGCAGATGCATGACCTAGTGTTCGATATCTACGGCAAGATCCTCGGCATTCCGCCGGAAACCATTCCGCCGCTGGTCGCGCGCGCGATCGCCTTCGACAGTCTGCTTGTCTTTGCGATCTTCGGCTTTCGCCGCCGCGCAGCCATCATTGCCTGGTGGAAGCGCCGTCAGGCGTCGAGATCGGGCAGGGTGGCCCTGCCGAGCGCCGACAGCCTGTCCAAGGCTCCCTGAAGAATAAAGCTCGCCGCCGCCGAGTCGATACGCTCGGCTCGCTTGGCGCGCGAGACGTCCATTTCCAGAAGCGCCCGTTCGGCCGCGACGGTCGAAAGCCGCTCGTCCCAGAAGACGAAGGGCAGGGCGGTCTTGTCGGCCATGCTGCGCACGAAGGCGCGGGTGGCCTGGACGCGCGGCCCCGAAGAACCATCCATATTGACAGGCAGGCCGATGATGAAGGCGGCGACCTTCTCCTTCTCTGCGAAGGCGAGCAGGGTCTGGGCGTCCTGGGTGAACTTGACCCGCTTGATCGCCGGGCGCGGCGTGGCGAAACGCCGGCCGAGATCGGACATGGCCAGCCCGATGGTCTTGGTGCCGAGATCGAGGCCGGCGACTGCCTGGCCGGGCAGAAGCATCACGGCCAGGTCTTCGATGGTCAGCGTCGTCATCGGGCTTTCGCTCCTGTCAAAACAAATTGAAGTCAAAGCCGCTTTTCTTTGTCGCGGTTTGAGATATCTCCTAGACACCAGCCTTCCATTGCAAATCAAGTCATAAGGATAAACCCGATGAAGATCATTTGGCTCGGCCATGCCGCTTTTCGTATCGAAACGGCGAAGGCGAAAATACTGATCGATCCTTTCCTGACCTATAACCCTTCCTTTGCCGCCGCCGGCCTCAACATCAAGGATGCCGCCGAAGGCGTGACCCATATCCTGCTGACGCACGGCCATGCCGACCATGTCGGCGATACGGTTCAGATCGCAAAGGACACCGGCGCCGTCGTTCTCGCCAACGCCGATCTCGCCTCCTGGCTGGGCACGAAGGGCGTCGAGAAGCTCGAAATGGGCAATACCGGCGGCACCGTCAGCCTCGGCGGCTTCTCGGCCACCTTTACCAATGCGCTGCACTCTTCCGCCCAGATCACGGAAGATGGCGTTTCCCACGCGCTCGGCAACCCGAACGGCCTGATGCTGCATTTTGACGATGAAGCATCGCTCTTCCACATGGGCGATACCGACATCTTCTCGGATATGGCCCTGATCAACGAACTGCATCAACCCGATATCGGCATCCTGCCGATTGGCGACCGCTTTACCATGGGCGGTGCCGTGGCCGCACTCGCCTGCCAACGCTTCTTCAACTTCAAGACCGCCATCCCCTGCCACTATGGCAGCTTCCCCTTCATCGACCAGACCGCGGAAAAGTTCGTTGTCGGCATGGAAGGTTCGAAGACGACGGTTGCCGCACCGAAGGTGGGCGAGAGCGTTTCTGCCTGACGATACCCGTTGCGTATGGCGGGCATGGTCTTTATAGCGAGTGAGAAAAATCCTATCCGGAGAATGCCATGTCCGTCGATCTCGCCACTGTCAAACGCGTCGCCCATCTTGCCCGCATCGCCGTCAATGAAGACGAAGCGCAGCGGATGATGGGCGAGCTGAACGGCATTCTGGGCTTCGTCGAGCAGCTCTCCGAAGTGAATGTCGATGGCGTCGAGGCGATGACCTCGGTGATGCCGATGGCAATGAAGAAGCGCACCGACGAAGTCACAGACGGCAACAAGGCCGCCGACATCGTTGCGAACGCGCCGAATACCGATCAGAATTTCTTCCTGGTGCCCAAAGTCGTCGAATAACGGTTCCCTTCGAGCCTTTCCGACCCGTTGCCCAATTCCAGATCTGAAGCGAAACAAAATGAGCGAACTGACCAGCCTGACCATTGCCGAAGCCCGCGACAAGCTGCGCGCCAAGCAGATTACCGCCACCGAACTGACCGAAGCCTATATTTCGGCGATCGACGCGGCCAACGGTCAGATCAATGCCTATATCAAGGTGACGCCGGAAAAGGCGCTAGACATGGCCAAGGCTTCGGATGCACGCCTCGCAGCCGGCAAGGCCGGCGCGCTCGAAGGCATTCCGCTCGGGATCAAGGACCTGTTCGGCACCGAAGGCATTCACACCCAGGCCTGCAGCCACATCCTCGACGGTTTCCAGCCGCGCTACGAATCGACCGTCACGCAGAACCTCTGGAACGACGGCGCCGTTATGCTCGGCAAGCTCAACATGGATGAATTCGCCATGGGCTCGTCCAACGAGAGCTCCTATTACGGCCCGGTCATCAACCCCTGGCGCGCCGAAGGCACCAACCAGCAACTCGTTCCGGGCGGCTCGTCGGGCGGTTCGGCCGCTGCCGTTGCCGCGCATCTTTGCGCCGGCGCCACCGCCACGGATACCGGCGGCTCCATCCGCCAGCCGGCCGCCTTCACCGGCACCGTCGGTATCAAGCCGACTTACGGCCGCTGCTCGCGCTGGGGCATCGTCGCCTTCGCCTCGTCGCTCGACCAGGCCGGCCCGATCGCCCGCGACGTGCGCGACGCCGCCATCCTCCTGAAGTCGATGGCAAGCGTCGATGCCAAGGACACGACCTCCGTCGACTTGGCCGTGCCGGACTATGAAGCCTCGCTCGGCCAGTCGCTGAAGGGCATGAAGATCGGTATCCCCAACGAATACCGCGTCGATGGCATGCCGGACGAGATCGAAAAGCTCTGGCAGCAGGGTATTGCCTGGCTGAAGGACGCCGGTGCCGAGATCGTCAACATCTCGCTTCCGCACACGAAATACGCTCTGCCGGCCTACTACATCGTCGCGCCCGCCGAAGCCTCCTCGAACCTCGCCCGCTATGACGGCGTCCGCTACGGCCTGCGCGTCGACGGCAAGGATATCGTCGACATGTACGAGAAGACGCGCGCTGCCGGTTTCGGCCAGGAAGTGAAGCGCCGCATCATGATCGGCACGTATGTTCTGTCGGCCGGCTATTACGACGCCTATTACCTGCGCGCCCAGAAGGTCCGCACGCTGATCAAGCGCGATTTCGAGCTTGCCTTCAACGCCGGCGTCGACGCCATCCTGACGCCCGCCACGCCGTCCTCGGCCTTCGGCATCGCCGACGAGGACCTCGCTTCCGATCCGGTGAAGATGTACCTCAACGACATCTTCACGGTGACGGTCAACATGGCCGGTCTGCCGGGCATCGCCGTCCCCGCCGGCCTCGACCCGAAGGGCCTGCCGCTCGGCCTCCAGCTCATCGGCAAGCCGTTCGAGGAAGAAACCCTCTTCAAGACCGCCCACGTCATCGAACAGGCCGCCGGCAAGTTCACGCCGGCGAAGTGGTGGTAAGCACCGCTTTTTTATGACCGCCACCGATCAAGTGATCGGCGCGGTCTTTCTAGAGCAAACTGCACATCAATAAGTCGTGTTATAATTGCAACAACACGTGTGCATAAGCGTGTACGCTCATTTCTCTACCTTGAAACGATTCTAAACTGGAGCTATACGCGCAATCCCGGTCGTCGTGCCGATGCGAGCGTTGATGGTTGGAGCTCCAAAGCTCCTCCCGTGCAGGCGGTTTGCCGTTCTGTATACGAATGCCGTGTCGGGAGACGGGAAGGCTTTTGGAGTATAGCTCAGATAGGTAGAGCACCGGATGTTCGTCCGGAGGTCGTGGGTTCGAATCCCGCTGCACCAGCCAAATGGATAGCTCAGCTTGGTAGAGCATCAGACTTATAATCTGATTGTCAAAGGTTCGAATCCTTTTCCAACCGCCGGTCGAAAGGCCGGCACCAGCCTGCAAAGCTGTTTACCAATGACGGTCCGGGGACCGGAATGCGCAAGTTCGGATATCCGCGTAATCTCCAGGGATTGCCGGATAGATGGACGAGCGCCGGGATTATGGGCTTGATTGGTGATGAAGATTTCGCCGTGCCCCGGCCAGCAAGGAGGAAGCCCTCCAAAGCCGTCGGGATACTGCGCAACCCGCTCTTCGCAAATCCGCCCGTCGTCACTGCCACCGGTCTCCGGATCTCGATGATCGGCACATGAAACGAAACACGAAAGGAACATCGGTCTATGACGTAGCGCATACCGAAGGAGTAGGAACAATGATGACATTTCTCGATAAGATCTTGGGACGCAAGCGCGTCCTCGTTAAGGAAAACGAACGTCTGGTCGCCCTGTACAAGGGGACGATTCTTGGCATTTTCGGGCCGGGTCAGCATGTATTGCCGAACCGACACAACAACCTTGATGTTTTCCGCTACGATCTGACCAATCCGGTTTTTGCATCGGTCTACGAGAAGGCGTTGTTCGAAAAGCTCCCGGAGGTTGCCGAGCATCATCTGGCCGTATTCCGTACCGATGTTGGCCAGGTTGCCGTCATCGAGCGCGACGGCGCAATTTACGCCACACTTGGTCCGAGCCAGAAACTTGTTGTCTGGAAGGAAGCAGGCCCGTGGAAGGAAATACGCGTCGATACCGCAGACGAACTATCCGTCGACCGAGTCCTCGCGCGTCGCCTTGGGCTGGCACGGAAGCATGAGTTCGTCGGCAGCTACGCCGTGCTTGAAGGGCAGGTGGGGCTGCTGTTCGTCGAGGGCATCTACCTGCGGACGCTCGATCCGGGCATGCATACCTTCTGGAATGTCGGTAAGGCGCTGCAGGTCAAGATCGTCGATCTGAAGCGTCAGTCGCTCGATGTTGCGGGGCAGGAACTCCTGACCAAGGATCGCGTGACGATCCGTGTCAACATCTCCGCGGATTACCGCGTGGTCGATCCGGTCAAGGCCGTTGGCTCCGTCAAGGATTTTGCGGATGCGCTCTATCGTGCTCTGCAACTGGCTTTCCGCCGGACGCTCGGCACGATGACGCTGGACCAGATCCTGGAGCGCCGCGTCTCCATCAACGCCGAAGCGGCCGAAAAGGTGCGCGAGGACATGATGGTGATCGGTGTGGAAATCTCGGATATCGAACTGAAGGATGTGATCCTGCCGGGCGATATGCGTGAGATCCTGAACCAGGTGGTTGCCGCCGAGAAGCAGGCGGAAGCCAACGTCATCCGCCGCCGTGAGGAAACGAACGCCACCCGTTCGTTGCTGAACACGGCGAAGGTGATGGCGGAGCATCCGGTCATGCTGCGCCTGAAGGAACTCGAGGCTCTGGAAGCTATCGCCGGCAAGGTGGATAAGCTGACGATCCACAACGGCACGAGCGGCTTGATGAACGATCTCGTCAAGCTTCGCGATATCTGATGCCACTGACAGGAAGGGCCGCCCGGAAATCCGCGCGGCCCCTTTTGCGTGTGCCAATATTCCGCCCACGCGCCATCACACTTTGGACCGAAATACGATCATAAATTGCAGCGAGCCGCTTGGTCTCGTCCACTGCAACCGAATCGGAAGGTCTCTTCATGCTCAAGCAAGTCACGGCGATCCTGCTCCTCAGCGTGTCATGTCCAGCGATTGTGCTGGCCGCCGACAATGGGGCCATTCGATCCATTACCCTGTCCTCGGGCGGTCTGGCCCAGGTTTCGCGAGCGGCCGATATCAATAGCGACGGCGTGATCCAGATCGAGGTGCCGCTCGATCAGGTTGACGATATCCTGAAGAGCCTTGTGGTCAACGGGTCCGCGGGTTCGGTGGCCGGCATGTCGCTGGCAGGGCCGCAGCCCTTGCAAGAGACATTCAAGGGCCTGCCATTCAGTCTGGAAGCGCTCTCCTCCGTGCCGTCGCTTCTGACATCGATGCAGGGCGCCAAGGTGGCGGTTACCAGCGGTGGCAAGACCGTTGAAGGAAGCATCCTCGGCATAGAGGCCAGGAAGGCCGACGAGAAGACATCGACTTATCTGCTGACCGTCATCGACAAGGATGGCGCGGTGGAGACGCTGGCGCTCGGCCAGGATGCGTCCGTCCGCTTTGACGATCCCGATACGAGGGCAAAGCTCGCCAAGGCGACGGCAGCCATTGCCCGCGGCAAGAACGATCGCACCCGCGCCATCGATATCAAGGTGAATGGCGTGAAGAACAGCGGTGATATCGGTCTCACCTATGTCGTTCCGTCACCGATCTGGAAAACGGCCTACAAGGTCGTCATCGATGGAAATAACAAGGCGCGCCTGCAGGCGTGGACGGTGCTGGAAAATGCCAGCGGCGAGGATTGGAAGGGCATCAAGCTGACGCTGACCTCGGCCGAACCGGTGACGCTGAAGCAGGGCCTGCACCAGCTTTATTGGAGAGAGCGGCAGGAAGTGCCTGTCAACACGGCGTCGAACAATGTCCCCGATCCGGACAGCGGCGATCTCTCCAACAGGCGGCGGCTGGCATCCAGCGCCGCGGCGCCTGCACCCGCCGGGGCCATGCATTATGAGGCCAAAAGAATGGCGGATGCGCAGGCCTATGCGACCGACGAGTTGGCGCGGCCGGCAGAACCGATGCAAGTTGCCGCCGGAAATCCAACAGCGGCAACCGAAAGCGATATTTCCGCTACCTTCGAGCTTCCGGGAACTTACGATCTGGCCAATGGCGATACCTTGTCGGTGCCGATCAAGGATGCGGATGTCGAGGCCAACATGGTGGACATGTATCGGGCCGGCAGCGCCTTTCGCAATCCCATCGCCGCCGTGATGCTGAAGAACACCACCGGGGTCAGCTTGCCGGCGGGCATTCTGACCCTCTACGATAGCAAAACCGGCTATATCGGCGATTCCCAGCTGTCGGCGCTGCCCAAGGACGACACGCGCCTCGCCAGCTTTGCCACCGATCGAAAGGTATCGATCAGCGAACAGCAGACGCCGACCGAGGAAATCGCCTCCCTCAAGGTTTCCGATGGCGTGATGAATGCCACCGTTAGATATCGCCAGACGACGACATACACCGTGTCAGGTGCGCTTGATGGCGAGCGGACCGTTATTATCGAACATCCGATCCGGGACGGCTGGGCGTTCTCATCAGCCGAAAGCTTCGGCAAGACTGCAACGCATCAACGGCTCAAGGTGGTCGTGCCCGCTGGCACGGAAAAGACGCTGACGGCAGTCGACGAGCAGCTTCAGAGCAATAGCTATGCCCTGGTCGATGTTGAACCGGACATGCTGCTCGGATGGTCGGCCTCGACACAGGACAAGGCGCTGACGGACAAGCTCACAAATCTGGCAGACGCGCGCAAAAGGCAGGTCGCGATCCAGAACGAACTGGCGAGCCTCGACAGCGAAATCGAGAAAACCATCAACGATCAGGAACGGATAAGGCGCAATCTCGGCGCCGTGCCCGACAATAGCGATCTGAAAAAGCGCTATTTGAAGGCTCTGGCGGATAGTGAGGACCAAATTGCCTCGATGAACGAAAGGCGCGATACGGTGCAGCAGGAAAGCGATCGTCGCGGCGACAAGGTGACTGACATCATCAGAACATTCTGATCGCGGTCGGCAGCGCCTATTGGAGAGAGCCGCCTCACCGGGCGGCTCTCGTCCTTGCTCTATCGATTGTCCAGCTGCGCCCTCACCAGCTTCAGCCCCTTTTCCGTGATCCGGTAGGGTTGACCGTCGGTGGACCGGATGGCCTTCAGCCGTCTGAGCCTGCGAAAGAGTTCAATCCCGAAATCGGGATAGAGCCAGCCGTCGCGCGTGTAGCAACTGGCGGTCTCGATCTTCTTCTTTTCGGTACGTTCGAGTTCGATGCGTCCGCCCTGAGCGAGCAGGTGGAGAATGCGCTGTTCCGCGCGTGAAATATCCATTGGAGTCAGAATCCGTAATGCGCCATAGGGCGCAACAAAACGATCCGAAGCTTCCCTGGAGGGAAGTCGGGGCTTCGTTTTTCAGGCCTGGCACGCAAGCGAACTTGCGAGCGAGGCCTTTACCGGGTCTGACAAAAGGTGGACATAAAAACTCCGTCGAGGCGCCGTGTTTAAAACAGGTTGCGCCCGGCAGTCAAGCGCAACCGTATCTGCGGTATGAAATGCGATGTGCAACCGCGAATCTCGCCGCTGGAAAAAGCCGCGCTCCGGTGCTTTACTACCGGAAATGGCGGGGGCTTGATGATCCATATTCGCAATGCCCATGAGGGTGAAACCGAGGTATTGGCGAGTATAGGCGTGCGCTCCTGGCAGAAGGCCATGGGCGCGATCGGAGGCTCGGGTGAGCTTCTGGAGAGCGCCAGCGACGCCTTTGCCAATTTCACCCGCAATATGTGGCTGACGATCACGATCATCGAACTGAATGCGGAAGTTGTCGGTTGGGCGGCGCGTGAGGCGCTCGATGAGACCATCTCCGATTTCTGGATCGATCCCGGGTTTCTTCGTCAGGGATTGGGTTCAGCGCTGCTGGCACGCATCGAGCAGGATGTGCGCGAGCAGGGACTGGAAAAGATCTCCCTTCACACGCACGCCGGCAATGCCGACGCGATCGGCTTCTTCAAGGCGCACGGCTACGAGATCCGCTGGTTGTCGATCGTCTATTCGCCGAAGCTAGATAGCGACGTTCCGACGATTGGACTTTCGAAAGCGCTGGTCGAGGACGGCGACGGCGCCTATGGTCCCGGCATATAGCGCGCCGGCAGTGCCGAAAGCCTTGCGCCATCTTGCCAATTGCTCTACCTCACAAAGTTCAGAAGAACAGCATTTCAAGAGCTTCCCATGACCCTTGTCGACGTCCGCACGCCAGATCCGAAACGCTTCATTCCCGGTGCCACCGGCGATTGGGAAATCGTTATCGGCATGGAAGTCCATGCCCAGGTGTTGAGCAATTCCAAGCTCTTCTCCGGTGCCTCGACCGAGTTCGGCAAGCCGCAGAATTCCAACGTGTCGCTCGTCGATGCCGCCATGCCCGGCATGCTGCCCGTCATCAACGAGGAATGCGTCGCGCAGGCCGTGCGCACCGGTCTCGGCCTGAAGGCGCAGATCAACAATCGTTCGATCTTCGACCGCAAGAACTATTTCTATCCCGATCTGCCACAGGGCTATCAGATCTCGCAGTTCAAGGACCCGATCGTCGGCGAGGGCAAGATCGTCATCTCGCTCGGCCCGGACCGTCAGGGCCAGTTCGAAGATATCGAGATCGGTATCGAACGTCTGCATCTGGAGCAGGATGCCGGCAAGTCGCTGCACGACCAGCACGCCACCATGTCTTATGTGGATCTCAACCGCTCCGGCGTCGCGCTGATGGAAATCGTCTCCAAGCCGGATATCCGCTCGTCGGACGAGGCGAAGGCCTATATGACGAAGCTGCGTTCGATCGTGCGCTATCTCGGCACCTGCGACGGCAACATGGACGAGGGCTCCATGCGCGCCGACGTCAACGTTTCGGTCCGCCGCCCGGGCGGTGAATTCGGCACGCGCTGCGAAATCAAGAACGTCAACTCCATCCGCTTCATCGGTCAGGCGATCGAATACGAAGCACGCCGGCAGATCGGCATTCTGGAGGATGGCGGCACGATCGACCAGGAAACCCGCCTGTTCGATCCGAACAAGGGCGAGACGCGATCGCTGCGCACCAAGGAAGATGCGCATGACTACCGCTATTTCCCGGATCCTGACCTGCTGCCGCTCGAATTCGACGATGCCTTCGTCAACGAGCTAGCCAAGCATCTGCCTGAGCTGCCGGACGACAAGAAGGAGCGCTTCGTTCGTGAGCTCGGCCTTTCGATCTACGACGCCTCCGTGCTCGTCTCGGAAAAGGCGATCGCCGATTATTTCGAAGCGGTCGCTGCCGGCCGTGACGGCAAGATGGCGGCCAACTGGGTGATCAACGACTTGCTGGGCGCTCTGAACAGAATCGGCAAAGACATTGAAGAGACTCCGGTTTCGCCCGCCCAGCTCGGCGCGATCATCGACCTCATCAAGGCCGAGACCATCTCCGGCAAGATCGCCAAGGATCTGTTCGAGATCATCCTCACCGAGGGTGGCGATCCCGCTGAGATCGTTGAGGCCCGCGGCATGAAGCAGGTCACCGACACCGGCGCCATCGAAAAGGCCGTCGACGAAATCATCGCCGCTAACCCGGACCAGGTCGCCAAGGTCAAGGCCAAGCCGACCCTTGCCGGCTGGTTCGTCGGCCAGGTGATGAAGTCCACGGGTGGCAAGGCAAACCCGCAGGCCGTGCAGGCGTTGGTCAAAGCCAAGCTCGGCATCGAAGAGGAATAGCAGGTGTTCTTCGTACGCACCGCCGGCGAGCAGGATCTGGAAAAGGTCCGCGCTCTGCTGCGCGAAACCTGGCATGCGACCTACGATCATATCTATGGGGCAGACAAGGTCAGCGAGCTGCATGCCTCCTGGCATTCTCTGGCATCGCTGAAGGCGCGGCTGGCGAAGAAGAACGCCGAATTCCTCGTCGCCGACGACGGCAGGGCAATTGGCGGCATGGGTTATGCCGCCATGTCCACGGAAATGACCAAGACGGTCATGTTGCACATGCTCTATGTCGGCCCGCGCTATCAGCGGCAGGGTGTCGGCCGCGACATCTTCGCCGAGTTGGAAACCTGCTTTCCGGACGCAGAAATCATGCGGCTCGAAGTCGATCCGCAAAACGAGCCGGCGATCGCCTTCTACAAGGCGCATGGTTTTGTCGAAGTTGGCCGCGCTGACAATAACGGGCCGGGGCAATCGGGCATACCGACGCTGGTGTTTGAGAAGCCGCTGGTGAACAATTAGGGCGGCGAGCAAGGTCTAAGATGGAAAATACCCGCCTTGTTATCCGCGAAGCGCTGGAATCTGATCTCCCTGCCTTGATAGCGCTTTTTGCCGCCGATGCGGTGGGTGGCCATGGCGATACCACTGATCCTTCCGCCTATGATGATTATCTCAGCGCCTTTCGCGCTGTCGCCTCATCTTCGGACCAGACGCTCTATGCCGCCGAACTTGCCGGCGAGATCGTCGGCACCTTCCAGACGATCGTCGTCACTTCGTTGCATGCTCGGGGATCGTCCGCGATGATTATCGAGTCGGTCCAGACGCGTTCGGATATGCGCGGGCAGGGGATAGGTGCTGCGATGATCAATTTCTGCATCGACGAGGCAAAAAGCCGCGGCATGCGGCTGGTGCAGCTAACCTCGAATGCTCAGCGCAAGGATGCCCACCGTTTCTATGAGAGACTGGGCTTCAAGCCGAGTCATCTCGGTTTCAAGATGGCATTGAAATGACCGTGTTTCCTGCCGGAATCACTGGACAAGCCGATCTCGTGGCGGCATAAGCAAGCTATCGAATTCTGGTATCGCTCGCCCCTCAGCGGGTATCGAGGAAAAGACATGTGGAATTTCATCGTACAAACCTTCACCTGGTGGAATGGTCAGACAATGGGTACGCGATTCGCGACCTGGCGTTTCGGCAAGCGCGTTGGCGAGGATGAATTCGGCAATGTCTATTACGAAGGCGGCATGTCCTCCTATGGTCTCCAGAAGCGCTGGGTAATCTACAAGGGTTACGCGGAAGCTTCGGCGATTCCTCCGGGCTGGCACGGCTGGATGCATCACCGCACCGACGTTCCCCCGACCAAGGAAAACTACGTCGCCAAGGAATGGCAGAAAGAGCACCGCGCCAACCAGACCGGCACTCCGCAAGCCTATCGTCCGCCGGGTTCGCTGGCTGTTGCCGGCGAGCGTCCGCGCGTGACGGGCGACTACGACGCCTGGACCCCGGGCAACTGAGCATAGCGAGCCGGCTCGTCCTTTGGCCACAATTGGCCGTTAGGCGCGAGAGATGCCGGCTCTTGCTCGGCGCTTTGACCGAGACCAAGCGGAGAGTGGCGGATATGACGTTTTTCACGCGGAGCGCTTCTTTGCGTGCAATAGCGGGAGCGGGCCTTGCTCTCCTGGCCGGTATCCTGTCCGCTCCATCAGCAGAGGCGGCGCGCATTGCCAATCCTGTCGCCGTTTTTTCCGGCCTCGACAAGATCACCGGTCGCATCACCACTTTCGACGTCTATATCAACGAGACCGTCCAGTTCGGCGCGTTGCAGGTGACGCCGCGTGCCTGCTACTCGCGCGATGATACCGAGCAGCAGAAGGTGGATGGTTTCGTCGAGGTCGATGAGATCACGCTTGATCGCCGTATCCGTCGCATCTTCACCGGCTGGATGTTTGCCGACAGCCCAGGCCTCAACGCCGTCGAGCATCCGATCTACGACGTGTGGCTGAAAGAGTGCAAACAGAAGTCCGACGTGCCGGCGCCGGATACTGCCGGCGCGAAATAATCAACTTGCCGAGAATTTATGGCTAAAATGGCTAGCCCGCAGGAGCATGGCTCCCGCGGGCATTTTGTTATTCAGCCTGCGGATTTGCGGCCGCTTCTGCGATCGCGTCGCGATCCCCGTCATCGGATAGATCGATGGCAATGCGCATTCCGGCCTTGATACGATGACGCAGGGCGTCGCCGCGCCCCGAATGCACCTTCAGTTTGCCGTCCTCATGCAGGGTCTGAAGCCTCCGTCGTGAGATAGTAAGCTCGGATGCTAGCAACCGGTCGAGGCGAAGGCTTGCGGCGCACTCAGCCGCAAGCTCGATCTCAAGCGTGGTCCAACCGTCCAGGCGCCGGATCATCTCTTTCCGAACAACGGCATCGGGCGACCAGTCGATGCGCTGTGCGTATCGCTTCAGTCCATCGACATCGAACTCCTGAAGCCGCACCCAGTCCGGATCGCTGTCCTGCAAGGCGGCCAGTGTCGATTGACCTAGGTCACGCACGTTCCGCCGCTCGAAGAGCGTTCGGTTCCAGGTCTTGTCGCAATCGGTGCATTTGTAGATGAGCCAGGCATCAAGCTTTCTGCCATTGGCATTGAGCCTGATCCTGCCGCTCGATCGGAAGGGTTTCAAACATCCACAGCCGCTGCAGGCGATCCATGGTTGGGGTGCGGTCTGGGGAGAAATGGTCCATCGGACCCGAAGAATATTGCACATACCGTCTTGGTCTTCCGTCTGGAAGTTCACCAAGCTGGCGGCAGGACAAGCCCTTTACGGGCACGGTGTGGCGATGTTGCGGGGACGGCTGAAGAGCTGAGACAGCAATGGCTGCGCTGGGCGCGTTTTGACAATGCCAAACCGGTCTCAGGCCACCACCCGATGAACATGATCGCACATCGGCAGCGCTGGGCTACCCATGCACGGGGTGAAACTGGATGAGACCGGTATTTACGACGGCAAAGCGGAACCTCTATGCACCAACGCTCTTCGCGTTGAGCGATAGCAAATAACAACCGTAGTTTGAAGCCCCGAAAGCTTCAGGCCGGGATTGTCTCAGGCGTCCGTGTTTCCCTTGCGGCGAAACATGCCGAGAACCTTGCGGCCAGCGGCAACCACACCCGCCAAGGCGACGATCAGTCCCTTCTTGAGCGCGAGAAGGGCGACGCCAAAACTCTTCAAGAAGCCCAGAACGATGGCAAGGAAGCCAAGCTTCGCCGCAATCTTCACGCCGGCGCCCGCCGCGATCATCCCCGCCATGCTGTAGGCGGCGATCTTGTCGCCATTGACGAAATCGGCATAACGTTTGCCGCTGTCATACTGCACGGTGTTGATGACGCTTGGAATGGCGGTGTTGATTTCCTGCAACTGATCGAGCCCGGCGATGAAATCGAGTTCCGTGACGCCCTCGCGCCCGAGAACGCGGACGGAGTAGTTGAGCGTATGCTCCCCGTTCTGATCCTTGCCGAAGATCAGATCGCGCGCCCAGTGCAGGGCGTGCGTTGCCTTGTCGTAATGCGGCGGCTCCGCCCAGCCGACAAGCGTGATCGGATCATAGCCCTGCTGCTCGCGTTCCGGGTTTGCCTCTTTGATCGCGTCCTGGATCTGCTTCAGCACTTCGTTATAGTCAGTCGATGCGGCATCATCGTCGGAGACGTGACCACTCTTATCATAGTCGATGACCGCACCCCATGAGTGCGGATCGGTCGGCGGATATTTTGCCGGAAAGATCATGCCGAGGGTGGTGCCGGCGGCACTCTCCGGATTGCCCCAGAGTTGCACCAGTACCTTCCTCGTATCGTCCGGATTGAGATAGTAGAACTGATCCGAAATGTTCAGCGTCGCATCTGCTGCTGAGAGCTTGATCGCGCCTTGCTGAAAGTTCAGCTGTTTCAGCGCTGTGGCTGCAGGCCCTGTCGGAGGCTCGGCGCCGAACATGTCGTGGAAGGATTTGGCATCGGCCTGCGTTGTGGCTGCCAAAGCGGCGAGAACGGCGATTGCAAGATAATTTTTCAATGTACTACCCCCGGCTGTCGAGGCCAACTTAGGGCATTCTTGATTAGAATCAATTCATTGACGGAAAAATTCAGTCGTTTGCAAAACTTAAGTTGGGCGATTCCATCGCCTTCTCGAGCATCTTTGAGTAGCCGTCCTTCGGCACATCGATCGCGCCGAATGTCTTCAAATGCTCGGTGGTGAACTGGGTGTCAAGCAGGGTGAAGCCGCGTTGCCGCAAGCGCTCGACCAGATAGACAAGGCAGATCTTGGAAGCATCCGTGCGGCGGGAGAACATGCTCTCGCCGAAGAACGCTGAGCCGAGCGAGACACCGTAAAGGCCGCCGACCAGCTTGTCGCCCTCCCAGGCCTCGACAGAATGCGCATGGCCGATATGGTGCAGCGTCATATAGAGGGAACGGATCGTCTGGTTGATCCAGGTGCTGGGCCGGCCGCTGGTCTGCTCGGCACAGGCTACTATGACGCCGCCGAAATCCGTGTTGAAGCGGATGTCGAAAGGCTGCTGGCGGATCGTCTTGGCAAGGCTTTTGGAGACATGAAAGCCATCGAGCGGCAAGACGCCGCGAACTTCCGGCTCGACCCAGAATATCTCCGGGTCATCAGCCGATTCCGCCATGGGGAAGAGCCCGATGGAGTAGGCGCGCAGCAAAATCTCCGGGGTAACGCCGGGATGTCTGCTGCGCGTACCAGGCACGGCCTAGGCCGATGTCTTGGCCAGGTAGTCTTCCAGCCAGTGGATATCATAGTCGCCATTGGCGATATCCTGGTTGGAAACCAGATCCTGGAACAGCGGCAGGGTGGTCTTGATGCCGTCGACGACGAATTCGTCGAGCGCGCGGCGCAGGCGCATCATGCATTCGACGCGGGTGCGGCCATGCACGATCAGCTTGCCGATCAGGCTGTCGTAGTAGGGCGGGATCTTGTAGCCCTGATAGGCGCCCGAATCGATACGCACGCCAAGCCCACCCGGCGCATGGAAATGCGTGATGGTGCCGGGGGAGGGAACGAAGGTGCGCGCGTCTTCCGCATTGATGCGGCATTCGATGGCGTGGCCATGGAAATGCACTTCATCCTGCGTCACCGAAAGGCCGCCGCCGGAGGCGACGCGGATCTGTTCGTGCACAAGATCGATGCCGGTGATGGCTTCCGTGACCGGATGCTCGACCTGCAGGCGGGTGTTCATTTCGATGAAATAGAACTCGCCGTTCTCGTAGAGGAACTCGATCGTGCCGGCGCCGCGATACTTCAGCTTCTTCATGGCGTCGGCGCAGATCTGGCCGATCTTCATGCGCTGTTCGACGTTGAGCGCCGGAGAGTTGGCTTCTTCCCACACCTTCTGGTGACGGCGCTGCAGCGAGCAGTCGCGTTCGCCGAGATGGACGGCATTTCCTTCGCCATCGCCGAACACCTGAACTTCGATGTGGCGCGGCTTGCCGAGGTATTTTTCCATGTAGACGGAATCATTGCCGAAGGCGGCGCCGGCTTCGGTGCGTGCCGTCGACCATGCTTCGACGAGGTCCGCTTCCGTGCGCGCCACCTTCATGCCGCGGCCGCCGCCGCCAGCCGTTGCCTTGATGAGCACGGGATAGCCGATCTCGCGCGCCGTCTTCAGCGCATCGGCCTCGGTTTTCACTTCGCCGTCTGAACCGGGAACGACCGGGATGCCGAGCTGCAATGCAGTGGTCTTGGCCGTGATCTTGTCGCCCATGATGCGGATATGATCCGCCGTCGGGCCGATGAAGGTGATGCCATGCGCATCAAGAATATCGGCGAACTTGGCATTTTCCGAAAGGAAACCATAGCCGGGATGCACGGCGTCGGCGCCTGTGATCTCACAGGCGGCAACGATCTGGTGGATGTTGAGATAGCTTTCGCGAGACGGCGGCGGGCCGATGCAAACGCTCTCATCCGCAAGCCGTACATGCATCGCATCGGCGTCGGCGGTGGAATGCACCGCGACGCTGGCAATGCCGAGTTCCTTGCAGGCGCGCAGCACCCGCAGGGCGATCTCTCCGCGATTGGCTATGAGAATCTTCGAAATCATTGGCATGGGCTTACTCGATGACGACAAGAGGTTCGCCGTATTCGACCGGGCGTCCGTCCTGAACGACGATCTCGGTCACCGTGCCGGACTTGGGCGCAGGGATCTGGTTCATCGTCTTCATGGCTTCGATGATCAGCAGCGTCTGGCCTTCCTTGACCACGGAGCCGACCTGGATGAAGGCGGCCGAGCCCGGTGCCGGCGCCAGGTAGGCGGTGCCGACCATGGGCGCGCTGACGAGGTTGTCAGGATTGCGCGTCTTGCCTGCAGGTGCTGCTGCGGCAGCCGGTGCAGCGGCGGCAGGAGCGGCAAACGCCGCGGGTGTCCCGACGGGCGCCTGAACATATTGCACGTTGCCGGCGCGGGACACGCGGATGCGCAGATCTTCTTGCTCGACTTCGATCTCGGTGAGATCCGTGTCATTGAGAATATTGGCGAGATCGCGGATCAGCGCCTGGTCGATACCCGATTTCTTTTCAGCCATTGGATTTCTTGCCCTGTATTTTTGTTATTGGGTGATGGATTTCAGCGCATGAAGCGCCAGGATGTAACTATAAGGTCCGAAACCGCAGATCATGCCCTTGGCAGCGGGCGCGATCATCGATTTGTGCCGGAATTCTTCGCGGGCGTGGATATTGGAGATATGCACCTCCACCACGGGAACCGAAATAGCGCGGATTGCATCATGCAGCGCGATCGACGTGTGACCGTAGGCGCCGGGATTGATCGCAACGCCGGCGGCAGTATCTCCTGCCTCATGCATCCAGTCGACCAGCACGCCTTCGTGATTGCTTTGGCGGAAATCGATGGTGAAGCCCAGGCTTTCGCCGGCGGACTTACAGTCTGCCTCGATATCCTTCAGCGTCTTGCCGCCATAGATGCCCGGCTCGCGCTTGCCGAGAGCGTTCAAATTGGGTCCGTTGAGGACAAAAATAGTTTGCGCCATCAGTGGTTCCGTCTAAGTGCAGCGCAACCTATAGACTCCCGAGGCCTTATAGGAAAGCCCCGCAGCGAAGGTTGCGCGTCTCTAGATGTGGAAACGCCGCGATTTTGGCGATTTTGAGCCCCATCGAAATCGGTGCGGTTTCGATGAGGCCTCAAAAGCAGTACGCGACGCGGAGATGCGGTTCTCAGCAGCTGGTCTTGCCGCAGCTGCGGACGTTGGCAATCTTCTGCTGAATGGCTTCGAGCCCGATCGCGCCCGAAATCGTTTCATTGCCAATGACATAGGCCGGCGTACCCGTGACGTTCAGATCGGTCGCGAGCTGGTAGGTCGCCTTGATCATGTCGTTGTTCGGGCTCTTGGCCATTTCCGCGCGAATGGCCGCTTCGGTGACGCCGAGGGAGGTGGCAACCTCGATGGCACTATCTTCCGACGCACGGCTATCGCTTCCCAGAAGCGCATGGTGGAACTGGGCGTATTTTTCAGGTGCGAGCTTGCGGAAGGCATCGGAAACCCGCGATGCGGCGACCGAATCCGCCCCGAGGATCGGGAACTCCTTCAGGACGAAACGCACGTCCTTGTCCTGCTTCAGCAAGGTGTCCATATCCCCCAGCGCATGCCGGCAATAGGTGCAATTGTAATCGAAGAATTCGACTACCGTGATGCTGCCCTTCGGATTGCCGATGGCGACGTCATCCTTTGAGTTGAAGATAGCATCCTTGTTCTGGGCAATCAGCTGGGCCGACTGAGTGAGGCGGGCCTCGTCCTGCTTCTTCTCAAGTGCCGCCTGCGCGTCCAGCAGAACTTCCGGATGCTCGACGAGGTATTCCTTGATGAACTCCCCGATTTCCTTCTTCTGCTGATCGTCCAGTGCGGCAGCGGGCTGGATTGCGGCGAAGGATGCTGTAAGGGCAATCGCCGAAACCGTCAGCAGGCTTTTGAAAGAAAAGGTCATTGGGTCCTCGTTTGGATCTATGCGGAGACTTCATTTTCAGATGCGGCATAGCACCGTCGGGTTAACATCCGCAAATATGCATGGGCAATTTACGGCGCATGCTTATTTCCAGAAACAGGAATTTTCGCGACAAAGCCGCAATCGCAGGATTGTGAACGGCCGGATATTGCGGCAAATGTCGCATGGCAATCCCATCCGAGAGAGAATTGATCTTGTTTTCCCTATCCAAGCGCAGCGACGTCGAACCTTTCCATGCCATGGATGTGCTGGCCGAGGCGACGCTGCGGCGTCAGGCCGGGCATCCCGTCATTTCCATGGCTGTCGGCCAGCCGTCTCACCCGACGCCCCAGGCGGCGCTTGAAGCGGCGCGCGCAGCGCTTGGTCACGGCCGCATTGGCTACACGGATTCGCTCGGTACTCTTGCGCTGCGGCAGGCGCTCTCCGCGCACTACAAGACGCGCCACAGCCTGTCGGTCGACCCCAAGCGCATCGCCATCACCACAGGCTCGTCGGCGGGTTTCAATCTCGCCTTCCTCACCCTGTTCGATGCCGGCGATAGCGTCGCCATCGCCCGTCCGGGATACCCCGCCTATCGCAATATCCTAGCCGCATTGGGGCTCGATGTTGTAGAAGTTCCGGTGAGCGAGGAAACGCAATTCACGCTGACGCCGGAAAGCCTTGAGGCTGCGCAGATCGCCAGCGGCAAACGGCTGAAGGGCGTACTGCTCGCCAGCCCCGCCAATCCGACGGGGACAGTGACGGGCAGGGCAGCGCTGAAGGCACTCGCCGATTATTGCTCGGATCGTTCCATCGCCTTCATCTCCGACGAGATCTATCACGGGCTCACCTTTGTCGGCGAAGAGACAAGCGCCCTGGAGCTGACCGACGAGGCGATCATCATCAACTCCTTTTCGAAATATTACTGCATGACCGGCTGGCGCATCGGCTGGATGGTGTTGCCGGAGCGACTGGTGCGTCCCATCGAACGTGTCGCCCAAAGCCTCTACATCTCTGCACCGGAACTTTCCCAGATCGCCGCCGAAGCAGCCCTTGGCGCGGGGGAGGAGCTGGACAGCTATCGCGACAGCTATGGTCGCAACCGCGATTTCCTGATGCGTCGCCTGCCGGAGATCGGCTTTCGAATTGCCTCGCCAATGGATGGCGCTTTCTACGCCTATGCCGATGTCAGCCGCTTCACCAATGACAGCATGGCCTTCGCCCGCAAGATGCTGGCGGAAATCAATGTTGCCGCCACGCCGGGTCTTGATTTCGACCCGCTCGAAGGGCATCGCGCCATACGCTTCTCCTATGCCGGCTCGAATGCCGAGATCGAGGAAGCGACCGAACGCATGGCGGCTTGGCTGAAATAGAATCCGGGATCAAAGACTTGTGGCGGCTTTTGAAGATCCGCTGGTAAGAACTTGAATCAAACTGCGAGGTAATGGGCTTACCTCTTTGGGCCATAGGCCGACCACACTCTTCAGGGTGGGGTGTGGCGGGTATTGTCGCCGAGCTTAGAAGATTGGCGTCGCTCTTATTGTTCTTCAAAACAGAAAAACCGGCCGTGTCGTCACGGCCGGTTTTTATTTATTCGTTCCGAACAACAATGTTCAGAAGAAACCGCGGCGCTGCCACCAGCCGGCCTTCTTCGGCTTGGTCGGATCGCTGTCGCCATCGCCGCCCTCATTGGTGCGGGTGGATTTGACCACCGGCTCGGAGGACGAGACGTTGGACTCGCGGTTGGCGCGCGCCGGCTTGGCTTGTTCGTCGACAGCGGCCGGTTCCACGGCGCTATCAAGGGCTTCGGTGATCTCGGCAACCGTCTCGGTTTCGATGTCGGCCGCAGGAGCTTCCTCCACGATCGGTGTCTCGACAGGCGATGCTTCGACGGCTTTGGGCTTGCGGCGGCTGCGGCCCTTCGCAGGCTTCACATCCTCGGTAACGCTGGCGGCCGTCTCGACGGCTGCCATGGCCGGCTGAGCTTCGACAGCAGCTTCGGCTTCGGAGACGGCGATTTCAGCGACCGTTACAGTCGTTTCGTTCTCGTCATCACCCTTGGCTTCAAGCGCTTCGGCCGAGCCGGATTCGCCATTTGCACCCTGTTCGCCACCCTCGTTTTCACGGTTGCGGCGACCGCCGCGCTTGCCGCGACGACGGCGCTTGCGCTTCTGCTGTGCATCGTCATCATCGGAGGATGCGGCGGCGTCAGCATTGACGTCATCTTCATCCTCGTCACCTTCTTCTCCGTCCTCGGCGGCATCGCTCGCGGAGGTATCGTCGGAGCCGGAGGCAGTCTGGGTGTCATTGCCACGTCCGCGACGGCGGCGACGACGCTTGCGCTTGCGGCCATTCTCATTGCTTTCGGAGCGGGCCGCCGGCTGCTGTTCGGTCGCTGCAGCCTTTTCTTCCAGCTCTTCGTCTTCTTCCTCGTCGGCCTCGATGACGATATCGTCGTCATCGTCCTCGGGGATTGCAGCGAAGTTGAACAGGCTTTCGATCTTGACCGGATTGGCCACCGGCTCGCCGCGGTCGATCGCGAAGTGCTGGGTACCAACGGAATTATCGGCACCGATAATGATGGCGACGCCGAAGCGGGTTTCGTAATCGACGATCGTCTGGCGCTTGTGGTTCAGCAGGTACAGCGCAATGTCCGGCGTCGTGCGCACGGTGATGTCGTGCGTCGTGTTCTTGAGGAGATATTCCTCGATGCCGCGCAGGACGTGCAGCGCGACGGACGACTGCGAGCGCACATGGCCGGTTCCGCCGCAATGCGAGCAGATCTGCGTGGTGCTTTCGAGAACCGATGCGCGGATGCGCTGGCGCGACATTTCCAGCAAGCCGAAATGCGAGATGCGGCCGACCTGGATGCGGGCGCGATCGTTCTTCAGGCATTCCTTCAGCTTCTTCTCGACGGCGCGATTGTTGCGCTTTTCTTCCATGTCGATGAAGTCGATGACGATCAGGCCGGCAAGGTCGCGCAGGCGAAGCTGGCGGGCCACTTCATCGGCGGCCTCGAGGTTCGTCTGGAGCGCGGTGTCCTCGATCGAATGCTCGCGGGTCGAGCGGCCGGAGTTCACGTCGATCGAAACCAGCGCTTCCGTCTGGTTCATGATCAGGTAGCCGCCGGATTTCAGCGTCACCTGCGGCTGCAGCATGCGGTCGAGCTGCGCTTCGATGCCGGAGCGCGAGAAGATCGGGTGGATGTCGCGATAGGGCTGAACCACCTTGGCATGGCTCGGCATCAGCATCTTCATGAAGTCTTTGGCTTCACGATAGCCTTCCTCGCCGGAAACGATGACTTCGCCGATATCCTTGTTGTAGAGGTCGCGGATCGAGCGCTTGATCAGGCTGCCTTCTTCATAGACGAGGCAGGGAGCGGTCGACGCCAGCGTCAGCGTGCGGACGTTTTCCCACAGGCGCATCAGATATTCAAAGTCGCGCTTGACCTCAACCTTGGTGCGGTTGGCACCGGCGGTGCGCAGGATCACGCCCATGCCCTGCGGCACTTCGAGCAGCTTGGCGATTTCCTTCAGGCGCTTGCGGTCCTGCGGATTGGTGATCTTGCGGGAAATACCGCCGCCGCGCGCCGTGTTCGGCATCAGAACCGAATAGCGGCCTGCGAGCGAGAGATAGGTCGTCAGCGCCGCACCCTTGTTGCCGCGCTCTTCCTTGGCCACCTGCACCAGCAGGATCTGCCGGCGCTTGATGACTTCCTGAATACGATACTGCTTGCGCGGCTTGCGCTGCACGCGGTCCGGAACCTCTTCCATCGCGTCTTCGGCGCCGACCGACTCGATCACTTCCTCTTCGTGGTCGTGATCATCGTCGTCGTCGTCATGGCGACGCTTGGAAAGGTCGACATCTTCGGAAATCGAATCGGTTTCGACCATCGCGGCCATCTCGCCGGAAGGACCTTCCTCGTCGTCGCCGGGTGCGTCGACCTTGGCCTCGGCAGGGGGCGCTTCTTCGGCGGCGACTACCTTCTTGCGGCTGCGGCGCGGCTTCGCTGCCTTCTTGGCCGGAGCCTCATCGACGGGAGCGGCTGCTTCTGGGGCAGGCGCCTCTTCTGCGATCGCCGCAGACACGGCAGCCTCTTCGCTCTCCTTGGCATGGATGCCGATATCCGGCTGTTCCTGCTGCGAAAGATCGAGCGCGGTTTCCACATGCTCGACATCGTCGTCGCGGCGATGTTCCTCGGCTTCGGCTCTCAGCAGCGCCTGCCGGTCGGCGAGGGGGATTTGATAATAGTCGGGGTGAATTTCCGCAAAGGCCAGAAAGCCATGCCGATTACCGCCGTAATCAACGAAAGCGGCCTGCAGCGAGGGTTCGACCCTGGTTACTTTTGCGAGATAGATGTTGCCGCGTATCTGCTTCTTGTGCTGGGACTCGAAGTCAAATTCTTCTATGCGGTTCCCGCGAACGACAACGACGCGCGTCTCTTCCTCGTGAGACGCATCGATAAGCATTTTGTCTGCCATGAAAGCTGTGCTCCTCGGCGCCGGCAACCGGAAGGGAGCCTGCCTGTCACATGGACAAGCCGGATATGTTCCACCGTTGCTGCACCGGATAATGAAAGTCGCGATTGGTTATTCGGCGGTGACAGCATCCAGACGGCAACCGGGGCGTTACTTCCCTGGGGTCTGTTGACTTTGTGAAAAAGCTGCTGCGGTAACATCCGTAACCAAGCGAGATCGACTATGCCTTAGACCCACAAGCGGGGTCCGATGAATGTGCTCTCTAAAGAGCGTTTGGTGGCTCTCCA
Organism: Rhizobium sp. A22-96; assembly: GCF_053521805.1. Classification (NCBI taxonomy): domain Bacteria; kingdom Pseudomonadati; phylum Pseudomonadota; class Alphaproteobacteria; order Hyphomicrobiales; family Rhizobiaceae; genus Rhizobium; species Rhizobium sp. A22-96. Next base: position 669,530 of record NZ_JBNWDQ010000003.1, read on the forward strand.
CCGATGAATTTCCCGTCTGAAACCGGAAATCCAGATATCCACTATTTCGAATAGAAGCACTGCAGACGTCGGATGAATGCCGCTTATGGCGCCTGGTACTCGAGGCGGCTGCCGTTGCGACGACTCTATCCCGTCAACACTTCTACCCTAATGTGCGTTGTATGTTTTATCTGTCACAATAGCAAGGGAAAAGCCAAGTATGCCATAATATTGATGGATTCGTCGGATGATGAGAGCACAGGAGAGCGTCTGTCGATTCTCTTCGAGGCACATCGTCAGATGGCATCCATCACGTAACCTGGTTCCCGTTATTGGGGCTTCAAAAACAACGTCGGAACCGATATGGGGCGCGTTGGATAATTGTTAAAGGGATTGCGGCATGTGGCGGAGATCGGTGTGAAGGCTTTGCGACTTGCGACGGCGGCCTTTACCCTTGTGGCGCTGGCGATGTTTGCGCCACTCGCGCCTTCCATGGCGGCCGACGGCTCCCTGCTCGCCTACGGTGCCCGCATAGCAGGTGACGATGCCCGCACGCGCATCGTCATAGACATGGATCGCGAGCCGACCTTCACCGTGCATTATCTCGACAATCCGGTCCGCGTCGTGGTCGATCTTCCGGCAACGGCTTTCGGCTTTCCGGCCGCCGATCTCAAGCCGACCGGTCTTTTCAAGGATATTCGCTACGGTACGATGGACGCCGATAGCGCCCGCATCGTGCTGACGGCGAAGAAGCCCGTGAAGCTGGTCATGGCCAAGGCGCAGGCTGACGAGAACGGCAAGGGACATCGTCTCGTGCTCGATGCCGAAATGCTGCCGGCGGACCAATTTGCCGAGTTGGTCAAGCAGCAGAGCTGGACGAGCGACGATACGGCCAAGGATGTCGGTCCAGTCGAGCCAGCGCAGAAGGCCGACCCGAACACGTTCCTCGTCGCCGTCGACGCTGGGCATGGCGGTATCGACGCTGGCGCGACCGGCACGGATGGAGTGACGCAGGAAAAGGACATTACACTGGCCTTCGCCAAGATGTTTGCCGACAAACTGAACGCTCAACCGGGCATCAAGGCCTTCCTGACGCGTGACAAGGACCAGTATCTGTCGCTTTCGGAGCGTGTGACGATCGCCCGGCAGAACAGAGCCTCGCTCTTTATTTCCTTGCATGCCGATACGCTCAAGCAGAAGGATATTCGCGGCGCGACGGTCTATACGATCTCCGACAAGGCGTCCGACCGGCTTGCCGGGGAAGTGGCCGATCGCGAAAACAATTCCGATCAGATCGCGGGCACCGAGACAAAGACGCAGCCGGCTGCCGTTACCGACATTCTGATGGATCTTACCCGTCGCGAGACGCAGGCCTTCTCCATTTCGTTGGCGCAGGACGTGTTGTCCTCGTTTACCGGCCAAATCTCCATGATCAACAATCCGCATCGCCACGCAGGCTTCCAGGTCCTGACGGCGCCGGATGTGCCCTCGATCTTGCTCGAGTTGGGTTTCCTCTCCAACAAGGAAGATGAAAAGCTTCTGCTCAACGAGGATTGGCGCCAGAAGGTCGCCGACCGGCTGACGGAGGCTGTCAAGCAGTATCGGGTATCGATCATCGCAAACGGCGGTTAAGGAGCTTCAAGCCAAGCGTCAGCCGTGGCTTCCATGTAACAGCGGTGAACTTTAGAATTGGATGAAATTGGGAATAGAGGAGGCAAGCCCTATTTTGCTCACATTCCCGCCGTTACAGCAAAGTATCATTCACGCGCGGATGGTGCACGGCTTTGTCTAGTTGCCGTCTTGCATTAACGCCGTGAGCGTGCAAAACGCCCGTGGTTATGCGATGATATCGCAGTCGTGCCGCATGAAGAACAAGCACCGGTAGTATCATAATGATCAGACTGATTGGATATTTCTTTGGGCTAGGCTGCCTCCTTTTTCTGGGCGCGGCAGCTGCGGCGGCGATCTATTTGAGCGTCGTCTCCAAGGAGCTTCCCGACTACGAGGTGCTTGCGAAATATGCGCCGCCCGTGACGACTCGCATTCACGCCGGCAACGGCGCGTTGATGAAGGAATATTCTCGCGAAAACCGGCTTTTCGTACCGATCCAGGCCATTCCTGATCGCGTCAAGGCAGCTTTCCTTTCGGCTGAAGACAAGAATTTCTACAATCATCCGGGTGTCGACGTTAACGGCCTGCTGCGCGCCGTCGTCGTTAACCTGCAGAACATCGGTTCGGGCCGCCGCTTCGTCGGCGCATCCACCATCACGCAGCAGGTTGCCAAGAACTTCCTGCTTTCTGCCGATCAGACGTTCGACCGAAAGATCAAGGAAGCGATTCTGTCTTTCCGCATCGAACAGGCCTACAGCAAGGACAAGATCCTCGAGCTCTATCTCAACGAGATCTATTTCGGGCTGAATTCCTATGGCATTGCCGGCGCCTCGCTTACCTATTTCGGCAAGTCGGTCAACGAGCTCAGCATCGCCGAATCGGCCTATCTCGCATCGCTCCCGAAAGGACCTGCCAACTACAACCCGTTTCGTCGCGCCGAGGCTGCGCTTACCCGCCGCAATTGGGTGATCGACCGTATGGTCGAGAATGGTTATGTGAGCCAGAGCGATGGCGAAGATGCCAAGAAGCAGCCCCTCGGCGTCGTGCCGCCGAAGAGTGGCCCATCGTTGTTTGCCTCCGACTATTTCGCCGAGGAAGTCCGCCGGCAGCTGATCGACCAGTATGGCGAAAAGACCCTTTACGAAGGAGGTCTCTCGGTTCGCACCTCGCTTGATCCGCAGATGCAGCTGGAAGCGCGCAAGGCTCTGCAGGACGGTCTGGTCGATTATGACGAGCGCCGCGGCTATCGTGGCCCCATTAAGCAGATCACGACCTCGCAGGATTGGGGAGCCGAGCTTGCCAAGGTCCCGAGCTTGAGCGATGTGCCGGAATGGCAGGTCGCCGTCGTGCTGTCCGTATCCGATCAGGCTGTCGACATTGGCTTGCAGCCGAGCGTCGATGCCAGCGGCAAGGTTTCGACCGACCGCAAGCGCGGTACCATCGCCGCAGCCGACATGCGCTGGGCCTTCCGCTCGGCCGGCGGTAAAGCGGTGAAATCACCCAGCGGCGTGCTGAGCCCAGGCGATGTCATTTTCGCGCAGAAGACCGGTAGCGCCGATTCCAGCAGCTATCGCTTGCGCCAGCCGCCGAAAGTGCAGGGCGGCCTGGTGGTCATGGACCCGCATACCGGGCGCGTGCTCGCCATGGTCGGCGGTTTCTCTTATGCGCAATCCGAGTTCAACCGCGCGACCCAGGCAAAGCGCCAGCCGGGTTCGTCCTTCAAGCCCTTCGTCTACGCAGCCGCGATGGACAACGGCTATACGCCTGCCTCCGTCATTCTGGACGATCCCTTGCAGATCACGCTTAGCAATGGCGATGTCTGGAAGCCTACGAACTACGAAGGCGAGGGCGGTGGTGTGCACACGCTGCGCTTCGCCATCGAACATTCGCGCAACCTGATGACGGTTCGCCTCGCCGCCGACATGGGCATGCCCCTGGTCGCCGAATATGCCGAGCGCTTCGGGATCTACGACCGCATGAACCCGGTTCTCGCCATGTCGCTCGGTGCCGGCGAAACGACGGTGCTGCGGATGGTTTCGGCCTATTCGGTCATCGCCAATGGCGGCAAGCAGATCAAGCCGACGCTGATCGACCGCATTCAGGACCGCTACGGCAAGACCATCTTCAAGCATGAGGAGCGTGTCTGCGACAGCTGCAACGTCAGTGCCTGGCAGAATCAGGATGAACCTGTCATCGCCGACAATCGCGAGCAGGTGCTCGATCCGATGACGGCCTATCAGGTCACCTCGATGATGCAGGGCGTCGTCATCCGCGGCACGGCTGCTGGGAAGATCAAGCTCAACACCGATGTCGCCGGTAAGACCGGCACGACCAACGACGAAAAGGACTCCTGGTTCGTCGGCTTCACGCCGAGCCTCGTCGCCGGTCTCTACATCGGCTACGACACTCCGGCCACGCTTGGTAGAGGCGGCACGGGCGGCGCTCTTGCGGCTCCGATCTTCAACGAATTCATGCAGGCTGCGACGAAGGACGAGGCGCCGGAGAAATTCCAGGTGCCACCGGGAATGACGATGATGGCAGTCAACCGCGCCACGGGCATGGCGGCAGAACCGGGCGATCCGAGCGCCATCATGGAAGCCTTCAAGCCCGGCACCGGCCCTGCCACGACCTTGACGGTCATCGGCGGCGGAGAGGCGGCACAGGTCGCTCCAGAGGAAATTCTGCGGACGTCGCCACAGGCGAACCAGGCTGTTACCTCGGGAGCCGGCGGCCTGTTTTGATGCCATCCTATTTGTCCGATCACGATGCCGCGGGGCTTTACAGCTGCGGCATGTGTATCTATGTCACCAGCACTCTTTGAATTGGATTGCCGCTCGTCACGAACGGCGAAATGAAGAAGCAGGAACATGAGAGCCGAAATCGAGAAAATAGTCGACGAAACCAAGCAGGCTATCACCCTGCTGAGGAGGCATCTTTGACTGGGATCAGGCGGTAAGACGACTGGACTGGTTGAATAACAAGTCAGAGGATCCGACCCTCTGGAACGATGCTGCCGAAGCGCAGAAACTGATGCGCGAGCGCCAGCAGCTTGATGATGGCATCAGTGGCGTGCGTGCCCTCGAACAGCAGCTTACTGATAATGTCGAGCTGATCGAACTGGGCGAAGAAGAGGGCGATGCCGATGTCGTTCGCGACGCGGAAGAGGCTCTCAAGGGCCTGAAGACCGAAGCGGCGCGCCGGCAGGTGGAAGCCATGCTCTCGGGCGAGGCCGATTCCAACGACACCTATGTCGAAGTCCATTCGGGCGCAGGCGGCACCGAGAGCCAGGACTGGGCGAACATGCTGTTGCGCATGTATACCCGCTGGGCCGAACGCCAGCGCTTCAAGGTTGAGCTGCTCGAAGTCCATGACGGGGAAGAAGCCGGCATCAAGTCCGCGACGCTGCTCGTCAAGGGACACAATGCCTATGGCTGGCTGAAGACCGAATCGGGCGTGCACCGTCTCGTGCGCATTTCGCCCTATGACAGCAACGCGCGCCGTCACACGTCCTTCTCGTCGATCTGGGTCTACCCGGTCGTTGATGATTCGATCCAGATCGATATCAACGAAAGCGACTGCCGTATCGATACCTATCGTTCTTCCGGCGCCGGCGGGCAGCACGTCAACACCACCGACTCGGCCGTTCGCATCACGCATATCCCGACGGGCATCGTCGTGCAGTGCCAGCAGGAACGTTCGCAGCACAAGAACCGGGCCAAGGCCTGGGACATGTTGCGCGCCCGCATGTACGAGGCGGAGCTGATGAAGCGCGAAGAGGCAGCCAATGCCGAAGCCGCTTCCAAGACGGATATCGGTTGGGGTCACCAGATCCGTTCCTACGTCCTGCAGCCCTATCAGCTCGTCAAGGATTTGCGCACCGGCGTTGCCAGCACGGCGCCCGGCGATGTGCTTGATGGCGATCTCAATGAATTCATGGAAGCTGCGCTTGCGCATCGCATCAGCGGTGCGGCGGATGCCGTTGTCGACGACGTCGATTGAGTTCAGATAGATGCGAACAAACAAAAGCCCCGGTAACGGGGCTTTTTTCATGCCGGCATTCGTCAGCATTCAATCGGAGAATTGTTCTGCCAGTATCCTCTCGGACCAGGAGCGATCCGGATCGGAAAGAATGCGCGCGGTCGTGTCTTCGGTCTGGGCGATCCGGACGCTGAGGACCGATTTGACCTCGGCATTGTCGGCGACGGCGTTCACCGGCCGCTTCTCCGGTTCCAGCACAGTAATCTCGATCGAAACCTTGTTCGGCAATAGGGCGCCGCGCCAGCGGCGAGGGCGAAACGCACTCACGGGCGTCATGGCCAGCAATGGCGCTTCCAGCGGCAGAATGGGACCGTGGGCGGAGAGATTGTAGGCAGTGGAGCCAGCGGGCGTCGTGACCATCAACCCATCGCAGATCAGTTCCGGCAGGCGTACGTGTCCATCGATCTCGACCTTGAGCTTTGCTGCCTGGTAGGACTGGCGAAACAACGAGACTTCGTTGATGGCGAGCGCGACCGAGGTGGTGCCGTCATCATTGCGCGTGCTCATCTGCAGCGGATGAAAAGCATTTTCGACAGCTGCATCAATGCGTTCCGCCAGGCAATCCGTGCGATAGTCGTTCATCAGGAAGCCGATGGAGCCGCGATTCATGCCATAGACGCGCTTGCCGGAATTCATCGTCTTGTGCAGCGTCTGGAGCATGAAGCCGTCGCCGCCAAGCGCCACGACGATATCGGCCTCCTGCTGCGGCGTCTGGCCATAGAGGCGAATCAGTTCTGCCTGAGCCTCCTGGGCTTCCGGAGCAGGTGAGGCGAGAAAACAAACAGACTGAAAATGACGCGACATGCAATGTCCCTTTAATCATCGTACTAGGTAGTCATATTCCCCCTATGCGACAAGACGTTTTGCAAAGACTGGTAAATCTGCGATCGCCACGGTGAACCGGAACCTGAGGAAAACAACCGATTTTCCCTTTACAGGATTTCAAAATCTGTTAGTTGGCATGCCGATGTGCCCTTGTAGCTCAGTTGGTAGAGCACCTGATTTGTAATCAGGGGGTCGCGGGTTCGAACCCTGCCGGGGGCACCATCATCATTCCGCAAGTGTTGCGGTTCCTCCATTACAATTTGCAAATCATTGGTGTCCGCGTTCACGCGAACCGCAATGAGTGTCCGATTTTTTCAGGAATATGGTGGCGATGCTAATGTCGGTATGGAAAACCGGCGACATCAGCCTAATATGTCAGTGCAGACGCCTTCAGGCCGTTTGCGACGATCTTCAACATAATATCGCTCCTTGGAAAGACATGACCATCAAGCCGAAGAAGCCCAAACTCGAACATTCCGAGCTCTCAGGTGAATTTACCGATGACGATGTCACCGTTCTGGTCGATATCTTTCGCGCCGCCGGCACCAATGACGACTGGCGGATGGAAGTCATCACGCCGGAGGAAGATCTGATCGAGTGGGAAGAGCCCTTCGCTACCGACCGCGAAGCCTTCGACGAATTCCTGGCGACGATTGCGCGCGATGGCATCAGGTCGTTCTTTGACGAAGCGGATCCCGCAGTTCACTGAGCCTCTTTCGGCTTTTCCGTCGATTTCATCGTCACGGCGCGGCTCGGTTTGCCGTCGGCATGTCGGCCGACCGCAGCCGAAAGTGTCGCTTCATTTACAAGGCGCAAAATAGGCATACACTTCTCCGGCCAATGGCGGGCGCGGATATGATCATGCACAGGATATCGAGGCATGTCGTCTTGGGATTGCCGCTTGTTGTGATCGCGGTGATTGTGAGCGTGTCGGCTTTGGCCGGCGAGAACTGCTACTGCAAGAATACGGATGGAAAGCAGCATGCGGTCGGTGAGGTCGCTTGCATGACCGTGGGCGGCAAGAACTATCTCGCGCAATGCGAGATGAACCTCAATGTCACCTCCTGGTCGAAGTTGCAGGAAGGATGCCCGGTCACGCGGAGCGGGTTCAAGCAGCAATCGGTTTGGCACCCTCAGCTGATCGCGATACGCTGACCATTGCTGGCTATTGGCCGTGGCAGGTGCGTTCCGAATGGCGCCCATGCCGGACGGGTCGCTCTACCATGTCTTTCAACAGAAAATAGGAATGGGCGAAATAGATGCCTATTTCCGCGGCGCAGCCTTCGAGATTATTCCGCTTTGCCGTTGGATCAATATATCCCTCCACGCTGGGCGGATCGTGAAAATGAACTTTCGGATATTCGACAGTACCACGCACACAGTGAAACCTTGCGCCGCGCGACAATGATCAGTGGCCGTTGAACCGGCTCCAAGAAAGATGTCGCGTTTCCGAGGCATCAACCAGATGCGCCGCTCCGATGCTCAGCCGCCCTGTTTGCGCAACAGCAAGAGCGGCTCGCCTTCCTCTTCGTCGGACTTCTGAAAACTGCCGTCCGGCTTCATGTCGAAGGAGAGGGAGGAGCCGTCATTGCCCAGCATCACCAGGCCGAAGCCCTCCGTCGCCCAGAGCGAAAGCTTGAGGTCGCCGACTTCGCTGGGACAGTCCCCGGCTGGTGACATTTTCGCGGTTCCGTCCGGATCCTTGTCGGTGGTCAGCGTGACATCGCAGACGGGTTTTCCATCCGGCCGTTGGATGTGCCAGGCTCCGGCGAGGCTTGCAACGGTCGGCACATGGTCGACGTCGCCAAGCGCTGGTAGCAGCCAGGTGGGGTCGCCGGCGTCACTCTCCCAGGGAGAGCCTTCTTCCTGCTGGAACCGGACAAGCGTTTTCGCCGAGGCATCGATGATGGTGAGGGATCCGTCATCGGCGAAATTCCATGCGCTCGCCTTGGAGAGTGCGGGCAGGGGCGTTGCACAGGCGTCCGCCCCGGTGATGCCATAGCCGCCGCCGGTGACCGGGTTGGTATCGAAGGTCAGCCGGCATCCCTTGGCACCGCTTTCAGGTGCCAATAGCCATGCGCCCGCCTGCGCTTTGACAAGTTCGTCATCGGCAGCGCGTGCCGGTTGACCCATAGCGAGAGCAAGGGCGACGGAAGCCGCCGCTAGACCAAGAACACGGATCAAGGCAAATTCCCCCAACTGGTCGCGGCAGCTTCGGTGCCGCTAGATTTTCAGATAGGATCGCGCCGCATAAAGCGCGATCGCCGCTGCATTCGAGACATTGAGCGATTTGATGGCGCCCGGCATGTCGAGGCGCGCCAGTGCGTTCACGGTTTCCCGCGTCTTCTGGCGCAATCCCTTGCCCTCGGAGCCGAGAACGAGGGCGACCTTGCCGCCGCTGAAGGTGCCTTCGAGCGGTGCCGGCCCTTCCGAATCAAGGCCGATGGTCGTGAAACCCAGCTGGTGCAGTTCGCCGAGCGCATCGGCGAGATTGGTGATCTGTATATAAGGTATGAGTTCGAGCGCGCCCGAGGCCGATTTTGCCAGCACGCCTGATTCGGTCGGGCTGTGGCGCTGCGTGGTGATCACGGCTCCTGCATCGAAGGCCACGGCCGAGCGCATGATCGCGCCGACATTGTGCGGATCCGTCACCTGATCGAGAACGAGCAACAGCGGGCTGTCCTTCAGCGCTTCGAGGCGGCGAACGGGCAGGGGCCGCGTTTCCAGCATCACGCCCTGGTGGATCGCCTCAGGTCCCAGCACCTTGTCGATATCCTGCGGCGAAACGATCTCCACGGGAATGCCGATCCCTTCAACGGGGCCGATCTCCAGCCGCACCAGCGCATTCTGTGTCGTGGACAGCTTAATGTTCTTACGCTCGGGATTGGCAAGAGCGGCGCGAACGGTATGCAATCCATAAAGAAGGACCTGGTCCGGCGCGAGTGCCGGCGGCTTCCAATCGTCCGCGCCCGCCCGCTTGCGCTTCTGCGGCGCCGGCGTCGGGATTTCGCCGCGCTCGCGCTTGGCGTCGCGATGGGCGCGCCGCAGGGTGGCATAATGCGTATCCTTGGCCGACTTGTCGTCGGCGGTGTTGTCTGGGCCGGAGCGGCCGGAAATTTTATCTTTGCTCATGCGGCTTTATAACCAGCGCCTTCCCGGGCGCATAGCCTCTTTTGGCGGCAAGCTTTTCCCACAGGCTGAAATCTTTTCGTCATTTTTGGTAATTCCCTGTGTTGACAGACGGAAATCGTCCGGTCATATACGCGGCGCAGATGACGGCGGCGACGCCAACATCGAGCAACTTGGTCGCAAGATCCAGTCGGAATACTGGAGGGATGCCCGAGTGGTTAAAGGGGACGGACTGTAAATCCGTTGGCTCAGCCTACGTTGGTTCAAATCCAACTCCCTCCACCATTCCGGACCGGATCTTGACCACCCGCGCGGGTATAGCTCAATGGTAGAGCAGCAGCCTTCCAAGCTGAATACGCGGGTTCGATTCCCGCTACCCGCTCCAAAGTTTTTAAATCACCTAGCTATATGACGTGTCACGGTGTGCCAGTCGGCCTTCTTAGTTCGACATTCCACTTGTTCCCGCGTTCGGCGGCTGCTCTCCAAGCCATCGCTGCGGCTATATGCCAGGCTCCGGCGTCTCGACCTGCTCGGCACCGCATCGTCGTCCGTCCAATCCTTGCCGGCGCTTGAGGCCTCGTAAGCTTCAAGCGTCCCGGATATCCGAAGCAAGCCCACGACAATCCCGCCGACCATACAGGCAATGCCCGTCACGGCAATCATGTGGTGCATTGTCTCACTCCAAAGACTCTACCTCGCTGCTGCAATCAGTGACTGAGCCGAGCGATTTCTCTTTCGGCATCGGCAAATTCCTCTGCCCAACACTTCAAGTCAGCGGGAGTGGCGCATTCAGGCAGAGCATTTGCTGCGTAAGCACCCAGCATTACTCTTGCCAACTTGCGTCTCGATTTTGCGGCGTCCCTTGGCAATTTAAAGATGATCAGATCTTGCGTGTCATCGGTCATGATCAACCCGCTTTGTGTCTTCGGTATGCAAAGGTTCCGGTGGAGATACGCATCGGGGTCAATTGTGGGTGTCCCCGCATTTCCACGTTTTAACTACGGCCAACCCAATAGCCAGGGTGGCGTCATATGGAGGCGTAGCGAGGTTTCGGCTGATAAGTTGACATACAGCGTCGCGAACTTGATCGGCAGTTATTTTATCCGGAAGACAGGTCTTGCCGGCAAGCCGAGTATACTTGCCGTTGTTAAATGTCTTCTCTTGCGGGCTTTCGGCTTCTAGAGCGCGATCCATTGCTCTTGAAGCGGTGTTCATGTGATCAAGGACGCCTGCGATATAGAATGATGCGCTTTTGGGATCGGACTGACAAAGGCCGTAGAGCTCATAAAAGTTCATGTGTCGCGCGTCAGGGGTGGCGTTCGATGGAAATACCGTCACCGTGACGAGTAGCAACGCTGCGATTAGTCTCATGAACTTAACTCAAGATTGAAGTTGTTGTTTAACATTCAATCATCCCAGATATTTTCTGACAATGCCTCATTCGTGACAGAACACGCCGCGCCGACCTCATACGCTTCGCAACTGGTCTACTTCCTCGCAAATTCGATGGGATCTGGCTCCGGCATACCGGCTCGCGCTTCCCATGCGGCCGCGCTCAATTTTCTCCGACGGGTGCCGAGGCGAGGAAATTTCCCCCAACCTCCCGCTTCCTTCAGGCGAGTTTGCTTTCAGCATCACGGCTCGAAATCCGACCATTTGTATTCCCAGCGATCGCCGAGGTGGTTAAATCATGCGCACACAGGCTGCGTACCGCTTGAAAACGTTGGCGCCCTTCCTCTTTGCATATTTGACATGAAGGGTTGCTTATATCAACGCGAGCGATAGATATTGCTCAGGCAACCGAAACGGGAGAGCGCAAATGGGTATCTTCGACAAGATCAAGGGTGCAATCTGGGGACAGGCAAAGGCTGCCGAGGCTGCTCCTGCACCGACCACCACCGCTGCAACTGCCAATCCGGCGCCTGCGCCGACGCCGACTCCTTCGTCTACCACGGCCGCCACATCGCCTGCGACCAGCGCGCCGTCGGCTCCGGTGGATATCGCCTCGATCCTTGATGCGGCGGTAAAGAAGAGCGGCCAGAAGCTGGACTGGAAGCATTCGATCGTCGATCTGATGAAGGCGCTTGGCATGGATGCAAGCCTTTCCGAGCGCAAGGAACTGGCGCAGGAACTGGGCTACACCGGAGATGCCGGCGATTCCGCCAAGATGAATATTTTCCTTCACAAGGCGCTTCTGCAGAAGCTTGCCGACAATGGCGGCAAGGTGCCGGCCGATCTTCTGGACTGATAGCGTCAAGCATCGGTGAACGGCATCTGCCGGCCTCAACCGGTAAAGCGTCGCGATCGGTGACGATCTATAGCCGTTTAATTATTTTGCGCCCTTTCCCAGCGGGAGAGGGCGCTTTGTTTTGACCGATATCCCATTTGCAAGGATGCTTTCATCCCGCATCCACCACTGGAATTCCATAGGATGCTTCCCTATCTAAGCGTCTGAACCGGCAAATGCTTTTTTGTCTTTCCGGATCGGCCGGCGAACCTTACGCGGCGAATGAAAGTCGAAGGCTGCGGATCATGCGCCATCGGCCGGGCTTCGCTTGAAATAGGCCCTGCAATTAAGTCTTGCGCAAACGCGACGAAAGCCTTAAACGGCGGCACTAAACCGGTTCGCCGGGGTCACTCATTACGTTCATAGGAAGCATTCAAATGGCAAAGAGTAAGTTTGAGCGCAATAAGCCTCACGTTAACATTGGTACGATTGGGCACGTTGACCACGGCAAGACGTCGCTGACAGCAGCGATCACGAAGTACTTCGGCGAGTTCAAGGCGTACGACCAGATCGACGCTGCTCCGGAAGAGAAGGCTCGTGGTATCACGATCTCGACGGCCCACGTTGAGTATGAGACGCCTGCTCGTCACTACGCTCACGTCGACTGCCCCGGCCACGCTGACTATGTCAAGAACATGATCACCGGTGCTGCACAGATGGACGGCGCGATCCTGGTTTGCTCGGCTGCCGACGGCCCGATGCCGCAGACCCGCGAGCACATCCTGCTTGCTCGTCAGGTTGGCGTTCCGGCAATCGTTGTGTTCCTGAACAAGGTCGACCAGGTTGACGACGCCGAGCTTCTCGAACTCGTCGAGCTCGAAGTTCGCGAACTTCTGTCGTCCTACGACTTCCCGGGCGACGACATCCCGGTTGTCAAGGGTTCGGCACTTGCTGCTCTTGAAGACTCTGACAAGAAGATCGGTGAAGACGCGATCCGCGAGCTGATGGCTCAGGTTGACGCCTACATCCCGACGCCTGAGCGTCCGATCGACCAGCCGTTCCTGATGCCGATCGAAGACGTGTTCTCGATCTCCGGCCGTGGTACGGTTGTGACGGGTCGCGTTGAGCGCGGTATCGTCAAGGTTGGTGAAGAAGTCGAAATCGTCGGCATTCGTGCGACGTCGAAGACGACGGTTACCGGTGTTGAAATGTTCCGCAAGCTGCTCGATCAGGGCCAGGCAGGCGACAACATCGGCGCACTGGTTCGCGGTGTTAACCGTGACGGCGTCGAGCGTGGTCAGATCCTGTGCAAGCCGGGCTCTGTCAAGCCGCACAAGAAGTTCATGGCTGAAGCCTACATCCTGACGAAGGAAGAAGGCGGCCGTCATACGCCGTTCTTCACGAACTACCGTCCGCAGTTCTACTTCCGTACGACGGACGTGACCGGCATCGTGACGCTTCCGGAAGGCACGGAAATGGTTATGCCTGGCGACAACGTGACCGTTGCCGTTGAGCTGATCGTTCCGATCGCGATGGAAGAAAAGCTTCGCTTCGCTATCCGCGAAGGCGGCCGTACCGTCGGCGCAGGCATCGTTGCCTCCATCGTCGAGTAATCCCAGGATTATTCCTTTATAAAGAGGCCCCGCTGGAAACAGCGGGGCCTTTTCATTTGCTTGATGGTTGGCGAGCCTCCGCCAGAGCCCTGCTGACGATGTCTGCAACGAAATCGCTCTTGCCGCCGGTATAGTGATCCCAATCGCCATCCGCTTCGATTGCAAGCTTCCTCTTCAACGTCGCATAGGTCTCGGCAGCTTCGGGATGAACGCGAAGATAGTCGCGAAAGAGGACCCGTTCCTGATGGGCAGGATTGTCCGGCAGGCACAGATAGAGGCGCGTCCCGTAGGGCTTCTCGTCCTTGGTGAATGTCCACCTGTCGGCGCCATGTGGGTCACCGTGAAAGACGTATCCATCATGCTTCAGCCGTTCGGTTGCCTCGATCCTTGCTTCATTGGATAGAAGTACTGCATCGATATCGAGCTTCGGCTTGGCGCAAAGTCCTGGGATGGATGTGCTGCCAATATGCTGGATATCCGTCGGATGGCCGAGCAGGGCCGTGATCGCCTCGCGCCGGCTGCGGAAGAGGGCGGGCCAAGCAGGGTCGTAGTCGACAAGTTTGATTGCGTCCATTCCGTACCCGCCTTCCGCGCGATTCCCTCAGCCGTCGTGGATCTTTCTCCCAATCTCTCCCTGAGACAATCCGACCACGCCATATGCCTTGCGAAACGCCGGAAAGGGTCTATCTATCGCCCGGTTTTCCCAGGAGGAGATTTTCATGAAGAAGCGCATATTGTTCACCGGCGGCAGCGGCAAGGCCGGGCGGCACACTGTTCCCTGGCTCGTCGAAGCCGGCTATGAAGTTCACAATATCGATCTCGTGCCGCTCAATAGTCCCGGCGTTACCAATCTGCAGGCCGATATCACCGATGCGGGACAAGTCTATAATGTCCTGAGCATGCATCGGGATTTTCCCGATCTCGAAGAGGGCAAGGGCGTGCAGTCCTTCGATGCCGTCGTGCATTTCGCCGCCGTGCCGCGCATCCTGATAAAGCCGGATAACGAGACCTTCCGCATCAATACGATGGGGACTTACAATGTCATCGAAGCGGCCGCCAAGCTCGGCGTCAAGAAGATCATCGTCGCGTCAAGCGAAACGACCTATGGCGTCTGTTTTGCAGAGGGGCATCGTGATTTCCATCAGTTCCCGCTGGACGAAGATTATGATGTCAATCCGATGGATTCCTATGGCCTGTCGAAGGTCCTGAACGAGAAGACGGCCCGCGCCTTCGCCGAGCGTTTCGGCATCGATATCTACGCGCTACGCATCGGCAACGTCATCGAGCCGCATGAGTATGAGCGTTTCCCGGAATATTTCGCCAATAGCGAGATGCGCAAGCGAATCGCCTGGAGCTATATCGACGCCCGCGATCTCGGCCAGATCGTTCATCTCTGCATCGAGAAGAGCAGCCTTGGCTACCAGGTTTTCAACGCCGCTAACGACACGGTCTCGGCCAACACGCCGTCTCGCGAACTCGCAGCGAAGCATTATCCGAACGTGCCCTTCACCCGCGAGATCGGCGAGTATGAGGGCCTGCTTTCCAACCGCAAGATCCGCGAGGTTCTGGGCTTCAAGGAGGAACACGACTGGCGTAAATATGTGAAGGTTTGAGCTTCAGCGGCCTTTAGCACACGCCGGCTGGTGTTTTCCTCTGCCCGCCATCGATATCGAGCCGGGCAGGGGTTCTCTCCATTTGTTACGCTGCATAACCAAAAATGCTTCCGCAAACACTCGACAAATATCGTCATTTATCTAAGTAGAGTTGTGTTCGCAGGGTGTCCCCTTGAGATTGCAGCTCTCGGTAGGCCGTATTCAGGTCCCTGTTTCGAGCAAGCACCGCTTGGACAAGAGTGCCCGGGCGGGGTTGAAATGGACGCGGCCAGCGCCGCGACGCAGGATAATTTGCCGGGTGATTTTAGAGCAGCCGGCCGCTTCGGAGGTATTATGAAGGATAGTGTTGCACGTATATTTGTCGGCTTTGATTCAAAGGAGGTCGTAGCCTATCACGTCCTCGCCCAGAGCATCATCGAGCATTCTTCGATCCCGGTGGCGTTCTCGCCGATCGTGCTCGGTAATCTCGGCGGCATTTTCACGCGTGAGCGCAACGCGCTGCAATCGACCGAGTTTTCCTTCTCGCGCTTCCTCGTGCCTTATTTGAGCAACTATGAGGGCTGGAGCATCTTCATGGATTGCGACATGCTCGCCCGAACCGATATCGCCGAGCTCTGGGCGCTGCGTGACGACCGTTATGCGGCCATGTGCGTCAAGCATGACTACCAGCCGAAAGTCGAAACCAAATTCCTGGGCCAGACGCAGACCAAATACGAAAAGAAGAACTGGTCGAGCATGATCCTGTTCAACAATGCCAAGTGCAAGGCGCTGACCAAGGATTTCGTCAATACAGCGACCGGCCTCCAGCTCCACCAGTTCAAGTGGCTGGAGAGCGACGATCAGATCGGGGAGATCCCGGTCACCTGGAATTACCTCGTCAATGAATATGACCGCCGCGAAGATGCCAAGCTGGTGCACTTCACCGACGGCGGTCCGTATTTCGACGAATATCGCAATGACGATTATGCCGAAGAATGGTTCGCCATGCGCGACCGGATACTGCACGTTCAGCAGAAGTAAGCGCATTGGATCAGGAGGAAACAGATCCTATCGGCAAAGGCATTCCGGCGGCAGGTTCTGCGGCCGGACTGGGCAGCGCCGCTGAGTGGCGCGCGGTACTGGCGGCATTCTCGCATATCGTGCTGGTCGCCAACAGCGATGCGGTCGATATAGCGAGCCTGCAGGCGCAGTTTCCGCCCACGGCGCTCTTTGTCTTCTTCAATAAGGTCTACAAGGTTCTGGATCGACCGTTCCACGGACATTCACTGCTGATCTCGCGTGGCCAGCCGCGCGGTGCCAATATCGTCTACCGTGGGGAGGTGGGCGAGGTCGTCAAATTCTTTCCAAAGGAATACTTCCTCGGCATCCTCAATATCCGCCTCGGCCCCGAAGAGAAACTCAATCCGGCCGCGGACTTCCAGGGCGCACCCACCGGCCATCTTGATCTGGTCGGCCTCTGTTCCGATTTCTATACCGAGGGCAAGACGCCGACGAGCGGCTTTGCCCTGGCGCTCTGGTTGAGCGATCTGAAGCTGCCCGGTGCTATCGTCCTTGCTGGTTTTTCGGCAAGGCGCAGTCAGAAGTGGCGAGTGGTCTCCGTGCATGACTGGAGCTTCGAGCAGACCTTCCTGCGGCTCTTTGCACGGCTGGGAAAGATCACCATTCACGGCGGCGTATCGCTTAATCCCTATATCAGGCTCGCCGAACGATTTACCGACATACCGCCAGCCGAGATTTCGCTCGCGGCTGCAGAGGTATTGTCCGAGCGACTCGGCAACACCGATGCTGAGGTAGACAGGCTGATTTCCTTGACGAATGTGATTCGCTCCACGGATAACTTCCTGCGCCAGCTCAGGCCGAAATTTCTCAAACGCAAGCCGAAGGCTCCATCCGGAGAGCAATAGGCCAAAACAGGCTGCTTTGCCGCCTTTCTTCTTGGCCTTGCGGCAGCACATATCAGACGTGTTGCGGCAGAGTGAAGTGAGGAGCGACTGTCTTGATTGGGAAAAAGCGAAAAACGCTCTTGCCAATCGTTTCGTCCCGCCTTAAAGGGAGCGCCATGTCTTCGAACTGCCCGGACGGTACACCGCTCGATGCAATTCTCGAAGAAAGAAGGGGTATAGCTCAGTTGGTAGAGCGGCGGTCTCCAAAACCGCAGGTCGTAGGTTCGAGCCCTGCTGCCCCTGCCATTTTCCTTGATCTGACTGGCGCGCTGATATCGCTGCTTCTCGGGTTGAGGATTATGCCGGTTTGGCGGCAAATTTTCGAAAACACTGGATTACCTCTTGTTAAAACGGGAATCGGTGTTTATGTAGGGGTTCAACAGACACGCGGTGCGTGGGGCTGATTTGTTCAGCTTTACGCGCCGTAATTGCGTGGGCAGTCAATGGCATCCAAAACGAATCCACTAGCGTTTCTGCAGCAGGTACGCTCCGAGACGTCGAAAGTTACTTGGCCCTCTCGCCGCGAGACGATGATCTCGACGGTGATGGTATTGGTCATGGTTGTTTTCGCCTCGTTGTTTTTCTTTGCTGCCGACCAGCTCATCGGCTGGGTTCTCAGCTATGTGCTGAATACCGGCAACTGATAACGGGTGGAGATGAACATGGCGGCACGTTGGTACATCGTCCACGCTTATTCTAATTTTGAAAAGAAGGTGGCTGAATCCATCGAGGAGAAGGCTAGGCAGAAGGGTCTCGATCATTTGTTCGAGAAGATCCTCGTGCCGACTGAAAAGGTTGTCGAAGTGCGTCGCGGCCGTAAGGTCGATAGCGAGCGCAAGTTTTTCCCGGGTTACGTGATGGTTCGCGCCAACCTGACGGATGAAGCTTACCACCTGATCAAGAATACGCCGAAGGTTACTGGCTTCCTGGGTTCAGACAATAAACCAGTTCCGATTCCGGATTATGAAGCCGAGCGCATTCTCGGTCAGGTCCAGGAAGGTGTCGAGCGGCCGAAGGCCTCCGTGTCCTTCGAGATCGGCGAACAGGTCCGCGTTTCCGATGGTCCGTTCGCTTCGTTCAACGGCACGGTTCAGGATGTGGATGAAGAGCGTTCGCGCCTTAAGGTCGAAGTATCGATCTTCGGCCGCGCTACGCCGGTCGAGCTTGAATACAGTCAGGTCGAGAAGGTCTGATTATCGTCATTGCGAAAGGTCGGTGTCATCGCTGGCCTTTCTTTTGGGCTTGGATATAAGTAAACGCTTACTTATGTCTCGCGGCGCAGCCGCAATCCGCGTGGAAGGGTAGGGTCTTAGCCGGACCTGGTGATCCGCACCACGCAACCGCAGCCGCCGGAGCGATCCGGCATAATGGGCCGGGTAACCGGTCATTTGGAAAGGCAGAGAGAAATGGCTAAGAAAGTAGCGGGCCAGCTCAAGCTGCAGGTCAAGGCCGGCTCGGCGAATCCGTCGCCGCCGATTGGTCCTGCGCTTGGTCAGCGTGGCATTAACATCATGGAATTCTGCAAGGCGTTCAATGCGTCTACGCAGGAAATGGAAAAGGGTATGCCGATCCCGGTCGTCATCACCTACTACCAGGACAAGTCCTTCACCTTCATCATGAAGCAGCCGCCGGTCAGCTACTTCCTGAAGAAGGAAGCAAAGATCCAGTCCGGCTCGAAGACGCCGGGCAAGGGTGGCAAGGCTGGAAGCCTCACCAAGGCTCAGATCAAGTCGATCGCCGAAGCCAAGATGAAGGATCTGAACGCCGCCGATATCGAAGGCGCAATGGCCATGATCGAGGGCTCTGCCCGCGCCATGGGCCTGGAAGTGGTGGGTTGAGATCATGGTAGCAAAGCGTATTCAGAAGACTCGTGAAGGCGTTGATCCGACAAAGCTTTATGCTCTGGATCTGGCCATCAACATGGTCAAGGAACGTGCCGTCGCAAAGTTCGACGAAACCGTCGAAATCGCGATGAACCTCGGTGTTGACCCGCGTCACGCCGACCAGATGGTTCGCGGCGTTGTCAACCTGCCGAACGGCACGGGCCGTACGGTTCGCGTGGCCGTTTTCGCTCGTGGCGCCAAGGCCGACGAAGCCAAGGCTGCCGGTGCTGACATCGTCGGCGCTGAAGACCTGGTCGAAATCGTTCAGGGCGGCAAGATCGATTTCGATCGCTGCATCGCGACCCCGGACATGATGCCGCTCGTCGGTCGCCTCGGTAAGGTTCTCGGCCCGCGTGGCATGATGCCGAACCCAAAGGTCGGAACCGTTACGATGGACGTCAAGTCTGCCGTTGAAGCTTCCAAGGGCGGCGCTGTCGAGTTCCGTGTCGAGAAGGCTGGTATCATCCACGCCGGCATCGGCAAGGCCTCCTTCGAAGCCAAGGCTCTCGAAGAAAACATCCGCGCTTTCGCGGACGCCGTCATCAAGGCAAAGCCGGCTGGCGCCAAGGGTAACTACCTGAAGCGCGTAGCGATCTCCTCGACCATGGGTCCGGGCGTCAAGATCGAGCTGTCGACGGTTACGGCGCCTAGCGCCTGATAATCATATCGGACCTCGTGTCCGGTGTTTAAGAATTCCCGGCCTTTCGAGGCCGGGATTTCTGGAGAAATCCGGAATTCCTGTCCGAGATTGCAGGTGGTTATCCCTTAATCACTTAAGCCTGCATGAGACGGGTAAGACCCGAATTTTGAAGAAGCATCGCTTCGATGAACTCGGTTCGAGCCTTGGATGCCTTGTGCCTTTGAGCCGTCAGGCTTGAGCGCGAGGGGACAGGATCCTCAAGCGTCGCTTGGGATCTCTCTTGATCCCAGGAGGCAAAAGGCAACCCGGCAGGTCCGTTAACCCGGTCCTGTCAACTGGAGAAAAGCAGTGGAAAGAGCGGAAAAACGCGAATTCGTCACGGAACTGAACGAAGTCTTCAAGGCTTCGGGCTCAGTTGTCGTGGCCCACTATGCTGGTGCTACAGTCGCTCAGATGAACGATTTTCGTTCGAAGATGCGCGCTGCTGGCGGCACTATCAAAGTCGCGAAGAACCGCCTGGCCAAAATTGCTCTTCAGGGCACCGAAGCGGAAGGGATTTCCAATCTCTTCACCGGTCAGACGCTGATCGCATACAGCACTGATCCGATTACCGCTCCGAAGGTCGTCGTGGATTTCGCCAAGGGCAACGACAAGATCGTTGTCTTGGGCGGCGCCATGGGAACAACAACGCTCAACGCCGAAGGTGTGAAGTCGCTCGCGACCCTGCCTTCGCTGGACGAGCTGCGCGCGAAGCTGCTGGGCATGATCCAGACTCCGGCTACCCGCATCGCAGGTGTTGTTGCAGCGCCGGCAAGTCAGCTTGCTCGCGTGTTCTCGGCCTACGCCAAGAAGGACGAAGCCGCGTAAGGCGGTTTTTCGCTGTTCATAATCAACCAGTTCGAACCGAACAAAAGGAACTAAAAAATGGCTGATCTCGCAAAGATCGTAGACGACCTCTCCTCGCTGACCGTTCTCGAAGCCGCAGAACTGTCCAAGCTTCTCGAAGAAAAGTGGGGCGTATCCGCCGCTGCTCCGGTAGCTGTTGCTGCCGCTGGCGGTGCTGCTGTTGCCGCTGCCGTTGAAGAAGAAAAGACCGAGTTCGACGTCGTCCTCACGGATGCCGGCGCTAACAAGATCAACGTCATCAAGGAAGTCCGCGCTATCACCGGCCTGGGCCTCAAGGAAGCTAAGGACCTCGTCGAAGCTGCTCCGAAGGCTGTCAAGGAAGCTGTCTCCAAGGCAGAAGCCGCTGACATCAAGAAGAAGCTCGAAGACGCCGGCGCTAAGGTCGACGTTAAGTAAGCTTGAAACTGCTTTGGGAGATGGCTTTTTGCCGTCTCCCATTTGCCGTTTTTCTGAACAAATTACCCAAAAGCCGCAGGCAAAACGGCTTTTGGGTAATGGGTTCTTCAAGAGGATGGTCTCAAATCGAACCGCGACGCAATCCGTGCCGAGCGGTTTTCGATTAGTTAGACGAGATTGAACTACTCATTGATTGATGGGGTCGCCTGGCCAGCGTTTCCCATCCGTTGCAGGCCCGGGTGCAGGATTTTAAAGGAGCGACGATGGCTCAGACCCTTTCGTTCAATGGGCGCAGGCGCGTACGCAAGTTTTTTGGTAAGATTCCCGAAGTCGCAGAGATGCCGAACCTCATCGAGGTTCAGAAGGCATCCTACGATCAGTTTCTCATGGTCGAAGAACCCAAGGGCGGCCGCCCGGACGAAGGTCTTCAGGCTGTTTTCAAGTCGGTTTTCCCGATCACCGACTTCTCCGGCGCTTCCATGCTGGAGTTCGTATCCTATGAATTCGAACCGCCGAAGTTCGACGTCGATGAGTGCCGCCAGCGCGACCTGACCTACGCCGCGCCGCTGAAGGTCACTCTCCGTCTGATCGTGTTCGATATCGACGAGGATACCGGCGCGAAGTCCATCAAGGACATCAAGGAACAGAGCGTTTACATGGGCGACATGCCGCTCATGACGAACAACGGTACGTTCATCGTCAACGGCACCGAGCGCGTTATCGTATCGCAGATGCACCGTTCGCCGGGCGTCTTCTTCGATCATGACAAGGGCAAGAGCCATTCTTCCGGCAAGCTGCTCTTTGCCGCTCGCGTCATTCCGTATCGCGGTTCCTGGCTCGACATCGAATTCGATGCCAAGGATATCGTCTACGCCCGTATCGACCGTCGCCGCAAGATTCCGGTGACGTCGCTGCTGATGGCGCTCGGCATGGATGGCGAAGAAATCCTGTCGACCTTCTACACGAAGTCGCTCTACCAGCGCTCCGGCGATGGCTGGCGCATCCCCTTCAAGGCGGAAACGCTGAAGGGCGCCAAGACCGTTACCGACATGATCGACGCCGACACCGGCGAAGTCGTTGTCGAGGGCGGCAAGAAGCTGACGCCGCGCCTGCTGCGCCAGCTGCAGGACAAGGGCCTGAAGGCCTTGAAGGCCACCGACGAAGAGCTTTATGGCCTGTTCCTGGCCGAAGATATCGTCAACTTCCAGACCGGTGAGATCTATCTCGAAGCCGGCGATGAAATCGACGAGAAGACCCTGCCTGTCATCCTCAAGGCTGGTTTCGACGAAATCCCGGTTCTCGGCATCGACCACATCAACGTCGGCGCCTACATCCGTAACACGCTGTCCGCGGACAAGAACGAGAACCGTCAGGACGCTCTGTTCGACATCTATCGCGTCATGCGTCCGGGTGAGCCGCCGACCATGGAGTCGGGCGAAGCCATGTTCAACTCGCTGTTCTTCGATGCGGAGCGTTACGACCTCTCCGCCGTCGGCCGCGTTAAGATGAACATGCGTCTCGACCTCGACGTCGAAGACACCGTTCGCATCCTGCGCAAGGACGACATCCTGGCCGTGGTCAAGATGCTTGTCGAACTGCGTGACGGCAAGGGCGAGATCGACGACATCGACAACCTCGGCAACCGCCGTGTTCGTTCTGTCGGCGAGCTGATGGAGAACCAGTATCGTCTGGGTCTGCTGCGCATGGAACGTGCGATCAAGGAACGCATGTCCTCGATCGAAATCGACACGGTCATGCCGCAGGATCTGATCAACGCCAAGCCGGCTGCCGCCGCCGTTCGCGAATTCTTCGGCTCCTCGCAGCTGTCGCAGTTCATGGACCAGGTGAACCCGCTTTCGGAAATCACCCACAAGCGCCGTCTTTCGGCTCTTGGTCCGGGTGGTCTGACCCGCGAGCGCGCCGGCTTCGAAGTCCGCGACGTTCATCCGACGCACTACGGTCGTATTTGCCCGATCGAAACGCCGGAAGGCCCGAACATCGGTCTCATCAACTCGCTGGCGACCTTTGCCCGTGTCAACAAGTACGGCTTCATCGAAAGCCCTTATCGCCGCATCATCGACGGTAAGGTGACCAACGATGTGCTCTACCTCTCCGCTATGGAAGAGGCGAAGTACTACGTTGCCCAGGCTAATGCCGAGCTCGACGCCGAAGGTTCGTTCATCGAAGAATTCGTCGTCTGCCGTCATGCCGGCGAAGTCATGCTCGCTCCGCGCGACAACATCAACCTGATGGACGTCTCGCCGAAGCAGCTGGTTTCGGTCGCAGCCGCGCTGATCCCGTTCCTGGAAAACGACGACGCCAACCGCGCTCTCATGGGCTCGAACATGCAGCGTCAGGCCGTGCCGCTTCTGCGTGCCGAAGCTCCGTTCGTCGGTACCGGCATGGAGCCGGTCGTCGCACGTGACTCCGGCGCTGCCATCGGCGCCCGCCGCGGCGGCGTGGTCGACCAGGTCGACGCGACGCGTATCGTTATCCGCGCCACCGAAGACCTCGATCCGTCGAAGTCCGGCGTCGATATCTACCGCCTGATGAAGTTCCAGCGTTCGAACCAGAACACCTGCGTCAACCAGCGTCCGCTTGTTACCGTCGGTGACGTGGTCAACCGGGGTGACATTCTGGCCGACGGTCCGTCCACCGACCTCGGCGATCTGGCCCTCGGCCGCAACGTGCTTGTCGCGTTCATGCCGTGGAACGGCTACAACTACGAAGACTCGATCCTGCTCTCCGAGCGTATCGTTGCCGACGACGTGTTCACCTCCATCCACATCGAAGAATTCGAAGTGATGGCGCGTGACACCAAGCTTGGTCCGGAAGAAATCACCCGCGACATTCCGAACGTTTCGGAAGAAGCGCTGAAGAACCTGGACGAAGCCGGTATCGTTTACATCGGTGCTGAAGTTCAGCCGGGCGATATCCTCGTCGGCAAGATCACGCCGAAGGGCGAAAGCCCGATGACGCCGGAAGAAAAGCTTCTGCGCGCCATCTTCGGTGAAAAGGCGTCCGACGTTCGCGATACCTCCATGCGCATGCCGCCCGGCACCTACGGTACGGTCGTCGAAGTTCGCGTTTTCAACCGCCACGGCGTTGAGAAGGACGAACGCGCCATGGCGATCGAGCGCGAAGAGATCGAGCGTCTCGCGAAGGACCGCGACGACGAGCAGGCGATCCTGGACCGTAACGTCTACGGCCGTCTGGTCGAAATGCTGCGTGGTCAGGTTGCTCTTGCAGGTCCGAAGGGCTTCAAGAAGGGCACGGAACTGTCGAACGCCATCGTTTCGGAGTATCCGCGTTCGCAGTGGTGGATGTTCGCCGTCGAAGACGAGAAGATCCAGAGCGAGCTCGAAGCCCTGCGTGGCCAGTACGACGAATCCAAGTCGCGCCTTGAACAGCGCTTCATGGACAAGGTCGAGAAGGTCCAGCGCGGCGATGAAATGCCTCCGGGCGTCATGAAGATGGTCAAGGTCTTCGTCGCTGTTAAGCGCAAGATCCAGCCAGGCGACAAGATGGCTGGCCGTCACGGCAACAAGGGTGTCGTATCGCGCATCGTGCCGGTTGAAGACATGCCGTTCCTCGAAGACGGTACGCATGTCGACATCGTGCTGAACCCGCTCGGCGTTCCCTCGCGTATGAACGTTGGTCAGATTCTCGAAACGCACCTCGGCTGGGCTTGCGCCGGCATGGGTCGTCAGATCGGTGAACTGATCGATGCTTACAAGGCGAGCGGCAACATCGAACCTCTGCGCAAGACGATCGACATGGTCGTCGGCGACGGTCCGAAGAGCGACGACGTGCACGCATATGACGATGCATCGGTCCTGCGTCTGGCCGACCAGTGGAAGCGTGGCGTGTCCATCGCGACCCCGGTCTTCGACGGCGCCGGCGAAGCCGATGTCAACGAGATGCTGGCAATGGCAGGTCTCAAGGAGACCGGTCAGTCGACGCTGTACGACGGTCGTACCGGCGAGCAGTTCGACCGTCAGGTCACGGTTGGCTACATCTACATGCTGAAGCTGAACCACCTTGTCGACGACAAGATCCACGCCCGTTCGATCGGTCCATACTCGCTCGTCACCCAGCAGCCGCTGGGCGGTAAGGCGCAGTTCGGCGGTCAGCGCTTCGGCGAAATGGAAGTCTGGGCGCTCGAAGCTTACGGTGCAGCCTACACGCTGCAGGAAATGCTCACGGTCAAGTCGGACGACGTGGCCGGCCGCACCAAGGTCTACGAAGCCATCGTTCGTGGCGACGACACCTTCGAAGCGGGCATTCCGGAAAGCTTCAACGTTCTCGTCAAGGAAATGCGTTCGCTGGGTCTCAGCGTCGAACTGGAAAACTCCAAGATTGACGATCTGCAGACCGCGACCCAGCTTCCGGACGCAGCCGAGTAACAGCTGATAGGGTGCGCGCTGTCCGTCAGCGCGCACCGTTCCAGCCGGCGCCCGATTTCCGGTGGCGCCAGGCGGGGACGGTTTCGCCGCATTTTGCGGTTATTGTCGTTTTAGCGCGTCAGTCCGGTTCCCGGGAATTTGCCGGCACTGATTGCAGTTCGAGGGCGCTTCGCCCCAAAAGGAGACAGGCATGAACCAAGAGGTCATGAATCTTTTCAATCCGCAGGTGCCTGCACAGAACTTCGATTCCATCCGGATATCGATCGCATCGCCGGAGAAGATTCTTTCCTGGTCTTATGGCGAGATCAAGAAGCCGGAAACGATCAACTATCGTACGTTCAAGCCGGAACGCGATGGTCTTTTCTGCGCGCGAATCTTCGGGCCGATCAAGGATTACGAGTGCCTGTGCGGCAAGTACAAGCGCATGAAGTACAAGGGCATCATCTGCGAAAAGTGCGGCGTCGAAGTCACGCTGTCGCGCGTTCGCCGTGAGCGCATGGGCCATATCGAGCTCGCCGCTCCCGTTGCCCACATCTGGTTCCTGAAGTCGCTGCCTTCTCGCATTTCGACGCTGCTCGACATGACGCTGAAGGATGTCGAGCGCGTTCTTTACTTCGAGAACTACATCGTCACCGAGCCGGGCCTGACTGCTCTTAAGGAGCATCAGCTTCTGTCGGAAGAAGAGTACATGCTCGCCATCGACGAGTATGGCGAAGACCAGTTCACCGCCATGATCGGTGCTGAAGCGATCTACGAGATGCTTGCCAGCATGCAGCTCGAAAAGATCGCCGGCGATCTGCGCTCCGAGCTTGCCGACACCACGTCGGATCTCAAGCAGAAGAAGCTGATGAAGCGCCTGAAGATCGTCGAGAACTTCATGGAATCGGGCAATCGTCCTGAATGGATGATCATGAAGGTCGTCCCGGTCATCCCGCCGGACCTACGCCCGCTGGTTCCGCTCGATGGCGGCCGCTTCGCGACGTCGGATCTGAACGATCTGTATCGCCGCGTCATCAACCGTAACAACCGTCTGAAGCGCCTCATCGAACTGCGCGCTCCGGGCATCATCATCCGTAACGAAAAGCGCATGCTGCAGGAATCTGTCGATGCGCTGTTCGACAACGGCCGCCGTGGCCGCGTCATCACCGGCGCCAACAAGCGTCCGCTGAAGTCGCTGTCCGACATGCTCAAGGGCAAGCAGGGCCGCTTCCGTCAGAACCTGCTCGGCAAGCGCGTCGACTATTCCGGCCGTTCGGTCATCGTGACCGGTCCGGAACTGAAGCTGCACCAGTGCGGCCTGCCGAAGAAGATGGCGCTCGAGCTGTTCAAGCCGTTCATCTACGCCCGCCTCGACGCCAAGGGTTACTCCTCGACCGTCAAGCAGGCCAAGAAGCTGGTCGAAAAGGAAAAGCCGGAAGTCTGGGATATCCTCGACGAGGTCATCCGCGAGCATCCGGTTCTCCTGAACCGCGCACCGACGCTGCACCGCCTGGGCATCCAGGCCTTCGAACCCATGCTGGTCGAAGGCAAGGCCATCCAGCTGCACCCGCTCGTCTGCACGGCCTTCAACGCCGACTTCGACGGCGACCAGATGGCTGTTCACGTACCGCTGTCGCTTGAAGCCCAGCTTGAAGCACGCGTGCTGATGATGTCGACCAACAACATCCTGCATCCGGCAAACGGCGCGCCGATCATCGTTCCCTCGCAGGACATGGTTCTCGGCCTCTACTATCTGTCGATCCTGAACCAGAACGAGCCGGGCGAAGGCATGGCCTTCTCCGACCTCGGCGAGCTGCACCATGCACTCGAAAACAAGGTCGTGACGCTGCATTCCAAGATCCGCGGCCGCTTCAAGTCGGTCGACGAAGAGGGCAAGCCCTATTCGAAGATCTACGAAACGACGCCCGGCCGCCTGCTGATCGGCGAACTTCTGCCTAAGCACGGCAAGGTGACCTTCGATATCTGCAACCAGGAAATGACCAAGAAGAACATCTCCAAGATGATCGACACGGTCTACCGCCATTGCGGGCAGAAGGACACGGTCATTTTCTGCGACCGCATCATGCAGCTCGGCTTCTCCCATGCTTGCCGCGCCGGCATTTCGTTCGGCAAGGACGACATGGTCATTCCGGATACCAAGGTTAAGATCGTTGGCGACACCGAAGCCTTGGTCAAGGAATACGAACAGCAGTACAATGACGGTCTGATTACCCAGGGCGAAAAGTACAACAAGGTTGTCGACGCTTGGGGCAAGGCTACCGAAAAGGTCGCCGAAGAAATGATGGCCCGCATTAAGGCCGTCGAATTCGACGAAAAGACCGGTCGTCAGAAGCCGATGAACTCGATCTACATGATGAGCCATTCGGGCGCTCGTGGTTCGCCGAACCAGATGCGTCAGTTGGGCGGCATGCGCGGCCTCATGGCCAAGCCGTCGGGCGAAATCATCGAGACGCCGATCATCTCGAACTTCAAGGAAGGCCTGACCGTTAACGAGTACTTCAACTCGACGCACGGTGCCCGTAAGGGTCTTGCAGATACCGCCTTGAAGACCGCGAACTCGGGCTACCTGACCCGCCGTCTCGTCGACGTCGCTCAGGATTGCATCGTCACGCATGTGGATTGCGGCACCGACAAGGGCCTCACCATGACCGCCATCGTCGATGCCGGTCAGGTCGTTGCTTCGCTCGGCGCCCGCATCCTCGGCCGCACGGCACTGGACGATATCGATCATCCGGTCACGGGTGAGCGTATCGTCGATGCCGGCACCATGATCCTGGAACCGGATGTCATCGAGATCGAGAAGGCTGGTATCCAGTCGATCCGCATCCGTTCGGCACTGACCTGCGAAATCCAGACGGGCGTATGCTCGGTCTGCTACGGCCGCGACCTGGCTCGCGGTACGCCTGTCAACCTCGGTGAAGCTGTCGGCGTTATCGCCGCACAGTCGATCGGTGAGCCGGGCACGCAGCTGACCATGCGTACCTTCCACTTGGGCGGCACGGCGACCGTGGTCGACCAGTCGTTCCTGGAAGCTTCGTATGAAGGCACGGTGCAGATCAAGAACCGCAACATGCTGCGTAACTCCGATGGCAACCTGGTTGCCATGGGCCGCAACATGGCGGTTCAGATCCTGGACGAACGTGGCGTCGAGCGCTCCTCGCAGCGCGTCGCTTACGGCTCCAAGATCTATGTCGACGAGGGCGACAAGGTGAAGCGCGGCCAGCGTCTGGCGGAATGGGACCCCTATACCCGTCCGATGATGACGGAATTGGCCGGTACGGTTCAGTTCGAAGACGTCATCGACGGTCTTTCGGTTCTCGAAGCGACCGACGAATCCACCGGCATCACCAAGCGTCAGGTTATCGACTGGCGTTCGACGCCGCGCGGTTCGGACCTGAAGCCGGCGATCGTCATCAAGGACGCCAGCGGCAATGTTGCCAAGCTGTCGCGTGGCGGTGAAGCCCGCTTCCTGCTCTCGGTCGACGCGATCCTGTCCGTCGAGCCGGGCCAGAAGGTGTCGCAGGGTGACGTTCTTGCCCGTTCGCCGCTGGAAAGCGCCAAGACCAAGGACATCACCGGTGGTCTGCCGCGTGTTGCCGAACTGTTCGAAGCTCGTCGTCCGAAGGACCACGCCATCATCGCAGAGATCGATGGTACGATCCGCCTCGGCCGCGACTACAAGAACAAGCGCCGTGTCATCATCGAGCCGGCGGAAGACGGTGTCGAGCCGGTCGAATACCTGATCCCGAAGGGCAAGCCCTTCCACCTTCAGGAAGGCGACTACATCGAAAAGGGTGATTACATCCTCGACGGTAACCCGGCTCCGCACGACATCCTGGCGATCAAGGGCGTGGAGGCTCTGGCTTCCTACCTGGTCAATGAAATTCAGGAAGTCTACCGCTTGCAGGGCGTTGTCATCAACGACAAGCACATCGAAGTGATTGTCCGTCAGATGCTGCAGAAGGTGGAAATCACCGATGCAGGCGACAGCCAGTACATCGTCGGCGACAACGTCGACCGTATCGAGCTGGACGACAACAACGACCGCCTGATCGAAGAAGGCAAGAAGCCTGCTTACGGTGATCCGGTTCTGCTCGGGATCACCAAGGCATCGCTGCAGACGCCGTCCTTCATCTCCGCCGCTTCCTTCCAGGAAACGACGAAGGTGCTGACCGAAGCTGCGATTGCCGGCAAGACCGACGGTCTGCAGGGTCTGAAGGAAAACGTCATCGTCGGCCGCCTTATCCCGGCCGGTACCGGCGGCACCATGACCCAGATCCGCCGTATCGCTACGGCTCGCGACGAGCTCATTCTGGAAGAGCGTCGCAAGGGCACGGGCGCAGCTGTCGCAACGCCGATGCTGCAGGATATGGCTGGCGAGAATGCCCCGGCCGCTGAATAAGCGAGACCGCGACCATTAGAAAATAAGGAACCGCCCGGAGCGATCCGGGCGGTTTCTTTTTGCTTGCTGATAAGGGGAGGGAGGGGCACCTGCCTCGGGGAGGCGCGGCCCGTCAGCGGAACCGGATAATCGCGACTTCGCCCTCGAGCGCGCCCTGATAGGCCGATGCGTGCGGCTCTTCGTCCGGAACATCCGTCAGCATGCCGATCTGGTCGAGATCCGCCTCGATGAAGCCTTCCTCGGCGAGCGCGTTGAGAGCCTCGCGTACGGCCGTGTCGTCGTCCGGCGCCCGCAGCATGACATGCAGGTCGATGCCTTCTCCGCCATCGGTCTCGTAGCCCTTGCCGATGATGATGAAGACCATGGGGCCGTCGGAATTGTTGTCGTTGTCTGGCGCAGTAATCATGAGTCTTCCTTCGGGAGTATCGAATCGACCCGGCGATTCCTCGTGGTTGCCTGGGGTCATCGGGTGGAATTGGCTTTCGGTGATTCCTTATAGGGATTTTGGCGAAATACCAAAGTCCATCTTGCCGAAGAGGCGCCATTTCCGTATTCAAAGCGTCAAATGGCCGGTTTTCCCGGGCTTCCGGGCCTTTGTGACAAAGATAATTTCTTAACCGGCCTTGACGAAACGGCGGGAAACCAGTAGTACCGCCGCCATCGGGACCCATGTGAGGCATGGCTGTTCGGAGCGACGCGCTCTGGAGTTCACCTCAAACAAGGTTCTAAACGCACGTTGAAGACAAGAATGCTGCACGCAAGACGCCATCTTGGTGTCCTCTGCTTTTCTGTGGTCCATCTGCGAAAGCGGATCGGGCCACGTTTTGCGCATTGAGACGATCGTGTGTAGTTGCCGGTGACGGCGATAGTCATGCCCGCAAGGGTGTCGAGATAGATTTACAAGGGATGGTTGAATGCCTACCGTAAACCAGCTGATCCGCAAGCCTCGCCAGGCGCAGGTAAAGCGCAATAAGGTTCCTGCTCTCCAGGAAAACCCGCAGAAGCGTGGCGTTTGCACCCGCGTTTACACGACCACGCCGAAGAAGCCGAACTCGGCTCTGCGTAAGGTCGCAAAGATCCGTCTGACCAACGGCTTCGAAGTCATTGGTTACATTCCCGGTGAAGGTCACAACCTTCAGGAACACTCTGTCGTCATGATCCGTGGCGGCCGCGTAAAGGACCTTCCGGGCGTTCGTTACCACATCATCCGCGGCGTTCTCGATACCCAGGGTGTCAAGAACCGCAAGCAGCGCCGTTCCAAGTACGGTGCGAAGCGTCCGAAGTAATTCGGTTTCAGATAATCCGGTGCTGCGCGAGGTTCTCCGCGTGGTGAAGCGCCGCTAACAGTTGAGAGACGAGAAGTACATGTCCAGACGTCATAGAGCAGAAAAGCGCGAGATCAATCCGGACCCGAAGTTCGGCGATCTGGTCGTTACGAAGTTCATGAATGCCATCATGCTCGACGGCAAGAAGTCCGTAGCTGAAAACATCGTATACGGCGCATTCGACGCCGTGCAGGGCAAGGCAAAGCAGGAACCGCTCGGCGTGTTCCATCAGGCTTTGGATAACATCGCTCCGCACGTTGAAGTTCGTTCGCGTCGTGTTGGTGGTGCTACCTACCAGGTTCCGGTCGACGTTCGTCCGGAGCGCCGTCAGGCTCTGGCCATTCGCTGGCTGATCACTGCTGCTCGCAAGCGCAACGAAACCACCATGGTTGACCGCCTGAGCGGCGAACTTCTCGATGCCTCCAACAACCGCGGCGCTGCCGTTAAGAAGCGCGAAGACACGCACAAGATGGCTGATGCCAACCGTGCGTTCTCGCATTATCGCTGGTAATCCCGAACGGTTTCGGAAAGGCAGTCCATTATGGCTCGCGAATATAAAATCGAAGACTACCGCAATTTCGGTATCATGGCGCACATCGACGCCGGCAAGACCACGACCACCGAGCGTATTCTTTATTACACCGGTAAGTCGCACAAAATCGGTGAAGTGCACGACGGCGCAGCCACCATGGACTGGATGGAGCAGGAGCAGGAGCGTGGCATCACGATCACCTCTGCTGCTACCACGACCTACTGGAAGGGCCGTGACGGCAAGACCCGCCGCTTCAACATCATCGACACCCCCGGCCACGTCGACTTCACCATCGAAGTCGAGCGTTCGCTGCGCGTTCTCGACGGTGCCATCGCTCTGCTCGACGCCAACGCCGGCGTTGAGCCGCAGACGGAAACCGTCTGGCGTCAGGCTGAGAAGTATCATGTTCCGCGCATGATCTTCTGCAACAAGATGGACAAGACCGGCGCTGACTTCTATCGCTCGGTTGAGATGATCAAGACCCGTCTCGGTGCGACCGCTGTTGTCATGCAGCTGCCGATCGGTGCGGAAACCGAGTTCAAGGGCGTTATCGACCTGATCGAGATGAATGCTCTCATCTGGCGCGACGAATCGCTCGGCGCTCAGTGGGACGTCGTCGAAATCCCGGAAGACATGAAGGCCAAGGCTGCCGAATATCGCGAAAAGCTGATCGAGACCGTTGTCGAGATCGACGAAGCCGCGACCGAAGCCTACCTCGAAGGCAACCTGCCTGACAACGATCAGATCCGCGCGCTCGTCCGTCGCGGCACGATCGACGTCAAGTTCCATCCGATGTTCTGCGGCACCGCCTTCAAGAACAAGGGCGTTCAGCCGCTGCTCGACGCCGTTGTCGACTACCTGCCGTCGCCGCTCGACATTCCGGCGATCAAGGGCATCGACTTCAAGACGGAAGCCGAAATCGAACGTCATGCTGACGACAGCGAGCCGTTGTCCATGCTGGCATTCAAGATCATGAACGACCCCTTCGTCGGTTCGCTGACCTTCGCCCGCGTTTACTCCGGCAAGCTCGAAAAGGGCGCATCGGTCATGAACACGGTCAAGGACAAGCGCGAGCGCGTCGGCCGTATGCTGCAGATGCACTCGAACTCGCGTGAAGACATCGAAGAAGCCTTCGCTGGCGATATCGTTGCTCTGGCCGGCCTCAAGGAAACCACCACTGGCGATACGCTCTGCGATCCGTTGAAGCCGGTTATCCTCGAGCGCATGGAATTCCCCGAGCCGGTCATCCAGATCGCGATCGAGCCGAAGACCAAGGGCGACCAGGAAAAGATGGGCCTCGCGCTCAACCGCCTGGCTGCCGAAGATCCGTCCTTCCGCGTGAAGACGGACCAGGAATCGGGTCAGACCATCATCGCCGGCATGGGTGAACTTCACCTCGACATCATCGTCGACCGCATGCGTCGTGAATTCAAGGTTGAAGCTACCGTCGGCGCGCCGCAGGTTGCTTACCGCGAAACCATCACGCGTCAGACGGAAAAGGACTACACCCACAAGAAGCAGTCCGGTGGTACTGGTCAGTTCGCTCGCGTCAAGATCGTGTTCGAACCGAACCCGGACGGCGAAGACTTCAAGTTCGAGTCGAAGATCGTCGGCGGTTCTGTTCCGAAGGAATACATCCCGGGCGTTCAGAAGGGTATCGAAAGCGTTCTGTCTTCGGGCCCGCTGGCTGGCTTCCCGATGCTCGGCGTCAAGGCGACGCTCATCGATGGCGCCTTCCACGACGTCGACTCGTCGGTTCTGGCCTTCGAAATCGCCTCGCGCGCTTGCTTCCGTGAAGCAGCCCGTGAAGCTGGTGCCCAGCTCCTCGAGCCGATGATGAAGGTCGAAGTCGTGACGCCGGAAGATTACGTCGGTGACGTTATCGGCGATCTGAACTCGCGTCGTGGCCAGATCCAGGGCCAGGAAAGCCGCGGTATCGCAGTTGTCATCAACGCGAACGTCCCGCTGGCGAACATGTTCAAGTACGTCGATAACCTGCGCTCCATGTCCCAGGGTCGTGCACAGTACACGATGACCTTCGACCATTACGCGCCGGTTCCGTCGAACGTCGCACAGGAAATCCAGGCAAAGTATTCCGGTCAGAAGTGACCGGAATACCAATTGACCGATAACAAGAATTGATCCCCTCGGGGACAGGAAAAACGGAGAGCCGAAAATGGCAAAGAGTAAGTTTGAGCGCAATAAGCCTCACGTTAACATTGGTACGATTGGGCACGTTGACCACGGCAAGACGTCACTGACAGCAGCGATCACGAAGTACTTCGGCGAGTTCAAGGCGTATGACCAGATCGACGCTGCTCCGGAAGAGAAGGCTCGTGGTATCACGATCTCGACGGCCCACGTTGAGTATGAGACGCCTGCTCGTCACTACGCTCACGTCGACTGCCCCGGCCACGCTGACTATGTCAAGAACATGATCACCGGCGCGGCTCAGATGGACGGCGCGATCCTGGTTTGCTCGGCAGCCGACGGCCCGATGCCGCAGACCCGCGAGCACATCCTGCTTGCTCGTCAGGTTGGCGTTCCGGCAATCGTTGTATTCCTGAACAAGGTCGACCAGGTTGACGACGCCGAGCTTCTCGAACTCGTCGAGCTCGAAGTTCGCGAACTTCTGTCGTCCTACGACTTCCCGGGCGACGACATCCCGGTTGTCAAGGGTTCGGCACTTGCTGCTCTTGAAGACTCTGACAAGAAGATCGGTGAAGACGCGATCCGCGAGCTGATGGCTCAGGTTGACGCCTACATCCCGACGCCAGAGCGTCCGATCGACCAGCCGTTCCTGATGCCGATCGAAGACGTGTTCTCGATCTCGGGCCGTGGTACGGTTGTGACGGGTCGCGTTGAGCGCGGTATCGTCAAGGTTGGTGAAGAAGTCGAAATCGTCGGCATCCGTGCGACGTCGAAGACGACGGTTACCGGCGTTGAAATGTTCCGCAAGCTGCTCGATCAGGGCCAGGCAGGCGACAACATCGGCGCACTGGTTCGCGGTGTTAACCGTGACGGCGTCGAGCGTGGTCAGATCCTGTGCAAGCCGGGCTCTGTCAAGCCGCACAAGAAGTTCATGGCTGAAGCCTACATCCTGACGAAGGAAGAAGGCGGCCGTCATACGCCGTTCTTCACGAACTACCGTCCGCAGTTCTACTTCCGTACGACTGACGTGACCGGCATCGTGACGCTTCCGGAAGGCACGGAAATGGTTATGCCTGGCGACAACGTGACCGTTGCCGTTGAGCTGATCGTTCCGATCGCGATGGAAGAAAAGCTTCGCTTCGCTATCCGCGAAGGCGGCCGTACCGTCGGCGCAGGCATCGTTGCCTCCATCGTCGAGTAATAAGCAGGCGGCTGGCCAAGGCCCGCAAATGAGTGATGGGGACGCCGATAAATTCGGTGTCCCTCTCGATCTTTGAAACCGGTGGCCCGCCTAAGGTAACTAAAGGTAAAGACGTGTCTCTTAGAGAGACGCGCGGATAACAAACACAAGGATAAAGTCGAATGAACGGCCAGAATATCCGCATCCGCCTTAAGGCGTTCGATCATCGGATTCTCGACGCTTCCACGCGCGAGATCGTGTCGACGGCTAAGCGCACCGGTGCTAGCGTCCGGGGCCCCGTTCCGCTTCCGACCCGTATCGAGAAGTTCACGGTGAACCGGTCCCCGCACATCGACAAGAAGAGCCGCGAGCAGTTCGAGATGCGCACGCATAAGCGCCTTCTCGACATCGTTGACCCGACCCCGCAGACGGTAGACGCGCTGATGAAGCTCGATCTCGCCGCCGGTGTCGATGTTGAGATCAAGCTCTGAGACCTGGTCTCGAGCTGAGTGAGAAGGATTGAACCGATGCGTTCAGGTGTGATTGCACAGAAGGTGGGAATGACCCGCGTCTATAACGACGCCGGCGAGCATGTCCCGGTAACCGTATTGCGTTTGGAAGGCTGCCAGGTCGTGGCCCAGCGCACAGTAGAGAAGAATGGCTACACCGCAGTTCAGCTCGGTGCCGGCCAGGCAAAAGTTAAGAACACGACGAAGGCCCTGCGCGGTCATTTCGCCGTCGCCAGCGTTGAGCCGAAGGCCAAGCTCGTTGAATTCCGTGTCACGGACGAAAACCTGCTTGAAGTCGGTACCGAGATCAAGGCAGCTCACTTTGCAGCTGGCCAGCTCGTCGACGTAACCGGCACGACGATCGGTAAAGGTTTTGCCGGCGCCATCAAGCGCCACGGCTTCGGCGGTCTGCGTGCCACGCACGGTGTGTCGGTTTCGCACCGCTCGCACGGTTCGACCGGCTCGCGCCAGGATCCGGGCAAGGTGTTCAAGAACAAGAAGATGGCTGGTCACATGGGCCAGACGCGCGTGACGACGCAGAACCTTGAAGTAGTATCGACCGACGAAGATCGCGGTCTGATCCTTATCAAGGGTGCGGTCCCCGGCTCCAAGGGTGCCTGGATCATCGTACGCGACGCCGTCAAGTCGGCAGCGAAGTAAGGGAGCCAAACCAATGGAATTGAACGTCAAGACCCTCGAGGGCAAAGACGCTGGGAAGGTTTCCCTTTCTGATGCGATTTTCGGCCTTGAGCCGCGTGAAGATATCATCGCACGCGTCATTCGCTGGCAGCTCGCCAAGAAGCGCCAGGGCACGCACAAGGCTAAGGGCCGCGCAGAAATAGCGCGCACCGGCGCCAAGATGTACAAGCAGAAGGGTACGGGCCGCGCTCGTCACCATTCGGCCCGTGCTCCGCAGTTCCGCGGCGGTGGTAAGGCTCACGGCCCGGTCGTGCGCAGCCATGAGCATGACCTTCCCAAGAAGGTTCGCGCCCTCGGCCTGCGTCTCGCGCTCTCCGCCAAGTTCAAGGCTGAGGACGTTATCGTTCTCGACAGCCTGGTCGCGGCTGATGCCAAGACCAAGGCTCTGGCCGGTGCTTTCGAGACGCTGGGCCTGACCAACGCGCTCTTCATCGGTGGTGCAGAGCTCGACAGCAACTTCAAGCTCGCAGCCGCGAACATCCCGAATATCGATGTTCTCCCGGTTCAGGGCATCAACGTTTACGACATCCTGCGCCGCGGCAAGCTTGTGCTGTCCAAGGCTGCAGTTGAGGCTCTAGAGGAGCGATTCAAGTGACGGATCTTCGCCATTACGATGTGATCGTTTCTCCTGCGATCACCGAAAAGTCCACCCTGCTTTCGGACAACAATCAGGTTGTTTTCAACGTTGCCAAGACCGCGACGAAGCCTGAAATCAAGGCTGCCGTCGAAGCGCTGTTCGGCGTCAAGGTAACGGCCGTCAACACCCTGCTGCGCCTGGGCAAGACCAAGCGGTTCAAAGGTCTCGTCGGCAAGCAGAAGGACGTGAAGAAGGCTATCGTGACGCTCGCCGAAGGCCAGTCGATCGACGTCTCCACCGGTCTCTGAGGAATAAGAAAATGGCATTGAAAACATTCAATCCGACGACCCCGAGCCAGCGTCAGCTGGTCATCGTCGACCGCTCTTCGCTCTACAAGGGCAAGCCGGTCAAGGCGCTGACGGAAGGCCTGACCTCCAAGGGCGGCCGTAACAACACCGGCCGTATCACCGTTCGTTTCCAGGGCGGTGGTCACAAGCGCACCTATCGTCTGGTAGACTTCAAGCGTCGCAAGTTCGACGTTGAGGGCACCGTCGAGCGTATCGAATACGATCCGAACCGTACCGCTTACATCGCTCTGGTGAAGTACACGGACGGCGAACTGGCCTACATCCTCGCTCCGCAGCGTCTGACTGCCGGCGACAAGGTCATCGCTTCGGAAAAGGCCGTGGACGTGAAGCCGGGCAACACCATGCCGCTTCAGTTCATCCCGGTCGGCTCCATCATCCACAATGTGGAAATGAAGCCGGGCAAGGGTGGTCAGATCGGTCGCTCTGCTGGTTCCTACGCCCAGCTCGTTGGTCGTGACCAGGGTATGGCGATCCTTCGCCTGAACTCAGGCGAACAGCGCCTCGTGCACGGCAGCTGCCTTGCAACGATCGGTGCCGTTTCCAACCCGGATCACGCCAACATCAACGACGGTAAGGCCGGTCGTTCGCGTTGGCGCGGCAAGAAGCCGCATAACCGCGGCGTCGTCATGAACCCGGTCGACCATCCGCACGGCGGTGGTGAAGGCCGCACCTCTGGTGGTCGCCATCCGGTGACCCCGTGGGGCAAGCCGACCAAGGGCAAGCGTACGCGGTCGAACAAGTCGACCGACAAGATGATCATGCGCTCGCGCCATCAGCGCAAGAAGTAAGAGAGGAAGTCTCAAGTGGCTCGTTCAGTATGGAAAGGTCCGTTTGTTGACGGCTATCTTCTCAAGAAGGCTGAGAAGGTGCGTGAAGGCGGACGTAACGAAGTGATCAAGATGTGGAGCCGTCGCTCCACCATCATGCCGCAGTTCGTTGGTCTCACCTTTGGTGTTTACAACGGCAGCAAGCATATTCCGGTCAGCGTCAATGAAGACATGGTCGGACACAAGTTCGGCGAGTTCGCCCCGACCCGTACCTATTATGGTCACGGTGCGGACAAGAAGGCGAAGAGGAAGTAACAATGGGCAAGGCAAAAACCGAACGCCGGCTGAAGGATAATGAGGCGCAGGCAGTTGCGCGCACGCTCCGTGTCAGCCCGCAGAAGCTCAACCTGGTCGCGGCTTCTATCCGCGGCAAGAAGGTTGATCGCGCGCTCGCAGAGCTGGAGTTCTCGCGCAAGCGTATCGCAGGCGCCGTCAAGAAGACGCTCGAATCCGCGATCGCCAATGCAGAGAACAACCATGATCTCGACGTTGACTCGCTGGTCGTGGCTGAAGCCTACGTCGGCAAGTCGATCGTCATGAAGCGTTTCCACGCTCGTGGCCGCGGTCGTGCATCGCGCATCGAACGTCCGTTCGCGCATCTGACGATCGTCGTTCGTGAAGTGGAAGCTCAAGAGGAGGCCGCATAATGGGTCAGAAAATCAATCCAATCGGTTTTCGTCTTGGCATCAACCGTACCTGGGATAGCCGCTGGTTTGCGGACAATGCCGAGTATGGCCAGCTTCTTCACGAAGACCTGAAGATGCGCAAGTTCGTCATGAACGAACTGAAGCAGGCTGGTATCTCCAAGGTGGTCATCGAGCGTCCGCACAAGAAGTGCCGCGTCACGATCCACTCGGCTCGTCCGGGCCTGATCATCGGCAAGAAGGGCGCTGACATCGACAAGCTCCGCAAGAAGCTGTCGGACATGACGAATTCCGAAACGCACCTCAACATCGTTGAAGTTCGCAAGCCGGAAATCGACGCAACGCTCGTTGCCCAGTCGATCGCTCAGCAGCTCGAACGCCGCGTTGCTTTCCGTCGTGCCATGAAGCGCGCCGTTCAGTCCGCGATGCGTCTTGGCGCCGAAGGCATCAAGATCACCTGCGCAGGCCGTCTTGGCGGTGCTGAAATCGCTCGTACGGAATGGTACCGCGAAGGTCGCGTGCCGCTGCATACGCTGCGCGCCGACATCGACTACGGTACGGCTGAAGCAGAAACCGCTTTCGGCATCTGCGGCATCAAGGTTTGGATCTTCAAGGGCGAAATCCTTGAGCATGATCCGATGGCCTCCGAACGCCGCGCGCTCGAGGGCGACGCCCAGGGTCCGGCTAGCCGCGATCGCGATAGAGACCGCCGCCGCGACAACGCTTGATAGCGTACGTGGCAGATAAGTTCGGAGAATAAGAAAATGTTGCAGCCAAAGCGTACGAAGTACCGTAAGCAGTTCAAAGGTCGCATCAAGGGCGTCGCCAAGGGCGGCTCTGACCTTGCGTTCGGTGA
The DNA here is from genome assembly GCF_053521805.1 of Rhizobium sp. A22-96. Classification (NCBI taxonomy): domain Bacteria; kingdom Pseudomonadati; phylum Pseudomonadota; class Alphaproteobacteria; order Hyphomicrobiales; family Rhizobiaceae; genus Rhizobium; species Rhizobium sp. A22-96. Next base: position 708,809 of record NZ_JBNWDQ010000003.1, read on the forward strand.
ATTCGGTCTGAAGGCGCAGGAACCAAACCGTGTCAACGCTCGCGAGATCGAAGCGGCCCGCCGCGCGATCACGCGCTACATGAAGCGTGCCGGCCGTGTATGGATCCGCGTGTTTCCGGATGTTCCGGTCACCAAGAAGCCGACCGAAGTCCGTATGGGTAAAGGTAAGGGCTCCGTCGAATACTGGGCATGCAAGGTCAAGCCCGGCCGCATGATGTTCGAGATCGATGGCGTAAGCGAAGAAATCGCTCGTGAGGCTCTGCGCCTCGGGTCCGCCAAGCTCTCAGTCAAGACGCGCTTCGTGCAGCGCATCGCAGAGTAAGGAAGAAGCTCATGAAAGCCGCAGATGTTCGCGCCCTGAGCGCCGACCAACTCAAGGACGAGCTTGCCAAGCTGAAGAAGGAGCAGTTCAACCTGCGCTTTCAGAAGGCGACTGGCCAGCTTGAGAAGTCCTCGCGCATCAACGAAGTCCGCAAGGACATCGCCCGCGTGAAAACCATTGCCCGCCAGAAGGCGGCAGAAGCAAAGGCCTAAAGGAAAAATAACATGCCGAAGCGCATTCTGCAGGGCGTCGTGGTCAGCGACAAGAACGAGAAGACGGTAGTTGTCCGCGTAGAGCGTCGTTTCGCTCACCCGCTGCTCCAGAAGACCGTTCGTCGTTCCAAGAAGTACAAGGCTCACGACGAGAACAATCAGTACAAAATCGGCGACGTCGTTTCCATCGAGGAATGCGCGCCGATCTCCAAGGACAAGACCTGGACGGTCGTTTCCGCCCAGTCCAAGTAACAGAATTTCGCTCAGGCCCTTGCGCTTGGGCGAAATATCTGTATGAAGCACGAGCTTGGAAGCAGGACGCTCGAGAACGGGCGTTCTTTTGCTTTGTTGATGGCTGGTGAAGGTGACCGAAGCGGTCCTGGAACCCGGCAAAATCAGACAAGACACTAGTCCATAAGCCGGGGTAGGGGGTCGGTTGACCCAACCATTCCGGTAACAACAAGAAGGCGACCTGACATGATTCAGATGCAAACAAACCTCGACGTGGCGGATAATTCCGGCGCACGTCGTGTCATGTGCATCAAGGTGCTGGGCGGCTCCAAGCGTAAGTATGCCTCGATCGGCGACGTCATCGTTGTTTCGATCAAGGAGGCTATTCCGCGCGGCCGTGTGAAGAAAGGTGACGTGATGAAGGCGGTTGTCGTTCGTACCGCCAAGGACATCCGTCGTCCGGATGGCAGCGTCATCCGCTTCGATACCAACGCAGCAGTCCTCATCGACAACAAAAAAGAGCCGATCGGCACCCGTATCTTCGGACCGGTTCCGCGCGAACTTCGCGCCAAGAACCACATGAAGATCATCTCGCTGGCTCCAGAAGTACTGTAAGGGAGCGGAGCGATGCAGAAGATCCGTAAAGGCGACAAGGTCGTCGTATTGACCGGTAAGGACAAGGGCCGTACCGGCGAAGTCGTTCAAGTGCTGCCGAAGGAAGACCGCGCGGTCGTCCGTGGCGTCAATGTTGTCAAGCGCCACCAGCGCCAGACGCAGAGCCAGGAAGCCGGCATCATCAGCAAGGAAGCCCCGCTTCACCTGTCCAACATTGCAATCGTCGACAAGGACGGTAAGCCGACCCGCGTCGGTTTCAAGGTTGTGGATGGCAAGAAGGTCCGTGTGGCCAAGACCTCTGGAGAAGTGATCGATGGCTGAGGCAAAGTACGAGCCGCGGCTCAAGAAGGAATACAACGCTCGCATTCGCGCGGCTATGCAGGAGGCTTTCTCCTACGCCAACGAAATGCAGATCCCGAAGCTTGAAAAGATCGTGATCAACATGGGCGTAGGCGAAGCAACGGCTGATTCGAAGAAGCCGACTGTTGCTGCTGCCGACCTCGCAGCGATTGCCGGCCAGAAGCCGGTCATCACGCGTGCACGCAACTCCATCGCAGGCTTCAAGGTCCGCGAAAATATGCCGATCGGCGCCAAGGTTACCCTGCGCGGCGCTCGCATGTATGAGTTCCTGGATCGTCTGGTCAACATCGCGCTTCCGCGCGTTCGCGACTTCCGCGGCCTGAACCCGAAGAGCTTTGACGGTCGTGGCAATTTCGCCATGGGCATCAAGGAGCACATTGTGTTCCCAGAGATCAACTACGACAAGGTTGATCAGATGTGGGGCATGGACATCATCGTTTGCACGACGGCGAACACGGACGACGAAGCCCGGACTCTTCTGAAAGAGTTCAACTTCCCGTTCCGTCAATAACCGTAACGACGAGCGTAGAAAAGGAACCCTGATATGGCGAAGACAAGCGCAGTTGAAAAGAACAAGCGCCGCCGCAATACGGTTGCCACTCAATCCGCAAAGCGGGCTGCTCTGAAGGCAATCATCATGAACCAGTCTCTTTCGATCGAAGACCGGTTCAAGGCCACTCTGAAGTTGGCATCGCTCCCGCGCGATGGATCGAAGACCCGTATTCGCAATCGTTGCGAAGTTTCCGGCCGTCCGCGCGCCTACTACCGCAAACTGCGCATGTCGCGTATCGCGCTGCGTGAACTCGGCAATCTCGGCAAGGTGCCGGGCATTGTCAAGTCGAGCTGGTAAGGAGCAGATTAGATGACTATGACTGATCCTTTGGGCGATATGCTCACCCGCATCCGCAATGGCGCTTCGCGTCGCAAGTCGTCGGTTTCGACGCCTGCTTCCAAGCTCCGTGCGCGCGTTCTCGATGTCCTCCAGGCTGAAGGCTACATCCGTGGCTACTCCGTCGTCGATTTCGGCAACGGCAAGTCTGAGCTCAGCATCGAGCTGAAGTACTATGAAGGCACGTCGGTGATCCGTGAGATCGGCCGCGTGTCCAAGCCGGGCCGCCGAGTTTATGTCTCGGTTAAGTCCATTCCGCAGGTCGCGAACGGTCTCGGCATCACTATCCTTTCGACTCCGAAGGGTGTGATGGCTGATCACCAGGCTCGTGAACAGAATGTTGGTGGTGAGGTTCTCTGCTCGGTCTTCTAAGATCGAACAGGGATCTCCTTCGAAACAGACAGGTTTGAAAAAATGTCTCGTATCGGTAAGAAGCCCGTTCAGGTGCCTGCAGGGATCACGGCCTCGGTTGATGGCCAAAAAGTGACTGCCAAGGGCCCTAAGGGCGAGCTGTTTTTCATCGCTAACGATGAAATCGGTCTCAAGCTTGAAAACAATGCAATTGTCGTAACGCCGCTTAACGACTCCAAGGACGCTCGCTCAAAGTGGGGCATGTCCCGCACGATGGTCGAGAACATCCTGAAGGGTGTTAAGGAAGGCTACGAGCGCAAGCTCGAAATCAACGGCGTCGGCTACCGTGCCGCCCTGCAGGGCAAGAACCTGCAGCTCGCGCTCGGCTTCAGCCACGACGTGATTTACGTGCCGCCGGAAGGCATCACGATTGCTGTGCCGAAGCCGACGGAAATCGTCGTCACCGGCATCAACAAGCAGCAGGTCGGCCAGGTTGCCGCTGAAATCCGCGAATATCGCGGTCCTGAGCCCTACAAGGGCAAGGGCGTTAAGTATGCCGGCGAGCGGATCGTCCGCAAAGAAGGCAAGAAGAAGTAAGGATCACGCGAAATGGCTAGCAGGAAAGAAGCACTTGCACGTCGTGCCAACCGCGTGCGTCGTCAAATCAAGGCGGTGGCCAATGGCCGTCCGCGCCTGTCGGTTCATCGCTCGTCGAAGAACATCTACGTTCAGGTCATCGATGATGTGGTCGGTAAGACGCTTGCGTCTGCCTCCACCCTCGATAAGGATCTGCGCGGTTCTCTGAAGACTGGTGCCGATACCGCCGCCGCAGCCCTCGTTGGCAAGCTCGTAGCCGAGCGTGCCTCCAAGGCAGGCGTCAAGGAAGTCGTGTTCGATCGCGGCGCCTTCATCTACCACGGCCGCATCAAGGCCCTGGCTGAAGCAGCCCGCGAAGGCGGTCTGTCCTTCTGATCAAGTTTCCGGTCGGCAGCTTTCAAGCGCCGGCCGGATGTTCACCGGACCGCACGTTTCCCCTCCAGGGGAGGGCATGCGGTTTTTGTTGTTTGCCGATTGCACCCGGAAAAGAAAAAGGAAGAGGACAATGGCACAGGAAAAGAGGGGCTCGCGGGATGACCGTCAGAGCCGTGAAGAGCGCGATAGCGAATTCGTCGACAAGCTGGTCGCGATTAACCGCGTCGCCAAGGTCGTAAAGGGTGGCCGCCGTTTCGGTTTCGCCGCTCTCGTCGTCGTCGGTGATCAGAAGGGCCGCGTTGGCTTCGGTCACGGCAAGGCACGCGAAGTGCCGGAAGCGATCCGCAAGGCTACCGAAAGCGCCAAGCGCGACATGATCTTCGTACCGCTGCGCGACGGCCGTACGCTTCACCATGACGTTCATGGCCGTCACGGCGCCGGCAAGGTTCTGCTGCGCTCGGCCAAGGTCGGTACCGGTATCATCGCCGGCGGCCCGATGCGCGCCGTTTTCGAAACGCTCGGCGTTCATGACGTTGTCGCCAAGTCGACCGGTTCGTCGAACCCGTACAACATGGTTCGCGCCACGTTCGACGCCCTGAAGCACCAGGTTCACCCGAAGGACATCGCAGCTCAGCGCGGCATCAAGTATGCCACCCTGCAGGCTCGTCGTACCGCTTCGGGCAACGCCACCGAAGAATAAGGGAGTTTGACCTATGGCCAAGACGACCAAGAAGGCTGAAGCCAAGACCGTTACGGTCGAACAGGTTGGCAGCCCGATCCGCCGTCCGGATGTTCAGCAGAAGACGCTGATCGGTCTCGGACTGAACAAGATGCACCGTCGCCGCACGCTGGAAGATACCCCGGCTGTTCGTGGCATGATCCGTGCTGTCCAGCATCTCGTTCGCGTTGTCGACGAGAAGTGAGCCGGAGGTAAATTGCTATGAAACTGAATGACATCAAGGATAACGAAGGCTCTACCCACAGCCGCAAGCGCCTCGGCCGCGGCATCGGCTCCGGCTCCGGCAAGACCGGTGGTCGTGGTGTAAAGGGTCAGAAGTCCCGCTCGGGTGTTGCGATCAACGGCTTCGAAGGTGGTCAGATGCCCATCTATCGTCGCCTGCCGAAGCGCGGCTTCAACAACATCTTCGCCGCCGATTACGTTGTCGTATCGCTGGCTCGCATCCAGGCTGCCGTCGATGCCGGCAAGCTCGATGCGAAGAAGACCGTTGATGCAGCAGCTCTTAAGGCTGCCGGCGTCATCCGCCGCGTCAAGGACGGCGTTCGGGTTCTCTCGGACGGCGAACTGAAGGCGAAGATCACGCTTGAAGTTGCAGGCGCTTCCAAGCCGGCGGTCGAAAAGATCGAAAAGGCTGGCGGCTCCATCAAGCTGCTGGCTGCGGCCGCAGAAGCTTCTGCCGCAGAATAATCTTATCAATAATCGCCCGGGGTGCTTCACTTCGGGCGATTTTGCTCCCATATGTGAGCCTCACGAATCTGAACGATGCGGCAGTGTCTTTCCGGTTGATAACGGGAACCAAGGGTGAGGCGTCCGATTGCACCGCAATCCGTCCAAGCCCGGCTTTTGAACAATTTACATACTGATTCCGGACCCGGCCGATTATGCCGGAATTGGTAGTGCGGAGATTTGCATGGCTTCTGCAGCGGAACAACTGGCGTCCAATCTCAATTTCTCGACCTTCGCCAAGGCTGAGGATCTCAAGAAGCGCTTGTGGTTTACGCTCGGCGCACTTCTCGTTTACCGGCTCGGCACTCACATTCCGCTTCCTGGCCTCAATCCTGCTGCCTATGCGCAGGCATTCCAGAATCAGTCTGGCGGTATTCTCGGCCTCTTCAACATGTTCTCGGGCGGCGCCGTACAGCGCATGGCGATTTTCGCGCTCGGCATCATGCCCTATATTTCCGCCTCGATCATCGTTCAGCTCATGACCTCGGTCGTGCCTTCGCTTGAGAATCTCAAGAAGGAAGGCGAGCAGGGCCGCAAGATCATCAACCAATACACTCGCTACGGCACGGTGCTGCTCGGCGCATTGCAGGCTTATGGCATTGCGATCGGCCTTGAGCATGGCAATGGTGTCGTGATCGATCCAGGCTGGTTCTTCCGCATTTCCACGGTCATAACGTTGCTCGGCGGCACAATGTTCCTGATGTGGCTCGGCGAACAGGTAACTTCGCGCGGTATCGGCAACGGTATCTCGCTCATCATCTTCGCCGGCATCGCTGCTGGTCTGCCGACGGCACTTGCCGGCACGCTCGAGCTGGGCCGTACAGGTGCTCTGTCCACAGGTCTCATTCTGGCTGTTCTGGTCGTCGCTGTCCTGGTCATCGCGCTCATCGTTTTCGTCGAACGTGCCCAGCGTCGCCTGTTGATCCAGTATCCGAAGCGCCAGGTCGGTACCCGCATGTTCCAGGGCGATACGTCGCACCTGCCGTTGAAGCTCAACACTTCGGGCGTCATTCCGGCGATCTTCGCATCCTCGCTGCTGCTGCTGCCGGCAACCGTTGCGGGCCTCGGCAACAACACGGCGCTTCCGGGTTGGGTGACGTCGATCGTCGCGGCACTTGGTCACGGCCAGCCTGTCTATATGGTGCTTTACGGTGCGCTGATTGCCTTCTTCGCTTTCTTCTACACGGCGCTGGTCTTCAATCCGAAGGACACGGCAGACAATCTGAAGAAGCATGGCGGCTTTATTCCGGGTATTCGTCCGGGCGAACGCACCGCCGAGTATATCGACTACGTGCTGACCCGGATCACGGTCATCGGCGCGATCTACCTCGTCTTCGTCTGCATCCTGCCCGAAATTCTCGTGTCCCAGACCGGTATTCCGCTGTCGCTGGGTGGCACTTCTCTTCTGATCGTGGTTAGCGTAACGCTGGATACGGTGGCACAGATTCAGGGTCACTTGATCGCGCAGCAATATGAAGGCCTGATCAAGAAATCGAAGTTGCGTGGAGGAAAGAGGGGGCGATGAGACTCATACTTTTAGGGCCGCCGGGAGCAGGTAAGGGGACCCAGGCCCAGCGTATCGTGGAAAAGCACGGCATTCCGCAGCTTTCCACCGGCGATATGCTGAGAGCTGCGGTGGCGGCCGAGACTGAGGTTGGCAAGCGCGCCAAGGCTGTCATGGACGCCGGCAAGCTTGTTTCGGATGAGATCGTCAACGCCATTGTTTCGGAGCGAATCGACCAGCCGGATTGCGCCAAGGGTTTCATCCTTGACGGTTTCCCCCGCACTCTGGTGCAGGCCGATGCGACGGAGCAGATGCTGAAGGCCAAGGGTCTTGAGCTTTCCGTCGTCATCGAGCTGAAGGTCGATGACGCGGAACTGATTCGCCGCGTCTCGGGGCGTTACTCCTGTTCGAATTGCGGTAGTGTCTATCACGATACCGATAAGGTTCCGGCGACAGCCGGTGTCTGCGACAAGTGCGGCTCGACCCACTTCAAGCGCCGCCCGGATGATAATGCCGAAACGATGGCGACGCGCCTCCAAGTCTACTACAAGGAGACCTCGCCGCTGATCGGTTACTACTATGCCAAGGGCAAGTTGCAGAGCATCGACGGCATGGCCGATATCGAGCATGTGACGGATAGCATCGAAGGTATCCTGGCTAAGCTTGGATAGCCTAAAATAAACTTGCCGAAGCGGTTGCTTTTTTGCGCTGATTCCGCTAAACACCGCGCCAACTCGCGACATGCTATGCGATCGGCGCGGATTTCCAACGGGGAGTCCGGGTACGGTCGTTTTGACATGTTGCGGACTCACAACGAACAAGCAGCTCCCGGGCTGCATAACAAGGCCCTTTGCTTAGGCAAAAGGAATGCAAGGAGAACAGGCGTGGCTCGTATCGCTGGCGTCAACATCCCGACTGCAAAGCGCGTAGTTATTGCGCTTCGTTACATTCACGGGATCGGACCGAAGTTTGCACAGGAAATCTGCGAGAAGGTCGGTATTCCGGCTGAGCGTCGCGTCAACCAGTTGACCGATGCTGAAGTTCTGCAGATCCGCGAAACCATCGACCGTGACTATCAGGTCGAAGGTGATCTGCGTCGCGATACCGCGATGAACATCAAGCGTCTGATGGACCTGGGCAGCTACCGCGGCTTGCGTCATCGTCGCGGCCTGCCGGTTCGCGGCCAGCGCACCCACACCAATGCTCGTACCCGCAAGGGCCCGGCAAAGGCGATCGCTGGTAAGAAGAAGTAATTTCCGGGCAACCGGATTTGGGAGGCTGGCGGTCCGCCGGCCTCTTTTGAGTTTGAAGCGGTGCCCTCCGGGTATCGCTTCGGTGTAGCCGCTGGCATTACGGCGGTGCAGAGATCCAAGAAAGGACTAACATGGCCAAGGAAGCCGTACGCGTTCGTCGTCGCGAGCGTAAAAATATCACGTCGGGCGTCGCACACGTCAACTCGACCTTCAACAACACGATGATCACCATCACCGACGCACAGGGCAACGCTATTGCCTGGTCGTCCGCTGGTGCCAAGGGCTTCAAGGGTTCGCGCAAGTCGACCCCGTTCGCTGCCCAGATCGCTGCTGAAGACTGCGCCAAGAAGGCTCAGGAACACGGCATGAAGTCGCTGGAAGTTGAAGTTTGCGGTCCGGGCTCCGGTCGTGAATCTGCTCTGCGCGCGCTCCAGGCTGCCGGTTTCATGATCACGTCCATCCGCGACGTGACCCCGATCCCGCACAATGGTTGCCGCCCGCGCAAGAAGCGTCGCGTCTGATCATCGCCACTCTCGACACTGGCCGGGGTAGATGCGCCCGGCTTGGTGTTTCTCAAGCTCGGTTGCCACGATTGGATGGTGGCAACGAACGGAAGGCAAAAACATGATTCAGAAAAACTGGCAGGAACTGATCAAGCCCAACAAGGTCGAGTTCACCTCGAGCGCCCGTACCAAGGCAACGCTCGTGGCCGAACCGCTGGAGCGTGGCTTCGGTCTCACCCTCGGCAACGCGCTGCGTCGCGTTCTGCTGTCTTCTCTGCGTGGCGCCGCTGTGACGGCTGTGCAGATCGACGGCGTGCTGCATGAGTTCTCCTCTATCCCGGGCGTCCGGGAAGACGTGACGGACATCGTGCTGAACATCAAGGAAATCGCCATCAAGATGGATGGCGATGATGCCAAGCGCATGGTCGTCCGCAAGCAGGGCCCAGGCGTAGTAACAGCTGGCGACATTCAGACGGTCGGCGATATCGAAATCCTCAACCCCGAGCATGTGATCTGCACGCTCGACGAGGGCGCCGAAATCCGCATGGAATTCACCGTCAACAATGGCAAGGGCTATGTCCCGGCCGAGCGTAATCGTGCGGAAGATGCTCCGATCGGTCTCATCCCGGTCGACAGCCTCTATTCGCCGGTCAAGAAGGTGTCCTACAAGGTTGAAAATACCCGTGAAGGACAGGTTCTCGACTACGACAAGCTGAGCATGTCGCTGGAAACCGATGGTTCTATCAGCGGTGAAGATGCAGTCGCTTTCGCGGCACGCATCCTGCAGGATCAGCTTGGCGTGTTCGTCAACTTCGACGAGCCGCAGAAGGAAACCGAAGAGGAAGCAGTTACCGAACTCGCTTTCAACCCGGCTCTCCTCAAGAAGGTGGACGAATTGGAACTGTCTGTTCGCTCGGCAAACTGCCTGAAGAACGACAACATCGTCTACATCGGCGACCTCATTCAGAAGACCGAAGCAGAAATGCTCCGCACGCCGAATTTTGGTCGCAAGTCGCTGAACGAAATCAAGGAAGTTCTCGCTTCCATGGGCCTGCACCTCGGCATGGAAGTGCCGGCATGGCCGCCTGAGAACATCGAAGATCTCGCCAAGCGATACGAAGACCAATACTAACGTTTCAAACGGCAGGCGAACGATGCCTGCAAGTGAAGGAGAATAGCAATGCGCCACGGTAAAGCCGGCCGCAAGCTGAACAGAACCGCTAGCCACCGTAAGGCGATGTTCGCCAACATGGCAGCTTCGCTCATTACCCATGAGCAGATCGTCACCACGCTCCCGAAGGCGAAGGAAATTCGTCCGATCGTCGAGAAGCTGGTTACCCTCGGCAAGCGCGGCGACCTGCACGCTCGTCGTCAGGCCATCTCGCAGATTCGCGACGCCGTTGTCGTCGCCAAGCTGTTTGATGCGATCGCAACGCGTTACGCCACCCGCAACGGCGGCTACCTGCGTATCATGAAGGCTGGCTTCCGCCAGGGCGACAATGCCGCTCTCGCAGTCGTCGAATTCGTCGATCGCGACACCTCTGCCAAGGGCGCAGCCGACAAGGCTCGCGTTGCTGCCGAGGAAGAAGCTGCAGCCGCTTAAGGCTAGCTTCGGATAAAAGATCCAGGGCCGGATGAGCGATCATCCGGCCTTTTTGGCGTTTGAGGGTTTGCCGGGAGCCGACTTGCTCTCCTGGAGCCGCCATGGACCACGAATATGCTGGCTGAGTTGCCTGGCGGCTCATGCTCTTGAGCTATAGGAACGACTATTGGACACGCAGCGGCAATTCATACGCAGAAGGGCGATGCTACTTCTGGCCCTGTTCTTGACCATAGCCTGCGGTCTTGCGCTCCGGCGATTTGGTTATGCCGCCGATCTTCCCTTCACCGTGGTCAAATATGGTGGTTCGATCTTGTGGGGCGCGATGGTCTATTGGCTTCTGGCGACGCTATTCGTCACCGGTAGGCCTTTCAAAATTGCTTTCGGCGCGCTGATCCTGGCGACGGCCGTCGAATTCTTCAGGCTTTGGCATGCACCTGCGCTGGATGCGTTTCGATTGACCACCGCCGGCGCCTCGTTGCTCGGAAGAGTGTTCTCGCTGTGGAACATTGTGGCCTATGCCGTTGGCATAGCGGCGGCTTTGGTGCTGGATCGCATTCTGTTGGCGGTAAGGCGCGCCAACTGAGATCGCGGTACAGCAGGGCGATCGGATCGCTGCATCATGAAGGCCGGATGAGCGATCATCCGGCCTTCAGTCGTTTGCCTATGTGGGTAGCGACGCCAAGCACGGCGCTATTCGGCTGCCACGGCGTGCCGGCGCGAAGGCTCCGTTCTGTGAAGATAAACGGCGAAAGTATCCCACGGCGGCGTGATCGAGAGCTGTGCCAGCAGGCGGCCAATCTCGCCCCGGTGATATCCTCCATGCGTGACGACATGGAGGAGCATCTCCTGCCGCGACATGCAGCCCCTGTCGCCGTCGGTGAAGACGAACGGCAGAGCTTCGGACAAGAGGTCAGGGGTCAGCGTTTCAAGATATCTGAGATACCATTGATCCGACGCGATCAGCGCGGTGCGGAGCTCCGCCAGTGATGGCGTGTCCGGTGTGTTGTCGGCAGTGAAGCCATGGTCCTGCCCGTTAAGGTGGGCCGCAAATATCCGGCCGACGACCAGGGAATGGTTCATCAGGCGGATGGAGGCATGACGCTCCTTTGCATGCCGCACGGTATCGAGGTTACCTATGCCGTCAAGCAGATCCTTGTTTGCCCATGCCTGATAGCTGAAAAGCGTATGCAGCAACGACTGTTCGCTCATGAGAAATCCCTTTTTGTTATCCGGTAAAATGCGAGTAATGTGTTCACATTTTCGAGGAGCAGGAAGGGCATGTCTACTCGCATTGGAAAGTCCGGCGCCCCGATGCGAAAGGAGCCGAGCCAGGCGCGTTCACGGGCGACGGTCGATGCCATTCTCGAGGCGGGTGCTCGCATTTTGGGAGATCGCGGATGGGCCGGATTTACGACGAATGCCGTCGCGGCGGTTGCCGGCATCAGCATTGGGTCGCTCTATCAATATTTTCCCGACAAGCTTTCCCTGGTCGAGGCCATCCGGCGGCGTCACTTCGATGACATTCTGGCGGTCATGCGGAAGGCTATGGCCGGAGACTTGCCATTGCAGCAGCGCGCAGAGGCTCTCGTTGAGGGCATGATCGATGCCCATAACATCAATCCGGAGCTGCACAGGGTGCTTCTGGACGAAGCGCCCGGGTATGATGGCTCCAGATTGGCGCATGATGCATTTCTTGCCGAGTATCAAGGCCACTACAGAGATTTTGTGGCCGCGCATCGCAGCGGTCGCAAAGGTCCCGGCAATGACGTTCTCGCGCAGCTGCTATCGGGTGCTGTCGAGGGCGTGATCCACAGTGCAGCCCGAAAGCGTACGCTCGGTTCGCCGGAGCTGAAACAGGAACTGGCGAGGATGATCTGTTCCTATCTGCGAAACGCTGATTAACCCTTCGCGGTCGACCCGGCGCTGTTCCGACCATCGTTGAACGCATGGCTGCATTTCGCTTTTCGGATGGTAATTTGAGTTCATATAGTTTGAATCCTAATTAGTTTAGTGCTAATAGATAATTATGGAATCGCTCAACACTCTTCAACGCATTTTCACCGCCAATCTGCTGACCACTGGCCGCCAATGGCGCCGGGTCGTCGATCTCGCACTGAGCTCCTACGGCATCTCGGAGGCCGCGGCAGCACCGCTGCTCTGGATCGGCCGTCTGGGAGGAGGTGTCCGACAGGTGGCGATCGCCACCTATGTCGGTATCGAAGGTCCGTCGCTGGTTCGGCTGATCGATCAGCTGGAAAGCATGGATCTCGTGATCCGCAAGGATGATCCGACGGATCGCCGCGCGAAGGGTCTTTGGCTGACGCCGGAGGGCGAGAAGCTTGCGTCCCGCATGGAAGACGCGCTCGACGAACTGCGCGGCAAGATCCTTGCCGATGTCGACAAGGCGGATATCGAAGCTGCTATCCGCGTCCTGAAGGCCTTCGAGGAGTTCGAGACCGTGAAGACGACCGAAACGGAGCCGGAGAAGGAGAGCGTTTCATGAGCATTCCATCCTGGCGGGACTGGCTGTTTTCGGTCAAAGCCTTCATTGCAGCCATCATGGCGCTGTTCATTGCGCTGTCGCTGGACTTGCCGCGCCCTTACTGGGCAATGGCGGCCGTCTATGTGGTTGCCAATCCGCTTGCGGGCGCAACGAGCTCAAAGGCGCTCTATCGTACGCTCGGCACGCTGATCGGCGCCTGTGCCTCGGTGATCTTCGTTCCGCTCTTCGTCAATGCGCCGGAATTGCTTTCGGTCGTCGTGGCGCTCTGGACCGGAACCCTGCTGTTCATCTCGATGCTCGACCGCACCTCGCGCAGTTATGTCTTCATGCTCGCCGGCTATTCATTGCCGCTGATCGCGCTGCCGACGGTCGGCGCGCCCGAAACCGTATTCGACGTCGCGCTTGCCCGCTCCGAAGAGATCATCATCGGCATCGTTTGCGCCAGCGTCGTCAGCTCCATCATCTTTCCGAGCAGCGTCGGCACCGTGCTCGGCCAGCGCATCGGCTCCTGGCTCGATGATGCCGGCACCTGGGCCGATGAAATCCTGCGAGGCGAGGGTGCTTCACCCGCAACGCCGCTGAAGCGTCAGAAGCTTGCCGCCGACGTCTCCGGCCTCGACCTTGTCATCAGCCAGCTCAAATATGATGCGGGCAGTCGCGATATCGTCAGGCATTCCCGGGAGCTGCGCGGCCGTCTCTTGATGCTGCTGCCGCTCTTCTCGTCGCTGGCCGACCGCTTGCATGCGTTGAAGGCCGGCGAGAAGCCGCTGCCTCCGGAGCTTGTCTCGGTTCTGAACGATGTCGCCGATTGGCTGGGGCAGGGCGGACGCGGCAAGGCTGATGACACTGCGGATGCCTTGTCGAAAAAGATCGAGGAACTGCAGCAGAATGACCTTGATCTCGGCTGGGACGATCTCGTCCGGTCGAGTGCTCTGGCGCGCCTGAAGGAAATCGTCGATCTCTGGCAGGACTGCCTGACATTGCGCGACCAGATCGTCTCCGGCCAGCAGGTCGGCACCTGGCGGCCAGCCTTCCGGCACCGGAATGTCGTCGGCCAAAGCAGGCACTATGATTATGCCTTGCTTGCCTTTTCGGCCGGCACGGTCGTCGTCGGCATTGCTGCTGCCTGCTTCTTCTGGATCTATTCCGGATGGGAGGACGGCGCCGGCTTCGTCACAATGGCGGCTGTTGCCTGTTCGTTTTTCGCCGCGCTCGATCGCCCTGCGCCGTTCATCACCTCGATGTTCATCTGGAGCGCAATGAGCCTGGTGATTGCATGCGTCTATATCTTCGGCATCCTGCCTTCCATTTCCGGCTTCGAAATGCTGGTGCTGGTCTTTGCGCCGCCCTTCCTGGTGATGGGCCTGTTGATCCCGCGGCCACAGACCAACCTGCTCGCCATGCTGCTGGCGGTGAACGGCGCCACCTTCATTGCGCTGCAGGATCGCTACACTGCCGATTTCGCCAGTTTCGCGAATAGCGCGATCGCCGCCTTGGCAGGCATCGGCTTCGCACTCGTCTGGACCTTGATGACCCGTCCGTTCGGCTCTGAACTTGCCGCCTGGCGGTTGGTGCGCGCCGGCTGGACCGACCTTGCCGAAACGGCAGCCGGCATCCGCCGCGCCGATCACGAGCGCCTCTCCGGCCGCATTCTTGATCGTCTCGGACAGCTTGTGCCGCGTCTTGCCGGCATCGAGGACCGTGAGCTGAAGAAGGTCGACGGCTATGCCGATGTCCGCCTCGGCTTCAACGTGCTGATGCTGCAGAAGGAGCGGGGCCAGCTGAATTCCGCCGCTGCCGCCTCCGTCAGCGAGGTTCTGATCGGCGTGTCCGATTTCTATCGTTCGCGGCTGAAGGCCAAGCGCGCCATCGATCCCTCCGACGAGTTGCGCCTATCGATCGATCGTGGCCTCGAAGCGGTGGCGCAGAACAGGCGCGAGCCCGGTCGAGCCAGCCTCGATGCCCTGGTGGGGCTCCGCCGCGCGCTCTTCCCACATGCCGAACCACCGGCGAGCTGGCAGCCGCCGGTATCGAACACGTCTCAACCTCTTCCCATTGCCGCCGAGTAACATCATGCCCGCAGAATTCGATCTTTATGGCGTCTACATGCCACGCCTTCTGGTTCTCATGCTCGTGACGCTGTTTGTCGTCATCATCCTTCGACGCCTGCTCGCATGGGCTGGAGCTTACACTCTGGTCTGGCATCGCGGCCTTTTCGATCTGGCGCTCTACGTTCTGTTGCTCGGCGCCGTCTCCTCTGTCTCCCGTTGGTACTTCACATGAACACGTTAAAACTCATCGGCCGTGTCGCCGTCACCCTCATCTTCGTCATCGCTGCCGTCTATGTCGGCCGCCAGCTCTGGGGCCATTACATGGACGAGCCCTGGACCCGCGACGCGCGCTTGCGCGCCGATGTCGTCGGCATTGCGCCTGACGTTTCGGGCCTCGTGAGCGACGTCCTGGTCAAGGACAACCAGATCGTCAAGAAGGGCGACCTTCTTTTCCGTGTGGATCGCGATCGCTTCGCCATCGCCCTCGAACAGGCGGACGCCGCGCTCGCAAGCAGCAATGCCGCTCTCGAACAGGCTCAGCGCGAAAGCGCCCGGCAGGCGCGCCTCGGTGATGCTGCTTCCTTGCAGCAGAAGGAGCAGGCGCTGACCGCTGTGCAGCAGGACGAAGCCGCTGTCCGTCAGGCGACAGCCAACCGCGAGCTTGCCCAGCTGAACCTCGATCGCTCGGAAGTCCGTGCCACCGTCAACGGTACGATCTCGAACCTCAGCCTGCGTCCGGGCGATTATGTCTCGGCCGGTACGGCGAAAGTGGCGCTGATCGACAGCGATTCCCTGCGCGTTGAAGGCTATTTCGAGGAAACCAAGCTGCCGCGCATCCATGTCGGCGACGAAGTCTACATCCATCTGATGGGGCAGGCCGAAAAGCTGACCGGCCATGTCGAAAGCATCGCCTATGGCATCGAGGATCGCGAACGGACCTCGGGCAGCCTGCTTGCCAATATCACCCCGACTTTCAGCTGGGTACGTTTGGCGCAGCGTGTGCCGGTGCGCATCGCACTCGACAAGGTGCCTGATGGCACGAAGCTGATTGCCGGCCTGACGGCGACCGTCGAGGTACAGGAGCAAGGTCAGGCCAAGATCGCCAGCGCTGCGGAATGAACATCTCGTGAATGGGCAGAGCGGCCGAGTTCAGGCCGCTCTGGAATTGGAAGCCGCAACCGGCCGGCGCGCGGCCCGGCGTCGCTCCATCATGATCGGCCTGTAGGATCTGTAGAGGATCATGGCGATCAGCAGGCCGATATAGATAAACTGCTCCAGCGACAGGATCTTGGTCGACAGCGCGAAGTGCAGCGCGCCGCAGGCTGCGACGATATAGACGAGGCGGTGCAGCCAGATCCATTTCTTGCCGAGCCGCTTGATCGAAAAATTGTTCGAGGTCACGGCCAGCGCCAGCAGCATGACGAGGCCTGCCATGCCGAACATGATGAAAGGCCGCTTCAGCACGTCATCAATGACGGCCCGCACATCCAGCGCCTGATCGAGGACCATGTAGACGGTCAGATGCATCAGCGCGTAGTAGAAACAGAGCAGGCCGAGCGCGCGGCGATAGCGCAGATAGTTCCAGCCGAAGAGATCCCGAAGCGGCGTGACCGCAAGCGTCAGCAGCAGGAAGCGGATCGCCCAAAGCCCCAGGAAAAGCTCGAAGGTCTTGACGGCGTCGGCGCCAAGCTGGTCCGTAGCGCCGAGATAGAATTCCCAGGCAGCCGGCAGCAACCCCACGATATAGAGCGCCCAGACGGAGGCCGGTTGCCAGCGCTTGGGCAGGGCGAAGGAAAAAGCCATCAGAAGTTCACCCGAAGGTCCATGCCGCTATAGAGGCTGGCGACTTGATCGGCATAGCCATTGAAGGGCAGGGTGGGGTGACGGTTGGAGCTGAAGAACCCGCCTTCGCCGATGCGCCGCTCCGTCGCCTGGCTCCAGCGGGGATGGTCGACAGCCGGATTGACGTTGGCGTAGAAGCCGTACTCCTGGCTGTTGGTCACTTGCCATGTGTTCAGCGGCTGCTTGTCGGTGAGCGTGATGCGCACAATCGACTTGATGCCCTTGAAGCCGTATTTCCACGGTACGACGAGGCGGATCGGCGCGCCGTTCTGGTTCGGCAGCGTCTCGCCATAGAGGCCGACGGCAAGCAGCGTCAGAGGATTGCGCGCTTCATCCAGCCGCAAGCCCTCGACATAGGGCCAATCCAGGGACTGCAGGAGACCCGATTGCCCCGGCATTTCCGAAGGCCGGACGACTGTTTCGAAGGCAACGAACTTGGCGCTTCCCTGCGGCTCCACCTTGTCGAGCAGTGCCGCAAGCGGAAATCCGTCCCAGGGGATGACCATCGACCATGCCTCGACGCAGCGCATGCGATAGACGCGCTCCTCCGGTGGGAACTCCTTGATCAGCGCGTCGATATCGAAGGTGCCGGGCTTGTTGACCATGCCGTCGACCT
This sequence comes from Rhizobium sp. A22-96, assembly GCF_053521805.1. Classification (NCBI taxonomy): domain Bacteria; kingdom Pseudomonadati; phylum Pseudomonadota; class Alphaproteobacteria; order Hyphomicrobiales; family Rhizobiaceae; genus Rhizobium; species Rhizobium sp. A22-96. Next base: position 726,101 of record NZ_JBNWDQ010000003.1, read on the forward strand.
TGACGGTCCATGGCCGTGGCTTGAACTTGCCGGAAAGATTGGCCGGGTCGGCCTTGTCGAGGCCGAATTCGTAGAAATTATTGTAGGTGGTGACATCCTTGATCGGCGTCAGCTTCTCGTCGACAGTATAGTTGCTTTTCGTCACGGTCAGTGCGTCAGCGAGCGCGGCCTTGCCGCCAACTGCTGCCATGCCGATGCCGGCCGCTGCTGCGGTCAGGAATTCGCGCCGCCTCAGATAGGCCGAGCGCGGTGTGATCTCGGAAGACGCAATTTTCGGCGGACGATAAGAAGGCATGACAGTTCCTTTATGCGATCGCAGCTTCGATATGAGCTATACGCAGCAGAGGCATATTTTGTTACACTCTTAGGCCGGCAATTCTTTGCAAGGGAAACCAACTTTTTGTGTGTACTTGTGATCGGGCGGCTTCGTTCCCAATTCTGATCACAGGTTCGTCGCGCCGAAGCATATCATAGTTGCCAATCCGCTCCTGCCCTTGTGGCGTACCGGATTCGCTTGAGTTGATAGTGACAGTACCGCACGATTGGATTAGGACAATTCCAAAAAGCAGGAATGTCGGCGCTCCCTTGGGCGCAAAGCTCGGGCCGGCCGACGCCGCACAAATTCCAGGATGACGAGGAAGACACCATGCCAGCTTATCGTTCCAGAACCACGACCCACGGCCGCAACATGGCCGGCGCACGCGGCCTTTGGCGCGCGACGGGTATGAAGGACAGCGATTTCGGCAAGCCGATCATTGCGGTGGTCAACTCCTTCACCCAGTTCGTGCCCGGTCACGTTCACCTCAAGGATCTCGGCCAGCTCGTGGCGCGCGAGATCGAGGCGGCCGGCGGTGTCGCCAAGGAATTCAATACCATCGCCGTCGATGACGGCATCGCCATGGGCCATGACGGCATGCTCTATTCGCTGCCGTCGCGCGAACTCATCGCCGACAGCGTCGAGTACATGGTCAACGCCCACTGCGCCGACGCCATGGTCTGTATCTCCAACTGCGACAAGATCACCCCCGGCATGCTGATGGCGTCGCTGCGGCTGAACATCCCCACGGTCTTCGTCTCCGGTGGTCCGATGGAAGCCGGCAAGGTCATCCTGCATGGCAAGAAGGTCGCTCTCGACCTCGTCGACGCCATGGTTGCCGCTGCTGACGATAAGATCAGCGACGAGGACGTCGCCACCATCGAACGCTCGGCTTGCCCAACCTGCGGCTCCTGCTCGGGCATGTTCACGGCCAATTCGATGAACTGTCTGACCGAAGCCCTCGGCCTGTCCTTGCCCGGCAACGGCTCGACGCTTGCCACCCATTCGGACCGCAAGGAACTCTTTCTCGAAGCCGGCCGCCGTGTCGTTGCTCTGGCGAAGCGCTATTATGAGCAGGACGACGTGACGGCACTGCCGCGGACGATTGCGAGCAAGGGCGCGTTCGAAAACGCCATGGCACTTGATATCGCCATGGGCGGCTCGACCAATACCGTGCTGCATATTCTTGCAGCAGCCCATGAGGGCGAGATCGACTTCACGATGGATGATATCGATCGCCTGTCACGCCGTGTTCCCTGCCTTTCCAAGGTGGCGCCTGCCAAGGCCGACGTTCATATGGAAGATGTGCATCGCGCCGGCGGCATCATGGCGATCCTCGGCGAGTTGAACCGTGCCGGACTGATAAATGCCGACCTGCCAACCGTTCACGCTGCGACGCTGGGCGAAGCTCTGGCACAGTGGGATATTGCCGTTACCGACAACAAGGCTGCCCTGGAGCTCTTCAGCGCCGCTCCTGGCGGTGTCCCGACGCAGGTTGCCTTCAGCCAGAGCGCGCGCTGGGAAGAGCTTGATCTCGATCGCGAAAAGGGTGTCATCCGCGATGCCCAGCATCCGTTCTCCAAGGATGGCGGTCTTGCCGTCCTCAAGGGGAATCTGGCTGTTGACGGCTGCATTGTGAAGACGGCTGGCGTCGATGAATCGATCCTGAAATTCTCCGGCCCGGCCAAGGTCTTCGAAAGCCAGGACGCGGCGGTCAAGGGCATCCTTAGCAACGAAGTCGTTGCGGGCGATGTCGTCGTCATCCGCTACGAGGGCCCGAAGGGCGGCCCCGGCATGCAGGAAATGCTCTACCCAACGAGCTATCTGAAGTCGAAGGGCCTCGGCAAGGCTTGCGCACTGATCACCGACGGCCGCTTCTCGGGCGGCACTTCGGGCCTGTCGATCGGCCACGCCTCGCCGGAAGCGGCAAACGGCGGCACGATCGGTCTGGTGCGCGAAGGCGACATGATCGACATCGACATCCCGAACCGCACCATCAGCCTGCGCGTCGACGATGCCGAGCTTGCAGCTCGCCGTGAAGCCCAGAACGCCAAGGGTTGGCATCCGGCGGAACCGCGCAAGCGCAACGTGACCACGGCGTTGAAGGCCTATGCTGCTTTCGCGACCAGTGCCGACCGCGGCGCCGTCCGCGATCTGGGCGGGAAGTAACCAGGCTCCTTCGCCCCGTGAAACGGGGAGAAGGTGGACTCGAACGGTCGAGTATAGCTCGGCCGCGAGAGGACGGATGAGGGGCCTTTCGAGCTTTATCGCAACAGCGGATTTTGCCGAACCTGCGGTAGCCCCTCACCCTAGCCCTCTCCCCGCAGGCGGAGAGAGGGGAGGTTTCAAATCCACGGCTAAAGCGGCCGATTGATCTGCTTGTACGTGTCGTTGAGCACTTTCAGGCGCTCCTCATAGGATGTGGTCAGGCAGGCGACATCGGCTTCGCAGGCCTGCCGCTTCTTCAGCCATTCCGTCTGTTGATCCTGCATCGTGCCGCGCGCGCCCATGGCGAGCAGGCCGGAAAGCAGGTCGAAAGTCGTCACCATCTTCACATCGGCGTCGTTAAGCGCCCTGACGTCGCATATTTTCTTCTCATCGGGCTTCAGGGTCTGCGCCTCGCAATCGAAGCTGGCGGCATACGAAGTGCCGGCAGTGCCGAGAGAGAGGAGAAGGACGGCGGCGGCTAGATGGTTCAATCGCATGTTTGGCTCCCTATGACGATTCCCAACGCGAAATGCATGACAGCATGTTTTTGTTCACCGAACCTGTTTTTTATCGCTGAAAACTTCCATTTATGCTTCATGCTTCCGCCCTCTTTCCTTTCTAGCGTCGGGCGCTACAACGTTGTTTAAAGAGAATTAAAAAGGGAAATTTCCATGCATGTCCTCCTGAAGCGCACTGCCGTTTCGATGATTGCCCTCGCAATGGTGATGCCGCTTTCCGCTGAAGCACAGACGGCGAAGTCGGTGCCGCAAAATCAGGTGCAGATGCAGCTTTCCTTTGCGCCGCTGGTCAAGCAGACCGCCGGTGCCGTGGTGAACGTCTATGCGGAGCGCCAGGTGCAGCGGCAGTCGCCCTTCGCCGGCGATCCCTTCTTCGAGCAGTTCTTCGGCCAGCGCATGCCGAATCGCACCGAGAAGCAGTCCTCGCTGGGCTCTGGCGTCATCGTCGAGGCCAACGGCACTGTCATCACCAACAATCACGTCATCGATGGCGCCGACGATATCAAGATCGCGCTGTCGGATGGCCGCGAATTTCCCTGCAAGGTCATATTGAAGGATGACAGGGTCGATCTCGCGGTCCTGAAGATCCAGTCAAAGAACGAGACCTTCCCGATCCTGCCCATCGCCAATTCCGATGCGGTCGAGGTCGGCGATCTCGTGCTGGCGATCGGTAATCCCTTCGGCGTCGGACAGACGGTGACGAGTGGTATCGTATCGGCGCTCGCCCGCAACCAGGTAAAGAACGAGGTCGGCTTCTTCATTCAGACGGATGCCTCGATCAATCCCGGCAATTCCGGCGGCGCGCTGGTGAACATGAATGGCGAGCTGATCGCGCTCAACACGGCCATCTTCTCGCAAGGCGGCGGCTCCAACGGCATCGGCTTTGCCATCCCTGCCAATCTGGTCAAGGTCTTCCTGGCCGCCTCCGACCGTGGCGACAAGTCTTTCGAGCGGCCCTATATCGGCGCATCCTTCGAGCCTGTGACGTCTGACGTTGCCGAAGCGCTTGGCCTCGACAAGGTGCGCGGCGCACTGGTGACCAAGGTTGTCGACGGTGGCCCCGCCGCCAAGGCTGGCCTGAAGCCCGGCGAGGTGATCACCGCACTCAACAGTATCCCGGTCGAGCATCCCGATGCGCTGGGTTATCGCCTGACCACGGCAGGGCTTGGCGCCACCGTATCGTTGACCGTGCTCGACAATGGCAAGGAGCATGAGGCCAGCATGACGCTTGCCGCAGCGCCTGAATCGACGCCGCGCGACGAGAGGCAGATCCAGGGCAACAATCCCTTCTCGGGCGCAACGGTTGCCAATCTTTCGCCGCGCGTCGCCGATGAACTGCATCTGCCGCCTGATTCCACCGGTGTCGTCATCGAGAGCCTGAAGTCGGATTCGCCAGCTGCGCGTCTCGGTTTCGCGCCGCGTGACATCGTCGTCTCGATCAACGGTGTCAACGTCAACTCGACCGAGATATTGCAGCGGACCGTCGGCTCCAATCCGAGCTTCTGGCGCGTAGAAATCGAGCGTGACGGCCAGCGCATCCGGCAGTTCTTCCGATGAGTAATGACCTGTTTGCACCGCGGATACCGGAGGAGGTCGCAAACAAGCGGCCTCTGGCCGATCGCCTGCGGCCGCAAACGCTGGCCGAGGTCACAGGCCAATCGCATCTGACCGGTGAAGACGGCGTGCTTCGCCGGATGATCGAAGCCGGCTCGCTCGGCTCCATGATCTTCTGGGGGCCGCCCGGCACCGGCAAGACGACGGTCGCAAGGCTGCTTTCGGGCGAGGCGGGTCTTGCCTTCGAACAGATATCGGCGATCTTTTCAGGCGTCGCCGATCTGAAGAAGGTATTCGAGGCAGCGCGCCTGCGCCGCATGGATGGTCGCCAGACCCTTCTTTTCGTCGATGAGATCCATCGCTTCAATCGTGCCCAGCAGGATAGCTTCCTGCCCGTCATGGAGGACGGCACGGTGATCCTGGTCGGTGCGACGACGGAGAACCCGTCCTTCGAACTCAACGCCGCTCTTCTGTCCCGTGCCCGTGTCCTCACATTCCAGTCGCATGATGAGGAAAGCCTGGAGGAGCTGCTGCGACGCGCCGAGGCGGTGGAGGGCAAGCCGCTGCCGTTGACCGAAAATGCGCGCGCCAGCCTGATCGGCATGGCCGACGGCGACGGGCGCTCGGTGCTGACGCTCGCGGAAGAGGTCTGGCGTGCCGCGCGCAAGGACGAGCTTTTCGACCCTGACATGCTGATCAAGATCGTCCAGCGCCGAGCTCCAGTCTACGACAAGGCGCAGGACGGGCACTACAATCTGATCTCGGCCCTGCACAAATCCGTTCGCGGCTCCGATCCCGACGCAGCGCTTTACTATCTCGCCCGCATGTTCGATGCCGGCGAGGATCCGCTCTATCTCGGCCGGCGGCTGGTGCGCATGGCAGTCGAGGATATCGGCCTTGCCGATCCGCAGGCGCTGGTGATCTGCAACGCCGCCAAGGACGCCTATGAATACCTGGGGTCACCGGAGGGTGAATTGGCGCTGGCGCAGGCCTGCGTGTATCTCGCCACCGCCCCGAAATCGAATGCCGTCTACACCGCCTTCAAGGCGGCGACGCAAGCCGCGAAGCAGAACGGTTCGCTGCTGCCGCCCAAGCATATCCTCAACGCGCCGACGAAACTGATGCGCACCGAGGGATATGGCGACGGCTATCGCTACGATCATGACGAGCCGGATGCCTTTTCGGGCCAGAATTACTTTCCGGAGAAGATGGGCCGCCAGACCTTCTACGATCCGCCCGAGCGCGGTTTCGAGCGCGAAATCCGCAAGCGGCTGGACTGGTGGTCGAAGCTGCGCAAGGAGCGCGGCGAGCGCTAATCAGCAAATCACCTGCTGGTGACTGCTTTCCGCTATGCTTTTTGCATACGTGGAACGGTTACCCTGTCCACCATCTTGACGCTCGATTCCGCCAGGCTCTTGTGGCCTTCCATATCGACGACCAGATGCCAATGGCCGGCCTCCGGAATGACCAGCCGTATCGGGGATTTCTTGGCGACGCCGCCAAGGAACTGATGCTTGAGGGTTTCCGTGAAGCGCTCGAAATTAGAGCTGTTCATCAGCCTGACATTGGCGACAGCCGAGAGCGTAATCTCGATCACCGTACCGGCGTGCTGTTCTTTGAGATCGTAATGGCTGTAGCGGAAAGCAGGCTTCGACATCTTGTTTCTATTCTCTGGGACACCCGTGCCAAAAACCTACTCAAGGCGGGTTAAGGAAGCGTTTGGTCGGGTTGCAGCTGTCGAAGCCTGCCCTGGAGCGGTTGAGCGTTTCTCAGAACCGCTCAACCGCTCTAAACTATTGTTCTTACGCAATTTTAGATGGAGAACCGCTGCGCAAGTTTTACTCGGGTTGATCTGGGTCTAGTGCAGATTGGACGAGGTGAATACGAAACCATCCAGGTCGAGGACTGCGCCTTCCGGCGCGTGGCAGATGTCGGCCGGGTTATGGTTGCATTCTTCAGCCGCAAAGTGCAGGGCAGCGGCCTCGTTGCGGAACAGGCCGCCGACGAGCCCCTGACGGTCCTGGACGATCCAGCTGCCGCGGCGATCACGGCCGATGACGAAGCGGGCCGGTGCCGGCGAAAAGGGGCCGTGAGCCGAGCGGCGCTGGATATGCTGTGCGTTTGCCATTTTTTCTTCCTCTTGGATCTCTTCGGTTAGGTTCAATGTCCGGCCCAATGCAGCAGCATCTGGAGGACGCCGGCGATGAGGAAGACAAGCCCGAGGCGCGGAGCGATGGAGCGAAGGCCATGCAGCAGCGCGTCTGAAGAGAGATGCCGTTCGTCCCCGGCAAGGGCCACGGCGCGAGGGCGTTGGAGGGGATCGGCGGTTAGGCCGGCATGCGTATAGCGTGACATCGTAGTTCCTTTCCAGTGTCACCGGCACCTGAGGTCCGCTGGACCATGGGTGCCACGCTCTTGAATCTATGGGTGAGTTGCTAGGATTTCCATTTGCCTCGAATGGCAAAAATATAAAAATCTCATAGGGATGACGTGATCTTACAATCCCAGCCGGAAGGTTCGGCGGGAGGCAAAGCGGCCGCTTCCGTCGGCTTGAAACTGTGCGAGGGCAGTCTGGATCGCCGTCGCGGTTTCATTGGCTACGCCGACCAACGGCAGGCGCACATCGGCTGCGATATACCGCACCAGCGACAGGGCATGCTTGATGGTCGCCGGCTCGCTTTCACGCGCTAGCGCATTGAATAGCGGCTGCAGGCGTTCGTCGATGGATTGGGCTGCGCTGATATGGCCACAGGCCGCCGAATGCTGCATGGACTGGAATAATCGCGGCACGATATTCGCCGCGCTGGAAAAGCAGCCACGGCCGCCTGCGACAGTGAAGGCAAACGCACTGGCATCGTTAGACGTATAGAGCCCTAATCGCTCGGGCAGCTGGGATCGCCAGCGATCGATGCGCGAGATATCGCTGCTGTCATCACAAATCCCGATAATCCCGGGAATCTCCGCCAGTCGCAGGACGGTCGCCGGAGCGAGATCGATTGCGGTATGCGATGGCTGATTGTGGACGATGAGCGGCAGCTCGGTATGGGCGGCAAGCTGTTCGAAGTGATGAAGCACGCCCTTCTGGGTCGGCTTTGAATAGTAGGGCACCGTCACAAGGGCGGCGTCGGCGCCAAGTCGTTGCGCCTGCAGCGTTTCCGCGATGGTCGTTGCCGTGTCGTTCGTGCCGGATGCGACGATGACGGGCACCTGGTCCTCGCAAAGTTCGACACAGATTTCGATGGCGCGAAGCCGTTCCGCCTCCGTCAGCGTCGGGCCTTCGCCGGTCAGGGAGCAAACGAGGAGCCCGTCAACGCTGCTCAGCAATTGCCATTCCACATGCGCCATCATATCGACGCTGTCGAAAACGCCGTTATGAAACGGGGTGACAAGGGCGGTGATCGCGCCGCCGATGCGTCTTTGAAAGCTTGGCCTTTTCATCTCGGCTGCGCCTCAAAGATAATGCAGCACGATGAAGAGCTCGAGGCCGCCAAGCAGCAGCCCGAAGGCGAACATCGCTTGAAATGTACGTTTCTCGCGTATCTGCCGATCGCGGGGCTGGCGCCTCGGTCGGGCCTTCGCCGTTGGAACCGATGCGGTCGTGCGATGGTGTCTCTCATCGCTATTGTGGACGAGGACGCGGATGGATTCCGTCAGGTTTGGTGCGTGTGTATCGAGCATGGCAGCTGCCTCCGTATTTCAACAGAAGCGTAGTGCCGGGCGACATAGGAAATCCATTCGCGGCCGGAGCCGAAGAAGTAAGTGCGATATAAAGGACCGGAAAGCGCTATCCGGCCGCTTGCAGGTTCTTCCGATCGAGCTGCCTCACCAGCGCCAGGATCGTTGCCGAAACCGGCGTTGCAACGCCCGTCAGCTTGCCGAGCGAAACGACGACGCCGACGAGGGGCGTGATCTCCAGCGCCTTGCCGGCAAGCAGATCCTGCAGCATCGAGGTCCGTACCGGCCCGATCTGGCGCGAGTGTTCGAGACGCTCCTCGACCGACATCGGCACTTGCGCGCCCAAAGCCTCGGCGACCGCTTTCACCTCGCTCATGACCTGGCCGACCATCACCGAAAGAGCGGGGTCGTTCATGATGTCGGACATCAATCCGCGCGTCAGAGCGCTGATCGGATTGAAGGCGGCATTGCCCATCAGCTTGCTCCAGATATCGTCGCGAATGCGCGCGGAAATGGAGACGGTGACGCCGGCCTGCTGCAGCAGTGCTGCGATGGCCTCTATGTCGGACGTTGTCTCGCCGGACGGCTCACCCAGGATGAAATGGCCCTTGTTGCTGAGCCTGATCTCGCCGGGATTGGCGACCTCCGCTCCCTGATAGGCAACGCAACCGATGACGCGCTCGGGACCGATCAGTCGCCAGAGATCGCCATTCACGTCCAGTTCTTCCATCTGGTGCTCGGCATGGCCGCTCTGCCGATCCCGGTGAAAATACCACCACGGTACGCCGTTGAGGATCATCACGACGCGGGTGCCGGCATGCAGCAGCTTGGCGATGCCGGGCACGGCCGCCGCCAGCTGATGACCCTTGAGGCCGGTAATGACGAGATCCTGTGGTGGCAACTCGCCCGCATCGTCCGTTGCCGTCACTTGTGCCACGAGCGCGCTGCTTGCCTCTGCTTCCCAAAGATGAATGCCGCCGGAGCGAATGGCTTCCAGATGCGCCCCGCGCGCGACGACAGAGACCTTCGCCTGATCGCCGGAGGAAGCCAGCTTTGCCGCAATCGCGCCACCGAGTGCGCCCGCGCCGTAGATACAGATATTCTTGAAGGGGGAAGACGTCATGGCTTGGAGCTCCAGTCAGATCGCATGCGCTGAAAATTATGTCACGTCGGTGATTTGGCGAATGGTTCATTAGGTCGGCGGCAATTGGAATTGAAAATCGCGAAGCCTTCCTTCACATTATCGGCATATGGAAATTTCGCCATGCTCGTTCGAGCTCAAATGGAATCAATCCGGCAAGAAAAATAGTATCGGCTTGTGCCGCCGGCATGGGTCGGTGCGGATTTCGTGAACAAGATCATGTTTTCACTGCATACGTTTGGTGGTTTGAAGCTTCTGGATGGCGATGGCCGAAAGGTCGCGTTTCCCGAGAAGGGGCTGTTGATACTTGCCTATCTCATGACGGAGCCGACATCACGCGCGCCGCGCAGCGCGATCGCCCAGCTTCTGTGGGGGCTGGATGACAATGGCGGCGCGCAAGTCAATCTGCGCAAGCTGGTTTCAAGGATAAGGACTCGTCAGGGAGAGCTGGGTAGCACATTTCTTCGTTTCAACGAGAGCACGGTCGAGCTTGAGCCGCATCTGCTGGCCTCCGATATCTCTGCTCTCGACGCGACTGCTGACGGCCAGGTTTTCGCAAGGCTGCAGTTGCTAACGAAGACGCTCCCGGCGGAGTTCCTGCCTGATGTCGATTGCGAGAGCGCGGTTTTCTTTGGATGGCGTGCAAGGCAGAAGCGTCACCATATCCGGATGCTGAGGGAGACGATCAAGGCTGCTGCCGAGGCGACCACAGCGGACGATGCCGGTCTGGTGAGGGCGGCGGCCTTCCTATTTCTGAGCCTCGACCCGCAGGACCGGGATATCCATCCAGTTTTGCTGCAGATATTCGATGCTTTCGGGGAGGCAGAGCATTTTCGGCAGCTCTCCGGGCGGCGCAATGCGCTTTTGGCCGCATGGTGGGCGCGCAAGTCTGGATCGCCGCATCTCCGTGACGAGAAGGGCATCTCGCTGCTGGCAGATTTGGCGGCCGTACCTCAAGAGATCCGGATGCCATTCCTGGTCCTGTCTCCACCTGACGGGCCGGCCTGTGGATATGACGCATCATCCCTTGTCGAGGATGTCACCATTGGTTTCTGTGCGCTGAACAGCCTTGAGGCGAATGAGGGCGGCAGGGCGATCCAGATCGGTTGGCGCAACGCAGCTCCAGCCGGGACCTTGGATCGGCAGGAGCGGTCATATGCGCTGGAGATGCGGTTCAGTGGCCACGATAACGAGACCCTGTTGTTCTCGCAGCTTGTCGACGCAGCGAGCGATGAGATCGTCTGGGCGGACCGGCTAAAGATTGCACCATGCGCTCATGGACAGCAGCGGCAGGAGATTTCCCGTCACCTCGTCCTGTCGCTGGCCGGGCAGATCGAGCGATGCGAGATGACAAGATCCCATTTCGAGGGAAATCCGGCTGGTCATCAACGCTATCTCGCTGGCCGCCGCTATCTGGACCGTCTCTCCGTATCGAACCTGCAGAAAGCGCGGACAGAGCTGAAGGCTGCGCTGCAGAGTGGCGGGCCCTTCGCTCCCGCCTTGGGCTCCATTGCCCGTACCTATTCGAAGCAATGGTTGTTGACCGCGGGAGACGATGCGGCTCTTTTGCAGGAGGCGGAAGCCTATGCCCTGCAGGCTATTGCCGCGCGGCGTGACATCGCGGACGGCTACCGCGAGCTTGGTGTCGCAAAAAGCTTCCAGGGCGCAAACGACGAGAGCATCGAGGCTCTGGAGCTTGCCGATGCCCTCAATCCGAACCATGCCGGTATTATCGCCGATCACGCCGAAGCCCTGGTCTATGCATCCAAGCCTGATCTGGGTCTGCAGAAGATCGAACATGCGCTCGCGCTCAATCCGCTTAGTCCCGACTCCTATTTGTGGATTGCTTCGGCGGCCAGCTACATGCTCGGCTCTTTTGACGCTGCCCTTGGCTATATCGCTCGGATGGCGGATACCAGCTTGGCAGACAGGATTTCTGCTGCCAGCTGGGCGATGCTTGGCGACGAGGAGAGGGCAGGGTTCTTTGTTCGACGCGTGCATCAGGCCAATCCCGGCTTCGACGTCGACAAGTGGCTTTCCGTCATACCGTTCAAGGAGCAATGGCAGCACGAGATTTATCGAGACGGGCTGCGCCGGGCCGGCTTCTGGAAGAGCGCCCCCAATTCGGGCGAAGCATAGTCGGCACTCTCATCATCACAGCAGGTTTTGACGGGATCAAAACAGGCGTTTTCCAATCGACATCCGTTCGGGCTAGTCTTTACCACAATCGCATCCTAACCTCGGCTATATCGCTCTGGACCGGGAACAACCGGTGCGGTATCGATCTATCGTTTTGTCCTTTCTAAGTTGATGAATTTGCCGGGGAAGATCGTTGCGTTTCGAAGCCTTAAACCGCCTCTGGGAAAGTGTTCGGGAGACCAGCCATGATTTCCGGGCCTCGACGGATGTCTTTCCCGTCATCGATATCGAGAAGCTCGGATCGACACTCGATCTGAAGGAGAAAGGTGCGGCAGCGGGAAGGCTGAACCGGCCGGCCACGGGCGCCCAATCATTCGACGAGACGGAACAGCGTATCGTCGCCTGGGTCGAGGCGGAGAAGAAGAGTTCCTATCAGGTCCTCGAAGATCAATTCCAAACCTTCGACAGTCGCCTGCGCAACCTCGATTTCGAAGGCCAGTTCGGGCTGATCCGTCAGGCGAACGCCTCCAGCCTGTCGGATTTTCGTGCCGAGGTGGCAAGCGGCGTCGACGAACTGCATGGCCTTCGGCGCAATCTGAAGACCGCCGAAGATGAAATGGTGGATTTCAAGGCCCGGCACAGATTGCAGCGCGCCGCGAAAGTCTCGAGCAAAGCGGCATGGGGCTTCAAGGTCTCCCTCATCGTCTTTCTCATCCTCATCGAAATGGTGATGAATGGCAGCTTCCTTGCCAAGGGGAGTGAGCAGGGTGTCGTTGGCGGTGTGACGGAGGCGGCGGCCTTCGCCTTCCTGAACATCGGCACCGCGCTGATGTTTTCCTTCTTCTGCGTCCGCTTTCTCGTACATCGCTCCTATGCGCTGAAACTGCTCGGCCTGCTTGGGCTCGTCGCCTATATCGCTGTAGCTCTCGGGATCAACATCGCGCTGGCGCATTATCGCGAGGTATCGGCCACCATTTTGAGCGGCGCCGGTGCCGAGGTGATCCAGCGCTTGAAGACAGCGCCGCTCGGACTGCAGGAGCTTAATTCCTGGATGCTCTTTGCCGTCGGCCTTATGTTCTCGCTCTTTGCCTTCATTGACGGCTGCTATCTGACCGATCCCTATCCAGGTTTCGCCGGAGTGCAGAAGCGTCTTGATGCGGCGAGGGACAATTATATCGACCGCAAACTCGATCTGATCGATGACCTGCGCGAGATTCGTGACGAGCACAACAGCCAGATAGAGGCAATCATCCGCGATCTCTCGCTTCGCCGGCAGGAGACATCAGCCATTATCGCCCATCGTGGCCGGACGGCGGGGCTATTTGCCGAACATCAGAACCATCTGGAGCGTGCAGCCAATGTGCTGCTCACCTCTTACCGCGATGCCAATAGATCGGCCCGCGCCGAGCCGGAGCCGCCCTATTTCCTGTCCGCCTACAAGATGGAGCGATTGACACCGGTGATGCGCACCGACGAGGAATTGGACGACAAGGTGCTCGGCGCTCGTGTCCAGAGCGCGCAGGGCGAGCTATCCGAGCAGATCAAGCAGATCGGCGACGAATTCGAACGGGCTATCGACAAGTATCACAAGCTCGACAATCTTTTCCCGGAGAGCATCCTTGGCGCGACGCAAGCGGCGTAGCCGGCACGGCGGTTCCGCCGGCCTCATCATCGCAACGGTTTGCCTCGCCGTCCTGTCCCTGGGGATCGTCGGCGCCTATGGCTGGCTGCGCTACAAGGCGGGCGGCAATGTCGCCGTCGACCAGGCGTCGCTTTGCCCGGTGGATGGCCCGAAGGCGGAAACGGCGATCCTGCTCGATGTCACCGATCCGATCTCGGATACGACCGCGCTCGATCTGCGCAACCAGTTCCAGAAGATCGTGGCGGACGTGCCGATCGGCGGCGCGATCGATATCTATGCGCTGACGGAGAAGGAAGGCGAGCTCATCCAGACGTTTCATGGCTGCAATCCGGGAAGCGGCGCAAATGTCGACGAATGGACCAGCAATCCGCGTTTGGCCCAAGCCCGCTGGGAAAAGGGCTTCCAGAAGCCGCTCGCCGATATCGCCGGCAAGCTGACCGAGGGAGAGTCCGGCAGGCAATCGCCGATCATGGCGGCCATTCAGAAGATCAATCTGGAGGTTTTTTCCGGTGCGGCGGGTGGCATGCCGAAGCGGCTCTACGTCGCTTCCGACATGATCGAGCATACAGCTGCCTTCTCGAATTATCGCGATGGCGCTTCCTACCAGAAGTACCAGCATAGCCCGGCAAACGACCGTTTCCGCACGTCACTGGATGGTGTCTCGGTCAGGATACTTGCCTTCCAAAGGCCGAATATCAAGTTCAGCATGGAAGATCTCGCCAACTTCTGGGCGCAATGGATCAAGAGCAACAACGGCCATTTCGACGGATTCGTGCGATTGGAGGGGATACGCTGATGGCCGGAACCGAGGCGCGATACGTCATTCGAGACTACGGCCCGATGGTTCTTTTTGCATCCGCTACCATCGGCGGCATGATCTTCATCTGGTCGTCGAAACTCCTGGGCTGGTCGCTGCCGATCGTGACGGGCGTGCCGCTGCTGCTGATGGGGATTTACTTTGTGGCTTCGCTGGCCTTCGCGGGATTTCGCCTGCACAACGAGCAGACCGGCGACAACCTCTATTACATGGGTTTTCTCTTCACCCTGTCGAGCCTGGGCGTTTCGCTTTATCTCTTTGCCGGCGAAACATCGATCGAGACCATCGTCCGCAATTTCGGTATCGCCGTCACCTCGACCATCGCCGGCGTGACGCTGCGCATCCTCTTCAATCAGATGCGGCGCGACCCGATCGATATCGAGCGCAGTGTACGCCATGAGCTTGCGGAGATGACGCGGCGGGTGCGCACCGAGCTTGATTCCTCGTCACGCGAGTTCTCGCACTATCGACGGGTCAGCAATCAGATGTTGTCGGAGGGGTTCGAAGAGATCGCGCACCAGGCCGAGCGCAATGGCGAGGAGATCAACAAGATCCTGGAGACGCTGGCAAAACAAGCGGTGACCCCGATCAACGACGCAGCGGCGCAACTGACGGCGACGACGTCGCAGCTATCGGAGATCATCGGCAAGTTCGGCACCGCCGTCGAAAGCGTCGGCCGGAAGCTGGAAGAGATCCGTTCGCCTGAGGACGTCGTCCGCTCCGAGCTGGCCCCGGCGATCGTCGCCATTAAGGAGATGTCGGAGGCGCAATTGCAGCCGCTGCGCAACATCGAAGAGGCGCTCGGCCGCATGGCGGAAGCCATGGGGCAAACGCCGTTGCCGAAGCGGAAAGCCGAAGGGGATAACGCAGCGGATGATGAAGCGGTGCCGCGAAAACGCTGGTGGCATCTATGGTAACGGGGACGCCGGACGGCGCGCCAAGACTGGAGCATAAAGGCTATAATCGTGGCCTTATTCTCGGTCTGACGATGGCCGAATCCATGCTGCTCCTCGTCTTCTGCCTGCTGCTGGTCGCTGCGGCCATGATTTCGGCGGAGAGAAATCGCCGCTATGAAATCGAGCGCAAACTCGAGAAAGCCGAACAGCAGGTCACCTCGCTTGAGAAGAGGCGGGCAGAGCAGACGGCCGAGATCGTGCTGCTGCAGTCCAAGGTCGTTTCCGGCGATCTCTCTGCCGCCGATAAGGCCGTGGTGGGCAAGCAATGGCGGGAGCTGGTGCTGGCGAAGGAGACGCTCGACAGCATAGTGGACGAAGGCGCGACGCCGGCCGATCTGCAGTCGCTTTCGAAGGTTGCCGCGGTGCTGAAAGAGCATAACATCGCGCTGGCGGCCGCGCCTGACGAGGTCAACAAGCTGCTGGCTGGCAACGGCGGCGGCGGCGGTGCGCATGACTGGCCGCCGATCATCAATCTCGACGATGCCAAGAAGAACTATTTCCAGTCGGGCAGTGCCGAGCTCACCGGCACCTTCGCTCAGTTACTGACCACGACGATCACAGACGAGATCGCCAGCAATCTGAGCCTCTACGGTGCCAATATCGTCGAAGTGATCGGCCATACGGATGAGCAGCCGGTGGCGCGAGAGAAGTCCAACCTCGACGATACGATTATCAATGCGATGGATGGCAAGCTGCCGGTATCGTCCCTGCAGCCCGCCGACAATGCCGGTCTTGGGCTTGCCCGCGCCATCGCTGTTGCCAACGTGCTCAAGGCCAATCCCAAGCTGAAGGATGCCACCATCCTGCCGATGTCGGCCGCGCAATTGATCCTGCCCGGAGATACGGTGACATCGGGCCAGCGCGGCGCCGTGGAGTCACGCCGCCGCATCGAGATCCGCGTGCGCGGCAGAACCGCGCCGGTTGCCGTCATCAATGCCGGAACCACATTGCCCGCCGACGTGCACTGACGGCGGCGGACAAGAGCGTCAGCCATGCAGGCCTGGCGCCTCGTGGCCGGTACGTGCCACATATTCGGTATAGCCGCCGGCATATTGATGGATGCCTTCGGGCGTCAGCTCCAGAACGCGATTGGAGAGTGCCGCAAGGAAATGCCGGTCGTGCGAGACGAACAGCATGGTGCCCTCATATTGCGACAGAGCCTTGATGAGCATTTCCTTCGTGTCGAGATCGAGATGGTTCGTCGGCTCGTCGAGCACGAGGAGGTTCGGCGGGTTGAAGAGCATGATCGCCATGACCAGCCGCGCCTTTTCGCCACCGGACAGTACCCGGCATCTCTTCTCGACATCATCGCCGGAAAAGCCGAAGCAACCGGCAAGAGCCCGCAGCGAGCCTTGCCCCGCCTGCGGAAAATCATGTTCGAGTTGCTGAAACACGGTGCGCTCGCCGTCGAGAAGATCCATGGCGTGCTGGGCGAAATAACCCATCTTGACGCTGGCACCCAAGGCTACGCTGCCTTCGTCCGGCTGCGCCGAGCCTGCCACCAGCTTCAGCAAGGTGGACTTGCCGGCGCCGTTGATGCCCATGATGCACCAGCGCTCGCGGCGACGCACCACGAAATCAAGTCCTTCATAGATGATGCGGCTGCCGTATTTCTTATGGACGTTTTTCAGGTTGACCACGTCTTCACCCGAGCGTGGCGCGGGCTGGAATTCGAAGGCGACCGTCTGACGACGCTTCGGCGGCTCGACTCGATCAATCTTTTCCAGCTTCTTCACGCGGCTCTGCACCTGCGATGCATGCGAGGCGCGCGCCTTGAAGCGCTCGATGAACTTGATTTCCTTGGCGAGCATGGCCTGCTGGCGTTCGAACTGTGCCTGCTGCTGCTTCTCGTTCTGGGCGCGCTGCTGCTCGTAGAACTCGTAGTCGCCCGAATAGCTGGTCAGGTTGCCGCCGTCGATCTCGATGATCTTGGTGACGATGCGGTTCATGAACTCGCGGTCGTGCGAGGTCATCAACAATGCGCCTTCATAGCCCTTCAGGAAGGACTCCAGCCAGATCAGGCTTTCGAGGTCCAGATGGTTGCTTGGCTCGTCGAGCAGCATGACATCGGGGCGCATGAGCAGGATGCGGGCGAGCGCCACGCGCATCTTCCAGCCGCCAGATAGCGCGCCGACATCGCCGTCCATCATTTCCTGGCTGAAGCTCAGACCGTCCAGAACCTCGCGGGCGCGTCCCTCGAGAGCATAGCCGTCCAGTTCCTCGTATCGCGCCTGCACCTCGCCGTAACGCTCGATGATCTCATCCATCTTGTCGACCTGGTCCGGATCGACCATGGCTGCTTCCAGCTCGCGCAATTCGGCAGCGACGATGCTGACGGGGCCGGCGCCTTCCATCACTTCGGCAACGGCACTGCGCCCGGCCATTTCACCGACATCCTGGTTGAAGTAGCCGATGGTCACGCCTTTATCGGCTGAGACCTGGCCCTCGTCGGGCTGCTCCTGTCCGGTGATCATCCGAAAAAGGGTGGTCTTGCCGGCACCATTGGGGCCGACGAGCCCGACACTCTCGCCCCTGTTAAGTGCGGCGGATGCCTCGATGAAGAGGATGCGATGGCTGTTCTGCTTGCTGATGTTTTCGATACGGATCATGTCTATGCGCGGCCCACAAATAAGTTTTCGGGGGCCTTATGCCACGGGTTGTCAGTTCTGTCGCAGGTTTTTGATGATATGATCGGGAGCCAGGGACGCCGTGGCTAGATAAATGAATCCCTATCCATGCCGGTCGGCCGGAGTTTCCGGCATCTCAATCGTAGAATCACGCAACGGCGACATCAATCATCGTATTTTTACAGACTATACGTTCCCAAAACGGGCGATAGAAAGCTTTGACCGGTAATTCTGTCACAATAACCGAATTTCCGAAAAATATTATCGGTATGCCCGAATACGTACAAGCCAGACGGTTTCTGGCTGGCATCAAGTGAATATTGCCTTCTAGCTTGCGGGCGTGGTCGACGCTTGGCCGATTTGATTACATGGGCTCTCTCTTGGAAAATGCGGGTTCCAAGACGAGAGATTTCACCGGGTAATTGAAAGTCGCCTTGAACAGACATCGGAGCTTTTGGCAATCGGAGCGCACACCCGACGGGTTTCGCTCATTCTTTAACTCGATGATAATAGGGGGCGAAAAATGCAGATGGCTGCGGTGTCAGGTGATGTCGATGTCCTGGATGTAACTCTGAGAAAAGCTTGGAGTGAAGTTCATGGATGGGTTGGCGACAGAATTCCGCATATCCTGAAATTTGTTCGTGAATTGCATACTGCCGACAATGTCACCGGCGATATCCTGGAGATCGGCGTTCATCATGGCAAGCTGTTCTTCCTGCTTGCGGCAGCATCGAGAGACGATGAACACTGTGTGGCTGTCGATCTTTTTGAGGATCAGCAGAAGAATTTGGATCACAGCGGGAAGGGATCGCTGAGCATATTCAGCCAGCACCTGGAGAAGCTTTTTCCAGAATATGCATCGAGGGTCACCGCCATTTCCGCTGACAGCATGTCTTTGACGCCGGTCACGGCGCGGGACAAGCTTGGTGTGACGGGAGTGCGGTTGATGTCGGTCGACGGAGGGCACACGATCGCTCACGTCGTCAACGATATGCACATTGCTCAAGAACTCCTTGTTCCGGGAGGCGTCGTGCTTCTCGATGACTTTATGGGCGTGCATTGGCCGACGGTGACGGAAGGATTCTACAGATACATGCAGGTTGCCAACCGGCGGCTTGCTCCCTTCCTGATTTTCCAGAACAAGCTATTCCTGACGACCTTTTCGGAACAGCCTGCTACCTTGACAAAATTGCGTAGCTATCTGGATCGAACTCTGCCCACCGAGATCCATTCCGGACGCTGGCGCTACACTACGGTCGGCGAGCACACCGTCCTTTCATTCGCATAGTTTACTGGACCGCCGGCGTTAAAGCCGGAGCGAATACCCGCGCTCAAGAGCACTTCAAATCAAAAGGCCCCGCAACTTTCGTCCGGGGCCTTTCCAAGTGATCAGTCAAATTCCAGCGCTCAGCTGCAGCCGCTCGTTGCGCCGCAAGTGTCGCACTTTTCGCAGGTGCCATTGCGAACCATCGTGAAGTTCTGGCATTCCGTGCACATGTTGCCGGTGTAGCCTTGCATGATGGAGCGGGCGCGGCGTTCGGATTCCAGCTTCTTGGCATCCGTCTTGGCGGATGCGGCGTCACTGGCGGCCTTGTCGGTGAAGAGGCCGGTGGAGGATTCGGCGGTTTCGCTCACCAGTTCCTCTGCGATCTCTTCGGCCAGTTCCTTCGCGCGCTCTTCATAATCGCGCTTGAAGGCGACGACTTCGGAGGTGGAGATGGCACTGGTCGGTTCCAGCTTGCGCACCGTGTTACCGGCAAAGGCCGTCACGCTTGCGAGCGAAGCGGCGCGTGCCGGAGCGGCTGTGGCTGCCCCCTTGACCTGCTCGCCGCTGGTGGGAACCAGCGTCGGCTTGTAGCCGCGGGTCAGGCCCTTCGAGACGACGTCGGCCTTGCCTTCGGAAACACCACGGCCAAGTGCCGTGTTGTTGAAGTCGGAGGTGTCGACATGAGCGAGGTCGTGGCGGCCGAGATAGGAGATCGCCAGTTCACGGAACACGTAGTCGAGGATCGATGTCGCGTTCTTGATGGCGTCGTTGCCGGTGACGATTCCTGCCGGCTCGAACTTGGTGAAGGTGAAGGCGTCGACATATTCCTCGAGCGGCACGCCATACTGCAGGCCGAGCGAGACCGAGATCGCGAAGTTGTTGATGAAGGCGCGCAGTGCCGAGCCTTCCTTGTTCATGTCAAGGAAGATTTCGCCGAGGCGGCCGTCGTCATATTCGCCGGTGCGCAGGAAGATCGTGTGTCCGCCGATCTTTGCCTTCTGGGTATAGCCCTTGCGGCGGCCCGGCAGCTTCTCCTGCGTGCGGATGACCTTTTCGATCACGCGCTCGACGATCTTCTCGGTGATGGTGACAGCCTGTGCGGCAGCCGGAGCCTGCAGGAATTCTTCCAGCGCATCTTCGTCATTGTCGTCTTCGATCAGCGACGAGTTGAGCGGCTGGCTGAGCTTGGAGCCGTCGCGATAGAGCGCGTTGGCCTTGAGGCCGAGCTTCCAGGAGAGCATGTAGGCGTTCTTGCAATCTTCGACGGTTGCTTCGTTCGCCATGTTGATCGTCTTGGAGATCGCGCCGGAGATGAACGGCTGGGCAGCCGCCATCATGCGGATGTGGCTTTCAACCGAGAGATAACGCTTGCCGATCTTGCCGCAGGGATTGGCGCAATCGAAGACGGCGAGGTGCTCGTTCTTCAGGAACGGAGCGCCTTCCAGCGTCATCGCGCCGCAAACGTGGATGTTGGCGGCCTCGATGTCCTTCTTGGAGAAGCCGAGGTGATCAAGCAGGTTGAAGCCGATATCGGCCATCTGTTCGTCGGAAACCTTCAGCGTTCCCTTCAGGAAGTCGGCACCAAGCGTCCACTGGTTGAAGACGAACTTGATGTCGAAGGCGCTCTTCAGCGCAGCATTGACCGCTTCGACCTTCTCGTCCGTGAAGCCCTTGGCCTTCAGCGTCGAGGGGTTGATGGCCGGAGCCTGGTTCAGATTGCCATGGCCGACGGCATAGGCCTCGATTTCGGCGATCTGGCTTTCGGAATAGCCGAGTGCACGCAGCGCTTCCGGAACGGCGCGGTTGATGATCTTAAAGTAGCCGCCACCGGCGAGCTTCTTGAACTTCACGAGAGCGAAGTCGGGCTCGATACCGGTCGTGTCGCAATCCATGACGAGGCCGATCGTGCCGGTCGGCGCGATAACGGTGGCCTGGGCGTTGCGGTAGCCGTGCTTTTCACCGAGGTCCAGGGCCTTGTCCCAGGCAGCCTTGGCATGGGCGACGAGATCCTGATCCGGATTTTCGGAATGGATCAGCGCCACCGGATTGACCGACAGGCCTTCATAGCCCGTGGTCTCGCCATAAGCGGCGCGGCGATGGTTGCGGATGACGCGCAGCATATTCTCGCGGTTCGGCTGGAACATCGGGAACGTCCCGAGCTCGGAGGCCATTTCCGCCGAGGTTGCGTAGGAGATGCCGGTCATGATGGCGGTCAGCGAGCCGGCGATGGCGCGGGCTTCATCGCTGTCATAGGGAATGCCCGAGGACATCAGCAGGCCACCGATATTGGCGTAGCCGAGGCCAAGCGTGCGGTATTCGTAAGAGAGTTCGGCAATGCGGCGCGACGGGAACTGCGCCATCATCACGGAGACTTCGAGAACGACGGTCCAGAGGCGGACGGCATGTTCGTAATCGGCGATGTTGATCCGCTTCGTCGCCGCGTCCTTGAAGGTCATCAGGTTCAGCGAAGCGAGGTTGCAGGCCGTGTCGTCGAGGAACATGTATTCCGAGCACGGATTGGATGCGCGGATCGGGCCGGCCGCCGGGCTGGTGTGCCAGTCGTTCATCGTCGTGTTGAAATGCAGGCCCGGATCGGCCGATGCCCAGGCGGCGTAGGAAATGGATTCCCAGAGGTCGCGTGCCTTCAGGGTCTTGATGACCTTGCCATCCTTGCGGGCGGTCAGGTTCCAGTCGCCATCGTTCTCGACGGCGCGCAGGAAGTCATCCTTGATGGAGACCGAATTGTTGGAATTCTGGCCCGATACGGTGAGATAGGCTTCCGAATCCCAGTCGGTGTCGTAGGTCTTGAATTCCAGATCCTTGTAGCCCTGGCGAGCAAACTGGATGACGCGCTGAACGTAGTTTTCAGGAACCTGGTCCTTCTTTGCCGCGCGGATCTCGCGCTTCAGGGCAGGGTTCTTGGCCGGGTCGAAGCAATCGTCATTGTCACCTTCGCAATTGACGGTGGCTTTCATGATCGCCTTCAGGTGCTTGGCGACGATCTTCGAACCGGTAACGAGGGCAGCAACCTTCTGCTCTTCCTTGACCTTCCAGTTGATGTAATCCTCGATATCCGGATGATCGATGTCGACGACGACCATCTTGGCGGCGCGGCGCGTCGTGCCGCCCGACTTGATGGCGCCGGCAGCGCGGTCGCCGATCTTGAGGAAGCTCATCAGGCCGGACGAACGGCCGCCGCCGGAGAGCTTTTCGCCTTCGCCGCGTAGCAGCGAGAAATTGGAGCCGGTGCCGGAGCCATACTTGAACAGACGGGCTTCGCGAACCCAGAGATCCATGATGCCGCCCTCGTTGACGAGGTCGTCTTCGACGGACTGGATGAAGCAGGCATGCGGCTGCGGATGCTCGTAGGCCGACTTGGACTTGGTGAGCTTGCCGGTGAAGGGGTCGACGTAATAGTGGCCCTGACCGGGGCCATCGATGCCGTAGGCCCAGTGCATGCCGGTGTTGAACCACTGCGGCGAATTCGGAGCGACGCGCTGGGTGGCGAGCATATAGGCAAGTTCGTCACGGAAGGCGGAGGCGTCTTCTTCCGACGAGAAATAGCCGCCTTTCCAGCCCCAGTAGGTCCAGGTGCCGGCCAGGCGATCGAAGACCTGTCGCGCGTCGATTTCGGAGCCGGTCTGCTGCTCCTTGGGAAGATCCTTCAGCGCCGCATCGTCAGGCACGGAGCGCCAGAGGAAGGAAGGAACGTCATTTTCCTCAACCTTCTTGAGCTTGGCGGGAACGCCGGCCTTGCGGAAATATTTCTGTGCCAGGATATCGGCGGCGACCTGCGAGAACTGCGCGGGCACGTCAATGTTTTCGAGGCGGAAGACGATCGACCCATCGGGGTTCTTGATCTCGCTGGTCGCCTTGCGGAATTCGATATCCGCGTAAGCTGACTGGCCGGCCTTCGTAAAGCGACGTTCGATGCGCATGGTCCCAATCCTCATTCGTTGGCGCGCCCGTGAGGGGAAAGGGCGCAAAAATCCCTATCCGGCCTCGCGATTTCAACGCGCAGCCAGTCTTCAATCCGCTTTCTGACAGGAGGTGTCACCCGGAGATGGCTTCCTGTATCTTGTGGTGATGGTGGCTGCAAACACTAAATATAGTATTAACAGCTTATTGCCGCCAGTCCCCGCATGTGTTTTTTCGGCAGCATCGGCATCGGCACAAAAAGCCCCATGGCGGCCACTACCAAGAGTGTATCGCCCTGAATCCAAATCCGATTTCGAATTGAGAACCAGCCCTCATAAAATCGCCTGGTCCAGTCGCCGCCGCAACGTCGTCCATTAACTTTGAAAGACATGAGTCCGTCAAGGGGTGGTTTGAGATGGATTGTTAACCACAATATCTTGTGGGCTCATCTGTGGAAATTGGGGAAACGTCAGGAGGGTAGAAGATTCAAGAACTTGAGGGGGGATGCTCGTGCTTGCTGCGATGATGAATAGGGCGAATGTCATCACTGCCGGAGTCAAAAGCGACAAAATTGTGACCGTGACCCTCAAGCCATTGGCAGCGAGGCAAAAGCATGCCGTGGCGTATTATGATTCGTTCGGAACGCCTTGAATCTCACACGTTCTCGTCAGATGGCATCCACTAAATATAGTGGGCGCCGCAGCGCCCACCTCTATTATGACTGTCCTGGCTCGCTTTGACGCCTTGCGCCGAATCAATGCTGATTCGCGCAACGGCCATTCAGCTTCAGCCGCGATGACCCTTGGCAATCGGCTCTTGATAGGTGAAGCCCATGTCCCATGGAAAGTAGATCCAGGTGTCCTGGCTGACCTCGGTGATGAAGGTATCGATTGTTGGAACGCCGGTCGGCTTGGCGTAGACACAGGCGAAATGCGCCTTCGGCAGGAGGGCGCGGACTTCGAGGGCCGTCTTACCGGTATCCGTCAGATCGTCGACGACGAGAACGCCTTCGCCGCCATTGACGGAAAGTTCGGGTGCGATGCCCTTGAGCAGGTTCATTTCACCCTGGCTGGAATAATCGTGATAGGAGGCGACGCAGACCGTCTCAATCAGGCGGATGTTGAGCTCTCGCGAGATGATGGCGGCAGGCACGAGGCCACCACGGGTGATACAGACAATCGCCTTGAATTCGCGGTTAAGGCCTGCAAGCCGCCAGGCAAGCGCGCGGGCATCGCGATGGAACTGATCCCAGGATACGGGAAAGGCTTTATCGGGCAGGGACATGGCAACAGGCTCCGGGGCATGGAATAACGACGCACCGGCGCGCCGGCGACCCTGAGCAGACCCCGCGGCGGGCGCGGACCATGAACCAAATCCGGAACGCGGTTCGCTGCTATCTGCTTGAACAGGATCTCATCCGGGAAAGAGCTAGGTGTCTTTCGGGATCATGTTCCATCGACCGCGCGAACGGTTCCCTGGCGGGAATTCTGTCATCGGTCGCTGCTTTCTGCTGGATTTACCGTCAAAAGGCAATAGCGGCAAAGCAACGGACTAGTGCACATCCCCGCCGGAAACCTTCGCTTCCGGCATTCTCGCCGATTACCGGGCGAGAAGCGTCATCGCCGTCATGGATTGCAGCAATGTGCGCGTCGTGCCGCCGAAGATCATCTGCCAGAGCCAGGAATGGGTATAGGCGCCCATGACGAGCAGATCGATGCTGTTGTCGGCAAGGCGATTTTCGATGACCTGCGAGGGCGTTGACTTGCCGGAGCAGGCGGCTGTTTCGAACTTGGCCCGAACGCCGTGGCGCGTAAGAGCCGCCGCAATCTGAACGCCGCTTTCCTTGGAGGGATGGGTTTCCTTTTCCGAGGTGCTGACTGAGAGAATTTCCACGGAATCGGCAGCTTTCAGGAAGGGCAGGGCATCGAAGGTGGCGCGCGCCACTTCCTTGGAGCCATTCCATGCGATCAGCACGCGACGAACGGGCTTCGGTTCCTTCAGGATATAGGGGATCAGCAGGACCGGGCGGCCGCTATCGAACAGGAAGGTTTCGACATCGACCTGGGTGTCGGCATATTTGGACGGGTCGGGCTGCACGGCAACCAGCAGGTCGGCGCTGCGGGCGCTTTCGATCAGCGGCTCGGTGCCGTAGCCGACGGTGCTGGTGAAGCTGTGCCAGTCATAATCGAGGCCCGCACCTTCCATTTTCGTGCGGAACAGACGCTCGACTTCGATCGCCTGGTTATGGGCGACATCCTGAAGCGCCTGAACGGCGACAGGGTCCGGGATTTCCATCGGCGCCACCAGCGGCACTGTGGAGACGACTTCCGCATGCAGGCCGACAATGTGGGCGCCATGCTCCTTGGCAAAGGCCGCCGCAAAATCGGCGGCGACGCGCGTGTTGTCGGGATTGTCGAGGACGGTCACTATGGTTTTATAGGACATGACGTGATCTCCCATGCGGAAGGGTTGGATCGTTTCATTATATCAGCATTCCGCTTCAGAATAATGCGCCGAGATCGTTCCGGTTCCACAACAAAATGCACGCCGCCGTTGAAGGTTACGCTTCAGCGGACTGATTTTCCTTGGCTTTCGACTGCCGGATCGTTTCGATCATCGCTCGCACTTCGCCAGCGACGCTTTCAACAAGCTCGGCGGAGCGGCCTCTTACGACGATTTCTGTCGAGAAGAATTGGCCGACATAGCGCGGATATGAGCCGATGCTGGTATCCGGATGTGCCTTTTGGATGAGGCCGAGCGGCGTACCGATTTCGCCTTCACCATAAGGGCAGGAAATCGCCGTCGACAGCATGCGCACGCCGGTTCGAAGCGTCGGGATGACATTGTCGAGCATCGCCTGGAAAACCTGCGGCACGCCGGCCATCACATAGACGTTGCCGATGTTGAAGCCGGGAGCGGTCGAGACTGGATTGGGGATATGCTTCGATCCCACGGGCATGCGCGCCATGCGCTGGCGGGCTTCGGTGAATTCCATATCGCGTCTTGCATACATTTCACCCATCAGCCGCATGGCTTCGGCATCATGTTCGCAAGCCACGCCGAACGCCTTGGCGATGGCATCGGCGGTAATGTCGTCATGCGTCGGGCCGATGCCGCCGGAGGTAAAGATATAGTCGTACTGACTGCGCAGCGCGTTCAGCGCCGAGACGATGGCATCCTCATCGTCGGCGACGATCCGGACTTCCTTCAGATCGATTCCGGCGAGCAGCAGCACATCGGCGAGATGGCCGATATTCTTGTCCTTGGTGCGGCCGGAGAGCAGTTCGTCGCCGATAGCCAGCATGGCGGCGGTGACAATGGTATCGTTGGTCATGAAAACATCCGTGGAGTTGCGCAGCGGCGCGTTCGCAAAAGCTTTGAAATAGGTAACGCCGTTTTCTGCGAATGCAAACCATGGTTTTTGCGTCGCCATCGGTCACTGCAGAGCGCCACAAATGAATTTTCGTCTACAGGGGATGAACAGTGCGTTCTGGGCATGGGGGCTGCGCTGCTATCGCATCGCTGCTAGAACTTCCCTCGACACTCAACGCGTCCAAAAAACAGGAGACGTTCATGGCTAAGGTTCTGGTTCTCTACTATTCGGCTTACGGTCACATCGAGAAGATGGCCTATGCCGTCGCAGAAGGCGCAAAGTCCGCTGGCGCCGAAGTCACCGTGAAGCGCGTGCCCGAGCTCGTGCCGGAAGAGGTCGCAAAGGCCTCCTATTTCAAGCTCGATCAGGAAGCACCTGTTGCAACGCCTGACGAACTGGCCGAGTACGATGCCATCATCGTCGGCGCAGGCACCCGCTTCGGTACGGTCGCCTCGCAGATGCGCAATTTCTGGGATCAGACCGGCGGTCTCTGGTTCGGCGGTAAGCTGGTCGGCAAGGTCGGCTCGGTCTTCACATCCTCTGCCACCCAGCACGGCGGCCAGGAATCGACCATCCTCGGCTTCATCCCCACCCTGCTGCACCACGGCATGGCTGTCGTAGGCCTTCCCTATGCATTCCAGGGCCAGATGGGCACCGAGGAAGTCAAGGGCGGCTCGCCCTACGGCGCTTCCACCATCACCAACGGCGACGGCTCGCGCCAGCCTTCCGAAATCGAGCTGGAAGCAGCAAAGTTCCAGGGGGCCCATGTCGCCAAGATCGCTGCCAAGCTGACCGCCTAATTCGAGCTTTGCATATTGAGGAAACGGCGCGGCGGAAGCTGCGCCTTTTTCGTTTGGGCATGAAGGATTTCGTGTTTGGTGCGGACGACGGGGGTCGAACCCGTACGGATCACTCCGAGGGATTTTAAGTCCCTTGCGTCTACCAGTTTCGCCACGTCCGCGTGCCTTTCCCCTTCAAGCACTTGAGCGATTCAGTCAAGGAAATGTTTTGACGAAAGCGAGCCAGCTGGCCTGGGCGCGCCGCGCTACAAGAAGTATCCGGTGCGATAAGCTCAGCGTCCTTTGAGGACTGCGATGAGTGCCGGGGTTGCCTTCTTCTGCTGGAAGAGGGCTTTGAAATCCGCATAGCTTATTTTTCCGAAAGCGAGGCCGTTCGTCAGCCGCTGGCAGAAAAGCCGCTTCGCGTCGCTTTTCTGCGATTTCACATAAAAGGCGATCTCATCCAGCGTTTCTGAAGGCAAGTGCTGCGACATGCACTTTTCGGCGACCAGCGCACGGGCGCTCGGGCTTTCCTTCAAGATCGGGATCGCCTTCTCGAAGCTTTCCTTCTGCGGTGTGCAGGAGGCCAGAATGGCGAGAGTGAAGACGAATGACGCGGATCGGATCAAGCGCATGATGATGGTCTCCCTAGAATAATATCGGGATAAACACCTTTCGCGCGATTCTCAATCGCAAGCGCAATTATGAAGTTAACTCTTGCGCTGTCGCTGGTAGGCGAAGCCCGCCTGAGCCGACGGGTCGGTTCTTGGACGGGCCTCTAACCATCATCATGATGGCTGTCCCGTATTGGAGAGAGGCAGGTCCGTGCTGTCAATTCGCAGATTTCGGGGGGATTTCGAGGATGGAAGGCATCTATCCTCGATCCGGACGATTCATCATGAACAATATCGATCCTGCAGGTCGGAAAGGATGCTAAACAGGCTTTCTTTGGTCATCTTTCCTGTGCCATAGCGGGAATGGATTGAAAAAGGACGGATAACCGTGGACAAACAAACTGTTCTCGAAGCCACCGAGGCCATGCGTGGTCTCTTTCCCGCAACGCCGCTGCAGCTGAACGAGCATCTTTCGGCGCGCTACGGCGCCGAGATTTGGCTGAAGCGCGAGGATCTGACGCCGGTCCGTTCCTACAAGATTCGCGGCGCCTTCAATTTCTTCCGCAAGGTGATTGCCGAGGGCGGCACGGAGAAGACCTTCGTCTGCGCATCCGCCGGCAATCATGCGCAAGGCTTTGCCTTCGTCTGCCGGCATTTCGGCGTGCCGGGCGTGGTCTACATGCCGGTCACGACGCCGCAGCAAAAGATCGACAAGACGCGCATCTTCGGCGGCGAATTCATCACCATCAAGCTCTTCGGCGATTTCTTCGACCAATGCTATCAGGCGGCGCGCGAGCACGTCGAGAAGATCGACGGCGTCATGGTGCCGCCGTTTGATCATGTGGATATCATCGAGGGGCAGGCAACTGTTGCCGCCGAAATCGCCGAACAGCTGCCGGAAGGTGTCGTGCCCGACCGTATCCTTCTGCCTGTGGGCGGCGGCGGTCTGGCGGCCGGCATCACCAGCTATTTTGCCGATCGGCTTGCCCGTGACGCTTTCGTCTTCGCCGAGCCGGCCGGCGCGCCGAGCCTCAGGCGCAGCATCGAGGCGGGGCAGGTGGTTACGCTGACCAAGGTCGACAACTTCGTCGATGGCGCCGCCGTCGGTCGTATCGGCGATCTGAATTTCGCCGCGCTGAAGGATTTTGCCGCCGAGCAGGTCCAACTCATCGATGAGAACGCCATCTGCGTCACCATCGCCGACATGCTGAACGTCGAGGGTGTGGTGCTAGAGCCCGCCGGCGCATTGGCGATCACCGCGCTCGAGACCCTGGATCGCGACAGCATTCGCGGCAAGACCATCGTCGCCGTTGTCTCAGGCGGCAATTTCGACTTCGAGCGCCTGCCTGACGTCAAGGAGCGCGCTATGCGTTACGCCGGGCTGAAGAAATACTTCATCCTGCGTCTCGCGCAGCGTCCCGGTGCCTTGAGGGATTTCCTCAACATGCTCGGACCCGAGGATGACATCGCGCGTTTCGAATATCTGAAGAAGAGCGCCCGCAATTTCGGCTCGATCCTGATCGGCATCGAGACGAAGAATCCGGACAACTTCAAGGAGCTTATCGCCCAGTTCGAAAAGTCGGGCATGGGGTATGAGGACATCACCGAAAACGACATCCTGGCAAACCTGATCATTTGACTTTGCGAGCCTGCAACCTTCGTGCTAAAGGCGATCCATGGCTTCGTTCTTTTCAAATATCATCTCGATCTTCACCGGTGGCGCGTCGCAGGCGGGCTCCGAAAAGTCCGGCGGCTCGACTGTCGGTGCCGAGCCTCAGATGCATGCCGGTTGCACGATCCATGCAACGCCGCAGCGCGAAGGCAATCAGTTCCGCCTCATGGGCCGGATCGAGAAGGACGTGAACGGCGAAATCCTGGTGCGCAACTTCATTCGCGCCGATGTTTTCAGCTCGTCGGACGATGCCGTGGAATCGACCTTCCGCAAGGCGCAGCAGATCATCGATCAGAATGGCCCGTCGCTGTTCGGCGATGGCGAGAAGATCCGCCAAGTCTAATTCCAAAGCTAATTGGTGATAAGCCGTGAGCGGTAAAAGCCATCGAAGGAACTGAGTGTTCCTTCGATGGCTAGCAATCTCATGCTGCCACGGAAATCTGCGGTTCGTTGGTAACGGGAAAATTCACCGAGCGCGCAATGAAGCACATTTCGTGCGCCTTGTGATGCAGCTCAAGCGCTATCTTTGCGTCCGATGTGGCGTCGATGACGATCCTGGGATGCAGGGTGACTGAGGTGAATTGCCCGGCGCCACCACTCTCTTCCAGCATGATTCCCTCCGCTGCGTCCTCGTAAGACAGGACGACAACGCCGGCTTGCGCGCAAAGGCCGAGATACCAAAGCTTGTGACAGGCCGAGAGTGATGCGACCAGCAGTTCCTCGGGGTTCCAGCGCGCTGGATCGCCTCGGAAACTCGGGTCGGAAGAGCCGGTGATCGCCGGTTTACCCTCGGCACGTATCTCATGATCTCGTTTATAGCCGCGGTAGCTCGACGTTCCGATGCCGTCATTTCCGGTCCAGACGACATTGACGATGTAGGTATGCAGCTTGTCTTTCACGAGAACCCTCCGACTTCACACCAGTAAGTCTGTGCTCCGGATGTATTCCATCGAAGCATCGTGATCGCGTATACTGCAACGGATCGGCTGAAGGCTTAAGCCACTTTTGCGATAAATTGCAGACCGGTCTCGCGCGGCAATCGGAATTCGGAGATGCGAGCCGCATTCCCGAAAAGGAAAGGCCGCCTCCAGCATCACGCTTCCGGCGGCCTTCTTAATAAGGCCAAGGCACCGGCTCGCAAAGAGACGAGCGGGCGCCTAAGCTCTGTAGGCTCAACCCTTGCGGAATATCTTGGCGCCGGAGGGGGCGTTGATGGCACCGCCGTCAACCGTGATCTCGATCGCCGTGACGTTGACGGAATCGTCTGATGCGAGATAGAGGGCGGCCTTGGCGAGCTCATCGGCTTCGCTCATACGACCGAGCGGGCTCAAGCTGCCGAGATAGGCCTCGAGCGCGTCCTTGGCGTCCGGCGTTGCTGCACTTGAATCCCAGATCGGTGTCCTGGTGGCGCCAGGAGTGACCTGGTTGACGCGGATGCCGCGCGGAGCGAGCTCCGATGCCAGATTGCGGGTCATGGCGCGAACGGCGCCCTTCGTGCCCGCATAGGCCGAATAACCGGGAATACCGAGCACGGCATGAACAGAGCCATTCAGGATCACGGAGCCGCCGTCGTTCAGATAGGGCAGCGCGGCCTGCACGGTGAAGAAGACGCCGGTGAAATTGATGCGGACGATGGTCTCGAACTGCTCGAGCGTGGTCTGGCCGACCGGGGTTTCGCCGCCAATCCCGGCATTGGCGAAGACGATGTCGAATTTTCCGAGCTTCTCCGTCGCCTGAGCGAAAGCCTTCTCCATTGCCGGAATGTCTGTGGTGTCGGCCTGCAAGGCCAGCACGTTGTCACCCAGTTCCTTTGCGGCCGCTGCAAGCGTCTGCGGATTGCGGCCGGTGATGACGACCTTTGCACCCTCGGCGAGGAAGAGGCGGGCTGTAGCGAGGCCGATACCGCTGTTTCCGCCCGTGATGACGGCGACCTTGTTCTTGAGACGCATGTTCATAGCTCCTGTTGGCTTTTCTCACGATCTGGATTATGATCGTTCTCTATAAGGATTATGTTCGTAATCCATTTTGTCAAGGCTAAGCGGAAAGGATTCTCGATGGGCCGTTCACAATTGGAAAAACAGAAGACGCATGAACGCATCGTCGAGCTTGCCGCGAGACGCCTGCGAGAAGAGGGCCTGGACGGGATCGGCGTCGCGGATCTGATGAAGGAAGCGGGACTGACCGTCGGCGGCTTCTACAAGCACTTCGCCTCTCGTGACGAGCTGGTGGCGGAGGCGGTGCAATCGGCTGTCGAATCCTGGCGGAAACAGCAGGAGGAGAAAGGCATCGATCCCGCACACATACCGCTGAATGAGTATGTCGAGACCTATCTCAGCGAAACTCATCGGGATCATTGCGGCGAGGGCTGCGCCTATGCCGCACTGACGGCAGACATGGCCCGCAGCAGCGAGGCGGTCCGCACTATCGCAACGGAAGGACTACGGAAGAATTTCGATGCCATGACGGCGCGTATGCCGCAGCCGGAAACGATCGATGCAAGGCAGAAGGCGATTATCGCATCCTGCCTGATGACCGGCGCCGTCGGTCTCGCGCGCGTGGCCAACGACGAAACGCTCTCCAGTGAAATTCTGGAGACGGTGAACCAGTTCGTGAAGAGTTTGGCGAAGGCCGAATAAAAATGAAAAGGCGGCCGACAAATGCCGACCGCCTTCAATGCTTGGGTAGCGCCGTCGATTAGGCAGCAAGCGCCAGTTCGGATGCGCGGGCCTGAGCGGCACCGATTGCCTTCTCGACTGCTTCCGGACCGAAGGCGATGCCTTCGACATAGACGGTCTCGACTTCGGTAA
Source organism: Rhizobium sp. A22-96 (assembly GCF_053521805.1). Lineage (NCBI taxonomy): Bacteria > Pseudomonadati > Pseudomonadota > Alphaproteobacteria > Hyphomicrobiales > Rhizobiaceae > Rhizobium > Rhizobium sp. A22-96. The sequence goes on from NZ_JBNWDQ010000003.1 coordinate 758,124, forward strand.
TGCCGATGAAGGCGAGAACCGACTTCAGGTACGGGACAGCATGGTTCAACGGAGCAGCCGGGCCTTCGGAGTAAACGCCGCCGGATGCGAGAACGATATAGGCCTTCTTACCGGTAGCCAGGCCCTTCGGGCCGGTTTCGGTGTAGGTGAAGGTACGGCCGGCGCGAGCGATGTTATCGATCCAGGTCTTCAGCGACGAATAGATGTTGAAGTTGATGAGGCCGGTGCCGATGACCACGGTGTCGGCAGCGAGCAGTTCGTCGACGAGTGCGTCGGAAACCTTCACCAGTTCGTTCTGTTCAGGTGTGCGAGCGTCAACGGGCGTGCGGATCGCGGCCGTGAAAGGGCCGTCGATATGCGGCAGCGCGTCGGCGGCGAGGTCGCGATGAACGATGGTCTTGCCCGGGTTGTTTGCCTTGATCTTGTCGGCAAGCTCGGTGGCGATCTTGGTCGAGAGCGAGTCAGCGCGCGGGCTGGATGTCAGAAGCAGAATGGAGGACATGTCGTTATTCCTTTTCAATGAGTTGCGAAATCGGGCGGGAGAACCCGATCACCTTCCCCCAAAGAGATAAGTCCTCAGTGCCATCGAGAAAAACTGTGATAATATGGATCATAGTTATCGATAGAATGGATGGCAGATGCTCCCCAATCCCACCCTCGACCAATTGCAGGTCTTTCTGACCGTTGCGGAATCAGGCAGTTTTTCGGCTGCCTCGCGCGTGCTCAACCGTGCTCAGTCGGTCATCAGCTATACGATCGCCAATCTGGAGGCGCAGCTTGAAATGCCGCTGTTCGAGCGCTCTGGCTCGCGCCAGCCGAGATTGACGGATGCGGGCAGGGTGATGCTGGAGGATGCGCGGCGCATCCTGTCGGACCTTCAGGTGATGCGCGCCAGGGTGAAGGGCTTGAAGACTGGGCTTGAGGCGGAAGTGTCCGTTGCCATCAGCGTCATGGTGCCGGTCCATGCCACCGTCGACGTGCTGCGGGAATTCCGTGACCGCTTCCCCTTTGTGTCGCTGCGTCTCGATACTGGTGAGCTTGGTTCGATGCTGGAGCTGGTTACCAGTGGCAAATCGACGATCGGTATTGGCGGCTCGATATTGAAGCAGGATGATGCATTGGTCATCGAACGCATCGGCCATTCCTTCATGTTACCGGTCGCAGCGCCCACCCATCCGCTTGCCCGTCTGGGACGGCCGCTGGCGCTTGCCGATGTGCGCGAGGAAGTGCAGCTGGTCGTCACCGATGCCTCAAGCCTCACGAACGGCAAGGATTTCAATGTCCTGTCCTACAAGATCTGGCATGTCAGCGATATCGCCACCAAGCATCAGTTGATCCGCGGCGGGCTTGGTTGGGGTGGGCTACCGGCCTCGTTCATCATGGAGGATTTGCAGAAGGGGCGTCTGGTGCCGCTGGCGCTGGATGCCTACGACCAGAGCGAATATCCGATCTATGCGGTTCGCAAGCTCGATAACCCTCCCGGTCCGGCTGCGGCCTGGATGATCGAAGCCTTCAGCTCACGCCTTTCCCGCTGCCCGAACCAGGCGGATTTCAAGGCGGCGGTCGAGATGTTTCATCCGGAAGAGACGCAGCTGGCAGCCGAATGAGGACCCTCTCCCCGAGCCGGGGAGAGGGCGATATTCTGACGGCTTACAGCACCAGCCGGTAATTGCGGAAGCCGTCGGCACCTTCGCCGGCGTCTTCGATCTTCACGCTCTTAACCTGATCCAGGAAATCCTTGGCCTTTGGCGAGCTCTGGAACACCGCTGTCGTGCCCGGCAGCGGCTTGAAGGTCCAGTTGCCGTCGGCGGTCGGATTGATCGTGCCCTGATCGTGCACGTAGCGCACGATGACGTCGCGGTTGGTATCCGGTGCCTGGTAGACGACCTTGTCGGCGCCGATCTCGGGGAAATTGCCACCGCCGCCGGCGCGATAGTTGTTGCTGACCACGACGAATTTCTGCGTGGGATCGATCGGCTTGCCATCGAACTGCAGGTTCTGGATGCGGTTCGAATCGGCATTCAGAACCTTGCCGTCATCGCCGAAGCGGCGCGGTTGCGACACGTCGATCTGGTAGGTGACGCCGTCGATCACGTCGAAATTGTAGGATGGGAAGGCGTTGTTGATAAGATCGGCATCCTTGGCGCCGGGCTTGACCTGATTGAACATGGCAGCCGACATTTCCAGCCAGTTCTTGACCTGCGCGCCGTTGATGACGACGGCCTGCACCGTGTTGGGATAGAGGTAGAGGTCGGCGACGTTCTTGATGGCGATATTGCCGGCCGGAACGTCCGTATAGTAGTCGGCGCCGTTGCGGCCGCCGCATTTGAAGGGAGCTGCGGCTGAAAGAACCGGCAGGTCCTTGTAATGCGTCTCCTTCAGCATGTCCTTGATGTACCAGACCTGCGCCTGGCTGACGATCTGGACGGATGGATCGTCCGCGACCAGCGCGAAATAGGAGTAGAGCGGTGCGGAGGTCTTGCCGACGGGCGTGCGGACATAGGTCAGCGTCGCTTCATGCTCGGCCTTGGCCGCTTCCACCACTTCCTTTTTGTCGGCAACATCGGCGATGACCTTCTTCTTGTCGTCGCGGTGATAGATCGGCCGCGCCTCGGAGGTGAAATCGACGATCTTCCAGCTCTTGCCGTCCTTTTCGAGCAGCAGGTCGATGAGGCCGAGATGCGACCCCCAGAAGCCGGCCATGACGGCAGGCTTGCCATGCAGCGTGCCCTTGACCGGATCGGCATCCTTGATGCCGTCCCAAGTCTTTGGGCCAGGGAAGACGAGATGCTGGTGGCCGGTGAAGACGGCGTCGATGCCGTCAACGGCAGCAACATAGAGCGAGGCGTTTTCCATCTTGTCGGATGGGCCGCTGCCGTCGATACCGGAATGCGAGAGAGCGATGATGATATCCGCACCCTCAGCCTTCATGACCGGCACCCAGGCCTTAGCGGCTTCGACGATATCGCGCGTCTGCGCCTTGCCTTCGAGGTTCTTGATATCCCAGAGCATGATCTGCGGCGGCACGAAGCCGATGAAGCCGATCTTGATCGGGCTTTCATTGCCTGATCCGTCCTTGATCTTCTTTTCCTGGATCAGATAGGGCTTGAAGAACAGGTCGTCCTTCGTCGGATCGGAAGCGAGCTGGCCCTTTGTCAGATTGGCGCAGACGAAGGGGAAGTTCGCGCCGGCCAGCACCTTGAACATGAAGTCGAGGCCGTAATTGAATTCGTGGTTGCCGAGCGTTCCAACGGAGTAGCCGAGCGTGTTCATTGCCTTGATGACGGGATGGACGTCGCCGTCCTTCATGCCGTGCTGGTAGGCCATGTAATCGCCCATCGGGTTGCCCTGCAGCACGTCGCCATTGTCGATCAACAGCGAGTTGGTAGCTTCCGCACGGATGTTGTCGATGATCGTCGCGGTACGCGTCAGACCCATCGTGTCATTCGGCTTGTCGGCATAGTAGTCGTAGGGGAAGACGTTGACGTGGATGTCAGTGGTTTCCATGAGACGCAGATGCGCCTGGTTGCCGGCCGCGCGCGCTGCAAAGGGATGCAGCATGATCAACGCCGCAGTGGCACTGAGGCCCTGCAGCAGGGAACGGCGCGACATACTGGGCAAATCCAGAATGGAAGACATGAAACACTCCTTCTACGGTGGGGCTATGGTCCCGCGATCATCTCTCGGGTGAGGGAGATTAGGACGATTTGCGAAGGTGTGCACCAGTAATGTGACAGGCTTATTGTGGACGGCGATCGGCAGCCTTCCGCAAGCGCTTAACGTTTCAGAACCGGCTTTATGTCCTTGTGGAAAAAGCGGAAATAGGAAGCGACCTTTGCCGATGCATTGGACGAGCGGTCGAACTCGATGCCGATACGGCCGTTGTGGGCCCAACGGACGAAACCATCCAGCAGGCCGATATCATCGCATTCGACACGAACCTTGCTGCCTGCAGCTGCATAGAGCGGTCCCTGTAGATCGAGAGCAATCCCACTGGTGGAAATGTTGACGACACGGCCTGCAACAAGCTTGGTGAAATACCGCACGTGGCCGGTTAGTCGGGCATGTTGGCGCGGCGAACCTCGTGACTTGATCTTCAGATTATCTTGAACGAGAGATTTCGAAGAGGACTGCATAATGTTATCCCGGCTCGCACATCTTTTTTCAGGTTTTGGATAGCATGCGTGCATTGAAAAATTCTTAGGGTAACCGCTAAAATTGTAAGCGAACGTCTCGAATCGGCACCAGTCTCAGACGATCAGCTGGGAAGTTTCTTCGAGGGCCAGCAGGTTTCCTGTTGTTGGGCGGACGTCGATTGGCAAGCAGATATGGAAAAGGGGAAGGACGTTGCGCATCGTTTCTTTGAATGCATGGGGCGGCCAGTTGCATGAGCCGCTCATGCCTTATCTCATCGATGTGGATGCGGATGTCCTGTGCCTGCAGGAAGTTGTGCGTACACTCGATTCGAAGTCCGATTGGCTTGTTTATCGCGATCACGGCGTGGAGCTTCAGCAACGGGCGAATCTCTTCGAGGAGCTGCAGGCCGCCCTACCGGGTCACGATGCATTCTTCCTTCCGGTTGCGCGGGGTGATCTCTTCGACAGCGACCGACAGCTCTTTTCGGAATTTGGCCTGGCGACCTTCGTCCGTAAGTCCTATCCGGTCATCGGTCAGGCCACCGGGTTCGTGCACGGCGAATTTTCGGCCAACGGCTGGGGCGCGCATCCAAGGTCGCGCAATGCCCACTGCATCCGCCTTTTCGACTATGAGCACGATTACCCGATCACCATTGCCCATATGCACGGCCTTCGCGATACGGCGGGCAAGGGAGATACGCCCGCCCGGCGTCATCAGGCGGATGCACTGGTTGAGATTATCCGTCAGGTGCGGCAAGGCGACGAGCGGCTGGTTGTCTGCGGCGATTTCAATGTGTTGCCGGATAGCGTTACATTCGAAGCTCTCGGCAACCTTGGTCTTGTCGATCTCGTCACCTCACGGGGACATGACGATACCCGCACGTCTCACTACAAAAAGCAGCCTCGTTTTGCCGATTACATGCTGGTGACGCCAGATGTTGAGGTGATCAAATTCGATCCCGTGGCCGAGCCCGAGGTATCGGATCACCGCGCGTTGCTGCTGGACCTGCGATGATAGAGTTCAAAGGCCGACATTCGGCCGGTCGATGATCTCGCGCAGGGCGAAGCTGGAATTGATCTTCACGACATGCGGCAGCGCCGAAAGCCAGTCGCGATGGATGCGCTCATAGTCTTCCAGATCGCGTGTGGCGACGCGTAATATGTAGTCGTATTCCCCCGACATGAGGTAGCAGGAGAGCACGTTCGGACAACGCTTCACGGCCGTTTCGAACTCCGAAAGCGTCTTGGCGAATTGGCCGGACAGCGAGATATGCACGAAGGCGATCATCTTGTAGTCCAGCGCCTTGTGCGACAGATGCGCATGATAGCCGTCGATGACGCCGTTCTTTTCCAAGATATCGAGCCGGCGCGAGCAGGCCGATGGCGACAGGCCGACCTTCTCGGCGAGATCCGCATTGGTCATCCGCGCGTTCTGCTGCAGCATCCGCAGAATCGAATGATCGATGGCGTCGAGGTCAGACATTCGAAGATCCTTCGAAAAAACTCTTGTTGGCGCAATAATTCACGAAAAATGATGGTAGCGCAAATCGTCTTTGCAAGGACATTGCAGAGCGGAGGTGGTCTGATTTCCCTCGGAGAGATTGCAGACGCAAAACCATTCGAGGAGGAATGAAATGCGCGTTGGTTGCCCCAAGGAAATCAAGAACCACGAATATCGCGTCGGCCTGACGCCGGCATCCGTCCGTGAATATGTCGCCCATGGCCACGAGGTCTGGGTCGAGACGAAGGCCGGTGCCGGCATCGGTGCCGACGATCATGCCTATATCGCCGCCGGCGCCAAGATCGCCGCCAGCGCCAAGGATATTTTCGACAAGTGCGACATGATCGTGAAGGTCAAGGAGCCGCAGCCTTCCGAATGGGCGCAGCTTCGTGAGGGCCAGCTTCTCTACACCTATCTGCATCTGGCACCCGATCCGGAGCAGACCAAGGGCCTGCTGGCTTCGGGCGTGACCGCCATTGCCTATGAGACCGTCACCGACGAGCGTGGCGGCCTGCCACTGCTGGCGCCGATGTCCGAGGTCGCTGGCCGTCTATCGATCCAGGCGGGTGCCACGGCCCTGCAGAAGGCCAATGGCGGCCTCGGTATCCTGCTCGGCGGCGTGCCGGGCGTTCTGCCGGCCAAGGTCACCATCATCGGCGGTGGTGTCGTCGGCCTGCATGCGGCCAAGATGGCGGCTGGTCTCGGCGCCGACGTCAGCATCCTCGACCGCTCGCTGCCGCGCCTGCGCCAGCTGGACGATATCTTCAACGGCCGCGTCCACACCCGCTATTCCAGCATTCAGGCGCTGGAAGAGGAAGTCTTCTCCGCCGACCTGGTCATCGGCGCAGTTCTGATCCCCGGTGCCGCTGCGCCGAAACTCGTCACGCATGAGATGCTGTCCGGCATGAAGAAGGGCTCGGTCATTGTCGACGTCGCCATCGATCAGGGCGGCTGCTTCGAAACCTCGCATGCGACAACCCATTCCGACCCGACCTACGTGGTCGAGGGCGTCGTGCACTATTGTGTCGCCAACATGCCCGGCGCTGTTCCGGTCACCTCGGCGCACGCGCTGAATAACGCCACCATCTATCACGGTCTGGCCTTGGCCGATCGCGGCCTGCGCGCCATCGCGGAAGACAAGCACCTCCGCAATGGCCTTAACGTGCACAAGGGCCGCGTCACCAACAAGCCGGTGGCTGAAGCCTTGGGTTACGAGGCCGTCGCGCCGGAAAGCATTCTGAACGTCGCGTAAAGCCCATCGCGCGTACGTCAGATGGAAACGCCGGCATCCGTGTATGCCGGCGTTTCGGTTTTATCGATCCGGCACTGATAGCAGTTGTTGCGCGCCGAGCGAACATGGACATAGGCGATGTCGGGACGTTCGAGCAGCGAGGCGGCATAGGCAGGAATATCCCCCGTCGGCGTTACGGCGCCGGTTCCATAGACGATGCGGTTGTTCTTCCCATAACCACGCACGATGAAGTCGCGGCTGGTCGCCAGCACGGGCGGCAGGACTTCCGCTGCCTCGTAGCGCTTGCAGGGCGTCTTGTGCAGGAAGATCGGGCCGGTTTCCGCATAGGGCTGCAATTCCGGGAAGGGGCGGTAGGCAAAGACGAAAAGCTCTTCGCCGGCCGCGATATTGTGCAGGCAGTGGCGGCAGGGATGACCCGGACCATCGGAGATCATGGTCTCCGGCTGGTGACCATAGGCGTCGGCACCACCGTTCCAGAGAATTTCGGCATCGGATGTGGGCATGGCTGCAAAGGTGACGGAAGGCATGGCAAAGCTCCTTTCGAGATTTACCATGTGATGCTCCGGACCAGCGCAGGAAGCCACCCGATTCCTGCCGCCCCTAAAATACCCTAGCCCTTCCTGGCGAGCTCCAGCAGTTCCTTATCGCTCAGTGGTCGGACGATGCCTTCGCCGGTTGATGTCGGCGAGAAGCCGAACATCTGGTAGAGCTGCAGGGCTCGCGGATGATCGAGATTGTTCGTCGTCGTCACGATGCGTTGCGGGTTCAGCGCCCAGATCGCGTAGAGCGACTGGAGCAGGAACCATTTGCCGATGCCGAGGCCGAGCGCATTTTCGATGAGGCCGAAATGGCTGAGCTCGATCGTCTCTTCATCCTGACGGAAATATTCGAAGAAGCCGCCCGGTGCGCCGTTGACGTAGAGCACGCTGATGTCATTGCGCGGGTCGTGGAGGGCCGACGCCAATTCCTCGTCAGAGAGGCGAAGCCTGTCGACCCAGTGCCAGCGGGCGCCGACCTGGCGATAGAGATAACGATAGAAGGGTAGCGGAATGCCCGGAGAACGCATGATGGCCGTCTGGATGTTGACCGGCACCGCCAGACTGGTCTTGGGCGGCGCCGTCATTTCCAGACGGGTGATATGGACCTTGATCGATGAAGGGGTTTTCACGACCGCGCTGCTCAATCTTGACCAGTAACGATGGGCGTATCCGGGCGGCTGCCCCATTCCGACCAGGAGCCGTCATAGAGCTTGTTGTCGCCATGGCCGAGCGATTCGAGCGCCAGCGTGATGATTGCTGCGGTAATGCCCGAGCCGCAGGTGGTGACGACAGGCTTGTCGAGATCGATGCCGGCCTTCTCTATCGTCTCACGCAGTTCCGGCAAGGACTTGAACTTGCCGTTCGTGGCAAACACACCCGATGGCAGGTTACGAGCTCCCGGCATATGGCCCGAGCGCATGCCTTCGCGCGGCTCCGGCTCTGCGGCTGCAAAGCGGCCGGCGCTGCGTGCGTCCGCGATCTGCAGGGCGTGGCTATCGACGATGCCACGCATCTCTTCAAGGGAAACGACACGGCTGCCGTTGAACTTCGGCTTGAAGGTCGCCGCTTCGAAGGCAGGTAGCGCTGTTTCCAGCGGACGTCCCTCGGCCTTCCAGCCATCCAGGCCGCCGTCGAGCACGAAGACGTTCGGTGCCCCCATGACGATGTGGAACAGCCACCAGACGCGCGGTGAAGCAAACAGGCCCGGGCCGTCATAGATGACGATGCGGTCGGTCTCACTGATGCCGAGCTTGCCGACTTCCGCGGCAAAGAATTCGGGCGAGGGGACCATATGCGGCAGGTTGGTCGAATGATCCGATATCTTGTCCTGATCGAAGCGGATGGCGCCCGGAATATGGCCGCTGGCATATTCGGCGTCGGCATTGCGCTTCTGCGCCGGTAGATAGAAGGACGCGTCGAGGATGCGCAGGTCCTTGGCACCCAACTCGCTCTGCAGCCAGTCGGCGGATACGACGAAACGGCTCTTGTCCGCTGCCATGATGATCTCTCCCTGCTATGATTTATCGGCTTGGATATGGGGATATGGATATGGGCGCTGGCCCGGTCAATTCTCGTCGGTCGATGCCCCGAACCGAATGCGGAAGCGGCGGTTTTCCTTGCCCTTCTTTTCGATCTTGGCGATGTGGATCGCCCCGACTTCCTGTGTCTCGGACACATGTGTGCCGCCGCAGGGCTGGCTGTCAACGGCGGAATCCTCGCCGATGCAGACAAGACTGACGCGGCCAAGCCCCATCGGCGGCCGCACGTTCTTGGATTTGACGATGCCGGGATTGGCCGCCAGTTCCTCGTCGGTGATCCACTGGAGGAACACGGGATGGTTCTCATTGATGAGGGCCATCATCTTGGCCGTCACTTCGTCCTTGTAGATCGTCTCGCTCATGTCGAAATCGACCCGGCTTTCTTCCTCGCCGACCGCTGCACCGGTGATCGGGTAGGGGCAGATCACCGAGAGCAGGTGACAGGCCGTGTGCATGCGCATCAGCTTGTAGCGGCGCGGCCAGTCGATATGCAGCACCAGCTTTTCGCCGAGAATGGGCAGAGGTTCGCCTTCGAGCGGCACATGGATGATGATGTCTTTGATCGGACCATGCTTCGTCTGCCCAAGCATGATCCTGGAACCGTCACCGCGTTCCAGGAAGCCGGTATCACCAGGCTGTCCGCCCGAGGTTGCGTAAAAGCAGGTCTGGTCGAGCTCGATGCCCCCGTCTTCATGGATTGCGGTTACCACCGCCTCTGCGGTCGAGAGGTAGAAATCGTCACGATAGAGGGCATTCACGGTCATGAGTTCACGCTACTGTTTCATATGGGACGGAAATATCCGTCCGCTTTGCAAGATAGGATGGCAGCGGCAGGCCCTTCGACTTCAGAAAATCCGGATTGAAGAGCTTGGACTGATAGCGATTGCCGTAATCGCACAGGATGGTCACGATCGTATGTCCCGGGCCAAGATCCCTCGCCAGGCGTACGGCGCCCGCGATGTTGATGGCCGTCGAGCCGCCAAGGCACAGGCCTTCATATTCGACCAGATCGAAAAGATAGGGCAGGGCTTCTGCATCGGTGACCTGGTAGGCGAAATCAGGCGTAAAACCTTCCAGATTGGCCGTTATCCGGCCCTGGCCGATGCCCTCGGTGATCGAAGAGCCGGAGGATTTCAGCTCGCCGTTCTTGTAGAACTCATAAAGCGCGGCGCCTTCCGGGTCGGCGATGCCGATCTTGATGTCCTTGTTGAAGCCATGCAGGCCCATGGCGACGCCCGCCAATGTGCCACCGGAGCCGACCGAGCAGATGAAGCCGTCGATCTTGCCATTGGTGTCAGTCCAGATTTCCTTGGCGGTCGTCTCGATATGCGCCTGACGGTTGGCGACGTTGTCGAACTGGTTCGCCCAGATCGCGCCGTTCGGCTCCGTCTTTGCCAGTTGCTCGGCCAGCCGGCCCGAGACCTTCACATAATTGTTCGGGTTCTTGTAGGGAACGGCTGGAACCTCGACCAATTCAGCGCCGAGCAGCTTCAGCGCATCCTTCTTTTCCTGGCTCTGGGTTTCCGGAATGACGATAACAGTGCGATAGCCGAGTGCCTTGGCGACAAGCGTCAGGCCGATGCCAGTATTGCCGGCCGTGCCCTCGACGATAACGCCACCGGGCCTGAGCAACCCCTTCTTCTCGGCATCGCGAATGATATAGAGCGCGGCGCGATCCTTGACCGACTGACCGGGGTTGAGGAACTCGGCCTTGCCAAGGATGGTCGAGCCCGTCGCCTCGGAGGCGCCCTTGAGCTTGATCAGCGGCGTATTGCCAATTGCTTCGAGGACGGACGGATGGACGGTCATGGAATCTGCCTTCTGTTCGCAACTACTGTAAGAACGGTCTTTTCCCTTCACAAGGCGATATAGGCAAGAAATTCTGTTCCTCGCTCTTTGTTCGGCCCGCAAAATTCGTCTTGGGCGACGTTCTTTGGGGTAGTGCCGGCTCTCTTGCTAGTCTCCGATAAGTGACATCGATTTCCTCGCCGAACCAATAAACTGGCCGAAAGCGGCCACAATGATGCGCTATTTCTAAAATGCCACGGACGGCCGCGATTGAGCGTTTGATGTAGGCGACCGCCAGCCAAGGAGAAGAGCCATGAGCCCGTTCATCGCACGTCCTGAACACGGAGTTGTCTGGATCACCGGCGCAAGTTCCGGCATCGGCCGTGCACTGGCGCTGAAATTGGCGGAAGAAGGCTACAAGGTGGCCGTTACGGCCCGTAGCCACGACAAGCTTCTGGCCTTGCAGGCCGAGGCAAGCAGCCTTCCCGGCAGCATCGTCGTGGTGGATGGCGACGTGACCAATGCCGAAGATATGGAGCACACCATAGCGGCTATCGAATATCAGCACGGCGCGGTTGCGCTGGCTGTGCTCAATGCCGGTATCTATCTGCCGGCGCGCGGCGAGGATCTGAACCATGAGGTTTTCGACCGCAGTTTCGCGGTCAACCTCCATGGCGTGGTCAATTGCCTCATTCCGGCAGTGCGGCACATGCGGGCCAGGGGATATGGCCAGGTTGCGCTTGTGTCGTCACTTGCGGGCTATGCTGGCCTTCCCGGTTGCGCCGCCTACGGCGCCACCAAGGCCGCCCTCATCAACATGGCGGAAAGCCTGAACTTCGAACTCGATCGCATGGGCATCCATATCCAGCTCATAACCCCCGGCTATGTCGAAACGCCGCTGACGGCGAACAACAAATTCGCCATGCCGGGTATCCTGTCCGCCAAGGAAGCGGCCGACACGATCGCTGCCGGATTGAAGTCACCGGCTTTCGACATCAGTTTCCCGAAGAGCATGGTCTATCGAGCAAAGCTTTTGAAGCTGCTGCCCTACGGCCTCTATTTCCGCATGGTCCGATATTTTCTCGGAGGCGGCGGCAAGCGGCCGTCCGTCGGCACACGGGCAACGCCGCACCCGGCGGAGTAGCGCTTATCATTCAGTCTTCAGCGACGCATGCGCTTCAAGCGCGCGTCGCCGCGCAACGGCATGATCGACGATCGGTCGTGGATAGTGCTGGCCAAGTATTATGCCCGAGCGCCTGAGCACATCATCAGGTGCCTCGAATGGCCGATGGATATATTTGCCGTCAAGATTGGCCAATTCGGGCACGAAGGTCCTGATATAACCGCCGTCCGCATCAAATTTTTCGCCCTGCAGCACCGGATTGAAGATGCGGAAGAAGGGTGAGGCATCGGCGCCGGACCCCGCCACCCATTGCCAGTTTGCGGCGTTGGCCGCCGGGTCGGCATCAACAAGCGTGTCGCGGAACCAGCTTTCTCCCTCGCGCCAGTCGATCAATAGATCCTTGATCAGGAAGGAGGCGACGATCATGCGGACGCGATTGTGCATCCAGCCATGGCGCCAGAGCTGTCGCATGCCGGCATCGACGATCGGATATCCCGTTTGCCCACGCCGCCAGCTGTCGAACAGCTTCGCATCCGAGCGCCATGGGAAATCGTCATAGCGATCGTTCCAGTTGGCCGAATTGAGTTTGGGGAAATGGAAGAGCTGATGATAGCAGAATTCCCGCCACGCCAGTTCCTTGCGAAAGCGAACGATATTGTCCGTCGGGATATGTTTGGGAAGACCGCGCGTAGAGTGCCAGACCCGCGCTGGCGAGATCTCACCGAGCGCCAGATGTGGCGAAAGCAGCGATGTTGCCGGCTTGTCGGGAAAATCGCGATCGATGGCGTAGCTGTCGAGTGAGGCCTCGATGAAATCGGTGAGCTTCTCGCGTGCCGCAGCCTCGCCTGGTGTCCACATATCCTGGAAATCGGAGGCCCAGTTCGGCTTGGTCGGCAGCAGCCCCCACGAGCCGAGCGAATCCGATTGGGGCCAGTGGCTGGGTGCCTCCATTTTTTTCGGGGCATCGATCGGGAAGGGTGGCTCGCCGGATTGCTCCAGTGCCCGCCAGAACGGCGTATAGGTCTTGTAGGGATTGCCCGTGCCGGTGCGCACGCGGGACGGTTCGTGCAGCAGCTGACCGGCAAAGCTGTTTGCCTCGAAACCTGCATCCCGCAAGCTCTTCTTGACGTGCATATCCACAGCCATGCCTGCGGGATCATAGCGGCGGTTCCAGACGATCGCTTCTGCTCCGGTTTCCTCGACAAACTTTTGGATGACCGAAAGGGCATCACCCGTTCGCAGAACAAGCTTGCTGCCGAGCGCGAGAAGACTTTCGTCCAAGGCGGCGAGGGAATGATGCAGCCACCATCGTTGTGCCGCCCCGAGCGGCCCACAGCCTTTCACTTCCGGCTCTTGGATATAGATGGGAACGACAGGCCGCCCTGAGGCCGCCGCCGTCTGCAGGGCGTGATTGTCGTCAAGACGGAGATCCTTGCGGAACCACAGGAGGATAGGCTTCGGCTCGCTGTTGGATGATGTCATGGTTCTCGTCGGTCGCCTGTACGGTTTTCAGATGTTGTGTTGCCGCCGAACCAGTATACGACGCGGGTAGAGGAATGGTTCCACCACCGCCCGTTTCATAAGAGAATTCTACACGCAACTCTCGTGAAGGAATCTGGACACTGCCTGTGATATAAGGGTCTTTGTCACTGTTCTGTAATGCAAATTCGCTAGCAGTCCAGCCGATTGACGGCCCAGAATTGACAGGCGGGGAAAATTGATATGGCGGAAATTCGGATCGAACAAGTTCGCAAGGCCTATGGACGCAATGAGGTCGTTCATGGTGTCGACCTGAATTTCCGATCGGGCGAGTTCGTCGTCATTCTCGGGCCTTCCGGCTGCGGCAAGTCCACGTTGCTGCGCATGATTGCCGGCCTTGAGGATATTTCCTCGGGCGAGATCATCATCGACGGCAAGGTCGTCAATCAGCTTGAGCCCCGCGAGCGCGGCTGCGCCATGGTCTTCCAGAACTACGCGCTCTACCCGCACATGAATGTCGCTGCCAATATGGGCTATGCATTGAAGGTGGCCGGCGTGCCGCGCGAGGAGCGTGACCGACGCATCAAGGAAACCGCCAAGATCGTCGGCCTGGAGGATTTCCTCGCCCGCAAGCCGGCCGAGCTTTCCGGCGGCCAGCGCCAGCGCGTCGCCATGGGTCGCGCTATCATCCGCGAGCCGAAGGTCTTCCTCTTCGACGAACCGCTGTCCAACCTCGATGCCAAACTGCGCGTACAGATGCGCGTCGAAATCCGCCGCCTGCACAAGCGCCTGTCGGCCACTTCGGTTTTCGTGACCCATGACCAGGTCGAGGCCATGACACTCGCCGACAAACTGGTGGTCATGTACAAGGGAAATGTCGAGCAGGTCGGCACCCCTCTTGAAATCTACAACACGCCGCGCACCCGCTTCGTCGGCTCCTTCATCGGCTCGCCGGCCATGAACTTCCTGGAAGGCACATTTTCGGCCAACGGCGAGCAGTTCATCTTCGATGGCCTGCCGATCGGCATTGATGCCAATATCGGCAAGCGTCATGCCGGCCAGCCTGTCGCCCTCGGTATCCGCCCGGAACATGCCCGTCTCGTGCCGGCAGGCACGCTTGGCGCCATTCCGGCGACGGTGGATTTCGTTGAAGAACTCGGCGCCGGCCGTGTCATCCATTGCGATATAAACGGATCGAGCTTTGCCGTCGCCGTATCGGACCACACGACCGGTCAGACCGGCCAGTCCGTTGGTCTCGAACTGCCGCCGCAGCACACGCATCTCTTTGCACAGGATACCGGCCTGCGGCTCGACGCCGTTGCCTCCGTCACGCCGCTTAAGGTGATGGCGCACTAATTTCAGACATCAATTTTTAGCAGGAGTGCCCGGAAGTCTTTATGACTTCCGGGCTTTTTTATGCCGAGCTGCCGTCGATTGCGGCAGCGATCCGGGCTCTAGGCTCGCCGGCGGATCATTTGGCGCATTCGAAACTCTCCGCCTTGTTCGGATCGGTCGCCCCGGCCTTGTATTTCGGATAAGAGGGGTATTCGCACATGGGCCGTGTGCGGCCGGCGCCATCCTTGCCGGCATCGCCGACGATCAGATTTTCGGGGGCTTTTCCTTTTTCGACCCAATTCTCCAATGCCGTCAGAGGATCCCAGGCGGCGATGAACTTGCCGCTGCCATGGCCGAATCCGGGCACGAGGTAGAAGCGCATGAAGCTATGGACCTCGTCCGCCCTCATCGTTTTGACCACGCGCTCATAGTAGGAAACCGTATTGTAAGGCGAGATCGCGAAATCGATGGTGCCGTGCATCAGCAGCATCTTGCCACCGCGCTTTTCGAATGCGGACAGGTCGGCGCTGTTCGCATCGATCAGCTTGGAAACCTCCCCTATACGCTTTGCATATTTCGCGGGATCGAAAGTCATGGTGTCGAACTTCGGATCGCGCACGATCGCGTAGCGGATCAGTGGATCTGCCAGGACGGCAAGGCCGAAATTGGCGACAGGAGTCGGCGGATTTGTCAGATCCGGCGATAGGCCGAAACCCCAGAGACCATAGAGATCGCCACCTTGAAAAATCGGCCAGCGCGCGAAGCCCTCGACACCGTCCTGCAGCTTGACCGGAGACTTATAGGGCGTGTTGATCGTCTTCAATACCGCGATCTGCGCGTCTGAAAGGCATGTGTCGCCTTCATCCTTTCCGCTTGTGCAGCGAAGGTCCTCAACCTTGAAGGTTGCGTCGCAGGCTGTCGTATTCGAGATGAGGCCGTCTTCAACGCCGTCGAGCTTGTCGCATGCCCTGGTGACGGCAGAATTGAGCAGTTCGACTTTGGCGGGGTTTAGATAGCCGCCCTTCCGATAGAAAGCCTTCGCGAGATGATTGCCGGAAAGCTGCAAGGCGGAGAAGGGGTTGGCCGGATGAGTGACGATGGCGCCATCGTAATCGGCCGGCCAGCGCTGGATGGCAATCAGGGATTCGTGCCCGCCCTGCGAATTGCCTTGAATATAGGTCTTCTGCGGCTTCCTGCCGTAATAGTCGGAGACCACGGCCATTGTGACATCGTGGGTCTTCTTGATTTGCAGACCGCCGAAATTGGCAAGGGCCTCATCGTTCAGGAGAAATTTGCCGTCGAGCACCGATGGCGACTGGTGGCCGCTGTCGCTGCCGAAGGTAACATAGCCGCGCTGCAGAGGCGTCTGGACGGCATCCGAGCCAAAGGAGACGTTTTTGACCGCCTCGATCAGGGTTCCGTCATAGCCTCCGCCGCCATACTGGATGATCTTGTCGTTCCAGGTCAGCGGCAGATTGATTTGGAAATTGATGTTCGGTGCCTTGGGATCAACGGGCTCGATCCCACCGAGCACCTTACAGAAGCCACCGCCGGCGGCTTGGTCGCCTTTAAGGAGGTCAGCGGAATAGACGACAGCGCGGCGAGCCGGCTCGCCGATCTTGTCCGGGGAAATCAACATTCCGCGCAAGGCCATGCAATGCGCTTCTTCGGGTGTTGGCATGTCTTGAGCAGCGCTGACGCCTGCGCTCAAGAAAAGCACGGCATTCGCCAAGATAAATTGCCAAAGTCTCATTGCGTCCTCCTCCTTGCAATTTCGATGCCTTTGCATGGTTGGATTTGTCGCTCGACCAATTTCGATGTTCCTGTCGGGAACCGCGCGCCTGCACCATCTTTTCGCGACGAAGCCCCACCGCGCCGATAGCGCAGGTGGCGAGATCATGGCGAAAAGCATGCAATTGGCTGAAACTTGACGAATCCCCCCAATCAGGCCCTCCAGCCGATTGAGTCAGTGAAAAATGCAGGCAACGAAGGAGCGTCACAATGCATTTTTCGGGCAATAAATTGCATTAATCGAACATCGCCACAGACGCGCGTGGGGTGGCGTGCGCAGTCAGGCAGCGACAAAAGCCTGGAGGCGGGAGGGGATTTAATGTCTTTGGCGCCGGCGGCGCGGGCAACTGCCGCGCCCGATAATGAGGCGCGGCAGGCTACTTATCACTTCTCGGTCGAGATGAGCCCGCGAACGAACCAGCGCTGCATCAGCACGACGACGGCAAGCGGTGGCAGCATGACGATGAGTGTGCCTGCCATGGCGATATGCCATTCCGGAAGGCCACCAATGTTCGGGATGAGCTGCTTGAGTTCGGTCACTGCCGTCATGTGCGCCGGATCGGTGGTGACGAGCAGCGGCCAGAGATACTGGTTCCAGGATCCGAGAAACATGATCGTGCCAAGTGCGGCCATGTTGGTGCGCGACAGCGGCAGCAGGATGTCAACGAAGAAGCGCAGTGCTCCGGCGCCGTCCATGCGCGCGGCCTCGGTTAGCTCGTCCGGTATCGTCAGGAAGAACTGACGATAGAGGAATGTACCCGTCGCGGTCGCGACCAGCGGCAGGATCAGGCCGATTGAGGAGTTAAGCAACCCGAGGTTCAACGCGACTTCAACGCCTGTAACCTTCTGGATGAGCCAACTGATGCCGGTGACGTCGAGGATCCCCTGATAGGGCGACAAGACGTTCGCCGCGACCGCATAGGTCGGCACGATGCGCACTTCGAGCGGAAGCATCAGCGTTATGAAGATCAGCCAGAAAATGAAATGGCGACCCGGATAGCGAAAGTAGACCAGCGAAAAGGCAGTGATCGCAGAAATCAGCACTTTTCCCACCGCAACACCGCTGGCGAAGATCAGGCTGTTCAGCAGCTTGGGTCCGAGATTGGCGGTTGTCCAGGCCGTCTGCAGATTGAACCAGAAGTCCGAGCCGGGGATCAGCGACATCGGAACCTTGTTGACGTCGGCCAGATTATGCGATGCGGCGATGGAGACGATTGCCAAAGGTCCCACCGCCACCAGGAAGCCGATGAACAGGATCAGATGGGTGAAGAAATTAAGGATAGGTGTGCGCTCGACCATGTCAGCCTCAACGGTAATGAACGCGCCGCTCGATGAAGCGGAACTGGAAAATGGTAATCACGATGATCAGCAGCATCAGAACAATGCTCTGCGCCGCCGCACCAGAAAAATCGAGGCCTTTGAAGCCGTCGGAATAGATCTTGTAGACCATGAGGTTGGTCGAGTTGTGCGGCCCGCCTGATGTCATGATGTCGACGATACCGAATGAATCCTGGAAGCTCTCGGTGATGTTGATGACCAGCAGGAAGAAGATCGTCGGCGTAATTAACGGGAATTGGACATCCCAGAACCGCCGCAGCACGCTGGAGCCATCCATCGCTGCTGCTTCCATCAGCGAGCGCGGAATGCCCTGGAAGGCCGCCAGGAAAAAGATGAAGCTATAGCCGATATATTTCCACGAGAAGGCGGCGATGATGCAAGCCATGGCCGCGTTGCCGTCGAGGCCCGGATCCCAGATGCCCGGCCACCACTGATTGACCACCGCGATAAGGCCGGCTTCCGGCGCCAGAATGAAGCGGAAGGCCATTGCCGATGCGGGCGCAGCAATACCATAGGGCCAGATCAGAACGACGCGGTAGAATTTCGAGCCGCGCAGCTGTCGATCGGTCAGGGCTGCGAGGACAAGGCCGCCAACCATGGAAATGCTGGTGCTGATGGCCGCGAAAATGATGCTGATCGTAACCGAGTTCCAGTAATCGGAACTGGCGAGGATGGCTTTGAAATTGTCGAGCCCGACCCAGATGTTGCCGCCGCCCCAGGGCTGCTGCAGCGTCAACGACCAGAAGACCGCTTGACCGGCCGGCCAATAGAAAAAGGTGAAGATGAGGAGCAGCTGCGGCACTGCGAACAGGATGCCAACGCTCCATTTGCTGAAAGTTATACGCTTTTCCATGGTCTCTTCCGGCTTGGGATTCCGATGCCATTCTTGCTCTCATAACGAACGTCCGCCGGGAAACCCCGGCGGACGCCGCCTGTCACGAGCTTTGCTGCTTAAGGCAGCTGCTTGCCCTTGTAGGTAGCTTCGAAGCGATCGAGAACGGCGTCGCCATTCTTGACCAGATTGTCGATGCCTTCCTGAACGCTGACCTTGTTGGCGAAAATGGCCTGCATCTGATTGCCGAATTCAGCGCGGATCTGCGTGAAGTTGCCGAGGCGAACGCCGCGGGTGATCGGGGTCGGCTCGGAGGCGGTCAAGCTGGCGATCGCGATTTCACGGCCCTTGTAGGGAGCCTTGTCGTAGAAGCCGGAGGACTTCATGAAGTTGAAGCCAGACTTGGTGACCGGAATATAACCGGTGTTGGTCGACCAGAAGAGGGCGGTTTCCGGCTTGGCGATGAAGTTTAGGAACGCGGCAGCGCCCTTGTATTCATCAGAGGACTTGCCGGAGAGAACCCAGAGCGATGCGCCGCCGACGAGCGAGTTCTTGCGCTCGGTGCCGGCATAGACCGGAAGTTCGGCAACATCCCAGTTCAGGCCAGCCTTCTGGGTCTTGGTGATCGAGCCGTGGTCGCCGACCGAGGTGAGGATCATCTGGCAATCACCAGAAGCAAAGGCCTGGACCATATCCTGGCCGAGATCCTTCGACTTGATCTTGATGAGGCCCTGATCGTACCAGCTCTTGAGGTCGGTAACGTACTTGACGAACTTGGTCTTGTTGACGGTGAGGCGAGCGTCGATGCCGTCATAACCGTTGTTCTTCGTTGCGACCGGCTGGTCGTGAATAGCAGAGAACTGCTCCATCAGCTGCCAGCTTTCGTTGCCGGAGATATTGATGGCCATCGGGCAATCATAACCAGCGCCCTTCAGTGCCTTCATGTCGGCAGCGGCATCTTCCCAGGTCTTCGGAGCTTCGGTCTTGCCGATCTTGGCGAAAGCGTCCTTGTTCCAATAGAGCAGAGCGGTCGAAGAGTTGAACGGGAAGGACAGCAGTTCGCCCTTCGACGTTGCGTAGTAACGGGCGATACCCGGGAAATAGTCGTTCCAGTCGACCTTGTAACCGTTTTCAGCCATCAGCTTGGTGACGGAATGATAGGCGCCCGAAAGCATCATGGTCGCGGTGCCGACGTCATAGACCTGAACGATCGTCGGCTGCTTGCCGGCACGGAAGGCGGCAATGGTGTTCTGCAGAGCAGCGTCGTAGCTGCCCTGGCTGACGCAGGAGACTTCATAATCCTTCTGCGAGTCATTGAAGTTCTTGCACATCGTCTGAACAACGCGTTCCAGGTCGCCCGACAGGCCGAACCAGAAATCGAACTTGGTCGGAGCAGCAGCAGCAGGCAAGGCCAGCGCTAAGCTCATGACGCCGGCGGCGGCAGCCGAAATGCAGTTTTTAAGTTTCGACATAATCCCTATTTCCTTTTTGAAAGCTCGGAACCGGTGGTCTTGCGCAAGTCCGCGGTAGCGGCGTTATAGACAAGCTGTGTGACAGTTTGTTGAGGGCGAGAATCCCGTGTTGCCGGGCATTTTCAGTCGAAGTAAGGGGGGGCGGGGCGCGCTCTTCAATCGATTATACATTTGAGAAAATGCTAATCAAGGCGTGCAATATTCAACGGTTCGCGCCCGGCTTGTCGCCTGTTCGCAAGTGGCCGATTACCTTGCTTGCTGACGGCCCGAACGGTGATGCATGATCACCCACGGCGAATCCTGAAAGCATTGGGGGAAGAGATCGATGGATCTGAGTGAGAAGCAGAAGATGGTGGCGGGCGAATGGTATTGTTGCTTCGATCCAGAACTCGATAGCCTGCGCTGGCACGCGCGCGATGCTGTGCATCAGCACAATACCATGCTGCCGTCGCAGCGCGGCAATATGGGGCCTGCTTTATCTGCGCTCTTTGCCGATGCCGGGGAGAGCGCTTTCATCGAGGCTCCGTTCCACTGCTCCTACGGCATGAACATTTCGCTGGGGAGCCGGGTCTATCTGAATGCCGGCTGCAC
This sequence comes from Rhizobium sp. A22-96, assembly GCF_053521805.1. Lineage (NCBI taxonomy): Bacteria > Pseudomonadati > Pseudomonadota > Alphaproteobacteria > Hyphomicrobiales > Rhizobiaceae > Rhizobium > Rhizobium sp. A22-96. Next base: position 778,839 of record NZ_JBNWDQ010000003.1, read on the forward strand.
CATTCTCGATAGTGGCAGCGTGCGCATCGGCGACGGCAGCATGCTCGGGCCGGGCGTCCATATATATTGTGCGGAACATCACAAGGATGCGGCGCTGCGCGGGCAGGGCATGGAAATTGCGCGGCCGGTCACGATAGGCCGGAGCGTGTGGATTGGTGGTGGCGCGATCCTCGTCGGTGGCGTGACGATCGGCGACGGCGCAATCATCGGCGCGGGCGCTGTGGTGACCAGGGATGTCGCGCCGGGCGCGACCGTTGTGGGCAATCCCGCTCGTCCGGTCGGCGTAAGATAAAGCGGGGCTAGCTTGCCGGGCGGCGCTTTCGCGTCCACCACACGGCAAATCGCCTGCGCCAGCGGCGCACGGTGGGCATATCATGCGACAGCACGATGAAGCCCAATGGCAGCATCCAGAAGCCAAGCACCGGCAGGAAGCCAAGCAGGCCGCCAAAAATGAGAGCGATGCCGACGCCGAGGCGCGCAAGCCGCGATCGGGGTAGGGGAATTCTCACAGAGCCGAAAACAAGCTCGCGAGTTGAGGGATCAATGCCGAAACGGCGGGTTTTCCGGCCATTTCGATCGGCATTTGCTGTCGTTCCGCTTTGATCAGTCATCCACAGGAAATGGTGAGGCGGCGAAATAATGCAAGAGAATTCGATTTTTTTGAAAAAACCGCTTGGCAAATCGGGAAAGCATTTGTAGAAGCCCACTCACACCGCGCCAAGCGCATTCCCTGGTAGCTCAGCGGTAGAGCATTCGACTGTTAATCGACAGGTCGCCGGTTCGAATCCGGCCCGGGGAGCCACTCTTTCTGAAAGAGCTGGTCTTGGCTATATCCAAAAGAACATGGATGTTGCTTCTCTAACTACCTTTGAAACTCCCATCTGGGATGATATGCGCACGACGATCAAATCGCCAGCGGCGCGTCGCCATGTGGTACTGTCCTGGAGATGGTGGCGCTTGCGCGATCGATAGGGATTCCACGGAAGTCTTTTCAGTTGCGAAGCTGGGCCATTTGCGCTTGTGTCGGCGAAAAGCATGAATCTGAGGAATTGCTAGAGATGATGCGTGGATTGATGACTTTGGCGTTGTGTCTATCGATGAGCGCCGGGCACGCCTTAGCTGAACCCGAAGCCGTCACGAATGCGAAAACGCTTTGCCGCGCAGTCGACACGACAATCTCGCTGTCTCCCTGCACCTACTCCGAGGAAGCGAAAACGGTCACCGTCTCAGTTGCGACCGCAGGCGGAGACGCTCGGGAGCTTTGCCAGACCATCGTGAGTTCGCTTGTCGAAAAGCAGATATATTTCGGTGCCGCTCCCTGGAAGCTCAATCTGAAGTCGCCCGCCAGCGGCGACAGCACGATCGCATCTTGCGATTTGCCGCAAACTCCTCACTGAAGGGTAACGCCGGCCGGAGAGCGGTGGATGAAACGAGAGCTGGTGAGATGTCGAAAGTCAATGATCTGATAACGTCGGCAAAGAGCGTGTGGGACCGATACGATAAGGGGCGCATGGAGAGGGAAACCGTCCGTGAATGGGTCTTGCGCCTCGGAGCCTATCCGCCGCCGCATGGCGACCGCGTGCGGGAAGCAGTGGAGTGGTTCAAGGCCCATTCGGGCGCCGAAGTGGCGGCCGATATCCGAAATGTCGATCTGGACAGATTGAGGGCAATCTTTTCGTAGCGAGCCGATCGCACTTGATTGTCCTTACGAATGCGATAGAGACCAGAGAAGAACGCGACTGCCGTTAATCTAGAACGGGGTCGGGCGGCCGATTGACGTCACGCTGCTGCTGCGAGATCACGCAGCCGTTCTCTTGTCACAAACTTGAAGAGTGCAGGGGCTGCGTCGACGCAGCTGTGCGATGGCATTCGAGGCATTTGACTTAGCGTCGATTTTCCTTCTCGATGCCGCTTGTGGCGTAGTTGACCTGTCTTTCCCACCCATGCCAGATTGCCGCCGTTCTTCCGACTGCTGATGGGGCGTACGGGGAACATGGGCCGCGTTCGGCATGTTGGGGGATACAATGGTTGAGGAAACGAGCTCTCGCACGGGAGCGTTGGTTGGTTGGGTTGTTAGCGCAATCGTGATTCTCATATTGGCGGCCGATGCTGCCGTAGATCTTTTTTCACCCTCGCTGATCAGTGCCGAGATGGAGGCATCGGGCTTCCCGACCAGCCAGGCAACATTGCTCGGCCTGATCATCCTCGTCTGCGCAGTTCTCTATGCGATTCCACGTACCGCGGTTCTGGGAGCCATCCTGACGACGGGCTTCTTTGGTGGCGCGATCTGCACCCATTTCCGCCTCGGAGAAGTGGGGTCTCCGCCACAACTTATCAGTTTGGTTTTAGGTATCATGGCCTGGGGTGGTCTCTATCTTCGCGACAAGCGGATTCGCGACCTTCTGCCCTTTCGCGTCGCGGCTGGCTGAAAAACGAACGCCACACCACCAGGGCTTTTTTGTGTTGCAACAACAGTATGTTGCACCTGCTCTGATTCATCGCTCGCTAACCATAGCTCCTTAACCGGCAGGAATTGGACCACTGCGACAAGTGGTAAATTCACACGCCGTTATCGACAGTTTTCGTGCAGATGTATGTGGTATTTCGACGAAATTTGGTTCAAGGTATGGTTGCTCTCGTGAATGTGAGAAAATGTTCATGTGGCGTTAATATGAACCGGCGCATGAACGTAGTGCGCGATACGCGCAGCATAGTCCCCCAATGCTTAGAGGTTCGACATGAAAAACCTGATTCTTGCTTCTGCACTTGCTTTGGCATCGGTCGTTGCCGTCAGCGCATCGGCCGAGGCAGCTCCGATGCATCATCGTCACCATCAACATTGCCACATTAAGAAGGTGAAGCATAAGGTTCATGGCCACTGGGTCGTACGCAAGGTACGCGTCTGCCGTTAATCGGTAGAAGCTTCGAACTATCGGAAATTCCCTTTTGACAGCAAGTCGGCCGCTACCGAAATCACCGGTAGCGGCCGTTAGCTTTTCCAGGCTTGAAGATCTCAAGCCAGATGGTGGTTCAAATCGCGGGCGCCTGGGAGCCAAACGGTTGGCCGTTGATCGTTACACCAGGATCCATCAATCAGAGGCGTCAGGGGCGTATTTCAAATATAACGCCACTATGGTGGCGGTGACGGTAGCGCCTGTCGTCGGACCAGTAACGATCCCTGTCGCGACGATCCCAGCCGCGGTCGCCACGCCAATGGCGGCGATCACGATCGCGCCAATGACGGCGATCGTCATACGAGTCCGGGTGCCAGCGTGTGCCATGGTCCTGGACCAGAATGATGTTAGAGCTATTCGGCGCCGATGGGCTGCCGAAAGGCGCTGCCGAGGCGGGCAGGGCAACAGATAATAAGGACCCCACGGCCAAAGCGGCGGTCAAGGCGATTGAAGCAAGATGTTTCAAGTCGGTAACTCCTTCTTAGGCACGTCCCTTTCACCGTAAACGCTGTGGGTGCGACAAGGTTCCCCTTTCTGGTTGATCGGGATTCGTCACGACACGCGGTGATGGATGGTCATGCTTGCGATTTCAGGAGTTCAGCGCATAAAAAAAAGGGGGCCGGCAGGGAAAGCCGGCCCCCTTCCTTCTCTGATCGGAGGTCAAATCTGATCAGGTTAGAAGTTGCGTTCGAAACGCAGGATGCCCGAAACGGTGTCGTCGTGGGCGTAGTCGTAGTGAACGTAGGTCAGTTCCGGCTCGACGAGGAGGTTCTTAACCGGATTGAACTTCAGGTTCGTGGTGGCTTCGAACATCTTCGAGTCGGTGTAAGCGAGCTGGAGGTTCCACTTCAGCTTTTCATTGACCGGAACGCCAACGCCGCCCCAAACTGCCCAGTCACCCCAGCCGCACTTCGATGCGTTGACGGTGCCATTCGGCGCCGTGCAGGCCGAAACGTCCTGGTTGGTGCCGGCATACTTGTTGAGCTTGTCGCCGTCGGTGTTGTAGCCGCCCATCAAGAAGGCCGTGAATGCGCCGAAGTCAGCGTCTACGCGAGCCTTGATGGCGCCTTCCTTGACGATCGAGTCATAACCGCCAACGACCTTGAAGCCCCATGCACCGGACTTGAAGCCGAGACCGCCAACAACGTCAGGAGCGTAGTGGTTGGTCTTGTCGTCCGTCCAGAAGCTGGCGCCGTAAGATGCCGAGCCGGTCGTAGCAGAGTTGGAATCTTCGAGCGAGATCACAGCCGAGAAGCCGTTGCCGCCGTCATATTCATAGGTCAACTGGTTGAGTTCGTACGGACCGTCATAGATCACGTCGTCGTTGATGACGTCGCCGGCATAACCCATGTACAGGTTGTACTGCGAGTCTTTCTTACCAACCGTGAAGCCGCCGAGGCTGATGTAGGACCACAGCAGGTTGGTGCTGGTGGAGCCGCCGTCATTCCAGTCCCAACGAACGATGGTTTCGGTCTTCAGCGGGCCGTATTCGGTGTCGGTCGCGGTGTCGACGTTCAGCTCAGCACGAGTGTGCCACAGCGTGCCCTGATGGCTGTCACGGTTATAGGCGTTGTACCATTCACCTTCCGTACGAACCTTGCCGCCGATCTTGAGGCAGGTTTCCGTACCCGGGATGAAGAAGTAGCCTGCACCGTAGGCGTCGCAGATGCGAACGTATTCCAGCGGCTCCGGCTCAGCAGCAACGATAGCGTCAGCTGCATGAGCACCGGATACTGCTGCCAGGGCAGCAGCGGAGCCGAGAAGAAGGCTCTTGATGTTCATAATAACTCCAATCTTTCTTGATTGGGCCTGAGATTTCGCGCCGCCGAAGCGGCGTGCCCAACCCCATCCCGTTCATGTTCCCTATCAGTAGGTGCGAAGTAATAAGCCCCGCGAACTATTTCCTGAACCTGCTTCACTGATTTGGCAAGATACTAAGACTGGCGAACTATATGTGCGCTATCCGAAAAAAAAGTTTGTTGCAAAAATGACGCAATTCGCCGACTGAGCCGACTATGTGGCCATTTTGCGCCCAATTGGCGACACCGAAAACAAGGGCTGTCTTTGGGCTGCAAGTCCTGAACGGCGTCGCCGGAACGATGCCGGGGAGGGCGAGTCGGAGATGCGCGGCAATCGCATTGTGTCGTTTGCGTTCCGGATCGATCCGGCATGTGTTCAGGAGTGTTTATATCAGCGGCAACGAGAATGATGGAGCTGCTCTGATCTGCGCATCCGCATATCCGGCGCGAAACGATAGCAGTGCGCCCGATGAGACTACTGGGGGCGTAGTCTCATCGGGCGCGGGACTGTCCGGTTCAGGGGTGGCATCCAAACCGGTAGCAATGAAGCTAACATCTACCGTAGGTGTGTATAACCTACCTGAATGGGCTGGCACGAACGCGGCCCCGTTAGGAAACGGAGCTGCGCAATGGATACCGTTTCAAAATGGTTCGAAACGAGTTCGAATCCGTGTCTCACCGGATTGACTCACCACAAGGGAATGACGGCGGCAGTTAACGATGGCTTCCGACGAACGGTCTATCCTCCGAACCGCGCGACGCAACGACTTAGGTGGTCACTGCGCTTTCCCATCGCATATGGAGGATCGGGAAGGGACGGCCCTGGTCGTCAAGCTCCGAACGGCCCGTCACCTTGAACCCCAACCTTTCGTAAAAGCCCACCGCCGTCGGATTCTGCTCGTTGACATCGACGGTAACGACGTCTTTTCCTGTTCGGAAAGTGTCGAGAAGAAGACGTCCTAAGCCTGCGCCTCTGCTTTCCGCATGAACGAAAAGCGCGTCGATATGGTTTCCGGAGGTTCCCAGGAAGGCGTGGGATGTATCGTCACCATCGACAGCCACTGTGAATTCGGCATTCGACAGGTAATCCTCCAGCACCATCTTCCCGATCGCCTCCAGATCCGAGTCACTGAGAAAATGATGGGTGGCTTCGACGGCCGTCCGCCATACCTCATAGTTACGCGCTATGTCGGCCGGTTTGGCTTGTCGCAACTGGAACATGTCAGCCTCTCTCATGTCTTTTTATGATTCTCAGGTGCTCGTTTAGGATCTCCGTCGGAATGCGTAAAGACTGCTTGCGCGTGTGGTTCGTGTCACGGGGCCTTCATGAGGAGCCGCTAGACGGCAACTCATGACCCACGTTTCCGACAAGACCCAGCCCAAAATCGCCAAGTCGATCGTTGACCCTACTGCAAGGATCAGAGACTCGATCATAGGTGATCGTTGCGAGGTTCTCGCAGATACCTCTCTGCATTCTACGCAACTCGGCGATTTCTCTTATCTCGGGCCTCGTTGCACGGTTGCCGATGCCGAGATAGGGCGCTTCTGCGCCATTGCCGCCGAGGTGAGAATCGGTGCGCCCAATCATCCGATCGATCGTCCCTCAATGCATCGTTTCACCTATTGCCCGGAATATTATTCGGCAGACGCGACACGCGATCTTGCTTTCTTTGAAAAACGCCATGCCGACCGTGTGACTATCGGCCACGATGTTTGGATAGGGCATGGCGTGATCGTTCTGCCCGGTGTCACAGTTGGGAATGGAGCGGTACTGGCGGCCGGAGCCGTCGTTACCAAGGACGTCTCGCCCTATACGATCGTTGGAGGCGTCCCGGCTCGCTTGATCCGTGAGCGATTCAGTGCGTCCGTCGCGGCGAAGCTGAATGATATTGCGTGGTGGGATTGGCCGTTCGAAACCATAATGGAGCGTCTTGAAGACTTCCAATCCACCAACATCGAATCCTTCTGCGAACGCTGGTCGAAAATCGGCTGATCACCGAGATTGCGATCATGATTTCAAGATCTTTCGGAAGCCGTCGGCTCCAGCGACAAATCGGCCGCTATGTTAGATGCCCCCAAGTCGAGCGACATTCTCCGAATGTATAGAGCGAACAAATTGGCAAGTCTGAAAATACCGAAAAAATTCACTTTCTTACGCAATTATAGAGGGAGAGGAGAATCGGAGAGATCGCCAAAAGTGGTGGGAGACGAATGGAGGTCTCACTACTACAGACGAATTCACCTCAGTTCGCCGGCACGAAAAATGAGTAGATCAAGCAGATCGGCAAGGTCGTCTCTGTCGTCAAAATCGAGGCGTGCCTAGGTGCGATCATGCGTAATGCAGTCTCTAAACTGAAACAGCCGGCCACGCCAAAGTATTAGGAGGTAGCGGAATGGATCGTAGGTGGAATTTCATAACGCACAACCATCCGATGGGATGTATAGCCAGGTACTGACTATATCACCATGGCGAGAAGCGGGTTATTCGTGCGCGCCGCGATCACATTATTCTTCGGCACGCAGGCAAGCCGAATGCGCGGGCAAGTTCGCCCTCCTGGTTAGGCAATTCGTCAATAGAGCCGGATAGCGGAGAGCTTGTCGGCGCTATATAAAATACCGACAACAATCGGCCCTATTGGGCAACGACATGCAAAACGGAAGCTTCGAAGAGCTCTGCGACAGACTGGTGGGATGACATGGCGGTCGGGCAAAAGGCTAAGCTGAGGGAGAGCATCGTAGCCTACGCAAACCAGCGATCCTAATTCGCGCCGGCCACATCGAGGTCGAAAACACTCAAATATGAAACTCGAGCGCTCCCGCCCGTGTTTCGTGGTACTTATCCAGCTCAAATCGAGCTAATTGGGCGCAGTCGACGTTGGCGCAATGCTCTTGCTCCATCTCGACCCGAACGTTGATCGAGACCACCAACCGCAGGCCCTGTCGAACCGCTTCCGCAGAGACTTGGCTCAGGGTAGGAATTCCACCCAAACATTTGTCCATGATCTCCTCGACAAGCCGCTCGAACGCCATGTCACCTTTCACTTCCAAATTGCTGTTCCTCGTCTTTAGTTTCGACAGAAAATTCGGATTGCGAATTGCGATAGCCAATCCGACGGCATGGAGACCGAAGGACCGCGTCACCCAGTACTACCCCGACAGCGCTTTTGCCAAGGCTATAATGTGGCAACGCTCCGGCTTTTTGCTTCGCCGATAGGCAACGAGATCTGGGATCGTGGTGTGTTACCCGCAAGAGGATCGCTGCGTGGGCTTTTGCGAACCATTTAAATCAGATCGGGAAGAGGTGACACCTATCCGTCGGCGTTACTGCGTCGTTTCTCAATATTCGTTCCTTTCAAGAAGAACACGATGGCGGCGTATGTGCAAGGCAGGAAGACAAACATGAGTCGGGCGCGAAATTAACCTGCGACGCAATTGAGAATTGGCGATGCAACAAGCCCATACATCAAAACAAACTCGACACCTTTGGAACTTCAAGACGGCCTGTCGTCGGAATTTCGCCCACGTGGCCCAAAGGGTCAATCGTTGTTGGATCGCTTCAAAGTTTTCGAGACCACCACGAACCGGTTGATATTCTTATGACAACAGTATCGGGTGCCTACGTCCCCAAGAGGAACAAGACTGGCACTCCTGGTATCGGCTCGGCGGATCTGGGCAGATGCAATATGTCTAATGTTTAGCTTTGTTCATGCGGACTTGGAAAAGCAAGCGCAGAAAAATTGCGATTGCAGCTGCTTTGATCAGCTGTTGGCCGGGCCGCTATACAGTCCAGTGCTCCCAATGAGGCTTTATCAGTCGACAAAAGCACGATGCCTGCGCCTATATGTTCATTTGATATCAGTAAGCTTCTAGCAGCTAAAAGATCGTCAATCTCAGATGAGAATATAGCCTATTCACTGCTTCAGTAGCTGAGGTTTTGCCTGCATCAAGCACTATGTCTGGGCAATCCGGTATTTCAAATGCGCTATCTATACCTGTGAAGTTTTTGATCTCGCCGGCACGCGCACGGTCGTAAAGGCCCTTCGCGTCACGCGCTTCGCAGATTTCTAGCGACGTACTTACATATGTCTCGATAAAAATCACGTCACCTGCGATTTCTCGTGCTAATTTCCGCTCCTTTTGGAAAGGGGAAATCAAGGCCACGATTACAATGAGTCCGGCTTCAGCCATGAGGCGTGCCACCTCAGCGACTCTCCTCACATTCTCTGCACGTGATTCATCAGAAAAGTCTAAATCCTTGTTAAGGCCGTGTCGGACATTGTCTCCGTCCAAAATAAAAACATGCTTGCCCTCAGCAATAAGGCGCTTTTCAAGCAGATTGGCGATGGTGGACTTGCCCGCGCCCGAGAGCCCGGTGAGCCATATAATAGCGGGCTTCTGCCCTTTCATTTTCGCGCGAGTTTCTCTCGAAACTTCAAAGTCTTGATATGTAACGATTCTCGTCTCACAATTTCTATTAGTTTCTGCTTCAATTTCAAGCATTGTATTGGAAATTCGATTCATAGATGCAGATCTTCCAGGATCTCAATACGTTCTCATTTATGCATCAAAACATTCTCTTCTGAAAAAAACGAAATTGCTAACACTCAATTCCAGTGCTTAGTAGCACTACAGAGTCGCAAACACGCACGATTTTATCTCTCCTCCGTGGCGATGAGATTTTTTATGCGCCACCCTCAATTTCATTGAGAGGTAATCTTAGCTCCATCCAACTCGAAGATGCAAATGCTTTGTATACACTCAATCATCGCGATTGGCCGTTTGGCTGTAGCGCCTAATAACTTGCTTCATTGCTCCTAATCCGATGAAATCACCTGTCGGATTGAGCGCAAATGAGTCCTTGGTCGGACCGACATCACATGCATTGTTTGCCGATATCTTTTCCGTCAACTCGATCGTCTGTCCAATTATTTTCCGATGATCGTCTCCAGACTCTGCAAAAATCCTAAAGTCATGTAAGTCGCGTAGAAAATTTCCTCGCGGGCGATGAATGTTAGTGAATTGCGTTTGGTAGTGATGTAGAGGATTGATCTGCTACCATTGCATGCACTGAGATGAAACGAAAAATTGAACATTTCAAATATCGCGAACCCGTTTACTAATTTTAGCTCCCGTCGCAAACGCTAGCCGTCCTCACTTTTGTGAGTATGGGGCAGCCTACCTCTCGGTGGCAAATTTTTGATGATACGTCCGCCGGATATCGGGCAGTTAATCTGGAGTGAGATGATTGGCAACAATTAGCAAAATTATCCAACGCAACATGACGGCCCTTAGAGCTCGTGAAGTAGAAGTAAGTGAGCTTGTTGACGTTGAATGGTATTTCAATCGCTATCCTGACGTCCGAGCGTCAAAAATGGATCCGCGATATCATTACCTTCGATACGGTGGATTTGAGGGGCGCGATCCCCATCCCCTTTTTTCAACTTCCTTCTATGCAACGCGATATCCAGCGGTAACTAGTTCGGGAATGAATCCGCTAGTTCACTATCTTCGCATTGGTGCCGCATCAGGCTATGATCCGCATCCTATATTTTCGAGCATCTATGTCGCAACGCGGTTGGGCACCTGCAAGAATCCATTAATCTCATTCTTGGAAAGCAGCCGTAATGGGGCTTTGGTATCGCCTCATCCACTTTTCGACTCAGAGTGGTATGCGCGACGGTATGGAGCCGAGATCCCAAACGGCATGGATCCGCTGATTCACTTTATCTATTTCGGGGCAAGACTCGGATTCGACCCGCACCTCCTTTTCTCAACATCCTATTATCGGGCGCGTTACAGTGACATAGGGCCCGAGGTTAACCCGCTATCTCATTTTATTGCACAAGGCGCGTTGGAAGGACGGGACCCGCATCCGGCTTTTGATACCAACTGGTACCGAGCCCGGTATATGGGCGGATTACCTGCTACCGATAATCCCTTAGTACATTTTATTTCGGTGGGCAGTCTCGTTGATGCTGTTCCACATGTGCTCTTCCCCACCGAGCAATATCGACGCGAGATGGGTGAATCGATGCCAAAAGATGCGCATCCTCTAATGTATGCGCTTCAGCAAAAGCATTTGAAATTTGAAGTTCCAAAGCTCACCGTCGATGAAGAGACGACCATTTCCAAGCGTCGTGCTGAGGTCGCCATTTACCATCAGATTGATGCATTCCTAACGTTCAATGTTGATGCCATCTCAGGTGGAATCTTCTCAATTTTCTCCATTGTAGAGGAATTGAGGCGGTTGGGGAGAGAGACGGTGCTCTTTTCCTTGCCTGGCGGCGACCCTATAGTTCGATATAAGCGGTTCAATAATCACGAGATCATCTTGCCTTTCGGAGATCTGATTTCAGCTATACGGCTGAAACGCATACAAACGATCCATGTCCCAGAGGTTGTGTTGCCTATTTTTATTAATCACCTTAGGGATGTTCTCGGTAATCCAGAGCTAAGAGATATAAAACTTAATATACTCAACCAAAATGGCGAATTAATGCCAGAAAAGCATGTCTATCAGCGGTTTGTGCATCAATTTCGTGAAGCAACTATGACGACCGCACATGAACGCTATTCAACAAGCCTCCATGCCGAGCGTTGGGGCGTTCCGATAAAGCACATATCCACGTATATGTCGTTCGACGACTATAAAATACGAAATTTCACTTCGAAGAAAAATATTATCTTGCTGTCTCCTGATCGAATGATTGGTGATGAGGTTGTATTAGATCAACTACAGTCGAGTTTTGGCGGATATTATGTATATAGAGTTGCTGCGCTTCATTATGAATTCTATAAATTCTGCATAGGTTGGTGTAAGTTCTGTATTACGTTTGGGGAAGGGTTAGATAATTATTTCATCGAAACTACGTTCACGGGAGGAATAGCATTTGCCGTCTACAATCCGGTCTTCATGCCATCCTCGATGAAAGCACTTCCGAACGTGTTTGGAAATTTGATTGAAATGAAAGAGAAACTCCCCAGTTTGATGCGAGATCTCGAACTCGACGAAAAATATCGCGAAGAAGTTTTCTTGATGAATTTCAGCCTTCTAAAAAAGCTGTATGACAAAAGTATATACCGCCAAAAATTGAAGGACTTTTCCTTGGGCCGTTTCGATTGGGCGCCGGGAGCCGCGCAATGAGAGGTCGGGTTCTTGTAGTTCCGGCTGGTACGGAAATAGGCCACGAGGTCTACGAAAGCCTGCGCTATTCGAAGCACTGGGAATTGGTCGGCGCGAACGCTGTTAAAGATCACAGCGAAGTCACCTTTCCGGAGGCCTATTTCGGTCTACCCTATGTTGATGATGATAGCTTCGTTTTTGAAGTTCAGCGCCTGGTTGCGGAGAAGAGGATCGACTATGTCATTCCTGCACATGACGAGGCCTTATTTCAGCTCTCAGGAAAGTCAACGACCGCGGTTTTTGTGGGTCCCTCAATCGAACTATCTGATATCCTCAGATTTAAATCCAAGGTTTTGATGAAGCTTCGAGATCACATTCCGGTCCCAGAAGCTATTGGTAACTCACCGTTATTTCCAATTTTTAGCAAACCCGACCGGGGTCAAGGATCGAGAGGTGCGCGAATCGTCAGAAATGAGAGAGAGCTTGAACTCCTAAACGAAGCGCGGGAACCAATGATATTCCAGGAGTTACTGCCTGGAGATGAGCTGACCGTTGATTGCTTCTCGTTGCCGGATCACGAGGTTGTCTATTGTGCTGCACGACGGCGAGAGCGGGTCTCATCTGGTATTGCGACTAGAATGCAGATGGTCGAGGAGCCTCTCATGTTAAAACATGCTTCGGTCATTTCGAGGGAGCTGAAGATTTCGGGTGCTTGGTTTTTTCAGATGAAGCAAGACATCCACGGGACGTACAAGCTTCTTGAAGTAGCAAATCGGATTGCCGGTTCCTCGGGGTTTCAGAGGGCAATGGGAATCAACCTGATGGATGCGTGGCTGCATCAACTTGCTGGAAAGGAGGTCTCTTTTATTAAGCCGTTTGTCGACGGGCTCATATATGATCGGGCGCTTTACGCTCGTATTAAGCTCCATCGAATCGTGAAAAATATATACGTCGATTTTGATGACACCTTGATTTTCAATCAGGGAAAACAGGTGCACCATCGACTAATCGGACTCCTGTATGCTTTTAAGATAACAAAGGGCGTTCCGCTTACATTACTAACGAGACATGGCGGCGAAATTGATGCATTGCTTCGCCGAATGGGCTTGATCGAGCTTTTTGATAGTATAATTCACTTGAAGAATGGTGAGAAGAAGTCGCTATACATCAATTCAGACGGGGCTATATTTATAGATGACGCCTTCAGTGAGAGAAAAGAAGTAAATTCTTTGGGCGGAATAATTTGTCTTCCGCCCGAGTCAATTGATGTATTAGAAGCTATACTATGATATCAACCCGAAGGCATTTGCTATGCATACCCTGCGACGCGCCCCATTATATGTCACTCGCCCTATTACACCAACTCTCGATCTGGTAAGTCGTTACAATGCGGCAATATTCGAAAGTGGAATGTACTCAAACTTCGGTCCGATGGAACAGAGCCTGACTTCGCAATTTCGCGAGAGGTTTGACTGTGACAAGGTATTACTGTTCAACAACGGAACAATAGCCTTGCTTACGGCTCTTCTGTCACTACCTCGTAAGGGAGGCACGTTTCTCACAAGTCCGTTTACATTTCCTGCAAGTGTTCACTGCATCAAGTTGGCGGGATACGACGTGCGCTTCGTGGATGTGGACGAGAAGACGTTGAATATTGATCCTCAAAAAATTGAGGACGCTTGTGACGATGATACAGTGGGCATTTTGGCTGTCCACGTCTACGGAAATCCATGTGACATTTCTGCGATCCATGATTTGTGCCGGCGCAAAGCTTTGTACGAAATCTATGACGCCGCGCACTGCTTTGATGTCTTTGATGACGGCCAGGCAGTCTATAAAAGTGGTCTAATGAGCATTGCGAGCTTGCACGCAACAAAATTGATGCATACTGGCGAAGGCGGCGCGCTGTTTGTCTCGGATGGCGGTATTTTCGAACGAGCACGTTCGTGCATGAATTTTGGCATTCAAGGAGAGGATATAATTCACGGAATCGGCCTCAACGGCAAGTTAAGTGAAATCAATGCTGCCATTGGACTCGCAGTGCTTCCACAGGTCACCATGGAAATCTCCAAGCGAAAGGTGATTGCTGATCGCTACACCCGCCTTTTAAGTGGACTAAAGGGCGTCGACTTTCCCTATTTTAAGGAGACGACGACCAGGAATTACCAATATTTTCCGGTCATATTTGACCGTAGCGGTGGCTTAGATCGCGATTCGATATGGTCTGCTTTGAGGGCTCGAAATATCTTTGCCCGTAAATATTTCTATCCTCTGTTATCTGATTGCTTTCCGTATAACGCTGGCGGGAACGAGAGATACTATCCGATAGCGGTTAAGGCAGCGCAAAATGTGTTGTGCTTGCCGATGCATTCCGGTGTCAGCGAAGGCGACGTTGATGAAATCGTGGATATTATTTTGCAAACGCTGGAGGGAGGTAAGCCGTGGCTATCAGCCTGATTTTGCCTGTTCATAATGCGGAAAATTTTCTTGTCGAAACGCTTTACTCAATTAACGAAGCCCTTGGAACTGGCGATCAGCTAGTCATAATTTTCGACAACTGCACAGACGGTTCTGTTGCAGTATTTGAGGCATGGCGTAAGTTAAATGCCTCGGCCATTGGATATGAAATAACGATTTCAGTGGAGACGCTGGGAGGAGTGGCGGAGGCTCGCAATCGAGGAATAGATTTGGCTGATCGACCATGGATCAGCTTTGTTGACCACGATGATGTCGTCTCGGCTTCGATTTATAGGGATCTTTTGGCAGCCACATCGCGAACAGGTGCCGATGTGGCGCGCTGCGGTTACGCGAAACGTTCCAAAGATAATGTGGAGGTTTTCTATCCTGACTTTTCTCCAGACTATTATGCCTTTTTCGGAATATTCATATGGAATTCGCTGTTCGACGCCGAGCTAATAAGAGGAAATGCGATCCGTTTCGTTCCTGGATATGGCGAGGATTATGAATTCAACCTTCGAATTGCACAGCATTCCAAAAGTCAGACGTTTGTGAAGGGACCTTTGTATTACTGGAGAATTCATGGATTAAATCATCACCTTGCGCGCAGGCCCGAGGATTTCGTTGAGCGTGTTTTGGGGATGTTTTATCGAAACCAGACTTACCTATCGCGTGCGCCAAATGCAGGGGCCGCTTTTAGCAAATGGGTGCACGACTATCTAGTGCATTTGCGGAACCAGTTTGGCTCAGCAGCCGTCGACGCCGCGATTGAGAAGTCCGGTTTGGGCCCATCACTTTCGAGAATATGGTTACTTTCACTGAATTGACCGGGCAATTTAAAAAATGCCACCAGGAACATCCTTGATCGAGTCTAATCTATCGGGAAAGTAATAATGAAGAAGTAAAGAGCTCTCGGCATGGGAGGTTGAGCCAATGGTGAGCTGCTAGGCAATGGCATCGCAGATATCCTTGCATCTCGCCGCCACCAGTCATGCAGGTAGGGCGGGCGGCTGGCTTGTTAACTTTGCTTTTCTAAGTTCTCTGCGGCAAACTGCAACCGCGGTTCCGCGTCCATGTTGTGTTCGCCACTCCGATCAATAATCGCCTACCATGGATAAGCAACATGAGTTTTTCTATGGAATGCCCGATCACAGACTAGGGCGGACAAGGTAAGTTGAGAGCGGAAGACCGGTTACGGTGAAGCATGTCGCCGCATTCAGGCACGCTGTCTTCGACCGCAAATCCGAGAAGACCGATCTCGCATAACTCGACCTCGCGCTGGAGGACATAGAAACGGGTCCATGTTGACGACGAAGCGGATAGCTTTTCAGGGAAAGCCGCAGCCCAAACAACGCGCAGCCAATCGCTGCGCTCTTACCGCCCATCTTCCGCGCATTGAAGAAAACATCGAACCGGAAAACTTGTTCTGCTCTTATGGCGGAGGCTTGCACTACATCGGCGAGGACCCATCGCCACACAGCTCCGCGTCATCATCATTCACTGCCCCAAAATATGCCTGCCAAGCCTGTATGGATTGCGTTGCTCAGGCTCGAGCGCCTCCACTATTGATCTAGGTCGGATTTTCGGTAGTGACCACCATCACCTATATGCTGATGTCCAAATACGCCGACCATCTCTTGCTTTAACGGCAGGCCCAGATCAAGGGGCGCCAGGGCATTGATCTTGACCGCTCTGTACTTACTGATTGGATCGGTCAGGCAGCATCCGAATTGTGACCTGTCTTCGATGCCTTGATTGCCGACCTGAAGCGCTCGACCAAGCTCTTCATGAACGAGATGCGTGCGCGCCGGTACTCGATCCGGCTCCCGTAAAAGTAAGCCCCAATACTCTAAGCACTTGCTCGTGACGACTACCCGTGGGGTGGCGGTGCTCCATTATGCGCGACCTCCATCTATGCCCTAGGTCGGGCCGTGTAGCGCGCCGAATGGATATTGGAAAGATTCACGGGCGTCGTTTAGGTCGAGGGATATGCCGGATATAATCGGCTGATCACTCCAGATCACGTCGGTCCCAACATTCAGCTCGCCTATTATTGGGCTTACGCGCTACGCAAGCTTGCCGAGATCACTCGTACAGGCTCAGTACGGATTGCTGAGGAAAGTGCGAAGCGGATCGGTAAACTCTATAGCATCGAAGCCAAGCTACGCGGCTTCAACTCTTGACTCTCGTCTTGCAGGAGGACAAGGGCGATAAGCACCGCTAATCACTAACATGCGGACCTGGCTCACCCATCATCGCGCCCGCGTTGTTGGCAGGTCGCTGCTCGGCGAAGCACTTGCTTACATTGCTAAATACTGGGTTGGGCCTCTGCATCTTCCTAACCGCCGGTCATATCGAGATTGATAACAACGCCGTCGAGAGAACCATTCGGCCGATGGCATTAAATCGGAATAATGCCTGTTTTCCGGCCATGGGGCTGGTGCACAGAAATGAGTGATTATTGTCTCGCTCATCGACACCCGCGAGCTCAACACCATCGATCCGTTCGCCTATTTGACCAGAACATTCATCGGTGTCGTCACCGGCTATAAGCCGAACTGCATCAAAGGACTTTCGCCATGAGCCGTTAAAAACACCTAAACTGCTTGACATCACGAGTTAGAGGCCATTCCTCGGACACCTTCGGGATTCACACTGCTACTCGGTAAATTGTGACCTCAATTGCTATACCTCCCTGGACGAGGATACGAACACTTGAAGCCGCCGTCGTATAGAGTAAGAGCTTTCCGGTTTGACGATTCATCCAAATTGTTGGCCCCGTTTTATCGTCCGCGATTACTAACAGAGCAAGACTGAGAGTGCCCAGCCGCCAATATGCTAAAATATTTGCACATCACGCTCTTTAATCGTGGTCAATGAAAGTTGCCGCCATTGGCCGATTCGGCTCTCTTGCGTATTCAATCTGCCAGCAATCAGCATCTACTCCCAATACCGTGTCCGCCAGGCCATAAGCTCTGCTGAAAACTATCCTTTCCGCGGTCTTATTATCCAGATATCGCTTCGAGTTTGGTAGCGAATGAAACCGGACCGACGTTAATAATTCGTACGCGCGGAGCATTCAGCTTAAAAAACTTTAATTGCCATGGAGTGACGACCATTCACGCTATGGATCTATTGGATTTAGTACACGTGTCTCTTCCAGGCGGAAAATATCACTGTTGACCTTGTTGAACGTCAAACAATTAGATCAATCAGGCATGCGAGGTGGAGAAACAACGGTGCTTATGTTAAACTATCGATTTGTAAATTCATCTCACTTGTGGTGAAAGGGCGGATAACGCGCCCAATCTCGATACCGGGGTTATAGCCAATCTACTGTCGAATACAATCTCAAGAATCCATAACCACCGATACTTAAAAAGGTATTGGCCATTCGTATTCCTGGCTGTATTCAACCGTCAGTCGTACCATTCAGAGCCTTGTAGCCGGCGGAACTGATCAAAGAGATTGCTGATTGCAAAGCTTCCCTCGAAGGTACAACACTGCAGAGTGCCGCAAATTCGCTGACAAAAACGCCTGGGCTTGCAAGAATCTTCTCATATTCGCAGACTGCGAATGCACCTTTGACGATCCCGATATCGCGGAAACAATCTGCGTACATTGCGATCGCATGGGAGTAACCGTTAAAATAATCTAGCATGCTATTACCGTACGTTTCATCGCGGTTGACTAGGCTGCATGCAACGCCAAATGGGTTTCTCACCACAATAACATAAAGTGGATTTGGAAGTGTTTTTTCAAATGCATGGAGCATTGTCAGCGCTGCCGGCAGCTTAAGACTCCAGCCTTCGTATTTTGAAACTTTGTGTTCAATCAAGCTATGCCAGCGGTCGTAATCTGTGATGCTGTTGTTAAGGAGATCTACAAAGTCGAAGTCTTCGTGGGTGGTCGGATGGAGATTATCTCCCATATTAAGGTTAACCGCCCGCATGACTGCCGCTACCGCTGAAGTCCCGCCCCGGCTGGAGCCTGCGGTTATAACGTTGAACGGCCTCTTAAATTGCCGTTCTAGTCTATCTGCGCCGAAAACTGTTAGTGTCTTTTTCTGCTCAATTTGCATGCGCATGCCTCGTTAATAAAGTCGGGACATTTCTGCCAAAGTGCCGCAGGTCGTCAAGCCAACATCCAATAACAACGTGGTTCGCGCAATTATTTTTGTGGAGCAGTTGGTTTTGTTCGGCCGCCCGTCATGGAGTTAACGAGGAATATTTGTATGAAAGATATTATACTGAAAACTGGAGCATTTCTGGTTGCACTGCCGATAGCGCTATCGGCCGCGGCTGAGCAATATCCTTCCCCACCCTATGGCGATCTCAAGCTCACAAGTCCGCGAGGTCAGTCTGGACAGCTTGTCATCGCGCCAACTGGACGGGTTGTATTGTCTGCGGTGTTTGACGTCTCGGCATATGGCGCCGTGGGCGATGGCACTACTGATAATGCCACTGCATATAGTAAAATAATCTCGGCTGTCGCGACGGGCGCTCAGGGTGGCCGGATTGATTTTCCCTGCGGCAAGTTCAAATCGTCGCTGCCGCTATCTTTGTCGGTCCCCAACGGCAAGCACATTTCAATCAACGGTCAGGGATGCACAGAGCTCTTTTTCCCTGCCTCTGATGGTATCAAGTTGATCTATGGAAACAACGCCTCCTATGCATCGATCGCCGATCTGAAGGTCACCACTGGGAGTAGTTCGTCTCGCTACACAGCGATTTGGCTCACTTCGGCTGTGGTCAACACGCCGCAGAATGCATCCCCATCCTACATTAATCATGTTTCAGTCAATGGCAGCGACGGACTTGGCCTCATGAACTACTGGGGCAAAGGGATCTTTCAAGACAAGGTATCTTTCCTAAATGTCGATGACTTCAATTTTAACGGGTCCAGCACGCTGCAGGGCATGGGCATGTTATTGCAAGGCGACACGGCGAATGCAGAGTTCAACGTCGTCACCAACGTCAGCCATTCGAATTTTGCTTTTTGCGCTGTTGGCGTTGAATACGGCGAATACTATCAAGGGCTGAATTTCACCGAAAATAATATTACTGGTTGCAATCGAGGTATCTACTCACCTCCGGGCAGTACTCTAAATTTGCAAGCGTCGATTACCGCAAATCAGTTCAACAACGCAACCTCGAGTATCGAGTTTGCATCGGAAATGCCTGGTGCCCAAATCGTTGGCAATACGTTTTTGTTACATGGCTACGGCATCAAGACAGTCGGTCTGATCAACAGCACCATAATTGGGAATTCATTCTCGGCTGCTGCGAAGCCCGGCGACGGCAATGCCATTAACATCGGTTCGTCCAACAATTCGGCTGAATCTGCAATCATCGATGGAAACGCGTGTCTGAGCATCAATTCGTGCATCACTGTTGCAAGCGGTGCCAAGGGACGAGCATCCGGCAACATTTGGTGGAATGTAGCGACGCCCTATACAAATGCCTCCAGCAATTTTTTCCAGGGTGGGAATATTGCCAATGGCGCACAATTTGCGTCGCAGGCTGGTAGCCTATCCGGAGTGACATTTAGCGACATTGTTACAGTCAATAATCTGTTAGCGTCGAAAACTGTTCCTACAATTTCCTCCGGCTTTTGCACCTCTCCAAGCATAGTTGTTCCGAACGGAACATGGACATTCCGGATTTTGGTGGGGTCATCATGCTCGGCTTCCTCCGGCGTCATTACCATGCCGACGGCTGCTAATGGCTGGGATTGTAAGGCTACGAGCGGGACCGCCGTGGCGTCGAGCGTTCCCGTCCAAGATCTTACCGGATCAACAGCGACAAGTATCACCATAAGGAATTACTCTCGCACAACCGGCGCCGCAGCTAACTTTACTAGTGGAGATGTGCTGTTGGTTTCGTGCGTTGGTCAATGATTATAGAGCCATCAATGAAGCGCCGAGGAAAGGACGTACGCGGTTCATCTGCGGGCTGCCGTCCTTCCAACGTCTTGCACACAAACCATTACCGTCATTTAGGGCGATCATGCATTTAATGCGATAGAGTTCGTCAAAGTCTTTGGTTGTGACGAACAGCTTGTTGTCGCTGAATGCAATAGGCCGTAGGTTTGAGCCTTCGGACGCCATGTAGCGGAAAACGCCCTCTGATACGGCTGCGCTTGTTGGTGAGAAAAAGTCATCGAGCGCCATGATGCCACCGGGTGAAAGAACGGACTCGACAAGCTTCATGTCGTGGAAGACGCCGTCTGCGCTATGGTCGCCATCGATGCTTGCAAAGCAAATTGAGGTAATGCCCGCGGATGCAAGATGCGCCTTAAACGCTTCTTCCGTCAGTGATTGGGAATTTGACTGTATCAGAGTTACGGTTGAGGTAGATGCATGATCTGTGACAACCCGCTCCACATTATTTTTGGCTGTCTCTTGTTGGCCCAAGAAAAACACATCCATCCCGGCCCATTTGATATCAGTCGAGGCCGCCATAAAGGAAAGATACGCGCCTTCAAACACGCCGATTTCCAATCCGTCTCCTGGGATGTTCATCGTTTTCTGCGCGGCAAGCAACATTTCCGTAACTTCAACTGCGCCAGGGTAGAGCCATCCCTTGATCGTATCTTTGACCTCGGACAAATATTTTTCGGCTGAAATCGGCATGAAAATCTCCCAACAAATCCAACTCGCCGATCAGTAAAGTCTTCCGATCGAAAATTGAAGCGGAGATTTGCAACGCCTGCTTGTTTTATCGAGGATTGTTCAAGAACACGATCATGTAGTGACAACAGACGAACTTACAATGAATCCATTAAGAGGCGCCTGCAGCATCTCTCCGTGGCGAGCCCGATAAATAGAGTGCCTATTCCGAATGCAAGTAGATATTCTTTGTTCACCAGCTTGTCGCTATAGTTTTCAAAATAAGCTGATCGCATCCACTCGACGCATTGCAAAACTGGATTGTAAGCGAGGAGGTTTGTCGCTGTGTCCGGTAAATCGATGGTGACGAAAACGCAGCCTGATGTCAGATAGAATATGATACCTGCAAGAGCCCACGCGGTGGCAATCATCGGTATGAAAGCGCAAGTTACGCCAACGATTGTGCCAAACCCCAGAGCCAGCAGAACCGTAGCCATATAGGCAAGAACGGCTTGGGCAGGATCGTCTGGAAATGGGGGAATCCCCATAGCGGTGAAAATAATCCACACTAGCACGATTGTTATAAATCCGGCGATTATCTCAAGAAAAGCCCGACCAAATAAAATATCAGTAATGTGGATTGTTTGAAACAACAACATATTCTTGTTCATAATGACGGATAAGCACATGAACCGCGAAATATAGATGAAGGTCAGGGTCGGAATGACACCGGCACCGAAATAAATAAATGGACTTTGCCCATAGGGTGCGGCACGTCCGAACAGGGCGTTGAGAGTGATAATGACTACCATGTGAACCAATGGCCATAAAGACTGAACGATAAAGCCGGCTCCATGATTGAAAAACCTAGTTCGCATATCGCGAAGAATCACAGCACCCATTGCGTTTCTCTTTGTTTTAAACGCTTTGATTATTGGCGATCGATGGAGGAGCCTAAATTCTTGCATCATAAATCTCGAGACGTACACCGATAAGTCGTAACTGAGCTGTCTTAACACGATTATGATTGTACCTAAGATGGCGTTTGCACCTGTTATTACAAAATTCAGATCGTTGAACGATGGAAATCTCTCTAGGAAGTTTTCAATTCTCCTTACTAATTTCTCATCGCCAACCGTTGTGATCAGCCATCTAGATCCACATGGTAATACGCTTTGTTGACTTAGCTTTGGCAAGCGCATCTCAGCAACGCAAGCGCTTTTTATCGTGGCCTACAACAAGCTACGCGAAGTTATCTGCGACGATGAACACGTCTATTTCTCACGGCATTCCATGAAACCGAAACTCGTCCCGAACGCGGGCCGGTTGCTTAAGTTTTAGCTTGTCTGCGGATGATCGAGGCGTTTGTCGCGATCACGTTGCTCGACTTGGCGGCGTCGCCGGGTACCTCCCTTCAAATCGGCGTGGCTCTTCTGCGCAACATCCATTTGTGGATCACTTGCGTGAGCATTCTGGTTCGTCTTTCAACTCAAGATCTCAGGAGATTGCGATTCCAATCAATAACCGCGGTCCAACACCGCGGTGAGGGCATTTATATTTTTCATCGTGGCAGCTACGGTCATCGGGTGGTATGCCGTCTCAATCTTTCACAACAGCCAAAGGTTTATGACGCAGTTGCGCCTGCCATCAAAACTGCAAACGGCGCCAGCTCGACAGTATAGCAAAGCCATCAGCCTTCGGTTTTCCCCTGTTGGGCGATCCGAGGCTAATGTTAGTGCGTGCTCGGTTTGGCCTCTACCACCGGAGTTCAGGAGGGACCGTTCTCGCGTGGTTAGACGAAGCTCGCGGGCGCGGGTGGCTTAGAGTTCAAGGGTGAGTAAGGAGGCACGGTGTTATAGTGTTGCTGCCCACGTTCCGATGATGAACTCGCCTCTTTGGACGTGTAGGAGATTTCCATGTTGAGTAGTTCGTTTATGTGCTTCGAGTTGAAGCTTTCGCAGTAGTCGTTCTGCCAGTGTTACCGGGTTTAGTTTAGCCGTCTTTGCACTGGCTAGTGCAACCCACTCTAGCGTAAACTTGTCGATTACGTCAGCGCAAATGCAAGGCATTTGTCGCGAGCATGCGAGTTTTCTTGCGGTTGTGCATACGATCCTCGACAAAGTCATAGGACAGGACATGGTTAGGATATTCCGGCCGAAGCCGGATGCGCGGAGCTGTCGTTCAGCCAAAGTCGACCAGATTGGTGCGGTTACGCCCCGATAGCTATATCGGCCATGATGTCGGCGCTCAATGCCACTTCACTATCTGGTGTCACTGCGACCTGGCTGGATGAAGCGATAGTGGCCGAGAACCTGTCAAGCCGCGTCGTTCGCACACGTCCAGCTTATCAAGACATAATCCATACAAGCTCGGCGATGGGCAGAGCTTCGAAGCTTGTCTTGACGGCTCGGTCAGGATCATCTTCTCGAGATTCAGACCGCTAGCGTTCTTATGTAGCCTCCGTCTCGCTTATCGGCCGAATCGCTTCCATTGTTGATTTTTCCTGCACATTCGCCATGTCAACCTGACGAAGCTTCGTCACTATCTCTTCGACTCTGTGTCGTTTTGCTGCAATTTCAATCTTCTTCTTCGGTGCTTAGCCATACTTGAAGAAAAATCACTCCCCAGAAGGTGGACCCATTCAAGCCTGAATTGCTAAGCCTTGAAGATCTACATTTGATTTCGAACGACTATAACGATGATGACAGGGATAAAGCGGTCCAGCTCAAGATCGAAAGATATATTTGGAGGCCTCGCCCGGAATCGAACCGGGATGCAAGGATTTGCAGTCCTCTGCGTAACCACTCCGCCACGAGGCCATCCGATTTATAAGGGCGAGTGATGCCGGGCGTTTAGAACGAATCTTGAATCGGCGCAAGAGCCTCAATCTGAATATCGCTCTTTTTTCAACATTGCCGGCAATTCATGGGCGGTGAGAACCCTTCATAGGGTCTGCGCAGGATGTCTATTCTTCCAGGCAGGGAAAGGCGAACTTGAAGGAACGTGCGATCAGTGAACTTGCAGGCCGCTCGAGCTGCCAGGAATGTTCCGCCATCCACTTGCATGCGATAGCCGTCGCCTTCGTGTTGTTGAGATCGGGCGGAAGACAGAATGCCCCCACGAACTGCTGAAGGTAATGCGTATAGCGCGATGAGTTTTTCGGCGTCTGCTTCGTGGCACGGATGGTCAGGTTCTTCGTGCGCTGCGCTTCGTCGAGAATCCCCTGCACATAGACCGAGGCCAGCGTCCGGTCCTCTTCACACCATTCATCAAGCTGTTTGCCGGTGACGACATGTCCGATGATCGGTGCCGCGGCTTCCGGCGCTTCATCGCTCAAGGCGATCTGGGGTATGAGAAGGACGGATACTACGACAGAGAGCGGAAGCCGCATTCGAAGGGCCTACATCATTGAGGACAGACTGGCGGCCAGAAAAACCACCAGCGGCAACGAGGTTGCTACAAAAAGAACGAGAGAGATAGACATCCCAGTCACCTTCTATTCAATTTTAATCTTAACCCGAATGATTTCGGGCCGGAAGGTTGATTGGTCACCACGTTCAGGCGGTCCAATATCGGCAAGCGTGTTCCCGGGAAGTTAACATTTGACTAACGAATGTGCCGCTTTGAGCCAACCTCCTTCCGTTTGCCCTCGAGATTGTCGCTCGGTGTCGACGGAAAGAACCTGCTGCAGGGCCTTCAGTCTCTATAGCTACGTGGAGCAGGCATCGTTTTGATTGTTGTTCTCCAGCGACGCATTGCCAGGAATCTGGATGCCGCGTGCAGCGATGCCTTGAAAGCGTAGCAACAGGCGATTAAGACACGGATAGCAGTGAAGCAAAGCCGGCCTCAAAAGGCGCAAGAGGATATGATGGATTTCGAAGCAGCACGTGTGAAGATGGTCGAGAACCAGATCCGCACGACGGATGTCACCTCCCATTCCGTGTTGAATGCATTTTTTGCAGTACCGCGCGAAAATTTCGTGCCGGAGAAGTCGAAGCTCCTGGCCTATGTCGACAATGACATCGAGATTGCCCCGGCAGCCTCAGGCAAGCCAGCCCGGTTCCTGATGGAAGCTTCCCCCTTGGCGAAGCTGCTGCAGCTCGGTGTCATCACCAAGGACGACAAGGTCCTCGATGTCGGCTGTGGCACGGGTTATGTATCGGCCGTCCTGTCGCTTATCGCCGGTCAGGTGGTTGCCCTGGAATCAGACGAAGAGCTTGCCGGTCAGGCCAAGACCAATCTCGCGGCGCTCGGCTATGGAAATGTCACCGTTGTCACCGGCGATCTGGAAAAGGGTCATGCGGGCAATGGCCCTTATGATGTCATTTTCCTCAACGGCTCGATCGAGCAGCTGCCGCAGGCGCTGCTGGAGCAGCTTGGCGAAGATGGACGCCTGATCACGGTGCTTGGCTATGGCCACGCCGCACGCGCCACGGTTTTCATGAAGGAGCGCGGCGCTTTCTCGGAAAACGTTTTCTTCAACGCGTCGATCAAGCCGCTGCCTGGTTTTGCCAAGGCCAAAGAATTCGTATTTTGATCGTTTGAGCGATCAGTGACGTGTTTGTGACAGGCGCCTTCAGGCGCCTGTTTTTTTATGCGCCCGCATGTGTCAGAATCAGAGATAGCAGGGCGATTCGCTGTGATCGTAACAAAACTGTGCATCACCGGGTTTAGTGCTTTTCAGGTGATTTTTTTCCCGAGGACAGTCATCTAGGGTGACCCTGATTCGGGTGCCGCGTTGGCGAGTTTCCGGTCATCGGATATGGGAAAACGGGGATGAATATGGCTCAGCCAAATGTAGTGCGTGAACCGTCCATGGAAGAGATCCTGGCATCGATCCGCCGGATCATCGAAAGCAACGAGCCCGTCACCGGAAAGCCGATGTCATCGACACATTTTGGCGCTTCCAACGGTCGTGACGATGACATTCAATTGACTGTCGACGAGGAGTTCGCAGCTGCCGATCGCGCCCGTGCCGCCGATCAGGAGCCTCGCTTCGTTGCCGCAAATTCGCAGATGCCCGTTACAGAGCCTGAGAATGCCAATCGCGGCCTGTCGCTTGCCGATGTCGCTGCTCGCGTTCGCGCAGCCTCCGAACGCAACGCCGCAATGCTGAGCGCCGGACGCGAATTGCCGCTGCCGCGCGAACTGCCGCCGGCCATGGCGGCGCGCCTTGCCGAAGCTCATGTCGAGCCGGTCAGCAATTTCCCGCTGCGCAATACCGTTGTCGAGGTGCCAGCGCCGGCGGTCCAGCCCGTGGCGGAAGTATTATCGGTGAGCGAAGCGGAATCCGCGATAGAGGAAGCGATGGCGCAAGAGGCGGCTCCGGCTCCGCAGATGTCTGCGCCGGTCGAAACGCCGATTTTTCACGCGCCGGAAGCACATCGGCCTGTCGCAAACGAAACCGAGCCGTCCCTGTCTCTGGCTGCGCCCACACCATCTTCCCCATTGATGTCCGAAGCTGCGGGCGCGCAGGTCTCCCGTTCGTTTGAAGAGCTTGCGGCCATGGTTGATGGCGGCCCGCGCCGCTCCCTCGATGAATTGGCTCAGGAAATGCTGCGGCCGATGCTGCAGGAATGGCTCGACGACAATTTGCCGACCTTGGTCGAGCGTCTCGTGCGCGAAGAAATCGAACGAGTGGCGCGCGGCCCGCGCCGCTGATAAGCCTTGAGCTTCGGGTAACCGATCCGCCGCTCCGGGCTCCGGGGCGGCTTTTTTATTGACTTGCCCACAGCCATCCTATTTACAACCCGCATCACCCAGTCCTCTAGATCCGGTCAAAAAATGCTCGACAAAACATATGATTCCGCCGCGGTCGAACCGAAGATCGCCCAAAAATGGGATGAAGCCGACGCTTTTCGCGCCGGTGTAAACGCCAAGCCGGGCGCTGAAACCTTCACCATCGTCATTCCGCCGCCGAACGTGACCGGTTCGCTGCACATGGGCCATGCGCTGAACAACACGCTGCAGGACATCATGGTGCGGTTCGAGCGCATGCGCGGCAAGGACGTTCTCTGGCAGCCGGGCATGGATCATGCCGGTATCGCCACGCAGATGGTTGTCGAACGCCGGCTGGCCGAACGCCAACAGCCGGATCGCCGCAAGATGGGCCGCGAAGCCTTCATCGAGAAGATCTGGGAATGGAAGGCTGAATCGGGCGGCCTGATCTTCAATCAGCTGAAGCGCCTCGGCGCGTCCTGCGATTGGTCGCGCGAGCGCTTCACGATGGATGAGGGCCTGTCCAAGGCCGTTCTCGAAGTCTTCGTTACGCTCTACAAGGAAGGCCTGATCTACAAGGACAAGCGCCTTGTCAATTGGGACCCGAAGCTGCTCACGGCAATCTCCGATATGGAGGTCGAACAGCACGAGCTGAAGGGTAATCTCTGGCATCTGCGCTATCCGCTGGAGCCGGGCGTTACCTATGAATATCCGATCGCCTTCGACGAGGAGGGCAGGCCGACCGAATTCGAGACGCGTGATTACATCGTCGTTGCGACGACGCGCCCGGAAACGATGCTCGGCGATACCGGCATTGCGGTAAATCCGGAAGACGAGCGTTATCGTGGCATCGTCGGCAAGCATGTTATTCTGCCGATCGTTGGTCGCAGGATTCCGATCGTCGCCGATTCCTATGCCGATCCGACCGCCGGCACCGGCGCGGTGAAGATCACCCCCGCACATGACTTCAACGACTTCGAGGTCGGCAAGCGGGCAGGGCTGCGCTCGATCAATGTGTTGAACATTGATGCCTCCATCACCATCAAGGAAAACGAGGATTTCCTCGAAGGTCTCGATAATCCCGCGGCGCTGCATGGTGCTTGGGACGAGCTGGAAGGCAAGGATCGCTTCGAGGCACGCAAGATCATCGTCCGCATCTTCGAAGAGGCAGGTCTGCTCGACAAGATCGAGCCGCATACGCATGCCGTGCCGCATGGCGATCGTGGCGGTGTGCCGATCGAGCCGCGCCTGACCGAGCAGTGGTTTGTCGACAACAAGACGCTGGGGCAGCCGGCGCTGGAATCCGTCCGCGAAGGAAGAACCAAGTTCGTCCCCAGGAATTGGGAAAACACCTATTTCAATTGGCTTGAGAATATCGAGCCCTGGTGCATTTCCCGCCAACTTTGGTGGGGCCATCAGATTCCGGCATGGTACGGACCGGATGGCCAGGTCTTCGTCGAGAAGACCGAGGAAGAGGCACTTCAGGCGGCGATCCAGCATTATCTCTCGCATGAAGGCCCGATGAAGGCCTATGTCGAGGACCTGCTGGAGAACTTCAAGCCGGGCGAAATCCTGACGCGTGACGAAGATGTGCTCGACACCTGGTTCTCGTCCGCTCTCTGGCCGTTCTCGACGCTCGGCTGGCCGGATGAGACGCCGGAACTGGCGCGCTATTATCCGACGAACGTCCTCGTGACCGGCTTCGATATCATTCCGTTCTGGGTCGTTCGCATGATGCAGATGGGTCTGCATTTCATGAAGGATGAGAACGGCAATCCCGTCGAGCCATTCAGCACGGTCTATATTCACGCACTGGTGCGCGACAAGAACGGGCAGAAGATGTCGAAGTCCAAGGGCAACGTCATCGATCCGCTTGAACTGATCGATCAGTACGGCGCCGATTCGCTGCGTTTCACGCTGGCGATCATGGCGGCGCAGGGCCGCGACGTGAAGCTCGATCCGGCCCGCATCGCCGGCTACCGCAATTTCGGTACCAAGCTCTGGAACGCCACGCGCTTCGCCGAGATGAACGGCGCCAAGAGCGATCCGCATTTCGTGCCGGAAGCTGCCGAACTCACCGTCAACCGCTGGATCCTCACGGAACTTGCCCGCGCGGAACGTGACGTCACCGAAGCGCTGGAAAGCTTCCGCTTCAACGATGCGGCAAGCGCGCTCTATCGCTTTACCTGGAATCAGTTTTGCGACTGGTATCTCGAGCTGCTGAAGCCGATCTTCATCGGCGAAGACGAGGGCGCAAAGGCGGAAGCCCAGTCCTGCGCGGCTTATGTGCTCGAGGAGACCTACAAGCTGTTGCACCCGTTCATGCCGTTCATGACCGAGGAGCTTTGGGCGCATACGGCAGGCGAGGGACAGGAGCGTGAAGGCTTGATCTGCCACGCCGACTGGCCGGCCCCGTCTTATGCGGACAATGTCGCCGCTGACGAAATCAATTGGCTGATCGACCTCGTCACCGGCCTTCGCTCTGTGCGCTCGGAGATGAACGTTCCACCGGCGGCCACTGCGCCGCTGGTCGTTGTCGGGGCGAACAGCTTGACGCGCGAACGCCTGTTCCGCCATGACGCTGCCATCAAGCGGCTGGCACGCGTCGAAGCGATTTCGCTTGCCGATACCGCGCCGAAGGGGGCCGCGCAGATCGTCGTCGGTGAGGCGACGGTATGCCTGCCGCTGGGCAGCCTTATCGACCTGTCCGTTGAAAAGGCCCGCCTTGAAAAGGCGATCGCCAAGAACGACCAGGATATGGCACGCATCGTCGGCAAGCTCTCGAATGAAAAGTTCGTTGCCAACGCCAATCCGGATGTTGTCACCGCTGAGCGCGAACGCCTCAGCGAACTTGAGGGGCAGCAGACCAGTCTCAAGGTGGCCCTGGCCCGCGTCAGCGAAGCGGGCTGAACGGGAAAGCAAAATCGTTTCAAGTAGTTGAAAGGCACGCGACATACGTCGCGTGCCCTTTTTGTTTGTCCGGTCGATTCGGGATCGATTGATTGGATGGGAGGAATTCGCTCGCCGCCAGTTTCGCGCAGGCGAAGCGGAATACACTCAAAATTAGTAGTTATTCTCGAAAAGCGCGACTGTTGTCAGATTGTAACAGAATTGTTGCTATGAAGAATGAAAATCTACGCGGGGATGAAAATGTTTTTTAAAAAGCAAAAACTATCTAAAATTGTAGATTTTCGGAGGCCGAGCTCACATCCTTACGTAAATCAATCACTATCTCCCACGGTTGCAACTGTGCCGGGGCACATTGCTAATTCAATCGATCATGACAACAATCGAAGAAATGAATGCACCAGTGGGGGAGACACAATGGCATTTTCCGTTGCGCTGAGGGGCGCACTTGCAGTCGTCATCGGTTCATCTTTCGCGAGCGCCGCCTTTGCTGGCGGCCTTGATCGCGGCGGTTACGATATCGACCTGCTCTTCGACAAGGGACGTTATGTTTTCGAGTCCGGCGTTACCTATGTCATGCCCGACCGCAAGCTGAAGAATGCGAAGGACACCGATCCGACCGACGGCAATCTCAATGGCCGCAGCCATTCGACGGATGCGTCGGAGAATTATGCGATACCCTATGGCGCCTTCAAGATTGGCATCACCGACGATCTCGACTGCATGGCCGACTATTCGCAGCCGTTCGGTGGGCATCTGAACGAGGGCCAGAATTGGGCCGGTGCCAACAATGAAATCGAGGTCAAGGTACGCACCAACAATTATGGCGCAACCTGCTCGTACAAGTTCGATGTAGGTCCTGGCGAATTCCGCGTCATTGGCGGCGGCTTCTATCAGGAAGTCAGCGGTTATAAGTCGCGTCTCGTCTCTGCCATTCCGGCTCCGCTTTCCTCCATCTACGACGGCGTCGGTTCGCTGGATGTGGACGGTCACGGCTGGGGCTGGCGCGCCGGTCTCGCCTACGAAATTCCGGAATATGCCTTCCGCACCAGCCTCCTCTACAACAGCCGGGTCAAGTACGACAACCTCAAGGGTACCGTCGATCTGACCGAACTGCCGCCGATCCGGCCGTTCTTTGGCAAGGTGACCTCGGTGTTCGGTTCGGCCGATGCGCCCGATTCGCTGGAATGGAAAGTGCAGAGCGGCATCGCGCCTGATTGGCTTGCCTTCGGCTCGGTGAAGTGGACGAACTGGAGCATCCTGCAGAGCATCGCGCTTTGCCCGACCTCCACACGCGGTGTTTCCTGCAAGACTGGGAGCCCGACGGAATTGACCTCACTGGATCTTCTGTACCGCGATGGCTGGACCATCACCGGCGGCGTTGGACATAAGTTCAATGACAAATGGAGCGGTGCTGTCAGCCTGACTTGGGACCGCGGCACGAGCGATGGCTACGGCATGAATTCAGACACCTGGACGCTCGGCGCAGGTGTAGCCTACAAGGCGACGGAACATGTCCAGTTCAACTTTGGTGGCGCGCTTGGCCTGATGACATCAGGCAAATCCGGACAGATCACTCGCGGTGGCATCGTCTACGGTAACGATGCCAGCTACAGCTTCGGCAACGATTTGGTCGCCGCTCTTCAAACTTCGGTCAAAGTAAGCTTCTGACCATAACCCATTGAGATGAAGGGGTTATCGACTGCCCCTTCATGTATCTTCCGACGCCGCGGCGCTTCCGAGCCTCGCGGCGTTTCTTTGCCGCATGGGTGCCTGCGTCGGCGCAAAAGCGTGAGATTTGCCGCGTTCATGGTTAAGGAAATCTCAAGGTCGGTAAAATTTTTGTGACGAATTAGCAACACTCTATTTCAACGTATTGCAGGCCCGTGATCAGATTACAATTTGTCCATTTCCCGCCACAAATGGGGAGCAGCGATTATACGGGCACAGGGGCAAGCCTTGTAGAAAGTGCGTAAGCGGTCGATGGGTGAACTTCCACTTTGGCATAAACAAGAAATCCGGATCGGAGCGGCAGCGCTTCCGATGCAGCGAAAAAGTCTTTGTCTCTCAGGGGAAGTCGCCGGCCTGGTGATGTTCGATTTCAATTATCGAAAAGCAGATATGGGCGCCGTCTTGGTAAAGCCATGTGCTGATAACCGCACAAATGCTGGTTTGGACATAATTGCAAGCTATGCTCGCAATTGTGGCAAACAGCCTTCGTTGAATGCCGCAGGGACCTTCTTTTTGGAGGGTCATCCAGTCTTGTGTGCCATCAGGGAAAACATTCGCAAATCTGATGGCGTGTATGCGAACGCCGCGGCAGATGCGGATGGAGCGAAAGAAATCGACTGTTATGTTTAGGTCCGAGTTCATATCAGCGAGAGTCATGATGCTCAGCCTGTGTCTGGCCACTGCGGTGGCGCTGGCAGGCCAAGCCCGCGCATTCGATATCAATGCCGGTGTCAGCAAGGAATCAGGTCCGTTCGATCTCTTCAAGTTCGGCTTTCGGGCCTACAAGAACGGACAGAAGGAAGAGGCGGTCGAAGCGTATCGCTATGCCGCCGAAAAGGGTCATACCGGTTCGCGCTGGGCTCTCGCCAACATGTATGCCGATGGCGACGGCGTCGCTCAGAATGATTTCGAAGCCTTCAAGATCTACAGCGAGATCGCGCAGCAGGGTGTCGAGCCGGGTTCCGAGGACACAGGCTTTTTCATCAATGCGCTGCTTGCCCTTGCCAGCTATTACAAGACCGGCATTGCCAACAGTCCGGTGAAAGTCGATCTCAGTCAGGCACGCCAGCTCTATTTCCAGGTTGCCTCGACTTTCGGCGTGCCGGAGGCGCAGTTCCAGCTTGCGCAGATGATGCTGTCCGGCGAGGGCGGTTCGGCCAATGTGCAGCAGGCCAAGAAGTGGCTCAATCAGGCACGCAAGAGCGGCCATCCGGGCGCCATGGCCGTTTTCGGCAATCTCCTGTTTCAGGAAGGCCAGTCCATTCGCGGCCTGGCATTCATGACCGCGGCGCTCGACAAGTGCAAGCCGCAGGATTGCGGCTGGATGGAAGACATACAGGAACAGGCTTTCTCGCTGGCCAACGAGAATGACCGCCGTGTCGCGGTCTCCATGGCGCATCAGCTCGACGTTGCAGGCTCCGATTGATCGGCGCCTCCCTGCCAAAGATGGCAGGGCAGTTCGGGCCGATCAGGATAGAAGCCTAGTGGTTGAAATCGAGATGCGCCATGACCGGGACGTGGTCCGAAGGTTTTTCCCAGGCGCGTACATGCTTTTCGATTGCAGTCGACGTCAGGCGATCGGCAGCTTCCGGCGACAGCATCAGGTGATCGATGCGGATGCCGTTATTCTTCGGCCAGGCGCCGGCCTGATAATCCCAGAATGAATAGAGCTTGATCGCATCCGTGGTCGCGCGAACAGCATCGGTGAAGCCGAGATGTTCAAGCTGGCGGAAAGCTCGCCGCGTCTGCGGCAGGAACAGGGCGTCGTTTTCCCATACCTTCGGGTCGAAGCAATCATGCGGTTCGGGAATGACGTTGTAGTCGCCGGCAAGGACGATCGGCTCTTCCAGCGCCAGACGATCTCCGGCGAACTTCCGCAGACGTTCCATCCAGGCAAGCTTGTACGGATATTTTTCCGTATCGACCGGATTGCCGTTTGGCAGATAGAGGCAGCAGACCCGCAATGCGCCGTGTCCTTCGATGGAAAACACTGCCTCCATGAAGCGGGATTGTTCATCGCTGTCGTCACCGGGCAGGCCGCGCGTCACTTCGTCAGGCTTGGTCCTGGAGAGAATCGCAACGCCGTTGAAGCCTTTTTGCCCGTGTGTCTCGACATGATAGCCGAGCGCTTCGATCTCCAGGCGCGGAAAGCCTTCGTCGACCGTCTTGATCTCCTGAAGGCAAACGATGTCCGGGCTCGAATCCTTCAGCCATTGGCAGAGGTTCTCGATGCGCGCTTTGACGCCGTTGATATTCCAGGTGGCGATTTTCATGGACAGCTCATTCCGTTGCTTCGTCCTTTTGTATCCGCAGCGGAACGACTTGACTACAGCCCATGTGAAAACCGGCCCGGAGCAAAGGCTCCGAGCCGGTGATCAAGCTGTGGAAAAGAGGAGGGGTCAGATCGCAAAACTGGTGCCGCAGCCGCAGCTTGCAACAGCGTTCGGATTCTTGATCTGAAAAGATTGCCCGAGCAGGTTATCCACGAAATCGATCTCGGAACCGGCCATATAGATCAGCGACATCTGATCGATCAGCACCTTGGCATCGCCTTTTTCGACAACGATATCATCATCCTCGGGGCCTTCGGCGAGATCGAATTTATAAGAAAATCCGGAACAGCCACCGCCTTCAACGGCAACGCGAAGTGCCTGTTTGCCGGATTCCGCGCCGACGATCGCAGCGATTCGCTTTGCTGCGGCATCCGATAGGGTTACGCCTGTCTCAGTCATGTCTTCCTCCTGCCGGGGTCAAGATCCGGAGAGAACCAATTGGCCGTCGAACTTTCAAACGGCTGATATCCATAGCCTTTATCATGAAAGTCAGGCCGGTGACAGCTCTGGTTTCGCGGTTGAGCCGCGCGCCATTTTGCTGTTTTCTTGTCTATAGGTATGAAGGCTGTAAAGCGGCGTCAATGGGTGGGTTCCTCCATGTTGGAAGGAAAGCCATTGATGGGGTGAAATGAAGCGACCGTCGTGCGCCTGGATGCACGGGGCGAAATGCCGAAATGGATTGATGATGACGATCGATACGCATGCATTGGGTTTCGGGTATGGTGAGAAGGCAGTTTATGCGACCAATCCATGGGCATCGCGGGGGCGGCTTTACGATGAGGGTTCGAGCCCGACGCGCTCCGAATTCCAGCGCGACCGCGATAGAATTGTTCACACGACCGCTTTCCGAAGGCTCAAGCACAAGACGCAGGTCTTCATTGCCCAGGATGGCGATCACTATCGTACCCGCCTGACGCATACGATCGAAGTCGCGCAGATTGCGCGTGCCTTGGCGCGCGCCCTGAAGCTGGATGAAGATCTGGCGGAGGGCGTGGCGCTGGTTCACGATTTCGGCCATACACCTTTCGGGCATACTGGCGAGGATGCGCTGCACGAGATGCTGCAGCCCTATGGCGGCTTCGATCACAATGCGCAGTCGCTGCGCATTGTGACGAAGCTCGAGCGGCGCTATGCCGATTTCGACGGGCTCAATCTCACCTGGGAGACGCTCGAGGGTCTGGTCAAGCACAACGGTCCGCTGATGACGCCGGATGGCAAGGGCACCCGCGGCCCGGTGCCGCAGCCGATCCTGGATTATTGCGAAATCCACGACCTCGAAATTGCCTCCTACGCCAGCCTGGAGGCACAGGTTGCGGCGATCGCCGACGATATCGCCTATAATACGCATGACATCGATGACGGCCTTCGCTCCGGCTACCTGACCTTCGACATGCTGGAGGAGGTGCCGTTTCTCTCCGGGCTCATGGCAGAGGTGAGGGCGCGTTATCCGCATCTGGAGCCGAGCCGCTTCACCCATGAAATCATGCGCCGGCAGATCACCCGCATGGTCGAGGACGTGATTGCGGTATCGCAGCGCGCACTTGCCGAAATCAGACCTGGCAGCGTTGCCGATATCCGCGGCGCCGGCCGGGTGGTCGCGACTTTCTCGCCCGAAATGGCCGAAACCGACAAGCAGATCAAGCAGATGCTGTTCAAACGCATCTATCGGCACCCCGATATTATGCGCATCCGCACCGGGGCAGCGCAGATCGTTACAGATCTATTCCACGCCTATATGGACAATCCCAAGGAGATGCAGAGCCACTATTGGGTCGATCATATCGCAGGCCTTGCCGTCGCCGCCAAGGCGCGTCATGTCGGCGACTATCTGGCCGGCATGACGGACACCTATGCCATCAGCGCCCATAAGCGCCTGTTTGACCAGACTCCCGATTTGCGCTAGGCAGCGGCGGCGTCGGGCCGATAGCGGCTCGCCCAAGCTACGTGTGGACGATATCATGAACCTTTTCACCGACTTCGAAGTAAGAATTAAGAACGCTCTCGAGCAAATTGATATTGTGCGAGAAAAGCGATCTGAGCTCGACTTCAGTCGTGTCGGTGTGGAGCCGCCGAGAGACGCCAGTCATGGCGATGTCGCCACCAACGCGGCCATGGTGTTGTCCAAGGCGCTCGGTACAAATCCGCGCGCGCTGGCCGAGATTATCGTAGCGAAGTTGAAGGAAGATGCCGATGTCGCCGAGGTTTCGGTCGCCGGGCCGGGCTTCATCAATATCCGCCTTTCCGTCGGCTACTGGCAGCGCCTGCTGTCGACGATGATCTCTGAGTCCGGTCAATTCGGCCGTTCGACTCTAGGCTTGGGCCAGAAGGTCAATGTCGAATATGTTTCGGCCAACCCGACCGGCCCGATGCATGTCGGGCATTGCCGCGGCGCCGTTGTTGGCGACGCACTGGCGAATCTGCTTGGCTTTGCCGGCTATGACGTGACCAAAGAATACTACATCAACGATGCCGGCGGTCAGATCGACGTGCTGGCGCGTTCGGTTTTCCTGCGTTACCGCGAGGCACTTGGGGAGCAAATCGGTGAGATTCCCGCTGGTCTCTATCCCGGCGATTACTTGGTTCCGGTCGGCGAAGCTTTGGTCGAGGAATTTGGCAGCAAGTTGCGGGGTATGCCGGAAGAGCAATGGCTGCCCATCGTCAAGGACCGTGCGATCGATGCAATGATGGCGATGATCCGAGAGGATCTGGCGGCGATAAATGTCCATCACGACGTGTTCTTCTCAGAACGGACGCTGCACGCCAACGGTGCAGCATTGATTAGGACCGCGATCAATGACCTGACTTTCAAAGGTTATGTCTACAAGGGCGCGCTGCCGCCGCCGAAGGGACAATTGCCTGAGGATTGGGAAGATCGCGAGCAGACGCTGTTTCGCTCGACCGAGGTCGGTGATGATATTGATCGTCCGCTGATCAAGTCAGACGGCTCCTATACGTATTTTGCGGCAGATGTCGCGTATTTCAAGAACAAGTATGACCGCGGCTTCAACGAGATGATCTATATCCTCGGCGCCGATCATGGCGGCTATGTCAAGCGGCTAGAGGCCGTGGCGCGTGGTGTGTCAGAGGGCAAGGCCAAGCTGACAGTGCTGCTGTGCCAGCTCGTTAAATTGCTTCGCAACGGTGAAGTGGTGAAAATGGGGAAGCGCGCCGGCAACTTCGTTACCTTGCGTGACGTGGTGGACGAAGTCGGTCGCGATTCCGTGCGTTTCATGATGCTCTACCGGAAGAGCTCCGAGCCGCTGGATTTCGATTTTGCCAAGGTCACCGAGCAATCAAAGGACAATCCGGTCTTCTACGTGCAATACGCGCACGCCCGCTGCATGTCGGTCTTCCGGCAGGCCAAGGAGGCCTTCCCGGATCTCGATATCGCCTCGCTCGATCTGGCCAAGTCCGTCGTCGGTGCGATCTCCGATCCGGCCGAACTGCAGCTCATCGCCAAGATTGCGGAATTTCCGCGAATCGTTGAAGCTGCGGCACAGTCGCAGGAGCCCCATCGCATCGCGTTTTACCTTTACGATCTAGCAAGTTCCTTCCATGGACACTGGAATAAAGGTAAAGATTTACCTGAATTACGATTTGTTAACGATAAGAACCGAGAATTGAGCATTGCCAGACTTGGGCTGGTGTACGCTGTCGCGTCGGTTTTGAAGTCGGGTCTTGGTATAACCGGGACCGCAGCACCGGATGAAATGCGATAAACGTCACCATTTACCCACATTGCGCTGGCATTTAACTGTAGCGTTTGCGAGTGGAACGGGTGATGGCAGAAAAACAGTTGGCGTATCGCGCAAGCGGAAACGACGAGCTCTTTGCGGATGATGATCCGCTCGCTGAACTCGCCCGCATCGTAGGTTTTGAGCCGCGCCCCGCTGCTCAGGCCGCTCCTCCAGCTCAACGGCAAGAGCCCGCCTTCAATCTTGAGGACGAGCTCCTTCGCGAATTCGAGCGCTACGATACGCCGCGTATGAATCCGGCAAATGACACTGCTGCTCCGACCGAGCAAGTGTCTCCCGTCGAGCAGGTTCAGGCCTCGCTCCCTACCGCAGAACCGGTGCGGGTCGAGCCTGAATTTGAAGCGCCGCCACAGCCTGTGGCGCCGGTCAAGCCGAGCCTGGGTGCTCGCGATCTGATCGAAGAGCTGGAAATGTCGATAGCGCCGGCTATGCAGGCGGTTATCGCATCGCCTCCGCCAGCCGTGCCGGCGGCGCCCCCGGTCGCCAAGATACCGCAATCTGCCGCCGCCACCGTGCGGTTGCCGCTTGCCAATTTCACGCTGGCATCTGCGTCCGCCCAGCGCGAGCAGTCTCCGCCAGCCGTCGCCCGTCCTATTGCTCCTCCGGTGGCGCCAGCTGCTCCCGTGGAAGCAATGTTCGATGAGATGGCCATCGATTTTGCGCCAGCCAAGGCGGCCGAACCGGTCTACCAGCCGCAGCCTGTCGTCGCGCCGCAACCTGCTCCTGTGGTCGACAGGGCGCCCGAGCCGCTGAAGGCTCCGAATGTCGATGCGGCCGCACTTTCTGCCGAGATAGATGCTCTGCTCGCGGACGTGGATCGCTATCCCGTGCCGCCGAGAGCGAATGTGCCGGCAGCGAATGTCGAGCCTGTTTTCGGGGATTTCCATCCGTCGTTCGATGAACAGCCGGTTGCGCCTGCCGCAGCCGCTGCTCCGCAGCATGAAGAGCCTGCGTCGATCACCTTCGGTGCCGAAGACCCGTTTGCGGGTCAGGACTTCGAGTTCGATCTTGCCGATATCGAGATGGAGCTTGCAGAGCTCGATTTCGCCGAAGCAAACAAGGCTCCTGTCGCTTCGGCTCCCGAGCCGATCGTTTCTCGTGCTACGCCGGTCATGCCGGCTCCTGCTGCTCCTGTCGCCGCCGCTGTGGCGCCGCAGCCGCTGCAGGCCGCACCGGTTGCTGCCGCACGCAGCGCTGTACCTGCATTCGATGCTGATCAGGCGTTACCCTTCGACCCGACGGAAATCTCCGATACGGAAGAGCGCGTCGAAACCTTCGAAGATTCGCACGTTCCGCACCTGCCGGCGATCGAGCACGAAGAGCCGATCGTTGTTCCGCCGGAATATGATTTCGACATCGATTCCGAAATGGCGAACTTTCTCGGTACACCGAAGGAAGCAGCACAGGAGCCGTTCAAGCCCTCTGCCGCCGCTGCATTCGGTGGCGCCGCCGCCGCTGCATCGTGGTCGAAGAATGCCGCCGCCCAACCGGCAGCAACGACTGCCAAGCAGCCGATCGAAGAATTCGACGAGTTCGAGCGCGCGCTTGAGGAGGATTTCCGCCGCAGCTATCGCGAGGCGTCCGCCCCGGTTGAAAACGTTGCTCGGATGACGCTGAACCCGGCGGCTGGCAGCCGTCGCCCGGCTCGCTCGGTGCGCGGCATGGCAACCGCTGCTGCCGTCATCGTGGTGCTCGGTGTGGGCGCTTACGGTGCTTACAGCTGGGTCCGCCATGGGGCGCCGATCTCCAGCTTCTCCGGCGAGCCGCGTGTTATCACGGCCGATGCCGATCCGGTGAAGGTCGCCCCGGAAAATCCGGGCGGCACCGTTGTGCCGAATCAGGACAAGGCCGTCTATGACCGCGTGGCGGGCGACAGCACCGCTGCGCCGAAGCAGAAGGAATTGGTCTCCTCCAACGAACAGCCTGTCGATGTCGTTCAGAAGACGCTGATCCCCGAATCCATATCTCCGGATGACGGCAGCGCTGACCAGGTGACACCGACCCCGGCCGGCGACACCCAGGATCCGCGCTTGCTGCCGAACCAGAATGGCGGCAATACCAACGTAGCGTCCAATGACGACGGTCAGGTGCCTGCCGTGTCGCCGCGCAAGGTGCGCACGATGATCGTCAAGCCTGACGGTTCGCTGGTTCCGCGTGACGAGCCGGCTCCCGCTGCCGTCGACAAGACGACGACCGCCGCAGCCAAGCCCACAGCGAACAATCAGGTGGCATTGGCCGACCCGACCCCGTCCAATGCAAATGCCCAGCCGGCGGCAACGCAGCCTGCGAACGACGATGCGGCAAGTGCCGAAAGCACGCCGATCCGCGTCGTCAAGACGACTCCGCTGCCGACCGCGCGTCCGGAGTCTTCCAAGGCGGCGAACACCGCAATTGCACCGCGTGAGACGCCCGCCAAGGCTCAGCCGCAGCAGGTTGCTTCGGCTAGCCCGGCGACGAGCCAGGCCGCTCCGGCAGCTTCCGCTGGCAGCAGCGGCGCCTACGGTGTCCAGATCGCCTCGCTCCCGACCGAAGCCGACGCGCAGAAGTCGCAGGCTAACCTGAAGGTGAAGTTCGCCAGCGTCATCGGCAATCATCCGCTGGAAATCCGCAAGGCCGATATCGCCGGTAAGGGCACCTACTATCGTGTCCGCGTCGTCGCCGGCTCGAAGGATGAAGCTGCAGCGATTTGCGAACGGTACCGCACCGCTGGTGGCACCTGCCTGATTTCGAAATAAGCATCAGGCGCTGAACTCTCTGAAAACGGCGGGTATAAACCCGCCGTTTTCATTTGAGGTACCTTGTTCCTGTGTATCTCGGCTTGACCTCACTCGCGTTTCGCGGCGTCAGTCTCTATGATTCGGATATGACCGAATCGAAATCCATGATCCTTGGCTGCAGCGGCCATACCATCACGCCCGAAGAGCGTTCCTTCTATCAGGGGGAGCAGCCATGGGGCTTCATTCTGTTTGGACGCAATATTTCCGAGCCGGCGCAGATCGCCGATCTGGTTGCGTCCCTGCGTGAGAGTGTCGGACGCGACGCGCCGGTGTTTATCGACCAGGAAGGTGGCAGGGTGCAGCGCATTCGCCCGCCGATCCTGCAGCATTATCCCT
Organism: Rhizobium sp. A22-96; assembly: GCF_053521805.1. Classification (NCBI taxonomy): domain Bacteria; kingdom Pseudomonadati; phylum Pseudomonadota; class Alphaproteobacteria; order Hyphomicrobiales; family Rhizobiaceae; genus Rhizobium; species Rhizobium sp. A22-96. The sequence goes on from NZ_JBNWDQ010000003.1 coordinate 819,339, forward strand.
CGGGACAGGCTCTGGGCGACCTTTATCGGCAGGATCGCGGGCGTGGTCTGCGCGCTGCATGGCTGATGTCGCGGCTTCATGCCTTCGATTTGCTGAAGTTCGGCATCAATGTCGATTGCCTGCCAGTGCTGGATGTTCCGGTGGAGGGATCGAGCAATGTCATCGGCAATCGCGCCTATGGCGGCGATCCGGTGACGGTAACGGAAATGGGGCGTGCTGCGGCGGAGGGCCTGAAGGCCGGCGGTGTCCTGCCCGTGATGAAGCATATGCCCGGTCATGGCCGCGGCTTTGCGGATTCGCATCACGAATTGCCTGTGGTCTCCGTTCCGCGTGCGGAACTGGAGGCGCATGATTTTGTGCCTTTCGTGGCGCTGAAGGATGAGCTGATGGCGATGACGTGCCACGTCGTCTTCACCGATATCGATCCGACCAACCCTGCAACGACATCTCGCAAGGTGATCGAAGAGATCATTCGCGGCCATATCGGCTTCCAGGGCCTGCTTTTGTCGGATGATACATCGATGAACGCGCTGAAGGGTACGATCGGCGAGCGTGCGGCAAATATTATTGCCGGCGGCTGCGATATCGTGCTGCATTGCAATGGCGTCATGAACGAGATGCTAGAGGTCGTGCGCAACGTTCCGCCTTTGGCCGGTGCGGCGCTTGCAAGGGTCAAGGCAGTGGAAGCAGCATTCGGCCATGCTGACAACGCGAACGAGGCGGCGATTCGCGCCGAATTTGACGCAATGTTTGCGGTGGCCTAACCGAACTCCGAGGATCTGACGAGTGAACAAGGTGAGCGGCACGGAAAAGCTTCAGCAGGCGGCAACGCCGATGGACAAGATCTGGCAGGAGGGCGAGGGAGAGCGCGGCTCGCACGAGCCGGCTCTGGTCGTCGATATCGCCGGCTTCGAAGGACCGCTGGATCTGCTGTTGCATCTGGCTCGCACGCAGAAGGTCGACCTCTCGCGCATTTCCGTCGTGGCGCTCGTCGAGCAATATCTGCAGTTCATCGAGACTGCGCGGCGCATCCGCATCGAGCTTGCGGCCGATTATCTCGTCATGGCCGCGTGGCTGGCCTATCTCAAATCCAAGTTGCTCATTCCGCAGCAGAGCAAGGAAGACGGCCCGACGGGTGAGGAGATGGCGGCAACGCTTGCCTTCCGCCTGAAGCGCCTCGAAGCCATGCGCGATGCGGCATCCAATCTCGTCAACCGCAATCGCCTCGGCCGCGATATCTTCGCTCGCGGCGCGCCCGAACATATTCCCGATCGGCGTCAATCCGCCTTCGATGCCAGCCTTTACGACCTCCTGACGGCCTATGCCGGCCTGCGCCAGCGGCAGGCCGTCACGCAGGTGACGATCGAAAAGCGCAGCGTCTGGTCGCTTGCCGATGCCCGGGTGATCCTGGACCGGATGATCGGAGAAATCACCGATTGGACCGCTTTGGAGCACTATCTGCTGCGCTATATGGTCAGCGCCAGCGACCGTGTAACGGCCATCGCCAGCGCCTTTGCGGCTTCGCTTGAGCTAGTGCGCGAAGGGCAGCTGGAGATACGCCAGGAAGGCGCCTTTCAGCCATTATATATGCGGCGCGGGCCGAAGCATGGTTCGCTCGAGGCGGCGGAATAGGGTAGGATGCAAGCGTGACCGAGCCGCAGGACGATCAGCAGAGCATGGAATACGAGACGACCACGCCCGAGATCGACGATCGTCGCGTCGGCGAGGCGGAGCGCATTGCCGAAGCGCTGGTTTTTGCTTCGGCTCAACCGGTCTCCGAAGCGTTCATTGCCGAGCGTGTTGGCGATGGCATTGATGTTGCTGCCGTGATGCAGAAACTTAAGGCCGATTATGCGATGCGCGGCGTCAACCTCGTGCAGGTGGATGGCGCCTGGGCTTTCCGGACGGCCGCCGATCTCTCATTCGTGATCCGGCGCGATGACAGCGAGGTACGCAAGCTCTCCCGTGCCGCCCTGGAAGTGCTTGCCATCATCGCCTATCACCAGCCGGTGACGCGCGCTGAGATCGAAGATATCAGAGGCGTACAGACGTCAAAGGGCACGCTCGACGTTTTGATGGAATCGGGCTGGGTTCGCTTCCGTGGTCGCCGACGCACCCCCGGCCGGCCGGTCACACTCGGCACCACGCGTGATTTTCTCGATCATTTCGGCCTAGAGGAGCTGCGCGATCTGCCCGGTCTCGAAGAGTTGAAGGGCGCGGGGCTTCTGTCTGGCCGCATCCCCGCCAATTTCAATATCCCATCCCCCTTGATGAGCGACGAACTCACCGAGGATGAAGATCCGATCACGCATCTGGATCTGGAGGAGCTCGGTCTGCTACCGCCCAGTGGAGCGACTTCGGGCGATTGAAGCTGATATCGGCGCCTCCGGCGGTTGATCGCGCCGGGTTTGGCTCCAGCGAATTTCTTTCAGGAACCGGTAGCCGGTCTCTCTTTCGCCATCAGCAGATGCGAATATAGAAATCATCCCCTTGAGTTGGAGACGTTTGGTCGCCGCTATCGGCGTTCCACATCCTGATATACGTGGATGTACCGAATTTTGTTGTTTGAAAAACATCAATAAACGTCTTACATCGGGATGACATTGAAATCGGGAGTTATCGCAATGGGTTCTCTAAGCATATGGCACTGGCTCATCGTCCTGGCCATCGCGCTGTTGTTGTTCGGCCGTGGAAAGATCCCGGAACTGATGGGTGACGTCGCCAAGGGTATCAAGAGCTTCAAAAAAGGCATGAACGACGACGAGGATACTTCGGCCCAGCCGCAGCCGACCTCGGCGACGACGACGTCCCGCACGGTCGAGCACAAGGCTGACGAAACGAAGTAAACATGTCGGGCAGGCGGAGGCCGAAAGGCTTGCCGTTGGCCCAGGAGCCTTTGCATGTTCGATATAGGCTGGTCCGAGCTGGTAATTATTGCCGTCGTGGCCTTGGTGGTCATTGGTCCAAAGGAGCTTCCAGCAACCTTGCGGACCATCGGCAAGATGACGGCGAGAGCCCGGAAGGTCGCGGGTGATTTCCGCGCGCAGTTCGACGAGGCCATGCGCGAGGCAGAGCTGGACGACGTGCGCCAGACGATCTCGGATGCCCAGAAGCTCAATCCGGTCAATTCATTGCGTGAAGCCATGAATCCGCTGCGCGAAATGGGCAACGAGATAAAGGCTGATCTGCAGCGTTCGGCGACGCCGGATAAACCGGCCGTTGCTGCCACACCCTTGCCGGACGAGCCGGTGCCGGGTGTATCGACAGGCTTGCCCGAAGCGCTTTCCGCGGCCTCCGCGCCGAGCAATCCGCCGCCGGTCGCCGCCCCCACGCCGCAACCGGTCGCCGTTGCGAGCGAGACTGCTGTAAAGCCGAGGAAGCCGCGCGCCAAGCCGGCTGCAAAGGTCGATGATGTCGCCGCGGCAGCAGTCCAGACACCCGTCGTTACCGAAAAACCCAAGCGCGCGCCACGCAAGGTCGCCGTCGCTGCCGTAGAGAAAACGCCTGCAGCTCCCAGCAAGCGCGCTACAGCAAGCAAGACAACGCCGAAAAAGAAGGACCAGGCATGACGGGTGATATCAACGATAAGCCGCAGCCGCTTATCGAACACCTCATGGAACTGCGTTCGCGACTGATCTGGTCGCTGGTGGCGTTCTTCATCGCCTTTATCGGATGCTTTGCCGTGGCGAAGCATCTGTTCAATTATCTGGTCTATCCCTACAAATGGGCTGTGGTCTGGGCCGGGCTCGATCTCAGCAAGGCCGAGTTGATCTATACCGCGCCGCAGGAATTCTTCTTCACCCAGGTGAAGGTCGCCATGTTCGGCGCGCTGGTCATCGCCTTCCCGATCATCGCCGCCCAGATCTACAAGTTCGTGGCGCCTGGCCTCTACAAGAACGAGCGCGCGGCATTCCTGCCGTTTCTGATCGCCTCGCCGGTGCTGTTTCTCATGGGCGCGGCGCTCGTCTATTTCTTCTTCTGCCCCATGGTCATGTGGTTCTTCCTGAAGATGCAGCAGGCGCCGGCCGATGGCCAGGTGGGCATCGCGTTGTTGCCTAAGGTCTCGGAATATCTGAGCCTGATCATGACACTGGTCCTTTCCTTCGGCCTCGTCTTTCAGCTGCCCGTCATCACGACGCTGCTGGCCCGTGTCGGCCTGGTGAGCTCGGCCTGGCTTGCGCAGAAGCGCAAATTCGCGATCGTCTTCGCCTTCATCGTCGCCGCCGTGCTGACGCCGCCGGATCCGATGTCTCAGATCGGCCTTGCAGTGCCGACGATCCTTCTCTACGAGATTTCCATCTACGCGGCGCGACTCGTGGAACGCCAGCGTGCCCGGCAGACGCTTGAAGAGAATGACGAGACGTCCGATGTCGCCAAGACGGATAATGTCTGAGCGACGGATCATGATCGTTCTTCCATAGAGGTTGCCGGATCGATCTCCGACCGATATTTCGGTCGGAGCTATAGTCATGTGTAACGACCTGGAACGACGATGCTTGATATCAAATGGATTCGTGAGAATGCCGAGGCCCTCGATGCAGCGCTTGCCAAGCGCAGTGCGGAGCCTCTGTCGCAAGGCCTCATCGCGCTCGACGAGAAGCGCCGCTCCGTTGTTCAGTCCGTCCAGGATATGCAGTCCCGCCGCAACGCCGCCTCGAAGGAGATCGGCGCGGCCATGGGGCAAAAGAACACCGAGCTTGCCGAAAGACTGAAGGCAGAAGTCGCCGACATCAAGACTTCGCTGCCTGCCGCGGAAGAGCAGGAGCGCGTGCTGACGGCCGAGCTTAACGACGCGCTGTCACGCATTCCGAACATCCCGCTTGACGATGTGCCTGTCGGCAAGGACGAGCACGACAATGTCGTCAAACATGCCTGGGGCGCCAAGCCGACCTGGAACCATCCGCCGAAAGAGCATTTCGACATCGGCGAAGAGCTCGGCTACATGGATTTCGAGCGCGCCGCGAAGCTTTCCGGTTCGCGCTTCACGGTGCTGACCTCGCAGCTGGCGCGCCTTGAGCGGGCGCTCGGCCAGTTCATGCTCGATCTCCATACCAGCGAGCATGGGTATACCGAAGTCAGCGCGCCATTGCTGGTGCGTGACGAAGCCCTGTTCGGTACGAACCAGTTGCCGAAATTCGCCGAAGATCTTTTCAAGACCACGGACGGGCGCTGGCTGATCCCGACAGCCGAAGTGACCCTCACCAATCTGGTCTCCGGCGAAATTCTCGATCAGGAGAAGCTGCCGCTTCGCTTCACGGCGCTGACGCCGTCCTTCCGCTCGGAAGCGGGCTCCGCTGGCCGCGATACGCGCGGCATGCTGCGCCAGCATCAGTTCTGGAAGTGCGAGCTGGTGTCGATCACCGACGCCGAAAGCTCCATTGTCGAGCACGAGCGCATGACGGCCTGTGCCGAGGAGGTGCTGAAACGCCTTGGTCTGCATTACCGCCTCATGACGTTGTCGACGGGCGATATGGGCTTTGGCGCCCGCAAGACCTATGACCTCGAAGTCTGGCTGCCGGGGCAGGATACCTATCGCGAAATCTCGTCCTGCTCGGTCTGCGGTGATTTTCAGGCCCGGCGCATGAATGCGCGCTATCGCGGCAAGGACGACAAGGGCACGAAGTTCGTTCACACACTGAACGGCTCCGGCACGGCCGTCGGTCGCTGCCTGATCGCGGTCCTTGAGAATTATCTGAACGCCGATGGCTCCGTCACTGTCCCGGACGCACTGCTGCCATATATGGGTGGTGTGAAGAGGATCGAGAAAGCGGCATAAATAACAAGGCGGTGGGGCGATGCGCATACTTCTGACCAATGACGATGGCATTCACGCCGAAGGGCTGGCCGCATTGGAACGTATCGCCCGCACGCTGTCTGACGACGTCTGGGTCGTGGCACCCGAGACCGATCAGAGCGGCCTTGCTCATTCGCTCAGCCTTTCCGAGCCGCTGCGCATGCGCAAGGTTTCCGACAAGCATTTCGCGCTGCGCGGTACCCCGACCGATTGCGTCATCATGGCTATCCGCCAGGTTCTGGACAGGAAACCGGATATCATTCTCTCGGGTGTCAATTCCGGCTCGAACGTCGCCGATGATGTCACCTATTCCGGAACCATCGCCGGCGCGATCGAAGGCACGCTGCAGGGTGTTCGTTCCTTTGCACTGAGCCAGGCTTATGTCTACGAAAACGGCGCCCGGATCGTCCCTTGGGACGTGGCCGAAGCCCATGCACCGGCGCTGCTCGGCAAATTGTTGAATGTGGATCTGCCTGACGGCACGTTCCTGAACCTGAATTTCCCGAATTGCCGCCCGGATGATGTCGCCGGGACGGAAGTGACGGCACAAGGCAACCTTGCCTTCAACGTTCAGGTGGAAGAGCGCGCCGACGGTCGTGGCTTTCCATATTATTGGCTGAAATTCGGCGAACGCAGCGGTATCTTCCGGCCGGGAACCGATATCCAGGCGTTGAAACAAAATCGGATTTCGGTAACGCCTTTGAAACTCGATCTGACGGATTATTCGGCGCAGGACCGCGTGGCGCGGGCGCTTGGTATGGAGTAGCGCATTGACACCTCGTTTGGTGGAAAAGGAAGGCTTTGCAGCCGTGGTTCTGCGGCTGCGGGCGGAAGGCATATTGGATATCGATCTGATGACGGCGGTCGAGCAGACGCCGCGCCTGCCTTTCGTGCCCGCGCAGTTCGTCGACGATGCCTATTCCAGCCGGACCATTCCCATCGAATGCGGTGCCTTCATGGAAGGTATGGATCTGGTCGTTCGCATTCTTCACAGCCTCAAGATCAAGCCGGGCCACAGGGTTCTTGAAATCGGAACCGGCAGTGGTTTTACCGCTGCAGTCATGGGGCGGATCGTCGAGCGGGTGCTGACGGTCGACCGCTACAAGACGCTGACGACGGCGGCGCAGCAGCGCATGGATGCGCTTGGGCTGCGCAATGTCATCATTCGCCAGGCCGACGGCAGCGCTGGGCTGCAGGGTGAGGGCACCTTCGACCGCATCCTGGTAACTGCCGCTTTCACGACCATGCCGCGCTTCTATGCCGAGCAGCTGGTGTCGGGCGGATCCATGATTGCACCACTCATCATGTCCGACGATGTTTGCCGTCTGGTGCGTCTGACGAAGACCGGCAGCCGATTCGAGCGCGAGGAACTGTTCGACGTTCCCTACCAACCGATCGTGCCGCTGCTCGCCTCCTATCTTTGAAACTCAAGCCGGCTTGATGCCGATGAAACGGCCGCAAGAGAGGCCGTCTCGTTTCTATGGTTAGCAATTCCTCAAAAATACACATGCCGCACCAGTGCTTTAACCGCATGGTAAGATTAACGCGCTTTAATCGACCCATAAACGGTTGCGTCTTAAGTGGGTCGAGTCATGGGTTTCAGTCTTTCTTCAAACTTCGGTAAATCGGCAGGGAAAGTCCTAGTGGCAATTCTTCTGGCGAGCACTGCAACGGCTTGTAGTTCAGACACAACCCGCTTCAGCGGGCTCTTCTCCAAAAACACGGATAATGTGACGACCGGTTCCATCAACCGGCGCAGTCTGAATGGTCCGGATGGCGATCCGGTGCCGAGGGCCGATGTTGCTCAGGCTGGCGGTTATGGTCAGCAGGATTATTCGCAGCAGAGCGCACCGGTAACGCAACCCTACCCGAATTCGCCGGCTCGCTATAATCCGTCCTACTCCAGCGCTCGGGCATCGACCGCGCCTGTCGCAATCCAGCGTTCCGATCTTGCGCCTCCCGGCGCATCGGCCGACGCCGGCCGTCCGCGCAATGGCTCCAGGGCCGAAAATGAAGCGATGGCCCAGCCATTCCCCGCTTCGCACAACAACAATGGTTCCCGCAATGCTCCGGCTCTTGCGCCTGACACATTGTCGACGGGTACGATCAAGACCGCCGCTGCGCCGCAAATGTCTCCGGGCTGGACCACGGTCAACGCTCCGAGCGTGACGCTGCATCAGGGCGAAAACATCGCGCTGCTGTCGCGCCGCTATGGTGTGCCGGAAAAGGAAATCCTGCGTGCAAACGGCTTGCGCAACGGCGCTGGCGCACAGCCAGGCCAGCAGATCGTCATCCCCACCATGAACGGTGCGGGCGCCTCCAGCCCGGCCAAGATGGCTTCGGAAGCCACCGATCTTTCCAAGGACGGCAAGATGCCCGGCCCGGGCAAGGCTCCGCAGCAAGATGCGCTTGCGCTGCCGTCCAACGGTCAGATGCGCGGCAAGTCCCAGGCTGGTCTTGCTGACCCGAACAAGCTTGCTGCCGGTAACGGCAAAGGTCCGGCACCGAAGGGTACCTATGTCGTCAAGCCGGGTGATTCTCTTGCCAGGATTGCTAAGGAAAGCGGCGTAACGGTTGCCGAATTGAAGCGGGCCAATAATATGAAGGCTGGCGATAGCGTTCGCATCGGTCAGGCCTTGGCATTGCCGCATGGTGGCGTCGCTGCTGCCGACCCGGTCAAGACGGCTTCCATCGAGCCGCAGAAGATTTCCGCCAAGCCGACTGCAGAGCCGGTTGCAAAGCAAGCGCCCAAGGTCGTCGCTCATGCAGACGCGCCAGCCGATACCTCCAAGCCGCAGGTGGTCGCTTCCGCTTCTCCGAGCCAGTCGATCAATGACGCGGCCAAATCCGACGCGCAGGCAGATGCGCCTGAGGCAACCGGTATCGGCAAATATCGCTGGCCGGTTCGTGGTGCGGTCATCGCCGGCTACGGTGCCAACGTCAACGGCAGCCGCAATGACGGTATCGACATCTCCGTTCCAGAGGGCACGCCGGTCAAGGCTGCCGAAAACGGCGTCGTCATCTATGCAGGCAACGGCCTGAAGGAGCTTGGCAATACGGTTCTCGTCCGTCACGACGACGGCACCGTCACGGTCTACGGCCACGCCGATGCGCTCAGCGTCACCCGCGGCCAAAAGGTTCAGCGCGGCCAGACGCTCGCAACCTCTGGCATGAGCGGCAATGTCAGCCAGCCGCAGCTACACTTCGAAGTCCGAAAGAATTCGGCTCCGATCAACCCGATGACGTTCCTTGAATAGGTAGTGCATCTCAAGGACTCTGCAAAAAGCCCGGTGATCACCGGGCTTTTTGTCGTTTGAGGCCTGGAGAGCTGAGATCAGTCCCGATCAAGCACGATACGCAGCCGTCCGGCCAGATCCTGGATATATTGCCAGGCGACGCGGCCAGATCGGGCGCCGCGCGTGGTTGCCCATTCCAGTGCCTCGTGGTGCATCCGCGCCCGATCGAGGTCCAGCTTGAAATGATCGGCATAGGCATCGATCATCACCAGATAGTCTTCCTGGCTGCACTTGTGGAAACCGAGCCAAAGGCCGAAGCGATCGGAAAGAGAGACCTTCTCCTCCACGGCCTCGGACGGATTAATCGCCGTCGATTGCTCGTTTTCCATCATATGCCGCGGCAGCAGATGCCGACGGTTGGACGTCGCGTAGAACAACACGTTGTCCGGCCGCCCCTCGACACCACCGTCCAGCGCTGCCTTCAGCGATTTGTATGCAGTATCGTCGTGATCGAAGGATAGGTCATCGCAGAAGATGATGATGCGGTGCGGCGCAGCCTTCAATATATCGAGCAGCACCGGCAGCGACGAGATATCTTCGCGATGCACCTCGATCAATTTGAGCGAGATGCCCGTGGCGCGGCGTACATCCTCGTGCACCGCCTTGACGAGCGAGGATTTGCCCATGCCGCGCGCGCCCCAGAGCAGGACGTTGTTGGCGGCAAAGCCGTCGGCAAAGCGCAGTGTGTTCTCGTGCAGAATATCGCGGACGTGATCGACGCCGCGAATGAGCGTGAGCGCCACCCGGTTTGGCCGCGGAACTGGTTGCAAATGGAGCCGGGTAGGCGCCCAGACGAAGCAGTCGGCAGCGTTCCAATCGTTGACAGCCGGAGCAGGGCCGGCCAGACGTTCAACCGCGTCGGCGAGGCGGCGGACTTCGGCAAGGATCAGGGCGTTTTGGTTTTCAGTCACCGTTTTCCTCCTGAATAATGATCAAGAAAGTCGTAGAATGCGCGCGCTGTCTTGCCGGGTATCATGCTCCATCCGGAGCTGAAAGGCTAAGAGACCGGGAAAACGGTACGGTTGGCGGCTGTTTTTGTTGCAATCGCCATGCGCGTAACTATATTCCGGCCACCTGACGCGGGGCCCGTTCCCGCTAGGAGTTCAAGGGAGTTCTCGATGTTTATTACCAACGCATATGCGCAGAGCGCGACAGATTCGGCAGCCGGTGTCTTCGGTGGTTCCGGTTTCGAAATGATCATCCTGTTTGTGCCGCTGATGGTCGTTTGGTATTTCCTTCTCATCCGTCCGCAGCGTGCGCAGGCAAAGAAGCGTGACGAAATCTTGAAGAACATTCGCCGCGGCGATCAGATCGTCACCAGCGGCATCGTCGGCAAGGTGACGAAGGTCATCGACGACAAGGAACTCGAAGTCGAGATTGCCGACGGCGTGCGCATCCGCGTCGTCCGCAGTGCGATTTCGGAAGTTCGCGTCAAGGGTGAGCCTGTCAAGGCTGACGCAGCGTAAGCTTCTCTCGTGCAGGCAGCTCGCCTGGCCTGTGCATGTCCTCGAAAATCGGAATCGACTTTCTTGATGGATTATGCACAAATTCAAGGTGTTACTGCGCCCGTCGCATTTCCTGCTAAAAGCGGGGCGCAGTAGAGAAGCCCAAACTCGAGAGAATGATGCTGCACGTCTCCTGGTGGAAGACCACCCTGATCTGGTTCGTCGTTCTCTTGAGCGTGCTACTTGCCGCTCCCAACCTGCTTGGCGAGCGCGCTCTTTCCTCTCTTCCGACATGGTGGGCGCACAGAAAGATCGAGCTCGGGCTCGATCTTCGCGGCGGCTCGCATCTCCTCCTCAAGATCGAACGGGATGATGTCGAGAAAGACCGCCTGGAAGCCATCGTTGGCGATGTCGGAACACGATTGCGCATCGTCAATGTCGCCTATTCCGGCCTGACCGGAACCGGCCGGAAAATCCAGCTTCGCATCAATGATCCCGCGCAGGTTCAGGCGGCGGTAACCGCATTGCGGCCGCTCACCACCGGCTCGGACAAGCCGGCCATCACGCTTTCCCAGGGTGACGCCGGCGCATTGACACTCGATATCACCGATGCGGATATCGACAGTCACGTGTCCGCGGCGGTTGCCCGGTCAATCCGGGTCATTCGCAACCGAATTGCACAGCTTGGGGTGGGCGAGCCTCTGATCCGCAGCCAGGGACGGGATCGCATCATCGTGCAGGTGCCTGATCTCGCAGATCCGCAGCGGTTGAAGAACCTGCTCGGTCAGCCAGCTCAGCTCAGCTTCCGCCTCGTCGATCAATCGATGACGGTCCAGAATGCCATGGATGGCCAGCCGCCGGCCGGCACCGACGTCATGTTTTCCGAAGATGACCCACCGGTCGGCTATCTCGTGCAGCGCCAGCCCATCCTCTCCAATGTGGATTTTGCCGACGCCGTTGCCGTGGTCAACAGCCAGAACAATGGTGGCACGACCTCCGTGAAGCTGACGCAGGAAGCGGCCCACCGGTTCGCGCAAGCAACCGCAAGCAATCTCGGCAGGGTCATCGTCGTCGTGCTTGATGATCAGGTTATCTCTGCTGCCGCACTGAAGACCGTGATCGCAACGGGCGAGGTTGATGTTCCAGGAGATTTCACGGCCCAAGGAGCCCAGGATCTGGCTGTGATGATCAAGAGCGGGCCTTTGCCCGCGACGTTGACAACGGTTGAGGAGCGGACCATCCAGCCGGGTCTCGGCGGTGAAACCGCGCGTTACGGCATCATAGCCTGCATCGCCGCCGCGGTTTTCGTCGCCGCCTTGATGATCGGCTTCTATCGTCTGCTCGGCATTGCAGCGACCATCGCGCTGATCATCAACATCATCATGGTGTTGGCGATCATGGGGTTGCTTGGCATAGCGCTGACGCTGCCGGGAGTCGCCGCTATCGTCCTGATCATCGGTATCGGGCTGGATGCCCTGGTGCTGATCTATGAGCGCGTGCGTGAGGAAGAAAAGAAGACGCATCTCCTCGTTGACGCGTTGCGCCATGGTTTCAACCGGGCGGCCGCGACCGTGGCCGATGCCAATCTGACCGTGCTTATCGTTGCGGCCATTCTTTTCTATGCCAGCAGCGGCTCGGTGCGTGGTTTCGCCGCGACCCTTATCATCGGCGTGTTCACCACTTTTTTCACCTCCTGCTTCGTGACGCGTTCGCTCATCGATATGTGGATATCGCACCGCAAGCCGCGCACCCTCCTGGTCGGTGTGCGCAGCGGCATTTTCGACAATGCCAACATCCGCTTCATGGGCATCCGGCGTTATACGTTCACGGTTTCCGCCGCCCTGTCGGTTGCAACACTTGTTGCCTTCGCGACGATCGGCATGCATCTCGGCATCGATTTCGCCGGCGGTTCCATCATCGAAGTTCGCGCCAAACAGGGCCTCGTGGACCCGGTAAATATCCAGTCACGTCTTCAGGATATCGTCCCGGGGGATGTGCGGGTCGAGCGGATCGCCGATCGCCTCGGCGCGGTCATCCGGGTGCATGCCCAGGAGGGGGGCGAAAATGCCGAGCAATCGGCCGTAACCCTTGTGCGCGAAGAATTGGGCAAGGATTACGATTTCTCCCGCGTGGAAGTGGTTGGTCCCGCTGTTTCCGGTGAAATCACCACGACGGCTTCTCTTGCCGTGCTGGCAGCCTTGATTGCAATTCTCGTTTACATATGGCTGCGCTTCGAGTGGCAGTTCGCAGTCGGCGCGATCATCGCGACGTTGCACGACGTCATCCTGACGCTCGGCCTCTTCGTTCTGACCGGCATGGAATTCAACATGACGAGTATCGCCGCGATCCTGACCATTGTCGGTTATTCGCTGAACGACACCGTTGTCGTCTATGACCGCATGCGCGAGAACCTCAAGCGCTATTCGCAGATGCCTTTGCCGATCCTGATCGACGCCTCCATCAATCAGACACTATCGCGGACCATTCTGACATCGGCGACGACGCTTCTGGCGCTGCTCGCGCTCTACATCTTCGGTGGCGAAGTGATCCGTGCCTTCACCTTCGTGCTGCTTTTCGGTGTCGCAGTCGGCACTTTTTCGTCGATTTATATTGCGGCGCCCGTGCTGATCCTGTTCAAGCTGCGGCCGGACAAGTTCCAAACCGGTGGTGAAAGCTCAGGCCCCGCCGCCGGCGACATTCAGTCAGGCAAACCAGCGGTGTGATACATTGGCAAAAGGTATAGAAATCCGGAAAGCGCATTTCCCCGGGCGCGCACCGATCGACGCTTACGGCAATGGCGGTTTCCGCTTCGCCGACATGTCGCATCGCGGCTCTCTGCTGTGCCTGCCTTCGGGCATTTACGGCTGGGACATGCTGTTGGGCGACGCGCTGACACCGGATCGCTTCCAGAAGGTGCTCGACGAGGCCGCACAGATCGAAGTCCTGCTTGTCGGCACCGGCATGGAACTGCGACCTCTGCCGGCTGATCTGAAGTCGGCCCTGCGCGCCCGGCAGATTTCCTCCGACCCGATGAGTACGGGAGCGGCTGTTCGCACGTTCAATATCATGTTGTCCGAGTCGCGTGCCGTCGCTGCTGCGCTGATTGCAGTTTGACCTCCGGATCACGCGACATGACGACATCAGCTACGCTGCGGAGCAATCGGGACATCTGCCTCGCCACGCTTCGAGATACCGATCGCGATCGTTATCTTGCCTGCCTGTTGGCGCCGGAGGAAAAGCGCCCGGCACTTGCCGCGCTTTACGCCTTCAATGCCGAATTGGCCCGCGTCCGCGACCTCGTGCATGAGCCATTGCCCGGCGAAGTGCGAATGCAATACTGGCGCGATCTCCTCGAAGGGCAGGCCCATGGCTCGAGCGAAGCCAATCCCATTGCCGCCGAACTTCTGACGACGATTGAACAATACCGCCTGCCGCGCCAGACGTTGATCGACATGATCGACGCGCGCATCTTCGATCTCTACGACGATCCGATGGAGACGCGTGGCAATTTGGAGGGTTATGCCGGGGAAACGGCGTCAGCCCTCATTCAGCTTGCGAGCCTGGTCCTGTCACCGGACGAGGCGAAGCGTTCCGCTGATATTGCCGGCCATGCCGGCGTCGCGCAGGCGATCGGCGGCTTGCTGCTGTTGATGCCGCTCCAGCGCCATCGCGGCCAACTCCACCTGCCGCTCGAGATTCTCGCAGCAACAGGCCTTGATCGGGATAGTTTCCTAGCCGGTGAGGACAAGGCACGCATTTCAGCCGCGATCGAGGCGTTCGCGGGTCTTGGCCGTGAGCATCTGGCCAAGGCGAGGGCGGCAGGCACGATACCGCCTGCGGTATTTCCAGCCTTCTTGCCCGTAACCCTTGCAGAGCCTGTCTTGAAAAAAGCGCAGAGATTGGGAGCCGGTCTCTTCGACCATCCACTGGCGCTGCCGCAATGGCGGCGGCAGATGCGCATGGCGCTGGCCTCTATTACAAAGAAAATCTAAAATAACATCACGCTCGCGCAAGTCTCGGCGTTTATGGAGATGGGCGGGCACTTGATTTATTTTTCAGGGGGAGCTGCCGTGGGCATTATCGTCTGGTGCGTACTTTTCGCGATTGTCGTCTTCTTCGCTTTCTTCGCGACGCGCATGGCTTCGCAGAACAAGGAAGACGGTCTGCACGATACCGGACTTGCGATCATCGAGTTCGGCCGCGCTTTCCCAACCGAGGCGATCAGGCAACTGCAGACGACAGCCAACGGGCAGGCGGTCTTTGTACGCCTGCATGACGACAAGGCTGGCTTCATGCGCAGCCTGCGAAATCATTTCAGCGTCCATCTGATCGAACCCGGCCGGGCGCATGCCAGGGATTCGGGCACTGGTCGTGGTCTGGCGGTCGAGTTTCTCGATGCCCCCCATCACAATGGAACGTTCGAATTCTCAACTCCGGCAGAAGCGGCGGAAGTCTCTCTTTGGCTGCTCGGCAATTATGTGGCTGGCGACAATGCCAAGCCGGCGCAGCTGATGCCGCCGGCCAAGGCCTGAGAGATCTCAGGCGCTTTCAGCAAGGGCAGGAGCCGGCAGGCCGAGCCATTGAGCGCAATCGCCAAGCGCGCGCTTGGCGATGAGCTGACGCTTCATGATGGTCTTGTCCTTGCCGCGAAAGCGCTTGATGCCTTCCGGTCTGACGATCGACCCCGGCTCCAACTCCGGGAAAAGCCCGAAATTGATGTTCATCGGCTGGAACGAACGCTTGCCTGGCTCCTCGTCGGAGACGATATGGCCGCCGGTGATGTGGTTAAGCAATGAGCCGAGCGCCGTCGTAGCCGGCGGGAGCGATGGTGTTTCGCCCTTGCGTTCCGCAGCGGCAAAGCGTCCGGCAAGCAGCCCGATGCTGGCGCTTTCGACATAGCCTTCGCAGCCGGTGATCTGACCGGCGAATCGCAGGCCCGGTCGCGACTTCAGCATCAGCGAGCGGTCGAGCAGCGTCGGGGAGTTGATGTAGGTGTTGCGATGCAGCCCGCCGAGCCGCGCGAATTCGGCATTCTCAAGGCCGGGAATCAGGCGAAAGATCTCTGCCTGTGCGCCATATTTCAACTTCGTCTGGAAGCCGACCATGTTGTAGAGCGTGCCGAGGGCATTGTCCTGGCGCAGCTGCACCACGGCATAGGCCTTGACTGTGGGGTTATGCGAGTTGGTGAGGCCCATCGGCTTCATCGGACCGTGGCGCAGCGTTTCGCGTCCGCGCTCGGCCATGACTTCGATCGGCAGGCAACCGTCGAAATAGGGCGTGCCTTCCCATTCCTTGAAGCCCACGGCGTCACCGGCAATCAGGGCATCGAGGAAGGCATTGTACTGGGCCTGGTCCATCGGGCAGTTGATATAGTCCTTACCCGTGCCGCCCGGCCCGACCTTGTCGTAGCGGGACTGATACCAGCAGATGTCCATATTGATGCTGTCGCGATAGACGATCGGCGCAATGGCGTCGAAAAAGGCAAGCGCATCGGCGCCCGTTTCGGCCTGGATGGCGCTGGCAAGACCGGGCGCGGTCAGCGGGCCGGTGGCGATGATCGCCTGGTCCCATTCTTCGGGCGGCAATCCCTGGATTTCCTCGCGGACAACGGTGATCAACGGATGGTTCGCGATCGCCTGGGTTACGGCTGCGGAAAAACCGTCGCGATCGACAGCAAGGGCTCCACCGGCCGGCACCTGATGTCGATCCGCGCACGCCATGATCAGCGAACCGGCCATGCGCATCTCTGCATGGATGACGCCGACCGCGTTGCTCGTGGCGTCGTCTGAGCGGAACGAGTTGGAGCACACCAGCTCGGCGAGATCGTCGGTCTTGTGTGCCTCGGTGCCGCGCACGCCACGCATCTCGTGCAGGATGACGGGCACGCCGGCGCTGGCGATCTGCCAGGCGGCTTCGGAGCCTGCAAGGCCGCCGCCGATGATGTGGATAGGGGAGTGAGAGCTGGTCTGTGTCATGCGCGCGTCATTATCACGGGCAGCGCGGCGATCCAATTGCTTTGCGCAATGACTGGAGCCGAAAATAGCGCTGGAATCAAAAACGGCGCCGAAAGGCGCCGTCTTGAGGCAGTCTGCAGTTCAATACCGATTAACGGAAAGAACGTGCAGCGATGTTGCGGATTTCGTAGCGGCTAACGCCGATGTCCGACAGGGTCTGGCTGGAGAGGTTGCCGAGTTCGTTCAGAGTGCGGCGGTAGCTGATCCAGTTCTTGGCAATGCGAAGCGGGTTCATGATCTTGTCCTCAGTATCTTGTTTGCGAGCGGTACGATTACCGCCTCAGCGCTTGCACCCTATATAGGCGTGAGAACGTGCTTTGTGCAGTGCAAAGAAAAGGCGCCTGCTATGCATTTGTGCAATATGACGCCCAAAAAGCCATCAATGCCTAAAATTTACATGCCTTGCGTGTCGCGAATAGCTCGGACTAGGTCGCATTATGCTGCAGCTGCACAATGGACAAAAAAGAACGCCCGTCGCGGTGGTCCGCAACGGGCGTTGAGAAGGCTTTCGCTATTGGGCGAAGCCTATCCGGCGATTAGCGGCCGGTGGCTTCGCGAGCAACGCGATGGATGTCAGCGCGGTCGATACCGAGGTCGTGCAGTTCACGCGAGCTCATGCGGCCGAGTTCGTTGACGGTCTGACGATACTTGCGCCAGTTGTTGAAAGAGCGGGTCAGGTTCATTTTAGTCCCTTTCGAGGATTTGAAGATCTCGCGGCCCAGTGATTGGTTCCGTCGTCGATCTGATGCCTCACTATATATGCTGCGCTGCGAGAACTAAAAAGCGCGAATGCTTCATGTCACCTATGCGTAAAGTGCAATCCTTGTAGGCGATCTGCCCAAGAAGATGGCTGCTTTATGTGCATATCGCGGCTGAACGAAGAATGCCCCGAAGAGCTCGTTCTCCGGCAAACCTCAGCTTTTCAAGGGCGGTTCTCCCGTTTGCCTGCATCCGGCCATGTTTTCGCCAGCCTTGCTATTTTCGGGTAGGTCCAATTGCTGAGGTGCGCCTTGCCGGAGATTTTTGATCGGCATGCTTTGGGCTCGATAGGTTTCGCGCCCGCACGACGCTTGCTGGCGTACGAGGGTGCATCGAGTGGCATATAAACGATTGAAACGGGCAAAAAAATAACGCCCACCGCGGGAGGAGGTGCGGCGGGCGTCATTTGTGGTGATTGACGACTGGGAGGAGGAGTGTCGTCAATCCATCGGAGCGCACTGGGAGGAGGAGTGTGCAGCTCCGAATTCTCTGTCAGGATTTACATCCTCAGGCTTGCTCCGATTTGCATCGGCCCGGCGCGCCATTGCCGTGTTTTGTTGGCTCATTAATAGTATGACTTTTTGATTTTGTGCAGCGCAATAATTTCATGGGAGATATGTCGTCTGCGCATGTCTTGCATGGGTATCTCGATACCGGTCCTTAGGATACTGAATGATCGCTTAATACTGTATTAACGAGAGACATATTCGTGTGGAAGGTGCTGGCGGCGCATACGCGCAAGCTCGGATCGATCGCCTGCCGTTTTGTGGTAATTCTTCTCTATGCGGAGAGTCGCATGGGTAGGGGGCCGGGATGTATAGAGGCAGGCTGGAGCGGGATCTGAAGATCTGGGTCGACAAGGGACTTGTCGATGCGACGGCGGCACAGGCTGTGCTGCGTGAATATGACGGACGCCAGACAAGCTTCAGCGCGGGGAGGGTGCTGACCATCCTGGCGGCTGTCCTTCTCGGCTTGGCGCTATTGCTGTTCATCTCCGCGAACTGGGAAGAGATCCCGAGGCTCGGGCGCCTTGTCGCTCTCTTTGCCATGATATGGGGCTTCTATCTAGGTGCCGCGAAGCTGCTGACTGCCGGGCGCTCTATATTGGCGGCAGCCTTGCTGATTCTCGGGACATTGAGCTTCGGCGGTGCCATGGCGCTCGTCGGTCAGATGTACAACATGTCCGGCGACGAACTGAGAATGATAATCGTGTGGTTCGCGGCGGCCTGCATTGTCGCCGCGCTCTTTCGCTCGAGCGCGCAGGTCGCACTGGCTGGCTTCCTCGCCTGGGCGTTTTGCGGTGCCTATCTCTGGGATCATTTTGATCGCTGGCAGGGCGTCATGCCGTGGGTGCCGCTTCTGATGGCCGCGGTCCTGATTGCGCTCGTCAGATATGTCGACGCGCCGAGAGCGAGACACTTCGCCTATCTGATCATCGTTGGGTGGCTGACCTGGCTTTTCGGCCTGCACGAGAGCCTGAATGCGGCAATCCTGTTCGCCGCCCTCGGAATGGCCGCCTTCCTTGCAGTCAGCATCCCGGCCTCGCCACTGATGCCTCTTGCGCGGACGGCGGGTGCGGCACCAGCCTTTTACGCCTTTCTTGTCGCCGCGATCGGTCTCTTTCTGGTCCACGCCGAAGTTAGCAACGAGACCTTTACGAATGATCTTTGGGAGAAAGATGCGCTTGCCCTCATCATTGTTGCCGTTGCGACGCTGGCAAGCTCTGTCATCGCAATCGCCCTTAGCGGTCGTGACAATGGTGCGGTACGCTTTCTCGCCTATTTCGTCTTCGCCTGCGAGATCCTCTATCTCGCCAGCGAAACGATCGGCTCGATCATCGGTACGGCGGGCTTCTTCCTGATTGCCGGTTTGTTGGTGGCGTTTGCCGCCTGGGTGGTCATCCGGTTGGAACGGCGCTTTTCCGGCAGTCGCGAGCAGGGGGCACAGGCATGAGTGATCTGGCTGAGAAGAATGCTGTTCTGAGTGGCCCGCATCGCTTCTGGATTGCCGCCATCATCGTTGCGGTCCTGCAGACGGCCGTGCTCGGCTATATGGTCGGCGAGCGGGCCTGGGGCCTGCGAAGCGGTGTCGAGGTTATCCTGAAGACAGCGCCGGTCGATCCGCGCGATCTTCTGCGCGGCGATTACGTGACCTTGAACTACGACATTTCGCGGGTTCCGATCTCGACACTGGTCGGCGGTGCGCCGAAGCAAAGTCTGACCGCCCAGATCCTGTCCGTTCGCCTGAAGAAACAGGATGACGGCTACTGGGGTATTGTCGAATCATCCTTTGGAGCGCTCGATCCCAAGCCCGACACGGTCGTGCTCAAAAGCCTGCCCGTCGATTATTTCTTTTATGCGGAGCAGACCGATGCGTCGCAGTCATTGATCTCGGTCGACTATGGCATTGAGCGCTATTATGTGCCCGAAGGTCAGGGGCACGACATCGAGAGCGCGCGCAATGAGAGCCGTGTCGCCATTGCGGCCCGCATCTCTTCCGATGGTGCTGCCCACATCAGGGCGCTGCTTCTTGACGGCAAACCGGTATACGAGGAGCCGCTTTATTGACGATGTTTGCCCGCCAAAACCGGATAAGCTTGCCCATGGTCGTGGAACCGTCATTTTTCCTTTGCGTGGTTTGAAACGGGTGATATAGAGACGCCGCGCTCCGGAAGGCCCCATGGGCAGGCATCGCCATGCGGTTTTGGGAACGCGGGTATGGTGAAATTGGTAGACACGCCAGATTTAGGTTCTGGTGCCGCAAGGCGTGGGAGTTCAAGTCTCTCTACCCGCACCAAGACGTCTTATGGACGGGGGAGGCTGAACAAGCTTGTCTTCCTACATGCCGCAGGACGCGCCATTTTGCCTAGGCATCCCGCTTTCGGATAGGGAGTGGATCAGATGCTTCGACTCGTAACGAGATAGGGCTGCCTCTTGCGCGTTCATTCGAAGGCGCGGCGCTCTTGGCAAAGTGACAGGGAATTGCATCCAAGCCACGCTCGGGATTTTCCGGCGTCGTGCTCATCGAAACGAACGGCTGTCTGGGCACGGCCGCCATGAATGAAGGTAGGACAATGCAGGTTATCGAAACGCTCGCTGAAGGGCTGAAGCGCGAAATCAAGGTGGTCATCCCCGCCAAGGACATGGAAGTTCGCATGAACGAACGCCTGGCCGAGGTCAAGGACAAGGTCCGCATCAACGGTTTCCGTCCGGGCAAGGTACCGGTTGCGCATCTGAAGAAGGTCTATGGCAAGTCCATCATGGCCGACCTCGTCAACGAGATCGTTCGCGACCAGCCGCCGGCAATCCTGACCGAGCGCGGCGAAAAGTCGGCAACCCAGCCGGAAATCGCCATGACCGAGGACAAGGACGAGGCAGAAAAGATCCTCGCTGCCGAAGCCGATTTCGAATTCACGCTTTCCTACGAAGTTATCCCGGCGATCGAACTGAAGTCCGTCAAGGGCATCAAGATCACGCGCGAAGTTGCTGAGATTGCCGAAGACGAAGTCACCGAGCAGATCCTCAAGATCGCCGAAAGCGCCCGCACCTACGAAACCAAGAAGGGCAAGGCCGCTGACGGCGACCGCGTCACCATCGATTACCTCGGCAAGGTCGACGGCGAAGCCTTCGACGGCGGCAAGGACGAAGACGCACAGCTCGTTCTCGGCTCCAACCGCTTCATCCCGGGCTTCGAAGAACAGCTCGTCGGCCTCAAAGCTGGCGATGAGAAGGTCATCACCGTAACCTTCCCGACCGACTATCCGGCCAAGAACCTCGCAGGCAAGGAAGCCACCTTCGACATCAACGTCAAGGAAGTCGCAGCTGCCGGCGAAATCGAGATCAACGACGAACTCGCCACCAAGCTCGGCCTCGAATCGGCTGATCGCCTGAAGGAAATCGTCCGCGGCCAGATCGAAAGCCAGTACGGCTCGGTTACGCGCCAGAAGGTCAAGCGTCAGATCCTCGACCAGCTCGACGAAATGTACCAGTTCGACACCCCGCAGAAGCTCGTCGAAGCCGAATTCGCCAGCATCTGGCGCCAGATCCAGACGGATCTTGCTGAATCGGGCAAGACCTTCGAAGACGAAGACACCACGGAAGAAAAGGCTCGCGAAGAGTACCGCAAGCTTGCCGAGCGCCGCGTTCGCCTCGGCCTCGTTCTCTCCGAAATCGGCGAGAAGGCCGGCGTCGAAGTCAGCGAAGACGAACTGCAGCGTGCGCTTTACTCGCAGCTCCAGCAGTTCCCGGGCCAGGAAAAGGAAATCCTGGAATTCTTCCGCAACACGCCTGGCGCTTCGGCCAACCTGCGCGCGCCGATCTTCGAAGAGAAGGTCATCGATCACCTGCTGACCGAAGTCGACGTCACGGACAAGACCGTTTCCAAGGAAGCGCTGCTGGCCGACGACGAAGCCGAAGACAAGCCGGCTGCCAAGAAGGCTGCTCCGAAGAAGAAGGCCGCTGCCAAGGCTGACGCGACCGAAGCTGCCGCCGACGGCGAAGAAGCCGCTCCGAAGAAGAAGGCTGCTCCGAAGAAGAAGGCTGCTGAAGACAGCGCCGAATAATCGGTTTTTCTTTCTGATTGAAATGAAGCCCTGCCGCTCGCGGCGGGGCTTTTTGTTGCAGTGACGAAAGGCCGTCTTGCTCTTCGAGGCGCCAGCCGCTTGGACAAATTCAGGCCCTCCGCTTCTCAGGGTGGGGACGGTTCATCGCGTGGAACGAAGCCTAGTCGATGTGCGTCTTGCCCAGAAGCTTAGCTCTTATAGTGAGGTGTGTAGGGCGGTTAGGCCAGAGCCCCGAACCACGAGGGCGAGTGGTGAATAGGTCACGCGATTCCGGACATCTGCACGAGCCGCCGTCGATTGCGATGGACATTTTTCACCTCCGTCATACGCTCCAACTGGAAAAGCAGCTCGGTGCGATAACCCAGGATGCAGGACGTGATTGAAGCGGTGATGTTTGACCTTGATGAAACCCTCATCGATCGGAGAGCGGCGCTGAGGGCGTTTCTGCCGGATCAATTCAAGCGGTTCGGGGATCAACTGCAGGGCGTGCCATTGCGGGCGTTCGAGGCAACTTTCTTTACATTGGAGAAGGAAGGCCTGGTCGACAAGCAAAAACTCTACCCGAGCTTGGCAGCAGCTCTGGATGTGGACAGTCATTGCGGAGCTCGCCTGCTTTCCGATTTTCAAACGCATTATCCGCATTTCGCCAGGCTATCGATTGGCGCTCTCGAAACGCTGGTAGCGTTGCGGGCGCGTGGTTTGAAGACGGCCATCATCAGCAACGGTCATACCAAAGTTCAATCCGCAAAAATTGAGATCACCGGGCTCAAAGACGCCGTCGACCTCGTTGTCATTTCGGAGGATGTCGGGCTGCGGAAGCCGGACCCGCGAATTTTTCGACTCGCCGCCGAACGGCTGGGCGTGGCGCCGGCACAGTGCATCTTCATAGGCGATAATCCGGAGGCGGATGTCCTGGGTGCAGAAGCATCTGGGATGACAGGCGTATTCTATGGTGACGGTGCGATCTGGCCAGACACACTGCCATTCCCGAAATACGGCATAGATACTCTCGACGAGGTTCTCCCCCTGATCGAAGCTGTTGCACGGGATCTGCCACGGTCGCCTGACGTCAGTTGGTAGCGGCTCAAATCTCCGACTTGATATCGCCCATGCGGTTCCAGGCATCCAGACCAGCGATCTTGTAGGCTTCAGCGAGCGTCGGATAGTTGAAGGTGTTCTCGACGAAATATTCGACGGTGCCCTTGAGGTTCAGCACCGCCTGGCCGATGTGGACGAGTTCGGTCGCGCCTTCGCCGACGATGTGGACGCCGAGCAGGCGGCGTGTCTTCAGCGAGAAGATCATCTTCAGAAGGCCGGTATCGAGGCCCATGATGTGGCCGCGCGAGGTCTCGCGGAAACGGGCGATGCCGCATTCATAGGCGATGTGTCGTTCCTTGACCTCTTCCTCGGTCAGGCCACAGGTGGAGATCTCAGGCACGGCGTAGATGCCGTAGGGGAAGTATTTCGGCGGCTCCTTGGCGATCGCACCGACAGCGACACGCGCGGCGATACGGCCCTGTTCCATTGAGGTGGAGGCAAGGCTCGGGAAGCCGACGACGTCGCCTGCGGCAAAGATATGCGGAACCTTGGTGGCGAAGGTTTCCGGATTGACGCTCAGACGGCCGCGCGCATCGGCCTCGAGGCCGGCGGCGGGGAGATTGAGCGTATCGGTCGCGCCCATGCGGCCGGCGGCAAACAGCACCATATCGGTGGTGAGGCGGCGGCCATTGTCGAGTGTCAGTTCGACCTTGCCGTTCTGATGGGTAACCTTGTCAGCCTTCTGGCCGAGGAACAGCTTCATGTTGCGATCGCGCAGCTGATAGGTGAAATCCTCGACAATCTCCTTGTCGATGAAGTCGAGCATGGTCGACTTCGGATCAATCAGCGTCACCTGCGTGTCGAGCGCACTGAAGATTGTAGCGTATTCGATGCCGATGACGCCGGCGCCGATCACGACCATCGAGCGCGGCAGCTCCTCAATTTCCAACAGCTCGTCGCTATCGAGAACCGTCTTGCCATCGAAGGGCATGTAATCGGGACGGAACGGCTTGGTGCCGACCGCGAGCAGGATGCTGGCGGCGGAAACGGTGACAACCTCGCCGTCATCCTTAACGACCTGCATGGTCTGGGGATCGACGAAGCTTGCCTTGCCGCGCATATGCTGAACGCGATTGCGCGCGAACTGGTGTTCCAGCACTTCGACTTCATGATCTAGGGTGATCAGCAGGCGGCGGCGCAGATCCTCTGCGCTGATTTCCTGCTTGACGCGATAGGCACGCCCATAGAAGCCGCGTTCGCGCCAGCCTGACAGGTTCAGCGCGGTTTCACGCAGCGTCTTGGAGGGGATAGTGCCGGTATGGACCGAAACGCCGCCGACGCGCTTGCCCTGCTCGATGACGAGCACCTTCTTGCCGAGCTTGGCAGCCTGAATGGCACCTCTGCGGCCGGCAGGGCCACTGCCCACGACTAGAAGATCGAATTGGTCCATCGGGAAGCCTCGGATGATTGGATAGGGAATCAATGTCGCAACGCAACATGCTGTCCGTCAACCGGTAGCTGCTCAATGTTACAGATTATCTAACAGGAAACGCCGTTCCTCAGGAGGCCGGCGGGTTGAGCCAGGGTTGGAGCTTTTCGAAAGTCCGATCCATGGCATAGGCACGCATAAAAGGAAGAGAGACGTGTCCATAGACGATCGACATCTGGTTGCCTGCAATCGCCTGACTGGTCTTGGCGATGGCGGCCAGATAAAGCGCGGATGCAAGCCCGGTGCGGTCAGCTCCGGCCTGGCAATGAATGAGGATCGGTTTTGGCGCATCACGCATGATCTCGACCAACTGCGCCGCCTGCGCCTCCGTCAATTCCTTGTTCGAGGACATGCGGAAATCGATATGATTGATGTCGAGCTGCTTCGCTTCGGCGACTTCCTTATCGTACCAATGACGGCCGCTATTGTTGCCACGCAGATTGATGATGGTCTTGATGCCATATTGCTTCTGGAAATCCGCGATAGTCGCTGCCGATGGCTGAGAGGAACGATAGAGCTCACCGGCGATGACCGGATGGAAATTCGTTGTCCAAAGCATATGGGCATAGAAGCCGCCCGCGACTGCCGTAAATGCCACCAAAGCGACAATTGCCCCGCCACCGATGCGGCGGAGGTAACGAGCAAGTGTCGGCGATATCTTCTGCATGCGATCTCCGGGCTGGCATAGCGCTCAAGCGAATAGGTCAAATTAAAACAACACCATATGCCAACAGACTTGCCGTTTTGGGTGCGGCGATCCTTTTGACAGGTCATCATGATGCTGAACTGAAAAATGGAAACAGGGATCAAGAGGGCAAGATCGCAAGATTTTACGTAGGCCTACAAAGCGTATGAATATAAAAATATAGAGAATTTAACATTATATTAAAAATCACTAATATTTTACTTTAGCGTAATTGAAGCGATTTCAGATCAGCCGCAATGCTCTGAAGCTGACATGGCCGTTCTTGCCGATGATAATATGATCGTGAACGGTAATACCCAAGGGCTTGGCCGTATCGATGATCGTCTTGGTCATCTCGATATCGGCGCGCGACGGCGTCGGATCTCCTGACGGATGATTGTGGACGAGAATCACCGCTGTGGAAGAGAGTTCCAGTGCGCGCTTGACCACCTCGCGCGGATAAACGGGCGTGTGGTCGACGGTGCCAAGGCCCTGGATTTCGTCGGCAATCAAGGCGTTGCGCTTATCGAGGAACAGTAGCCGGAATTGCTCGCGCGCCTCGTGCGCCATAGCCGTGTGACAATAATCGATCAGCGCCTTCCAGGAAGATAGAACCGGTTTACCCGTCAGTTCGCTCTTCAGCATGCGCTGCGCCACGCTTGCGACAAGCTTCAGATCAAGCGCGACTGCATCGCCGACGCCGCTGATCTCCGTCAGCAGGCCCACCGGCGCACCGAAGACGCCGCCGAGCGTTCCGAAGCGGGCGAGCAGGGCCTTGGCGATCGGTTTCGTGTCGCGGCGCGGAATGAGCCTGAACAGCAGCAATTCGAGAATTTCATAGTCGGCGAGCGCCGTGTCGCCACCGTCGCGATAGCGGTTGCGTAGCCGCTCGCGATGGCCATGGTAATCGGCTTCCACTTTGGCAGGAGCCGATTTGGCGGCAGCGGGTGGCGATTTCGCGGATTGCGCAGGAAAAAACATCCGCTCATCGAAAAGCTGGGCTTCTTCCAACGCCTCCGCCGTCCCGCCGCCGTCAAGGGGCATGTCACCATGTCCGGAAGAGCGAGCGGGGCGTTTCGCCATCAGTTATCCCTGCAGCGGCGGCAGGCCGGGGCGATCGAGACCGCCGGGCGATAGGGTAAAGATCTCGCAGCCCGTGGCAGTAACCCCGACGGTGTGCTCGTATTGAGCCGAGAGCGAGCGATCTCGCGTCACGGCAGTCCAGCCGTCGCCGAGCACCTTCACATGTGGCTTGCCGAGATTGATCATGGGCTCAATGGTAAAGATCATGCCCTCGCGCAATTCCGGTCCGTCGCTGGCGCGGCCGTAATGCAGGATATTCGGCGAGTCGTGGAAGAGGCTGCCGACGCCATGGCCGCAGAAGTCGCGAACGACGGAGCAGCGCTCTGCCTCGGCATAGGTCTGGATCGCCTCGCCGATGGCGCCGGTGCGGGCGCCCGGGCGCACGGCGGCGATGCCGCGCATCAGGGATTCATAGGTGACTTCCAGAAGCCGTTCCGCCGAGCGCTTGATTTCGCCGACAGGATACATGCGGCTGGAATCGCCATGCCATCCGTCGAGCACATAGGTCACGTCGATGTTGACGACGTCTCCGTCGCGCAGCGGCTTTTCGTTGGGAATGCCGTGGCAGACGACATGGTTGATCGAGGTACAGGAGGATTTCATATAGCCGCGATAATTCAGCGTCGCCGGAAAGGCACCGTGATCCATGCCGAATTCGAAAACGAAGCGATCGATGACGTCGGTCGCGACGCCCGGCTCGACGATGGCGGCGAGTTCATCGAGGCAGCGGGCGGTTAGCTGGCACGCCTTGCGCATGCCGGCAAACGCATCCTGCCCGTAGAGGCGGATAGCGCCCGTATTCTTCGCCGGCGCGGTTGCCGCTTCGATGTAGTTCACCATGGTTAGCCTTCAGCCGAAATCTCTATACTGGTATCTAATGCAGCTATGCCGGGTTCGTCTATCGGGATCAACCCGGCAGGGGTGATTTCCGTCGGTGAAACCCTGCATTTCAGAGCATATACTTCGACGCCGCGCCCCAACGCCCGCTCGAAGGCCTTGAGGTAAATGGGATCGAGATCGCCGCAGATCCGAAAGCGATGGCAATCATCCCGCTGGATCACGAACAGCATCAGGGCGCGAAAGCCTGCCTGCACCATGTCACCAAGCTCTTCCAGATGCTTGGCGCCGCGCGCCGTCGCCGTATCGGGAAATTCCGCCAGATGTGGCTGTCGCATGAAGTGGACGTTCTTGACCTCGACATAGGTGGTTGTCTTCAACGGGTCGGTCAAGAGCAGGTCGATGCGGGAGTTGCGGCCGTAATTCTGCTCGCGCTTGACCGTGGTGTAGTCGCCGAGATCGGAGACCTGGCCGAGCGCGATGGCTTCCGCCGCGATGCGGTTCGGCATGCCGGTATTGACGCCAACCGTCGTGCCGTCGGCCTCGATCAGCTCGAAGACATGGCGATACTTCCGCTTGGTGCCCTCATGCTCTGAGAGCCAGATGCGGGAGCCGGGCGCCGTCAGCCCCAGCATGGAGCCGGTATTCGGGCAGGAGCCTGTGATAAGCGTCCCGTCTTCCAGTTCGGCATCGAAAAGGAAGCGCTTGTATCGCGCGATCAGCCGGGCAGGGACGAGAGGCGGATTGAAGAGCATGAATGAATTGATCGCCTAGGCCCGTTCCAGCACGAAGCTGCCGGGCGCCTCTTCAAGGGCGTTGAGAGCCTGGCCGCCGGGCTGGCGCGCAGGCGCCATGCGATGGTCCTGGGACAGGATCCATGCATGCCAATGCGTCCACCAGGAGCCGGGCGTCTCCTTCGCGTCCTCCAGCCAATGCTCGTAGTCGCCCTTCACCGGGCCACCGGTCCAGAACTGGTATTTGCGCTTGTCCGGCGGGTTGACGACGCCGGCGATATGGCCGGACCCCGTGAGCACAAATTCCACCGGCCCGCCAAAATACTGGCTGCCGACGAAAACGGACTTCGCAGGGGCGATATGATCTTCCCGCGTCGCCAGATTATAAACGGGGATGCGTACATCCTTCAGCGACAATGTTTTGCCGTCGAGGACCATCTTGCCCTGGCTCAGCGTATTGTTGAGGTAGCAATTGCGCAGATAGAAGGAGTGGTTGGCCGCCGCCATACGCGTCGAATCGGCATTCCAGAACAGAAGATCGAAGGGCAGGGGTTCCTGACCCTTCAGGTAGCTGTTGACGAAGTATGGCCAGATCAATTCGGAGGCGCGAAGCATATTGAAGGCCGCGGCCATCTTCGATCCCTCAAGATAGCCGACGACATTCATCTGCTGCTCGAGCGACGCGATCTGTTCCTCGTCGACGAAAACCTTGAGATCGCCGGCAAAGGTGAAGTCGACCTGCGTCGTCAGGAAGGTCACGGTGCGGATGCGCTTGTTCTTTTCCTTGGCGTGGAGGGCGAGCGTTGCCGCGAGCAGCGTACCGCCGACGCAATAACCGACAGCATTGACCTCTTGTTCGCCGGTCGCCTTTTCGACGGCTTCCAGCGCGAAATCGATGCCTTCGCGCGCATAGGAGGTCCAGTCCTTCAGCGCGTGGCGTTGATCGGGGTTCACCCAGGAAATGACGAAGACTGTGTGTCCCTGTTCCACGCACCATTTGATGAATGATTTCTGCGGGTTGAGATCGAGAATGTAGAATTTGTTGATCCAGGGCGGGCAGATGAGCAGCGGCCGCTTCAGCACCTTCTCTGTCGCCGGCTCATATTGGATGATCTGGCAGACATCGCTTTGTGCGATCACCTTGCCGGGCGTCAGCGCCATATCGCGACCGACGGCAAATTTCGTCATGTCGGTCTGCCGCAACCGCAATTCGCCGCGGCCCAGATTGATGTCTTCGGCAAGCATCTTCATGCCGCGCACCAGGTTCTCCGCGTTGGAGGCGACCGTTTCGCGATAGAGCTGCGGATTCGTCGCAATGAAATTGCTCGGCGAAAAAGCGGCCGTGATCTGCTTCGTATAGAAAGCGGCCTTGTGGCGCGTATGGTCGTCCAGGCCCTCAGCGTCGCCAACGAGCTTTTCCGCCCAGCCGGCGGTCAGAAGATAGGTCTGCTTCAGAAAGTCGAAGAAGGGGTTCTTCTGCCAGTCCTCATCCGCGAAGCGCTTGTCCTTGACCGGTTCGGCCTCGGTCTCGGCAGACGAATCGCCGTTGAGGCGCTGCAGCGTTTTCGTCCATAGGCCAAAATAACCAGACAGCAGATAGGTTTGCGCCTCCAGCGTCCGGCGCGGGTCGGAAAGCCAGTATTCGCCGACTTTGGACAGCGTTTTGACCATATCGGTGATCGGATCGGCGACGGTGTCAACCTTCTCGCCGCGTTCGCGTGGCGCCAGCCACTCGGATGCCGCCTTGCCGAGATTTTCCAGCGCACGGGCGAAGTTGACGGCCATCGCTTCGGGATCCCTGACGATGTAAGGCTCGACTGACTTCGGGTCGAAGCCGGCAAAGCCGCCATTTCCTTCATTGTTGTCCCGCTTGCTGTCGGTCACGCATCATCCTCCCGGCGGCAATTGTCTCTTGTTTTCCATTTGTACATCTTGCGGGAAAAGGAATACAAGTCGAATGAAACGCAACCCTGCTCTTGCTTTGCTGCTGCGACAAATTTAACAGTCGCAACCCACAGCAAGGAATAGCGCAGGAAGACAATTATGGGCGGCGGCATGGTGGCAAGACTGAACCGGTATTCCGTACTCTGCGGTGCGATGTGCGGAATTCTCGCATTGACGCTCGCGGGCTGCTCGACTCCTGAGGAAAAAGCGGCCTTTGCCAAGCGCAAGCAGCCGCCGGCTGCTGTCATCGTCAAACCTGCCAAAGGCAGTCAGGTCGATCTCAGTAACACGCAGCAATACTACAAGGACGGCTACCCGTCTTTCAACGCGCCACCGACAGCCGCGAACGTTCAGATCAACGATCAGCAGGCTGGAGATCTGGTCAAGCAGCTGACCGCGCTCGGATCGCAGCGCAAGGCCGGCACCATCTCGGAAGCCGAGTACCAGAAGCGCGTCGCCGACATGCGCAAGCTCGCCGCCGAACACGGCCAGGATACGTTGCAGGAAATTCAGAAAGAGAGCAGCGCTCAGCCGAGCCAGACGCAGAATTAACCTTGCGTTTCAGGCAATTTCGACGCAAAGCGTTCGGATAGGCCGAATTTGGATGTGTCTTTATCGGTTAAGTGCAGTTTGCCTGCGCAACCGCCCAAGATTCACCTTATCTTTCGAGTCAGCTAGTTGCGGCGCCGCGATTCCAAGTTCGTATCGCGGCTCACCGGAAGATCGACGAACTTCATCGCGGTTGTGAGGGCCGCTGTCCCTGGGGAAATAAATGGAAGAGTTTCATAAAGTCCGGCGTTTGCCGCCCTACGTTTTCGAACAGGTCAACCGTTTGAAAGCAAGCGCGCGAGCGGGCGGGGCGGACATTATCGACCTCGGCATGGGCAATCCCGACCTTCCTACCCCGAAGGCGATCGTCGACAAGCTGTGCGAAGTGGTCCAGGACCCGCGCACGCATCGCTATTCCTCATCCAAGGGAATTCCTGGCCTGCGCCGGGCGCAGGCCGCCTATTACGCTCGTCGTTTCGGCGTCAAGCTCAATCCGGATACGCAGGTGGTCGCCACGCTGGGCTCCAAGGAAGGCTTCGCCAACATGGCGCAGGCGATCACGGCGCCGGGCGATGTCATTCTCTGCCCGAACCCGACCTATCCGATCCACGCCTTCGGCTTCCTGATGGCAGGCGGCGTCATCCGTTCGATGTCGGTCGAGCCGGACGATAGCTTCTTCCCTCCGCTGGAGCGGGCCGTGCGTCATTCGATCCCGAAGCCGCTGGCCTTGATCCTCAATTACCCGTCGAACCCGACGGCCTATGTGGCGACGCTGGATTTCTACAAGGAAGTCATCGCCTTCGCCAAGAAGCACGACATCATCGTGCTGTCGGATCTCGCCTATTCGGAGATCTACTTCGATGACGCTCCGCCGCCGTCGGTGCTGGAAGTTCCTGGCGCCATGGACGTGACGGTCGAGTTCACCTCGATGTCGAAGACCTTCTCCATGCCCGGCTGGCGCATGGGATTTGCCGTCGGCAACGAGCGGCTGATTGCTGCATTGACGCGGGTGAAGTCTTACCTCGATTACGGCGCCTTCACGCCGATCCAGGTGGCCGCGACCCATGCACTCAACGGCGACGGTTCCGACATCGCCGAAGTGCGCAGCATCTACAAGCGTCGCCGCGACGTTCTGGTCGACAGCTTCGGCAAGGCCGGCTTCGAAGTGCCGCCGCCGGCAGCGACTATGTTCGCCTGGGCGAAGATCCCGGAGAAGTTCCGTCATCTCGGCTCGCTGGAGTTTTCCAAGCTCCTCGTCGAGAAGGCCGACATCGCGGTTGCGCCTGGCATCGGCTTCGGCGAGCAGGGCGACGATTATGTCCGCATCGCGCTTGTCGAGAATGAGCATCGCATCCGGCAGGCAGCGCGCAATCTGAAGCGCTTCCTCTCCACCGCCGATGAAACAATGCATAATGTGATTTCGCTGAACGCACATCGTTGATATCGCGCGGCAGCCGTTCCCGCGGCTGCCGTCCCAAGATACTGATCAGGAATTTTTCATGGCAGATGCCCTCAAAATCGGCATTGCGGGCTTGGGCACCGTTGGTGCCTCGCTCGTCCGCATCATCCAGAGCCGCGCCAACGAGCTTGCCGTCACCTGCGGCCGTCCCATCAAGATCGTCGCCGTCACCGCGCGTGATCGCACCAAGGATCGCGGCATCGACCTCACGGATGTCGAATGGTTCGGCGGTCCGGTCGATCTGGCTCAGAAGGCCGATATCGATGTTTTCGTCGAGTTGATCGGCGGCTCCGAGGGCGCTGCCAACGCTGCCGTGCGCGCCGCTCTTGCCCGTGGCCTGCATGTCGTTACCGCCAACAAGGCGCTTCTTGCCTATCATGGTGTCGAGCTCGCGCAGATCGCGGAAGAGAAGGGCGCTCTGCTCAATTTCGAAGCGGCGGTCGCCGGCGGGATTCCGGTCATCAAGGCCCTGCGCGAATCCTTGACGGGCAACACGATTTCGCGCGTCTACGGCATCATGAACGGCACCTGCAACTACATCCTGACCCGGATGGAGAAGGAAGGCCTGTCCTTTGCCGATTGCCTGAAGGAGGCGCAGCGCCTCGGCTATGCCGAAGCCGATCCGGCCTTCGACATTGAGGGCAATGACACGGCGCACAAGCTAGCCATCCTGACGACGCTTGCCTTCGGCAACCGCATCGCAGCCGACGACATCTATCTCGAAGGCATCACCAACGTCTCCATCGAGGATATCCGTGCTGCCGCCGATCTCGGCTATCGCATCAAGCTGCTCGGCGTTGCCCAGCGCACCGAAAGCGGGATCGAACAACGCGTGCATCCGACCATGGTACCGCTCGATTCGGTCATCGCCCAGGTCGATGGCGTCACCAATGCCGTGGCGATCGAATCGGACATTCTCGGGGAACTGCTGATGGTAGGCCCCGGCGCCGGAGGCAACGCCACAGCGTCCTCCGTACTCGGCGACATCGCTGATATCGCCAAGAGCCAGCCGGGCGCACAGCGCGTGCCGGTGCTTGGCCACCCTGCCAAGTCGCTGGAGCCTTATCGCAAGGCGCAGATGCAGAGCCACGAAGGCGGCTATTTCATCCGCCTGACCGTTCTCGACCGCACCGGCGTCTTCGCAAGCGTTGCGACCCGCATGGCGGAGAACCACATCTCGCTCGAATCGATCGTCCAGCGCTCGACACAGCACCTGTCGCCCTCGGCGCATCAGACGATCATTCTCGTGACCCACGCGACCACCGAGGATTCGGTGCGCAAGGCTGTCGCTGCCATAAAGACCGAAGGCTACCTCGTCGGCGAGCCGCAGGTCATTCGCATCGAGCGGCCGAAGGAATAGGCTGACGACGGCGGCGCTTCAAAGGACGCCGCCATCCTCAAATTTTGGGAGAGATGGTGGAGCAACCGGTCGATCCAGTTCAGCGAGCCTTTCTGGGCGTGGAGCGCTCGGTATCCGGCAATCGCTGGGTCTCCCGGCTCGACCAGGCCGGACAGAACAGGGCACTCGCCATCGCGCAGGTGCATGGTCTGCCGGAGCTGATCGCCCGCGTGCTTGCCGGTCGTGGTGTCGGCATCGATGAGGCCATGGCCTTCCTCGATCCGACGATCCGCAGCCTGATGCCCGATCCCTATCTGCTGACTGACTGCGAAAAGGCGGCACAGCGCCTTCTGCGTGCGATCAAAACAGGCGAAACCGTTGCGATCTTCGGCGACTACGATGTCGATGGCGCCTCCTCGTCGGCGTTGCTCCATCGCTTCCTGACCCATTTCGGCGTTCCAGCCAGCATCTATATCCCCGATCGTATCTTCGAAGGCTACGGCCCCAATCCCAATGCCATCAACCAGCTCATCGACAATGGCGCGACACTGATCGTGACGGTCGATTGCGGCTCCACCAGCTTCGAGGCGCTGGATGCGGCAAGAGCGCGTAATATCGACGTCGTCGTCATCGATCATCACCAGGTGGCGCACGAGCTGCCGCCATGCCACGCGTTGGTCAATCCGAACCGTGAGGACGATCTCTCAGGGCAGGGGCATCTCTGCGCTGCCGGCGTCGTCTTCCTCGTTCTCGTTGCTGCCCTGAAGCAATTGCGTGAAGTCGGTGACGCTCGTGTGCGCTCGCTGGATCTTCTGGCCTGGCTCGATATCGTCGCGCTCGCGACCGTCTGCGATGTCGTGCCGCTCAAGGGTCTCAATCGCGCCTATGTCGTCAAAGGCCTGATTGCCGCCCGTCACCAGGGCAATCCCGGACTTGCCGCTCTGTTTCGCAAGGCAGGGCTTGGCGGCCCGGTGACGCCCTATCATTTCGGTTTCCTGATCGGCCCGCGCATCAATGCCGGCGGCCGCATCGGCGATGCAGCACTCGGCGCGCGCCTGCTGACCCTCGACGATACCAGTGAAGCCGAGACGATTGCTGCGAAGCTCGATGAGCTCAACCGTGACCGCCAGCTCATGGAGGCCGCCATGCTGCAGGAGGCCGAGGGTGAAGCGCTGGCGGAATATGGCAATGGCGACGGCGCCTCGGTCATCATCACGGCGCGGGAGAACTGGCATCCCGGCATCGTCGGCCTAATCGCCTCGCGCCTCAAAGACAAGTTTCGCCGCCCTGCCTTTGCAATTGCCTTTGATTCGTCGGGCAAGGGTACCGGCTCCGGCCGCTCGATCAACGGCTTCGACATGGGCCGCATGGTCCGCGCCGCCGTCGATGCCGGTTTGCTGGTCAAGGGCGGCGGTCACGCGATGGCCGCCGGCCTGACGGTGGAGCGGAGCAATCTCGGAAAATTGCGCGCCTTCTTCACCGAGAAGGCGGAAAAGCAGGTTGCCGGCCTCGTGGCCAACGAGACATTGAAGATCGACGGTGCACTCGGCGCAAGCGGCGCGACCGTGGAACTGATAGACCGCCTCGAAACGGCCGGCCCTTACGGCTCAGGTCATCCACAGCCCATCTTCGCCCTGCCGAGCCACCGGCTGCGCGATTCCCGTCTCGTCGGCCAGTCACATATCAAGGTGACACTGGAAGCGCAGGATGGCGGCCGGGTCGATGGCATAGCCTTCCGCGCCGCCGAAACGCCCCTGGGTGAATTGCTGATGTCCTCCCGCGGCGCGCAGCTCCATGTAGCGGGCACGCTCGGCGCCGATCACTGGCAGGGAAGCCGTCGCGTGCAGCTGCGCGTCATGGATG
Organism: Rhizobium sp. A22-96; assembly: GCF_053521805.1. Classification (NCBI taxonomy): domain Bacteria; kingdom Pseudomonadati; phylum Pseudomonadota; class Alphaproteobacteria; order Hyphomicrobiales; family Rhizobiaceae; genus Rhizobium; species Rhizobium sp. A22-96. The sequence continues at coordinate 854,228 of NZ_JBNWDQ010000003.1, forward strand.
CGGCCAAAGCGCCCTAATCATTCCACCGATCACATGGGCGCTAAGCACCAGCGGTAGCAATGAATTTATCAATTCATGGCATCCGGCAGGTGCGTCTATTTATTGCCATTTCTCAAGAGATATTGGTCAGATTGTGAAGCGCTGTTGCTGGCGACTTTGGATGGTATCGATGTCTTTTAGAGTTAAGTTTTCTATTGCTATTTTCATCCTGATTTTTGTGGTGATGGCAGGCGCAGCCGGTTGGCTATGGGAGCGCAACGGAGCTTACGGGTTCAACACGTTGCTCCGGCGTGGCGGCACCTATTGGATTTCGATCAAGGCTGACGATCCGCGCTTGTCGCCGTCTATGCGACTGGCCTTAAGCGATCCACAGCCGGCCGCGCAAGCGGGACAACTGGTTTGGCAGGAGCCCGAGAAAGGTTTTGAAGTTGCCGAGCTGCCTGTCAAGGTCGATGGCCGCGAGGTCGACCGTATCCTGCTGAACCGTATTGATCCGACACTTTACCGCTTTGTGGCAAGAAATGCGCCGAGCGGTGACAAAGGGATCGATGAATGGGAGCGAGCGTTGCCAAACGCAGTCCTCATCGTCAATGGCAGCTATTACGATTTAAAGGGCAGGCCTGACACGCCGATCATAAGCGAGGGTACCGCTGCCGGACCGGCGATCTATGATGCGAAGGCAGGCGCCTTTGTCGCCGGCGAGGGTTTCGCGGATATCAAGGATCTATCGCATCAGGATTGGCAAACAGCGCTCGCAGGTGCGGCCAATGCCATGGTTTCCTATCCTCTGTTGATCGGCGCGGATGGACAGACCCACGTCACGACAAAGAGCCGCTGGCTCGCAAATCGCACCTTTGTCGGCAAGGATGGCGCGGGCCGCATTATCGTTGGCACGACGAAGGACGCTTTCTTTCCACTCGGCCCGCTGGCAGAGTTTCTGAAAAGGTCCCCTCTGGATTTGAAAATGGCCCTCAATTTCGACGGTGGACCGATTGCTTGCCAAAGCGTCCGGCTACCGGGATTTCAGAGGAAACTTTATGCGCTCTGGGAAGCGCAGGTCTATGGCAGCGAGGTCAGCCTTTTGAGATGGCGGCTATCGAGCGCCACCTGGGCGATGCCAATGGTTTTGACGGTCGAGCGAAAATAACGACGCGAATTCAAAGATTTCGAGGGAGAACAGTGGCACGCCCTAGGGGAGTCGAACCCCTCTTTACAGAATGAAAATCTGTCGTCCTAACCGATAGACGAAGGGCGCGTGCTGTGGCGCCCTTATAGTCAGCACCTTTTGTTCCCGCAAGCGGAAAATCGAGAAAAATCCCAGAAAAATCCATGACTAGGCGCAGATTTTTCGAGGCAATTGTGGAAAACCCAGCAACACCATGATTTGGTACGCCCTAGGGGAGTCGAACCCCTCTTTACAGAATGAGAATCTGTCGTCCTAACCGATAGACGAAGGGCGCAAGCCACACCGCACAGATAGGAATGGTGCATGGCGTCCGCAAGCGGAAGCTTAATGAATTCACGATGGGGAGGAAGAACAACAGTGGCACGCCCTAGGGGAGTCGAACCCCTCTTTACAGAATGAAAATCTGTCGTCCTAACCGATAGACGAAGGGCGCGTACAGCTGTTGTGTGGCGCGCTTATAGCGGGGTGATTTCATTCCTGCAAGCGGCAATTTCGCTTTTTTGTGGAAAAAATGACAGGTGGATGAAAGTGCTGCCGGCCCGGAATAAGCAAGACTTAACAGGGTGTTGCCGGCAGGATTGCAGATTCCCCGCTAGCGGCCGCCTTATCGGCCGGTTCCGTTTTGTATCGGCTCCACCAGCAGCTTGCCGTCCTTGCCCTGGTTCTTCGATGCGATGAAGTTTGCCAGCATCGCCGCTTCCTTGCTGTCCAGTTTGCGGACATTGGCGCCTGGTAGCGGCATGATTTTCGAAGGCGTCGCATCGGCCGTCGGCTTCATCGGGGTAGCGGCGGTTTGAGCGGAAACATTGCGGACGACGGGTGGAGGCAGAAAGTCTTCCGAGGTCCGTGTTGCCGGCGAGCCGGCCATGCCGGTTTGCGGTGCGACAGCCTGCATCGCGTTTGGCGGCATGCTGTAGACGCTGCGTATGCCCGGCGTGATTCCCTGCACGCCAGCGTCAGGCTGCGTCTTGGCAAGCGTCCCGTCTGGATTGACCGCAATCGGCGGCGGCGCCGAAAAAATGCTGCTCCTGTTTGCATTGACGCCAGTCGGCTGCGTCACGAGACCAGCAATGCTGGCGGGTGCATCGGAAGGTGCAGCTGTCGGCGCGCCGGGGTAAAGGGCCTGGTTCTGCTCGGTGACCAATCGCTGCTGCGTGCCGTTGACGCTATGGACACGCGGGTCACGATAGGCGGCATCGCCTTTCTGTCGCCTGGCCTCAGCCTTGTCGTTCAGGTTTGCCGCAAGCTGTTCGGCTTCGCTCAGCTGCGGAGCCGCCTCGGATGTCTCCTGCGGCTTCGTGCTGGTGGTCGCGCAACCGGCGATCATCACAAATGAGGCGATGACGGCAATAGTGCTTGCGAGCTTCTTCTTACCGTATAAAATCTGTCGATCGCACAAAGGACGTTCCTCGCAAAAAAAGGTTTGCATCGAACGGCCTCCTGCGAGGGACGATGATATGGCGCGCGCCGACTGGGAGCGATAACCGCGCGATATCCGATGCATGATGCTTCGAGTCGTCCAAGCATGCCGGAGGATGGGCATGGGCGGCAAGCGCGAAACGGATGGCTCCGCGCGTGCCGTAAGCCTCGCGAAAGCTTGCGTTTTACCAGGCGCCGGTATTGGGAAGGGAAGCCCAAGGCTCGGCGGACGGAAGATTGTCGCCCTTCTGCAGGATCTCGATGGAAATGCCGTCCGGAGACCTTACGAACGCCATGTGGCCATCACGCGGCGGGCGATTGATGATGATGCCATTGTCCATGAGCTTCTGGCAGGTCGCGTAGATGTCGTCGACCTCATAGGCAAGATGACCGAAATTGCGTCCGCCTGTATAGACTTCCGGGTCCCAGTTATAGGTCAATTCCAGGCTGGGCGCACCATTGCTTCGGGACGATTCGGCATCTTCGGCCGCGGCAAGGAATACGAGCGTAAAGCGACCCTTCTCGTTTTCGTAGCGGCGGGTTTCGGTGAGGCCGAATAGGGTGCTATAAAAATGCAACGAGGCGTCGAGATCGGTGACGCGGACCATTGTGTGGAGATAACGCATTCTATTTCCTCTCTTAATATTGAGCTGGTGCGATCTTGGATCGCGACGCCAGCTTCGCGCAAGTGTTGGAGCGGTAATCTTAGGGTGCGGATAAACAAAAACTAGGACTTGCGCTTTTCCGTTACCAAGATGTTAATCTTGATATCAGGGAATCAGTTAACCGTAACAGTGTGACGCGTAATCGAGGGCTGGCTAGGATGGGTGACAGAATTTCATCGAAGGGAGTTGAAGACTTCGAGGAGATGTCCGGCGATACCGTCGAGCTCGTCGAAATCTCCGGCGTCGTCAAGTGGTTCGATGTTGCCAAGGGTTTTGGTTTCATCGTGCCCGACAACGGCATGCAGGACGTTTTGCTGCATGTGACATGCCTGCGTCGCGACGGTTATCAGACTATTCTCGAGGGAACGCGCATCGTAGCGCTGATCCAGCGCCGGGAGCGCGGCTATCAGGCCTTCAAGATTCTCTCCATGGATCAGTCGACCGCCACGCATCCATCGCAGATGCCGCCGGTGCGCACCCATGTGCAGGTAACGGCGACCAGTGGTCTGGAGCGTGCCTTGGTCAAGTGGTTCAACCGCACCAAGGGTTTTGGCTTCCTGACGCGCGGTGAGGGCACAGAGGATATCTTCGTGCACATGGAAACGTTGCGCCGCTTCGGCCTGGCGGAGCTGCGGCCGGGGCAGGTGGTGCTCGTTCGCTTCGGACCTGGCGAAAAGGGCCTGATGGCGGCGGAAATCCATCCGGATGCACCAAGCGCGGCAACACGGCCGCACTGAAATCGTCGCGAATTTGTGTCTCATGGTTTCGAAGAGCGTCGCTTGGACGCTTCATTGGACCGTGAGATCGCACAATGTTTCTCGATCCAATTGCCATATGCAGGGGCTGAAGCGGCACTTCGTCGGCATTCGCGATAATCAAGATCACCCGCTCAAGGTCACCGCAACTGGCGCTAACCTCGAATTTGCAATGCATCGATCAGCCGATGCACCTTTTCGGTTGCATAGACAATATCCTCCCGGGGCAAATGCACCGTGATTTCGATCTCCTGCCATCGCCCGCCATGATCTTTGGCGTAGCTGACCGCGGCCCTTAGAGATTTGAATTCAACTGCGGGAGTGTCGGTAATCCAGAACTGTACGGTGCAGTCCGCCTCAGCATAGTCTGTAAGAGCTTTGATTGGGTCTAGGGCCATGATGAGAGCATTATACCGTTGCCAGCTCTTTGGCTATCGGACCTGTGTCTGAAATCCGCCACTATGCCGGCCAACCGGCAACGTCTCTAGTTCGGCAAGCCTCTTTCCATCACGCTTGAGCCTCCGGCCGGTGATCTCTTCAATTGGCATCCCAGCGCTTTTTGCTGATCGACAGACGTGGCCATTGCGGCCATAATATCTCCAAAGGCAACCTGTTTGAGTATGGTCTAATTTATGGCGTTGAATACAAAATATAATAAAAACATGATGTTAAGCGCACTAAAAGGCGCCATCGTGGCGCTTTTTCTCGTTGGCGCCGCGGCTCCGACTTCGGTTGCCGCGCAGGCGACGAGCCAGCAGTCGATGGCCTTCGAATCGGAGCCGCTGTCGATCACCTCGCCCAAGGGCGTGACGCACAAGTTCAGCGTCGAACTGGCTCTGACGCCGCCGCAGCTGGAATTCGGCCTGATGTATCGCGACAAGATGGCCGCCGATCATGGCATGCTGTTCGATTTCGGCACGTCACGCCCCGTCATGATGTGGATGAAGAACACCAAGCTGCCGCTCGACATGCTGTTTCTGGATCAGACAGGTGTTGTGACCCATATCCAGGAAAATGCCGTGCCTTATTCCGAGGCGATCATCAGCTCAGGCGGTCCGGTCGCCTATGTCATCGAGCTGAACGGTGGAATTGTCAAAAAAATCGGCCTTGCTGTCGGCGATAAGGTGACGAGCGCCACCATCTCAAAGAAATCGGCCAAGTAGATTTCTCCGGGGAAGAGTTGTCCGGCGTGATTTTACCTGTTGCAGCCGACAGGTGAACCGTGTATCTCCCCAATCGTTCCGCAGGGCAGGTGTTCGGCGGTACAGGATACAAGCACGATCTCGTTTGCTTAGATGCATTGTTTCGAGGATCGTGCTGACGGTACGGAGTGTAGCGCAGTCTGGTAGCGCATCTGGTTTGGGACCAGAGGGTCGGGAGTTCGAATCTCTCCACTCCGACCACTTTAAACCCCTTCATCGATATCGCTTAATTCGCGTTGGTTGCGACTGCCTTTTCGCTTGAAAGCAAAGGGATTCGCGGCTAAGCAAAAGTCGTGTTCGCGCGGCCGGCAAGGCTTCGCGCCAAGGCAAGAGAAGCAAAAAAAAGCGGATCATTCCCGCTTGATTCGGAGGCTGCAGCAATGCCTGCCAAGATTTATCGTCCCGCAAAGACCGCCATGCAATCTGGCAAGGCCAAGACCAATGTGTGGGTTCTGGAGTTCGATCAGGAGATCCCGCGCAAGATCGATCCGATCATGGGCTATACCTCCTCCGCCGATACGCGCCAGCAGCTGAAGCTGACATTCGACACGCAGGAGCAGGCCGAAGCCTATGCCAAGCGCGAAGGCATCGAATACCGCGTCATCGCCCCCAAGGATGCCAATCGGCAGGTTGTTTCCTACACCGATAACTTCCGCTTCAGCCGCATCCAGCCCTGGACTCACTGAAACAGGCACTTATTGAAGCCGCCGCCCATTGAGTTTGCTGGCGGTTTCAGGCATGAGTTGCCCGCCGCAACCAAATTGCGGCTCGGCTTTAGGCCCCTTAGCTCAGCTGGATAGAGCACCTGCCTTCTAAGCAGGTGGTCGCAGGTTCGAATCCTGCAGGGGTCGCCAAGCTTCCAACTATTTCATCCGGCCGACGTGAGATTGTGTTCTCTATCGCTCTGTCCGGATTGGGCTGTACTCTCCACCGTTCTCAATTCGCCGCTGCCATCCAACCGCCGGCATTTGTCGGTCTCGTGGCATCGACTGCCATCTGGATGAGATCGTAGCCGAACATGGCGCCGGCCAGTTTGATAACGATGATGGCTACGCCCAGTAAAGCGAGGCCGCCGATAATTCTGTCGCTTTTCTTCACGGCCCCGCTTCCCCCGACGTCTCGCGAATGCCGCATTATTCGCGGTGGCAAATAATATATCGCGTTTTCCGTGAAGCGCCATACGGCTCTTTCAGGTCGCCAATCGTGCGGCGGCGACCAACAGGAGGCAGCCTGCAATGCCTTCGCTCCAGCGGCGGCGGCGATCGCTGAAGCTCGCGTGCGAGCCGATCGCTGCAAGGGTGAGGCTGAGGAAAGTGTAAAATACTCCGCATAGGCCGATGAAGATGGCCGAGAGCAGTGACGCCTGCAGCGCTATGCTTTGATCATGGCTGATGAACTGCGGCAGGATGGCGAAATAGATCATCATGCCCTTGGGATTGAGAATGGCCGTCAGGAAGCCACGTCGGAGGCTGTCGGATGCGTTCGACGATGCCGGCACGAACTTGCCGGCCTTCATCGAGGAGCCGATCAAGCGGGCTGCTAGGTAGGCGAGATAATCGATGCCGAGCCAGCGCAACAGCATGAACAGGGCAGGAGAGGCGGCGACGATGGCTGCCACGCCGAGGGCCGCGAGTGAGGAATGGATGACATAGCCAAGGCAGACCCCGGCTGTTGAGCGTAGCCCGGCGGCCGCGCCTCCGGACATTGTCTGCGATGCCACGAAGAGCATGTCCGGCCCCGGCGTGCAGATGAGGGGCAGGACGGTGGCGGCAAAGAGAAGAAGACTGGTGTTTCCCATGAATGGAAGCTTAGCTGTTTGCGAGCGCAATCGGCTTGCTTAGATGCTAGTTTTGGACAAATAATTAGCATTAGAATTCAAAATAGGCGTTCTATTGGTGGAGGATGCCAATGCGGCTCGATGAGATCGACAAGCGCATCTTGCGCGTGCTGCAGCGCGACGGACGCATTCAGAATATCGAACTGGCCAAGGAGGTCGGCCTGTCTCCATCGCCATGCCTGCGGCGCGTGAAGCTCCTCGAGGATGCCGGCATCATCGATCGCTATGTGGCGGTGCTCAATCCGGTCAAGGCGGGTCTGCCGCTGTCGCTGTTTGCCCGCGTCTGGCTCACCGCCCAGGATGCCGAGACGATCGATCACTTCATAGCTGCCATGAAGAAACTGCCGCAGGTGATGGAGTGCTACATCATGCTTGGCGAAAGCGATGCGCTGCTGCGTGTCGCCGTGTCCGACCTCGATGACTATCGGCAGTTCCAGTCGACGCATCTGACGAAGATCAACGGCATCCAGAATGTGAAGACGGATGTGCCGAGTGAGGTCGTCAAGCAGAGCTATGCGCTGCCCTTACGCTGAAGCGCGCAGCTCCACTGCCAACTCTGTTGTGGTGCGGAGCGGGCATGAAAAAACCGCCGGCTGGGATGCAGCCGGCGGTTTTTTCGTGGATAAAGATGTCAGTCTCAGTGCAGGATCTGGCTGAGGAAGAGCTTGGTGCGCTCATGCTGCGGATTGTCGAAGAATTCCTTCGGGGAATTCTGTTCGACGATCTGGCCCTGGTCCATGAAGATGACGCGGTTGGCAACCTGGCGGGCAAAGCCCATTTCGTGGGTCACGCACAGCATCGTCATGCCTTCTTCGGCAAGACCCACCATGGTGTCGAGCACTTCCTTGATCATTTCCGGATCGAGCGCCGAGGTCGGCTCGTCGAACAGCATGATCTTCGGGTTCATGCACAGAGAGCGCGCGATCGCCACGCGCTGCTGCTGGCCGCCTGAGAGCTGTCCTGGATACTTCTTGGCCTGCTCCGGGATCTTGACGCGGGTGAGGAAATGCATGGCGATTTCTTCCGCCTGCTTCTTCGGCATCTTGCGCACCCAGATCGGCGCCAGCGTGCAGTTTTCCAGAATGGTCAGATGCGGGAAGAGGTTGAAGTGCTGGAACACCATGCCGACTTCGCGGCGCACTTCATCGATCTTCTTCAAATCGTTGGTGAGTTCCACGCCGTCGACGATGATCTGGCCCTTCTGGTGCTCTTCCAGGCGGTTGATACAACGGATCATCGTCGATTTGCCCGAGCCGGATGGGCCGGCAATGACGATGCGCTCGCCGCGCATGACCTTGAGATTGATGTCGCGCAGCACGTGAAAATCGCCGTACCACTTGTTGAGGTTGATCATGTCAACCGCGACTTCTGTCTCGGAGATGGTGAGTTTTTTCGGTTGGGCGTCAGCCATATTGTTATTTCCCTCAATTCTTATCGTTTGTGGCCGGTGTCGAGATGGCGTTCCATGAAACCTGAATAACGCGACATGCCGAAGCAGAACAACCAAAAAACAAAACCGGCGAAAATGAGACCGGTAACGGGTGTGACTGCACTTGCCCAGTTCGCGTCAGAAAAATTCTGACGGACGATGCCAAGCAGGTCGAACATGCCGACGATAGCCACCAGCGACGTATCCTTGAACATGCTGATATAGGAGTTGACGATGCTCGGGATGACCAGCTTGATGGCCTGCGGCAGCACGATCAACCGCATTTTCTGCCAGTAGCCAAGGCCGAGTGAGTCGGCGCCTTCGAACTGTCCTTTCGGCACGGCCTGAAGACCGCCGCGGAAGACTTCGGCCATATAGGCCGAGGTGAAGATCGCAACCCCGACTACGGCACGCAACAGCTTATCCACCGTCCAGCCCTGTGGCATGAACAGCGGCAGCATGTAGCTGGCCATGAAGAGCACCGTGATCAACGGCACGCCGCGGATGACTTCGATGAAGATCACGCACAGCATGCGAAGGACGGGCAACTTCGAGCGGCGTCCGAGCGCAAGTACGATACCGAATGGAAAGGACACCGCGATCGCCACGAAGGAAATCACCAGCGTCACCAACAGGCCGCCCCATCTTTCCGTTTCCACGACTTCGAGGCCAAATCCACCATGAAGCAGGAAAAACGACACAACTGGCAGCGCAACGAATGCCAGGAGCAGGTTCAACCCCTTCCTGGGAGCCGACGGTATCATCAGCGGTACAAAGGTGATGACCGTGAGAATGAGCACCAGTACAGGTCGCCAACGTTCGTCCGGTGGAAAGAGGCCGAACATGAAGATGACAAACTTCGAGCGGACGAAAGCCCAGCACGCGCCGCTCCAGCCGTCGGGCTGGGTACCGCCCTGAACGGTCGTGGCGCAGAATGTGCGATCGGTTCCGCTCCAGGCCGCTTTTACGAACAGCCAGTCGACCAGCTGCGGGATCGCCCAGACGAGAAACAGGATGGCAAGAACCGTCAGAACGATGTCCTTCGGCGTGGCAAAGAGGTTCTTCCTCATCCAGTGCCATGCGCCTCTTTCGCCGGGCGGTGCAGGCTGCTGCATCAAAAGGGTCTTGCTGACAAAGCCTTGATTTTGATCCGACATCTTATCTCTCCACCAAAGCCATCTTGGCATTGAACCAGTTCATGAACAGCGATGTCACGATGCTCAAGGCGAGATAGATAATCATCCATATGATGACGACTTCGACGGCGCGGCCGGACTGATTGAGGATCACGCCGCCGACGGCAACGAGATCGGCGTAGCCGATGGCGATAGCGAGCGAGGAGTTCTTGATCAGGTTGAGATACTGGCTCGTCAACGGTGGAATGATGATGCGCATTGCCTGCGGAATAACGACAAGCCTGGTTATGGCAGAAGCGCGAAGTCCGAGCGCGCCTGCCGCCTCCGATTGGCCCTTTGCCACACCGCGAATACCGGCCCTGACGATTTCGGCGATATAGGTGGCGGTGTAAAGCGACAAGGCGAGAAGAAGCGCCAGGAACTCCGGCCCTACGACGAGCCCGCCCTTCAGATTAAATTTGCCGGCAACCGGATAGTCGAAGGAGAGCGGTCGGCCGACCACAAGGAAGGTCAATAGCGGCAGTCCGATCAATATCCCGATTGCCGCCCAGATCGTGTGGAACTGCTGGCCAGTCGCCGCCTGGCGCTTATGTGCCCAGCGGGCCACGAAAAACACCACGGCAATTGCGACGAGGAAGGCAACGCCAACGGCCCACATACCCTCGCCGAAAATCGGGCTGGGGAAGGCCAGGCCGCGATTGCTCAGATAGCTCGAGAATGGAAGATGCACGGCATCTCGTGCCTGCGGCAGAAGCACCAGAACCCCGCTGTACCAGAAGAAGATGACGAGCAGAGGCGGGATGTTGCGGAAAATCTCGACATAGGTCTGAGACAGCTTCGCAATCAGCCAGTTGCCTGAAAGTCTGCCGATGCCGATGATAAAGCCGACGATCGTTGCGCAGATAATGCCGACCACCGAAATGAGAAGCGTGTTGAGCAGACCGACAAGAAGCGCTTGGGTATTGGTGGAATCGCTGGAATAGGGAATCAGTGCCTGTCCGAGATTGAAGCCGGAGCGGCCTTCGAGAAAGCTGAACCCGAAAGAACGGTTCAAATCGCTGAGATTGCGGGCGGTATTGTGGATCAGGAACCAACCGAGAGCCACGAGAATGATAATGGTAACGGCCTGATAAAAAACACCTCTAACTTGCGGGTTGTTTATCGCCGATACGGATGATCGCTCGCCTTCAGGCGAATTTGTAGTAATTGCCATACAAAAATTTTCCCCAATGTGCCTGTTTCAGGCTTGTTTTCTTGAGGGGAGAAAGGCGGATGCCGCCTTTCTCTATAAGTTTGTGCCGTTAGCGGCTTAGCGGACCGGCGGTGCGTACTGGATGCCGCCCTTGTTCCACAGAGCGTTGATGCCGCGAGCGATCTTCAGCGGGCTGCCTGCACCGATGTTACGGTCGAAGACTTCGCCGTAATTGCCGACGCCCTTGATGACGTTGTAGGCCCAGTCGTTGGTCAGGCCGAGGTCTGTGCCGATGGTGGAACCCTGTTCAGCGCCGAGGAAACGCTTGATATCCGGGTTTGCCGAAGCCTTCATCTCGTCGACGTTCTTCTGCGTGATGCCGAATTCCTCGGCGTTCACAAGCGCATAAGCCGTCCAGCTGACAATGTTGAACCACTGGTCGTCGCCCTGGCGAACGGCCGGGCCGAGCGGCTCCTTGGAGATGATCTCGGGCAGAACGACGTTGTCGTCTGGGTTCTTCAGCGTCAGGCGCAGAGCGTAGAGACCGGACTGGTCGGTGGTGTAGACGTCGCAGCGGCCGGAGTCATAGGCTGTGTTGACTTCTTCGAGCTTGTCGAAGACCACCGGGTTGTACTGAAGGTTGTTGGTCTTGAAGTAGTCTGCAAGGTTCAGTTCGGTCGTTGTGCCGGACTGGACGCAGACGGCGGCGCCGGAGAGCTCGAGAGCCGACTTGACGTTCAGTTCCTTGCGAACCATGAAGCCCTGGCCGTCATAATAGGTGACGGGGCGGAACTTGAGGCCAAGCGCGGTGTCGCGGTTGATGGTCCAGGTCGTGTTGCGGGAAAGCACATCGATTTCGCCCGACTGCAGGGCCGTGAAACGGTCCTTGGCGCTGAGGGGTGTGTACTTTACCTTGGTCGCATCACCGAAGACGGCCGAAGCGACAGCTTTGCAGAAGTCGACGTCGAAACCGGCCCAGTTACCGGAAGCGTCTGGCTGTGCGAAGCCAAGAAGGCCCGTATTCACGCCGCATTGGACGAAGCCCTTGGCCTTGACGTCGCTCAGCGTCGAAGCCGACGCGCCGGAGACGGTGCAAGCCAATGCTGCGGCTCCGAGAAATGCGGAGAGAGCAAACTTTTTCATCTTTCCCTACCTTTGTGTATTGTTTTATATTTAAAATTTATCGCGCCCGATGCGGGTTCTTGGGAGAACCACGTTCCCTCACTCTTCTGGCGCGAGTGGTCCTATCACAGTCGTAAATGGATTGGCGGTCAAGAGATCCGCCCCATTATTGCGGTTTTATTCGGCGTTTTCGCCTTGTGCGGTCGAAAAATGGGCATTTGACATCAAAATAAGCACCGTTTTGCCAAAAAACTGCACGAAAATGGGGTTTATCGCGCTGTTTTGTTATTTTAGCCTTCTAATAATATGGCGGGTCGATAGGGTTGGGGTTGACCCAACTGGACTTGGTCGCCACAAATCCAGCATCATACAGCGCCAAGGGCATATCCGGACATGAAAGACAAAGACACACTCCTGCAAAACGCCGGCATCAACACGCGTTTATCCCACATCGGCAATTCGCCATTCGATTTCCATGGCTTCGTCAATCCGCCCGTCGTGCATGCGTCCACGGTGCTGTTTCCCAACGCGCGGACCATGGAGACGCACGACCAGAAATATACCTATGGCACGCGCGGTACGCCGACGACGGATGCGCTGTGTGAGGCGATGGATGCACTGGAAGGATCGGCCGGAACGATCATCGTTCCCTCTGGCCTTGCCGCGGTCACGGTGCCGTTTCTGGCTTATTTGTCCGCTGGCGATCACGCCCTGATCGTTGATTCGGTCTACGGCCCCACACGCTTCTTCTGCGATACGATGCTGAAGCGCCTCGGTATTGAGATCGACTACTACGATCCGCTGATCGGGGCCGGGATCGAGCAATTGATCAAGCCGAACACCAAGCTGGTTCATACCGAGGCGCCGGGTTCCAATACCTTCGAAATGCAGGATATCCCGGCGATTTCGGCGGCAGCGCACCGGCATGGCTGCGTCGTGACCATGGACAATACCTGGGCGACGCCGCTTTATTTCAAGCCGCTCGACCATGGTGTCGACGTCTCGATCCATGCGGTGACGAAATATCCCGCCGGTCATTCGGATATTGTGATGGGAACCGTTTCCGCCAATGAGGCGCACTGGAAGCAGCTGCTGGACGCTCATGGCCAACTCGGCATCTGCGGCGCCCCGGATGACGCCTATCAGGTGCTGCGCGGCTTGCGCACCATGGGCGTACGGCTGGAGCGTCACCAGGAAAGTGCGCTGGCGATCGCGCAGTGGCTGGAGGGCAGGGAAGACGTTGCGCGGGTGCTGCATCCTGCGCTGCCGAGCTTCCCAAGCCACGAGATCTGGAAGCGTGACTTCAAGGGTGCGAGCGGCATCTTCTCTTTCGTCCTGGCTGTCGACAGTCCCGAGAAATTCAAGGTCAAGGCGCACGCTTTCCTTGATGCGCTGAAGTTTTTTGGCCTTGGCTATTCCTGGGGTGGCTTCGAAAGCCTCGCCTTGCATGTCAACCTCAACGACCGCCGCGTCACCAAGGCTCCGACGGAAGGACCGGTGCTTCGCCTGCAGATCGGTCTGGAAGATGTCGCCGACCTCAAGGCGGATATCGAAAAGGGCTTTGCCGCAGCCAAGGAAGCTTGATCAGCCGGTGGCGCGATAGCCGTAGATCCAGTCCATGTCCGCCGCAAGACTTTGCGGCGGGCGGAGTGAGAGAACAAGATCACGCGCCATGCGGATCGGGCCACGAGCATGATAAGCGAATTGATTGAAGGCGGCGCGCTGGCGCAGGCGGGCAATGCGCGGCGCGCGATGCTTCTCATAGAGATCGAAGGCTTCCCGCAGCGGGCGCGTTGCCAGCATGCCGGCCAGCTCGAAAGCATCCTCGATGGCCATGGCCGCACCCTGCGCGGCAAAGGGCATCATCGCGTGCGCCGCGTCGCCGATCAGGATCGTGTCACTGCCATTGTGCCAGCGCCCCACGCCCATTTCATAAAGCGGCCAGAGGCTCGCTTGCTCCTGAGCTTCCAGCAATCGCAGGATTGCGTCGTTCCAGCCGGAGAAGCCGCGAAGCATATTGTCTCTCTGCGCTTTGCTGCCCGTTGCGTTCCAATCCTGGCTGGTGCTGCTGCCTGAAACGATGGCAACGATGTTGAAGGCCGCATTTTCCCGGATGGGATAGCAAACGAGATGGCTTGAGGGGCCGAGAAATGCCGTGACGCTGGTCTTGTTCAGAATGGCCGGCGCCGACGCCTCGGCAACCGTGAAACGCCAGGCGATATTGCCGGAAAAGAGCGGTGAGGGCGCGTCGGGCACGAGGGCACGCGTCTTTGACCAGACACCGTCAGCCCCGATGACGAGATCGAACTCTCCGCCCGCGATCCCATCCGGCATTTGTCGGTCTTTTACATCGATGCGTTGACCGAGCCGCAGCGTGCAGAGCGCATTGGCTGCCACCGCATCTAGAAGTGCTTTCTGCAGCGTGGCGCGATGCGCGGTACCGTAAGGAGATCCCCAGCGGTACTTGGCAAAGTTCCCGCAAGGCACCGAAGCGACCTGCCGCAATGAAGAACCGGATACCAGCCGCACTTCTTCCGGCTCCAGCCAGACAGGCAGAAGAGCATCGAGCACGCCGAGCGTATCGAGGATGCGGGAAGCATTCGGAGAAATCTGCAGGCCGGCGCCGACTTCGGTCAGCGCTTCGGCCTGTTCGAAAATATGAGAACGGATGCCGTGCCTCGCCAGCGCCAGCGCCGCCGTCAATCCGGCAATTCCGGCGCCGATGATTGCGGCTGATTTGACCGGCATCAGGCTATGTCCGATCGGAATCTATCGGCTCAAGCAGCCTTGAAGTGGAAAACGCTGCCCGGCGGGATGGTCTGGTCGGCCTTCAGCGATGCGTTGTAGCGATACAGCGTCGAGCAGTAGGAGCAGACCTTCTCGTTCTCGTCGCCCATATCGATGAAGATATGTGGGTGATCGTAGGGAACCGAGGCGCCGGTGCACATGAATTCCTTCACGCCGATCTCGATAACGCGGTGTCCGCCGTCGTTCTGGAAATGGGGAATATTGTGACCGGCCATGATGATCTCCAAATGCGTCTTGCCTTGAGCGGCATGAATGTTGCGCCAGACTTGGTAGCCCCTCTTTATAATCCTTCTTATCGATTGTGTAGTGCGAAAGTCCGGCTCGACGCAGAGATTTTTGCCCATGCGGGGTTCACCTGATATCGCCGATAAAATATGGTCCGGCGCCAAGAAGACCCCAGTTTGCGAAGACATTGCCATGAATTTGAACGTTCCTGCCTTTTCCCATTTTGTCAGAGACGGCGTGAAGCTAGCCTATTTCGACGAGGGTGATCCTAACGGCACGCCAGTTCTGCTGATTCACGGCTTTGCCTCGACGGCCGTTGCCAATTGGGTCAATCCGGGTTGGCTGAAGGTGCTGGGCGAGGCGGGTTACCGCGTGATTGCCATCGACAATCGCGGTCACGGCACGAGCGACAAGCCCTATGATTCCGATGTCTACCATCCCTGGATTATGGCAGAGGACGCGGTTGCGCTTCTGGATCACCTGGGCATCCCCGAAGCGCATGTCATGGGCTATTCGATGGGCGCGCGCGTTTCGACCTTCATGGCGATCGCGCATCCCGATCGCGTCCGCTCATTGGTTCTCGGCGGCCTTGGCATCGGCATGGTCGAGGGCGTCGGTGATTGGGATCCGATAGCGGACGCTCTGCTTGCGCCGTCGCTCGACGACGTCACGCATCAGCGCGGCCGCATGTTCCGCGCCTTCGCCGAACAGACAAAGAGCGATCGGCAGGCGTTGGCCGCCTGCATCCAGGGCTCGCGTGATCTGGCCACAAAAGAAGATGTCGCAAAGATCGAAGCGCCGACGCTGATCGCCGTCGGCACCAAGGATGATATCGCCGGTTCGGCGCAGGAACTCGCCGACCTGATGCAGCATGCAGAAGTCGTCGACATTCCCAATCGCGATCACATGCTCGCCGTCGGCGACAAGGTGTTCAAGACGGCGGTCTTGGAATTCTACAAGCGACTGGAAAACCGCTAGACCAAGTCACTTGCCGGTGAATTTCGGCTTCCGGCGTGCGGCAAAGGCGGCGCGCCCTTCGGCATAGTCGGCGCTGTCGAAGGTCTCGGCGCCGATGACTTCCGCCTCGCGCAGCAGATCGCCGTCCTGTTCGATGACGGCGCGGATCGCGAGTTTGGAGGCATGCAGCGCAATCGGCGCATTGGCGGCGATCGCATGGGCGAGGGCGGATACCTCACCGTCGAAAGCGCTGGCCTCTATTTCTTCCAGCAGAAATCCGGCCGCGACCATCTTCTCGCTCGACATTGGCGCGCCGGTAAACAGCGCAACCTTTGCCATCTGCGATCCGAGCGCGTTGACGATGTCCTGCACGGCATCGGCGGGGTAGGCGATGCCGAGACGTACGGCGGGGACGCAGAAGCGCGCGCCTTGCTCAGCGATGCGCAAATCGCAAGCGGCCGCCAGCCCGAAGCCGCCGCCATAACAGATGCCGCGGATTGCGGCGATCGTCGGCACGCGGCAATGGCGGATTGCAGTAAAGGCTTCGCTGTTTGATGCCTCATAAACGACGGCTGTCTCGGCATCCTTACGCAGGCGATCGAATTCACGGATGTCGGCGCCGGCGGAAAAATCGGCGCCCACGCCGCGAAGAACGAGGACATGCGCATGTGCCTCATCGGTCAGAAAACGCACGGCCTGGGGAATTGCGCGCCACATGGCGGCGGTTACCGCATTCTTCCTATCGGGATTTTTGATCGTGATCGTGCCTATGGCATCGCTGCTGGTTACACGAAGGAGACCGCCGGCAAAATCACGTTCGAAATTCATGCGCGCTCGACCCATTTGTCTTGTGTGGCATTTATTCTATATAATGCACGCCAGACAGAAAATCGGGAGGCCGCCAATGGTCGCAGTAACGGACATTCGCCCCTTGGAGGGCCTGGGCACGGTCAAGGTCGTGGATCCCATCTGGGATAGCATGCGCGAGGAAGCTCGCACCGCCGCCGAGCGGGACCCGCTTCTGGCAGCCTTTCTCTATTCGACGATCATCAATCATCGTTCGCTGGAAGAATGCGTCATCTATCGTATCTGCGAGCGTCTCGATCATCCGGACATGCAGGCCATCCTGCTGCGGCAGACATTCGAAGAAATGCTGGCCGATTGGCCGGAATGGGGTTCGATCCTGCGCGTCGACATCCAGGCCATCTATGATCGCGATCCCGCCTGCCTGCGTTTCCTCGAAGCGGTTCTCTACTTCAAGGGTTTTCATGCCCTGCAGACGCACCGCCTCGCTCACTGGCTGTACAATCGCGGCCGGCGTGATTTCGCGCTTTACCTGCAAAGCCGCTCCTCGAGCATCTTCCAGACCGATATCAATCCGGCGGCGCGCATCGGCAAGGGCATTTTCCTCGATCACGCGACTGGCCTGGTGGTGGGCGAAACGGCTGTTATCGGCGACAACGTATCGATCCTGCATGGCGTCACCCTTGGCGGCACCGGCAAGGAAGGCAGCGACCGTCATCCGAAGATTGCCCATGGCGTCTTGATCGGCGCCGGCGCCAAGATCCTGGGCAATATCCAGATCGGCCACTGCTCGCGTATCGCCGCCGGCTCGGTGGTCCTCAAGGAAGTGCCGCCGAAGACGACTGTTGCCGGTGTTCCGGCCAAGGTCGTCGGTGAAGCCGGCTGTTCCGAACCCTCGCGTTCCATGGATCAATTGCTCGCCGAACGCATGGTCGTGGACCAGATCATGGGTGCTGGAATCTAAGGAAGGTCCAGCCTGATTTCCGAGATCGAGCGGCGTCGCCAAAGGTGTATTGGCGCCGTTCCGGTCTTTACACTGCCGCTTTTCCTATGCAAGAAGCGGCCAACCAGAGATCCTCACGGAGATGCATTGTGAAGCCTGACGAAATCAAGAAACTCGACGCCTATTTCAAGCGCACGCTTAACCCCCAGATCGTGGTGAAGGCCCGGCCGCGCAAGAATGATTCGGCAGAAGTTTATCTTGGGGAAGAATTCCTCGGCGTCGTCTATATCGACGATGAAGATGGCGATCGTTCCTACAATTTCTCGATGGCTATCCTGGACGTCGATCTCTAGGCTTTTTCGGCGATCCATATCGCAATCGAATTTTCGAGCCGTATTTCTTCGAAATGCGGCTCTTTTCTATGGCCGCTGCCGGAATTGCCATGATCGTCCAGGCAGGATTCCAACTGAGCCGGCTGCCACCCGCTATGATTTTCGCGAAGAGCGGCAATATTTTTCCCAAAGCCTCCGGTTGCAGGGTGAATGATATATATTAGGAAAATCAGAATGATGCAGTGCAACCAGTACCGTTGACATCGACCTGTTACCGGAAATGCAACCTTGAGAGGATATTGCGACGCACAAGACTACTTGACTAATGGTGCGTCGCATTTAACTTTGAGGCTGTAAACCGGCCGTCGGCTGGCCAACAAAAGGGACGGAGACGCATGTTCAATTTTGAAGAAGCCAATAAAAAGGGCAAGGAAGCTGTAGACACGGCGCTGAAGAGCTATTCCGATGTCAACAAGGGTTTCCAGGCGATTGCCGCCGAGACTGCTGAATATTCCAAGAAGTCTTTCCAGGACGGCGTTGCGCATTTTGAAACGCTCGCTGGCGTCAAGAGCTTTGAAGCTGCCTTCGAACTGCAGAGCAGCTTTGTGAAGTCCGCCTACGAAAACTTTGTCGCTGAAGCCACCAAGCTCGGCGAAATGTATGCCGATCTCGCCAAGACCGCCTACAAGCCCTACGAAGCGCCCATCGCTGCTGCGACGAAGGCTGCTGGCAAGGCAACCGCGACGGCCCCCGCCGCTTAAGAATCGCCCGAAGCGATAAAATTTGGAAAGACCGGCTGCGCGATGCGTGGCCGGTCTTTTGCGTTTTCATAAACTTGGGCCAGCCCGGGCCATATGCAGCGACTTTTTTGGCCAGAGCCCGTTTTGTCAGCGAATTGTGATTGCAGTGTCCAGTAAGGGGCTTAAAATCGCGCCAATATGAACTACCTTAGGGGTTCGGACATTCGGCCCGACCGAGTCAATAAACCAACCCACTTGCCAAGTCGGAATGCGATAGCTTCTGCCGGATGATTTGAGGAAAGAACGAAATGATCGCTGAGCCGATCCGGATGCAAAACAATGGCGAAAGGAATGGGGAAAACGCAAACCGCGGGACCTCGGTGATTACACGCACCAAGCCCAAGACCAAAAAGCCCAACCTCTACCGCGTGCTGCTTCTGAATGACGACTATACGCCCATGGATTTCGTGATCCACATCCTGGAGCGTTTCTTTCAAAAGGATCTTGAGAGTGCCACTCGCATCATGCTTCATGTCCACAACCAAGGCGTGGGCGAATGCGGGATATATACATATGAAGTAGCCGAAACGAAGGTGAGCCAGGTGATGGATTTTGCCCGGCAGCACCAACATCCGCTGCAATGTGTTATGGAAAAGAAGTGAGGATCTGAACGTGCCAACATTTTCGCCTAGTCTTGAGAAGGCGCTGCACCAGGCACTGACTTACGCGAACGAGCGGCATCACGAGTATGCCACGCTGGAACATCTGCTTTTGGCGTTGGTTGACGACGCCGACGCCGCAGCTGTCATGGGCGCGTGCAATGTTGATCTCGACGCGCTCCGTAAGACTCTGACTGAATACGTCGATAATGAACTTTCTAACCTGATTACGGGCTATGATGAGGACTCGAAGCCGACTTCCGGCTTCCAGCGCGTCATCCAGCGTGCCGTGATCCATGTCCAGTCGTCCGGTCGCGAAGAAGTGACGGGCGCCAACGTTCTCGTCGCGATTTTTGCGGAACGGGAAAGCCATGCTGCATTCTTCCTGCAGGAGCAGGAAATGACCCGCTACGACGCGGTAAACTACATATCTCACGGCATCGGCAAGCGTCCGGGCTCCTCCCAGGCCCGCGCGCCGCGTGGCGCCGAGGAAAGCGAATCCGAAAGCAAGCCGACCTCCCGCGGCGAGCAGGAGGAAGGCAATGGCAAGAAGCAGCAGGATGCGCTGAAGGCCTATTGCGTCAACCTCAACGAGAAGGCCAAGAACGGCAAGATCGATCCGCTGATCGGTCGCCATTCGGAAGTCAGCCGTACCATCCAGGTGCTGTGCCGCCGCTCGAAGAACAATCCGCTCTATGTCGGCGACCCGGGCGTGGGCAAGACGGCGATTGCCGAAGGCCTTGCCAAGCGCATCGTCGAAGGCAAGGTTCCGGAAGCTCTGGCCGATGCCACGATCTTTTCGCTCGATATGGGCACGCTGCTGGCCGGCACCCGTTATCGCGGCGATTTCGAAGAACGCCTGAAGCAGGTCGTCAAGGAACTCGAGGAATATCCGGGCGCCGTGCTGTTCATCGATGAAATCCACACTGTCATCGGCGCTGGCGCCACCTCGGGCGGTGCGATGGATGCATCGAACCTGCTGAAGCCGGCTCTCTCCTCGGGTGCGATCCGTTGCATCGGTTCGACCACCTACAAGGAATACCGTCAGTTCTTCGAGAAGGACCGGGCACTTGTCCGCCGCTTCCAGAAGATCGACGTCAACGAGCCGAGCATCGAGGATGCCATCGAAATCATGAAGGGCCTGAAGCCCTATTTCGAAGAGTATCATCACCTGCGCTACTCGAACGACGCCATCAAGTCGGCTGTCGAGCTGTCGGCGCGCTACATTTCCGACCGCAAGCTGCCGGACAAGGCGATCGACGTCATCGACGAAACGGGTGCCGCGCAAATGCTGCTGCCGCCGTCCAAGCGTCGCAAGCTGATCACCGAGAAGGAGATCGAGGTCACGATCGCCACTATGGCCCGTATTCCCCCGAAGACGGTGTCCAAGGATGACGAGATGGTTCTCGCCAACCTCGAACAGGAGCTGCGTTCGGTCGTGTATGGCCAGGACACGGCGATCGAGGCTCTGTCGACGGCGATCAAGCTGGCTCGTGCTGGCCTGCGCGAACCGAACAAGCCGATCGGCTGCTACATCTTCTCCGGCCCCACGGGCGTCGGTAAGACGGAAGTCGCCAAGCAGCTTGCTTCGTCGCTGGGCGTCGAACTGCTGCGCTTCGACATGTCGGAATATATGGAGCGTCACACGGTTTCCCGTCTGCTCGGCGCACCTCCCGGCTATGTCGGCTTCGACCAGGGCGGCCTGCTGACCGATGGTGTCGACCAGCATCCGCATAGCGTGGTGCTGCTCGACGAAATCGAGAAGGCGCATCCGGATATCTTCAATATCCTGCTGCAGGTCATGGACCATGGTTCGCTGACCGACCACAACGGCAAGAAGATCGACTTCCGCAACGTCATCCTGATCATGACGACCAACGCGGGCGCATCGGAAATGGCCAAGGCCGCTATCGGCTTCGGCTCCGCCAAGCGTACCGGCGAGGACGAAGAGGCTCTCAACCGGCTCTTCACCCCGGAATTCCGCAACCGTCTGGATGCGACCATTCCGTTCGCGCCGCTGCCGACCGTCGTTATCCACAAGGTCGTGCAGAAGTTCATCATGCAGCTGGAGGCTCAGCTTTCCGAAAGGAATGTGACCTTTGATCTGCATGAGGACGCGATCGCTTGGCTGTCTGAAAAGGGCTACGACGAAAAGATGGGCGCCCGTCCGCTGGCGCGTGTCATTCAGGAAAACATCAAGAAGCCGCTGGCGAACGAAATCCTCTTCGGCAAGTTGAAGAAGGGTGGCGTCGTAACGGTCACGGTCGGCAAGAAGGAAGACGGCACCACGGGCATCGTGCTCGAATCCGTCTCCGAGACCGCGCCGATCCGGCCGAAGCCGGAAGCTGAAGTCGGCGATGTGCCGGTCGAGGCGGAGCACGATGATGGTGACACCACGGTCAAGGCCAGAAGCCGTGTCGGCAAGGCCGGTGCAGCCGCGGATGCCCGTCGCTCGGCCAAGGCCGCTGCGGCCAGCGACAACGTGGAGCCGGAAGGCAAGTCGTCCCGCAAGGGTGGCACGGTGCCGAAGGTTCCGCGCAAGTAACCGGCGAGTGATCGCTTGAAAACAGAAAGGCTGCATTGGCAACAATGCAGCCTTTTCATTTTATTATGCGTGATATCTAATGCAAGAGATGAAGAGGTTTCTCCGCCTCCCGCTCAGCGCAAGGCCTCGATGATCTTTTTGGCGTTGTCTGCCAGAACGTCGCCATCTTCCATCTTGCCCGAATGCGGCTTCAGCGCCACGCCTTCGTGACGCGGGATGACGTGGAAGTGGAGGTGGAACACGGTCTGGCCCGCGGCCGGCTCGTTGAACTGGGCGATATAGACGCCATCGGCGTCAAAGGCTTCCTGGACCGCGACAGCGACTTTCTGGACCACGGTGATCGCGTGCTGAAGCGCTGCCGGATCGGCGTCGAGCATGTTGCGCGACGGAGATTTCGGCAAAACCAGCGTATGGCCCGGCGATTGCGGCATGACGTCCATGAAGGCGACCGTGTGTTCATCCTCGTAGACACGATAGGAAGGGATCTCGCCTTTCAGGATCTTCGCGAAGATGTTGTTGCTGTCGTAGGCCGCGTTGGTCATCCAGGGTCTCCTCGTCTTCCGTTTGTGATTGTCGTGGACGGCTAGATATCCTGCCGTTCGCCTTTGCGGAAGGGGCTGTGTTCGCTCAGAACTTCGCTCATCTCTTCCACCTGCTCCCGTTCATGCTGCAGATAGTCGGCGACCGCACGGCGCAGGCCTTGATGGCCGATATAATGCGCCGAATGCGTGATGACGGGAAGGTAACCTCGGGCAAGCTTGTGCTCGCCCTGTGCGCCTGCCTCCACGCGCTTCAATCCCTTGCTCAGCGCAAAATCGATCGCCTGATGATAGCAGACCTCGAAATGCAGAAAGGGATGATCCTCGATGCAGCCCCAATGCCGGCCGTAAAGCGTTTCTCCACCGATGAAGTTGATGGCGCCGGCAATGTAGCGGCCCTCGCGTTTTGCCATGACCAGCAGGACATCGTCAGCCATGCGCTCGCCGATCAGCGAGTAGAACTTCCGGGTGAGATAGGGCCGGCCCCATTTGCGGCTGCCCGTATCCATGTAGAAGGCGAAGAATTGATCCCAGATACCTTCGGTGAGGTCACTGCCGGTCAGCCAGTCGATGGTGATCCCGTGCTCCAGCGCGGCGCGGCGCTCCTTCTTCAGCGCCTTGCGCTTGCGGGAGGCCAGCGTTTCGAGGAAGGCATCGTGATCCGAATAGCCCTCATTGATGAAATGGAACTGCTGATCGGTGCGATGCAGATAGCCATCCGTTTCGAAGACGGAAACCTCGTCTTGCGGCAGGAAAGTAATATGCGCCGAGGAAACGCCAAGCTGCCGAGTCACTTCCTTCAGGCTCTCGGCAAGCGCCGGCTGGATGGCCTCCCGATCCTGGTCTTCGGCAACCAGCAGCCGCGGTCCCGTGGCAGGTGTGAAGGGAATGGAGCATTGCAGCTTCGGATAGTAACGGCCACCGGCGCGCTCAAAGGCATCGGCCCAGCCATGGTCAAAGACATATTCGCCCTGGCTGTGGGTTTTGAGGTAACCGACGACAGCGCCGATCAATTCACCGCTATCGGTTTCGAGCAGCAGATGGTTTCCGAGCCACCCCGTCTTGTCGGTTGCCGAGCCGGATTCCTCGAGTGAGGACAGAAAGGCGTGCGAGACAAACGGATTGTAGGGCAACACGCTGCTCGTCTTGGACGCCCCGGCCAGCCTGGACCAGCTTTCCGGAGCGATGTTCTTGAAGGATCGTTCGACTCGAATGGATAATTCGTCTGTCATCAAATTCTTGGCGCTAGGAAGGAAGGGCGGGGCTCTCAACCACTGCGCCATGCTGGACGCAGTGGAAATTCAAGTTTGCGCATCGCCTTCCTTCGATCGAAGCCGGTTTACGAGGCGATGCGCGGATCAAAACCTTCAAAGGTCATCTGGTCTGCATTGGCAAATGTATGTTTGCGGGCCGCTTCGTCGCGCACGGTCCAGGTGATGACCGGAATGCCGCGCTGGCGCTGCGCCGTGATGAAGGGGTTCGGCAGATGGCCGTGGAAGTATGAAATGAAGTCTAGCCCAAGCTGCATGGCTTCGTCATGCTGAAAAAATGTCTCAGGCTTGTTTCCTTCGGCCGTAAGCCCGACTGGGTAGGATGCTTCCAGTGACTTGAGGTCCTTTAGCAGCCAATGGTCGAAACTCATCAGCGCCACATGGCCCTTATAGCCTTCCAGCACCTCGAGCACGGATTCGGCAAAGCCTTCGTCGTCGCCTTCGCGGCCCTTGAGCTCCAGCACCAGCGGAACCTTGCCGTCGCAGAGCTGCAGAAGCTGCTTCAAGGTTGGGATCTTGTCCTTGGTGCCGCCGATGGAGAGCAGGCCGAGTTCGGCCGAAGTGCGATCGCGCAGCTGGCCGGGAAGATTGCAGACGCGCTGCAGATCGTCATCATGGAAAACGACGGGCACGCTGTCGGAGGCATAATGCAGGTCGCATTCTATGGCAAAGCCGGCATCGATGGCGCGGCTGAAGGCCGAGAGCGTGTTCTCCCAGACTTCCCTGTTCATGTCGTGATAGCCGCGATGGGCGACGGGACGTTCGGTCAGCCAGGCAAGCTTGCTCATCAGGCGATTTCCAGAATGGCATCGATTTCGACGGCGGCATTGAGCGGCAAGGCAGCCATGCCCACGGCGGCGCGGGCATGCTTGCCAGCCTCGCCCAATACATTTGCCAGAAGATTGGAGGCACCGTTGATCACAAGGTGTTGTTCGACGAAATCCGGCGTTGAGGCGACGAAGCCGTTCAGCTTGATCAGGCGCTTGATGCGGCCGAGATCGCCGCCGAGGGCGGCCTTCGCCTGTGCGAGAATGTTGATGGCGCAAAGCTCGGCGGCGCGCTGGCCGCCGGTAACGTCGACGTCTTTGCCGAGATGGCCTGTCACGCTGACCTTGCCGTTCTCGATGGGCAACTGCCCCGACAGATAGAGAAGATTGCCGCTGATGACATAGGGAACGTAGTTGGCGGCCGGTGCAGCGGCCTGCGGCAGAACAATCCCGAGTTCCTTCAGACGACCCTCTATAGCGTCGGACATTTTCATCTCCCGTTTTGTTGTAAAACCTTCAAAAATCCGGCATCAAGGCTAAGTTCCGCCAATTGGGACTGGCAGCCTCGTTTTAGCCGAAAGCGTTCTTATAACATCGCGTGCGAGTCCAACAGGAGATAATGAATGTTCCGCTCGAGTATTGCTGCCACCGTCGTTTCGGGGCTGGGCATTCTTTCACTGGGGACGCCGTCCGCCCAGGCCGCAGGTCCAAGCGGGCTTATCGCGCATCGCGCCGTCTACGATCTGGAACTGAAGGACGCCACCGACCGCTCCGGCATCGCCGGAATGTTCGGTCGCATGGTCTATGAATTCGAAGGCTCCGATTGCGCCGGATTCACCACGAATTTCCGTTTCGTCACACAGATCGACACGGGCGATTCCACGCGTGTCAGCGACCAGCAGACGACGACCTTCGAGGACCTGGCCAAGCGGGTATTCCGCTTTGAAACCAAATCCTATACCGACAGCCAGCTCGACAAGGATGTGCGTGGCGCCGCAACCGACGATCAGAAGGGCATCAAGGTCGATCTGACCCAGCCGCACAGCAAGCAGGTCGAACTGATCCAGAGCCGGTTCCCGACGGAACACATGCTCGACATCATTCAGAATGCCAAGATCGGCAAGAAATTCTTTGAAGCTCAGGTTTTTGACGGTTCCGACGATGGCGACAAGCCGTTGATCGCGACCACCGTCGTCGGCAAGCAGGAGACGCCCGCCAAGGATGACCCCGATGCCGACAAGGCCGGCGCCTTTGCCAAGACGGCTTTCTGGCCGGTGACGGTCGCCTATTTCAATGAGAAATCCACGGGCGACGCCATGCCGGTTTATCGCATGTCGTTCAAGCTCTACGAGAATGGCATCACGCGCGATCTCACCATGGATTATGGCGACTTCGTCCTGACCGGCAAGCTGACCAAGCTCGAAGTTCTCGATAATAAGGCATGCCAATAGCTGCCGGGCGATGGCGCGCAAGCTGTAAGATCTCCGTCATAAAACTGTGATCCAAGTTTCACTATTGTGTGAAACGATCGGCACGCTTGGGTGAGTCTAACCGCTTCCCATAACGATCTGGAATTGTGGTGGGGCGCGCGGGGAAATGATCGTCTTGGGGACGATTGATGATTTTTGCGGTCGGCTCCGTTTTTATGGACGAGAAAGCCCGACCTATGAGCAATACCGATATCGCCGCCGGTTCCAATGAGACCCTGCCTTTGGTCGCCGCCGATCCGGCTGAAATCGCCCGCATCGGCGATGCCATCGACATCACCGACCGTGCCGGCATTTCCGTCTATGGCGACCGCGCCCAGCAATCCGTGTCCGATTATTCGGACCGGATTCTGCGCGAAGTCCGAAACCGCGATCTCGGTGAAGTCGGCAAGCTGCTCACCGATATCATCGTCAAATCGAAGAAACTCGATCCGGCGTCCCTGAAGGACGAGGGTTTTCTTTCGCGGATGTTCTCCTCCTTCCGGGCGAGAGTTGAGCGCTTCAAGGAGCAGTTCGAGGATGTGGCGGGCCAGATCGATCGCATCGGGCTGGAGCTTGATCGCCACAAGGATATTCTGCGTCGCGATATCGCCCTTCTCGACGATCTGCACGAGGAGACAAAGCAGTCGATCCTGCAGCTCGATGCTTACGTGCAGGCGGGCAAGAACTTCACCGAGCGCTTTCGCGTGACGGAACTCCCGAGGCTGAAGAGTGCGGCCGATGCGGCTTCAGCCAATCCCGGCGGCGGCATGCTGGAGGCGCAGGTCTATCAGGATAGCGTGCAGGCTCTGGATCGCTTGGAAAAGCGGGTTTTCTACCTGCAGCAGGCCCGCCAGCTCGGCATCCAGCAGCTGCCGCAGATCCGTATCGTCCAGGCGGGTGACGAGACGCTGATCGAGAATTTGCAGGCGACCTCGGCGCTGACGGTGCCGGCCTGGAAGCAGAAGATGGTGATTCTGCTCGGCCTGACCCAGCAGAAATCGGCGCTCGAATTGCAGAAGACGGTGACGGACGCCACCAACGACATGATCCGCGAAGCTTCGAAAATGATGAAAGATCAGGCCATTGCCATAGAGCAGCAATCGCAGCGCGGTATCGTCGATATCGATACGCTTGCCGCCGCCAACCGCGACCTGATCGATACGATCGGTGGCGTGCTGAAGGTGCAGGAGGATGGCCGCGCCAAGCGGGCCGAGGCCGAGCAGCGGATGCAAAAAATGACTATTGAGCTCAAGAAAGCAATGATCGAGGCGCGGTAATTCGCATGATAAACCGCACATTCGTCACCGGCCTGATACTGGCTGCGGCTCTCGCGCTCAGCGGCTGCAATGTCGGTGGGGAAGGCCCGAAGTTCTCGATCGTTTCCGGCTCTGAAAATACCGTCATCCAGCCAATCGTCGAGGAGTTCTGCAAGGAAAAGAAGGCGACCTGCAGCTTCTCTTATGAGGGCACGCTGGATATCGGGCTTGCTCTCCAGAGTGAGCAGGGTGTCGAGCAGGACGCTGTCTGGCCGGCATCGAGCGTTTGGGTCGATATGTTCGACGTCAAGCGCCGGGTGAAGTCGTTGACCTCGGTCGCGCAGATGCCTGTCATTCTCGGCGTGCGCAAATCCAAGGCCGAGGCGCTCGGCTGGGTTGGCAAGCCCGTCTACATGAAGGACATATTGGCGGCGGTAAAGAGCGGTTCGCTGAAGTTTCTCATGACATCGGCGACGCAATCCAATTCCGGCGCCAGCGCCTATCTCGGCATGTTGTCGACGGCGCTTGGCAACAAGCCCGTCATCGAGCCTGGTGATCTCGACAAGCCGGATGTGCAGGATGCGGTCCGCTCCCTGCTTGCCGGCGTCGAGCGCTCTTCCGGTTCGTCCGGCTGGCTTGCAGATCTCTATACGGATCAGGCTTCGAAGGGCACGCTCTACGACGCGATGTGGAACTACGAAGCTGTCCTGAAGGAAACCAATGACAAGCTCGCGGGCATGGGCAAGGAGCCGCTTTATGCGATCTATCCGGCCGATGGCGTCGTAGTCGCCGATTCGCCGATCGGCTTCGTCGATCACGGACGCGGACAGGAGGTCGAGACCTTCTTCAACCAGCTTGTCGAGTATCTTCGGTCCGCGCCGGTGCAGAAGCGCATCGCCGATACCGGACGCCGCATTCCCCTCGCTGATGTTACGGCCAGGCCGGACCCGTCATGGAATTTCGATCCGACACGGCTGGTGACGGCTATACGCATGCCGGAGCCCGCTGTGATCCGCCAGGCGCTTGATCTCTATCAGGTGGCTTTGCGAAAGCCTTCGTTGACGGCTCTTTGCCTCGATTTCTCAGGCTCGATGGAGGGGCCGGGCGAAAATCAGCTCCAGGCGGCCATGCGATTCCTGTTCAATCCGGATGAGACCGGCAAGGTATTGGCGCAATGGACCCCGGCCGATCGCATCATGGTCATTCCCTTCGACGCCAATGTGCGCGGCACCTTCGAGGGCACGGGAAATCCCGCCCAGCAGAGGAACCTTGTCGACAAGGTATCGCGCCAGCGCGCCGGCGGCGGTACGGATATGTATGCCTGCGCGAGCAGGGCGCTTGACTGGATGAAGAGTACGCGAGATCTGTCGTCTTACCTGCCGGCGATCGTCATCATGACCGATGGAAAATCCGACGATGCCAATCGCGATTTCATGAGCCGATGGGCATCGGTCAGCCCGCATGTCCCGGTGTTCGGCATCACCTTCGGCGATGCGGACAAGCGGCAATTGGATGCCCTGGCGCAGGAAACCTCGGCACGCGTCTTCGATGGTCGCGGCGATCTGGTCAGCGCGTTCCGGGCAGTGCGCGGCTATAATTAGGACGAGAATGCGCAATTGGTTCGGCAATGATTGGAATTGGATCGTGGCGGGCCTTGCCGCCGCGATCGTCATTCCTGTGCTGAGCTTCTTTGCCGGCATGCCTATATGGATCGCGGCCGCCATTGGCCTGCTCGTCTTTGTCGGCCTCATCTTCGTGCTGGCCCCACGCAGCCTTTTCGAAGGGTTGGATGCCAGGGTCATCGGCCGGGGACGGCTTGAATTCGCTCGTGATCTGCTGAACTCGGCGGCACCGGCCGCGCGCAGGCTGGAAGCTTCGGCGGCCGGGATTACCAGCAAGGATACGGCAAGGCGGGTGCGGCATCTGGCGGAGATTGCCGCCGACGTCTTCGCCAAGGTGGAGGCCAATCCGGAAAGTGCCGCTACGGTGAGGCGGTTCTTGAGCTATTACCTGCCGCGCGCCGCCGAAGTGGCGGAAGGCTTCGCCGTGATCGAGGCGAAGCGCCAGCCTGATGCCGCGCGCTTGCAGGAGATCGGCCTGGTCCTGACCAAGCTGGAGGATGCCTTCGTCCACTATTCGGACAGCCTGGTCGATGACAGGCTCGATACGCTTGATACGGAGCTGCGGCTGATACAGGCCTCGCTCAAAGAGGATATAGGACGCTGATGGCCATTTCCCGCCGCGCATTTGGAGTAGGGCTTCTCGCTGCCGGAGTTGCAGGCACTGGCGGCTATTTCGCCGTCAAGGACCGGCCGGAGCTGCAGGGGCTGCTCGGCAACAGCACAAAGCTCTTCGGTTTTATCGGCGGCGAAAAGGAAGCATTCTTGGCCGATAGCGATGTGATCGGCGCGCTGCACAGCCATGGGCTTGAGATCAACAGCCGCGTCGCGGGCTCCGTCGAGATGGTGCGCGAACAGGCTCTGCTGTTGCAGAATCCGGCATTTCTCTGGCCGTCCTCCTCGATCATGGTCGATATTGCCCGGCAAAACGGCATCAAGATCCGTAATGACCGCGTCATCCTCAATACGCCTGTCGTCGTCTATTCCTGGCAGCCTGTCGTCGATGGGTTGATTAAGGCCGGGCTTGTCACCACGACATCGGAAGGCCAGCATCAGCTCGATCTGAAGGCGCTGCTCGATGCCGTGCTTGCGGGAACGACGTGGTCCAAGCTCGGCGTCGGCTCGCTCTATGGACAGTCACGGATCGTGTCCACCGATCCGAACCGATCCAATTCCGGCTTCATGTTTGCCGGCCTGGTGCTCAGCCTGCTGAGCGGCAACGTCGCGAATGCTGGCAACCTCTCGCAGTTCGGTGACAAGGCACAGGCGATTTTCCGCAACATGGGCTTCAAGTCCTCGTCGTCGGGCAAGCTGTTCGAGCAGTATCTTGCCGGCGGCATTGGCGGCGAACCGATGATTGTCGGCTATGAGAATCAGCTGGTGGAATGGATCCTCGCCGACCCGCAGCGTTGGAAAAGGGTCCAGGCCAGCAACGGCGCGAAGCCCGTGGTGCTCTATCCGCATCCGACCGTCTATTCCGCCCATCCCCTGATCGCCATCGACGAGCAGGCCGATCGCGTGATCGAGGCGCTGATCAGCCCGCGATTGCAGGAGCTCGCCTGGACAAAGCATGGGTTTCGCGGGCCGTTGGGTACGGCGACGGGTGATGCCGACAGCGCCATTGCTGGCTTGCTGCCGGCGGAAATCGATGCCGTCTTGCCTATGCCGGATGCCAATGTCATGCTGGCCCTGCTCGATAAACTGGCCGCCTGAGGGCAGGCTGGGGCTCTTTTTTAGACGAAAGCCTTGCATTCCCGGCAAATCGAATGTATGGGCAGCCGCATTCCACACGTAAGGCATGGGATTGTCCGGGAGAAATCCGGATCGTTCCGCCCGGTGGCATTCTCGAAGAGGATGCTGTTCGCCTTGCGGAGGTTCAACCGGAAAAGGATACAAAGGCATGGCATTGCCCGATTTTTCTATGCGCCAGCTTCTCGAAGCAGGTGTTCACTTCGGCCACCAGACGCACCGCTGGAACCCGAAGATGAAGCCGTACATTTTCGGCGATCGTAACAACATCCACATCATCGACCTCGCACAGACGGTTCCGTTGCTGAGCCGCGCCCTGCAGGTTGTCAGCGACACCGTTGCCCGTGGCGGCCGCGTCCTGTTCGTCGGCACCAAGCGTCAGGCGTCTGAACTGATCGCCGACAGCGCAAAGCGCTCGGCTCAGTACTACGTCAACGCCCGCTGGCTCGGCGGCATGATGACCAACTGGAAGACGATCTCCAACTCGATCCAGCGTCTGCGCAAGCTCGACGAAATCCTCTCCGGCGACGCCCAGGGCTTCACCAAGAAGGAACGTCTGAACCTTGAGCGCGAGCGCGAAAAGCTCGATAAGGCCCTCGGTGGTATCAAGGACATGGGCGGCACGCCGGACCTGATGTTCATCATCGACACCAACAAGGAAAAGATCGCGATCGACGAAGCCAAGCGCCTCGGCATCCCGGTTGTCGCCATCATCGACTCGAACTGCGATCCGGACCTGATCGACTACCCGATCCCGGGCAACGACGACGCTTCGCGAGCCATCGCTCTTTACTGCGATCTGATCGCGCGCGCTGCCATCGACGGCATTGCTCGCCAGCAGAGCGCATCGGGCCGTGACCTCGGTGCTGCCGAGGAAACTCCGGTCGAGCCGACCCTGGCGGACGGCGCCGAAGCCTGATCGCGCCGCGAGGCGGGCAGTAAATCGCCCACCCAAGCGCATTGACATCCGGGATAAGGCCGTTTGCGACTTCAAGAAGTTCGAGCGGCCTTATCGCGTTTTAGGTAACGTTTTGCCTGCTGCATAATTCCTTAAATCGGAATCGATTTAAGGGTAAAATTATGCAGAGGATTTAAAGTGCTACAGCGGCCTTTGCACGTCACTTGTGACGTGCGGCGCTGTAGACGTTAAAGTCAGGCATGTTCCAATCAAGAATTCCACAGTATGACGCAGCTTCATAACGCTGTCATACTTACGGGTACATTTCGTCCCTCAAATCGGTGCCGCTTCGGATCGAAACCGCATGCCGCACCGTATGAACCGACAAGAGGAAGCTTATGACCGAGATTACGGCTGCACTGGTAAAGGAACTGCGCGAAAAGTCTGGCGCAGGCATGATGGACTGCAAGAAGGCGCTGACCGAAACCAACGGCGATATCGAAGCAGCGATCGACTGGCTGCGCGCCAAGGGCATCTCCAAGGCCGACAAGAAGTCTGGCCGCACCGCCGCTGAAGGCCTGGTCGCCATCGCCGGCGCCGGCCACAAGGCTGTTGTCGTCGAGCTCAACTCCGAAACCGACTTCGTTGCCCGTAACGATGCCTTCCAGGATCTCGCTCGCGGCATCGCCGAAGTTGCGCTGTCCACCAACGGCACGGTCGAAGCCATTTCGGCTGCCACCTATCCGGCATCCGGCAAGCCGGTCGCCGACACCATCAAGGACGCGATCGCCACCATCGGCGAAAACATGACGCTTCGCCGTTCGGCCAAGCTGGAAGTCGAGCACGGCGTCGTGGCGACCTACATCCACAACGCTGCCGGCGACGGCATCGGCAAGCTCGGCGTTCTGGTCGCCCTGAAGTCGGTCGGCGACAAGGCCGTTCTGACCTCGATCGGCCGTCAGGTTGCCATGCACATTGCTGCCACCAACCCGCTGGCTATCCGCGCCGAAGAAGTCGATGCAGCAGTCGCCGAGCGCGAACGCAACGTCTTCATCGAGCAGTCCCGCGAATCCGGCAAGCCGGAAGCCATCATCGAAAAGATGGTCGAAGGCCGTATGCGGAAGTTCTTCGAGGAAGTCGCTCTTCTCTCGCAGGCTTTCGTCATCAATCCGGACCTGACGGTCGGCGCGGCCATCAAGGAAGCTGAAAAGACCGCTGGCGCCGCGATCGAAGTCGTCGGCATGGCCCGTCTGCTGCTCGGCGAAGGCGTCGAGAAGGAAGAAACCGACTTCGCTGCCGAAGTCGCAGCTGTCGCCAAGGGCTGATCAGGGAAAAGAAATCATATCCCGGTTTGGTGAAACCATATCAGGGAAAACCTCAGGGCATCGCGTGACAACGCGGTGCCCTTCGTGTATCCGGCTTTCACAATCATCCCCCGCGATCACCTCAAGGAGCCACGATGTCTCAGCCGATCTACAAGCGCGTACTGCTAAAGGCCTCCGGCGAAGCCCTTATGGGCAGCCAAGGCTTCGGTATCGACGTTACCGTCTCCGACCGGATTGCCTCCGATATCGCAGAAGCGCGCGCAATGGGCGTTGAAGTCGGCGTCGTCGTCGGCGGCGGCAATATCTTCCGCGGCGTTGCCGTGGCCTCCAAGGGCGGCGACCGCGTCACCGGCGACCATATGGGCATGCTGGGAACCGTTATAAACGCGCTGGCGCTGGCGACTTCGCTACGCAAGCTCGACATCGAGACCGTGGTGTTATCGGCCATTTCCATGCCGGAGATCTGCGAGAGCTTCTCGCAGCGTGCCACGCTCTATCACCTCTCCCTTGGCCGCGTGGTGATCTTCGCCGGCGGCACCGGCAATCCGTTCTTCACCACTGATTCTGCGGCCGCCCTGCGCGCTGCCGAAATGGGCGCACAGGCGATCTTCAAGGGCACACAGGTGGACGGCATCTACTCCGCCGATCCGAAGAAGTTCCCCGATGCCGAGCGTTTCGATCACCTGACCCACAGCCAGGTGCTGGAAAAGGGATTGGCGGTCATGGATGTGGCAGCCGTGGCGCTCGCGCGGGAAAACTCCATTCCGATCATTGTTTTCTCTATTCATGAGAAGGGCGGCTTCGGGGAAATCTTGACCGGCGGCGGCCGCAAGACCATCGTATCAGACAATTGACGTTCCTGTGGCGCCGGGTCGCCCCGGCGTCGCCTTATTACAGGGGAGTATAGACATGAGTGACGGCACAGACCTCAAGGAATTGAAGCGGCGCATGGATGGCGCCATCGCAGCATTCAAGAGCGATATCGCCTCGCTGCGCACCGGCCGTGCATCCGCAAACATTCTGGACCCGGTCACGATCGAAGCCTACGGCTCTCGCATGCCGCTGAATCAGGTGTCGAATATCAGCGTGCCGGAAGCCCGCATGCTGATGGTATCGGTATGGGACAAGTCGATGGTCGGCGCCGTCGAGCGTGCCATTCGCGAATCCAATCTCGGCCTCAATCCGATCATCGATGGACAGAATCTGCGCATTCCGTTGCCGGAACTCAACGAAGAGCGCCGCCGGTCGCTGGTCAAGGTTGCGCACGAATATGCCGAAAAGGCGAAGGTCGCGATTCGCCACGTCCGCCGTGATGGCATGGATGGTCTCAAAAAGGCCGAAAAGGACGGGGTAATCGGTCAGGACGAGAGCCGATCGCTCTCCGAGCGTGTGCAGAAGATGACTGATGAGACGATTTCGGATGTCGACCGCTTGCTAGCCGACAAAGAAAAGGAAATCATGCAGGTCTGATCGCACGCTGGGGACGTCGCGCTTTCGATTTGGAAACATTGAAAGCCGTGATTGTGCCCTAGATTACGAGGCCAGGGCATCTTCTGCCGAACGAAACCGGATCCATATGTCAGCTCCTACGTTCTCTGTCGTACCCGAACACGTCGCCATCATCATGGATGGCAACGGGCGTTGGGCCAACGCGCGCGGCCTGCCGCGCACCATGGGCCACCGCAAGGGCGTGGAGGCCGTTCGGGAAACGGTACGGGCGGCCGGCGATATCGGCATAAAATATCTGACGCTCTTTGCGTTCTCCTCCGAGAATTGGCGCCGCCCGGAGACGGAGGTCAGCGACCTCCTCGGTCTTCTCAAGGCGTTCATCCGGCGAGATCTTGCCGAGCTTCACCGACAGAACGTGCGGATCCGCGTCATCGGCGATCGCAGCAACCTGCGTGGCGATATTCTGCCCCTGCTGATCGAGGCCGAGGAGACCACCAGGAACAACACGGCCCTGACACTGGTCATTGCATTCAATTACGGCTCGCGCGACGAGATTGTGCGGGCTTTTGCGAGCCTGGCCAGGGACGTGGAGGCGGGACGCCTGCGTCCGCAGGACATCAGCCCGGATTTGGTCGGCGCCCGCCTGGATACAGCAGGCATTCCCGATCCCGACCTCATTATCCGCACGAGCGGTGAGGAGCGGCTGTCGAACTTCCTGCTTTGGCAGGCAGCCTATTCCGAATTCATGTTCATGCCCGAATACTGGCCCGACTTTAGCCGCGATCTCTTCTTTGCAGCGCTGGAGAAATATGCCGCACGCGACCGGCGATTTGGCGGTCTTTCCGCCAAGCCGGCGGCGGCTGTGGGGTCTTGATGAGCCGCGAACTCAGGCTGCGTATCATCTCCGGCATCATCCTTGCCGTCATCGTTCTTGCCGCTACCTGGTATGGCGGCCTGGGCTTTCGCTTTCTGGCCGCGGCTATAGGCTTGCTCGTTTATTATGAGTGGTCGACGATAACTGATCTGCATGGCACCGATCCGCAGGGAAATGCGCTCGGTTGGCTCGGCCTTGTTTTGATTGCCGGTGCAACTCTGGTGGGCG
This sequence comes from Rhizobium sp. A22-96, assembly GCF_053521805.1. Lineage (NCBI taxonomy): Bacteria > Pseudomonadati > Pseudomonadota > Alphaproteobacteria > Hyphomicrobiales > Rhizobiaceae > Rhizobium > Rhizobium sp. A22-96. The sequence goes on from NZ_JBNWDQ010000003.1 coordinate 889,628, forward strand.
AATCGGTCTACTCCGTCGAGGTTCTGGCTGCTTTTGTCGCTGCGACTGCCGTCATGGCCGGTGTCCGGCGAAAAAGCTGGTGGCTGCCCGGAGGTGTTTTCTATTCCGGATTGACCGTAATTGCCCTTGCTGAGATTCGCGATGACGATCTGCGCGGCTTCGTGTTGATGCTGTTTATCTTCGCCACCGTCTGGGCAACTGATATCTTTGCCTATTTCGTCGGCCGTGCGATCGGCGGTGCGAAGCTCGCGCCGAGCATCTCGCCGGGCAAGACCTGGTCAGGGGCGATCGGCGGTGCCATTGCCGCCGTTGTAGCGGGAACCGCTGTCGTCTGGAGCTATTTTTCCGCCAATGATTTGAGGGTGCCGATCCTGGCGCTGGTGCTGTCCATATGCAGCCAGATTGGCGATTTATTCGAGTCTTTCATCAAGCGCCGTTTCGGCGTGAAGGATTCAAGCCATCTGATTCCCGGCCATGGCGGCGTCATGGATCGGGTCGATGGACTAATTTTTGCTTGTTTTGCGGCGTTTTTGTTGGCTATCGTAATATCGCTGACAATGAGCGGCGAGACCTTGTCATTGGGCGGCGTTCTGCTCGGTGTCTGAAACTAACACGAACAGGATCGTTGCATGGGTGCCGCTGCTGGCTTCATCGGGTTTTTAACGAACAACGTCATCACGTTTGTTTTTGTCCTGTCTCTGCTCGTTTTTGTCCATGAGATGGGCCACTATCTGGTCGGCCGTTGGTCCGGTATCCGCATCATGGCCTTCTCGATCGGTTTCGGCCCGGAGATTGCCGGCTTTACCGATCGTCATGGCACACGCTGGAAACTCTCGCTTATTCCGCTTGGCGGCTATGTGCGCTTCTTCGGCGACGAGGATGCCTCGAGCAAGACCGATGTCGATCAACTGTCGGCAATGACGGAGGAGGAGCGGGCCCAATCCTTCGCCGGCGCCAAGCTCTGGAAGCGGGCCGCGACGGTTGCAGCCGGCCCGATTGCAAATTTCATTCTCGCCATTGCTATCTTCGCCGTGCTTTTCAGCATTTACGGTCGCACCGCGGCCGATCCAGTGGTTGCCATGGTGACGCGCGACGGCGCCGCCGCCGAGGCCGGTATCGAGCCTGGCGATCGGCTGGTTGCCATCGACGGTGTCAAGATCACCACTTTCGACGAGGTGCAGCGCTATGTCGGGCTGCGCCCGAGCCGCACGATCGTGCTGAGCGTCGAACGTGACGGTCAGAAGCGCGACTTCAAGATTATCCCGAAACTGGTTGAGGACACCGATCAGTTCGGCAACAAGATGGAGATGGGCCGCATCGGCATCGCATTGGTCGATCCGCTCGTTACGGCCATCGAGCCTGCCGGTCCGGCGGCAAAGGCCGGGATATTGGCTGGAGACCGGCTGGTCGCCATCGACGGCAACAATGTCGCCACCTATTACGATATCGGTCGTTACGTCAGTGATCGCCCCGGCAAGAGCATTGTCCTGACTGTGCAGCGCAATGGCCAGATGCGCGATTTTCCGGTGGTTCCGGAGAGGCTGACCGACACCGACGCCTCCGGTAACAAAAAGGATGTCGGCAGCATCGGCATAGCTCCGATCGATCCGCTGGTCGGGTCGATTGCTCCCGATAGCCCTGCCGAAGCGGCGGGCCTAGAGCTCGGCGATCGCATTCTTTCTGTGGATGGACGTGCAATCGGCTCTATCGGTGAAGTGCAGCGTTATGCCGCCGCACATGCCGACAAGCCTGTGACCTTGTCGGTAGAACGCAACGGCCAGACGCGCGACCTGTCGGTGACGCCGAAGAAGTCGGAGGAGGCGGATGCCTTTGGCACCCAGGCGGAGATCGCCACCATTGGCATCACGGATGGTCAGAAGCCGATTAAGCTGCGCTACGAGGCTTATGGGCCGCTGCAGGCGGTGGGCGAGGGCGTCAAGCAGACTGGGAGCATCATCTCGGGGACCTTCGAATATATCGCCAACGTCATTGGCGGATACATGAAGGCTGATCAGCTGGGTGGCCCCATCAGGGTTGCGCAACTTTCGGGTCAAATGGCAACCTTAGGTTTTGCTGCGGTGCTTCAGTTCGCCGCCATACTTTCTGTTTCAATAGGGTTATTAAATTTGATGCCGGTGCCGGTACTTGATGGCGGGCATCTGATGTTCTATGCGATTGAAGCCGTAAGGGGAAAACCGTTGGGTGCACGGGCACAGGATATCGCTTTCCGGATTGGATTTGCGATGGTGTTGTCACTCATGGTGTTTGCGACATGGAACGATATTAGTTCCAGATTAGGCTAGCGGAGCGAGACGAGAGGAAATTACGATTTATTTACGATGTTTCAAAGCTGTAGTGGCGAATGGGTCACGCTTTGAAATGAAGTAAACGGAAATTAACTTGCTCCCTTGCTTGTATGTCAAAAGCGGGTAAAACGACACACGTGGCCGGAATCGGGTTCGCTCGGGGCTGGGGACGACTGAAAAAAAGGTAAGAAGTGAAAATGAAGGCTGGTTCAAGATTATTGAACGCAGTGTCGGCGGTAGCGCTGTCTGCTGGTGTTGTTGCGTCGGGCGCTGGTGTTATCACCCTTGCCTCTGCCTCAGTTGCGGAAGCCGCTGTTATTCAGCGGGTCGATGTCCAGGGTGCCGAGCGCATCGGGGCAACGGCTGTTCGTGACAATATCACGATCAAGCCCGGCAAGAGCTTCTCTCCCGCCGATATCGATTCATCGGTGAAGCAGCTTTATGCGACCGGATACTTCTCCGATGTGCATATCAGCGTTTCGGGCAGCGCCCTTATCGTCTCCGTCAAGGAAAACCAGCTGATCAACGCTGTGGTTTTCAACGGCAACCACAAGATCAAGGACGACAAGCTTCAGGGCATCGTGCAGACGCATGCTGCCGGTCCTTACAACGAAGCCAGCGTTCAGGCCGATATCAAGACCATCAAGGACGCCTATGCCTCGATTGGCCGTAACGACGTCCAGGTGACGACGCAGACCGCACAGGTCGCGCAGGGCCGCCTCAACGTGGCCTTCGTCATCAATGAAGGTGACCGCACCAAGATCGACAAGATCAACTTCTCGGGCAACCAGGCTTACGGCAGCGGCCGTCTCGCGTCGGTCATAAGCACGAAGAAGACGAACTTCCTGTCCTTCCTGACGCGTAAGGACGTGTATAGCCCGGAACGCCAGCAGGCCGACCAGGATACGCTGCGTCAGTTCTATTACAATCACGGCTATGCCGACTTCCGCATCGTCAGCGCTGACGCGACGATGAACGAGCAGAGCAACGAATACACGCTGAACTTCAATGTCGACGAAGGTCCGCGCTATAATTACGGTGACATCAACGTCGTCTCGACGGTCGATGGCGTCAATGCCGACGAACTGAAGGGTCTCGTTATCACGCACAAGGGCGATGTTTACAGCGCCAAGGATATCCAGACTTCGATCGAAAATATTTCCAAGCGCGTCGCTTCTGCAGGCTATCCGTTTGCTCGCATCACGCCGCGCGGCAACCGCGATCTGACTGGCCACACGATTGGTATCGAATACCTCGTTGACCAGGGCGAGCGCGCTTATGTCGAGCGTATCGAAATCCGCGGCAACACCCGCACGCGCGATTACGTCATCCGCCGCGAGTTCGATCTCAACGAAGGCGATGCGTTCAATCAGGAAATGATCACGCGTGCCAAGCGCCGCCTTGATGCCCTTGGTTACTTCACCAAGGTTGACATCACCACGGCGCAGGGCAGTGCCGCTGACCGTGTCGTCGTCATCGTCAACGTCGAAGATCAGCCGACCGGCTCGTTTGGTATCGGTGCTGGTTACGCCGTCGGCAACAACGGCGGTCTCCTGCTGGAAGCGTCTGTCGAAGAAAAGAACTTCCTCGGCCGTGGTCAGTATATCCGCATCGCAGCGGGTGCCGGCACGGAAGGCAATCGTACCTATAACGTGTCGTTCACCGAGCCTTACTTCCTCGGTTATCGCCTGGCTGCCGGTTTCGATATCTTCAAGAACCAGACGTCGAGCGCCGACTACTACGATTATTCGGAAGAAGGTTTCTCGCTGCGCGTCACCGCGCCGATCACCGAGAACCTGGCGACGACGCTGCGTTATAACTACAAGAAGCTGACATACGACGGCACGAACGATTGGCAGGACAATCTTTCGCGCGCATATGTCAATCTCATTGAAAACGGTCCCTGGACCCAGTCAACGATTTCGCAGACCTTCACCTACAATACGCTGGACGACCAGAATCTGCCGCGTGAAGGTTTCATCGCCAAGTTTACGCATGAATTTGCGGGCCTCGGCGGCGACTCGAACTTCTACAAGCTGAGCGGCAAGGCTCGTTACTACCAGATGATCAGCGACGAAGCCGATATCATCGGCTCGTTGACGGTCGGTGCCGGTTACGTGATGCCGACGGATGGCAGCAAGCTGAACGTGTTCGATCAGTTCACGCTCGGTGGCCGTGAAGTCCGCGGCTTCCAGAATGCTGGTATCGGTCCTCGCGTCGGCAATAACGATAACAACCCGCTCGGTGGCACGACTTACTTCACCGCTTCGGCTGAAGCGAGCATGCCGATGCCGGGTGTACCGCAGGACATTGGTCTGCGTCTGGCAGCATTCGCGGACGCGGGTACGCTCTACGGTAACAAGGCGAATTCCTTCGGCGATTCGGTTTACAACGATAGTTCGATCCGAGCTTCGCTCGGTGCAGGCCTGATCTGGTCGTCGCCGTTCGGTGTCATCCGCGTTGACTATGCTGTTCCGGTTCTCAAGCAGGATTACGACCAGGTTGAGAATTTCCGGTTTGGCATCGCCAACCAGTTCTGATATCGGCAGTCCAGAACTGCGGGCTTGAACACCGTTCTGGAGCTGGTGCTTATGGAACATACAGGTTTTTTCCCGCTCCACGGTGGAGTCAGCTTAGCTAAGCTGGCTCTCCATCTTGGGGCGGAACTTGCTGATGCGGCCTCTTCGGAGGTCGTCATCAGATCTATTGCTCCCGTCTACCGGGCGGGCGAAGGCGATATTTGCTATATTCTTTCCCGGAAAAATCGTAGCGAGCTGGAGACCTGCAAGGCTTCGGCGATTATTTGTCTGCCGGCACTGCGATCCTTTGTGCCTGCACATATTCCGATACTTCTTTCCAAGAAGCCGCATACGGATTTCGCACTTGTGGGTGGATTGCTGCATCCAGAAGCGCTGCAGCCGGTTGCGTTCACGTCGAGCCCGGGGACTATTTCACCCGGTGCCTTCATCGATGCGACGGCCAAGCTGGAAGCCAATATTGGCGTGGAGCCGGGAGCTGTCATCGGGCCAGGTGCTGAGATCGGCGAGGGAACCCGCATAGGTGCCAACGCGCTGATCGGACCTGGCGTCAAGATCGGACGAAATTGCAATATCGGCGGCGGAGCGAGCGTGCTCTGCGCCTATATCGGTAACGGTGTCATTATCCACAACGGCACGCGCATCGGCCAGGACGGCTTCGGTTATGCACCTGGGCCGCGTGGCATGGTGAAAATCGTGCAGATCGGCCGCGTGATCATTCAGGACAATGTCGAGATCGGCGCCAATACCACGATAGACCGCGGCACGATGGACGACACCGTGATCGGCGAAGGCACCAAGATCGACAATCAAGTTCAGATCGGACATAACGTTCGCATCGGCCGCCACTGCGCGATCGTCAGCCAGGTCGGCATCGCCGGCAGCACGGTGATTGGTGACGGTGTGCAGATCGGTGGTCAGGCGGGGTTGAACGGCCATATTCACATTGGCGACGGTGTACAGATCGGTGCCAAAAGCGGCGTGATGAACAGCATTCCGGCGGGCGAGCGTTATGCTGGTCTTCCAGCGCGACCCCTGTGGGATTTTCTAAGGGAATCGGCGGAGATCGCAAAGCGGTCAGGAGCAAGAGAAAAGAAGGACGGGAGTGCGGAGCATGACTGAGGAAGCCAAGGCGTCGTTGTCGTCGGCCGACGTTCTGGAAATTATGAAGCTTTTGCCGCATCGCTATCCTTTCTTGATGGTCGACAAGATCATCGAGATCGACAGCGATAATTCCGCGATCGGCATCAAGAACGTGACGGCGAACGAGCCGCAATTCACCGGGCATTTTCCGGGCTCCCCGATCATGCCGGGCGTGCTGCTCATCGAAGGCATGGCGCAGACTGCAGGCGCAATCTGCGCCCGCAAGGACGGTATCGGCGGCAATCTCGTCTACTTCATGACGATCGACAATGCCCGTTTCCGCAGACCGGTCGTTCCGGGTGATCGCGTCGAGTTTCATGTCGTCAAGCAAAAGCAGCGTGGCACGATCTGGAAATTCCATTGCGACGCCAAGGTAGATGGCTCGCTGGTTGCCGAGGCCGATATCGGCGCGATGATTGTGAGGAAGGATCAAGACCAGGCATGAGCAGCATCGCAAAAAGCGCGAGCATTCATAAGTTCGCGGTCGTTGAGGATGGTGCCATCGTCGGCGAGAACGTCGTGGTCGGCCCTTTCTGCCATGTCGGCCCCAAGGTCGTGCTTCATGACAACGTCCAACTGCTGACGCATGCCGTGGTCACCGGACGTACGACGATCGGCAAGGCAACGAAGATATTTCCGATGGCCATCGTCGGTGGCGATCCGCAGAGCGTCCATCACGGCGGCGAAGAAACGACGCTGGATGTTGGCGAGAACTGCACCATCCGCGAAGGCGTGACGATCAACACCGGTACAGCCGATTACGGCGGTAAGACGATCGTCGGCAACAATAATTTGTTCCTCGCCAATTCGCATGTGGCGCATGATTGCCGCATCGGTAACAACGTTATCATGTCAAACAACGTCATGCTGGCAGGGCATGTGACCGTGGAAGATCGGGCCATTCTCGGTGGCGGTTGCGCTGTCCATCAGTTCACGCGCATCGGCCGGCAGGCCTTCATCGGCGGCCTTTCGGCTGCGAGTTACGATGTCATTCCCTACGGCATGCTGAACGGCAATCCTGGTGTGCTTTCCGGCCTCAATATTGTCGGCATGTCTCGTGCGGGTATCGACCGTGCGGTCATTCACAGGGTTCGGCGCGCCTATAAGAGCATCTTCGAAGGCGGCGGTTCGATCCGTGACAACGCCACTGCGATCCGCGAGGAATATGTCGATTGCAAGGAAGTGATTGAGATCCTCGATTTCATCGCGGCCGATAGCGATCGCGCACTGTCGTCGCCTAATCGCGGCAAGAGCTGACGTGGTTTCGGCCGGCCTCAAGGGCGAGGGCAGGTTGGCGATCATCGCAGGCAGTGGCTTCTTGCCCGCCTATGTCGCCGACGCCGCCCGGCAGGCCGGTGAAAATCCCGTTGTTATCGCCTTGACGAATGAAGCGGACCGAGATTGGTCCGCTTTCGATCACGCCAATCTCGGCGTTGGCAATTTTGCCGGCCTGGAAGCAACTTTTCGCCGCTATGGCGTTGACCGGGTCGTCATGTCCGGCGGCGTTGCCCGCCGTCCGCCCTGGCGCGAGATCCACCCGACTTGGCGGGTGATCAAGGAATTGCCCCTAACCATTCGCACACTTCTTTCCGGTGGCGACAATGCCGTGCTGCAAATGGTCATCCGTTTGATCGAGGCCGGTGGCGTCCGCGTCGTCGGCGCGCATGAAATCGCGCCCGATCTCTTGGCAACTACCGGGCCGCTCGGCCGTCACGCACCATCCGCGGAGGATCTGCGCGATATCGCGCAAGGTGCCAAGGCTGCCGATGCGTTGGGGTTGCTGGATGTCGGCCAGGGTGCGGTCAGTGTCGGCGGTCGTGTCGTTGCGCTGGAAGGTGCCGAGGGCACGGACAGAATGATCGAGCGTGTGGCCGGCTTACGTGCTGAAGGGCGTATATCGCAGCGCCGTCGCGGCGTACTGGTCAAGCTCTGCAAACCGCAGCAGGATGTGCGTGCCGATCTGCCGTCCATCGGCGTTTCCACCGTGCTGAATGCCAAAAAGGCAGGGCTTGCTGGCGTCGCAGTGGAGGCGGGCAGGGCACTGGTTCTCGAGCGTGAAGCGGTGATTGCAGCGGCGGACGAGGCAGGCATTTTCGTTTGCGGTATCGACCGCGGATTAAGCGCGGAGGGCTTCATGTGAGCGGTGTGGCACCACTGAAGCTCGCCGTCGTCGCCGGCGAAGTCTCTGGCGATCTGTTGGGCGGCGATCTCGTTGCGGCGTTGAAGCGGCGCTATGAAGGCCCCGTGGAATTGGTTGGCGTCGGCGGCGAGGCGCTGGAAGCCCAGGGGCTGCATTCGCTGTTCGATTATTCCGAGCTCTCGATCATGGGTTTCATCCAGGTGATCAAGCAACTGCCGAAGTTGCTCGCTCGCATTCGCCAGACGGCCGATGCCATTATCGCCGCCAAGCCCGACGTGCTTCTTATCATCGACAGCCCGGATTTCACGCATCGCGTCGCCAAGAGGGTGCGCAAGGCATTGCCCACCGTTCCGATCGTCAACTACGTCTGCCCCAGCGTCTGGGCGTGGAAGGAGTATCGGGCGCAAAAGATGCTTGCCTATGTCGATCACGTGCTGGCGGTTCTGCCATTCGAGCCGGAAGCGATGCAGCGCCTCGGTGGTCCGGCGACCACCTATGTTGGCCACCGCCTGACCGTGGATGCCAATCTGCTGGAGACGCGCCAACAGCGTGCTTTGCGCGGTGCCGTCGCCGCCGACACCCCGATGACTGTTCTCCTTCTCCCGGGGTCGCGCGGTTCCGAAATCCGCCAGCTCCTTCCAGTCTTTGAGCGGGCTACCGAAGAACTTAGTCGGCGAAATAATGCAGTTCGCTACCTGCTTCCGACAGTCCCGAAGCAGGAAACTCTCGTGCGCTCGCTCCTGGAAAGCTGGACCGTCAAACCGGAAATCCTTGTCGGTCAGCATGCAAAATGGCAGGCCTTCGCGCAGGCGGATGCCGCCATGGCCGCATCGGGCACGGTGATTCTGGAACTGGGCCTGGCCAGCGTTCCGGTGGTTTCGACCTACAAAACGGAGTGGCTGGCGAGATTCGTGATGTCGCGCATCAAGGTGTGGTCGGCCGCCCTGCCGAACCTGATTGCCGACTATGCCGTAGTCCCGGAACTTATCAACGACGTCCTGCGTCCCGGCCTGTTGGCGCGTTACATGGAGCGCCTGTCGAATGATACGCGCGAGCGCGCGGCGATGCTCGCGGGCTACGATCTGGTCTGGCAACGGATGCAGACAGAGGAGCCGCCGGGCGACAAGGCTGCGGCGATCATTCTGGACGTTTTGTCCCATAAAAAAACCGGTCATTTCTGACCGGTTTTTTGTTTTCAATGCCAAAGCTTAGCGCTTGGAGACCGGAACATATTCGCGCAGCGGTGCGCCGGTGTAGAGCTGGCGCGGACGGCCGATACGCTGATGCGGATCCTCGATCATCTCGTTCCACTGAGCGATCCAGCCGACGGTACGGGCGAGAGCGAACAGCACGGTGAACATGGTCGTGGGGAAGCCCAGAGCCTTCAGCGTAATGCCGGAGTAGAAGTCGACGTTCGGATAGAGCTTCTTCTCGATGAAATATTCATCGGTAAGCGCGATGCGCTCCAGCTCGATCGCGATATCCAGCAGCGGATCGTCCTTGATACCGAGTTCGCCGAGAACTTCGTGCGCCGTCTTCTGCATGATCTTGGCGCGCGGGTCGTAGTTCTTGTAGACGCGATGGCCGAAGCCCATCAGGCGGAACGGATCGTTCTTGTCCTTGGCGCGGGCAATGTATTCCGGAATACGATCAACGGAGCCGATTTCGCTGAGCATGTTGAGCGCTGCTTCGTTGGCGCCGCCATGAGCTGGGCCCCAGAGGCAGGCAATGCCGGCAGCGATACAGGCAAACGGATTGGCACCTGAAGAGCCGGCGAGACGGACCGTCGAGGTCGACGCATTCTGCTCATGGTCCGCATGCAGGATGAAGATGCGGTCCATGGCGCGTGCGAGCACCGGATTGACCACATATTCTTCGCAGGGAACCGCGAAACACATGCGCAGAAAGTTCGATGCGTAGTCGAGATCGTTCTTCGGATAAACGAAGGGCTGGCCGATATGATACTTGTAGGCCATTGCGGCAAGCGTCGGCATCTTCGCGATCATGCGAAGACTCGCGACCATGCGCTGATGCGGATCGGTGATGTCGGTCGAGTCGTGATAGAAGGCCGACAGCGCGCCAACGCAGCCGCACATGACGGCCATCGGATGCGCATCGCGGCGGAAGCCGGTGAAGAAGCGCGACATCTGCTCATGCACCATGGTGTGGTGCACGACGCGATGGTCGAAGTCCTTCTTCTGTGCTGCCGTCGGCAATTCGCCGTAAAGAAGCAGATAGCAAACTTCGAGAAAATCGCCGTGTTCGGCCAGCTGATCGATCGGATAGCCGCGGTGCAGCAGAACGCCTTCGTCGCCATCAATATAGGTGATGCTCGACTCGCAAGACGCCGTCGAGGTGAAGCCGGGATCGTAGGTGAAAGTGGAGGTGTTCTTATAAAGGGCACCAATATCAATGACACTCGGGCCGATGGTTCCGGTTTTGACCGGCAGATCCACCGTCTTCTCACCCCAAGTTAGTTTCGCGCTTTGTTCCGTCATGCTGATCCTCCAAGATTTGGCGGGATTGACGCCATAAAAAGCGCCAAAAGGTTAAGCGACTAACGACTAGCTATATGATCCAGAGCCTAATGCCAAGTTATCCTAATGCCGAATTGTGCATTGCAGTATCAACTTTTGGGCACTGCGGTAGCCTGTTTGATCGCGCCGTTCCGGTAAATAGCGCAAATCGGTGACAGATTTGTCGATTTCGGTTGAAATCACCTGATGGTGACGGCAAAAATCGCGCGAAAGCTGTAGTTTTGCGTGGGGCAGGCGCTCAATGCCTAATTTAGAGGCACCGGAACAGCAGGAAGATGGCCGGGACCTTGTTCTGCCTTCGCAGCATCGCCACGCTATTGCCTCATTCGCCCCTCGTGCGAAGACTGGACGACGTCAACGAACGCAAGATCAGGCGCGCCTGTTCGCACAGCTCTACCTGGCCCTCGGTCATGGCCGAGCTGCCATAGGAAGACTGATCGAAGAGGAAGCGGCGCATGGTCGCGCCATCCTGTTCGCACCAATCTATATGGGGCTGGGCTCGATATTTTGGTTCAAGGTCGATAGCGATCCGCCTTCGCAAGCGGTCCTGGTGGCACTGCTGCTTTTGACGGGTGCCTTTCTGTTTAAGCGTGATGCGGGCCGTCTGTTCCGACATGCCCTCTTTGCCGGCATGCTGATGAGTCTGGGCGTGGCTCTGGCGCAATGGGAAAGCTGGCGGGCATCGACAGTGATGCTCGATTCGGCAGTGACGACAACCGTTACTGGTCGGGTCGAAAGGCGTGAATCCTATGACAACGGCCGTTGGAGATATGTCGTCAAAGTCGATGGAACGGAAAAGCCGGCCATTCGAAGAGCGCCGGAACGCGTCACTATCTTCGTCCGAAAACAGGCAGAGCCATTCAACCTGGGTGATCGGATCCAGGGCAGGGCGCGGTTAACCCCGCCGGCAGGCCCGGCCTTGCCGCGCCTCAACGATTTCGCATTCAGCTCCTATTTCAATGGAATTGGCGCGAACGGCTTCGCCTACGGCACCCCGGAATTATTGTCACCAGATGGTGATATCACAAAAGAGTCGTTGCTCGATCAGGCGGATATCTGGCTCGCCGGCCTGCGTAACAGCATAGGCGACAGGATCAGGAGAACCTTGCCAGGTGACACCGGTGCGTTTGCAGCCGCGCTTGTCACCGATGAGAGACGAGCGATTTCAGATGAAACGACCGAGGCGCTGCGAACCGCAGGCCTGACGCATATCATCGCCATTTCAGGCTTGAACATGGCGCTATCGGCGGGCATTTTCTATATCGGCCTGCGTTATCTCTTCAGTCTGTTTCCTGGTGTCGCGCAGGCCTGGCCAACCAAGAAGGTGGCCGCGTTTGGTGCGCTGCTCACCGTGACAGCCTATTACCTCATTTCCGGTTTCGGCGTGTCTGCAGAACGCGCCTTCATCATGATGGCGATCATGCTGGTTGCCGTGCTCTTCGACCGGCCATCGATCAGCCTGCGAAATGTAGCGCTTTCGGCAATCGTGATCCTCATTCTGTCTCCATCGCAAGTGCTGGGGCCGAGTTTCCAGATGTCCTATGCCGCGACGCTGGCGCTGGTGTCGGGCTATACGCTGTGGAAGCGGCGGCAGCATCGCGAAAGCATATTTTCGCGCTCCAGGCTCCTCAGCCCGCTGCTCTTCGTCTCTCGTTTTTTCGGCGGCGTGTTGTCGACATCCTTCGTCGGCGGTGCTTCGACGGCGATTTTCTCGATCGAGCATTTTCACCGACTGGCGACATACGGGCTTGCCGCAAATCTCGCCGCCATGCCGATCGTCTCGTTCATTGTCATGCCGTTCGGTATGATGGCCATGTTGCTGATGCCGCTTGGCCTTGATGCGCCATTCTGGAAAGTCACCGGTGAGGGACTGGAACTGGTCATCCTGATCGCCAAGACCGTGGCGGGCTGGGGAGGCGATATCACCTTTGGCCGTCAAGCGGGCTGGCTCATGCCGACTTTCATAGCCGGCTTCCTGATCATGACCATGTTGCGGACCCGCCTGCGCCATGTCGGGCTGCTGCTGTTGCTCTCAGCGATCGGTGCAGCAACATTCAGTTCCGGCGTGCCGAAGCCGGATCTGATGATTTCCGAAGATGGCGCTCTGGTCGCGTTGCGACAGGACTACATCTTGGCAACGAACCGCGAAAGACCGCAGGCTTTTATCTTCGAGCAATGGCAGAAGGCGCTGGTGGCAGCAGAACACCAACCGCCAACCATTCTTCCGGCCGACAGCCGGCTCCCTCATGTCAGCAAAGCAGATCGCCGCCGGCGGTTAAGCACGGAGGAACAAAACGCAGTGCGCAAGGCAATGGAGGAAGCGCTCGATCAGACGATGCAGGGAAGCTTTGCCTGCCAGAAGGGTGCATGGTGTGTCGCAATGCTTGAAAACGGCGCAATGCTCGTCACCATCGAGGACGCAGCCTATCTACCGCCTGCTTGCGATACCGCAAATATCGTCGTTACGCCGATAAAACTGCGTCTCGATCGCTGCCGCTCCGGAGCAATGCTTTTCACCGGCGCTACATTGAGGCGAACCGGCTCGGTCGAAATGAATTTCGACTCGGACACGCCTATCATCTCCACAGCTTTCGACAATCCGCAACGCCCATGGATGCGGCACCGAACCTATGATTGGCGCACCGGAACCTATGGTGTGCCAATCCGTTCTGCGTCACCAGTCAATGATAGCGGCGAATGAGGCCGACAAGCTTGCCCTGGACCTTGACGCGATCCGGCCCGAATATGCGTGTTTCATATGCCGGATTGGCGGCTTCTAGAGCGATGGAAGCGCCCTTGCGGCGAAACCGCTTCAACGTTGCTTCTTCGTCATCCACAAGGGCGACAACAATGTCACCGGGATTGGCAGTCGTCGAATTGCGGATGATGACGGTATCGCCGTCAAAAATGCCGGCATCGATCATCGAATCGCCCCGCACTTCCAAGGCATAATGTTCGCCCGAACCGAGCATATCGGCGGGAACGGTTATTTCATGGGTATTGTTCTGGATGGCCGAGATCGGAACGCCGGCTGCGATGCGGCCCATGACGGGCACCGACACCGAACTGTTCTGGTCGTCATTGGCCACCTTTGGGGGAGCAGGCGGCGCGACCGGCTGTGGCTTGCCAAGACTGCCTTCGATGACGCTCGGTGAAAAGCCGCGGCGCGGCTGCAGGCTGGGATTGTAGGCATCCGGCAGCTTGATGACTTCGAGCGCTCTTGCCCGGTTCGGCAGGCGACGGATGAAGCCTCGCTCTTCCAAAGCCGTGATCAAACGGTGAATGCCGGACTTGGATGCAAGATCCAATGCGTCCTTCATTTCATCGAAAGATGGTGGAACGCCGGACTCCTTCATCCGTTCGTGAATGAAGAGAAGCAGTTCCTGCTGCTTGCGCGTCAACATCGTCTTGGAACCCCAGAATCAAGAGAAACGTCGTGAAACAAATCCAGAACGGACACTATATGTTCCATATGTGTTCCGCAAGTACTTAAATTTCGGTAAAGCTTTGCCCTGTCAGTTAGATATTTAAAATTATCGAATGGATCGTGGCGCGGCGGCGAATGGTTATATCGGTGCTAACATAACGATAAATATGGGAAAACGCCGCTGGATGCGCAGACGGAGTGGTTTTGAGTTTAAGTCACCTATCTGAAGCATGGCTGAAATCTAGCTTGTACCGAGAAGGTTCGGCTGCTGTCGAGAAACAGTCATTGTCCAGCATCATCGCTGCGCTGCTTTGGCCTTGAATTGGACCGTGGATCGGCGCAAACCTGCCGCAGCAGAAAATCGGAGACGCCATGACTTCGTTGCCGCATCCGCTGGATCATCTTGTGTTGCCGACGGTCAATATCGCATCGGCGCGTGAACGCCTTGGCAGGCTTGGCTTTACGGTGGCTCCGGATGCGCGCCATCCCTTTGGCACCGAGAACGCATGCGTCTTCTTTGCCGACAAGACCTATCTGGAGCCCCTCGGGGTCACATCTCTGGAGCAGTGTGAAAAGAGCATCGAGGACGGCAATGTCTTCGTCGCTCGTGATCAGGCCTATCGGTTTCGAATGGGTGAAGACGGGTTCTCCGGAGTGGTTTTCGGCACGAACGACGCTGTCGCTGACGACGAACGTTTCAAGGCCGGCATGATCTCCGCCGGACGGATGCTGGATTTTTCGAGGCCGATGAAGATGCCGGATGGCACGGAAACCCAGGCGGGTTTCCGTCTTGCCTTTGCCGCCGATCTGCGTGCGCCCGATTTCCTGGCCTTCTGCTGCCAGCGCATCAATCCGTCGCCCGCCGATCGCAGCGTGCTGGAGCGCCATGAAAATGCTGTCACCGGCATTGCGCGGGTGGCGATATCGACGACCAAACCCGCCGCGTACCGCTCGTTTTTCGAGGAGATCATAGGTGACCCCAGGATATCCGAGCATTCCTTCGGGCTGACAATCCGGGCTGCCAATGCCGACATCGATCTCCTGACGCCGGAAGGCATGGAGGCGTTTTACGATTTGCGGGTCGGCAAGGACGATCCGGGGCTTCGAGCCCGCGCAATCCTTTTCAAAACACGCGATCTTTCCGTGACATCGTCGCATTTCGCTGCTAACGGCGTCACCTACACGCGTAAGAACAATCGTATATTGGCAAAGCTGGCGCCCGCAGCGGGCGCTCTTTTCGC
Source organism: Rhizobium sp. A22-96 (assembly GCF_053521805.1). NCBI lineage: Bacteria > Pseudomonadati > Pseudomonadota > Alphaproteobacteria > Hyphomicrobiales > Rhizobiaceae > Rhizobium > Rhizobium sp. A22-96. Next base: position 904,959 of record NZ_JBNWDQ010000003.1, read on the forward strand.
CTTCGAGGAGATAGCATGAGCACGAATTCGGAAGTGATCGTCGGCGAGGGAGCGTCCAAGGTTCTGTTTTCCAACACTGCCAAGCTGTCGCTGATCGCCGGCCCCTGCCAGATGGAGAGCCGCGAGCATGCCTTCATGGTGGCCGGCGTGCTGAAGGAACTCTGCGACAAGCTCGGCATCGGCCTTGTCTATAAATCCTCCTATGACAAGGCGAACCGCACCTCGCTCTCCGGCAAGCGCGGTATCGGCATCGAGAAGGGATTGGAAATTTTTGCCGATCTCAAGAAGGAATATGGCTTTCCGGTGCTGACCGATATTCACACCGAGGAACAATGCGCCGTTGTCGCCAAGACGGTTGATATCCTGCAGATCCCGGCCTTCCTTTCGCGCCAGACCGACCTGCTGGTCGCCGCCGCCAAGACCGGCCGCGTCGTCAACGTCAAGAAGGGCCAGTTCCTGGCGCCCTGGGACATGAAGAACGTCCTTGCCAAGCTGAATGAAAGCGGCAACCCGAATATCCTCCTCTGCGAGCGTGGCGCCTCCTTCGGTTATAACACGCTCGTCTCGGACATGCGCTCGCTGCCGATCATGGCGGCAATGGGTGCGCCTGTCATTTTCGATGCCACCCACTCCGTGCAGCAGCCGGGCGGGCAGGGCGGCTCGACTGGCGGCGATCGCCGATTCGTAGAGACGCTGGCGCGCGCCGCAGTTGCCGTTGGCGTTGCCGGCGTCTTCGTCGAGACGCACGAAGATCCGGACAATGCGCCCTCGGACGGCCCGAACATGGTCTATCTGAAGGATATGCCAAGGCTTCTGGAGAAGCTTCTGGCCTTCGACGCCATCGCCAAGGCCTGAGAAATCACAGGCATTCAACAGGCTGACATGATTTTGCGTTACGGGGCCTGAAGGAGTGTCAAATCGGGAGGCGGAGCGGCATTGTAATTTCCGCGTCTTCGATTAAGACCATTTCAATCGATTTATAAACCAGCGAGCAGGAAGCTATCATGACCGCAATCACCGACATTATCGCCCGCGAGATTCTCGACAGCCGTGGCAATCCCACCGTCGAAGTCGATGTCTACCTCGAAGACGGCAGCATGGGCCGCGCGGCGGTTCCGTCGGGTGCGTCTACCGGTGCGCACGAAGCCGTCGAGCTTCGCGATGGCGGCACGCGCTACCATGGCAAGGGTGTTGAGAAGGCTGTCGAGGCCGTCAATTCGGAAATCTTCGACGCGATCGGCGGCATGGACGCTGAAAACCAGATCCAGCTCGACGACATCATGATCGAGCTTGACGGTACGCCGAACAAGTCCCGCATTGGCGCCAACGCCATCCTCGGCGTATCGCTCGCCGTCGCCAAGGCCGCAGCCCAGAGCGCCAACCTGCCGCTCTACCGTTATGTCGGCGGCGCTCATGCCCGCTTGCTGCCGGTTCCGATGATGAACATCATCAACGGCGGCGCTCATGCCGACAACCCGATCGATTTCCAGGAATTCATGATCCTGCCAATCGGCGCCGAAACGTTCCGCGATGCCGTGCGCATGGGCTCGGAAGTTTTCCACGTCCTCAAGAAGGAACTGGCCTCCCAGGGCCACAACACCAATGTCGGTGACGAAGGCGGCTTTGCACCGGGCCTGTCGAGCGCTCCTGCTGCCCTCGATTTCATCATGAAGTCGATCGAAAAGGCTGGCTACAAGCCTGGCGAAGAAATTGCGCTTGGCCTCGATTGCGCCTCGACCGAGTTCTTCAAGGACGGCAAGTACGTGCTGGAAGGCGAAGGCCGCACGCTGGAATCCGGCGCGATGGCTGAATACCTCGCGGAACTCGCCGCCAAGTACCCGATTGTCTCGATCGAAGACGGCATGGCTGAAGACGACTGGGAAGGCTGGAAGACGCTCACCGACCTGATCGGCAAGAAGACGCAGCTCGTCGGCGACGACCTGTTCGTCACCAACTCCGCTCGCCTGCGCGATGGCATCCGCATGGGCGTCGCCAACTCGATCCTCGTCAAGGTCAACCAGATCGGTTCGCTGACCGAAACCCTCGACGCCGTCGAAACTGCGCACAAGGCCAACTACACAGCCGTCATGTCGCACCGCTCTGGCGAAACCGAAGACTCCACGATCGCCGATCTCGCGGTTGCCACCAACTGCGGTCAGATCAAGACCGGCTCGCTGTCGCGCTCCGACCGTCTTGCCAAGTACAACCAGCTGATCCGCATCGAAGAAGGTCTCGGCCCACAGGCAAAATATGCCGGCCGCTCCATTCTTCGCGCCTGATACTCGGGCAGCGTGATCCCCGGGGATCTACGCCTTCGTCATCCAGGAGATCGAACCGCGCCTTCGGGCGCGGTTTTTTGTTGCGGGGGCAGTTAGAGTCAACGGACGGTTAATCTCTCGCGGCTAGAGTCGCTCTAGGTGTTTGATTTGACGTGATCTTATCCGCAGCCACAATGCTATCGTCGCATGGGTCTGAGGCTAGCGATCTCCAGCGATAGAGCGTTTCGAGCGAGTATGTGGACAAAGTATCATAAGAAGAGAAAGTTCGGCCGTTTCGTTCTTCCCGCTGTTACTGTGGCCTTCGTCAGCTATTTCGGCTATCATTGTGTCCATGGTGACTACGGCCTGAAGGCCACGGAGGTTTTCGAGCAGCGCCGTATCGATCGCAGCAAGGAACTCGCTGATCTCGTCGCCAAGCGTGAGCACCTTGAAAAGGAAGTCGCTCTGCTGAGCGATGGCTCCCTGGACAAGGATATGCTGGACCAATATGCGCGCTATCAGCTGACCTATTCCAAGGCGAACGAGATCGTCATCTTCAATAAATAGCCACAATTAACCGAATTTCGGTTAATTGCATTTTTGCAAATAATATCAGTTACTTGCAAAGAATATGAGCCATGCAATTATAGCATTGCTGTGGCGAACAATCTTGCCTATGTTACGCCTCACCACAAAACGAGGCTACTCACACAGGGAGGGTTGAATGGCGCCGCGAAAGAACGCGACCGTTTCCAGCCGTAAAACAGCATCCAGGCCTGCCAAGGAAACCAATGGCGGTCCGATCGCGGAATTCGACCGTGATGCGGAGCTTAAGGCTTATCGTGAGATGCTTCTGATCCGCCGCTTTGAAGAGAAGGCCGGTCAGCTTTACGGCATGGGCTTCATCGGCGGTTTCTGTCACCTCTATATCGGCCAGGAAGCTGTCGTCGTCGGCATGCAGATGGTCTTGAAGGATGGTGATCAGGTCATCACCGGTTATCGCGATCACGGGCACATGCTGGCAACCGGTATGGAAGCACGCGGCGTGATGGCCGAGCTTACCGGACGTCAGGGCGGCTATTCCCGAGGGAAGGGCGGCTCCATGCACATGTTCTCCAAAGAAAAGAATTTCTACGGCGGCCACGGCATCGTCGGCGCCCAGGTCTCGCTCGGCACCGGCCTCGCCTTTGCCAACCGCTATCGCGGCAATGACAATGTCAGCGTCGCCTATTTCGGCGATGGTGCTGCCAACCAGGGCCAGGTCTACGAAAGCTTCAACATGGCGCAGCTCTGGAAGCTGCCTGTTATCTTCGTGATCGAGAACAACCGTTACGCCATGGGCACTTCGACTGCCCGCGCTACTGCGCAGGCTGATTTCTCCAAGCGCGGCGCCTCGTTCGGCATCCCCGGCATTCAGGTTGACGGCATGGACGTTCGCGCCGTCAAGGCAGCGGCCGACGAGGCCATAACTTACTGCCGTTCCGGCAAGGGCCCGATCATCCTGGAAATGCTGACCTACCGTTATCGCGGTCACTCCATGTCGGACCCGGCTAAGTATCGCTCCAAGGACGAAGTGCAGAAGATGCGCTCCGAGCATGATCCGATTGAGCAGGTTCGCGTTCGCCTTCTCGAAAAGGGCTGGGCGACCGAGGATGATCTGAAGGATATCGACAAGGATGTCCGCGAAATCGTCGCCGATAGCGCCGATTTTGCCCAGAGCAATCCGGAGCCGGACGCATCCGAGCTCTACACCGACATTCTGCTGTAAATCGGGGAGGGACGATCAATGCCCATCGATATTCTTATGCCCGCCCTTTCTCCGACGATGGAAGAAGGCACTCTTTCGAAATGGCTCAAGAAGGAAGGCGACAAAGTCACTTCCGGTGACGTCATTGCCGAAATCGAAACCGACAAGGCCACCATGGAAGTGGAAGCTGTCGACGAAGGCGTCATCGGCAAGTTGCTGGTTGAAGCCGGCACCGAAGGCGTGAAGGTCAACGCCAAGATCGCCATCCTGCTGCAGGACGGTGAATCCGCTGCAGACATTTCGTCCGCCAAGGCTGCACCCGCTGTCGAACCGGCCAAGACCGAAGCACCTGCTGCCGCTGCTCCCGCGCCGGCCCCCGTTCCGGCTCAGCCGAAGGCCGCTGCTCCTGTCGATCCGGAAATCCCGGCCGGCACCGAGATGGTCTCGACGACCGTGCGCGAAGCGTTGCGCGATGCAATGGCCGAAGAAATGCGCGCCAATCCCGACGTTTTCGTCATGGGCGAAGAAGTCGCCGAATACCAGGGTGCTTACAAGGTCACTCAGGGTCTGCTGCAGGAGTTTGGTGCACGTCGCGTTGTCGACACCCCGATCACCGAGCATGGCTTTGCCGGTATCGGCGTCGGTGCCGCCATGGCTGGCCTCCGCCCGATCGTCGAGTTCATGACCTTCAACTTCGCCATGCAGGCGATCGACCAGATCATCAATTCCGCTGCCAAGACGCTCTATATGTCCGGCGGCCAGATGGGTGCTCCGATCGTCTTCCGCGGTCCGAATGGCGCTGCTGCCCGCGTTGGCGCTCAGCACAGCCAGGATTACGCCGCCTGGTACAGCCAGATCCCCGGTCTCAAGGTCGTCATGCCCTACACGGCAGCCGACGCCAAGGGCCTGCTGAAGTCGGCTATCCGCGATCCGAACCCGGTCATCTTCCTCGAGAACGAAATTCTCTACGGCCAGCACTTCGACGTGCCGAAGCTCGATGATTTCACCGTGCCGATCGGCAAGGCCCGCATCCATCGTCCGGGCAAAGACGTAACGGTCGTCTCCTTCGGCATCGGCATGACCTATGCCACCAAGGCGGTTGCCGAGCTGGAAGCCCAGGGCATCGATGTCGAACTGATCGACCTGCGCACCATCCGTCCGATGGATCTGCCGGCGATCATCGAATCGGTCAAGAAGACCGGTCGCCTGGTGACCGTCGAAGAGGGTTATCCGCAGTCGTCCGTCGGCACCGAAATCGCCACCCGCGTCATGCAGCAGGCCTTCGACTATCTCGATGCGCCGATCCTGACGATTGCTGGCAAGGACGTACCCATGCCTTACGCCGCCAACCTCGAAAAGCTGGCGCTTCCAAGCGTCGCCGAAGTGGTCGATGCGGTGAAGGCCGTTTGCTACAAATAAGGGGAGGGCCCATCGATGCCTATCAACATCACCATGCCTGCCCTCTCGCCGACCATGGAAGAGGGCAACCTCGCCAAGTGGCTCGTCAAGGAAGGCGACAAGATCAAGTCCGGCGATGTCATTGCCGAGATCGAGACCGACAAGGCAACGATGGAAGTCGAAGCTGTCGATGAAGGCACCGTTGCCAAGATCGTCGTTCCGGCCGGCACCGAAGGCGTCAAGGTCAATGCCTTGATTGCGGTGCTTGCCGCCGATGGCGAGGATGTTGCGGCTGCTGCTTCCGGTGCCGGTGGCGGCGCTGCCCCGGCTCCCAAGGAAGCACCGAAGGCGGAAGCTGCTCCTGCAGCCGCCCCGGCTGCAGCGCCTGCTCCGGCAAGCGTTACGGCTCCCGTTGCATCCGCTCCGGCTCCGGCCGCAGCGGACGGTCATCGCACCTTCGCTTCGCCGCTCGCACGTCGTCTTGCCAAGGAAGCCGGCGTCGATGTCGCTGCAGTTGCAGGCTCCGGCCCACACGGCCGCGTCGTCAAGAAGGATATCGAATCTGCGATCGCAGGCGGTACAGGCAAAGCTGCTCCCGCAGCAGCACCATCTGCACAGCCGGCCGCCGCTCCGGCAGCGCCGAAGGGCATGTCCGACGATGCCGTCCTCAAGCTGTTCGAGCAGGGTTCCTACGAGCTCGTGCCGCATGACGGCATGCGCAAGACGATTGCCAAGCGCCTGCAGGAATCCAAGCAGACGATCCCGCACTTCTACGTCTCGGTCGATTGCGAACTCGACGCGCTGCTGGCTCTCCGCACGCAGCTCAACGATTCCGCTCCGAAGTCGAAGGACGGCGTTCCGGCCTACAAGCTCTCGGTCAACGACATGGTCATCAAGGCCTTGGCTCTCGCACTGCGTGACGTGCCGGATGCCAACGTGTCCTGGACCGACAGCAACATGGTCAAGCACAAGCACGCCGATGTCGGCGTTGCCGTCTCCATTCCGGGCGGCCTGATCACGCCGATCATCCGCAGCGCCGAACAGAAGACGCTCTCCACCATCTCCAATGAGATGAAGGACTACGGCAAGCGCGCCAAGGAGCGCAAGCTGAAGCCCGAGGAGTATCAGGGCGGTACGACTGCCGTGTCGAACATGGGCATGATGGGCGTCAAGAACTTCGCCGCCGTCGTCAACCCGCCGCATGCGACCATTCTGGCCGTCGGCGCGGGCGAGCAGCGCGTCATCGTCAAGAAGGGCGAAATGGTGATTGCCAACGTGATGACCGTCACGCTGTCGACCGACCATCGCGCCGTCGACGGTGCGCTTGGTGCCGAGCTCCTGGCAGCCTTCAAGGGCTACATCGAAAATCCGATGGGGATGCTCGTCTGAGCCTTGTCGCGACACGGAGGCATGAATGACCAAGACTGTTCTGTGTTACGGCGACTCGCTGACATGGGGCTACAGCGCCGAGACGATCGGCCGTCATGCCTATGAAGATCGATGGCCGAGCGTGCTGCAAAAGGCGCTCGGCGATCAGGTTCGCGTCATTCCGGAAGGATTGAACGGCCGCACCACCGCTTTCGACGATCATCTGGCCGATTGCGATCGCAACGGCGCGCGGATTTTGCCGACGATCCTGCAGACTCACAATCCGCTGGATCTCGTGATCATCATGCTGGGCACCAATGACATGAAGCCGGTTGTGGCCGGTTCGGCCTTTGCTGCTCTTCAGGGCATCAGCCGGTTGGTGCAGCTGGTTCGCAATCACGCCTGGGGGTTCGACTACGAGGTGCCTGACATCCTCATCGTCGCCCCGCCGGCGATTACCGAGACGGCGAATGCGGCGTTTGCGGCAAGCTTTTTGGGCGCGGTCCACGAATCGAACAAGCTGCCGACGCTCTATAGCGATCTGGCCGACGAACTGGGCTGTGGTTTCTTCGATGCGAATACGGCCGCCGTCACTACGCCGCTCGATGGCGTGCATCTCGATGCGGAAAATACCCGGGCGCTCGGTCGCGGCCTCGAGCCGATCGTGCGGATGATGCTCGGTCTCTGATAAATTCAAGGCGCCAGCTTGCGATGCGCCGCCACCAATAAGGCAGGAAACACATGGCTGAGAATTACGACGTCATCATCATCGGCTCCGGTCCCGGCGGTTATGTCGCCGCCGTGCGCGCCGGCCAGCTTGGCCTGAAGACCGCAATCGTCGAGCGCGAGCATTTGGGCGGCATCTGCCTCAACTGGGGCTGCATACCCACGAAGGCGCTGCTTCGCTCGGCCGAAATTCTTGATCATTCCAATCATCTGAAAGATTACGGTCTCGTTCTCGAAGGCAAGGTGAGCGCGGATGTGAAGGCAGTGGTCGCCCGTTCGCGCGGCGTCTCCGCCCGGCTGAACACTGGCGTCGGCTTCCTGATGAAGAAGAACAAGGTCGACGTCATCTGGGGCGAAGCCAAGATCACCAAGCCGGGCGAAATCGTGGTCGGCAAGTCGACCAAGCCGGCCGTCGAGCCGCAGCATCCGCTGCCAAAGAACGTCAAGGGCGAAGGCACTTACACCGCCAAGCACATCATCGTCGCGACAGGCGCCCGTCCGCGCGCTCTTCCGGGCATCGAGCCTGACGGTAAGCTGATCTGGACCTATTTCGAAGCGCTGAAGCCGGATTTCCTGCCGAAGTCGCTGCTGGTCATGGGCTCGGGCGCCATCGGTATCGAATTTGCGAGCTTCTATCGCTCGATGGGCGTTGATGTGACGGTCGTCGAAGTCATGCCGACCATCATGCCGGTCGAGGATGCTGAAATCTCCGGCATCGCCCGCAAGCAGCTCGAAAAGCGCGGCCTGAAGATCCTGACCAAGGCGAAGGTCACGAAGGTCGAAAAGGCAGCCAACAGCATTACCGCTCATGTCGAGACGGAAGACGGCAAGGTGCAGCAGATCGTTGCCGACCGCATGATCTCCGCCGTCGGCGTACAGGGCAACATCGAGAATCTCGGGCTTGAAGCACTCGGCGTGAAGACCGACCGCGGCTGCGTCGTTATCGACGGTTACGGCAAGACCAACGTAGCAGGCATCTACGCGATCGGCGACGTCGCCGGCCCACCGATGCTCGCCCACAAGGCCGAACACGAAGGCGTTGTCTGCATCGAAAAGATCGCCGGTCTGCCGAATGTTCATCCGACCGACAAGGGCAAGGTTCCGGGCTGCACCTATTGCCAGCCGCAGGTCGCTTCCGTCGGCCTCACCGAAGCCAAGGCCAAGGAACTCGGCCGCGATATCCGCGTCGGCCGCTTCTCCTTCGCATATAACGGCAAGGCCATCGCGCTTGGCGAGGATCAGGGCCTCTGCAAGGTCATCTTCGACAAGAAGACCGGCGAGCTGCTCGGCGCGCACATGGTCGGCGCCGAAGTGACCGAACTGATCCAGGGCTTCGTCGTTGCGATGAACCTGGAGACGACCGAAGAAGAGCTGATGCACACGATCTTCCCGCATCCCACAGTTTCGGAATCGATGAAGGAAGCGGTGCTCGACGCCTACGGCCGGGTACTGAACGCTTGATAAATTCCTGCCTCGCCCTCTATCCAGGGGGTGGAAAACAGGAAAGGAAATCAACATGTCTATAGCTGCGCAAGGTTGGGTCGTCTTTCTTCTCATCGGGCTGGTCGCGGGTTTTCTCGCGAGCTTGATCGTCGGAGGCGGTGGGCTCATCGGTTGCTTGGTGAGCGGAGTGATCGGCGCTTTCGTGGGCGGTTTCCTGTTTCATTATTTCGGGATATCGCTCGGGATTGAAAATGCGCTTGTCGTAGAAGTCATTCATGCCACGGTCGGCGCGATTATCGTGGTGCTGCTGGCGAGACTGATCGTCTAGGGCATCCTGGCTATAGGTCTGGAACGAGGGTTTGATGGAAAGCGTGGGTTGGCTGGGTCTGATCATCATCGGCGGTCTTGCGGGTTGGCTCGCGGGTAAGCTGATGGATGCGCGCTATGGGGTCATCCTCAACATCATCCTCGGTATTGCCGGCTCGGTCGTGGCTGCAGCGCTGTTGGTGGCGCTGCATGTCGGCGTGCCCGGCGGCCGACTCGGCTTTTTCGTCACCGGTTTCATTGGTGCATGCATTCTGATATTCCTCGCCAAATTCGCGCGGCGATGAAGGGCCGCAGGTAGCGGCGGAAAGTAGACGTTTCATGGTCACGATTCTCGACACGATCAACCCGGACGCAAAGCGCGTTCGACACCCGGAGAAGGCGCATCGGCCCGATACGGAAGTCTTGCGCAAGCCGGATTGGATCCGCGTGAAGGCGCCGACATCGAAGGGCTATGCCGAAACACGCTCCATCGTGAAGGAGCACAAGCTCGTCACGGTCTGCGAGGAAGCCGGCTGCCCGAACATCGGCGAATGTTGGGACAAGAAGCACGCGACCTTCATGATCATGGGCGAGATCTGCACGCGCGCATGTGCGTTCTGCAATGTCGCCACGGGCAAGCCGAATGCGCTCGACATGGCCGAGCCGGAAAACGTCGCCAAGGCCGTCAAGCAGATGGGCCTCAGCCACGTCGTCATCACCTCGGTCGATCGTGACGACCTGGCGGATGGTGGCGCCGAGCATTTCGAAAAGGTGATCTGGGCAATCCGCGCCGCTTCGCCGAACACCACCATCGAGATCCTGACGCCGGACTTCCTGAAGAAGCCGGGCGCTCTCGAGCGTGTCGTTGCTGCCAAACCCGACGTTTTCAACCACAACATGGAAACGGTGCCCGGCAACTACCTCAAGGTTCGCCCCGGTGCTCGCTACTTCCACTCCGTTCGCCTGCTGCAGCGGGTCAAGGAACTTGATCCCACCATGTTCACCAAGTCGGGCATCATGGTCGGCCTCGGCGAAGAGCGCAATGAAGTCCTGCAGTTGATGGACGACCTGCGCACCGCCGACGTCGACTTCCTGACCATCGGCCAGTATCTCCAGCCGACGCGTAAGCATCATCAGGTCATGAGCTTCGTCACGCCGGAAGAATTCAAGTCCTATGAGACGGTCGCCTATACGAAGGGCTTCCTGATGGTGGCTTCCAGCCCGCTGACCCGCTCGTCGCATCATGCCGGCGACGATTTCGAGCGCCTGCGCGCTGCTCGCGAAAAGAAGCTGCTGCTGGCAGCCGAATAAACCCGGCAAAATTCAGTATTGCCTTTTGAGCGAACCGCGGCGAACTTGCCGCGGTTTTTGTTTGCGCCGTCATTTGCCTGTCATCTGAACGGCCTAGGGAACACGCCGCCGTTTGTGACCGGTATCGGCGCTTTAGATTCGACTATGGAGCTGGACCGTGGAGCAGATTGTCGCGCCGCTGGCGCTGCCGCATGCCGTCGATATCGACGAGGCAGCCTTTATCCTGCAAAAGGCAGACCGGATCCTTGTCATAGGTTGCTCCGGCACCGGCAAGAGCACGCTGGCGCAGGCGATCGCCTCGTTGCGCGGGCTGACTTACGTGTCCATGGACCGCGATATCTTCTGGCTGCCGGGTTGGAAGCCCCGCCCGCGCGCCGAGGCGATCTCACGGATAGAACAGGCCGTTGCCGGCCCGCGTTGGATCATGGATGGCAATAGCCCCGGCACCTTGCCATTAAGGCTGCCGCGTGCCGAGATCGTCATATGGCTCCGACCTCCGCGGCGCGTGGCATTGCGCGGCGTCTTTTCACGCTGGTTGCGTTACAGGGGCAGATCGCGGCCCGAGATGGCGGAAGGTTGCCCCGAGCGGTTGGACTGGAAATTCCTGCACTACATCTGGACGTTCGAGCGCAACGAAGTGCCGCAGTTTCAGGAAATGCTGGTGCAGCATGGCCCGCATGTCCCTGTTTTGACGCTGAATTCCCATCGTGATGGCGCGAGATTACTGGCTCGCCTGCAAGCCAGTATTTGAAACGGAGCTACCATGGATCAGATGACGATGCCCACGCTACGCCGGGAAATACACGATCTCGCCGAGGCAGCCGATCATATCCGCCGGGCGAACCGTATCCTGGTCATGGGCTGCTCCGGCGGCGGAAAGTCGACACTGTCGCTCAAAATCGCCAGCCGCTTCGGCCTTGACTATGTTTCGATCGACCGCGACGTCTTGTGGCTGCCGGGCTGGAAGGAACGTGGCAAGGAAGAGCAACGGGCCATCATCGTCTCGAAGGTGCAGGGCGAGTGCTGGATCATGGATGGCACGAACCCTTCCACCTTCGACATACGTCTGCCGCGAACCGATCTCGTCATCTGGGTGAGGATGCCGCGATTGCTTTGCATCTGGGGTGCCGTCTCGCGCTGGGTCAAGTGGATCGGCCGCACACGTCCGGAAATGGCGCCAGGCTGCAAGGAGAAAATTGACTGGGAATTCCTGCGCTTCATATGGACATTCGAAGAGAAATTTAGCCCGCGTGTCGTCGCCGGCCTTGTCGAACATGGCTCCGAGGTGCCGGTCTTCCAACTGACCAGCCGCCGTCAGATGCGCGATTTGCTTGATCTGCTTGCAGTGCCGGGCTGATCGCGAGCCGGACTTCATAATAATGCGGTCGGGCGTTTCCAAGAGGTGAAACATGAAGGAATTGAAGACCATAGATGAGGGAGCCACCCGCCTTAAAATCGCGGATCGTATTCTCATCATGGGTTGTTCCGGCGGTGGGAAGTCAACATTGGCACAGCAAATCGTCGCTCGCACGGACCTGCCTTACATCTCGATGGATCGTGAGTTTTTCTGGTTGCCGGGATGGGTGAAGAGAGACAGGGCCGAAGAACGCGCTCTTATCGCGGCCAAGGTAGCCGAGGACCGCTGGCTGATCGACGGAACCGGACCATCGAGCTTTGACCTGCGATTGCCACGCACACAGCTTGTCCTTTGGGTACGCATGCCGCGCTGGCTATGCGTGTGGGGAGCCCTGTCGAGAGCGCTGCGCTGGGTTGGACGGTCTCGCCCGGATATGGCGCCGGGTTGTCCAGAGCGTATCGACTGGGAGTTCCTGCGCTACATTTGGGATTGGGAGCGGAAATTGGCACCCAAAGTGCTTGCAGGCCTTGCCCAGCATGGCGCCGATGTGCCTGTTTTGCAGTTAAAATCCCGCGGCGAAATGCGCCAGCTTCTTGATCTTCGTGGCCGTCCTGCTTAATTGCGGCTCATGCCTCAGTTCGAAACTCATCGCCCCGTTCCGCATTCGCCTGACCAGATGTTCGACCTCGTCGCCGACGTCGAACGCTATCCGGAATTCCTGCCGCTTTGTGACGGTCTTGTCGTTCGCAGCCGCAAGGAGCGCGACGGCAAGGTGTTGCTGGTCGCCGATATGACCGTTGGCTACAAGGCAATCCGCGAAACCTTCACCACGCAGGTACTACTCCACAAGGCCGAGCGCGCCATCGATGTCAAATATATCGACGGTCCTTTCAAATATCTCGATAATCGCTGGCGTTTTGCGCCGCTGGAAAATGGCGGCTGTAGCGTCGATTTCTTCATCGACTACGAGTTCAAGAGCCGCATTCTCGGCGCCCTGATGGGGTCGATGTTCGATCGTGCTTTCCGCATGTTCACGGATGCCTTCGAGACGCGCGCGAACAAGATCTACGCTTGAGCCTGACTTACTTGGCGAGCGCGATCAGCATTTCCAGCGCCGTCTTCACGGTGGCAAGCCGAACCTTATCGCGGCCGATATCGCCATAGCGCATTTCATGATGGATGAGCTCGCCGTTGCGCGTCTTGGCGGCCAAGTGGACGAGGCCGACCGGTTTTTCCACGGAGCCACCACCGGGACCGGCCACCCCTGTGACCGCGACTGAGAGATCGGCATGGGAGCGGAAGAGGGCGCCATGCACCATCTGCAGGGCCGTTTCCTTGGAAACGGCGCCGAATTGCGCAAGCGTCCGTTCCTGAACGCCAAGCATCTCCATCTTCGCCGAATTCGTATAGGTCACGAAGCCACGGTCGACCACGGCCGACGAGCCGGGGATTTCCGTCAGCGCGCCGGCGATCAGCCCGCCGGTGCAGGATTCCGCCGTCGAGACCATCAGGCCCTTTGCGGTGAAGTCCGTCACGATGGTTTGCGCGAGTGCCAGAATCTCATCCGGGAAATGCATCAGGCCCTTCCTCCGCGATAGACGACGGTTGCGGTTGCGATAGCGGCAATGCCTTCGCGCCGCCCGACAAAGCCGATCTGCTCGTTGGTCGTTGCCTTCACGGAGCAACGATCGAGGCTGATCTCCAGAAATTCCGAGAGCTTTGCGCGCATGACGTCTCGATGCGGCCCGATCTTCGGTGCTTCCGCAATCAAAGACACGTCCGCATTCATGATGGTGCCGCCGCGCTCGCGGACGATCTTGGCCGCATGTTCGATGAAGATGCGCGAAGGCGCGCCTTTCCATTGCGGATCGGAAGGTGGGAAGTGATCGCCGATATCGCCTGCGCCGCAAGTGGCGAGCAGGGCATCCGTCAAGGCGTGCAGCGCAACGTCAGCGTCGGAATGTCCCTTCAGCTTCTGATCATGCGGGATGAACACGCCGCAAAGCGTAACGCCGTCGCCCGGCTCCAGCTGGTGTACATCATAGCCATTGCCGGTGCGCACATCGGGCAAAAGGCCGGCGGTCAGCTTTTCGTCGGCCATGGTAATATCCCTTTTGATGGTCAGCTTGACGTTGTCGGCACTCCCGGTCACCAAGGTCACCGGCAGGTGACTCCATTCCGCAATCGCGGCATCGTCGGTGAAATCCGTCCTGCCGTCGGTGGCTGCTTTCTCATGCGCCGCCAGAATATCGGCAAGGCGGAAGGATTGCGGTGTCTGCGCGGCATGAAGCCCGGCGCGGGGCACAGTTTCCATCACCAGCCCATTGTCGTCGCCCCGCTTCAGCGTATCTGTGACGGGCATGGCGGGCAGTACCGCCGGTGCGCCCGCCGCAAGGGCTGCCGCGATGCGATCCAGCAGGTCGTGATCGAAGAAGGGACGCACGGCGTCATGGATCATCACATGCGTCGCTTCGCTTTTAGCCAATTGCTGGAGGCCGGCCAGTACGGATTGCTGGCGCGTTGCGCCGCCAAAGGCAATCTCGATATCCGGTAGTCCCGTGACTTGCGTCATTGCCGAGCGGAGGAGGGCTTCATCGTCGCGATGGATGACGATGACGATCTTCGCGGTTTGCGGCCATGTCACGAATCTTTCAAGCGTATGCGCAATAACCGGTCTGCCGCCGATCGCGCGATACTGTTTTGGGCCTTCTTCCGGCGATCCCGCCCGTTCGCCGCGCCCGGCGGCAACGATCACGATTCCCACTGACAGCGGTTGCGTTGAATGCATTTGCGTCATAAACCCCCGAAGAATAAAAGGCTCCGTCTCCGGCATGGCTTTGAAAAGCGCAGAGCTTTCTTTTGAACAAGCACATGCTAAATAGATCGCCAGAACGGGATCCCGCTCCAGCAGGGTCTATCGCCTCAACTGAGTATTTTCCAGCATTTGCCCAAAAAATATCGGGGTTCTTCGAAACCTCTTGGCAAACTTCTCAAGCGTGTCTAAAAATAGTGCAGATGTATGGTGTGCCCGAAAGATAATCACTTGCTTTCCTCCGAGCTTGCAGCCTCGTTTTCCATTGGTCCGGTATCTATCCGCAATCGCGTCATCCTGGCGCCGATGTCGGGCGTGACCGATTTGCCGTTTCGGCAGCTGGCATTGCGTCATGGTGCCGGTCTGGTCGTCACCGAAATGGTGGCAAGCCGCGAGCTTGTACAGGATACCGCTGAATCCTGGGCGCGCCTGAAGAGTGCCGGCCTGAAGCCGCATATGGTACAGCTCGCCGGCCGCGAGGCATATTGGATGGCCGAGGCCGCGAAGATCGCAGCCGACAATGGCGCCGACATCATCGATATCAACATGGGCTGCCCGGCCAAGAAGGTCATCGGCGGCTATTCCGGTTCGGCGCTGATGCGTGATCCGGATCACGCATTGAGCCTGATCGAGGCGACGGTTGGCGCGGTCGATATTCCGGTAACGCTGAAGATGCGGCTCGGCTGGGATGAAAACTCGATCAACGCGCCGGATATTGCGCGCCGCGCCGAAGAGGCCGGCATTCAGCTCGTCACCATCCATGGCCGTACGCGCATGCAGTTTTACGAGGGCAGGGCGAACTGGGATGCCATCCGTGCTGTGCGCGATGTCGTTTCCATTCCGCTGGTCGCCAATGGCGATGTCGAGACACCGGATGATGCACGCGAAATCCTGCGCCGCTCCGGCGCCGATGCCGTGATGATCGGCCGCGGTTGCCAGGGCCGCCCCTGGCATGCCGGCGTTCTTGCCGGTCATCGCCAACCGGACCGTGAGGAGATCGTTGAGATCGCCGTCGGACATTACCTCTCCATGCTGGAATTCTATGGTGAGGCTGTCGGCATTCGCCATGCCCGCAAGCATCTCGCCTGGTATCTGGATCGCCATGCGCCGGCGACGACGGGTGCCGACAAGGCCAAAATCATGACTTCGAAAGATAGCCGCGAGGTGACTGCAGCGTTCCAGGCGGCGCTACAGGCCGGCGCCGATCTCCCCCAACGCGTCCAGGAGGCGGCATGACTTCAAAATCCAACTCCGGAGCCGGAGACAATGCCGGCAATTCGGTGGCGATGGCTGTTCTCAACGCGATCCAGAATCCGGTTGTCATGGTCGACGAGGCCGGTCTCATCGCCTTCGCCAATTGGGAGGCCGAAGCCTTTTTCGGCGCCAGCGCCTCGCATCTGTCGCGCTACAAGATTTCCACCTTCATCCCGTTCGGCAGCCCCCTGCTGGCGCTGATCGATCAGGTGCGCGAGCGCCGCGCGCCGGTCAACGAATATCGCGTCGATCTCAGCTCGCCGCGTCTTGGTCAGGACAAGCTGGTGGACCTCTACGTCGCGCCGATTTCCAGCGAGCCAGGCTCCGTGGTCGTCGTGTTCCAGGAACGCTCGATGGCGGACAAGATCGACCGGCAGCTGACCCATCGCGCCGCCGCCCGCTCCGTCACCGGCCTTGCCTCGATGCTGGCACATGAGATCAAGAACCCGCTATCGGGCATTCGCGGCGCGGCACAGTTGCTCGAACAGTCCGTGGAGGACGACGATCGTGCGCTGACGCGGCTTATCTGCGACGAGACCGACCGTATCGTGTCGCTGGTCGACCGTATGGAAGTGTTCTCCGATGAGCGGCCTGTCGATCGCGTTCCGGTCAACATCCACTCAGTCCTCGATCATGTGAAGGCGGTCGCCCGGGCCGGCTTTGCCCGCAACATCAAACTCTCCGAGAATTACGACCCGTCACTCCCGGCTGTTTTCGCCAACAGGGACCAGCTCGTACAGGTCTTTCTCAATCTGGTGAAGAATGCCGCTGAAGCAGTGGGCGACCGGCCGGATGGCGAGATCATGCTGACGACGGCCTATCGTCCTGGTATCCGCCTTTCGGTCGCCGGCACGCGCGAGAAGATCTCGCTGCCGCTCGAATTCTGCGTGATCGACAATGGCCCCGGTGTTCCATCAGACCTCGTACCGCATCTTTTCGACCCGTTCATCACGACGAAGACGAACGGAACCGGTCTCGGCCTGGCGCTCGTCGCCAAGATCATCGGCGATCACGGTGGTATCGTCGAATGCGACAGCCAGAACCACCGCACCACTTTCCGCGTTTTGATGCCGGCTTCCAAGGGCATCACGCTTGAAGACGCCCCCTTTCCAAACTCTACAGGGACTACTCGATGACAGCCACGATCCTTGTCGCCGATGACGATGCGGCCATCCGTACCGTGCTCAATCAGGCTTTGAGCCGCGCGGGCTACGACGTACGCATCACGTCCAACGCCGCCACGCTCTGGCGTTGGGTTTCTGCCGGCGAAGGCGACCTCGTAGTAACCGATGTCGTTATGCCCGACGAAAATGCGTTCGATCTGCTACCGCGCATCAAAAAGGCGAGACCGGATCTGCCTGTCCTGGTCATGAGCGCGCAGAACACCTTCATGACGGCGATCAAGGCGTCGGAGAAGGGTGCCTACGACTATCTGCCGAAGCCTTTCGATCTGACGGAACTGATCGCGATCGTCGGCCGTGCCCTGTCGGAGCCGAAGCGCAAGCCGGCGAAGCTCGAAGATGACATGCAGGACGGTATGCCGCTCGTCGGTCGTTCCGCTGCCATGCAGGAAATCTATCGCGTGCTGGCGCGCCTGATGCAGACCGACCTGACGCTGATGATTACCGGCGAATCCGGTACCGGCAAGGAACTGGTGGCTCGCGCCCTGCACGACTATGGCAAGCGCCGCAACGGTCCCTTCGTTGCCATCAACATGGCGGCGATCCCGCGCGATCTGATTGAGTCGGAATTGTTCGGCCATGAGAAAGGCGCCTTCACGGGTGCGCAGACCCGCTCGACTGGCCGTTTCGAGCAGGCCGAGGGCGGCACGCTGTTTCTCGATGAAATCGGCGACATGCCGATGGATGCGCAGACGCGCCTGTTGCGCGTGCTGCAGCAGGGCGAATACACGACGGTCGGCGGCCGCACGCCGATCCGCACCGATGTGCGCATCGTTGCCGCTACCAACAAGGACCTGAAGCAGGCGATCAATCAGGGCCTTTTCCGCGAGGATCTCTATTATCGTCTCAACGTCGTGCCGCTGCGCCTGCCGCCGCTGCGCGACCGCGCCGAGGACATTCCCGATCTTGTCCGCCATTTCATCACCCAGGCTGAAAAAGAAGGGCTTGGCTCCAAACGGTTCGATCAGGAAGCGCTTGAGCTGATGAAGGCCTATCCCTGGCCGGGCAACGTCCGTGAGCTGGAAAACCTCATTCGCCGGCTGATGGCGCTCTATCCACAGGACGTCATTACCCGCGAGATCATCGATGCCGAACTGCGGGCCGATGTTCCCGACAGCCCGATCGAGAAGGGACCGGTCCGCACCGGCACCATGACCATCGCCCAGGCTGTCGAGGAAAACATGCGGACCTATTTCTCGAGCTTTGGCGAAAACCTTCCGCCCCCCGGTCTCTACGACCGTGTTTTGACGGAAATGGAGTATCCGCTGATCCTGGCTGCTTTGACCGCCACGCGCGGCAATCAGATCAAGGCGGCCGATCTTTTGGGCCTCAACCGCAATACCTTGCGCAAAAAGATCAGAGAGCTGGGAGTTTCCGTCTACAGAAGTTCCCGTACCGCTTGACAACGCAATCGGATGCGTTGCATTTTCGCCACAATGCGTTGCTTAAAGGTCACGCAGGAGATTCGTCGTTTTTGCGATGGCGATTCGTCTGACGCATTTCCGTTGAGATGGAATTTCGTCCGATTTTTCAGTCAATTGTAAAAATGATTTAAAATAAAGGTTTCGCTTCTGGCGAAATCGAACGACAGTTCCCGCCTTTGCCTGTCGCTCGTGCTGATGCCGAAATAATGGCAGCACGATTTGATCAGGGGGCCGACCGTCGCTCGGGCGTGGAGATGATGGGAATGATACAGGACGCGGTGTCGCCGGCGGCGAGCGACGAGGCGGTTGTTGTCAAAGTGACGGACCGTCGTGCTTCCTTCGCCTTGCCTGGTCTCATTCTGGCCGGCGGAGCGCTATTATGCGCTATCGCGACCCTTCTGATGCTTCTTGGCCTGACGCCCGTAGGCCCCACAACTTCGGTTGTCTTTACATCGGCCGTCATCAACGGCTTGTTTGTGCTGGGATTGATTGCGCTGATTGTGCGGGAAGTTGCGAGGCTGATGAAGGCGCGCAGCCGAGGCCGTGCAGCCGCGCGTCTCCACATTCGCATCGTCGCCCTGTTTTCGATCGTAGCGATCACGCCGGCAATTCTCGTTGCGATCGTTGCGAGCCTGACGCTCAATGTCGGCCTCGACCGCTGGTTTGGCGTGCGCACGCAGCAGATTATCAGTTCCTCGCAGAATGTTGCGCAAGCCTATCTGATGGAGAATGCGAGCTATCTGCAAGGGCAGACGGTTTCGATGGCGAACGACCTGGAGCGCAATCGCTCGCTCTATAGCCTCGATCGCACCGGTTTTGCCGATCTGATGACCCGCCAGGCTCGCGGACGCGGTCTGTTGGGTGCTTTCATTGTACGGCGTGATGGCAGCGCAATCGTGCAGGCCGATATCAAAACCGAGCGTCCGCTGCCGGCGATCCCGAAGGGTGCGCTCGAAGCATCGGCCAATGGCGAGCCGTCGCTTATCCCGCCCGGAGTGACCAACCTTGTCGGTGCTGTCATCAAGCTGGATGAAATACCCGGCTCGTTCCTTTACACCGTACGGGCTGTCGATCCGCGTGTCATGAATGCGATGCGGATGGTGGAGGACAACACGCTGGAATACAAGGCGATGGAAGAGGGGCGCATGACCCTCCAGATCGCGTTCGCGGTTATCTATATCGGCTTCGCTCTGATCGTGCTCCTAGCGGCAATCTGGACCGCGATCGCTGTCGCCGACCGTATAGTGCGGCCGATCCGTCTTCTCATCAGCGCCGCAGACAATGTCGCTTCAGGCAATATGAACGTGCTGGTGCCGGTACGCTCGGCCGACGGCGACGTCGGCAGCCTGTCGCGTACCTTCAACAAGATGATCTCGGAAATCCGCACCCAACGCGATGAGATCCTTGAGGCGAAGGATGAGGTGGATGATCGCCGCCGCTTCATCGAGGCTGTTTTGTCGGGCGTGACGGCCGCCGTCATCGGGGTCGAGCATGATCGTCGCATCGCTATCGTCAATACCTCGGCCGAAGAGCTGCTGACGCTGACGAGCGACGAACTCGTTGGCAGGAGCCTGGTAGAAATCGCTCCTGAGGTCGATCAGGTGGTGACCGAGGCAACGACGCGTCATCGCAATGATTTCCGCAAACAGATCAGCCTCGTCCGCGGCGGCACGGTGCGCACGCTGAGCGTTCAGGTGACGCGAGAGGAATCGCGCGATGCCAATGAATCCTATGTCATCACGCTCGACGACATCACCGATCTGGTCATAGCGCAGCGCTCAACGGCCTGGGCCGATGTCGCACGCCGCATCGCCCATGAAATCAAGAACCCGCTGACGCCGATCCAGCTTTCAGCAGAGCGCATTCGCCGTCGTTTTGGCAAGAACATCGCCGATGTCGATCGTCCGGTATTCGATCAGTGCACGGATACGATCATCCGGCAGGTTGGCGATATCGGCCGTATGGTCGACGAATTCTCTTCTTTTGCCCGCATGCCCAAGCCGACCATGGAGCCGAGCGATCTGCGCGACATCCTGCGCGACTCGGTGTTTTTGCGCGAAATGGGCAACAACCACGTCAAATTCGAGCGAGACCTGGGCGACGAGCGGCTGGAAGGCATGTTCGATGCGCGAATGCTGGGCCAAGCCTTCGGTAATCTCATCAAGAATGCCGTGGAATCGATCGAAGGAGTGCCGAGCGAGGAGGCACGCGAGCAGCCGAAGGTCCTGGTGCGCGCTTCGCTCGATCAGGACCGTGATCGCTTTACCGTTGATGTCATCGACAACGGCCGCGGCCTGCCGGTGGAGAACCGGCACAGCATTCTCGAGCCTTACATGACGATGCGCGAGAAGGGCACGGGCCTGGGCCTCGCTATCGTCAAGAAGATCATTGAAGACCATGGCGGGCAGATCGAACTTCACGACGCTCCCGCCGATTTCGACCAGGGTAAGGGGGCCATGATCCGCGTGCATCTGCCGCGCCGTGAGCAGGCCACTGTCGCCCATACAGAAAGTGACAAGGAAAGCGTTTATGGCCTCTGATATTCTCGTAGTCGACGACGAGGAAGACATTCGCGAAATCGTTTCGGGAATTCTTTCGGATGAAGGACACGAAACCCGCACGGCGCATGACAGCGACAGTGCGCTGGCCGCGATTTCCGATCGCGCGCCGCGACTGATCTTTCTCGATATCTGGATGCAGGGCAGCAAGCTCGACGGCCTCGCATTGCTGGACGAAATCAAGGCACGGCATCCGGAATTGCCTGTGGTCATGATCTCCGGTCACGGCAATATCGAGACGGCCGTGTCGGCCATCAAGCGCGGCGCCTTCGACTTCATCGAAAAGCCGTTCAAGGCTGATCGTCTGATCCTGATCGCCGAACGCGCCTTGGAAAACTCCAAGCTGAAAAGAGAAGTGTCGGAGCTGAAGCGCCGGACCGGTGATGCTGTCGAACTCATCGGTACGTCGGTCGCAGTCTCTCAGCTTCGCCAGACCATCGACAAGGTCTCGCCGACCAATAGCCGCGTGATGATCTTCGGCCCTTCCGGTTCCGGCAAGGAGCTTGTGGCGCGGATGATGCACAAGAAGTCGACGCGCGGCACAGGCCCCTTTGTGGCGCTGAACGCCGCGACGATCACGCCCGAGCGCATGGAAATCGCTCTCTTCGGCACCGAAGGCTCTCCGGGGCAGGCGCGCAAGATCGGCGCATTGGAAGAAGCGCATCGCGGCATTCTTTACCTCGATGAAGTTGGCGAAATGCCGCGCGAGACGCAGAACAAGATCCTGCGCGTGCTGGTCGATCAGCAGTTCGAGCGTGTTGGCGGTTCGAAGCGGGTCAAAGTGGACGTTCGCATCATCTCGTCCACGGCTTACAATCTCGAAAGCAGGATCGCCGAGGGCCTGTTCCGCGAAGATCTCTATCACCGTCTGGCCGTTGTGCCCGTGCGCGTGCCGGCACTGGCCGAACGGCGTGAGGACATACCTTTCCTCGTCGACCAGTTGATGCGGCAGATTTCTGAGCAGGCCGGCATTCGGCCGCGCCGGATCGGCGACGATGCCATGGCGGTGCTGCAGGCGCATGATTGGCCGGGCAATATCCGCCAGCTGCGCAACAATATCGAGCGTCTGATGATCTTGGCGCGCACCGATGGGGCCGATACGCCGATCACGGCCGAAATGCTGCCGACCGATCTCGGCGACATGCTGCCAAAGGTCTCCGCCAAGAATGATTATCACATCATGACGCTGCCGCTGCGCGAGGCACGTGAGATGTTCGAGCGTGATTATTTGATCGCTCAGATCAATCGCTTCGGCGGTAATATCTCGCGCACTGCGGAATTCGTCGGCATGGAGCGCTCGGCCTTGCATCGCAAGCTGAAATCGCTGGGTGTCTGATCCGTCTTGCAATGCACTGACATTTGAGAATTTTGATCAGGGGCTTTCATGCCGAGAATAGCTTATGTGAACGGCCGCTACGTCCAGCACGGCGATGCCATGGTGCATATCGAGGACCGCGGTTATCAGCTCGCTGACGGCGTCTATGAGGTTTGCGAGGTGCGTCACGGCGTGATCGTCGACCTGACACGCCATCTCGATCGTCTCAATCGCTCGCTGGGCGAGCTTCGCATCGCCTGGCCGATGGCGCGCGCGGCACTGGTTGTGGTGATTCGGGAGACGCTGCGCCGCAACCACGTCCGCAATGGCATGTTCTATCTGCAGGTCACGCGTGGTGTTGCCCGTCGTGATCATGTCTTTCCGGCCGATGACACGCCGTCTTCGATCGTCGTCACTGCCAAGAGCACCGATCAGTCGCTGATTGCCAGGAAGAATGCCAACGGCATCAAGGCGATTACCGTGCGTGACAATCGTTGGGACCGGGTCGACATCAAGTCTGTGGGCCTGTTGCCGAATGTGATGGCCCGCCAGCAGGCGAAGGAAGCCGGTGCGCAGGAAGCGATCTATATCGATCACAACGGCATGGTGAAGGAAGGTGCCGCCACCAACGTCTGGATCGTCGACCATGACGGGAATCTCGTCACGCGTCCGGCTGAGCACGGCATTCTGCGCGGCATCACGCGCACGACGCTGATGGATGTGGCAGCCAAGCTCGGGGTGACGATCGTTGAGCGCTACTTCTCGGTGGAGGAGATGATGGCAGCCCGCGAGGTGTTCATCACGGCGGCGACAAGCATCTGTTTTCCGGTCGTTTCCATCGATGGGGAAACGATTGCCAACGGTCATCCGGGCAGCATGTCACAGAAAATTCGTGAAGCCTTTTTCGACGTTGCGGAAAAGACCGTGATTTGATACCAACATTCGCTGGGGGGAGAGAATGAGGGTATCTCCCGTCCGGGACCTCTGTATATCATGATATTTCACCGACTTAGGTCGGCAAAAAAGAAAGAAGCGGCGCGATGGCGGAACGTTCTCAAAACTTGCAGGACTTGTTTCTCAATACTGTTCGCAAGCAAAAGATTTCACTGACAATTTTCTTGATCAACGGCGTAAAGCTCACGGGTGTCGTAACATCGTTCGACAACTTCTGCGTTCTGCTTCGCCGCGATGGCCATTCGCAGCTCGTTTACAAGCACGCAATCTCGACGATCATGCCGGGCCAGCCGATGCAGATGTTCGAGAGCGAAGAAGCCGCATCCTAACTGGGATTTGCCACTATCACGACACGCGATACGAAAAACGATTCCCTCATTCCGGAGTCCATAAAGCACCGGGATGACATGCGCGCTATCGTGGTCGTTCCTGTTCTGAAACAGGGACGCACGTCGCGCTCCGCCCAGGCCGAGAGTGCCATTTCCGTGTCGCGTCTGCCTGAAAGCAGGTTGGAAGAGGCCAAGGGTCTCGCTCTGGCGATCGATCTCGAAGTGGTCAGCGGTTCCGTCGTTCCGATCAATGATCCGAGGCCCGCGACCCTGCTTGGCACCGGCAAGATCGAGGAAATCCTCGCCCTGCTGGATGAGTTCAACGCCGGACTTGTGATCGTCGATCATCCGTTGACGCCGGTGCAGCAGCGCAATCTCGAGAAGGCATGGAACGCCAAGGTCATCGATCGTACCGGCCTCATCCTCGAAATCTTCGGCCGCCGCGCCTCCACCAAGGAAGGCACGCTGCAGGTTGAGCTTGCGCATCTGAACTATCAGAAGGGCCGGTTGGTTCGAAGCTGGACCCACCTTGAACGCCAGCGCGGTGGCGCCGGTTTCATGGGCGGTCCCGGCGAAACCCAGATCGAAGCGGACCGTCGCCAATTGCAGGAGCGTATCATCCGGCTCGAGCGCGAGTTGGAGCAAGTGGTGCGCACCCGCCAGCTTCATCGCGCCAAGCGCCGCAAGGTGCCGCATCCGATCGTTGCATTGGTCGGCTACACCAATGCCGGCAAGTCGACGCTGTTCAATCGCATTACCGGTGCTGGCGTGCTGGCCGAAGACATGCTGTTCGCGACGCTAGATCCGACGCTGCGCCGCATGAAGCTGCCGCACGGCCGTACCGTCATTCTCTCCGATACCGTCGGCTTCATCTCGGACCTGCCGACTCACCTTGTGGCAGCTTTCCGCGCCACGCTGGAAGAGGTGCTGGAAGCCGATCTGATTCTGCATGTGCGCGATCTCTCGGATGACGACAATCAGGTCCAGAGCGCCGATGTCATGCGCATTCTCGGTGATCTCGGCATCGGCGAAGCCGAAGGCGCCGAGCGCATCGTTGAGGTCTGGAACAAGATAGATCGCTTGGAGCCGGAGGCGCATGACGCCATCGTGCAGAAGGCGTCGACCACCGAAAATGTTATCGCCGTCTCCGCAAGAAACGGCGAGGGCGTCGATCGACTGATGGATGAAATCAGCCGGCGTCTTTCCGGTGTGCTGACGGAAACCACGATCACGCTTCCGGTCGAAAAGCTGACGCTGCTGCCTTGGCTCTACAACCACGCCATCGTCGACAACCGCGAGGACAATGAGGACGGCACGGTGACGCTCGATGTCCGGCTGACCGAGACCGAGGCGGTTGAACTGGAACGGCGCATGGGCAATGGCCCGAAGGCACCGCGTGAGGATTGGGAATAGGCGGCTTCTACGCGGTCTTTACGTCGTCAAGCTGACGTTCGATCGCCTTTGCCGCTTGCCAGATTTCTTCCATTCGCTCCAGCGATGCGCCTTCCAACGTCTCGCCTTCCGCCTCTAGCGTCGTCTCAATGTGATGGAACCGGCGGCGGAATTTCGTGTTCGTCCCGCGCAGAGCCTGTTCTGGGTCGGTTTTCACGTGGCGGCCGATATTGACGACGGCAAAGATCAGGTCGCCAAGCTCGTCGCTCACCTTCGCTTTGTCACCGCTCGCAAGCGCCACTCGCAACTCGGCGACCTCTTCCTCGATCTTGTCGAGGATGGGCCCAGGGGCAGACCAGTCGAAGCCAACCTTGGCCGCCTGCTCCTGTAATTTCAATGCTTCCGTCAGGGCAGGGAAGGACCGCTGCACCGAGCCGAGGAAACCTGCCTTGAAATCCTCGGTCACGCCGCTGCGGGCACGACGCTCTGCGCGTTCGCGCTTCTCCTCGGCCTTGATCCGATCCCATTGCAGCGTCACCGCGTCCTCGGTCTTGGCGTCCGAGACGGCAAAAACATGCGGATGGCGGCGGATCATCTTGCGGGTGATGGCATGCACCACGTCGCCAAAGGAAAAGGCGCCGCTTTCCTCGGCGATCCGCGCATGGAAGACGACCTGCAGCAGCAGGTCACCGAGCTCGTCGCAAAGATCGTCCGTGTCCTTTCGCTCGATCGCGTCAGCCACTTCATAGGCCTCTTCGATCGTGTAGGGCTTGATGGTCTCAAAGGTCTGGACAATGTCCCAAGGGCAACCGGTTTCAGGGTTTCGCAGCGCCGCCATGATGTCGATCAGGCCGGAAATGTCTCGCGATGCTTCCATCATTGCCTCGGGTCTTGCTTTGTCAATTCAAAGGGATCTCGTTGCTGCCCTTCGACGCCTGGTAGTTGTCGGAGAGACCAGCATAGGCCTGCTTAATACGCGCGGTCTGTTCCTTCAACTCACCTTTGCGCGGATCTTCTTCTGTTTCCACGAGATCGGAGATGGCAAAGCTCTTCCAGAATGCGTTTTGGCGACGATAGCCGCCCGGCTCCAGGCCGAAGACCTCCTTCAGAATCTTGAGATCGTGCGGGATCGCGAAGGCATCCCGGGAATCCTCATGGCTGAAGAAATAATAATAATTGTCGAAGCCGGCCCAGGTAATCGCCGACATGCACATGGTGCAGGGCTCATGGGTCGAGAGGAAAATCAGATCTTTGGTGACCGGTTTCTCGCCCAGCTCGTAGAAGCGCTTGAGGGCATGGACCTCGCCGTGCCAGAGCGGATTCTCCAATTCGTTGTTGGTTTCCGCGACGACGAGCGAAAGGTCGGATTTCCGCAGGATGGCGGCGCCGAAGACCTTGTTGCCGGTGGCGACGCCCTTGCGGGTCAAGGGTAGGATGTCGTGCTCGACGACGTTAAGAAGGCGTGCAGCGATGCTATTGTCAGACAAGGGTTTCCTCCAACGGTTTTCGCTGCAATCTATCGGGATTGGAAATGCGGCGGTATGTGCAAATAAGTTAAAGACTATGTTCGCCACAGGCAATAAAGCAATCCGCCGATATCATTGAATCGTAAAAATCTATAGATTTTATGCATTTATTGCAATCTGTTTGCCTAGTGAGTTTTGCTCAAATCCTTGGTATGTCGAGCATAGGAATACGGACTTGCCGGGGCATTAGAATTTCTGTTTCTTCAATCTCTTGGCCGCAAAGGCGATATTCGGCACATCTCGAATTGGAATGACGATGCCTCCAAGGACTGAACAGCTTTCGGTGTTTCCCGCCTTCTTCCGTGTGGACGGAAGGACTGCGGCCGTCTTCGGCAATGGCGACGAAGCTTTTGCCAAGGTGCGACTGCTGATGAACACCCAGGCGAAGATCGTCGCCTATACGCAGTCACCTGAGGCCGACTATCATTCCTTCCTGATTGCCAATCGGATCGCGACCGCGCGCGGCGAGTTTTCGGCCGAGCAGGTCAAAGGCGCTACGCTGGTCTTCGCTGCGACGGGTGATGCGGAGGCCGATCGGGCCATCGTCGACGCCGCCCGCGCCGAAAGAATCCCCGCAAACGCTGTCGATCAGCCGGATTATTGCGATTTCTATACGCCGGCGCTGGTCAATCGCGCTCCTGTGGCCGTTGCCATCGGCACGGAAGGTGCTGGTCCGGTACTGGCGCAGATGATCCGGGCTCAGATCGATCAGATGCTGTCGCCCTCGCTCGGCAAGCTGGCGGAACTGGCGACGCGTTACCGCAAGCCGGTCGATCGCCTTGTGCCGCGCGGTGTCGCGCGCCGCGTGTTCTGGCGCCGCTTCTTCTCCGGCCCCGTTGCCGATGCCGTCAACGCCGGCCACCTGCTGCAGGCCGAACAGGCTGCGGATGAACTGCTGCAGTCCTCGCGAGAAGTCGAGGGTCGCGTATGGCTGGTTGGTGCCGGTCCCGGTGCGGAAGACCTGCTGACGCTGCGTGCCCAGCGGGTGATGATGGAAGCCGATGTCATCGTCTATGACGCTCTCGTGCCGCAGGCGATCGTCGATATGGGCCGCCGTGATGCCGAGCGGCTGTCCGTCGGCAAGCGCAAGGGCTGCCATACAAAGTCGCAGGAAGAGATCAACGATCTGCTGGTGCAGCTTGGCCGTGATGGCAAGCGCGTCGTGCGGTTGAAATCCGGCGATCCGCTGGTTTATGGCCGTGCTGGCGAGGAAATGGCCGCGCTGCGCTCCGCCGGCATCGGCTACGAGATCGTTCCCGGCATCACCTCCGCCTTTGCGGCGGCTGCCGATTTCGAACTGCCGCTGACATTGCGCGGTGTCGCCTCGTCGCTGGTCTTTACAACAGGCCATGATCTGACGGGCGATGTCCTGCCCGATTGGGCAAGTCTCGCCGTGTCAGGCGCAACCATTGCCGTCTATATGGGCCGCGCGGTCGCGGCCTCCGTCGCAGGCCGTTTGATGGAAGCCGGGCTTCCAGCGGAAACCACCGTCGCCGTCATCGAGAATGCGAGCCGCCGCGATCGTCGCCTGATGCACGGCATTTTGCGGGATCTGCCTGACCTCGAGTATCGCGACGAGTTGAGCGGGCCGGTGATGGTCATTATCGGCGAAGCTGTCGCCGGTGCGAATTTCGAACAATCCGAGCCGCTGGTCCGCCGCGAGACCGTTGCTCAAGACTATGCAAGGAGCTGACCTATGGTCGACAAGGTTCTGACCGCAAACCGGCTCACCGATGGCGTCGCCGTTTGGCTGAACGCCAATGGCGAGTGGGTAACATCGCTGCAGGAATCGCTGGTCGCGCGCCATGCCGAGGCCGAAGCCGCACTGGAAGCTGTCGGCAAGCAGGCCTATGCCGACAACAAGGTTGTCGACGTCAACCTGATCGATGTTCAGGAAACCGGCGGCAAGCTCTGGCCGCTGCGCCTGCGTGAGCGCATTCGCGCCGAAGGTCCCACCATGGAATACGCGCCCGGCTATGCCGCGGCCGATCCGGAATTTATTGCAGTCTGAGGAAGTCCCGAGGAAATCATGTATCGTTACGACGAATTTGACCACGCCTTTGTTGCGGAACGCGTTGCACAGTTCCGCGATCAGGTGGAGCGGCGCCTCGCAGGCGAACTCTCGGAAGATGCCTTCAAGCCGCTGCGCCTGATGAATGGCGTCTATCTGCAGCTGCATGCCTATATGCTGCGCATCGCCATTCCCTACGGTACGCTGAGTTCGCGCCAGATGCGCATGCTGGCCCATATCGGCCGCACCTATGACCGTGGCTACGGCCACTTCACGACACGGCAGAACCTTCAGTTCAACTGGCCGAAGCTGTCCGACATGCCCGATGTGCTGGCCGAACTGGCCTCCGTCGAGATGCACGCCATCCAGACCTCAGGCAACTGCATCCGCAATGTCACGGCCGATCATTTCGCCGGCGCCGCCGCCGATGAAGTTGCCGACCCGCGCCCTTACGCCGAAATCCTGCGTCAGTGGTCATCCGTACATCCGGAATTTTCCTTCCTGCCGCGCAAGTTCAAGATCGCTGTCACCGGCGCCGAACGCGACCGCGCCGCGATCCAGGTGCATGATATCGGTCTGCATCTGAAGAAGAACGATAAGGGCGAGATCGGTTTTGCCGTCTATGTCGGCGGCGGGCAGGGTCGCACGCCGATGGTTGCCAAGCTGATCCGCGATTTCCTGCCGGAAGAGGATCTGCTGTCCTACACGACCGCCGTCATGCGCGTTTACAATCTGCACGGACGCCGCGACAACAAGTACAAGGCCCGCATCAAGATTCTCGTCCATGAAACCGGCGCTGAAGAACTGGCGCGTCAGGTCGAGGTCGAGTTCGACAAGCTTAGGGATACCGAGCTAAAGCTCCCGGAAGCCGACGTTCAGGCAATTTCCGCCTATTTCGCACCACCGGCCCTGCCGCAACGCGCCGAGGGCTGGGAAAGCCTCGCTCGCTGGAAGAAGGCCGATCCGGACTTTGCCCGTTGGGTGCAGCAGAATGTACAGCCGCACAAGAACCCCGACTATGGCATGGTGACGGTCTCGCTGAAGCCGATCGGCGGTATTCCGGGCGATGCTTCGGATGCGCAGATGGATGCGGTGGCTGATATTGCCGAGGAATATGCTTTCGACGAAATCCGTGTCAGCCATGAGCAGAACCTCATCCTGCCGCATGTAGCATTGGCCGATCTTGAAGCCGTTTATCGCGGTCTGGTCGCTGTCGGCTTGGAAACGGCGAACGCCGGCCTGATCACGGATATCATTGCCTGTCCCGGCCTCGACTATTGCGCGCTCGCCAATGCCCGCTCGATCCCGGTGGCGCAGGAGATTTCGACTCGTTTCGGCTCGGCAGAACGCCAGGCCGAGATCGGCGAGTTGAAGATCAAGATTTCCGGCTGCATCAACGCCTGCGGCCACCACCATGTCGGTCACATCGGCCTGCTCGGCGTCGAGAAGAAGGGTGCGGAACTCTATCAGATCACGCTCGGCGGCTCTGGTGACGAACACACGTCGATTGGCGAGATCATCGGTCGCGGCTTTGAGCCCGAAAAGGTCACCGACGCTATCGAGACCATCGTCGATACCTATATCGGCCTGCGTCTCGATCCCTCCGAGATTTTCCTCGACGCCTATCGACGCGTTGGACCGCAGCCCTTCAAGGATGCGCTCTATGGCTCGTCTTCATCAGCCGAAGCGGCGTAAGGGGATATGGCCATGACGAAGATTTGGCGGGAAACCGGTTTTGTGGAAAGTGACGCGTGGGTCATCGAGACCGATGAGGTCAAGGCGACTGAGGGACAGAAGCCGCTGCTCGCTCTCGATGCGTTGATTGCCAGAGCAGAGGAAAGCAACGAAGTTGGCCTCGGCGTGGTGATCAAGCCGGCCGACGACGTGACAAAGCTGCAGCCCTATCTTGATCGCCTCGCCATTGTCGCAGTCGCCTTTCCGGCCTTCAATGACGGCCGCGCGTTCAGCCATGCCGCGCTGCTTCGCGAGCGCCTCGGCTATACCAACGAACTGCGCGCGGTCGGCGATGTGCTGATTGACCAGATTCCGCTGATGCTGCGCGTCGGCGTCGATAGTTTCGCAGTCAGCAACGAAACCGCATTAAAGCGGCTGTCGGAAGATCGGCTGCCGGGTATCCCGCATTATTATCAGCCGACCGCTCGTCCCGCCGAAGCCGGGCAGGCCTACAGCTGGCGGCGGTTGCCGGCAAAGTCGGCCTGACTATCGCGGGGCTGGAGAGGTCGGCGATTTGACAGCGTCGAGCTGCCGCATTCATGCCGATCATTATGTGTATCGTCGGCCCTATGAAATCTTGACTGAAATGCACATATTTCAGTCCTGTGGCTCCGGATGGAATGGAAAGCCTTTCAATTCGGGCTATATTATAATATCAGCCTTTCGCAATGAGCCTGCCAGGAATGACGTTTAAGACGAATACGGGATCAGAGACAGAATGAACGCCCCCGCCAAGACAGATGATTTTGCTTCCGCAGTACCAGCGGGCGTTTTCGCCGAGAAGGTGCTGAGCGTTACGCATTATACCGACCGGCTCTTTCGCTTTACGATGACGCGGCCGCAAGGCTTCCGTTTCCGCTCCGGCGAGTTTGCGATGATCGGCCTGATGGTCGACGGCAAACCGCTCTACCGCGCCTATTCGATCGCGAGCCCGGCCTGGGCTGACGAGCTCGAATTCTTTTCGATCAAGGTGCCTGAGGGGCCGCTGACATCGCACCTGCAGAATATTAAGCCGGGCGACGAAGTGCTGATGCGCAAGAAGCCGACAGGCACGCTGGTTCTCGATGCGCTGACGCCGGGCAGGCGGCTTTACATGTTCTCGACCGGCACCGGCATTGCACCTTTTGCAAGCCTGATCCGCGATCCCGAGACCTATGAGAAGTTCGAGGAAGTCATCCTCACCCATACGACGCGCGATGTCGCCGAGCTGAAATACGGCTTCGATCTGGTCGAGGAAATCCGCAACGACGAGCTCCTGAGCGAGGTCGTCGGCGACAAGCTGCGTCACTACGCGACCGTTACCCGCGAGGAGTTTCCGTTTACCGGCCGGATCACCGACCTCATCAAGAGCGGCAAGCTTTTCCGCGATCTGGGCGTGCCCGCCTTCGATATCGGCATTGACCGCGGCATGATCTGCGGCTCGTCGGCAATGCTGAAGGATACGAAGGATTTGCTGGAGCAGGCCGGTCTTACCGAAGGCGCCAACAACAAGCCCGCCGAGTTCGTCATCGAACGCGCCTTCGTCGGCTAGATGAAGTTTCTATGGATGCATGAGAGGCGGATTCGGCGACGGAGCCGCCTTTTTTCATGGGTTGGTGAGATAATCGATCAGTGCCGCCATAGCGGTTCGCGCATTCTCCGCATCGCCGCTAAGGATCGCCTTGATAGCCTGAATATGCATCGCGATTGCGCGATCCATACGACCGGGTGAGCCGGTCGAGTACCAGAGCCGGCGCGCATGCGTTTGCACCGGCCCCAGGGCCGCGATGATGAACCTGTTCGGGCATGCCTCCTCGAGGATCTCATCGAATGTCTTGTCGGCCGCGAAGAAGCCGGGAAGATCCCCCGTCAAGGCGCATTCCGTCATCAAGCGTGCGCACTCGTCCAGCTGGTCGCGCTGTTGCCTGTCGGCATGCAAGGCGGCAAGCGCGGCCGCGATCGGCTCCAACTCGCGCCTGACTTGCATGACATCACGATGGTCCTCTGGACCGATCTCGGCGATCTGCAGGCCGACGCGCGGCCGCACATGGATCAATCCCTGCCAAGCAAGCTTCTGAATTGCCTCGCGCACCGGCGTCCGGCCGTGCCCGGCCATTTCGATCAACTGCTTCTCGGTGACGAGAGCGCCGGGTTTTAGCTCGAGCGTAACGATCAGATACTCGAGCGCGAGATAGGCGAGGTGGCTAAGCGAATTCTGCATTCTGGCGACGTCCGACCGAGCTTGGAGAGCACACAGTGTCACCTGGCATCATCGGAGGCAACGGGTCGTGATATATCAATATGGCTAGGCGGCCGCCATAGCTGTCTGCGTTACCTGGCAATTGCACCGTGATCTCAAGATGTTGTAACGCATCCGCGGCGTGTGCGCCGTATCAGTGGCCGATAATCGAAGAAAGCGTTGATTGCTTCCGTTTCGCAGCCATCAGCAAGTCAAGTTCTGTCGATGACGGGCCGAACTTGTAGAAGATGCGCTTCGCTTCAGTCTCGTCGAGACGATACTTTCGCGCGAACTCGGCAATACTATATGGCCGGCCGCGCATGACCTTGCGAGCTGGTGTCCGATTGGTGTTTTCCGTCATGTTGCATCCTTTCGGTTCCATTTTCGTACATAGCGCCGCAAAGGTGGTTGGAAAGGCCTGTGCTTGCATTATGCCGTATGAATGCAACAAAAAAGGGAAGGCGAGATGTCCCGTCTTCCCTTTCTCCTCTTCCCGATTGGGGCGTCTCCCGCCCCGCGGTATCGCTATCGCCTGATCAAACGACCAATGAAGATCAGGATGCAGGCGCCGATAAAGCCCGTAATCAGGTAGTTCAGCCATGCATGGAAGGGCAGCGCAATATGGAGTGCGCCAAACAACCAGCTGGCGACGAGCGCGCCAACGATGCCGAGGACGATGTTCATGATAATGCCAGTGTTGCTTTTCATGATCATCTCGGCGAACCAGCCCGCTAGGCCGCCAATAATAATTGCTGCGATCCAACCGACGTGTGCATCTTCCATAAAAGAACCTCCTGAGGACCCGACGGGTTGTTAACATTAACTGATATACACCAAAAATGATTCGTACCCCAATATTTGCGGGGCAGCACAATGACGCCGTGCATTGCAACCCTGATTATTGAGGGAAATTGTTACGATTGTTCCGGGGAATGGAACCGTAATGCCTTTACGCGTAGCTTTTTCGGCAACAGCGATTCTCCAGCCAGGGTCACCTATTCTGCCGATCCTGACGGCAAGTGCGGCGATTCCCTAGCCTGGAGGTGAGGAAAACCATCCAGAGACAGGTATAACCTCGATTTTATGGGTTGACCGCAATAGGACGTCTGCATATGTTCCGCGCACTTCCAGCCGGGGCGAAAACGCCCGCGGAAAGGGAGAGCGTAGCTCAGCTGGTAGAGCAACTGACTTTTAATCAGTAGGTCATGGGTTCGAGCCCCATCGCTCTCACCACAGATTTTTCAAGGTCTTAGGTGGGTCTGTTAATCAGGCGTTTTATTATGAAATTTCTAAAAGGGTAACGTCTGGGGTAACCAGAGTGAAGTGCCGAAAAACTCTGCCGAGCCAGACGGCGAGGCGGAAGGTTATCTATGAAGAATTGAACGGGCCTGCGAATGCTGCAATGGGGCGCGGAGACGTAAGCGCCAACTTGGCGGATACGTTCGTGATGAATACCGCTGCCGCGACCGGACAATCCGAGCGAACCATTCAGCGTGACGCCGAGCGCGGCTCTAAGGTCATTGCCGAAGTCATCGATCTTATCACCGGAACAAAGCTCGAGACAGGCATACATCAGCGATCGAGGATTCTCCAACTCGGCGAATCATCCGCTGTTCGACCCGGTATGAATAGTGAACTTCCAGCCGTCGATCGCGACCATAAGTTCCTGTGCTTCCTCAGGGACGTGGATACGCAGGCCCATAGGGTTTGACCATCCGAGGGTGTATTCGTAATCAGAATTGTCTTCTTCCAGATCTGAACATGTGCCAGCCAGATATGGTTCGAGGTCACAATCGCCATCAATATAATCGAGGAGAGCAATCATTTTCTCTATTCGGGCCTCAAGCTCAGCTCGCAGACTCAGAGGGTCCATAGCAGACAGCAAAAGCTTAGCCATCGGCATGCCCCTTTTGTGCAGCTCCGATGAACTTTAATGTTTCAAATACCTCCCTTGCGCCGATATAGCCGACGTCTTCTTCGTAGGCTTTAATTATCCAAGCTGCTTTCGATCATGCAGTCTCGAAATCGTTAGTTGCAAGGTCAACGATTTGTCGTTCAATGTCTTTGACAGCATCAGTGGATGCGAAAGCCGCTTGTTCAGCGGCCGTGAAGCCGCATTCATCCTGGATGCGTGTGCGTTCTGCGCAAATAGCATTGAATTGTGCCGTCTTCTCTGCCACCCATTCCGTTCGTTTCGCTTCGAGCCTAGCAATACCGGCAGCATTGTCCCGGCTTACGAACAGGCCTATTTGGAAATCCATATTCTTTTGCGCCTCTTGGGCAATTTGCTCCAAGCTAGTTGCATGAATTGGTGTTCTAATAGGTTGCCCTTCTTCATCGCAACCATGGCGAAGCGTTCCGATTTGCACACGAAGCGGAGGGCATGCCTTCATGGGTTCGCTGTCTTCAATATCCGAGAAAGCCCTCCATAAGGCTTCATCGATCTCCCATAGACGCACGTGACGATCGATCAGGTCGCGAAGCGTGTGCAACGAAGGTAATGCTGATCTAGATTCATCAGACTGGGTATCCAGTAGTGATAAGGCACCACCGACATCCCCTGATTTTAGCATGTCCCGCAAATTCGCCAGTATATTACCCGCAGACATAGCTTCACCGGCGGCCACAACAGCATGGTTGGGCATGATCGTCTCTTCAGTTTCAACGGTTTTCGTTTATTTATGATAAAAAGCGCGAATTTTACCGCATGTCAACGATTTTCGTTTGTGTTAAACGAAAATGGTGAAAGGACCGCTTTTTATGACGATCACATCTGAACAATCTCGTGCAGCAAGGGGCCTCCTCGATTGGTCACAAACTCGCTTGGCAAAAGAATCCAACCTCAGCGAGAGCACAATTCGAGATTTCGAAAAGGGACGTCGCTTGCCTTCGGTGAATAATCTGGCCGCCATTCGTTGTGCGCTGGAAGCCGCCGGCGTGACCTTCCTAGGGGACGCTGAGACAGTGGATGGCGGGGTAGGGGTGAGGTTACGGAAATGACGGCAATTCCGGCGTGGATACAGATCTTTCAGGCTCTGCTGGCTCCAGCAATTGCTATCGCGGTAGGTATCGTCGGGTTTCTGCAGTGGCGCACTTCCCACCAGAAGGTTGTTCTCGATTTATTTGAGCGACGTTGGCAGGTTTATGTCGACCTTCATAATTTAGCTGCAGCCATAGAAAGCGAACACAGAAACTATGACGCCTTTCGCCAACGGGGTCAGAACTCATGGTTGATGGCACGTTTTCTATTTGGAAGCGATGTCACAATGAAAGTCGATGAGTTTTGGGAAGCAGTCGAGTCGCTCGAAAATATTGAGCGGGCAATGCACCTCTATAAGGATCGGGCCGACGAGCTAGCCGAGCGACAGAAAAATAATGAGTTCTGGAGGGACAAAATTCTAGTATTTAAGTCCAGCTTACCGAGAATCTTTTCCCCATATCTCCAGATGGCCCAAAAGTCCAAGTTCCGCTAAACTGCTAGGCGAAATCTCGCCATCGACATTCGCGCGACTTTTGCTAACTTCTACGTTGGGTAGCAGACAGCCAGGGAGGGCGGAATGTCTGAGCAGGAGAAGAATGTTGAGAACTTGCTGATGATCCGGGATGCTCTTGTCAAGAGGCGTAGAGAAAAGGCGTTTCATGCAGCCCAAAACGACGGACTAGGAACCATAAAGGCGGTCATAGAAATCCAGCAACAGATCGAGATCATCGATCGCGCGGTCGAGGATGAGGTGAAGCAATTCAATCCAGAAGTGTGGAAGATGATATTTGGATGAGTGTTGAAGGTTTTGCTCGACTGATGATAGATCTGGGGGATGCTGAATTTTCAGCAGAGGTCTATACAGTCCATGGAGGCTTTTACTCACAGGGCATAAGCTACGTTGTGAGGCGATGATGAATCCATCGTCTATTGATGGATGGTTGTCGCTGTGCCGGCAGCATGAAATTGCGGCTCGCGCTACGGCAGATAACAAAGAAGCCGCTGCGCAAGGCTTCTTCCATGCCGGTTTGGCCGTTGAATGTGCTTTGAAGGCATATATATGGCATCTTGAACGATTCAACGCGTGGCCCGACAAAGATCAGCGGCCTGACTTACACACGCACAATCTTCGCGTGCTGAAAGATATTGCCGGGATCAAGATCACGGTGACGGATTCCAATGCGCCTTGCTGGCATGTCGTGCTACAATGGGATAGGAACCAAGCTTACGATCCGAAACCGATGCCACGAAAAGTAGCACGAGCCATGGTGGAAGCGGCTTTTGGCGATGAAGGAATAGTGACATGGCTGCGCCAGACATTGAAGACAAATATCTGAAGGCTGGTCGTGAGTTTGCGTCAGCGCTCGATGCGTTAGGGCTTGATGCAAATGCTCTTTTCTGGGCATTTGATAGTGCCGAGAGCCGCCATGTTCTGGTACTTGTGACGGACTTCTTCGATTTCAAAGGGCCGCTTGAAATTTCGAAGCAGTTATTTAAGGCATATAATGCCTCCGCCACACCAAAGGAAATCGACCCCTTTGTAATCCGACTTCACTCCATTAATCAGGCGATGGGCGAACGATACTCTGAGCACGCATCGTCCGATTGGAAGCTACGGGTTCGCGCAGGGAATAAAGCAGGTCCTATTCCGGGTCTGACATCTGCCGTCATCAACAACCTGACAATTGGCGATCTCGAAATGAGACCGGAATGGGTTATCAGAGGACGGAAGGTCACCCGTAGCAAATCAAATGACCTTTCCCGGCGATGGGGACGGTTCACGCGAAATGTTGAGAAAGCTGCCGCTTAGATCCTTCAGGCCGTCGTCAGCTACTCGTAAGGCTCTCTGCTCCGCCTCACGCCTACGAGGCAGAGCGCTCCTCCATCGCCATCCGCGTATACCGCTGCACGGTGCCGTAGCTGAGACCCGATTGCTCCTGCACCCAGGGTAGCCATTCACCGTGAGGCAGCCGAGATCTGATATCGATCAGCTTGCGGCCCGTCTCGATCACCTGCTCACGATTGGCATTGCGGCGAGCCCTCCCGACCTCTGGAACCTTGTTCTTGATCGTGCTGGTCGTGTCTTTGGCCGACATACGCTGCTCGCTATAGGTACACAGACGCCAGTATATAGCGCCGGCCAGGGCGAGACGCTGATTGATCACGCCGCGGAGCTGATCGATCAGCGCGTTATTCCCCCGCGTCTCGCCCAGCGTGGTCATGACGAGCCGGAAATGGCCTTCTCCGTACTTGGCCAGGATCTGGCACATCGTGGATACGGCGCGCGTCTGCCCCGGCATAGGGAAGACGTTCGCCGGGACAATCTGAATCTCATATTCGGAGCAGATGGCTCGCACGAGGGATTCGGTTTTGGCGTTGTGCTTCACGTGTCGAGCTCCCTGTCTATTGTCCAGCACACGATAGAAGCAACACGTCACCAGATGTGAAGGCAGCCGGGGCACCGTTCGAGCGCGCATAATTCTTGACGTTGACTGTCGTGGACGTCGATGCGGTCAGATCCATGACCGGGACGCTAGACGCACTTGCGGTTCCGCTCGTCACCTTGCAGTCCCAACCATTGGCAGCTTGTCGGCATAGTGATGACACCGGTCCCCGTCACGCAACTCGTGCCGACGGCGACCCTGAATGTCCAGGTGCCGTTTGGCACAAGCACACTCGGAGAGCTGCAAAAAACTGATGAGATCGTAGGGCTCGTTTTGCTTCCCAACAGATTGTTGACGGAAACTGTGTCGCTCAAGGAAATGCCAGATAGTGGACCAGCCTGAGAAACAAGCTGGGTTCCATTTTGGATGTTCCCGCTTTGGAAGAAATTGCTAGAAGCGTTCGAATAGGGGGCGGTGACGTTACACCAGATGTTGCCGGATGCGCGGCCCTTGGCTCCGCTAGCAACATTGATGCAGGAATTGATGCTAAGGCGGTTATTCCCTGTAATTGTCACTGCCTCATCCGCCAACAAAAGACGGATGGTCAGGCGAAACAGGTGGGGGGTCAAAATTGGACGCCGGTCACCCCGCCAGAGGGGTCAATATTCCAGACCGAAACACATCTGGGCAGGTAACGCAGGCACAAGCAATTTTTGGCGAGCATTGGGGTATTGAATATGAGTATTTTTGTAACCTTGGACCCAGCCCGGCATATTACAGGGTGCTATCCCGACGACATGTTTTCCGAAGAAACACGACTGGATGATGCGATCGAAATCACCGAAGAAGTCTGGCGCGAGTGGCTTTCCGATCAGACGAAGGTTCTGTCGGCAGACGGCAGTTGCATGGATGCGGCGACAGTGGCGCTCGATGACGTCAAGGTGGCGAAAATCATCGCACTCACTGCCGCATGCGCAGCGGCGATCGTTGGCGGATACGAGTCAAGGGCGCTTGACTCGGCATACACCTACCCCAGCAACGTGACCGACCAGATGAACATGATAGGCAGTGTAACTGCCAGCCTCCTGCCTGGTTTGGCGGCAGATTGGTCGACACCGTTCTGGTGTGCAGATGTGTCTGGCCAATGGGCGTTCCGTCTGCACAGCGCAGCCCAAATTCAGATGGCAGGGTCTGACGGAAAAGCGCATGTTGTGACGTGCCAGGCAACGCTTGAACAACTCACCGCTGCTGTATCGCAATCTCCGACGGCAGAGATGGTAGAAGCCGTTACACGGCCGTCGACCTGACATATTTTAGGCTGTGATCATGTCCAAAGAATCTTGATGACATGATGGCAAATGATGTCGTGATCAACCAGTGTACAGAATTGCTTTTAAATTGGAGTCGTAGTCTATGTTTCGGTGTTCAACCACCGAGAGAATGCTGAATATGGGTCTCATCTATTCTGAAAAAACACACGCTGATGCGTCGAGGCCCAATAACCTTTTCGTCTGTTCCACGCTCGTTCTGTGCTTGTTCGCTATCGAGGCATTTGGTCCCGAAATTCGGGCGCTCGCTGAGGAAGCGGGCTGGAATGGTCATTTGGTTTTCGCCATTCTCCGCCAGCTCATGCTCGGCGCGAGCGCGATCCTGTTTTATATGGGGTTACCGCGCGTCGCTGATACACCCAAAAATCTAGTTCCGGACCAAATTACAGGATTTGATCCGCTTTTGACGTTGCGGGCGCTTGCTTGTTTTATGGTCGTTTTTGGCCATGGATTGCCGCTGGTATTTCTGCCGACAGAACGGCCCTTGAAACTGTCGGTTTGGCCTTTAATGGGCTCTGCCTGGCCTGGTGTTTGGGTGTTTTTTGTTCTGTCCGGTTATTTGATGGGCAAGGGCTTTTACAGCGGGCGCTACGGCCTTTCGAAGGAGAGAGTTTGGTCATTCTATATTAATAGGTGCCGACGGATTGTTCCGATGTACTACACGGTACTGTTTCTCACGGCTGTTCTTTCAGTTCCGGGGATCTACCTGCTTGCCAATCTATGGGAGATTGTTGCACTTGTGACTTTCTCTCAGCAAAACGGTGCGGGCATGCCGATAGTTGCAGCGCTTTGGTCCGTGCAAACCGAGGTCGCTTTTTATGCGCTCGTGCCTCTCCTGTTCGGTGGAATTTCGATAGCTGCAAAGCGATTGCATCCGATAGCGATAATCTGTGCGCTGCTCGTTTTAGGTTTTGTCTATCGTGGAGCCGCTGTGCAGCTAGATTCTGGCGGATGGGTCCCACGAGCACTGGTTCCATTGGTTGCCAATATCGACCTCTTTCTAATCGGCATGCTGCTAAATTGGGTAATCGCTCTTGTTCCAAAGCGCCCCTCGGCCAGGAATCTGCTCAACTATGGCCTTTGGCTGCTCTTGGCGGGTTATTTAGTTTTGTCCTTCGCCTACTCGCGCGTGGCGGTGCCCAATCCATACACGCAGACGTCGATGAACCTGATCATATATATTGGACCGACGCTGGTCACCTTGATGACCGGCGCGGCAATCATCCTTTTCGAGACGCACGTTAGATCCGGTGAGACATCTGGAAGGATCGGCAAGGCGATCGTTCGGAATACACAATTCTTCGGCGCAATCACTTACGCATTCTATAGCTGGCACGAGCCAATCTATCTTCATCTGCGGGCGAGTTTGCCGGCGATAATTGGGTTGCGCGAAGCGTTCACGGGGCTGCTGACAGCGCTCTGCATCACCATGGTTGTCGCTTATGCCAGCTACAAACTGGTCGAAGAACGCTTCGAGAAGCGTCGAACCTTGGCCATCACACCGGATGCAAAGGAGTAGACAGCGTCTGAAAGCGTTCTTTCCTGGCGGCATATTTGATCCGCAGATAGACGTAGAGGAATGTGATAAGGGCAGCGTTCACCGGGACGCCGATCGAAACGTTGTAGGGTGCTACACTTAGTCCGTAAGGGATCCATGCAAAGGTTTTTGGGACCAGGGCCGCTACGATGATAAATTGAACGACACGGTCTCGTTTGAGGTTTGGAGTGAAGATAAAGATGAGTAGCGGTACCGTCAGCAGGGTCAAATAATAGTCCGAGATAATTGGCGGTGCCATGACCTGGTATATGGCCGAAAGAGACATCGCGATTGCTGGTGAAAGCCGCTTGCGCCACGTCTGGACCAATAGATCGAGTCCGACTGCGGCCATCACGATTGTGTAGTAGGGCATCAAATTGGAGATGAGTGGTATGGCCTTCAGGCTCGCTTCTTCGAAATTAAAGCCCCGTGCAACTTCGAAGAACGTAACGACAAGTCGGATGAGGGAGAATAGCGAAGTGCTGTATGCCAATCCAATCTCTGGGCTGACCGCCATTTCATCGGAGTAGATCTTCTGTCCGTCCAGCATCCAGTTGATATTGTATCCGTAGAGATGCCATAGGATGATGGTCGGAACAATGAAGCCAGTTGCTGCCAAGGCCATCATAAAGGCCAGCGGCTTCCATTTCCTCTCTCTGAAGTAAGATACCGCAAAAGCAATCGG
This sequence comes from Rhizobium sp. A22-96, assembly GCF_053521805.1. Classification (NCBI taxonomy): domain Bacteria; kingdom Pseudomonadati; phylum Pseudomonadota; class Alphaproteobacteria; order Hyphomicrobiales; family Rhizobiaceae; genus Rhizobium; species Rhizobium sp. A22-96. The sequence goes on from NZ_JBNWDQ010000003.1 coordinate 946,495, forward strand.
CGTTATCTTGGAAATAGTAGCCAGATCGAAGGCGATAGCCGCCAGATATGGTGAGCCTCGCAGATACAATGCCGCCCCGAGGATGATAAGGCCGGTGTTGTGGATAGCCGAATTCCCACGGTCGATTGCGAAGTGTATTGGGTAAAGCATCAGCACCAATATCGAGAGTAGCAAAATCCTTGTTGTCTGAAATCTTCGATCGGTCCCGCACGCCTGCGTCAAGCGTATCATTCCAAATACGTGGATCCCGAGGCCTAGGCCGCAAAACAACACAAAGAATAATCCGCTATCCCAAGTCGCAGGCCACTCAACCATCATAAATTGCTTGACCATAATTCTGATCTGCTCGGCTGGCGGAGAGGCCCAACTAATCGCTGAAACGTAGTTTGGGAAAGTCCAGATCTCTGTGAAGTCTGTGAACGGAGCGCCAAGTTCGTAAAGTGGCGCTCTCGTTTGAAAAGCATTGGCATTGATGTGCAGAACATGAGCCAGTCGCCTGGGGATCTCGAGGGCGGTGTAGGTCCACGCCGCGATGTTCGCGATCGCGAGAATGCCGGTGACTGTAGCAAGCCTTCGGTTGATATCGTCGGTAGAAATCTCGGAAGCGATGCGCTTAAGGTCAGAGCGTCTTGCCCTTAGCGACGCAATGAGGACGGCGATAATAACCGCGACGGTCGCCCAATAGGCCATCAAGACAGAATTGTAAGGCGTGGCGCCTGAGGCTTCCAATCTGACGTTACGGATATCACCATGAAAGGCGCGGTCCTTATCGTACCCGGCGCCGATCTTTACGTCATCGGTTTTGAACGTGATGTGCTTGTCTTGTATCAATGCAGTGTTGCGATCGTCCAGGCGAATGGAAACGAAACCCTGGTCCAATGCTTCGATGGTCAGATTGTACCATCGCCCTGTCTCGATTGGAGTTGAAACGGCAGTGGCAATTGGAGCCCAGTATGGGCGGTTGTTACCGGCGACCACAGCAACATTGTTGCGGTTGACTTCAACACGAACGCCATCGTTGTCGCCGCTTGTTTGGAAAACATTCGGGTGACCTGCTGTGGATTCCGCGCGAATTTGAAGCGAGAGCCGAAAGTGAAGGTTTGCGCCTTCCGGCATTCCTTCAATGCGGTAAGGCTCAGATGTTGATTTATCATTGCTTGCCAAGACGGTTGACGATTCCGATCCCCACATCCGAACGTTACTTATGATCTCTGCTTTGCCGATAAATAAAAGGATGAGAGCCGGAACGGTGAGCGCTATAGCCAGAAGAGAAGGCGAAAAACATCCACGCCAGCGCACGACATATAATTTTTGCAGGGAGTTTTCAAACATTGCAAAGAAGCTGAACCGCGGCACCATTTCGCTCCACTTTCGTCTCGCGTCATCGGCTGACCTGCAGGCTTTTAGGCCGGTTAACGACGCACCAAGCACGCCAAGAACGGCGTGCATATGAGCCCCAACGTTGCCTTCAGTGGCGCCATGCTTCTACAGTGCCCACGTGCGCTCCCGCAAGTTTTTTTAATTTCGGCTGAGCTGCGGTTGATCTCAATTGATTTCGCATTGAAGTTGGAGCGCCTGTTTCAGAGCAGCTCAGGAAGCCGGTACTCTTCCCACGCACGAGCCGAGTGCTTCGTCGTGCATTGTTCGGGCGGTTGCTGGAGTGGGGGCCGTTCGCAACGATGGAACCAGTGGGATTGATGTCCACCTGACGACCAATGTGATGGCCGTCACGCCCATGCCTTGCTGGCATGGTTGTGTAAAATAATTGTAACTCGCATTAAACATGTAATATTTGCCGGCGCCATAATTGGCGCAGCTCGCCGAGCTGTCTTCCCGCAAGGGAGCTTAGATAGTCACCCACAAAAGGAAGATATCGTGAAACTCGTACCCAAGCCGGGGCGGGCGCTTTGGCGCGCCTACTCCATGTGGCCGGTCTATGTCGCCGGACTCCTCGGCATCCTTCCGTTCGTTGTCCTGTATCTCGACGGGGGCATTCCGCGATGGTTGTCGATCGTCATCCTTCTTCTGTCCCCGCTGGGACGCGTCATCGATCAAGGAGGCATTGATACCGATCAATAAGATTGTCGCCACCAAGCGTGGCAAAGCTGCCATTGCGGCTACGCTCATCGCGGCGGCTGGTGGTGGCTGGCATTCCATAAAGGATAGCTCGCCGACGGCTCACCCACCTGCTGCGATCCGCGCGACAGACAGCCTGATCAAGCCGTGGGAAGGCCTTGCGCTCTCCGCACATTGGGATCGATATGCCAAGATCTACGACACCCTAGCCATCATGTTCGCGGCTACTACCGGCCTGCCGCGAGTGAGCAATGGGCGTTGCGCTGGAGCTAGCTCGACCTAACGGCCGGAAGCGTGAAGGTTAACACGCGAGTCGATGTCTTCGGCACTTTTAGCGTTACCAAGTCCGACGCCGGCACGCGCGACGTTCCGTTAAGCAAGGCTTTGGCGAAAGCCCTTGAGCCGTGGCGAAATGATTCGAAATTCGCGGGCGACGATGATTTTGTGTTTCCGGACACTGAGGGCAGCTATACTCGGCATACGAATTTTATGAAGCGCAACTGGAAAAGCGATAAGAAGACCGCGCGCAAAGGCATCATTGAGTTGGCGGCGATCGAGGACATCGGTTGGCACGCTTTGCGCCACTTTGCGATATCGACTTGGATCGAAGCCGGGCTATCACCGAAGGCAGTTCAGACTCTTGCCGGTCATGCGACATTTCAGATCACGATGGACCGCTACAGTCATCTTTTCCCGGCCGAAAGTCACAAGATCGCGATGGACAAAATCAGTTCCGATTTATTCGCTTAATGACAAGATTTGCGGTTGTTACCTCTTTCTCTGTGGCGCATAAAACGCTAGATGCTCTGTAAATACTTGATTTATCTAAAGCCTTTTAATCAGTAGGTCATGGGTTCGAGCCCCATGGCTCTCACCACCGAATTTCGGACGCGTTAGTGATCCCCTCCAGATACTCGCATTGTTCTCTCAGGCTTGCTTGCGATCAATCGGTTGTCTGTCGATACGGCATCGGGCGTTTTTCCATGGCTATCTCTAATGCTAACAACAACCTTGCTGACAATCAGGTAGCGAGCCCATCTGGTGATTGCCTGGCGGTGGGCCGGGGAGGTATATGCGGGAGTGTAGAGCACCGTGAGCTCCCTGGAAGCGCTTGCGCTCACATTGGCCTTCTGACTTCAAACTATGCTGCACGCGCTGAAAAGTGACTGGCGAAAAATGTCGATCTGGCGCTAAAATAACCACAGCCGATGAGACGACCGATAAAGACGATGGACGCATAATGGAATTTTTGGCCGAACTATCCTCATGGGAAATCTACGCGATCGTTTGCGGTTTGCTGGGTGGCCTGGGGATTTTATTCGGTGTGATCGCCAGGAAGAAGGTGGCGATACCGCTGAGCGTGCTGCCTTTGTTGGGGGTAGCCATCACAACGCCGGTTACGGAGCAATTTGTGCTTCCGCAGCTTGCTAACCGGTATCCGCTGGTGTTCGCCAACAAGGATCTGCCCAAGAAAATCGATCAGCAAACCACGCTGAAGAAAATAGATCTGACCGATAGCATCTACAGCTATTTCTATGATCTGGACCTCGATGACGATTGGTTCGATGCGCCTCTCGTCAAATCCGCCCAGCTTTCCGATTTATGCAATTCCTTGCTGCCGAAGTTCGTGTCCGGTGAAGCTTCCCTCGCCAATTACATCTACCAGCTCAAGGGCAAGGATTACTCCTTTTCGGTCGACAGCTCCGATTGCTTATAAGGGCTTCGGTCGCAGAAATGCGATGTGACAGCTCCGTGCGGCATTAATTGCAGATAGGTTTTCGGATTTGATCGGCCGCGCACAGCTTTTCTCAAGCCGCCGTCTAGCTAGCTCTGCGCCTATGCCATCGCTGAAAGTGCAACGATCCCAACAACAGTAAGGCCACCGAAGACCGGTAGCAATATGAGCATTATGCGTCGAGCAAGCTTCGTCTTCTCGATTGAAGTCATGATCAGATTCCTCACATGTCAGTGAAACTGAGACGTTTAGATTCATGATGAATCGCATCAATCGTCGCATTATAATATATGATGTCGCTAAAAGTACAGTGTCTAATATAGTGGGCGCATATCTCTCGACACTCCTGCCATGCTATCCATTTTGACCGGCTGAAAAAGCGCGTCCGGCGAAGGGTTTTAACGCCACATCGCCGGACGCCGCGGCATCGGCGCGGAGGCGTCCTTTGCCGCCGTCTCCGGCGCAGTGCGGGCGCCGGCGACAGGTGGAATCTTCCGGTTTGTCTGGGCAGACGCCGGTCCATGCTTTTTGAGATATACGGGCTATCTGACAGATAGTTTCAGCGCCGCCTGCTATTTTGGCGCGCACGCGATTGCAGGGTGATGGAGAGGTTGCTTTCTGCGGAACCTAATCGAATCGGCCGTGTTTCCCTTTCAGAAGAAGGAGAACCACCTTGGTACATGATCAATCCCTAAACCCAAAGCGCGGCAAGGAAAACGAGCAGTCACTCGCAAAAATACAGCATAGCAAGGCTCATGATGTGAAAAAGGCAGCGGATACGACAGGTAAGAGCGCGCTTGTTGCAGACCCGCGTAATAGGCTGGCGGATGGAAAAGTCGATCCGGTGACAAGGGAGCTCAAGCCGAAAGGCAAATAAAATGCCGCTGCATGTCTTCTCAGGCGCTGGCGCAAACCACGCTGGCGTTGAGATCTCATAAGCAGGCGTCTCTCAGTGTGAGGATTTGCCAGGAAGCAATGCTTAGATCACCAAAATCAACTTTACCGCCATTTCGGCGGTAAAGTTGACCATTGGATAAGGGCAATGTCAGATTTTATGCCTTGCCACCGCTCTTCTTGCAGTCGCTGCGGAACTTGGCGCGAGCCTTTCCGTGGAGACCCTTGGCATCGGCCTGAGCCGAGCATGCCTTGGAAACGGCAGTCTGAGCCGGCTTCATGGCCTTTGGCTTGGTCGTTGCCGATTTCGCTGCGGGTGCTGCCGTTGTAGCACTTGGCGTTGTGGTTGTGGCGCTCGGTGTTGTCGTCGTGGTGCTGGGGGTCGCCGTTTGTGCCATGGCGCTTACGCTGAAGAGAGCGACAAAGGCTGCAGTCGTGAACATAGTAACGATTCGCATGGGGGTAGTTCCTCCGCTAAGTACTTGGGTGGAATGCACGTTGTTCAACGAACGATCCCAGCTTGAACCAATATTTTTGCAAAAGCAATTCGTTCGTTAGGCCGTTCTGCGACCGTTGGTCGCGCCCTTTGTCCGCCGGCTTCGGGTGGCTGGATTGGCTTTCTTGTTAGCTCGCGGCGGAACCTTGTGAGGCTGCTCCCTCGAAAAGGTGATTGGCTTTCCGGCATTCGCGACGGTAGGAAGAGGGCGAAATGACCTAGCCGGAGTCCATCGTGTCGCTTGCCGATATCTCGCTTCTCAGTGCCTTGATCGCCGGGGCGCTTTCGTTCCTTTCTCCTTGCGTGCTGCCGCTGGTGCCGCCTTATCTCTGCTATATGGCCGGAATTTCGGTTGAGCAGTTTCGTGGTGGTGGCGCGGCCTTGGCGAAGGGACCGAGCGTTCGCGGCAATGTGCTGATGTCGGCGTTGTTCTTCACGCTGGGGTTTGCCACCGTATTTGTCGCGCTCGGCGCCGGCGCTTCGTCGATCGGCCTGTTGCTGCGCCAACATCTCGATATTCTCTCAAAGATCGGCGGCCTCATAATCGTCGTTATGGGATTGAATTTCCTCGGTGTTTTCCGCATCGGTCTTTTTGCTCGCGAAGCGCGTTTTCAAGGAAACGGCAAACCGGCGACCTTGACGGGTGCCTATATTATGGGCCTTGCCTTTGCCTTTGGCTGGACGCCCTGCATCGGCCCGGTTCTCGGCGCTATCCTCGGTGTTGCAGCGTCGCGCGAGACGGTTGGTGCCGGCGCCGGTCTGTTGGCTGTTTATTCGCTGGGCCTTGCCATTCCGTTCTGGATCGCCGCGGGCTTTTCCGGCGCCTTCATGAATTTTCTGTCCCGCTTCCGCCGCCATCTCGGCACGGTGGAGAAGGTCATGGGCGGGTTGCTGGTGCTGACGGGGCTGGCCTTCATCTTCGGCTATGTCAGCGATATGGCGATCTGGTTTCAGCAGACCTTTCCAATCCTGATGAAAATCGGCTAAGCCGGGGCGACATCTTTCGCCTTCGTTTCCTCGGCAAAATGGAACATGCCCGATGGCTGACATTGTCGGTCTGTTGCTGCCGTTCTTCGGCCTGATCCTGATCGGCTATGCCGCCGCGCGCATGACCAAACAGCCGGCGGAAGCGCTTGGCTGGCTCAATACCTTCATCATCTATGCGGCCTTGCCGGCGCTGTTCTTCAAGCTGGTTTCGCAGACACCGATCGAGCAACTGACCCGCATCGATTTCATCGCTACCGATATCGCCGCCACCTATTCGATTTTTCTGCTGCTGTTTCTCGTCGGGCGTTTCCTGCGCCGCAATTCGCTCGCCGACAGCACCATCCAGGCATTTGCGGGAGCCTATGGCAATATCGGCTACATGGGACCGGGCCTGGCACTTCTGGCCCTGGGAGAGAAGGCAGCCGTTCCGGTCGCGTTGATAGTCTGCTTCGAAAACGCGCTCCACTTCATCGTCGCGCCGGCTTTGATGGCGCTCGAAGGTGGAGACAAGCGCTCTATCTGGCGCCTGGCTGGAGATATCGCCCGGAAAGTGCTGCTGCACCCTTTCATCCTATCGACCGCTTTGGGCTTTGCCGTGGCCGCGCTCTCAATTCCCCAACCAACGGCCTTCGAGCGATTTATCAACTATCTGGCGCAAGCGGCAGCACCCTGTGCTCTATTTGCAATGGGTGTAACGCTCGCCTTGCGTCCGTTGAAGCGGGTGCCGGTCGAGATCGGCTATATCGTGCCGGCAAAGCTTATCCTGCATCCGCTCATCGTTTATATCGTGCTGCAGGCGGTCGGCGGCTTTGATCCGATCTGGATCGAAGCGGCAATGTTGCTGGCCGCCTTGCCAACGGCGACGAACGTCTTCGTCATCGGTCAGCAGTACGGCGTCTGGCAGGAGCGGGCCTCCGCCACAATCCTGATCACCACGGCTTGTTCCGTGGTGACGGTCTCATTGTTGCTCTATCTGATAAAGTCGGGTGCGCTACCGGCGCAGCTTTTCTCTTAGCATTGAAGGGAAGTTCCGCAGGCTGCCGCCGGGCTCGATGCCTTCGCGCATGACGATATTCCTGAGCGGCGCGATGGCGGAGAGCACATGCAGCCCCGCGGCGCGCAACATCTGCACCGGCAGGAAATCCGAAAGAAGCGAGCGATTGAGCAAGTCGACGCTCGTCGTGCGGCTGATAATGTCGGCGCGGCGCTTGCTGTCGAACCGGTCACCGGCGGAAGCTGAGATGGGTTGATCCGTCGTGCCACTGAGAATGTCGGACAGCGCCAAAATATCGCGCAGGCTCAGATTGAGACCCTGCGCCCCGATTGGCGGAAAAACATGGGCGGCTTCGCCGATCAGGGCGGCACGGCCCTTGCCGAAGCGGCGGGCTGTCATGCCAGAGAGCGGCCATACCTGAACATTATCTTCCACCGTCACCTGTCCGAGCATAGACTGCATGCGCTCTTCGACCAGCCTGCCGAGCTCTTCCAGCGACTTTTCGGCATTGGCCGCGGCTTCGGCAGGTTTCTGCACCCAGACGAGGCCGGAGCGGTTGCCGGGTAGGGGCACCTGCGTGAACGGACCGCTTTCGGTGTGGAATTCCGTCGAGATATTTTGATGCGGCAGAGTATGTGCGAAATTCAGTACCATGGCCGATTGCGGATAGGACCAGCCCTTGACCTTGATGCCCAGGGACTCGCGCACCATAGAGTTCCGGCCATCGGAGCCGACAACGAAAGCGGCTTCGATCTGTTCGCCATTGTCGATCGCAATCGTCACGCCATCATCGCGAAAGCTGATGTCCGAAGCGGTGGCTTCGATGCGGCTGATATTGCCTTCCGCTTCGATGGCCTTGCCGAGCGTGTCGAGCAGCACGGCATTCGGAATATTGTAGCCGAAAGCGTCGAGACCGATTTCCGAGCATCGGAAGGAGACGGTCGGCGCACGCAGCAGCCTCGATGTGCCGTCTATGATCCGCATCGTTGTCAGCGGGGTCGCGGACGGTGCGATCTTTTCCCACAACGTCAGTCGCTCGAGAAAGCGGATGGATTGATCCATCAGTGCAGTCGTCCGCTTGTCGGCCTTGTTGTGTGGCGCTGCCACCAGGGCGACGGATCTTCCGCCGCGCGCAAGCGCGAATGCGGTGATCATACCGGCCAGACCCCCGCCGATGACGGCCACTTCAATCTGCTTCATATCGATGCCTCAATTGCTTCTCGTTCTGAAAATAGGCGCTTAGCCTGTTGAAATCCATGGGATGAAACATCGCAGCGGGTGAAAATGACAGGAACTCGCGCTAGCGTGTCGAGGACGAACGCTTTTGCGCTGGCGGTGAAGACCAAAGGATGCATATTAGCGAGAAAAACCGTCTGCCGGGGCAGGCGCATAAACCGACGAGTCATGGGGCGGATGAAAATCTTCAAATATAAACGGGTGCCATATGCGGAGATTCGTGCCTTCTCCGTGCATATATTGACGGCATCTGGATCTTTTCTCGCCTTTCTCGGCGTCGTCGCGGCCTCGGAGCATCGTTTTGTCGATATGTTCTGGTGGCTCGGTCTGGCGCTGCTGGTGGATGGCATCGATGGGCCGATCGCCCGCAAGGTCCGCGTCAAGGAAGTCCTGCCCAATTGGTCCGGCGATACGCTTGATAACATTATCGACTACGTGACCTATGTGCTGCTGCCGGCCTTCGCGCTTTATGAAAGCGGCATGATCGGTGAGCCCTGGTCCTTTGTCGCCGCCGGCATGATCGTGGTTTCCAGCGCCATCTATTACGCCGATACCGGCATGAAGACTGAGGAGTATTTCTTCTCTGGCTTCCCGGTGGTCTGGAACATGGTGATCTTCACGCTCTTCGTCATCGATGCGAGCGCCACGACAGCCATGATCGTGGTCGGCGTTTCCGTCGTCCTCACATTCCTGCCGATAAACTTCCTGCACCCGGTACGCGTCAAACGCTTGCGACCGCTCAATCTCGGCATATTCCTGTTCTGGTCGGCGTTGGGCGTCTATTCGCTGCTGATGCATTTCGTCATGCCGCAATGGGCCGTTGTCCTGTTTATCATCAGCGGTATCTACCTCTATTGCATCGGCGCCGTGCTGCAGTTTTTCCCGTCTCTCGGGCGTCAATGAGGATTGCGCATCATGACTAGGACCAAGGTCATTCAGATCCATGAAAATGGCGGCCCGGACGTCATGAAGTTGGAGGAGGTGGATCTGCCGCCTCCCGGTGCCGGTGAGGTTCAGATTCGCCAGGCCGCCATTGGCCTGAATTTCATAGATGTCTATTTGCGGTCGGGCCTCTATAAGGCGCCGCGCTTTCCGCTGCAGCTGGGGAAAGAAGGCGCGGGCACGGTTACCGCCATAGGCCCTGGCGTTTCCGATTTCTCTGTTGGAGATCGCGTCGCCTATGCCGGCAGTGACGGCGCCTATAGCGTCGAGCGCAACATCGAGGCCCGCCATCTGGTCAAGGTGCCCGACGACATCCCGCTCGAAACGGCGGCTGCGATGATGCTGAAAGGCATGACCGCCGAATACTTGCTTAATCGCACCTTCAAGGTCGGCCCCGGCACCGCATTGCTGTTCCATGCCGCTGCCGGCGGCGTTGGCTTGATTGCCGGCCAGTGGGCGAAGGCGCTTGGGGCGCCTATGGTGATCGGGACGGCCGGTTCCCGGGAAAAGGTCGAGCTGGCATTGGCCCATGGCTATGACCATGTCATCGACTATAGCCGGGAAAATTTTGCCGAGCGCGTTCAGGAGATCACCGGTGGCAAGGGCGTCGATGTCGTTTACGACTCAGTGGGCAAGGACACGTTTCCGCAGTCGCTCGACTGCCTGAAGCCGCGCGGCATGTGGGTTACCTTCGGCCAGTCCTCTGGGCCGATCGAGAATTTCAATCTCGCTACCCTCAATCAGAAAGGCTCGCTTTTCGCGACGCGTCCAAGCCTTTTCGCCTATGTCTCCACACCTGAAGAGCTCAGAGCCAGCGCCGGGGCGTTATTTGCTGTTGTGCAAAGCAACAAAGTGCGTATCAATATTCATCAGACTTATCCGCTTGCTGATGCAGGGCGCGCACACGCGGATCTGGAAGCCAGGAAAACGAGTGGAACTACACTACTGATCCCATAGATCCGTAAAGGGCAGGACGGTGGGAAGGAAATGAGGGGAACGTGTCATCATCTGATGTACCGGCGGCCGGCGCGTTGTTGTCGGTTCGCAAACTGACGAAGCTATTCGGTAGTTTTGCCGCCTGCAATGAAATCGATCTGGAAATCCAGCCGGGCGAAATTCACGCTCTGCTCGGCGAAAACGGCGCAGGCAAATCCACGCTCGTGAAGATGCTGTTCGGCGTGCTGGAGCCGACGCATGGAGAGATAGTCTGGCAGGGCCAGCCCGTTGCGATCGACGCGCCGGGTACGGCCCGCAAGCTTGGCATCGGCATGGTCTTTCAGCATTTCTCGCTGTTTGAAGCGCTGACGGTTGCTGAAAATATCGCCCTGTCGCTCGACAGCAAGATACCGATCGCGAAAATATCCGAGGAAGCGGCAAAGCTGTCGCGTGCCTATGGCCTGCCTCTCGATCCGAATGCGCATGTTGCCGACCTCTCCGTTGGCGAGCGCCAGCGTATCGAGATCGTCCGCGCGCTGCTGCAGAATCCGAAGCTGATCATTCTCGACGAGCCGACTTCGGTGCTGACACCGCAGGAGGCCGACCGTCTGTTCGAAACCCTGTTCCAGTTAAGGGACGAAGGGCGTTCGGTGCTTTACATCAGCCACCGCCTCGAAGAAGTGCAGCGCATCTGTTCGCGCGCCACGGTGCTTCGCCACGGCAAGGTGACCGGTGCCTGCGACCCACGGCAGGAAACGACGGGCTCGCTCGCCCGCATGATGGTCGGAAGCGATGTCGCCAGCGTGCAGCATGAGGGACTTGGGAAACCCGGCGACATCCAGCTGGAGGTCGCAGGCCTGACTGTACCGGCGCGGACGCCCTTTGCCATGTCGCTGAAGGATGTTTCGTTGCGCGTGCGTGCCGGCGAGGTGCTGGCGATCGCAGGCGTTGCGGGAAACGGGCAGGGCGAGTTGTTCGATGTCATTTCCGGCGAATACACAGTCCCGTCAGACAATCTGATCCATGTGCGCGGCAAGGCCGTTGGCACCAAGGGTATCAATGCCCGCCGGTTGCTCGGGGCCGGTTTCGTGCCGGAAGAGCGCCATGGCCATGCCGCCGTTTCGGCGATGAGGCTCTCGGACAATCTCGTGCTGGCCCGCAATCAATCGGACCGCAAGGCATTCCTGCTCGGTCGCTTCCTCAACGTCATCCGTCACCGCGTCGTCAAGCAGGCTTCCAAACGCATTTGCGAGGCAATGGACGTGCGCAAGAGCGGCGATGATCCGGCCGCCGGCGCGCTTTCCGGCGGCAATCTGCAGAAGTTCATCGTCGGCCGCGAGCTGGATCGCCAGCCGAGCGTGCTGGTCGTCAATCAGCCGACCTGGGGTGTGGACGCAGGCGCTGCGAGCCGTATCCGGCAGGCGCTGGTCGATCTCGCCCGCGACGGTTCGGCGGTGCTTGTCATCAGCCAGGACCTTGACGAGATCTTTGAAGTCGCAACCGAGATAGCGGTGATCTCGGAAGGGCGTCTGTCGCCATCCTATCCAGCCGGCGAACTCACACGCGAAAAGATCGGCTTGTTGATGGGCGGTATGCATGAATCCAGGACGCATTCGGAGCCCGCGCATGCGCATTGAACTTGAAAAGCGCCCGCAGGTCTCGAAGCTGTTTGGCATCCTGTCGCCGCTGCTTGCCCTCGCGCTGGCGCTCATCGCCGGCACCATCATGTTCGCCATCATGGGCAAGGATCCCGTGGAGGCGCTGGATGCGTTCTTCGTCGAGCCGCTGCTTGAAGTCTGGTCGTTGCACGAGCTGGCGATCAAGGCCGGCCCGCTGATCCTGATCGCCGTCGGCCTCTGCGTCTGCTACCGATCCAACAACTGGAACATCGGAGCGGAAGGTCAGTTCTCGATCGGGGCCGTTACCGGCTCGTTCATTCCGATTGTCTTCACCGGTTGGCATTCGCCGATGGTCCTGCCGTTGATGCTGATTGCCGGTGCAATCGGCGGCGCTCTTTATGGCGCCATTCCGGCGCTGCTGAAGGCGCATTTCAATACCAACGAGATCCTGACCAGCCTGATGCTCGTCTATATCGGGCAACTCTTCCTGGATTGGCTGTCGCGCGGACCGTGGCGCGATCCCCAGGGCCATAATTTTCCGCAAAGCATCGATTTTCCGCCGGAGGCGGTGTTGCCGGCAATCTGGGAGGATTCCGGCCGCGCGCATTGGGGGATCGTCTTTGCCGTCGTTGCGGCTCTCCTTGCCTGGTTCATGATCAAATACACGCTGAAGGGCTTCGAGATAACCGTGCTCGGCCAATCGGCGCGGGCAGGGCGTTTTGCCGGGTTTTCGTCGCGGAAAATGGTCTGGTTTTCCTTTCTCTTTTCCGGTGCGCTCGCGGGCCTTGCTGGTATTTCCGAGGTCTCAGGTTCGATCGGCCATCTTCAGCCGGCGATCTCGCCGGGCTATGGCTTTACCGCAATCATCGTTGCGTTCCTGGCGCGTCTCAATCCGCTGGGTGCGATCTTGTCCGGGTTTGTGTTGGCGCTGACCTATCTCGGCGGTGAGGCGGCGCAATTGTCGCCCGGCATTTCCGCCAAGGCGGCAAGCGTCTTCCAGGGGCTGCTGCTGTTTTTCGTGCTCTCCTGCGATACGTTGATCCACTACAAGATCCGTCTGGTCTGGTCGCGCGTTCGGGGAGGTGCGGCATGAGCATCTTTGAAGCAATCCTGCTGACCATCATCACCGCATCGACGCCGCTCGTCATTGCGGGCCTCGGCGAACTGGTAGTGGAACGCTCTGGCGTGCTCAATCTCGGCGTCGAAGGCATGATGATCATGGGCGCGGTCGCCGCTTTCGTCGGCGCGCAGATGACGGGCTCGCCTTATGTCGGCCTCATCACCGGTGTCGTTGCCGGCGCGTTGTTTTCACAGCTGTTCGCCTTTCTCACGTTGACACTCGTTACCAATCAGGTCGCCACGGGTCTTGCGCTGACCATTCTCGGCCTCGGCCTCTCCGGCATGATCGGCGAGGGTTATGTGAGCGTGCCGGGCGTGCAGCTGCAGGAAATCGTCTTCCCGTTCCTGTCTGATATCCCGCTTCTCGGGCCGGTGCTGTTCAAGCAGGACCTGACCTTCTACCTGTCGATTGCGCTGCTCGTCGGCGTCAACTGGTTCCTCTTCCGCAGCCGCGCGGGCCTGAAGCTGCGCGCCGTTGGTGACAGTCATGGCTCGGCTCACGCTCTCGGCATCGACGTCATCCGTACGCGCTATCTGGCCGTGATGTTCGGCGGCGCCTGTGCGGGGCTCGCCGGTGCGCAACTGTCGCTCGTCTACACACCGCAATGGGTTGAGAACATGTCTGCCGGCCGCGGCTGGGTGACGCTGGCTCTCGTCGTCTTCGCGTCCTGGCGGCCGATGCGTGTCATGGCCGGCGGCTATCTCTTTGGCGCCGTTACGATCCTGCAGTTTCACGCCCAGGGTTTTGGCGTCGGTATTCCCTCACAATTCCTGTCGATGCTGCCTTACGCATCGACTATTGTGGTTCTCGTCATCATCTCTCAAAATCGCCGCGCGACCTTGATCAACACGCCAGCGTCGCTCGGCAAGCCCTTCGTTCCGGAGCGCTGAAGACAAAGAGCCGGACGGATTTTCTGCAAAACATGTCAAACCAACAGGGGTAATCATGAAAAAACTAGCACTCGCCCTCTCAACGACAGCCGCTGCCATCGTTGGTTTCGCCGCTGCCGCCGAAGCGGCCCCGACCAAGGTCTGCTTTGTTTACGTCGGCTCGCATACGGATGGCGGTTATTCGCAGGCGCATGACCTCGGCCGCCAGCAGATCCAGAAGGAATTCGGCAACAAGATCGAGACGCCTTATCTCGAAAACGTACCGGAAGGCCCGGATGCCGAGCGCGCCATCGAGCGCCTCGCCCGTTCCGGCTGCTCGCTGATCTTCTCGACCTCGTTCGGCTTCATGGACGCGACCGTCAAGGTTGCCGCGAAATTCCCGAAGGTGAAGTTCGAGCACGCTACCGGCTTCAAGAGCGGCCCGAACCTCGCCACCTACAATTCGCGCTTCTATGAAGGCCGTTACATCCTCGGCCAGATTGCGGCGAAGACGTCGAAGAACCACGGTGCCGCCTACATTGCTTCCTTCCCGATCCCGGAAGTCGTCATGGGCATCAATTCCTTCGAGCAAGGCGCCCGTTCGATCGATCCGAGCTTCAAGCTCAAGGTCATCTGGGTCAACACCTGGTTCGACCCGGGCAAGGAAGCCGACGCCGCCAAGGCCATGGTTGACCAGGGCGTTGATGTCCTGACCCAGCACACCGACACCACGGCACCGATGCAGGTGGCTCAGGAGCGTGGCATCCACGCATTCGGCCAGGCCTCCGACATGATCGCCGCCGGCCCGAAGGCGCAGCTGACGGCTATCGTCGATACCTGGGGCAACTACTACTCCAAGCGCGTTCATGCGCTGCTCGACGGCACCTGGAAGTCCGAGCAGAGCTGGGATGGTCTGAAGGACGGCATCCTGAAGATGGCCGACTATACCAACATGCCTGACGACGTGAAGAAGATGGCTCAGGAAACCGAAGCCAAGATCAAGTCCGGCGAGCTTGCACCCTTCACCGGCCCGATCAACAAGCAGGACGGCACGCCCTGGCTGAAGGCTGGCGAGAAGGCCGATGACGGCACGCTGCTCGGCATGAACTTCTACATCGAAGGCGTCGACGACAAGCTGCCGGCTTCGAAGTAATCGCCGAAGGATAAAGTGAGTTGAAAAGGGGCGCCCGTGGCGCCCTTTTTTGTTGCGCTGCACCATCGAATGCCGATTTACAAAAGTATTACTGTATGATGTTTCTGATCTCGGGCCGAGGAGACGGCCCTCGGGAGAGACGTCGCTGATCTATCCGGAATCGTTTTTTCCATTTATACATCAGCGGGATATTCGCTTGCCACGATCGGCGCCGAGCCTGGCGCAACTGCGCTCGTGGTCATGGGCGGAACACTGCTAACGGGAGGAGCGGAGTTCGGCGGAGGAACACTCATCGGAATTCTCATACAGGGCTTGATACAGACCTGCGCCACCTTTGATGGAATGTTTTCCAGTGGATGGACAAAGGCTTGATCGGCTTGCTGCTGTTGCCCTTATTCTGATGCAGAAGGATCTTCTGCTGCTTTCCCGTTTAAATCGACGTGACGTCTAAGGGAAGGACGGGGTGCTTTGCGTAGCAGACTGCTTGATACGAGAAAAACCGAGGGGAAGTCGCGCACGAGCCATGCGCAGGTGGTCGACGACCTCGGCAAGGCAATCGTATCGGGTGATTTTCCGATCGGCAGCATTCTCCCCGGCGACAGCGACCTTCTCTTGCGGTTCAAAGTATCCCGCACCGTTCTGCGGGAGAGTATGAAGACCCTGGCGGCAAAGGGGCTGGTCGTGCCGCGCGCCCGCGTCGGCACGCGCGTCACCGAGAAGATCTACTGGAACATGTTCGACAACGATGTGCTCAACTGGCATTTCGAAAGCGGGATCGACAAGGAATTCCTTCTGCATCTCTACGACATACGCATGGCCTTCGAGCCGTTCGCCGCCAGTCTCGTGGCGGAGCGCGCCAGCCGCGAAGACATCGATCTGTTGCGGCGCCTCGCGGCTTCCATGGCCGCACCTCATCACACATCGGACAGCCTGGCCGTTGCCGATCTGCATTTCCATCTGGCCATCACCGAGGCATCGCAAAACCCTTTCATGCGCTCGCTTGGCGGCCTGATCGAGGCCGCGTTGGTCGGCATGTTCCGCATGAGCGCGCCGAGTTCCACCACGGGCTTCGGCAATATAGCGGACACGCACATGGCAATCGTCGAAGCCATTGCGGCGCGGGATACCGTTGCTGCTCACAAGGCTATGGAGTTCGTCATCGTCGACGGGCGTCAACATGTCCTTGAAGCTTTTGCGGCTCTTGCCGAGGCTTGAGGGCCGCCGCTAATTTCGCCGTAGTTCGCCACTCGACTAGTTGCTATGAGGGAACTGTGCCCGACAACGGGCACTGCCTGATCGTACACCTCGGAGCCTGCAATGGAACGCACCTGCCTCGCCATCATCCTCGCCGCCGGCGACAGCACCCGCATGAAATCATCGATCTCGAAGGTGCTGCACCCGATCGCCGGGCGGCCCATGATCGCCCACGTAATGGAGGCAATCACCAGGACCGATATTTCGGCGGCAGCGCTCGTCGTCGGGCGCAATGCCGATGAAGTCAGCGCGGCTGCATCGATCGGCGGAATTACGGTTGAATCCTATCTGCAGAAAGAGCGCCTCGGCACCGGCCATGCCGTGCTCGCAGCGCGCGAGGCGATTGCACGAGGCTATGACGACATCATCGTTGCCTACGGAGACGTGCCGTTGCTGACCGATGTCCCGCTGCGTGCTGCGCGTCAGGGCCTCGCTGAGGGCAATGACATCGTCGTCATCGGTTTTCACACCGACAGCCCGAATGCCTACGGCCGGCTGCTGGTCAAGGACGGTGAACTCATCGCGATCCGCGAAGCCAAGGATGCGACGGATGCCGAGCTGGCGGTTACCTGGTGCAACAGCGGCCTGATGGCGATCAACGGCCGCAAGGCGCTGGATCTGCTCGATCGCATCGGCAACAGCAATGCCAAGGGCGAATATTACCTCACGGACCTGGTCGAGATCGCCCGGTCGCTCGGCGGCCGAGCCGTGGCCGTCGATGCGCCGGAGGTTGAGATGACCGGGTGCAACAATCGCGCCGAACTCGCCTTCATCGAGCGCCTTTGGCAGGAGCGGCGGCGCCACGAGCTAATGCTGTCGGGTGTCACCATGATCGCGCCCGAGACGGTGTTTCTCTCCTATGACACCGTCATCGGTCAGGACGCGCTGATCGAGCCGAACGTGGTCTTCGGCCCCGGCGCCGTCATCGAAGGCAGCGCGATCGTTCACTCGTTCTCGCATGTCGAGGGTGCCCATGTCAGCGCCGGCGCGACGGTCGGGCCGTTCGCGCGGTTGCGTCCCGGCGCCGATCTCGCCAGTGGTTCAAAGGTCGGCAACTTCTGCGAGGTGAAGAACGGCAAGATCGGCGAGGGCGCCAAGGTCAATCACCTGACCTATATCGGCGATGCGACCATCGGCGCTGGCAGCAATATCGGCGCTGGTACGATCACCTGCAACTATGATGGGGTCAACAAGTACCAGACCCATATCGGCGCGAACGCCTTCATCGGCTCCAACTCCTCGCTCGTGGCGCCCCTGCATATCGGCGATGGCGCCTATGTCGCTTCCGGCAGTGTCATCACCGAGGACGTCCCGGATAATGCACTGGCCTTCGGGCGTGCGCGTCAGGAGATCAAGCCGGAACGCGCCAAGGCTCTGCGTGAGCGAGCCCTTGCCATCAAAGCAGCGAAGAAGGGTGGCCACTAAACCCCTGGGCGTCACGCGTAACGGTCCGAAATCGAAAGTGACCGTTGCGGCAATTGAGAAAATTGCAGGAATGATTAGGACTTGCCCTCGTAACTGAGGCCAGACGGAGAGTTGTATGTGCGGTATTGTTGGGATCGTCGGAACGAAGCCGGTGGCGGACCGCCTGGTGGATGCGCTGCGGCGCCTCGAATACCGCGGCTACGATTCGGCTGGTGTTGCGACCATCCATGAAGGCGCGATGGATCGCCGCCGCGCGGAGGGAAAGCTTTTCAATCTGGAAAAGCACCTGGAGGCAAATCCGCTACCCGGTACGACTGGCATCGCTCATACGCGCTGGGCAACCCACGGCGTTCCCAATGAAACCAACGCCCATCCGCATTTTGTCGACGGCGTCGCCGTCGTGCACAATGGCATCATCGAAAATTTCTCCGAGTTGCGCGAGGAGTTGAAGGCAGAGGGCAGGGTATTCGCCTCGCAGACAGATACCGAAGTGGTGGCGCATCTGTTGGCGAACTACATCCGCGATGGCCTCGAGCCCCGCGCTGCCATGCTGAAGATGTTGAACCGCGTCACCGGCGCTTATGCGTTGGCCGTGATGTTTGAAAACGATCCCGGCACGCTGATGGCCGCTCGTTCCGGGCCGCCGCTTGCCGTCGGATACGGCAAGGATGAGATGTTCCTTGGCTCGGATGCGATTGCGCTCGCTCCCTTCACGAATGAGATCACCTACCTCGTCGATGGTGACTGCGCGATCGTCACCCATGGCGGTGCGATCATTATCGATTTCAATGGCAAGGAAGTGAGCAGGCCTCGCCAGATCTCGCAGGCGACCGCCTATGTGGTCGACAAGGGCAACCACCGCCACTTCATGGAAAAGGAAATCTACGAGCAGCCGGAGGTTATCTCGCATGCGCTCAGCCATTATGTGGATTTCGCCAGCCATCAGGTGCGCCCAAGCGTATCGGCAATCGACTTCGGCAAGGTTTCCGGCCTGGCGATCTCCGCTTGCGGCACGGCCTATCTCGCCGGTCTGATCGGCAAATACTGGTTCGAGCGTTATGCCCGGCTTCCAGTCGAAATCGATGTTGCCTCTGAGTTCCGCTATCGCGAAATGCCCTTGTCTTCCTCGCAGGCGGCGCTCTTCATCTCGCAATCCGGCGAGACGGCCGACACGTTGGCTTCTCTGCGCTATTGCAGGGACAATGGCTTGAAGATCGGTGCGGTCGTCAATGTCAAGGAATCGACGATCGCTCGCGAATCCGATGCCGTGTTCCCGATTATGGCCGGCCCCGAGATCGGCGTTGCCTCGACCAAGGCCTTCACCTGCCAGCTTGCCGTTCTAGCCTCCCTGGCGATTGGGGCGGGGGTCGCCCGCGGCACCATCAGTCCTGCGGACGAAAAGGAAATGGTGCGTCACCTCGTCGAGATGCCGCGCATCATGGCGCAGGTGCTCAATATCATTCAGCCACAGATGGAAAGCCTCTCGCGCGACATTTCGAAATACAAGGATGTGCTTTATCTCGGCCGTGGCACCAGCTTCCCGCTCGCTATGGAGGGGGCGCTGAAGCTGAAGGAAATCTCGTATATTCATGCCGAAGGCTATGCCGCCGGCGAGCTCAAGCATGGGCCGATTGCGCTGATCGACGAGAATATGCCCGTCATCGTCATCGCTCCGCACGACCGCTTCTTCGACAAGACGGTTTCCAACATGCAGGAAGTGGCGGCACGCGGCGGACGAATCATCTTCATCACCGATGAAACAGGTGCCGCTGCATCGACACTGCCGACGATGGCGACGATTACTCTGCCTGTCGTTGACGAGATCATCGCGCCGATCATCTTCTCGCTGCCGATTCAGTTACTTGCCTATCATACCGCCGTCTTCATGGGCACGGATGTGGATCAGCCGCGCAACCTCGCCAAATCGGTGACGGTGGAGTAGGGCCTCGCTCCATTTGCGCCCGGTGGTCACGTCGTCGTGAGAGGAAGCTCCGTTCGACGCGGCGGGATGACTGCCGGGTTGTATGCCACATCGATTTCTGGCACTTTTCCTTGAGGAGAGGTGGGGGAGGATTTGCCTGATAGCGGTAGGCGGCGGAATGGAGTTTTCGAACGGCACATGACTGAGAAACTCATCAAGATGTCCGTGACGACGCGGATCAGAAACAACTTCCTGGCCGGCCTCATCATCTGCGCTCCGATCGCCATTACGATCTGGCTTACGTGGTCCGTCGTCCATTGGGCAGACAGCTGGGTCCGCCCCTATATTCCCGCGCGGTACGATCCTGAGAGCTATCTGAACTTCGCTGTCCCAGGCACCGGCCTGGTGATCGCGATGATCTTCATCACCATCGTCGGTTTCCTGGCCAAGAACCTGATCGGGCAAAGCATCGTTCGTTTTGGCGAGTCGATCGTCAATCGCGTGCCGCTCGTGCGAAGCATCTACAAGAGCGTCAAGCAGATCTTCGAGACGGTGCTGAAAGAGCAGGGCACTTCTTTCAAAAAGGTCGGTTTGATCGAATATCCAAGCCCTGGCCTCTGGTCCATGGTGTTCATTTCGACGGATGCCAAGGGCGAGATTGCCTCGAAATTTAATGCCATGGGTCACGATATGGTCGCAGTGTTCCTGCCGCCGACACCGGTGCCGACAGCAGGCTTCCTGGTTTTCGTTCCGCGCGAAAAGATTACGGTGCTCGACATGGGGCCTGAGGACGGCGCGAAACTTTTGATTTCCGGCGGCCTGGTCTCGCCGGAATACAAGGAGGAGCTTGTTGCCGCGAAGGGCTTGCGCGCGCCGGTTCCGATGAAGTCTCTGACTTAGAAACGGCCATTCGTGCAGCTCGTTGACGATCTTCGCGCGCAGCGCGAATTGTCATGCGCCTATCATGTTGACACCTTAGATCGTCGATGGGGACAGGCAATCTGATGTATCTCATCATTGAATGCTCGGGGCTTGGGCGCCGGGCGATTGCTCTTCGACGCAAGGCTCTGGACCAGGCCGAGGATGATGCCGCTGTCTCCGCAAGGGTTTTCATCAGGAGGATATTGCCTTGAAATATATGCGTTCGAAGAGCCTGCCGCTGCTGTCGGCGGCGCTTGCCACATTTGTTTTCGCTGCGCCGGTCGCAGCACTTGCCGATACTTCGGTAGCCGTTCAGGGCCTGACGCTCGTCAACAAGGGCCGGGTCGCCATCGGCCGCATTCCGGCCAACCAGCGCGACAAGTTCGGCGAGACCTTCGGCTCGGGCTCTGGAATGTCTATCGACACCAAGAGCTGGACCCGCAATGCCGACGGCACCTACAAGGGCTCGCTCTGGCTGCTGCCGGATCGCGGCTACAATGTTGCAGGCACCACCGATTATCGCGCACGCCTCAACACGATCGATATCCTGCTGACGCCGGTTGCTCCCGGTGCAACGCCGCCGGCCGGCAAGGAACAATCGGGCGTAGACGCCAAGCTCGCAGACACCTTTCTCCTGAAGGATGATAAGGGCGTAGAGGCGACCGGTCTCGATCCGGCCAATGGCACCCGCCATCCTGAAGGCGGTATGCCGTTGTTGCCCGAAGCGCCGAATGGCAAGATCTCGCTGGACAATGAAGCGATTGCCCGTCTGCCCGACGGCACGATGTTCATCAGCGATGAATACGGCCCCTATATCTATCGCTTCTCGGCGGATGGCCGGATGCTGTCTGCCACGACACCGCCGGATGCATTCCTGCCGATGCGCAATGGCGCCGTGAACTTCTCGTCGAACAATCCAGGCCCCGGCGAAGCTGCGCCTGATCCCAAGGATCCGACCAGCGGACGTCAGAACAACCAGGGCTTCGAGGGCATGTCTCTCACCCCGGACGGCAAGTTCCTGATCGCTGTACTGCAGTCGGCGACCCGCCAGGATGGCGGCGATTCCAGCTCGACGCGGCAGAACACGCGCGCGCTTGTCTATGACGCTTCCGATGTCGCTCATCTGAAACTGGTGCATGAATATGTCGTGCCATTGCCGGTTTTCACCAATGAGAAGGGCAAGACGGTCGTTGCGGCCCAGAGCGAGATCGTGGCGCTTTCGTCGACGAGCTTCCTGATGCTGGCGCGTGACAGCGGCAATGGTTATGGCCAGAAGGGCGACAAGTCCCTCTACCGTAGCATCGACATTGTCGACGTCTCCGCCGCCACTGACATTGCCGGCAGCAAGTTCGATACCGGCACATCGGTCGCCCCCAAGGGCGTTCTCGACCCCACGGTAAAGCCGGCGGCCGTCAACCAGTTCATCGACATCAACGATAGCGCCGATCTCGCACGTTTCGGCCTGCACAACGGTGCTCCGAACGATCGCAGCAATCTTTCGGAGAAGTGGGAAGCGATGTCGCTTGCCAGCGTTCAGGACCCGAAGCTGCCGGACGATTACTTCCTGTTCGTCGCCAACGACAACGACTTCATCACCCAGGACGGTTTCCAGGTTGGAGCCGCCTACAAGGATGATAGCGGCGCCGATGTCGACACCATGTTCCAGGTGTTCCAGGTGACCATTCCCGGTCTTGCTGGCAAGTAAGCCTTTTGAAGGAGGATGGGCGCGTTGACCGCGTCCATCCAGTCATCCGGCTCGGAGGAAACGGATCGCCTCATCTCGGCGGAAAAGATAGAGCAAGGTGCGTATCGCCATGCCGCGCTCTCCGGTCAGTTCCGGATCGCGCTCGATGATATAGGCGGCATCCTTGCGGGCGATTTCCAGAAGATCGGCATGAGCTTCTAGGCTGGCGATGCGAAAGCCTGGCGTGCCGGACTGGCGCGTGCCCAGAAGCTCGCCTTCACCGCGCAGCTTCAGATCCTCCTCGGCGATACGGAAGCCATCCTCGGTGTCGCGCATGATCGAGAGCCGGGCATGTCCGGTTTCACCAAGCGGCCCCTTGTAGAGCAGGATGCAGGTGGAGGCCTCGTCTCCGCGTCCGACGCGACCGCGCAGCTGATGGAGCTGCGCCAGACCGAAACGCTCCGCATGTTCTATGACCATGATCGTGGCATCGGGAACGTCGACGCCGACTTCGACGACGGTTGTTGCCACGAGCAGCCGTATCTCACCATTCTTGAAGGCCATCATGACGGCGTCTTTTTCAGGGCCGCTCATCCGGCCGTGGATGAGACCGATGCCGGGCCCTAACGCGCTCGTCAATGTCGCGTGACGCTCCTCGACAGACATTAAATCGGATTCTTCAGATTCTTCCACAAGTGGGCATATCCAATAGGCTTTCTTGCCTTCCGATAGCGCGCTTTTGAGTCTCGCGACGATCTCGCCGGTTCGCTCATTCGGGATGGTGATCGTCTGGATCGGCTTGCGCCCGGCCGGCTTCTCGGTGAGCTTGGAAACGTCCATATCGCCGAAGGCGGCCAGCACGAGGGTTCGCGGAATGGGCGTCGCGGTCATGACGAGCATATGCGGCGAGATGCCTTTCGCAGTCAGGCGCAGGCGCTGGTGGACGCCGAAGCGATGCTGCTCGTCGACAACGGCCAGCACGAGGTTGGCATAGGCGACACTGTCCTGGAACAGCGCATGCGTGCCGATGATGATCTGCGCTTCGCCAGAGGCGATGCGCTCGAGAATGACGTCTCGCTCACGACCCTTCGTCCTACCTGTGAGAACTTCCACCGAAAGATTTGCATTTGCTGCGAATTTTGAGATCGTCGCATGATGCTGCCGTGCAAGGATTTCGGTCGGCGCCATCAACACCGCCTGACCGCCGCTTTCGATCGCAGCGGCAATCGCCATCAGGGCCACCAGCGTCTTGCCGGCCCCGACATCGCCCTGCAGCAGCCGCAGCATACGCTCCGTGCCGGCCATATCCTTGAGAATATCCGCCACCGCTTCACGCTGGCTGTTGGTCATCGAGAAGGGCAGGGATTCCAATATCTTGCTGCTGATTTCTCCGGTGGCATGCACAGGCTTGCCGGCGACCTTGCGCAGCCGCTGGCGCACGAGAGACAGCGAGAGCTGCCCGGCCAGGAATTCGTCGTAAGCAAGCCGGCGGCGCGCCGGCGTCTGCGGATCGATATCGGCCGCGTCGCGTGGCGCGTGCAGCATGTGGAAACTGTCCGATATCGAGGGAAAGCCCTGCTTCTGTGCCAGAGCCAGATCGTCCCACTCCGGCAATTCAGGCATGCGCGGCAGAGCCGCCTCGATGGTCTTGCGCAGGAATTTCGGCGAGAGGCCGGCCGTCAGCGGATAGACCGGCTCGACCAGCGGCAGGTTTTCCGCCTCGCTCTCGCGCATAATGTAATCCGGATGCACCATCGACGGACGGCCATTGAACCAGTCGACCTTGCCGCTGACAGTTACCGTTTCATCGAGTGGCAGCTGCTTTTCCAGCCATTGCGCCTTGCCGCGGAAGAAGACCAGCGCCAGTTCTCCCGTCTCGTCGTGTAGGTATACGCGATAGGGCACGTTGCTGCGCGCCGGCGGCGCCTGGTGGCGGTCGACGCGGCCGGTAATGGTGACGATTGTGCCCTGTGGCGCCCTGGCGATACCCGGCTGCTCGCGCCGATCGATGATGGAGTGTGGTGCGTGAAACAAGAGGTCGATGACCCGGCAATCGTCGATCGTCTCGCGGTCGAGCAGCTTCACCAGCAGTTCGGATACCTTCGGCCCGACGCCGGGCAGCGAAGAGATGGAGGCAAACAAAGGGTCGAGGATGGCGGGACGCATGGCGGGCAAAATGCGACGGGCAGGGTGGATTTGGCAAGGGGCGGCCGGAAACTCCTCTCCATTGAGGCCAACACTCCCCGGAAAATTGCGTCTGGGACGCTTTTTTCTGAAAAATCGGTTCCCACCTTTCCCTGCTGGTTTTATAGAGACGCATCAACATAAAGGTGTTTTTGATGACTGGGCTCACCCTCAGCAGTGCCGATCTCGATCCCCGCCGTCGGCGCATCCTTTTTCGCTGCTGGCATCGCGGCATCCGCGAGATGGATCTGGTCTTCGGGCAGTTCGCCGATAACGAGCTGCCGGGGCTGGCGGAAGCCGATCTCGACGAGCTCGAGCGGATCATGGATGAAGAGGACAACGATCTCGTCAAGTGGATCCTCGGCACCGAGCCGATACCGCAGCATCTCCAGACGCCGCTGTTCGAGCGTATCGGATCCTACAAGCCCGATTTCGAAGAGATTGCCGAAAGGTTTGGTTTAACGAAATGATCCCCGGTTTCGACGCGAAGAAGGTGCTCGCCGCAAGCGAGCCGCTGACGGTCGGTCATGTTCCGGCCGGCATGGAGCCGTTCCTGCTTGCCGAACTGGCAAGGGCCGGTCAGCCGGTCGCCTATGTCATGTCCGATGGACAGCATATGGCCGATGTCGAGCAGATGCTCGGCTTCATCGCGCCCGAAATACCGGTGTTGAGTTTGCCCGCCTGGGACTGCCTTCCCTATGACCGCGTTTCCCCGAGCTCTGATACTTCGGCTCGCCGTCTGGCCGCCTTTTCCGGGCTGATCGCATATCACCGCAAGCCGCATGCCGCGATCGTACTGGTGACGGTCAATGCCATGCTGCAGAAGGTAGCGCCGCAGGATATCATCGAGAGCCTGGCGTTTTCAGCAAGACCGGGCAACCAGGTGCGCATGGACGACATCGCCAGCCGCCTGGAGCGCAACGGCTTTGATCGCGTCGCCACCGTGCGCGAAGTCGGCGAATTTGCCGTGCGCGGCGGTATTCTCGATGTCTTCGTTCCCGGTACGGAAGAACCGGTGCGTCTGGATTTCTTCGGCGACACGCTGGAAAGCATCCGCAGCTTCGATCCCGCCAGCCAGCGCACGATCGGGCAGGTCCGCTCGCTCGATCTTAATCCGATGAGCGAAGTGACGCTGACGCCGGATACGATCAGCCGTTTCCGCAAGAATTATCTTTCCGCCTTTGGCGCCGCTACTCGCGACGATGCGCTCTATCTCGCAGTGTCCGAAGGCCGCCGCTACGCGGGCATGGAGCACTGGCTGCCGCTGTTCTACGAGAAGCTTGAGACGGTCTTCGACTATCTCAAGGGCTTCCGTCTGGTCACCGACCATACGGTGCGCGAAGCCGCCGAGGAGCGCTCAAAGCTCGTTTTCGATTATTACGACGCTCGCCTGAACTCCGGCCAGCAAAGCAAGAGCCAGATGGGGCAGGGCACGCCCTACAAGCCCGTCACGCCGGGCCAACTCTATCTCGATGGCGGCACCTTCGGCAAGGCGCTCGATGCTTTCGACGCCATCCGCATATCGCCCTTTAACGAGCATGAGGGCGAGGCGCGCCGCGTCCTCAGCATCGACGCCCGTCAGGGACCACGCTGGGCGCGCTCGGCGACGGAAAGTGCCGACAGCGAACGCGTCAACGTCTTCGACGCCGTTGTCAAGCACATCGCCGACAAGCGGGCCTCCGGCGCCAAGGTGCTGATTTCAGCCTGGACGGAGGGCTCGCTCGACCGCCTCCTGCAGGTGCTTGCCGAGCATGGGCTGGCGCGCGTCAAGACGATCGAGGCTTTCAAGGATCTTGGCGGCTTGGCGAAAGGCGAGGCGGCAGCGGCCGTGCTCAGCCTCGAAGCGGGCTTCGAGGCCGGCGATCTCGTCATTATCGGCGAGCAGGACATTCTCGGCGACCGTATGGTGCGCCGCTCCAAGCGCCGCAAGCGTGCCGCCGATTTCATCTCGGAAGTGGCGGGCCTGGACGAAGGCTCGATCGTCGTTCATGCCGAACACGGCATCGGCCGTTTCGTCGGCCTCAGGACCATCGAGGCGGCGGGCGCTCCGCATGCCTGTCTTGAACTGCAATATGCCGACGACGCCAAGCTGTTCCTGCCGGTCGAAAACATCGATCTGCTGTCGCGCTATGGCGGCGAGGGCACCGAGGCGCAGCTCGACAAGCTCGGCGGCGGCGCATGGCAGATGCGCAAGGCCAAGCTCAAGAAGCGCCTGCTCGATATGGCCGGCGCTTTGATCCGCATCGCGGCCGAGCGCCTGACCCGGCATGCGCCGGTGCTCAGCACCCCGGACGGCCTCTATGACGAGTTTGCCGCCCGCTTCCCTTATGACGAAACCGAAGACCAGATGAACGCGATCGAGGCGGTGCGTGACGATCTCGGCGCCGGCCGGCCAATGGATCGCCTCGTCTGCGGCGATGTCGGCTTCGGCAAAACGGAAGTGGCCCTGCGCGCGGCCTTCGTTGCGGCCATGAACGGCGCCCAGGTTGCCGTCGTGGTGCCGACGACGCTGCTCGCTCGCCAGCATTTCAAGACGTTTTCAGAGCGCTTTCGTGGCTTGCCGATCCGCATTCAGCAGGCATCGCGTCTCGTTGGCGCCAAGGATCTGGCGTTGACAAAGAAGGAAGTGTCCGAAGGCAAGACGGATATTGTCGTCGGCACGCATGCGCTGCTCGGCGCTGGCATCCAGTTCGCCAATCTCGGCCTGCTCGTCATCGACGAGGAGCAGCATTTCGGCGTCAAGCACAAGGAGCGCCTGAAGGAGCTGAAGAGCGACGTGCATGTGCTGACGCTGTCGGCAACGCCGATCCCGCGCACACTGCAGCTTGCCATGACGGGCGTGCGCGAACTGTCGCTTATCACCACGCCGCCGGTCGACCGCATGGCAGTGCGCACCTTCATCTCGCCTTTCGATTCGCTCGTCATCCGCGAAACGCTGATGCGCGAGCATTATCGCGGCGGCCAGAGCTTCTATGTCTGTCCGCGCCTCGCCGATCTCGCTGATATCCACGCCTTCCTGCAATCGGATGTGCCGGAGCTGAAGGTGGCGGTCGCCCATGGCCAGATGCCGGCCGGTGAACTCGAAGACATCATGAACGCCTTCTACGAAGGCCGCTATGACGTGCTGCTCTCCACGACCATAGTCGAATCCGGCCTCGACGTGCCCACGGCTAACACGCTGATCGTCCATCGCGCCGATATGTTCGGCCTTGCGCAGCTCTATCAGCTGCGCGGCCGCGTCGGCCGCTCCAAGGTGCGCGCCTTTGCGCTCTTCACCCTGCCGGTCAACAAGGTGCTGACGGCAACGGCGGAGCGCCGCCTCAAGGTGCTGCAATCGCTGGACACGCTCGGCGCCGGTTTCCAGCTCGCCAGCCACGATCTCGATATCCGCGGCGCCGGCAATCTGCTTGGCGAGGAACAGTCCGGCCATATCAAGGAAGTCGGCTTCGAGCTTTACCAGCAGATGCTCGAGGAGGCTGTCGCCGAGGTCAAGGGCGTCGACGAGATCCAGGACACTGGCTGGTCGCCGCAGATCTCAGTCGGCACGCCGGTCATGATCCCCGACAATTACGTGCCGGATCTGCATCTGCGAATGGCGCTCTATCGCCGCCTCGGCGAAATCACTGAAATCAAGGAGATCGACGGTTTCGGTGCCGAAATGATCGACCGTTTCGGGCCGATGCCGATCGAGGTCCAGCACCTGCTGAAGATCGTCTACATCAAGTCGCTCTGCCGCATCGCCAATGTCGAGAAGCTCGACGCCGGCCCGAAGGGCGTCGTCGTGCAATTCCGCAACAAGGAATTCCCGAACCCCGGCAATCTGGTCGGCTATATCGCCAAGCAGGGCACGATGGCCAAGATCCGCCCCGACCACAGCGTCTTCCTGACGCGCGACCTGCCGACGCCTGAAAAGCGGCTGCAGGGTGCGGCTGTTGTCATGACGCAGCTGGCGGAGCTGGCGAAATAGGAAGGTTGAGTGAGATGCTGCGCGGCTTTCCGCACCTGAAAGCCATCAGGATTTTGCGGAAATCGCGCTCAGCTCTTCCAGATCGAGATCTCGCTCCAGTTCGTGGAGCGTTTCATCGTCGATATCTCCGGCGCGGTGAAGCCGTATGAGTTCGCGGCGACCGGTCGCGACCGCTTCCAGAACGACATCGAAATGTGCCTGTAGCATAGGGGCGTACTCGTCTGTGCGCGCGGCATAGTCGACGATCTTTTCCGCTCTGGTCTGATAGCGATTGAGCAGCTGCGGGTGAATAAGATTGCCTTCGCTGTCGTAGGCCAATGTCTGGATCGTCGCCCACTGTGCCTGGGCCATGGCGGCTTCTGCTTGGCTCATGGTGAAGCGAGCTTTGGCCGATTCCGGCTCCGTCAGCTGCGACCACTTGATGACATATCCAAGTGTGGTGCCTTGCAAAAGCACGGTCCCAAGAATGATGGCAAACGACGTCACCAGGATAAAGTCGCGGCCGGGGAAGTTTTCGGGCACGCTCAGTGCCAGGGCCAGCGTGACCACCCCGCGGACACCAGCCCAACCCAGTACGGTCGCGCCGCGGAACCCGAGCGGAGTATAGCGCTTAACTCCAAGAAGATTACACAGGCTGATGACCCAATCGGAGCCGTAGGTCCATGCAAAGCGTGCGAGAGTGAGCGCGATCAGGATGACGAGTATCGGCAATCCCATCGTGGCGAGTACCACGTCGAAACCGCCGCCGCGTTCGACAACACCGCGCAGGGATAGGCCGATCAGGATGAAAACCGTGGCTTCCATGAGGAAGACGATGACGGTCCAGAATGACGTGCCGCGCATGCGTGTGGAAGCGGACAGGACGGTGTGCTGGTGCCAGCTCATGATCAGGCCGGTGGTCACCGTCGCGATGACGCTCGAGACATGCAGCAACTCGCCGAGCAGGTAGGAAATCCATGCCAGGAGCGCAGTGGCGGCGATGATCAGATATTCGTCGCCCAGCCGGCGCACGAAGAGAACCCATGTCGTGCCGACGGCGATGCCGACCACCGCGCCGCCGATTGCCAGCACGAAGAAACTCCCCACGGCATCTACAGCGCTGAAGGTGCCGGTCACGCCGGCGGCGATGGCGAAACGGAAGAGCACCAGGCCGCTTGCATCATTGAGCAGGCTTTCGCCCTCCAGCAGGATTTGCAGACGCCGGGGCAATTTCACGCGCTCCAGCACCGCCCGGGCAGACACCGCGTCCGGCGGCGACACGATGGCTCCAAGGGCGGCGCAGGCTGCCCAGGGGAGCGAGGGAAACAGCAGATGGGTCACCACGGCCACGACGGCGCAAGTGAAGAAGACCGCGCCGATGGCGAGCGAGGCAATGCCGATCATGTGGCGGCGAACGCGCCCCAGAGCGATGGACCAGGCACCATCCAGCAGCAGAGGCGGTAGGAAGATGACCAGCACCAGAGCCGGATCGATCTGTATGGTCGGCAATCCCGGCAGAAAGGCAATCAATCCGCCACCCGCAAGCAGCGCCACGGAGGGCGGCATTCCGAGCCGATGAGCGGCATAATGAAGTGCTATGATCGCTACAAACATCGCGATCACCAACTCGAACAAATGTGTTGGTTCCATACGCCCGCCCCGAGTGCCGTCCCTCTTTATCGAAGCTATTAAAGGGTTTGTCTTGGGGGAATGCAATCGGGCGGGTGGTCGGCCAGAATCAAGGAAGCTTCTCGTCACACAGTCCGCAACAAGCAATATCCGGATCGGGCCGCTTTCCATCAGAAGGAGACGAGCTCTATTCTTCAGAAAGCTGCTTCAGGAATTTTATCGTCAGTTCCGACACCTCGCTCGGTCGCTCCTGCTGGAGCCAATGACCGGCCGCTGGCAGAACATGCGAGCCACGCAAGTGGGGGACCAAGTGTGGCATGCTCGCGATTATCTGATCCATACCGGGGATGCTGAGGCCGGTGTCGCGTTCACCGGTCATGAACAGCGCGGGGACATTGACCAGCTGGCCTGCGTTGGCCTGCTGTAGCTCCCAATTTCGGTCGAGATTGCGATAGTAGTTGAGACCACCAGTGAAGCCAGAGGCCTTGAAAGCAGTCACCAGCCGCTCAAAATCTTCCTTCGGAAGCCAATCGGGAGGCTGAATCGGATCGGGCAGGGTTGCTAGCAGTCCGGTGCTGCGTTGAACCATGCCAAAAGGGTTGGGCGTGGCGTCGCCAGCCTTGCGCGGCCCGGCCTCACCGCTCGCGGCGTAGATGAGTTTCCGGAGCGTCAGGCTGACGTCCTGACTGAATTCGGCTTCGGCACCTTCCGGGTCTTGGAAATAAAGAGTGTAGAATAGCGCCTCGTCATTATGCGGGAAAATCTTCGAGGGCGGCACAGGTGGCAATCCCATCATTGGTACGCTCAAAGCCACGACGGCGCGAAATCTGTCCGGGCGCAGGAGCGCGGCCTGCCAAGCGATTGTTGCGCCCCAATCGTGGCCAACGATAACGGCTTGCTTCTCCTCCAAGGCGTCGAGCAGGGCCAGCAAATCGCCAACCGCATGGAAGACGGTATACTGATCGGCTCGCTCTGGGGCCTCGGTCTTGCCGTAGCCTCTCATGTCCGGTGCGACGGCACGGTAACCTGCATTTGCGAGAGCCCCAATCTGATGCCGCCAAGCGTATTTGGTTTCAGGAAAGCCGTGGCACAGCAATACCAAAGGACCTTTTCCTTCATCAAGGACGCTCATGCTGATTGTGCGGGTCTGAATGGTGCTCTCTTTCATCGGAACCTCTTGCTTAGCTGCTGTTGCGTGAAAGGAGGTAGCGATCAGGGCTGTCGAAGCGGCCAGGAATTGTCGGCGTCGCATGTGTGCTCCTTCTATTCTGTAACAGCATGTGTTACGTTAGAATGGGTGTCAAGATAGCGTAACAACTATTGTTGCGGAAAGGTGCGCGATGAAGACCGACGGTAGGCTTGCCAGGATGTTGCATGTGTTGGTGCACATGGGCTTGCTCGGCGGTAGGGAAACCTCGGAAAGGATTGGCCAGATGCTCAATACCAATCCGGTCGTCGTGCGCCGAACGCTGGGAGCACTGCGCGAACATGGCATCGTTGAATCGGAAGGCGGCCGTGGCGGAGGTTGGAAGCTGATCAAATCACTCGATGAAGTGACAGTGCTGCATGTCCAGCGTGCGCTGCACGAGGGGGCGATCCTCGCAGCCCCAATTTCGCGAGACCACCCGTCTTGTCCGGTGGAGCGGGCCTCAAATTCAATCCTTGAGGCAGCTCATGCCGCAGCAGAGCGCGA
Organism: Rhizobium sp. A22-96; assembly: GCF_053521805.1. Classification (NCBI taxonomy): domain Bacteria; kingdom Pseudomonadati; phylum Pseudomonadota; class Alphaproteobacteria; order Hyphomicrobiales; family Rhizobiaceae; genus Rhizobium; species Rhizobium sp. A22-96. The sequence goes on from NZ_JBNWDQ010000003.1 coordinate 978,209, forward strand.
ACTTACGGAAAAGTATGCGGCGACGACGCTCGCGCAGATAGCGGCAATTGCACTTGCCGATGGGGACGGACCGCCGGGTCATTCGCGATAGCGACGACAAGTCGGCTGTTGACCCCTGGCGGCTACTGCCGCCCAAGATCGAAACAGTAATCTCCGTTCAATTCATCCCAGCCCGCGCTTCGGCCTTCATCTTGGCGATATCGCGCAACGCCTCCACCAGCACATCCGGTGTCTGCGCGCCGCTGACGGCATATTGCTGGTCGAAGATGAAGAAGGGCACGCCGGTGACGCCGATCTTCTGGGCGGCGTCGATTTCGGCGATGACGAGGTCGCGGTCAGCGTCGGAGGCGAGGAGGGTTGATATGACGGAGCGGTCGAGCCCGGCCTTTTCGGCGATATCGAGCAGAACCGTGTGGTCGCCGACATTGCGACCCTCTTCGAAATTGGCCTTGAACAGGGCGTTGACGACTTTTTCCTGCTTCTCGCGGCTTTCGGTGACGGCCCAGTGGATGAGGCGGTGTGCGTCGAGCGTGTTCGGGCCTATCTTGATGGCTTCGAAATCGAAGGCTATGCCTACTTCGCGGCCGAGATCGGTCAGCATCTTGTGTCCCTGCGCCACGCGTTCGGCGCCGCCAAGCTTCTGCTCAAGCGCCTTCTTCTGATCGACGCCTTCGGGCGGATAGTCCGGGTTCAGCCGATAGGGACGCCAGTTGAGGTCGACACTCACCGTGTCCTGCACCTCGGCGATCGCCAGTTCCAGCCGGGCCTTGCCAAGATAGCACCACGGACAAACGACGTCCGAGACGATATCGATCGTGATGCGTTCCATGGCTCTATCCTTTCAGTTTTGGCTCGTTTCCACCATCTAGGCCTTTGCGCCGACGGCTTCAACCGGTTACCGAAAGGGAACCACGCGGAATGCGCCTAACATCTATTGCGCGGTCGCGTCCCACCAAACGGGCAGGTAATAGCCGTAGAGCGGCAATGTGTCGGGATGGGCTATACGGCTGCGCCGCGCCACCCATTGCTGAGCGATATGATAGAGCGGCACGACGTAGTAGCCCGATATCAGGATACGATCGAAGGAGCGCACGGCGTCGCGGAAATCCTCGGCCGAATGCGCCGTCAGGAAGTGATCGATCAACGTATCGACATCGGGATCCGCGACACCGGCGAAATTCAGGCTACCCGGGGTCTTCGCCGCGACGGAGCTCCAGCGGCCCACCTGCTCGATACCGGGCGACAGCGATGACGGGTAGGATTTGATGATGACATCATAGTCGTAATTGGTCGTCCGCAGCTGATACTGAGAATCGTCGACGGTGCGGATGGTGACGGCGATGCCGAGCAGGCTCAGCGAGCGGCGATAGGCGATGGCGATTCGCTCCTGATCCGCATTCTGCGTCATGATTTCGAAGCTGAGCTGCCGCCCGGCGCTGTCGACCATGCGCTCGCCCTTGATCGTATAGCCACCCTGCTTGAGGAAATTGACGGCCTTGCGCAGGATCGAGCGATCGCGTCCGGAACCGTCACTGACCGGCAGCTTATAGGTGCCATCGAGCACGTCGGCGTCGATATGGTCCTTGATCGGGCCAAGCATGGCGAGCTCGTTGGCATCAGCGGGAACGCCGAAGGAGGAGAGATCGGAATTCTGCCAATAGCTTTCCGTACGCGTATAGGCACTGGATGCCAGATTGCGGTTGAACCATTCGAAATCGAAGGCAAGCGCCAGGCCCTTGCGTACATTCTTGTTGGCGAAGATCGGCCGGCGTGTGTTGAAGACGAAACCCAGCATGCCGCTCGGCGTCTTCGGCGTGAACGTTTCCTTGACGACCGAGCCAGAGCTTACCGCCGGGAAATTGTAAGCCTGCTGCCAGTGCGCCGGGCTGCCATCCGGATAAATGTCGATGTCCCCCTTCTTGAAGGACTCGAACACTGTCGTGTCCTGCAGGAAGTAGTTCACGATGATCTGGTCGTAGTTGTCGACGCCAATCTTTATCGGAATATTCTTGCCCCAGTAGTCGGGATTGCGTTCGAAAACGATTCGCTGGCCTGGATCGACGCTCTTCACGCGATAGGGGCCGGAGCCGATTGGGATGCTCAGCGTCGTGCGTTCAAAATTATCGATATCGGTGGCGTGTTTCGGCAGGATCGGCAGCGACGAAGCAATGATCAGCGGCGTTTCGCGATTCGCCTTCTCGTTGAAATGAATGAGCACGCCATGTTCGCCGACTTTCTCCATCTTGCTGATCGTTTCCAGCGGGTAGGAGAAGACGACACGCCCCTTGTCACGCAGGAGCTGGAAGGTGAAGAGAACGTCCTCGGGGGTGACCGGCTGCCCGTCCGACCATTTTGCATCGGGATTGAGATTGAACTGGATGTAGCTCCGGCTGTCGTCCCATTCGACCGTCTGCGCCAGCAGCCCGTAAAGCGTGAAAGGTTCGTCGCGCGAGCGCACCATCAGCGATTCGAAGATGAGGTTGCCATATTCCGGGTCCCACATGCCGCGCGCGGTCGTGCGCATGCTCTTCAGAATGAAGGGATTGAGATTGTCGAACGTGCCGACGACACCATAGCTGATGCGACCGCCTTTTTTGACGTCCGGATTGACGTAGGGCAAATGCTTGAAATCAGCCGGCAGCGCCGGCTCGCCATGCATGGCGATGCCATGGAGCGGCTGCGCCGCTGCGGCGTTGCACAAGGCTGCGAAGAATAGGAAAACAGCGATCCGGAGCGCTTGCATGGCATCCTTTCCGGTAAGGGGTACGATTCGGCCGAACCTTATCATGAGCGTGCCGAATTCAACACGCGACCATGGAATTCTTGGGTCTCGATAGAAAAGACCAAAGAAACGCTGGATATCCGCGCCGGTGCGATGTAACAGGGGTGCCGGGTTTCCCGGGTCATGCATTTGCCTTATTCATTCGACAGGTGGACGACGGTTTGACCCGAATGGCATGGGACGGCACGCGTCGTTCCGCAGCGGATTTCAGGAGGCGGTTTCGCTATGATGTTCAAGACTGACAACAAAATGCGGGCAGGTCTCTCTGCTCTGGCTCTCATGATCGGCGCGGCGCTTCCGGCGGCCGCTTTCGCTCAGGATGCGTCGAATGCAGCTCCTGCCGATGGTGGTGGCGATCCCAACCAGCCACGTCTGGGCTGGTACAAGACCTGCGCCAAGCAGGACGATGCCGATATCTGCATCGTGCAGAACCTGATCATGGCCAATAACGGCCAGCTGGTCACGGCCGTCGGCCTCATCTCCGTTGATGGCAAGGTCAACCGCAAGATCCTGCAGATTTCCGTTCCGACGGCTCGCCTGATCCCGCCCGGCATCACCATGCAGGTTGATGGCGGCAAGGGCCAGAAGCTGGACTACGCAGTCTGCCTTCCGGACAAGTGCACGGCTGAAGTTCCTGTGACGGACGCAATGGTCGCCTCGCTGAAGAAGGGAACCGACGTGACCTTCACCTCGATCAACTTCCGTCGCGCTCCGAACCCGATCAAGATTTCGCTGAGCGGCTTCGGCGCTGCCTTTGACGGCCCGGCGATCTCCGACAGCAAGCTTGCCGAAAGCCAGAAGAGCCTGCAGGACAGCATGCAGAAGAAGGCTGAGGAAGCACGCAAGAAGCTGGAAGATGCCCAGAAGGCTGCCAAAGCGCAGTAAGCTTGCGGAATTTCATTATCCTATAGAAAAGCCCGGAGCGATCCGGGCTTTTTCTTTTGTGGTTGGCCGTTATCGGTGTGACGCACAAATGAAAAGGGAAGGCCTTGGGTGCCTTCCCTTTAAAAGAGAATGAATTTCTTGGCGTTTAGTGGGCGAAGCTCATCTTGGGCTTGAGCTGACCTGTCGGCGCCTGGTCGAAAATCTGGGCAATCTGCGGATTGCGGAGCGGAACGCCGCTCTCGTCGCTGATCAGATTCTGTTCCGACACGTATGCGACATACTCCGTCTCGTCGTTTTCAGCGAGAAGGTGATAGAAGGGCTGATCCTTGCTGGGACGCACTTCTGCCGGAATGGAATTCCACCATTCCTCGGTATTTGCAAATTCCGGATCGACATCGAAGATGACACCGCGGAAGGGGAACATCCGGTGTCGAACCACATCGCCAATATTGAATTTTGCGTTGCTTTGTTTCATGGCACGACTTCCTTTCACATGTTCATGTGGTGACATTCACCACTGAAATCAAGGATTTTGCCCCCATTCCTTCATCGAACTGACACATTGGGCTCGGTTCAGGATCGAACGCAATAGAGAGCCGAATGTGAAAATTCGATGCCGTGGGTCGCCTGCCACCGGCTTCCCAATCATGAAGAAAGCCCCGGCGAGCCGGGGCTTTCGTATCTTCTATCAGACCGAATAGTACATGTCGTATTCGACCGGATGCGGGGTCATTTCGTAGCGCATGACTTCCTGCATCTTCAGCTCGATGAATGCATCGATCTGATCGTCGTCGAAGACGCCGCCGGCGGTCAGGAACTTGCGGTCCTTGTCGAGGCTTTCGAGCGCTTCGCGCAGCGAGCCGCAAACCGTCGGGATCTTCTTCAGCTCCTTCGGCGGCAGATCATAGAGATCCTTGTCCATGGCCTTGCCCGGATGGATCTTGTTCTTGATGCCGTCGAGGCCGGCCATCAACATGGCGGCGAAGCCGAGATAGGGGTTGGCGGTCGGGTCAGGGAAGCGGACTTCGACGCGCTTTGCCTTCGGGTTGGTGCCGAACGGGATGCGGCAGGAAGCCGAACGGTTACGAGCCGAGTAAGCAAGCAGAACCGGAGCTTCGTAACCCGGGACGAGACGCTTGTAGGAGTTCGTCGATGGGTTGGTGAAGGCGTTGATCGCCTTGGCATGCTTGATGATGCCGCCGATGTAGAAGAGGCAGCTCTCTGACAGGCCTGCATATTCGTCGCCGGCGAAAGTCGGCTTGCCGGCCTTCCAGATCGACTGGTGAACGTGCATGCCCGAGCCGTTGTCGCCGAAGATCGGCTTCGGCATGAAGGTTGCCGTCTTGCCGTAAGCGTTGGCGACCTGATGGACCACATACTTGTAGATCTGCATCTTGTCGGCGTTGCGCACCAGCGTGTCGAACTTGATGCCAAGCTCGTGCTGGGCAGCGGCGACTTCGTGGTGATGCTTTTCGACGACGACGCCCATCTCGGTCAGAACCGTCAGCATTTCAGAACGCATGTCCTGGCAGCTGTCGATCGGCGGAACGGGGAAGTAGCCGCCCTTGACGCGCGGACGGTGACCGAGGTTGCCGGTCTCATAGTCTGTGTCGTCGTTGGAAGGCAGTTCGCTGGAATCGAGCTTGAAGCCGGTATTGTAGGGATCGGCCTTGTACTTGACGTCGTCGAAGACGAAGAATTCGGCTTCCGGGCCGAAGAAGGCGGTGTCGCCGATACCGGAGGCCTTCAGATAGGCTTCGGCCTTCTTGGCGGTGCCGCGCGGATCGCGGTTATAGGCTTCACCCGAAACCGGGTCCAGGATGTCACAGAGGATGACCATGGTGGACTGCGCGAAGAACGGATCCATATGGACCGTATCCGTATCGGGCATCAGCACCATGTCGGATTCATTGATGGCCTTCCAACCCCCAATCGAGGAGCCGTCGAACATGACGCCATCGGCGAACATGTCTTCGTCGACGCAGACCACATCCATGGTGAGGTGCTGCAGCTTGCCCTTCGGGTCGGTGAAGCGCAAGTCAACGAACTTCACGTCGTTGTCCTTGATTTGTTTCAGAATATCGCTTGCGGTCGTCATTAAATTGCTTCCCTTGACTTAGATGACGATTACGAGCCGCGGCCATATGGGCCGGGCGGGTTAGATGGCGTCGATGCCCGTTTCGCCGGTGCGGATTCGGATGACTTCCTCCACATTGGAGACGAATATCTTTCCATCGCCGATACGGCCGGTTTGCGCAGCCTTGCGGATGGCATCGATCACTGCCTCCGCATTTTCGTCTGCCAATACGACTTCGACCTTCACCTTCGGCAGGAAGTCGACGACATATTCGGCGCCACGATAAAGTTCCGTGTGGCCCTTTTGACGACCGAAGCCCTTCGCTTCCGTGACGGTGATGCCCTGCAGGCCGACTTCCTGAAGGGCTTCCTTCACTTCGTCGAGCTTGAAGGGCTTAATGATCGCTTCGATCTTTTTCATGAGAAAATGTCTCTCCGCTTTTCCTGTTACAGCAGGACTACTCCCCGCTCGGCGAACGTAATGCACGTATCATGCCAGTTGAGAATGGGTTGCTGTAAAAAATCCCGGCGAATTCGCGCCGAGACGATGAATTGATGAGGATTTTTTGGGAAAATGGAAGCGATTTCGCGTCGAAATGCGTTGGATAAGTAAAATTTCGCAAAAAAGTGCCGTGCACGTCATATTCATGCTCGTACAAGGGCTTGAATGACTTTGTTCATTCATTATGCAAATGCATATTTATTGATCAAAATGAGTGTCGGGATAGCGGTTGTTTTTCGGGCAGATTTCGCATCTATAATATTGCCTCATGACGTTACCCCTTGCCGATTTGCTACTCTCTCCGGAAGACATGGCCGCCGTGGACAGGGAGGCCGCCGCTTCCGGCATCGATTCCTATGGGCTCATGGAAAAAGCGGGGCAGGCTGTCGCGGCAAGCGCGCTGCGGCACTTTCCCGGGGCACTGCGATACGTTGTCCTTTGCGGCCCGGGCAATAATGGCGGTGACGGCTATGTGGTGGCGCGCGCTCTCAAGGGGAGCGGAGCCGACGTTAGCCTTTTCCATTTGGGCGATCCGCAGCGCTTGAAGGGCGATGCGGCGCGTGCTTTTGCTGATTGCCGGATTGAGGGTGAGGCGATCGCAGGCTATGTGCCGCGAAATGGCGACGTCGTGATCGACGCGATTTTTGGCGCGGGGCTATCAAGACCGGTTCCGAATGACGTCGATGTCGTGATCGAGCGCGTCACCGAGGCCGGAATCCCCATCATTGCCGTCGATCTGCCCTCTGGGCTCGACGGATCGAGTGGCCAGATCCTCGGCGTTGCTTTTCGCGCGTCACGCACGGTCACCTTCATGACGCGCAAGCCTGGTCATCTTCTGCTGCCCGGCCGCGATCTCTGCGGTGAACTGGAGGTTTTCGACATAGGCATTCCCGCGCGCATCGTTCGCGCTAATGCCGATGGCATGCTTGCTGAGAATACGCCGGCTCAATGGCGGACGGAGATACCTTCGGAGGCTTCGGATACGCATAAATACAAGCGGGGTCATCTCGTCGTCTTTTCCGGCGGCGCAAACGCGACCGGTGCTGCCCGTATGTCGGCCATGGCGGGCCTGAAGGCAGGGGCGGGGCTCGTCACCATCGCCTCACCGAAGGACGCATTGGCGGTCAACAGCGGCATGCTGACGGCAATTATGCTGCATGCCGTCGATGACGAAGCGGCGTTGCAGGCGTGGGTGTCAGATCGACGGCTCTCAACTTTCGTTCTTGGTCCCGGCTTCGGAGCTGGCGAAAAGGCACGCCGGTTCTGCCTTGCGCTCGCCGATCGTCATCTGGTGCTCGACGCGGATGGCATCACCTCGTTCCGCGATCATCCCCAACAACTGTTCGACGCCTTTGCCGAGGGGCCGACGCGACTGGTTCTGACGCCGCATGAGGGTGAATTCGCGCGACTTTTCCCAGACATCGCCGCCGACGTCGGTCTCAGCAAGGTAGACAAGGCGAGGGCGGCGGCGGCTCGGGCTCATGCCGCCATTATCTACAAGGGTGCCGATAGCGTAATTGCTGCGCCGGACGGCAGGGCGCTGATCAATGCCAACGCGCCGCCCTGGCTAGCGACCGCCGGCTCCGGCGACGTGCTGGCCGGCATCGTCGGCGCACTCATGGCGCAAGGCGCGCCGGCCTTTGAAGCGGCAGCGGCAGGCGTCTGGCTGCACGGTCTGGCCGGGCAGCGTGCCGGAAAGGGGCTGACGGCCGAGGATCTGGTCGCCAGCGTCATCCCTTTTTGAAATCGGCTACTTTCCGACTTCTTTCTGCAGGGCAATGGCACCGGGCGGGGCGTTCACCTTGCCCTCATGGATCATGAAGGCGAAAACGTCACGCGGTTCCGCTTTCACCTTGCGGCTCTGATCGATCAGCGGCAGGTCGCTCGGAACCTCACCCTTGGCCCATGTTTTCAGGCGATCGGCCCAGGCCTTCAGATCCTTCGGCGGATAGCAGGTCTCGATATCATCCGACCCTTTCTGCAGGCGGGCATAGACGAAATCGGCGGTGACATCCGCAATCATCGGATATTCGAAATGCTCCGCGCAGACCGGAGCGATATTGTACTTCGCCAGCAGCGCAACGAATTCCGGCACCTTGAAGGAATCGTGCCGGACTTCGACGACGTGTTGCAGCGTCAGACCATCCTGCTTGGCCGGCAGCAGCTTCAGAAACGCCTCGAAATCATCCGGATCGAACCTCTTCGTCGGCGCGAATTGCCAGAGCAGCGGTCCAAGATGATCTCCGAGCTCGCTGATGCCGGATTCCAGAAATTTCTGCATGGATTCGCCAGCCTCGGAAAGAACCCGGCGATTGGTGACGAAGCGTGTGGCCTTCAGCGAGAAGATGAAACCATCCGGGACATCGGCCGCCCATTTGGCGAAGACTGCAGGCTTCTGGGTGCTGTAATAGGTGCCGTTGACCTCGATTACCTTCAGCTGGCGGCTGGCGTAATTGAGTTCGTCCTTCTGCTTCAGCGTGTCGGGATAGAAGGTCCCGCGCCACGGCTCAAAAGTCCAACCGCCTATGCCTGTACGGATTTCGCCCGCTTTGGTCATTCTTTCCTCCCTAGCCGTTCAGTCGGGTGAAACTCACTCCGCCGCTGCAACTTTCTTCATTGGCCGACGCTCCAGCAATTCCTTGAGGAAATGCCCGGTATAGGAGCGCTTTTCCTTGACGATGGTTTCCGGCGTGCCGATCGCCACGATCTCCCCGCCACCATCGCCGCCTTCCGGACCGAAATCGAGGATCCAGTCGGCTGTCTTGATCACTTCGAGATTGTGCTCGATGACCACGACCGAATTGCCCTGATTGACCAGTTCGTGCAGCATTTCCAGAAGCTTGGCGACATCGTGGAAGTGCAGCCCGGTTGTCGGTTCGTCGAGAATGTAGAGCGTGCGGCCCGTCGATCGCTTCGACAGCTCCTTGGCTAGCTTGACGCGCTGCGCCTCGCCACCCGAAAGCGTATTGGCCTGCTGCCCGACCTTGATATAGCCGAGGCCGACGTCCTTCAGGCTCTGCAGCTTGTCGCGCACGGCGGGGACGGCGGCAAAGAAATCGACGCCTTCCTCGACCGTCATGTCGAGCACATCGGCGATCGACTTGGTCTTGAAGGTGACGTTTAGCGTTTCCCTGTTGTAGCGCTTGCCGTGGCAGACGTCGCAGGTGACGTAAACGTCAGGCAGGAAGTGCATCTCGATCTTGATGACGCCGTCGCCCTGACAGGCTTCGCAGCGGCCACCCTTGACGTTGAAGGAGAAGCGACCCGGCTGATAACCGCGCGCCTTGGCCTCCGGCAGCCCGGCGAACCAGTCGCGGATCGGCGTGAAGGCGCCGGTATAGGTCGCCGGGTTCGACCGCGGCGTGCGGCCGATCGGCGACTGATCGATGTCGATCACCTTGTCGATATGTTCGAAGCCGTCGATGCGATCATGATCGGCCGGGATTTCACGCGCGCCCATGACGCGCCGCGCAGCCGACTTGTAAAGCGTCTCGATCAGGAAGGTGGACTTGCCGCCGCCGGACACGCCGGTGACCGCGGTGAAGACACCGAGCGGAATGGAGGCCGTGACATCCTTGAGGTTGTTGCCCCTTGCGCCGACGACCTTGATTTCCTTGCCCTTCTTAGGCTTGCGACGCTCTTCGGGAACGGGCACGCCGAGTTCGCCGGAGAGATATTTTCCCGTCAGCGACTTCGGGTTCGCCATGATGTCCTGCGGTGTGCCATGCGCGATGACCTGGCCGCCATGCACGCCGGCGGCGGGACCGATATCGACCACGTCGTCCGCCGTCAGGATCGCATCCTCGTCATGCTCGACCACGATAACCGTGTTGCCGATATCGCGCAGGTGCTTCAACGTCTCCAGAAGGCGGGCATTGTCGCGCTGATGCAGGCCGATCGACGGCTCGTCGAGTACGTAGAGCACGCCCGTCAACCCTGAGCCGATCTGCGATGCCAGCCGGATGCGCTGGCTTTCGCCGCCCGAAAGCGTGCCGGAATTACGCGACAGGCTCAGATATTCGAGGCCGACATCGTTCAGGAAGCGCAGGCGATCACGGATTTCCTTCAGGATTCGGACAGCGATTTCGTTCTGTTTGTCGGTAAAAGTCTCCGGCAGCTCGTTGAACCAGTCGCGAGCGACACGGATCGACATTTCCGCCACCTGGCTGATGTGCAGCTTGTTGATCTTGACCGCGAGGGCTTCCGGCTTCAGGCGATAGCCATTGCAGGCCGGGCAGGGGGCCGCCGACATGTAGCGCTCGATCTCTTCACGCGCCCAGGCGGAATCGGTTTCCTTCCAGCGGCGCTCAAGGTTCGGCACGATGCCTTCGAAATTCTTGTGCGTCGTGTAGGAACGCGCGCCATCGGCATAATGGAATTCAATCTTGTCTTCCGTGCCGTTCAGAATGACGTCCTGCGCCTTTTCCGATAGCTCGTTCCAGCGGCTGCCGAGCTTGAAGCCGTAATGCTTGCCGAGCGCTTCGAGCGTCTGGTTGTAATAGGGCGAGCTGGACTTGGCCCAGGGGGCGATGGCACCATCGCGCAAGGTACGCTCCGGCTCCGGCACAATCAGATCGGGGTCAATCTTCTGCTGAGAGCCGAGACCGTCGCAAGACGGGCAGGCGCCGAAGGGATTGTTGAATGAGAACAGACGCGGCTCGATTTCCGGAATGGTGAAGCCGGAAACCGGGCAGGCGAATTTCTCCGAAAACAGGACGCGTTCGTGCGTCTCGTTCAGCGACTTGTTGGCCGAGCCACCGGCAGCGGTTTCCTCTGGTGGCAACGGCTTGTCGGCGAATTCCGCAACGGCCAGGCCATCGGCAAGGCGCAGCGAGGTTTCGAAACTGTCGGCTAGGCGAGACGCCATGTCTGGTCTGACCACGATACGGTCGACCACCACGTCGATATCGTGCTTGTATTTCTTGTCTAGCGCCGGCACGTCTGTGATCTCGTAGAACTGCCCGTCGACCTTGACGCGCTGGAAGCCCTTTTTCATGAGCTCCGCCAGTTCCTTCTTGTATTCGCCCTTACGTCCCCGCACCAGCGGCGCAAGAATATAGAGCCTGGTGCCTTCCTCGTAGGCGAGCACGCGGTCCACCATCTGGCTGACCGTCTGGCTCTCGATCGGCAGGCCCGTAACCGGCGAATAAGGCACGCCGACGCGGGCAAACAGCAGGCGCATATAGTCGTAGATTTCGGTGACAGTGCCGACCGTCGAGCGCGGATTGCGCGAGGTCGTCTTCTGCTCGATCGAAATGGCCGGCGACAGACCGTCGATCTGGTCGACATCCGGCTTCTGCATCATTTCGAGAAACTGGCGCGCATAGGCCGACAGGCTCTCGACATAACGGCGCTGGCCTTCGGCGTAGATGGTGTCGAAGGCAAGCGATGACTTGCCCGAGCCGGAAAGCCCGGTCATGACGATCAGCTTGTTGCGCGGCAGGTCGAGATCGATGCCCTTGAGATTGTGCTCGCGAGCACCACGTATGGAAATAGTCTTCAGTTCGCTCATCGTCTTACGCTTATCCCTTGGAGTCTGCCCTTATTTAGTGATGCCAAGCCGTGAGTCGAGGCTGAAAAGAAGGACAGGGCCAGGTTTTCGATTCCGTTGACAGGATCATAAGGACAAATTAGAACAAAGAAAGAACAAAATTGCCTTTGGACATTTCTTTGTGGATGAAGAGCCCTCAGGCGGTGCTTGTATGACACCTGAGGACAGCAATGGTCTAAGGTGTGCGGATGAAATTTAAGAGCCGTCGATGGGCGGCAAGCAGGGTGGTGTCATGGCCGGTAGTGTGAACAAGGTAATTCTGATTGGAAATCTGGGGGCGGATCCGGAAATTCGCCGCACGCAGGACGGCCGCCCGATCGCCAACCTCAACATCGCGACATCGGAAACCTGGCGCGACCGCAATTCCGGCGAGCGCAAGGAAAAGACGGAATGGCACCGCGTCGTCATCTTCAACGAAGGTCTCTGCAAGGTTGCCGAGCAGTATCTGAAGAAGGGCGCCAAGGTCTATATCGAAGGCGCGCTGCAGACCCGCAAGTGGCAGGATCAGAACGGCCAGGATAAGTATTCGACCGAAATCGTGCTGCAGGGCTTCAATTCGACGCTGACCATGCTGGACGGTCGCGGTGAGGGCGGCGGTGGTGGCTCCTTCGAGGGCGGCGGTCGCGGCGGACGCAGCGGCGGTGGCGACTTTGGCGGCGGCGATTACGGTGGCGACGATTATGGACAGCCATCGTCGCAAGGTTCTTCCCGTGGCGGAAGCGGCAATCGCGGTGGCGGCAGCCCGGCAGGTGGCGGCGGAAACTTCTCGCGCGATCTGGACGACGATATTCCGTTTTGAGCCTTCCGGCCCGAACATCTGGATTTTCAAAGGCCTGCCTTCATCGGCAGGCCTTTTTCATGGCAGCTTCAGCGCCGCCCGCGCGCCGTCGACGACGAATTGGGCGGCAAGTGCGGCGAGGATCACGCCGAGCAACCGTGTCAGAATGGCTCTGCCGGTTGCTCCCAGCATACGGTCGAGCCTGTCCGAAACAGCAAGTGCTGCAAACACCACAATGAGGTTGACGGCGATGACGCCGATCAGCTGCGCCCGGTCGAGCATGGTCTGCAGCGAGCCCGCGAGCAGGATCGTGGCCGAGATCGCGCCGGGGCCGGCAATCAGCGGCAGGGCGAGGGGAAAAACTGCGATATTGCGGATATGATCCTTGGTTATCGCAACCTCGGTCGTCTTTTCCTTTCTGTCCTGACGCCGCTCGAACACCATCTCGAAGGCGATCCAGAACAGCAGCAGGCCGCCCGCGATGCGGAAGGCGCCGATGGAGATGCCGAGAACGCCCAGCACACTCGCGCCGAACAGGGCGAAGGCCGCCAGGATGAAGAAGGCAATGAGCGAGCCGCGTAGCGCCACCTGCTTGCGTTCTGCGCGGTTCATGCCGACAGTAAGGCCGATGAACAACGGCGCTAGGCCAGGTGCATCGACGGTCACAAGCAGCGTCGTGAAGGCATTGATCAGCGTGTCTGCGCTCGCCATATGATCCCCGGCAACGGTTCTTTGTCGTTGTTATGACCCATTGTTATGCGAGGAATAGACTTTCGCAAAGCGCAATGCACCGCTATAGGCAGGTTGCGCCACGGAAATGTTCGATTTCATGGCTTAAAGGGGCAAAAGCCTGTTCAAAAACATCGGGCTAAATTGGCGCTCGCCGAGCCTTTCCGCTATAAATTTCGCAGTGATTCTAAAAGAGATCGTGATCTGTTTTGACTGAGCAAACACCATCCGGCGGCGGGAAGCTCCCGCCAGGCATAGAGCCGATTTCCATCATGGAGGAAATGCAGCGGTCGTATCTCGGTTACGCCATGAGCGTGATCGTCAGCCGCGCGCTTCCCGATGTCCGCGATGGTCTCAAGCCCGTTCACCGGCGCATCCTCTATGCAGCGCATGAAAGCGGTTATCACTGGAACCGCAAATACGTGAAGTCGGCCCGTCCGGTCGCCGACGTCATGGGTAAATACCATCCGCACGGCGACGCCTCGATCTACGACGCCTTGGTCCGCATGGCGCAGCACTGGTCGCTTCGTGTGCCGCTCATCGACGGGCAGGGGAACTTCGGCTCAATCGACGGCGATCCGCCGGCAGCGATGCGTTATACCGAATCGCGCCTGACGAAAGTTGCCCACGAGCTTCTCGAGGATATCGACAAGGAAACGGTCGATTTCCAGGAAAACTACGACGCGACCATGGAAGAGCCCAAGGTTCTGCCGGCGCGCTTCCCCAACCTCCTTGTCAACGGCTCGGGCGGCATCGCCGTCGGCATGGCCACGAATATCCCGCCGCATAATCTCTCGGAAGTGGTCGATGGCTGTATCGCCCTGATCGACAATCCGGCGATCGAGCTGCCTGAAATCATGGAGATCATTCCCGGTCCGGATTTCCCGACGGGCGCCAAGATCCTCGGTCGCGCCGGCATCCGCTCCGCTTACGAGACCGGTCGCGGCTCCGTCGTCATGCGCGGCGTTGCCACGATCGAGCCGATGCGCGGCGATCGCGAGCAGATCATCATCACCGAAATTCCCTTCCAGGTGAACAAGGCGTCGATGATCGAGAAGATGGCCGAGCTGGTGCGCGACAAGCGCATCGAGGGCATCTCCGATCTGCGTGACGAATCCGACCGTCAAGGTTATCGCGTCGTCGTCGAACTGAAGCGTGATGCCAATGCCGACGTCATTCTGAACCAGCTTTATCGCTATACGCCGCTGCAAACCTCTTTCGGTTGCAACATGCTGGCGCTGAACGGTGGCAAGCCTGAGCAGATGAACCTGCTGGACATGCTGCGCGCCTTCGTGGTCTTCCGTGAAGAGGTGATCAGCCGTCGTACGAAGTACCTGCTGCGCAAGGCGCGCGATCGCGCGCATGTGTTGGTCGGCCTTGCAATCGCCGTCGCCAATATCGACGAAGTCATCCGCGTTATTCGCGGCGCTCCGGATCCGCAGTCGGCGCGCGAAGAACTGATGACCCGCCGCTGGCCGGCCGCAGACGTTGAATCTCTTATCCGGCTAATCGATGACCCGCGCCACCGCATCAACGACGACGGCACGTACAACCTTTCGGAAGAACAGGCGCGTGCCATCCTCGAACTGCGTTTGGCACGTCTGACCGCTCTCGGCCGCGACGAAATCGACGAAGAGCTCAATCAGATCGGCGTCGAAATCAAGGATTACCTCGATATTCTCTCATCGCGTGTCCGTATCCAAACCATTGTAAAGAATGAGCTTATCGCTGTTCGCGACGAGTTCGGGACGCCGCGCCGCACCGAGATCGTTGACGGCGGTCTGGAGATGGACGACGAGGACTTGATTGCCCGCGAGGACATGGTCGTCACCGTTTCGCATCTCGGCTACATCAAGCGCGTGCCGCTGACGACCTACCGGGCTCAGCGCCGAGGCGGCAAGGGCCGCTCCGGCATGACGACGCGTGACGAAGATTTCGTTACCCGGCTATTCGTATTGAATACACATACGCCGGTTCTGTTCTTCTCCTCGCGCGGTATCGTCTACAAGGAGAAGGTCTGGCGCTTGCCAATCGGCACGCCGACGTCGCGCGGCAAGGCATTGATCAATATGCTGCCCCTGGAGCCCGGTGAGCGCATTACGACCATCATGCCGCTGCCCGAGGACGAGGATACCTGGGATAACCTCGACGTCATGTTCACGACGACGCGCGGTACCGTGCGCCGCAACAAGTTGTCGGACTTCATTCAGGTCAACCGTAACGGCAAGATCGCCATGAAGCTCGAAGAGGAGGGTGATGAAATCCTCTCCGTCGAGACCTGCACCGAGCAGGACGACGTGCTGATGACGACGGCGCTTGGCCAGTGCATCCGTTTCTCCGTTTCGGATGTACGCGTCTTTGCCGGCCGCAACTCGATCGGCGTTCGCGGCATCAATCTCGCAACTGGCGACCGTATCATCTCGATGACGATCGTTCGCCATGTGGATGCCGAGCCCTGGGAGCGTGCGGCCTATCTGAAGCGGTCGGTTCTCGATCGCCGCACGGCGACGGGCGAGGAAGAGGAAATCGCGCTGGTCGGCGAGGAAGTCACCGAAGAGGGACAGCTGAGCGACGAGCGCTACGAAGAACTGAAGGCACTGGAGCAATTCGTGCTCACGGTATCGGAAAAGGGCTTCGGCAAGCGTTCCTCCTCCTACGATTTCCGTATCTCCGGCCGTGGCGGCAAGGGTATCCGCGCCACCGACACGTCGAAGACGGGCGAAATCGGCGAACTCGTCGCCGCCTTCCCGGTCGAGGATGGCGATCAGATCATGCTTGTTTCCGATGGCGGCCAGTTGATCCGCGTTCCCGTCGGCGGCATCCGCATCGCCAGCCGCGCCACCAAGGGTGTGACCATCTTCTCCACAGCGAAGGACGAAAAGGTTGTTTCCGTGGAGCGCATCAGCGAGCCGGAAGGCGAAGATGATGCAGGCTCAGAGGACGAGGCCGTCAATGGCGAGTCCACTGAGGCCGGCAGCGATGTTGATGGCGCCAGCGAGGAATAAGGCTCGCAGCGCACGACGCTGAAGCGAAGGCGGGCGTAAGCTCGCCGCAGTTAGAAAAATCGCCCGGGTCTGCCATGAAAAGCAGGCCCGGGCGATTTCTTTTGGATCGATACCCAGATTGACCCGCGAGCTGGAATTTCCGGGATGCCGGCCGTGCTATTCAGCCTGCCTGTTGATCGAAGAAAAAGGCGGCAAAACCTCCAGGCTTCCCCGATCCAGTTGCGCCAAAACCTCTCCATAACTGAAGCGGGCACGCCATCCCAGCGCGCAATTTGCCGACGTCGAAGCATAGATGCGGTCGATCGTTTGCGGCAGAGACCACCTTCGGCGGTCGAATTCTGCAGCAAGTCTGGGAGCACGCAATCTGATGACGGAGGCCGCATCAGTCGCCAGAGCTTCACAATCCTCTGGCTTGAAAGGCGTCTCAGCCGAAACGATATGCCGTTGAAAGCGATCGCCCGTATTGGTCAAGGCAGCGGCATGGGCATCGGCGACATCGCGGATATCGATACCACGATGCAGGCGATAGGCAGCCATTGCATCGGCAGGCTCTGGGAAACTACGAGACATGCGTAAAACGCGTACCTGCAAATCTGAACAGGCCATGTCCTCCAGGAGCTGCTCAGCCTCCAGTTTCGTCCGATGATAGATGCTTCTCGGTTCAGGCACGGTATTCTCGTCGATCCATCGGCACTC
The DNA here is from genome assembly GCF_053521805.1 of Rhizobium sp. A22-96. NCBI lineage: Bacteria > Pseudomonadati > Pseudomonadota > Alphaproteobacteria > Hyphomicrobiales > Rhizobiaceae > Rhizobium > Rhizobium sp. A22-96. The sequence goes on from NZ_JBNWDQ010000003.1 coordinate 995,213, forward strand.
CCCAGAAACGACGGCATGGCCATAGAGCGCCGTGGTGCTGGTAAATACCAGCCGCTTGATACCGGCAGCCAGAGCGGCCTCGGCTAGAAGGCGCGTTCCTTCGACATTGATGCGGCGAAATTCATCGTCCGATATGGTCCCGACATGGGGAGCGTGCAGTGCTGCGCAATGAACGATCGCATCGGCATCGGCCAGAGCGTCCTCCAATAATCCCGTGTCGGTAAAATCGCCGATAAGATGCGTCGTCGAGAATGGCGAGCGATCGACGCCGACGAGCGTGTGGCTCGTCGCCAAGGCATTGAAGATGGCGCGGCCGAGCCGCCCGGAGCTGCCGGTTAGGACAATGCGCATCTCATTACCTCGACGAAACTGAACATCCCCATCGCGATTGAGGCGATAGCCTCGCTTTATGTCGCAAAACCAGTTGCTTGCGGCAACTCGAATATATCCGGAAAAGCCGAAAAATGATGTTGGCACTCCGGAAACGAAAAAACCGGACGCTTGGGGCGTCCGGTTAAAAGTCCAGCCGAGCTCTTGGTGGGGAGAAGTGCTCGGTACGCGGAGGTCAGAGCGTCTTGTGACGCTTATGCAGCCTTTTGCTCTCTTCGCTTTCGCGGTGGAGCGCCAAAATGGTGGATGCGACTGAGACAACAAACATGATGCTGATGAAAAGCGTAAGCAGCGTCAAAATCGTGAACATGATCGCTCCCCTCCTTGGTGGGACTAGCGTTCAGATCCCTTAGTACTGGCTCGAGACAACGTAGGGACGAGCCGAAGCAAAGGGACCATAGACCTTCGACTGGTCGGTTTTCTGATCGTAAAGCGCGATGGTAGCTGCCAGCATTCCCGTAATCATGGTCATCCAAACAGCGTTAATGAGGGTGATCTTACCGGGCATGCTCATCTTCCTTCTTGCCGCAACGTGCAATCTGAGTTCGGTGGTTAAACGCAGCGGTTCGCAAATGGTTCCGCCGATGTTGAGGGGTATCTAGCAATGCGCTCCTGAAGCCATCTTGAATGCCTTGTTCATCTGGCGTTCAGATTCGCGATGCGTTTTGCGCATGGCAATGGCGATTTCTTGAGCAGAATTCATGCTTTTGGCCGTTTCCGTGTTCGCGGTCCATTCGATCTCGTAGTTGTCGGCGAGAAGATGAACGAGGTATTCCACGAAAAATGAACCGATAACGGCGCCTGCAATAATGAAGACCAGCATGGCATGAAATTCCTTGAGCCTGATATCGACAAGCCGTTGAGAGAGGCCCGTTTCGATGTTGGTGCCAGTAAAGCATTCTCGATCTGAAACGGGCTTGAACATCGCGTTCATCTACGGTTCAGAGGCGGCCCACGGGTTGCAAATGACTTGCGATGCGGCCCCATCCGTGACAAAAGGCGTCGAAACAACGAGCCGGCTTGGTATGACGACAGCCTTTTATCCCGGATCTTTCGACCCGATGACCAATGGACATCTGGATGTCCTCGTGCAGGCACTGAACGTTGCCTCGAAGGTCATCGTCGCGATCGGCATTCACCCTGGCAAGAAGCCGCTTTTTTCTTTTGAAGAGCGGGCGGAATTGATCCGCAGATCGCTCGGCGAAGCATTGCCTCAAAAGGTGGCCGACATTTCCGTCGTGGCTTTCGACAATCTGGTGGTCGACGCAGCGCGCGCTCATGGCGCCACCTTGCTGGTCCGTGGCCTGCGCGATGGCACGGATCTCGACTATGAAATGCAGATGGCCGGTATGAACAGGCAGATGGCGCCGGATATTCAGACGCTGTTTCTGCCTGCCGGCACTGCCTCGCGGCCCATAACCGCCACATTGGTGCGGCAGATCGCATCCATGGGCGGCAATGTCAGCGCCTTCGTACCGCCGGCGGTTCTCGAAGCCCTGACTGGCAAACTCAAAGATGCGGCTGGCGCCAAGAGCTGAGCCGAAATCCATTTTCGAACGGAGCACCCATGAAACTCTTTCATATCGCATTGGCAGGCTTTTTGGGCCTTGCCGCCCTTGCAGGCAGCGCATTCTCGGCCGCAGCCGCCGATCTTCTGACGATCCAGCTCAAGGACGGTCCTGTGGTCATCCAGTTGATGCCTGAAGTTGCTCCCAAGCACGTCGCGCAGATCGAAGCGCTTGCGAAGAAGGGTGCCTATGACAACGTCGTCTTCCATCGCGTCATCGATGGCTTCATGGCCCAGACCGGCGACGTCCAGTACGGCAACACCACCAAGGGCTATGATGCGAACAAGGCCGGCACCGGCGGTTCCGATCTGCCTAACTTGCCTGCAGAATTCTCCAAGGTTCCGTTCACGCGCGGTGTTGTCGGCATGGCGCGCGCCCAGGATCCGAATTCTGCCAACTCGCAATTTTTCATCATGTTCGCCGATGGCGCTTTCCTGAATGGCCAGTACACAGTTGTCGGCAAGGTCATCTCCGGCATGGAACTCGTCGACAAGATCAAGCGCGGCGAGGGCCAGAACGGCGAAGTGAGCAACCCGGACAAGATGGTCAAGGTCACCGTCACCAAGAAGTAATGTCACGGGCATGATCCCCAAAAGTACCACGCGGTTTTTGGACAAGATCACGCGCAATCAAAACACAGAAAGAGGAAACGAACATGGCTGAGATCAAGGATCCAGAAAACACCCTCATCCTGGAAACCACCAAGGGCCAGGTTGTCATTCAGCTTCTGCCGCAGGTCGCTCCTGAGCATGTTGCCCGCATCAAGGAACTTGCCCGCGAAAAGGCCTACGACAACGTCGTGTTCCATCGCGTCATCGATGGCTTTATGGCTCAGACCGGCGATGTCGAGCATGGCAAGGTCGGCGGCAATACGGCGCGTGCCGGCACAGGCGGCTCGTCCAAGCCGGACCTGAAGGCTGAATTTTCCGCCACCTCGCATACGCGCGGCACCTGCTCAATGGCCCGTTCGCAGAACCCGAACTCGGCCAACTCGCAGTTCTTCATCTGCTTCACTGATGCGCCTTGGCTCAACAAGCAGTATTCCGTCTGGGGTCAGGTGATCAGCGGCATGGACAATGTCGACAAGATCAAGCGCGGCGAGCCGGTCAAGGATCCGGATTCGATCGTATCCGCGCGGGTTGCCGCCGACGTCTGATCGTGATTATTCCTGAAACCCGCCTCTTGCGCCTCGGGCGCGGGGGCGGGTTTCGCTTTGCCTGGATGAGTTGAATGCGTGTTGACCTTTTCGATTTCGATCTGCCGGATGAGCGTATTGCGCTTCGGCCCGCCGAGCCGCGCGATAGCGCGCGCCTGCTCGTTGTCGATCCGAATGCCGGCGATAACACGCTGAGTGATCATCTGATCCGGGATCTGCCATCCTTTCTGCAACCCGGCGACGCCATGGTCTTCAACGATACCAGGGTGATCCCGGCGCAACTGGAAGGTATTCGCCATCGCGAGGGCGCACCCGGCCAGCAGGTTTCCGCGACCTTGCATATGCGTGTGGCGCCCGATCGCTGGAAAGCCTTCGCCAAACCCGGCAAGCGCATCAAGATCGGCGACCGTATCCAGTTCGGCCATGGTGAAAATGTCTGCGCGCTCGGTACGCTGGACGCGACTGTCGAGGACAAGGGCGAGGGCGGTGAGATTACGCTGTTGTTCGATCTCTCCGGTCCGGCGCTGGACGAAGCGATTGCCACCGTGGGGCATATTCCATTGCCGCCCTATATTGCTGCCAAGCGTCCGGAAGACGAGCGCGATCGCGCCGATTACCAGACGATCTATGCGCGCGAAGAAGGCGCTGTCGCCGCGCCGACGGCCGGCCTGCATTTCACGCCATCGCTGTTTGCCACGCTCGATGCCATGGGCGTCGAACGCCACTTCGTGACGCTGCATGTCGGCGCCGGCACCTTCCTGCCAGTCAAGGCCGACGATACCGACGACCACAAAATGCATTTCGAGATCGGCTATGTCGATGCTTCGACGGCCGCAAAGCTGAATGCCGTGAAGGCGAGGGGTGGGCGCATCGTCTGCGTCGGCACGACGTCGCTGCGGCTGATCGAAAGTGCTGCCGCCGACGATGGCACAGTTCAGCCCTGGCAAGGCGCCACCGGTATCTTCATCACACCTGGCTACCGCTTCAAGGCTGTCGACATGCTGATGACCAATTTTCACCTGCCGCGCTCGACCCTCTTCATGCTCGTATCGGCCTTTGCCGGCCTCGATACGATGCGCGCGGCCTATACCCATGCTATCGAGACGGGCTATCGCTTCTATTCCTACGGCGATGGCAGCCTTCTCCACCGGAAAGACTAGGACGAGATGAGCGAGAGCTTTCAGTTTCAATTGAAGAAGACCAATGGCGGTGCTCGTCTTGGCGAAGTCTCCATGCCGCGCGGCACGATCCGTACACCGGCCTTCATGCCCGTCGGCACCGTCGGCACGGTCAAGGCCATGTATCTCGACCAGGTACGCGAGAGCGGCGCCGACATCATTCTCGGCAATACCTATCATTTGATGCTGCGTCCGGGCGCCGAACGTGTCGCCCGTCTTGGCGGCTTGCACGAACTGATCCGCTGGCCGCATCCGATCCTGACCGATTCCGGCGGCTTCCAGGTGATGTCGCTGTCGGGCTTGCGCAAGCTCGATGAGCAGGGCGTCACCTTCAAGTCGCATGTCGACGGCAGCCTGCATCATATGTCGCCCGAGCGTTCGATCGAGATCCAGGGCCTGCTTGGCTCCGATATCCAGATGCAGCTCGACGAATGCGTGGCTTTGCCATCGACTCCGAAAGAGATCGAGCGCGCCATGGAAATGTCCCTACGCTGGGCGGATCGCTGCAAGGTGGCCTTCGGTGATCAGCCGGGCAAGGCAATGTTCGGCATCGTTCAGGGCGGCGATATCCCCGAGCTACGTGTTCGCTCCGCCCAAGCCTTGAGCGGGCTGGACCTGAAAGGCTATGCCGTCGGCGGTCTTGCAGTCGGTGAGCCTCAAGAGGTCATGCTGCGCATGCTCGAGATCACGCTGCCCGAGCTGCCGACCCAAAAGCCGCGCTACCTGATGGGCGTCGGCACGCCGGACGATATCCTGAAGTCTGTGGCCCGGGGTATCGACATGTTCGATTGCGTCATGCCGACGCGCTCAGGCCGTCACGGGCTGGCCTTCACGCGCCGCGGCAAGGTCAATATCCGCAATGCGCGTCACGCCGAGGATATGCGCCCGCTAGACGACCAGTCCAACTGCCCGGCCTCGCGCGACTATTCCCGCGCCTATCTGCATCATCTCGTCCGCGCCAACGAGGCGCTCGGCGGTATGCTGCTTTCCTGGCACAATCTCGCCTATTATCAGGAGTTGATGCAGGGCATCCGCAAGGCGATCGCCGAGGATCGTTTCGCCGATTTTATGGCTGAGACGCAGGAAAACTGGGCGAGGGGTGATTTGGAGCCGGTGTAGCGTACCGTCTTTCGGCACCTCGCTTTGAACAAAGGTATTATGGCCCTTTGTCGCATATGATTTTTCGTGCGGCACCATGCCAGATGTAGTGACCCGAAGTTTGATCGGCGCAACGATCGATCCAGTCGTTGATCTTGTTAAAGGCTATGGCCAAAAGCACTAAATACAAGAAGCCTCCGAGCATCAGAGTGTAGACAGCGATACGAAGAAATCTTGCCAACTTGGTGCCGATTGCCATGTTTCTTCCAATCTCTGTCATCAGTCATATCTAAGACGCCAGCTGGTTCATTATCTGTAGTATCAATCTCTGATTGAATTTCGACCGTTTCATGTTTTGTCGAAAGGGCGATGGATCTTGCTCCTATCGCAATTTCGCGCTAATCGAAGCTCGTCGAAAAAGGCAGGGTCGGATCGGTAAGCCCGACCCCTTCCATGCGGAAGATCTGCTCCTCGCCTCTGGCGTGAGAACCCACGACGCGGAACTTGGCCATTGTGGTTAAGTGTCCCGCGTTGGCGTGGGCCGTTTCGACCGACATGTCTCCGCGGGAATGCCTCTTGGAGCTGTCATGAGATTGAACCATCTAGATCTTCACGTTCCCGATGTCGCCGCGACCCGGGATTTTCTTGTCTCCGTTTTTGGTCTGACCGAGGTCGAAACGCGCGGGGCGAATGGCCTTGCGATTCTACGCGACGATGCCGGTCTCGAGCTCGTCATCAGCCGGCCGATCGAGAAATTCGGTGGGGCCGATAGCATATCCGTTGGCCACAACACCTACCATATCGGCTTCATGCAGCCCTCTCGCGAGGCGGTGGATGTGCTCTACGAACGAGCAAAATCGTCCGGTTGCGAGATCGGGCAGCCGCCTGCCGCGATACGCGGAGGGTGGCTGTTTTATTGTTTTGCCCCGGGGCGGATCCTCATCGAGGTAGGCTGGCGGATGGAGCTCACCCGCGTAGTAAATCATTTATTATCAATTGATTGCTAACCTTAATCAACGTTATTTCGAGCCAGTCGAAGCGCGGATGCCGAGATGCATTCGGTGCTTCGACTGCGCTCGCGATATGGCTTTGTGACAAGAAAGCATTGGGAAAAGCAACGAATCGGAATAAACGGTCCATCCGCCATTGATAAGCTTCACTGGCTAAATTGATTGCGCGACGCTTGGAATTTTAAATAAATCCGGCTACAACGCTTTCTCTTGATCGATAAGGGCTGTTCTATTGAAACTAGGAGGCACCTGCCGTTGAGGGCGCAACGCAAGTTTGGGGCATGTCTTTCAGGGCTATTGATCGTTGGTCTGGCAGCAACTGGCTGTACGACGACGCAGAAGACATCCCCCGCTCCACGCACTGCCACGAAGCCTATTCGCGGCGCGAAAGTGACGTATAATTACACCGCGAAGGACAAAGAGTGTCTTGAGCGCGCGATGTATTTCGAGTCAGAGCGTTCCGATCCAAGCGGCTATATGGCTGTCGGCACGGTCGTGATGAACAGATTGACCTCCGGCGCTTATCCGCCGACAATCTGTGGCGTCGTATCTCAGGAAAAGCAGTTCGCTCCAGGCGTAATGTCCAAGGAAGTCAAGGATCAGGCGAAGCCGGATCTTGATAACGCTGCTTCGGCGATCCTGCGCGGCGAACGGCATCCCCAGGTGAAAGACGCTATGTTCTTTCATACCGAAGGCCTCAGATTCCCATACGACAATATGCACTATGTCGCCTATGCTGGCGGAAATGCTTTCTACGAAAAGCGTGGCCGTGATGGCGAATTGCAGACGCCTGCGCCGCTTCCGGCTTACGAGGTCGCGATGAACTACGTGCCTGGGCAAGGCATGTCGGCAACGCAGTCGCCGTTCACGCTACCGGAAACGCAGCCTGCGGTGCCGCAAGAGTCTGCTGTTGCCGCCTTTACGCCGGTCTCCAATCCGACTGTCGTAATGCCTGCAACGACAACTCCAATTCCGACGGCAACTTATATTCCCGCGGCTGTTCCCATTCCCACACCGGCTCCGACGTTTATTTCCACACCTCTCTCGGATGAAAATGCAGCCGCGGCGCCGGCTCCGATTTCAACGATCGTCATTCCGCAGCCTCGCCCCGAACTCGAGGGCACCAGCCTGTCCGCCAAATCACCTAGAATTCGAGGCTGATAGGGCTTGCCACCTCATTTCGACGGCGCGCAGCAGACGCGCCGTCTCCAGGCACTCAGATGCCTTCACTGGTGGTATTTTTAAGAATCTGCACGCCATTGATCTTGTAGCTACCGTCCGGCTGGCGGGTTATCTGATAGATAGCCGTCCAGTCCTTGCCGTCGGTGCCGGTGATCAGCACCTCCTGATAGACGACGGCGCCATTGTCGATGGCGCGGCTTTTCCCAAAAGCGTAGTTGCCCGGGTGATAGACCGGTTGGTAGGCCTTCTTCACCATGGCAAAGAAGGTATCCTTGTCTGGAAACATCGCCTTGATACCGGGCGCCGCGAAAGAATAGGCGGCAGTCGCATCGTTGTGAAGGAAGGCGCCAATTTGATCCTGGATAAGGCTTTGGGCCGTTTGCACAGGATCTTCCGCGCGTGCTGTCGAAGCAAGGATCAGGCAGAGTATGGCGGCGGCTACGGGAAATGCACGCATAGGCGATCTCCAGCTATCTATTCGATCAGAATAGCGCGCTTCCCGTTCCGGCGAAAGCGGTTACTGCCAGCGGCGGAAAAGGGCGCTGGCATTGACGCCGCCGAACCCGAAGCCGTTGGAGATCGCATAATCCATGGCCATCGGCCGGGCGGTGGCACCAACAATATCGATGCCTTCGGCCGCAGCATCCGGTTCCTGCAGATTGCGGGTCGGAGGGGCGATCTGGTCGCGCAACGCCATGATGGTGAAGATCGCCTCCATGCCGCCGGCCGCACCGAGAAGATGGCCCGTCGCCGCCTTCGTGCCGCTGACGGCAATCGCGCCATCGCGGCCGAACACCGTCTTGATGGCTTCCATCTCACCATGGTCGCCGACAGGCGTCGAGGTCGCGTGCGCATTGAGATGCTTGACCTCCGCAGGCGAGATCTTTGCTTGCGACAGAGCCGCGAGCATGGCCCGCCGTGCGCCATCGCCATCCTCCGGACCGGCCGTCATGTGATAGGCGTCGGCGGCCGTGCCATAGCCGACAAGTTCGGCAAGTGGCGTGGCGCCGCGGGCAAGCGCATGCTCCAGCGTCTCGATGACAAGCATCCCGGCGCCTTCACCCATGACGAAACCGTCGCGGGCGCTGTCGAAGGGGCGCGAGGCTTCCTCCGGCCGGTTGCTGAAGCCGGTGGAAAGGGCGCGGGCTGCTGCAAAGCCTCCGAGGCTGACCTTGTCGATGCAGGCTTCGGCACCACCGCAGATCGCAACATCGGCTTCGCCGGAGCGGATCAGGCGTGCCGCATCGCCGATTGCCTGGACGCTGGCGGCGCAAGCCGTGACTGGCGCACCGAGCGGTCCCTTGTAGCCATAACGGATGCTGATCTGGCCGGCGGCAAGATTGACGAGGAAGGATGGGATGGTGAAGGGCGACAGCCGCCGCACACCGCGCGTTTCGGCCGTGCGCACAGCATCAGCGATGGCCGGAAAGCCGCCGACCCCAGAGGCTATGATCGTGGCGGTGCGTTCCAGATCGCCCAGCGCAGTCGGCTGCCAGCCAGATTGGAGGATCGCCTCCTCGGCAGCGGCCATGGCGAAGAGGATGAAACGATCCATCTTCTTCTGGTCCTTGATCGGCACATAGCGGTCGACATCGAAGCCGGCTTCCGCGTCCTCTTCAAGGCTCGGAACGACACCACCCACCTTGGCCGCGAGATCGCCAACCATGTCCTCGGGCAACAGCCTGAGGCCGGAGCGCCCGGCGATCAACCGCTGCCAGCTCGCGTTGACGCCGACACCAAGAGGTGAAACCAGGCCCATGCCGGTTACGACGATACGATCCATGTCTTGCTCCTATTTCGCTCAGGCGTCGAAGCCCAAGAACCATGCTTTCATCTGAGCGATGCGCTCATGAACCTCATCGTCGGCTGCAGGCCCCGGCACCAATATGGTGTCTTCGGGGTGGAAGGTGCGGCCGGTTACCCTATCGATCAGCAGCGGATCGCGGTCTTCTCCGGTATTTGCATCGGCGAGCCGCATCGAGACTTCCTCTGGCGGCAGATGCTGATTGCCCCAGGTGAAGAGCGCCATCAGAACAGGAAAGAAATCCCGCCCCCTGGCAGTCAGCACATATTCGTAGCGTGGCGGCCGCTCATTATAGAGGCGCCGCTCGAACAGGCCTTCATCGGTCAAGTGCTTGAGCCGTCGTGTGAGGATGTTCGGCGCGACGCCGAGATTTTTCTGAAATTCATCGAACCGGCTCAAACCCTGAAACGCGTCGCGCAGGATCAGGATGCTCCACCAGTCACCGACGCTTTCAAGCGCGCGAGCAGCGGGGCATTTGAATGTACTGAAGCTGGTTCTTTGCATGCGACGGCGAATAACACGAGTAACTATCATTATGCAAGTTACTATAGCCGGCAAAAGGCAAGCTGAGACGTCAGTACGGAGGCGCCTTCAGAGCGCGCTGTCGTTTTACCGCCTCGGTCCACCAGGAGAGGTCGTCGGCGAAGCGGGGAAAAGCTCTCGCAAGGGCATCGCCGCCGCTTCCGAGAGGTTTGTTGTCTGCGTCCAATGCTGCCGAGATATTGGCGACGGCGAGGGTGCTTGAGATCACGACCATTCCCATCTCCGAAAGGGTGCCGTGCCAGGGGCCGGCCGCATGCGCGCCGGAAAGGCGGCCGCCTGAGTAACTGGCAATGGCGGCTGGCCGCCAGAACCACTCCTCAAGGTAATGATCGGTCAGGTTTTTCAGACCTGGCTGCACGCCCCAATTGTATTCGCCGGTCACGAAAATAAAGGCATCGGCATTCCGGATTTTCTCGGCAAGCCTCTCCATTTCCGGCGGAGCAGAGCCTTTCGGATATTCCTTGTACATCCGATCGAGCATTGGCAGGCCAACATCTTTGGCGTCGATCAGTTCCGCGTCGTCTCCGCGTTCGCGAAGGCTGTTGACGATGTAATTTGCCAGACGGATGCCAACGCGATCCGACCGATAAGAGCCGTAGAGAACCAGGATATTGTTGGTCATTGTTGAATATGTCCTCCATAGCCAACGCAGAAATAAAGTGGACGCAAGCCATCGCCACACGCATAGCCGGCAGCCAACGCGCTACGTCGCATGGAAAGGATATAGATCTAATTCCGGAGCTCTGACAGGCGCTCCAACAAAATGGGGCACCTCAGGGGCTGAATGTAACCCTTCCACTTGGGCGAGGCGGACGACTAGGTCTGCGATTCCGCCGGCACGGAAGTCGTCACTTCATCCTCCGGAATATCGTCGAAGGAAGCGTAGTTGAGGTTGTAGAGCTTCGAATAGAGTTTGCCGTTGGCCATGAGCTGGTTGTGATTGCCACTCTCGATCAGCTGTCCGTTCTGCAGGACGATGATGCGGTCGGCCTCGCGGATTGTGGCAAGGCGATGGGCGATCACGAGACCCGTGCGGCCTTCGAGCAGCTTGACCAGCGCCTTCTGGATCAGCATTTCGGTATAGCTGTCGATATTCGCCGTAGCCTCGTCCAGCACCAGGATCTTGGCGTCCGCTACGAGGGCACGCGCAAAACTGACAAGCTGGCGCTGGCCAAGCGAAAGACCGCCGCCGCGTTCGCCGAGAATGGTCTCGTACCCATCAGGCAACCGCTCTATGAACTCATGCGCACCGACTGCCTTTGCAGCCTCGATGGCCTCCTCGCGCGTCGCTTCCGCCTTGTTGTAGCGAATGTTCTCCAACACCGTACCGGTGAAGAGGTAGGGTTCCTGCAGCACCATGGCGACCTGGCGGCCAAGCGAATCCTGGGTGAGGGAGCGAACATCGTGACCGCCGACCAGCACCTCGCCCTGCTGCACATCGTAGAACCGATGGATGAGCGCCATGGAGCTGGACTTGCCCGAGCCCGTGGGGCCGATCAGCGCCACGGTCTCACCCGGATTGACCTTGAAACTGACATTCTTCAGCACCGGATGGTTGGGATTGTAGCCGAAGACGACGTCGCGGAACTCTACCGAGCCGTCCATATCGGGCGAAAGCTCCTTGGCGTCGGGCGCATCCTTGATGTCTATCGGCACATCGAGCACTTCGGTCAAGCGCTGGCCCGAAGCCATGGCGCGCTGCATGACGGAATATTGCATGGTGAGCGAGCGGATCGGGTCGAAGAAGCGCTGAATGTAGAACAGGAAGGCGACCATGATGCCGACATCGAGCTTGTGGTTCAGAACCATCGAACCGCCGACGATGATCACGATCGCCATGGCCATTCCGGTCAGCGTATCGACGATCGGCACCATGATCTGGGCATAGCGCGCTGCGGTCAGATGCGCTTCGAGATTGGTATGCGCCTTGTCGTCGAAAAGCGAGAAATTGACCCCTTGCCGGTGCATGCCCTGCACGGCACGCACGCCATGGATCGCTTCGGCCAACGCGCCGTTGGTAATCGAATTCGTCTCATGCGCGTTCATGAAGGCGACGCGCGCCTTCGGCAGCCAGAACAGCCGAACGATGAAGAGGATCGGCATGACGGACAGCGTCAGCAGGCCCAGCCGGAAATCAAGCGACAGCATGACGATGACGATGCCGAAGAGCAGAGCAATGTCGCCGACGGAAAGTACTGAAGTTTCAAGGAATTCCTGCATGGAGTTAACGTCGCCTTGAAGGCGCGACATCAAGCGTCCAACTTCCGTCTTGTCCATGAACGAGAGCGAGACGCGTTGCAGATGGGCGAACATCGCGCGGCGTATGTCGAACAGCACCTCTTCCGCGACCTCGCCGACATAGGTCTCCTGGACATAGCTTGCGCCGTAGTTGACGAGAATCGCGACTGCGAAAATCCCCAGCGACAACCAGAGCGCCGAGTAATCGATCGCTCCCGGCGCCATCGCATTGTCGATCGCGTGGCGAATGACCAACGGTATGACGATCTGCGACGCCGTGAACAGCAACACGGCGACCACCGAAATATAGATCTGGCGGCGATAGGGGCTAACGAAGGACCAGATACGACCGATGATCTTTGTATCGAAGACCTTGCCGAAAATTTCTTCCTCGACACGATGCGAACCGACCACGGCACGGGGAGGGCGACGTCCATCTTCGCGCACGTCGTTGCGCTCGGTTTCGATAGTTTCCGACATTGTCAGACCTCCCTTTTCGCTCTTTCGAGCTTGCCGCCGGATGTCTTGACGACATCGTCCTCAGGGCGAACCTGCAGATCGTAAAGCGCCTTGTACCGGCCACCCGCGGCCAAAAGCTGCTCATGGGTTCCGCGCTCGACGATCTTGCCATCCTCGATGAACAGGATCTGGTCGGCATGCATCAGTGAACTCAGTCGGTGAGCGACGATCAGCGTCACCCGGTCGCGGGCAAAGCGCTTCATGGCGCTGCGGATACGCTGTTCGGTTGCGGCGTCGATGGCGGCGGTGGAATCGTCGAAAACCATCACTGCCGGTTTCAGCATCAGAGTCCGTGCAATGGTCAGACGCTGGCGCTGGCCGCCGGACAACGACACGCCGCGCTCGCCGACGACGGTGGTGTAGCCTGCCGGCAGGCCAAGAATGTAGTTGTGCAGCTGCGCCGACTCGGCGGCACGCTCGATCCGGCCTTCTTTCGCCCAGGGGTCGCCATAGGCGATGTTGTTCTCGATGCTCGTCGTGAACAGGAAGGAATCCTGCTGCACGACGGCAACATTCTGCCTAAGGGATTGCAACGTCGCCTTACCGATATCCTGGTCGTCGATGGTGATACGGCCGGAGGTGACGTCATAAAAGCGCGGAATGAGATGGGCGATGGTGGATTTGCCGCTGCCAGGTGGTCCGACAATGCCGATCGTCTCGCCGCGTTTCGCCTCGAAACAGATATCCTTCAGCACCGGGCGCTTGTCCGGACCGGGATAGCTGAAGCCGACATTTTCGAAGCGCAACACGCCCTCGGTTACCGCCAATGGCTTTGCGTCCGGAGCATCCTTGATCGGGATATCGAGATCGAGCAGCGCAAATAGGCGCGAGCCGCAGGTTGAAGCACGGGCGAAGGCATTGACCATCAGCCCGAGCTGGCGCACCGGCATCTGCAGGATAGTCATGAAAGTGAGGAATGAGGCGAGGGTGCCGACGCTGATTTCACCGGCGATCACCTTGAGGCCACCCACCCAGAGCACCAGGCCCATGGCGATGAAGAAGGAAAGGTTCATCGCGCTGGTATTGATGACGCGGATGCCGACACGCTTGTGGGCGAGGGTGAGCGCACTGTGTGAGGCGCGGTCGAATTTCGCAATTTCGTGCAGCTGCGCCGCGAAAGCGCGGACGACACGAATGCCGCCGAGATTTTCTTCCATCACGCGCGTCAACACGGAAAGGCGTTCCTGCAGGTCGAGCCAGGTCGCACGCAACCTCAATTGCGTGACGGAGGAGCGCCAGGCCACGAAAGGCACGAAACTCAACGCGAGAAATCCGAGGACAACATCGGTCGACAGCAAGAGGTAGGCGCCGACACCGATGAGCACGCTGAGCAGCAGCATGCGCACCAGTGCGGTGGAGAAGTACATGCGCACCCCTTCCAGATCGAGCAGCCCGACGGTGATGAGGTCACCGGAATGCACCTTGTCGTGGAAGCTGAAGGAGAGCTGCTGGATCTTCTCATAACAGGCGAGCCTGAGTTCGTAGCCCATATGGTGGCCGACGGACTCGCTGTAATAGTTCTGCACCATCGTGAAAAGGCCGCGCAGAATGCTGATGACGAGCAGCAGCAGGGCGGTCGTCAGCAGCGCATTCTCGGCAATATGCCCGGCCGCTCCGCCTGCAACCGCCGTCTGCGTTTGGTCGACCGCACGGCCAAGCAGGCGCGGAATCATCAACTGCAACGTTGCAGCTACAAAAGTTGCCCCAATGGCGAAGCTTGTCTGCCAGGGATGGCGCAGCGTCATATGGGTGATCCGCACGATGGTAGAGAGACCTTGTCCCCAACCGGTCGCATTGACATGCGCACGCGAAGCCAAGGACTTCGCGGCGCTTCTTGATGAATCGCTGCTCACGCTTTTATCCAGGTGTTTTCAAATGAGGCGGGCCCGGAGTCGGGTTCGTATCTCAGGGGAAGTATTGATAGGATGAATTTTGCCGATTCCGTGGCGAGGTTCAAGAGTCAATTGGTCACAAGTCCCACGCGAACGTTAGATTGCGTGTTCGAAAAATTATCGATGAGATGTCGGCATCGAAATCGGCGGGACGTCCTTGGAGCACTAAGCCTGAAACAAGGAGGACATTATGCGCAAGGTCATAGCAGCAACATTCATCAGCCTCGACGGCGTCATGCAGGCACCCGGCGGCCCGCAAGAGGATCCGACCGGTGGTTTCCAGCATGGCGGCTGGGTATTTCCCCATGCCGATGAAGCGACAGGCAAGATCCTTTTCGAAATCTTCGAAAAGCCGTTCGATCTTCTGCTCGGACGCAAGACCTATGATATTTTCGCGGCCCATTGGCCGCATATCGGCGACGACGATCCTATCGCCAGGCAGTTCAACTCGGTCACCAAATATGTCGCCACGCGCAGAAGCGGTGCGCTGACGTGGAACAACAGCCGGTCGCTCGGCAGCGATGTCGTGGCGGCGATCAAGGCGTTGAAAGCAGGTGAGGGACCGGATCTCCTCATCCAGGGCAGTGGTGATCTCATTCAGACCCTGCTGCGCCACGGGTTGATCGACGAATTCAGCCTGATGATCTTTCCGCTCGTGCTTGGCGGCGGCAAGAAGCTGTTTGCCGATGGCGCCGTCCCGGCCGCGATGAAGCTGCTGCGCACGCAGTCGTCTCCGACGGGTGTCATCTTTGCGACCTATCAGCCTGATGGTCCGGTCAAGACGGGCTCCTTCGCTTTGCCCGATCCGTCGGACGAGGAAATCGAGCGTCGCAACCAGCTACAATGATTGATGGCGGGGGGAGCTTGAAGAGCTGTCTCCGATAGAGACTAGGCTTCATGCTCCCGGTCATCTTGAAGTTCACGCAGGGATTTCAGGATCTCGCGAAGTCCTTTTGTGAGGTGCTTGTCACGGCGTAGCACGATGCCGAGCTGCCGGACGAGCCGCGGCTTGAGCGGCGAAGTGACGAGCCGGTCCGACTCCTCACGCCGCAGCGCCATGTCAGGAAGGACAGACCACCCAAGACCCGCAGCGACCAGCTCCTTGATGGCCTCGACGCTTCCGAACTCCATGGCCGGCTCTGGGCGAACTCCGGAAGCCTCGAACCATTCGTTGGTGGCGCGACGCGTGTTTCCGCCTTCATAAAGCAGGAGTGTCTTCTCCTTCATGAATTCCACATCCGGTCCGCCATCCGGCATCACGCTTCCCTTTGGCGCCACGGCCAGAAGCTCGTCCTCATGAAATGGCTCGACCTCGAGGGAACGGCCGGAGGCGGGCAGGGCTACCACAGCCAGATCCAGGGCATTGGCTTCGAGATCACGGAGAATCTCGTCGATATTGCCAACGCGGACGATGATTTCGAGATCGGGCATGCGCTTCTTTGCCATGGCGATGGCGCGTGGCAGCAGATGGATTGACGCGGTGCCACCACTGCCGATCCGCACACGGCCACTCGAGCCCTCGCGAAAAGGCATCATCGCCTCTTCCGCCAGGGAACAGGCTTCGATGATGCGACGCGCTTGGGGAATGAGCTCAAGTCCCGCCGGCGACGGCTGTGCCCGCCGTCCCACGCGTTCGATCAGTCTCACACCGAGACGTTGCTCCAGAAGCTTCACCTGCAGGCTGACGGCCGGTTGCGTGAGTCCGGCCTTGTCGGCAGCGGCCGTGAAGCTGCCGAAATCGACGACATTGAGGAAGGCGCCAAGCTGATCCAGATTAAGCAACAAAAGAATTCCTTATGGATTGTATAATTACCATAAGCTTCTTTCATTGCGTTCACCAGTGCATCCTGAAGCCACGTTGATGTGAGCTTAAGGAGCATGAAGATGACGATCGATGTCGACAGGCCGCTACTGGCGGCAACGGGTGAGGGCAAGGATCGGCACAAGCCCGGATTTCTGCTGACGGCATTGGTCAGATTTCTTGCCTATCTCGAAAAGCGCGGAACAAGATGGGACCTGCGCGAGCTGACCGACGATCAGCTTCGCGATATTGGCGTGACAGCAGCCGAGGCGCGGGCAGAGGTCAGCAAGTCATGGTTTTGGGACTAGGATGCAGAACGATGCCCGAGCCCCACTCGTCAGCGTCAATAGCTGCCGTCATCATGTACGACACCGACGATATCTCCACTCCGGGATACGCTAACGAGCAGATTATCGTCGCCCCGCGTCGCCTGAACAAGATAGCGAACACCGACATCTCTAACGTCTCGCACTCGATAGCCGCGGCGCTCAAGAAGACGTATCACATCATCCGGACCGAAATTGTTGCGGCGTTCTCCCGACATGTTGGGCGCGTCGTGATGGCGATTCCAGGCGTGAAGAAAGTCGGACTCCACTTCATCCTGAGCGCCATCATCGCCCGGCGATTGGTTCTGGTGAAGGACGACCTGTGCAGTTGCCGGAATGACAAGGCCGGCCGAAATGATGATTGATAGACCCAAAGCGATGACGACAGGCTTCATTGGCATATCCTTTGTCTATTGATGGCCGATATGTGGGATCAACACCTCGATGAAGCGCTTTCGCTTGATCATGCGTACTTGTTCCTGGCCTTGTTCTTGAAAGCAGGGCAGTCGGCCTGGTTGAATTCCAGGCCCGTCGCTCCTGTCAGAATTTGTAGCTTGCGCCGAAGACTATCTTTTGCTGATCGCCGCTGAAGTCTCCGATGCGCGAACCAAAATCCTTCTTGCCGAAATCGGAGTAGCGATATTCGCCGCGCAACAGGATATTGTCGGTCAAGGCGTGCTCGACGCCGCCGCCGGCCGTCCAGCCAATCAGGATATCATCCTTCTTTCCAATTGCCGGAGCATCGACCTTGCCGCCGGCTGCTGCGAGACCCGCCGTCGTGAAGAACAGTGTTCGATCCAAGGCATAGCCGACACGGGCACGGCCCGATGCATCCCACTGAAGATTGGCTTCCTTGTCTTTGTTGAAGCTGTAGTTGAAATCGTTCTCGATGCCGTAGACGATATTTCCGCTCTGAAAATTATAGCCCGCATGCGCCCCGAACGAGCCGCCGTCGAGGTTCTGTTCTGTTCCGAGATATTTTGCCTTGTTCCAGGAATATCCACCCTGGACGCCGAGATAGAAGCCGGACCAATCATAGGCCGATTGTTGGGGCTGGGGAGCCGGTTGCTCGAAAGCCATATCCGCGGCCATGGCGGGCATGGTCGAGGAGAGGGCCAGGCCGACCATGGCGAATATTCTGATATGCATTAGGGAGATGCCTCATCTTCGTGCTGCAAAAGAGACGGCGTTTGCGAAACGCAAAGGCCCGACTCGTGACGGTTCACTATGTGTCGAGGCCTTGTTGCAGAGTGTCTTTTCACATTGCGTTATGTTGCGGAGAGAGGATGCAGAGGCCGGGAAGAGGCTTTTATCGACAGGGCGATCGGACGGCGGGTGAGGTGGGCTTTGCCCCCGTCAATAAACAGGGCTGGGGACTATTCTCGGATAGTCCATTTTTCATGGCATCGTTCTTGTTTCCGCCATAGATTTGCCCGATCCATCTCGCTCGAAAGCTGGCCGCGAATTCACCTCGGCCGCTTGCTGCTCCGTCAAGAACATCAATAATAGAGACTGCAAAAATCCATGGGCAACATCACTTCTTCGCTCCTTGCCGCGACCATCTCGGCCGTGTCGCTTCTCGGTGCCGTTTCGGCGGCAGAGGCCGGGCAGGCGAGCTATCTCGTGGACGCGCATAGCGGCCAGGTGCTGGAGGCGTCTAATGAGAACGAGCTGAACTATCCGGCCTCGCTCACCAAGATGATGACGCTCTATCTTGCTTTCGAAGCGCTGCATGACGGCCGCCTGAAATGGGATCAGAAGCTGACCATGTCGGAAAATGCTGAGGGCAAGGAGCCTTTCAAGCTCGCCGTCGGCGTCGGCCGCAAGGTAACTGTACGCGAGGCGGTTGAAGGCATCGTCGTTCTCTCCGCCAATGACGCGGCTGTTGCGATCGGCGAGCAGCTCAGCGGCAATGAGGACAGCTTCGGCAAGGTAATGACCGCAAAGGCGCATCAGCTCGGCATGAGCAACACCGTCTTCAAGAATGCGTCCGGCCTGCCAGACCCGGAACAGGTAACCACCGCACACGACATGGCGACGCTCGGCGTCGCGCTGATGCGCGACTTTCCGGAGGAGTTCAAGCTTTTTTCGATGCGTGGGATCAAGTTCCGCGGCATGAAGCTGCGCGGCCATAACAATCTGATGTACCGCTATGCTGGCGCCGACGGTATCAAGACCGGCTACACCGATGCCTCCGGCTACAATCTCGTCACCTCCGCGACCAAGAACGGCCGCCGCGTCGTCGGCGTCGTCATGGGCGAAAAGACCGCGCAGATTCGCGACGACAAGATGGCTGGTCTCATCGACACCTATGTGCCGGCAGCGGCAATCGCCACGGGATCCTCAGGTATCGCCAAACAGAGCACCACCAATTGATCGCTGCGTTTGACGCGCATCTGGATCGATCTCGGCCGTGAACTGAAACCACGCTGTTGGGGTGGGAAGCCGCGGCATGGGCGAGGGCGATACGAACCCGTCTCGGCTTGTCTAGGCGGCCGGGAACCCCGATAGTCGAGATCAACATCGTTGAACAAGGTGTCATGATGCCGATGCCACGCCGCACTCTGCTTCAATTGGCCGCTTTGGCTGGCGGACTCTCTGTGTTCTCTCGAGCCGCCGAAGCAAAGACGACGGCGCGTAGCGCCGGATTCTGGTATCCAGAAGAGACCGATCCGCACGAACGCACTTTCATGCAGTGGCCCAACAATCGGAAGGTCTATGACGATCCTGACTTCCTGTTCGATCTGCAGGGCACGATCGCCAGGATTGCCAATGCGATCGTCGATTTCGAGCCCGTGGTGATGATGGCTTCTGCTGAACATCACAAGGCGATCCGAAAGCGCATCTCGTCCAAGGTCGAACTCTGGGATATCCCGACAGACGATCTATGGTGCCGGGACTCCGGGCCATCCTTTGTCGTTGACGGCAAGGGCGGCATTGCGGTGACGCAGTTTAATTTCAACGGCTGGGGCAACAAGCAGCTTCACGGCAATGATGGACGGATTGCAGCGCGCGTTGCCGACCGGCTGGGCCTTCAGGTTTTTGACGCCGGCCTGGTCGGCGAGGCTGGAGGGGTGGAAACTGACGGCCACGGCACGTTGATCGCGCACGAAAGCACCTTCATCAACCCCAACCGCAACAAGGGCTCCAAGGCCGAGATTGAGGCGATGCTGCTGGAAACCATGGGCGCGAGGAAGATGATCTGGGCGCCGGGCATAAAGGGTGCCGACATCACGGATTACCACATCGACGCTCTGGCTCGATTTGTGAAACCGGGCGTCGTCGTGATCCAGATGGGCGACGAACCAGATCCAAAGGATCCATGGTCTGTCTCTGCCTTTGAGACACATGACATTCTGGCCAAGGCGACTGACGCAGAAGGCCGCAAGCTCAATCTGGTCATTCTGCCTGAACCTTCCGATATCCGCACCGAGGCCGACGATTTCGTCTCGTCCTATGTCAACTACTACGTTTGCAACGGCGCCGTGATCGCCGCCCAATTCGGCGACAGGCAAGCCGATCAAAAAGCGAAGGCGACGCTGGCCGATCTTTATCCGGGCCGTGATATCGTCATGCTCGATATCGACAATGTTGGCCAGGTCGGCGGCGGCATTCATTGCGCGACGCATGAGCAACCGAAAGTCTGATCCTGTATCTACAGATCAGGATGCGGGGAGTGTGAGATCTCGATTTTTGAGGGGCAGAGGTACTTCAACTTAACTCTGCCCAGTCCGCAAACAAAGATCAGATAAGATAGATTATGGAACTAAATTTGATATCCGTTTTGATGGAAAAAGCATAATATGTGAATTATTCCAGCTACTTGGCTGGATCCCTCGAACACACCTCTTGCCTCATCAACTCGCCTTGATACGGATTACCTTTGCGGCGATCTTCTCGGCCAGCAGCGTCGGATTGCAGGCGAAAATGCTGTCTGGCCGCCCGGCTGCGCACCAGACTTGATCGTAGGCCAAAAGGCTTTCATCGATGAAAACAGGCAGTTCGACGAGATGGCCGATCGGGCCGACGCCGCCAATGGCAAAGCCGGTCTCGTCGCGGACCCGGTCGATATCGGCGCGCTTGAGCCGAATCCCGTAAGTTGCTGCTATATGTGCTGTATCGGCATTGTGTGCGCCGGAGACGAGAAGCAGCGTCAGCTGATGTGTATCGGCATTGACGAAGACCAGCGACTTGACGATCTGGCCGACGGCGCATCCGGCCGCCTTGGCGGCTTCTTCCGCCGTTCGCGTCGATTGCTCCATGCGCTTGATCGAGATATCGAGACCGAGATTGCGCGCGGCAAGCTCGACGCGTTCCAGGCTGGAAAGCTTCCTGCTGTCTTCGCTCATAGATCGTCATCCTCCACGTCTAGCTCGATCTGCATCTGATCATAGGCCGGCTCGACATGATCGGGCGTTTCCGCGAGCACGGTTTCATAATCAAGCGGCGTATGCATATGGGTCAAGATAGCACGCTTCGGCCGCAGCCGTTCGATCCAGGCTAGCGATTGCTCCAGCGAAAGATGGCTCGGATGGAAGCGGTACTGGAGGGCGTCGATGATCAAGACATCCAGATCCTGGACTCTTTCCACAGATTCCGCCGGGAAGTCACTGATATCACTGCAATAAGCGAGATTGCCGATACGGAAGCCGAGCGAATGGATATCGCCGTGGATCTGCTTGTGCGGCCAGAAGCGGATAGGGCCACCTGCCCCTTCGACCGTGAAGCTCTTCTCCAGAGTTTCAATCAGCACCGGCCGGACGATCGGCGGATAGCTGCTGCCGGGCGGCGTTTCCAGGCAATAGCGGAAGCCTTCACGAATACGGTCCATGGTCGGCGGATCGGCATAGATCGGGATGCGCTCATGGGCATTATGGAAGAAACCGCGAAGATCGTCGATGCCGTGAATATGGTCGGCATGGGCGTGGGTATAAAGTACGGCATCGACGGAACTGACGCCGGCATGGATCATCTGCTCGCGAAAATCCGGGCCTGTATCGATAACGACGGTCGTAATACCGCCATCCGGCGCGATCTGCTCGATCAGGAAGGCCGCACGCGTGCGGCGGTTTTTTGCGTTTTTCGGATCGCAGGCACCCCAGTCGCCGGTGATGCGCGGCACACCCGGCGACGAGGAACAGCCCAATATGGTGAAGCGCCGCCGGTATGTCACGCCGTCAGACCCTTGTCATCTTCGAGAAGCAGCGGAAGGCATTCGCCGTGGTGATCTCGGCAATCTCTTCCATGCTGACGCCGATCGTCTCCGCCAGCACTTCTGCTGTGTTGACGACATAGGAAGGCTCATTGCGCTTGCCGCGCCAGCGCTTCGGCGCCAGATACGGCGCATCGGTCTCGACGAGCAGCCGGTCATGCGGGATCGTCTTGGCGATGTCGCGCAACTCTTCCGACTTCGGGAAGGTCAGGATGCCGGAAAAGGAGATATAGCCGCCAAGCTCGACACCCGTCTGGGCAAGGGCAGGGCCGGCCGAGAAGCAATGGAGAATGAAGGGGAAAGCCCCCTTCCCGGTTTCCTCGGTCAGGATCGCGGCCATGTCCTCGTCGGCGCTGCGGCTGTGAATGACCAGCGGCAACTTCGTTTCACGGGCCGCCGCGATGTGGCGCAGGAAGCCGGTCTTCTGGTCTTCCGGCTTCACCGTATCGTAGAAATAATCGAGCCCCGCCTCACCGATCGCGACGATCTTCGCATGCTGGTTTGCCAGCCGCACGAGATCTTCCGTCTGGATATCAAGCTCCTGATCGGCACTGTTCGGATGCGTTCCCACAGAGCAGAAAACCGACGGATAACGCTCGGTGAGCGCGATCAACCCGTCAAGCTTTCGAACCCTGGTCGAGATCGTGACCATCTGCTTGACGCCCATTTCGTGAGCGCGCGCGACGATCGCGTCACGCTCTTCCTCGAAGTCGGCAAAATCCAGGTGGCAATGCGTATCGATCAGCATAGAAAACCTTATTCGACGGTCGGCGCGACATAGCGCGGGAAGACCGGCTTGGGGGCTTCCAGCGGCGTTCCGGCAACGAGACGGCCAGCCTCGCCGAGCGCTGCAAAGTCACGCTTGTCTGCGGGGATGGCGATGAGATCCAGCAGCTTCGCGGAGGATTCCGGCATGAAGGGCTGCAGCAGGATACCGATCTGGCGCACGACATCTGCCGTGACGTAAAGCACGGTCGCCATGCGGGCCGGATCGGTCTTCTTCAGCGCCCAGGGCTCCTGGCTTGCGAAATAGCGGTCCGTCTCCGAGACCACGGCGATAATCGACGCCAGCGCACGGTGGATGAGCTGCTTGCCCATATCCTCGCGGGTAGAAGCCAGCAGTGCGTCTGCCTGTGCGATCAGCGCTTTGTCTTCGTCCGTCAGAGGGCCGCATTCGGGGATCTGTCCCTCGCAGTTCTTGACGATCATCGACAGCGAGCGGCTGGCGAGGTTGCCGATGCCGTTGGCGAGATCGGAGTTGATACGTATGCCGATCGCTTCTTCGCTGTAGCTACCGTCCTGGCCGAAGGAAACTTCGCGCAGGAAGAAGTAGCGCACCTGGTCGAGACCGAAATGGTTCACGAGGTTGACCGGATCGACGACATTGCCGAGCGACTTCGACATCTTCTCGCCCTTGTTGAGCAGGAAGCCATGGGCATAGACGCGCTTCGGCAGCGGCAGCTTTGCCGACATCAGGAAGGCCGGCCAGTAGACGGCGTGGAAGCGGATAATGTCCTTGCCGATGATGTGTACGTCAGCCGGCCAGTATTTTGCTCGCGGATTGTTGCGGTCTTCGATGTAGCCGGTTGCGGTGATGTAGTTCGTGAGCGCGTCGACCCACACATACATGACATGCGACGGGTCGTTCGGCACCTTGATGCCCCAGTCGAAGGTCGTGCGCGAGATTGACAGGTCCTTGAGGCCGGATTTGACGAAGGAAATCACTTCGTTGCGGCGTTCGGCCGGTCCGATGAAATCAGGATTCTCTTCATAGAGCTTCAGCAGCCGGTCCTGGTATTCCGAGAGCTTGAAGAAGTAGCTCGCCTCCTCCACCCACTCGACCGGCGTGCCCTGAGGTCCGTAGCGCACGCCATCGGCGCGCAGCTCGGTCTCGTTTTCCTGGTAATAGGCTTCGTCGCGAACCGAATACCAGCCGGCATAGGAATCCTTGTAGATGTCGCCAGCGTCGGCCATCAGGTTCCAGATGTTCTGCGATGTCTCGTGGTGCCGCGACTGGGTCGTGCGGATGAAATCATCGTTGGACGCGTTCAGCAGCTTGCCCATGGCCTGGAATTCATCGGAATTGCGGTTGGCGAGTTCCTGCGGCGTCAGGCCCTCGGCCCGCGCCGTCTGCTGCATCTTCTGGCC
The DNA here is from genome assembly GCF_053521805.1 of Rhizobium sp. A22-96. NCBI lineage: Bacteria > Pseudomonadati > Pseudomonadota > Alphaproteobacteria > Hyphomicrobiales > Rhizobiaceae > Rhizobium > Rhizobium sp. A22-96. The sequence goes on from NZ_JBNWDQ010000003.1 coordinate 1,019,278, forward strand.
ATGTTCGTCCGTACCCGTCAGGAAGAAGACGTCGAGGCCATCTAGGCGCTGGAATCGCGCCATGGCGTCGGTTGCAATCAGCTCATAGGCGTGGCCGATATGCGGCTTGCCGTTGGGATAGGCGATGGCTGTGGTGATGTAGAACGGGGTCTTTTCGGTCATGTCAGGCAGGGATCCGCTTTTACGGTTGCGTCTCTGTTATTCTTGGCTCCGCTCGCTTTAGCGCATGTTTGCCGGGAGCGAAACACCAAGTTTCGTGCTCGCAGCATTCGGGCGGCCTCGCGCGGGCCTTGCTTGACAGGGTGCTGCCTCGGCTTTACCCCTTCGAAGAACCAGAGCGCAGGACAGAGATCGCCGTGAATTTCATAGATTTTCCAATGAGCCTGGCCAACGGCTTCAGGGAGCCGTGGTTTTGAGTTTGATCGCTTCCTATCAGCCGCTCTATTCCTTTTCCGGCTTTTTCGTTGGCATGCTGGTCGGCATTACCGGCGTTGGCGGCGGATCGCTGATGACGCCGTTGCTGGTCTTGTTCTTCGGCGTGCATCCGGCAACAGCCGTTGGTACCGATCTGCTCTATGCGGCAATTACCAAAACCGCTGGAACCGCGGTTCACGGCATGCATGGACGCGTCAATTGGAAGGTCGTTGGCTTCCTGGCTTCAGGCAGCGTACCGGCGGCCCTGGCCATGCTTTGGATCATGGCGGGCGTCAATCGCGAGAGCCCGGCGGTCGCTCATACCATCACCCTGTCCCTCGGCTGTCTTCTGTTGTTGACGGCGGTCATGCTGATCTTCCGCGGCCAGATACTGGACTCCATACGCAAATGGCGAGGCGAGCGCGGCAAGCTGACCCCGCGTACGATCGCATTGCTGACCATCATTCTTGGCCTTGTGCTCGGCATTCTGGTCACCATGACCTCGGTCGGCGCCGGCGCGCTCGGCGTCACAGTGCTGCTGGTGCTCTATCCGCAGCTCGACGTCCGCGAGATCGTCGGCTCGGACATCGTTCATGCGGTACCGCTCACCTTGATCGGCGGCATGGGATATTGGTTCATCGGCGAGATCAACTGGACGATGCTGTTCGCACTGCTTGTGGGATCGATCCCCGGCATCGTTGCCGGTAGCCTGCTCGCTCCGCGCCTGCACGAGCGCTCCGTGCGCATCATTCTCGCCGTCACGCTGACGGTGGTCGCCTGGAAGCTTATTTTTCCCTGAAGTAGCTCCAAGCAAAGCGAGAAATTACCAGGAGAGAAGCGATGAGCGATTGGCAACCCTATCTGCGAACCGCATTTCCGCAGCCGACTGATGAAGACAGAACTCGGCTTGAGCATTTCGCAGGCGCGGCCCTCCCCGACGCCTACTGGCGCATGGTAGGTTCACATCAGGGAGAGGTCCTGGATACCGAGCTTGAGCTGGAGGGCGAGGGCGCGATCAATTTCGGCGTCTTGTTGTTGGCCTTGTCTCCTCTTGCCGTTGAAAGGCAAAGCGCATCCTATTGCGTGGAATACTGCTTCGAAGGCATGCAAGACCGCTATCCGGCAGGCCTATTCCCATTTGCCGATGATACGGGCGGAAACTACTGGGCTTTCGATTTTCGTACCAATTCAACCGATCCGGCCGTTGTCTTCATCGACCATGAAATGGTCGGAGATGCAGGTGTCACCGCAGCATCGGAGAGCTTTGCAGCCTTTATGGCAAGCGCGGGAGCCCCGGGCTTCTAGATCCAAGGGTCTATGCCGAAAGCTGCTGCTTGAGCTCACCGAGGACTGTCATGAGTGTCTGCTTGCGATCGAGATTGTAGGCTTGCGAGATATTGAGCCGTTCGGTGGTCTCGGAGTGGAGACGGGCCAGTCTTTCCGCCATGCCGAGATACCCGCCAAACGCAGCGGCTCTCGCACGTTCGGCGATATCGTCACCGATATGGGATATGAAGAAGCCGAAGATCGTGTCGCTGTCCTTGCTGGAAAGCGCGTCGGCAAGGCGATGCATCGCCTTGCGTGAGGCGGGGCCTTCAGCGGAAAGGACCTGCCGATAGGCTTCGATGATCTCGCCGCCGCCGTAGTTCAGAAGCTTCAGCGCCTCGCTGACACTGCCTTTGGCGGCCGAGAGCAGTTCACTCCCCTGCCCGGCCGGCACGCCGAGATTTTCGAGCGCCGAACGCAAGGCCTCGTCTCCGAGCGCCGCAAGCTTCAACGGCAGGCAGCGCGAGCGTATGGTCGGTAGCAGCCGGCCAGGCGCATGCGACAGCACGAGGAACAAGGCACGCTTCGGCGGCTCCTCGAGGATCTTCAGGATAGCGTTTGCGGCGTTGCGGTTGAGATCGTCGGCCGGGTCGATGATGACGATCCGCCAGTTGCCGGTGCCCGAGGTTTGCGAAAAGAACTTTCCGGCGCGCCGGACTTCGTCCACCGTGATAGCCGATTTCACCTTGCCGGTCTTGTCGTCCACGGGACGGCTCAGATGCAGCAGATTATGGGATGCGCCACCGGATATCTGCCGGCTTATGGCGGAGGACGGATCGGGATCCCCGATCGTCTCGGGTGCGGATGCCGGGTCGGGATGGGACAGAACGTGATTGGCAAACCGGAAAGCGAGCGTCGCCTTGCCGATCCCCTCGGGTCCCTCGATCAGCACGGCGTGATGGCCTTTGCCGGAGCGATAGGATTGCGCCAGGAAGGCTTCCGCCTCCTCATGGCCGAAGAGCCTGGGATTATCCTGTGGAGCGATCGCGCCATCGAGAACGCCGGGCCGATCCTCGCTCATTGCGCCGCTTCCGATCTGGCCGCAGCGATAGTCGCGGCAGGGCCAAGGCGCCTGTCGACGATCCCGGCGATGTCTGCGGCGATCTCGTCTTCCGAGCGCTGGGCGTCGATGACATGGCAGCGCTCCGGCTCGCGTGCGGCGATATCGAGAAAAGCCTCACGGCGTTTCTCATGGGTCTGCATCTCTTCCTTCTCGAAGCGGTCGGGAGCGACGACGGCGGAGGCCCGCTTGCGCGCGCGCTCAAGCCCGATCTCGGCGGGAATGTCGAGGATCAGCGTGCAGTCGGGCACGACGCCATTCACGGCAACTCTTTGCAAGGCCTCGATGTAGTCGGCCTCGAGATTGCCGGTCACGCCCTGATAGACGCGTGAGGAATCCATGAACCTGTCGCAAAGGACGATGGTGCCGCGTCCCAGCGCCGGGCGAATGACTTCCTCGACATGGTCGTTGCGGGCAGCGGCGAAGAGAATCGCTTCCATGCGCGTGCCGAAGATCTCGGCAGCTCCGGACAGCAGCACATGGCGGACAGCTTCGGCGCCGGGAGATCCGCCTGGCTCGCGCGTCACAAGCACGTCATGACCACGTTCACGCAATCGCTCGGCTAACCGGCGGATCTGGGTTGATTTGCCAGCCCCTTCGCCGCCTTCGAAGCTTACGAATAATCCGTTTGCATCAGCCAATGATCATGTCCTGCACTTTTCGCCTGCCTGTCGCTTGGCATGTGATACGTCTCTTGTTTAACCCAAGACATGCCCGCGTGGAACCGTGCATGTGTCGGCGTCAGGCATTCTATATGGGGTGTGAACAGGGATTTCGCGAGCCGCGCAATCCGTCAGGCCGGCAGAGGCCTGTCCCATAGCCAAGAGAATAGCAAGGATTCGGTCAATTCCATGAAAGCATCGAAGGCGCGTCGGCTGAGCGTGCCCTGAGCGATTGATTCTTTTGTATAAAGCGGCAATTCGCGCACCAGCCGCGCGCCCAGAAACACGCGAAGCGTTCCGGCATCATAATCCGCGGCGACGGGTGCCGTCAGCGGCCAGCGATAGACGATTCGCGCCGACAGGCGATCGGGCGTATCCACTGGAACGTAGACATCGACGGGCATCTTTGCCAGCAAGCCTACCGTCGACTGAGCGCCGCCATAGACGCTGGCATCGCCGATGACTTCTCCGCCGGCGAAAATACGTTGGCTCTTGAAATTGCTGAGCCCCCATTCGAGCACGCGGCGGGTTTCCTCCGTGCGCTCCTTGTCGCTCTTAAGACCACCAAGCGCCAGGAACAGCCGGCGGCCGTCACGTTCCACCGATGCGACGATCGAAAAGCCCTCTCCGTCGGTAAAGCCCAGCCCAAGACCGTCGACGCCAACGTTGAGCAGCAGCAATGGGTTCTTGTTGCGCTGGTAGATCTTGTTCCAAGTGAAATCCGGCTGGCCGAAATATTTGTAGAGATCTTGATGTTTCTGCTGCAAATCCTGCGCAAGCGTCACCAGTTCCCGCATCGAGACTTTGCCGCCGCCGCTGGGGTCGTTGGCATCCGGCAAGCCGGTGGAATTGGTGAAGGTGGCGCGCGGCATGCCGATCTCGCGTGCCCTCGCCGTCATGCGCCGGGCAAATTCGCGCTCGCTCACCGAAATACCCTCGGCCAGCACGATGCAGCTGTCGTTGGCCTGCTGCACGGCGACGCCCTGAATAAGGTCTCCGACGCGTACGCGGGATTTCAATGCGGCAAACATAGTCGATGCGCGCGAGGGAGCGCCGCCGGTCCGCCAGGCATTTTCCGAGACTGGATATTCGGTATCGAGCGAAATCTCCCCTCGCCCGATGGCATCGAAGATGACGTCCAGCGTCATCAGTTTCGCAAGCGACGCCGGCGAGATCGGCTGATCCTCGGCTTTTGCAAGGAGAATTGTGCCTGTCGAGGCCTCGATCATGAATGCCTGTGCGGCTTTCGTATCGAAGGCGCCTGGGGTAGCCGGCTGCGCCAAGGCCGCCGCATTGCCGATACCGAGGAGCAAAAGGAACAAAAGAATCAAGCGCTTTGGCATACCGTCCCCTCAATCCAATCACCCGCCCCCATTATTTTAGAGACAGGTAAAGATTCAGGCAATGATGCTGATCAATCAGCCTGCGTGGTGCCCTGATGCTGGCGACGATAGGCCGAGAGGATCGACTCCTGCGTCAGGCCGTCATTGCGGACCATGACGGCATCGAATGCCAGGTCGACATAGACAGTCTTGACCGGCGCATTCTGGTAGGCGGCGACCGCCGAGCCCAACGACTGGTCGTCAAGGCTTGCCATGCGAGGCGTGAAATCAGGCCGCTCGCGCGGGATCGGTCCGATCTGCGGCAGAACGATCATGACGGGCTGAGCAGATTCAACTGATGGCATGGCACCGCCGTTCCACGTCATCGGAGGCAGATTGTTGCTGCGCTTGTCGTTATTGTAAGCCGGCTTGGGCGCATCGGCGAAAGCCGTGGTCGCATATGGCGATTGACGCGGAATGGGAGCGATCGCCGGTGTAGCATCAAAGCTGCGCACTTCACGGCTGGCGCGTGTTGGTGTTGGCGTATACGAATCCGGTAGCTGATCGGCGGTCATCCGGCCGGCCGAGGCCACCATCACGCCGGTTGCGATCTGGCCACCAGGATTGATGCTCGGCAGGCGCGAACCCTTCGGAATGTAGGATGCCATGAGATAGGGCTCGTCGTGGCCGTCCATGCGGGCGCGGCCGACATATTGCACGCGCACATCGCCGGTGCCGCTGTGCTGGAGATCGAGCAACTGCGCCGTCTTGTTGGAAAGATCGATGATGCGGCCGGGATGATAAGGACCGCGATCGTTGACGCGAACGATGATGGAAGAGCCGGTCTCGACATTGGTAACACGCGCATAGCTCGGCAGCGGGAAAGTCGGGTGGGCAGCGGTCAGCGACTGTTGGTCATAGACTTCGCCATTTGCGGTCAGGCGGCCGTGGAACGCCGAGCCGTACCAGGAAGCGATGCCGACCTTGCTATAACCGAAATCTTCCTTGGGATAATACCACTTGCCCTTCACCTGATACGGGTTGCCGACCATGAAACGGCCGCCGCCCTTGGGAACGGGGCCGTTGGCGACAACCCGCGGGCTGGCCTTCACGCCATATTCCTTCTCGGAGAAGTATTCCTTGCCATGCTGGCGCGTCGAAGCAACCTTCTGGGTCGTTCCGCAGGCGGTGATGGTTGCGCACATCAGTGAGAGAGCAAACCAACGCATACCCGTTGCGCATGTCACCGCACGATTTTCGAATTTCATCTGTCCCACGCCGCTACTCATTACTTTGACGGAGGTCTGCAGAACCGGCACATCCCTCATTCCGGTACCCTGCTACGCCTCAATCACCTAACGGTACTTTAATCATGATTGGAGTTTGTCCATTTTGCGATGCAAATTGAGCGCACCGGGGAAATTCTGAAGATCATGGTTAATGAATAGCTAAAATGGCGTTCGCCTATCCGTGCTAGCGTTGGAGCCGGTCTCGTTGCAATGTCGATCGGCAAGCACATTTATCAAAAGTTCGCGAGTTGACATTTGAAAGCCGCCGTTGCTTTGTTACGCGACAAGCAATTTACGCGTTTGTATTTGGAGTGAAAATGAGCGATTCAGCCGACAGAGTAATCGTCTACAAGTACAACGTGACACCTCAGCACAAAATATATCATGCGGACGGGATGTATGGAGGAAATAACACTCAAAATAAACTTGTTGTATCTTTTTATGCCGAGAAGCCGCCTTCGCCAGAAGTTGCAAAATTAGAACTTAAAGGAGGAGTTCCACAGGGACCGGAGGAATTTACTTTTGGTGACGCTGTGGAAAGAGATATCGACGTAAGTATTTCTATGGATTTGAACGTTGCAATTGCTTTTTACGTCTGGATGGAAGAAAAAGTACGAAACATGACCGAGGCTGCAGGTATGCCAAAGGAAGAGTTGACGAAAATGCTGGAGGGCGCTCGCGGTGGCCATATCGCTCTCTAATCCAGCATCAAGCGAGCAATCGCTATTTGGTATAACCAAAATTTTTCTTGGATCTACAACCAATGCGAAGCTTGTCAGAGCGTCTTCTTCTGGCAGCGGGTTTATGCTGGATGCTAGAATTAATATACCTACAAATGTTGGTATATCCGTTGGGTACGTTAAGAAATTCAATTGGACTGCGAGTCCGACAAAAACAATAAGAGAATATACGATGCGACATGAGGATGAACGCAGCGCCGAGATTTCAAAGTTCGGATGTTTTGTTTTGGGATTGGTAATACTTTCGGCCATGCTTTTTGTGGTAGGCTTCACACAGGCTTCGTTCAGGGGCCGAAGCAGCTTTGGCTTTTTGATTCCTCTCTCGTTTGCAGTCTTATATATCAGCAGCCGCCTGGCTTCCTCTGCCAAGGTCATCAAATCTTGACTAAGCCATTCGATGCACAAACGATGTTCCGAGAAATTTCTAAAATGGGCGGCGGCGCAGCGTCGATGTTCTTAGCAACGGCTTCGGTATACAGCGGAGAGTGGGCGAGCAAAATGAGGCCGCCTTTCGACTGGTGGACAAGCCTTTTGATCACCGTCAGCGCTTACGTGGGCTATTTTTTTATTGCATACCTTGCAGGTCGGGCCGTGTTCTTTCCGCATAAGGAGGTGGAGCTCCCCCAAAAAGCTCAGAGACGTCCAGCAAAGAATACAGATGCCACTGTCTCTTGATGTGGGGGGCCGTTTTTATCGCGCAAAGGTCAACAAGCCTATCTGGGAAATCGCAAATAGCGGTATTGTATTCGACCATGTGGCCGAAACGGTGCACGCAAAATCCGGCGCCAGAAGCGCACGGAGGGCAATAATGGCATCGCGCGATGCGTTTTTAGAGCGTCTTTGCTGTACGGTAGCTATGCAGCTTCCCATCCCGCTCTCCCTTTCGTCAACGGTCAATGGCTCATGACGCTTGTTATGTGCCTCAGCTTGTCCGGATTGCGCGTGCAATAAATAGCAACGACCTTTTCCTGCACCACATGCAGTGCGGTCGTTTGCACGACGTCGCCGCCTTCCATCGTCACGAAGCCGGGCAAGCCATCGATGACGGCATAATGGATCAAGCGTGACGGCTGCGAGAGGAAAATGCGCGCCATCATCTCGTGACGCAGCATGACTGCATCGAGCCCGATTAGCGGCTGCCTTGAGGCCGGCACCTTGCCGCCGCCATCCGCATAGGCAACGACATCCTGCGAAAGCAAGGCGCGCAATGCGGCCATGTCGCCGGTCCTCGATGCCGTGAAGAAGGCGGTGGCAAGCTTGAGCCCCTGCTCTTTGCCGACAGCGAACCGGGGCCGGGCGTCGACGATATGCGCCCTCGCCCGGCTCGCGAGCTTGCGGCAGGCCGCCTCTTCGCGGCCGATCGCCAGCGCCACGTCCTCAAAGCCCATGCCGAACACGTCATGCAGCAGGAAAGCGGCGCGTTCGAGCGGCGACAGACGCTCCAGCGCCAGCATCAACGGCAATGTCACATCGTCGGCTGCATCGTCATCTTCCGGGTCGAAGATCGGCTCGGGCAGCCATGGTCCGACATAGGTCTCGCGCCGACGCCGGGCGGATTTCAACTCGTTCAGGCAGAGCCTGGTGACGATGGTCCTCAGGAACGCAGCCGGCTCGCGAATCGATTCACGATCCGTCGCGAGCCAGCGCATCCAGGCTTCCTGCACGATATCTTCGGCATCGGCGACCGATCCGAGCATCCGGTAGGCAAGCCGCACAAGACGTGGGCGCAGCTCTGAGAAGATCGGATCAGTAGATGTCTCGGTCATGAGGTCACAAGAGCGTGTTGCAACGGAGCGGCCAAGGCTTGGCGGCCGCGAACGAATTGTAGCGTCGTCAGCGCGACGCGTCGCCCCAGATAACGCGCAGTCGCGAGATCGGATTCGGGTGGCGCGGTCTCCGGGCCTTCATCGGTGTTTGCCTGGGCGCCGGCGCCGAGCCAGAAGCCAAGCCGGTTCATATCCGCTTCCGAGCCCGTTGACGAGCAGTTGGCCGGCGGCAGGTCGAGACCGACCCAATGCATTCCGTGCTGCGCGGCAAAGATTGCCAGCTGGATCAAGGTTGAAAGCTTGTCACCGGAGCGGGACCCCGAGGTGGTGAAACCGGCGGCGATCTTGTCCTTCCAGAGAAAGCCCTTGGCAAGGACGGCGGTCGACGTCGCCTCCTCGAAGGCTTTGAATGCGGCTGAAACGGAGCCCATGTAGGTCGGCGAACCGAAGATGATCGCCTGCGCGGCATGGAGATCCTCCCAATGCCGCTCCACCTTATCCACGCTCAACAGCATGGCCTCGACACCCTTGACTTGTTCGACCCCTGCCCTGACGGCTTCGGCCTGGCGACCGGTGTGCCCATAACCGCTGTGATAGACGATTGCGATGCGCTGGCGAACCATTGTTATCTCCTTCGAAAAATGGCGTTGCGAAGGTTAGGACAAGGCAGGGATGCCATCTGTGACATGCCCTGCCCTTTTTTCCTTTTGGCAGCGGCCTGGTGGCCGGCTACGATTACTTCTGCCGATAGAGGATCATGCCGCCGTGATGCAGCACGCCATCGATGAATGTTCCATCGGCGGTAAAGCCGGTATCGTCCCAATAATCGATATGATTGCCTCGGACTTCATAGCGTCCCTGATAGGCGCTCTCCCGCTTGCCGCGTGCTTCATCGTAACGGCCGTTCGCAAGCAGGTTATGGCGGACATGGCCATCGCCCGTGATCCACATGCCGACATAGGGGTGGTTTTCCGAGGGGCGGGTAACAGTGTTTTGCTCGATACTCATCTGAGTGAGACCTTTCTCTATGGTTAGGATAGCCGCGCCGGCGAAAAGTCCGGCTGCGGCAAGAAGCGAAACCTGATTCATCTGTTGCGCGTTGGACGGATGACGATCTCGTTGACGTCGACATCGTCAGGCTGCTCGATGGCAAAGCGCACGGCTCGGCCGATCGCGTCCGGCTGCAGCGCTATGGCGCGGTAGGTCTTCATGGCTTCCACCGCCACCGGATCGGTGATCGTGCTGGCAAGCTCGCTCTCGACCACACCGGGATGGATGCAGGTGACGCGGAGCTTGTCGTTTTCCTGCCTCAAGCCATCGGAGATTGCCCGCACCGCATATTTGGTGGCGCAATAGACGGCGGCCGTGGGCGAGACGGCGAGCGCGCCGATGGAGGCGATGTTGATGATATGGCCGGAGCCCCGGGCCGTCATCTCAGGCAATACCGCGGCGATGCCATAGAGCACGCCCTTGATGTTGACATCGACCATCTGATCCCACTCCTCGACCTTCAGCGAGGCCATAAGCGACAGGGGCATGACGCCGGCATTGTTGACGATCACGTCGACGCGACCAAAGCCCTGGCGTGCGGCCTCGGCAAAAGCGGCGACGTCGGCGCGATCCGTCACATCAAGGCGGCGCGTCATTGCTTCGCCGCCACTTTCCCTGATTTCGTTTGCCAGCGCCTCCAGACGATCGGTGCGGCGCGCGCCGAGCATCACCTTCGCGCCAGCTGCGCCGAGTTCCCGGGCAATCCCGGCGCCGATGCCGCTCGAAGCTCCGGTTATAAGGACGACTTTGTTGAGGGGCATGTTCATTTCCTTCCTGGTTGATCTTCAAACCGCTCTGAAGCAGTTGTCAGGAAGGTAGATCCAGCCCATTGTTATGATAAGACATCCATTCATTGCCATTATGGAAAGCGTTACTAACCAATGGAGCCGGATCTCAATGCACTCGCCGTCTTCGCACTCGTCGCCGAGGAGCGGAGTTTCCGTGCAGCTGCCGACCGTATGGGTGTCACCCGATCAGCGGTCAGCCAAACGATCCGGCGGTTGGAGGAAGCGCTGGGAATAGCACTGGTGCTGCGTACGACCCGCAGCGTAAGCCTTACCGAGGCGGGCGAGCGCCTGTATGGCGAGGTCGCTCCCGCGATCGCAGACATGCGCATCGCCGTGGAAGCCACCGGAAATTTGCGTGGGCCCGCGCGCGGCCAACTGAGACTGGCGGTCTCATCGATTGCCGAGCGCTTTCTGTCCGGGCCGTTCCTCGCAAGCTTTGCAGAGGCCAATCCCGAGGTTCAGATCGATGTCACCGTGACGGACGAAGAGTTCGACATCGTTGCGGAAGGATATGATGCAGGCGTGAGGCTCGGCGAGGTCATCGAGCAGGACATGATCGCAGTGCCAGTGGCCGGCGACGAACGGCAGCTTGCCGTCTGTTCACCGGGATATCTGCAGCGCTTTGGCGCGCCTTCGCATCCGAGCGAGCTGGCCGCCCATCGCTGTATCGGCTGGCGTTCGGCACCGAAGGTCGCGCCATATCGCTGGGAATTTGCCGAAGGCGGCAAGGAGTTCAGCGTCGCGGTCGCGCCGGAGATCACCACCAACGACATGGCGTTGATGACAAAGCTTGCCGTTGCCGGGGCCGGAATCACATTCGGCATGGAGGAGAGCTTCCGACCATCTATCGATCGCGGCGAACTCGTGCCCATCCTCGAAAGCTTCTGCCCACGTTTTGCTGGTTTCTACCTCTATTACTCCAGCCGCCGCCACATGGCCCCGAAGCTGCGAGCCCTTGTCGACCACCTGCGTGCTTTGCGGTAGCGCCGGCGATCCGGCAGAAACGAAACGGCCCAGCCGCTGGAGACGGCTGAGCCACCTTTGCCAGGTCAGGGGTCAAATCCGACTGAAGCATCCTAGTAATAAGATAAGCTTAGTTTTTGTCAATGATCGTTCATACGTTCAAGCTGTCTTGTTAGCAAATGCGGCTGAGAAGCGTCTGCCTGCTTTGTGCAGCACGATTAAAACAAATATTCGCGGGAATTTAATGGCGGAAGAGGTGGGATTCGAACCCACGGTACGGTTTCCCGCACGCCGGTTTTCAAGACCGGTTCCTTAAACCACTCGGACACTCTTCCTGTCACGGCGGCATGCGCCTTGTATAAAGTGGTTGGCTGGCTTTACAGCTATTCGGGCCGAACCGTCAACCGGGCTGCTGTGCATCTTTGGTGATCGGGCAGCCTTGTGTGAAGGATTTGGCATCGACTATCCGGAAGGACATTGCCTCGCTCATGACATTCGACGATCAACCTTTGCCTCTCGGCCCAAAACCATTGACCGGCCCTGCCCTTGCTGCCTTCTTTGGCCGCGATGCCGTTGTTGTCTCATCGGATCTGATCGGTGCACGGTTTACGGTCTCGGGCATCGGTGGCCGCATCGTTGAGACGGAGGCCTATCGACCCGATGACGAGGCTTCGCACGCCTATCGCGGTCCGACGCCGCGCAACGCCGCCATGTTCGGCCCACCGGGCCGCGTCTATATCTACCGCTCCTACGGTATCCACTGGTGTATAAACTTCGTCTGCCTTACAGGAAGCGCTGTGCTCATTCGGGCGCTGGAGCCGGAAACGGGCATCGAGGAGATGATACGGCGGCGTGGCATGGCCAATATCATCTCGCTGTGCAATGGGCCGGGAAAGCTCTCGCAGGCGCTGGCCATCGATATCGGTCTCAACGCTTTCTCGCTGGATGAGAAGCCTTTTGCCTTTTCCCTTGCCGAACCAGTCGCAGTCGTGTCGGGCAAGCGCATTGGGATCACCAAGAATGTCGATCCGCTCTGGCGTTTCGGTGCTGTGGGCTCCCGCTTCGTCAGCCGCCGTTTTCCTGGTTGAATGGAAAAGACCGCCGGGGTGGTGCCCGGCGGCCATATGGCCTCGCAGTGAAACTGGAAAGACTGCGCGGCTATTCCATGGCGACGCTATGATCGACGACCGGCGGTGCCTTTGGTTTGCGCAAGAGAACCAGCAGCGGTATGGCGCAGATCGACATCAGCATCAGCAGCTTGAAGTCATCGATATAGGCGATGATGGTCGCCTGCGTGGTGATCATGCCGTCAAGCGTGGCGCGTCCGACAGCCGTCAGCGGACTGATACCCTGGGCAGCCGTCGCGTCGAAGTAACGGTTGAATGGCGTCACATAGGCGGCAATATTCGCGTGGTTGACCTGCGTGTTCTCCGTAATCAGCATCGAGACGACGGAAATCCCGACGCTCGAGCCGATATTACGCGAGAGGTTGTAAAGGCCAGTGCCCTCGCCGCGCATCTGCGCCGGCAACGTCGCAAACGCGATCGTCGTCAGCGGTACGAAGAGGAAGCCAAGGCCGGCACCCTGAACGAAGCCGACCGAGATCAGCGTCCATTGCGAAACTTCGGGCGTCCAGCCTGTCATATCGTACATCGCCCAAGCGGTCAGGGCGAGACCGATGAACAGCAGGAAGCGCGTATCCACCTTGCCGATCAGCCGTCCCACAAGGAACATGCAGAACATCGTGCCGAGACCGCGCGGCCCCATGACGATGCCGGCAGTGACCACGGGATAGCCCATCAGCGTCTGCAGATAGGGTGTCATCAGGGCGAGCGAAGCCAGATAGGTCACACCGACGATGAAGATGAACAGCATGCTGACGGCAAAATTCTGGTCGAGAAACAGCCTCGGATTGACGAAACTTCGTTCGGCCGTGAACGTATGCACGATAAAAAGATAGAAGGCGCAGACGCAAACGAGCGCCTCGATGATGATCTCGCTCGAATAGAACCAGTCCAGCTGTTCGCCGCGATCGAGAAAGAGCTGTAGCGCGGCAATGGCGATCGACAGCATGCCGAAGCCGAACAGATCCAGCTTGGCGAGAGCATCGAGCTTGGTTTCGGTCACGTAGACAACGATGCCGAAGAAGGCGAGCGCGCCGATCGGCACGTTGATGTAAAACACCCAGCGCCAGCTGATATTGTCCGTCAGCCAGCCGCCGATCACCGGGCCGAGCACAGGGCCGACCATGACCGAGACGCCGAACAATGCCATCGCGCGGCCGCGCTCCTCGACATTGTAGATATCGAGCAGAATGCCCTGCGACAGCGGCACCAGGGCAGCGCCGAAGAGACCCTGCAACAGGCGGAATCCGACGATTTGGTTCAAGGATTCCGAGAGGCCGCACAGGACGGAAGCGGCGACAAACCCAGCGATCGCCACCAGCAGTACGCGCTTGCGGCCGAACTTCGCCGAGAGGAAGCCGGACGGCGGCGTCATGATGGCTGCAGCGACGATGTAGGAGGTCAGCACCCAGTTGATCTGGTCGGCACTGGCCGAAACGTCGCCCTGGATATGCGGCAGGGCAACGTTGGCGATGGTGGTGTCCAACGCCTGCATGATGACAGACAGGATCACGCAGGCGGTGATCGCGCCACGATTGGCGATCGGCGCCGATGGCGAAGCGGTGGTAGCGTTACTCATGGTCCTGACCGCGGGAATGGCCCAGCAGATTGCTGATGAAATCGGGCAGGCCGCGGGCATGGCCGGTGTCGACACCAGCGACGACGCTCATTCCGACGCGCAGCGGCGGCTTGCCCTGCGTATCGTCGATATTGATGATCATCGGGATGCGCTGCACGACCTTGACCCAGTTGCCGGTCGTGTTCTGAGCAGGCAGCAGCGAGAAGCTGGAGCCGGATGCCGGCGCGATGCTGGCGACAGTGCCCTTCCAGGTTACGCCCGGATAGGCATCGACGGAGATGTCAACCTTCTGGCCAGTCCGCACATAAGTCAGCTCGGTTTCCTTCGGGCTGGCGTTGATCCACATATGCGTGGTCGATACCAGCGAGAAGCCCTGCTGAGCGGCCGTCAGATAGGCACCGACCTGCAGCGAGGGAACATTAGCGGTAACGCCGTCGAATGGAGCCCGTACCACGGTGTCGTCCAGCTCGCGCTGCGCATTGTCGACCGCAGCCTTGGCCTGCAGGTAGAGCGGGTTCTGTTCCGGAGGCAGATCGGCCGTGCCATCGCCGCCCAACTGCGCGAGTGTCGCGGCAGCCTGCGCCTGCGCAACCGTGACCTTCTGCTGGGCAGCAGTGAGATTTTGCTTGGCCTGGTCAAAGGCCGCCTTCGAGGCGACCGAGCTGTTGATCAGGTTCTGCTGTCGCTCAAGCTCTGTCTGGTAGTAAGGGATGTCGGCCTGCGCCTGCGCGATTTCGGCTACGGATTGCTTGTAGCTCGCCTGCAGGTTCAGGATCTGGTTTCTGGCGTTGCCCAGCTGCGCCTGCGCGCCTTCCAGCGCGATGCGGAACGAATCGGGCTTGAGGCGGAAAAGCACCTGCCCTTTCTTCACCACTTCGTTCTCGTGCACGTCGACCGAAATCACCGTGCCGGAAACGTCGGTGGAAACGCCGACCATGTCTGCCTGAATATAGGCATTGTCCGTCGACATGATCTGTCCGCCGGTAACGTAATAATAGCCACCGATAACGAGTGCGACCGGCAGCAGAGCGAACAGGATCGGCCGCGTCGGGCTGCGTCGTTTGCGCGGCGTTTCAGGAGGCGTGACTGGAGCTGCCGCGGCGACTGTCGTCGCCGGCTGTGGCGCCGGGTTCGAAGACGGCGCCTCGGCGGTGGGAGCTTGAATTTGTTCCGAGGAATTTGCGTTTGCGGGTACGCGAAGCGGAGAGGATGCGTCAGCCATGTTGGATCTCTTTGTCGACTGCCTTCGAGCGGCAGGCGTTGAGCAGGTTCGATTTCATAAGGGTAAGCAATTCATAGAGGCGTTCGTGATCCTCCTGGGGCACTCCGTCGAGCGCCTCCCTGCGGGTCTGGTCGCCTATGCTGCGCATCGTGTCCATCAGCGGCCGAGCCTCGTCGCGCATGTAGAGGAGCCAGCTGCGTCGATCGCTGGGATGCTGCCGGCGCTCCACGAAACCGCGTTCGCTCAGCTTGTCCAGGATGCGGACCAGGGTGATCGGTTCGATCTCCAGGATTTCCGCCAATCCGGCCTGATGGATACCTTCGTTGTTTGCGAGATAGGCCAGCGTCTGCCACTGCGAACGCGTGAGCCCCAAATCCTTTGCGCGCTGCTCGAACCTCTTTCTAAGAAGCCGGGCAACGTCATGGAGGAGAAAGCCGAGAGTGGGTGTCGAGTTCATTTTATAGCAAGCCTGCTATTCATAAGCAACCTTATAATTACTGCTACGTATAGTAAGCGTCCACTCGATACAAGAGGGCGAGCGCTCAAGAAGTGTCGATGGTCGAAGATGTCGCAGGGGTGTCGCAAAGATGTCGCAGTCGATCCGCGCGCCCATTTCACGCCAAAAAACACAACGTCAAATGGGACGGACTCATCGCTAAGAGCACCGCATAATTGAAAAGGCGCGGACGATTTGTCCGCGCCTTTTCGGCAGTTTCACAAACGGGATTGGAAGCGTGGGGCCACTTCCTACCCTCGAGAGTTCAGCGTTGAAGCTAGCGTCGGCTTAGAAGTCCGATCTAGCGTCGGCTTAGAAGTCCGATCAGGTAGCCGATGCCTGCGGCGGCGGCGACCATGAAGATCGGATCTTCGCGAACCCTTTCGCGCAACTGCTCTGTGATCTCCTGGGCTTCTTCCGCGACGACCGACTTTGCTCCCTGCCCGACTGCGGCCGCACTCTGTGACAGCCTTGTCAGATCTTCGCGCAATGCAGCGACCTGCGCGGCCAGATCCTCCATCGCCGTTTCGGTCTGCGCGCGCGCCGAAGAAGACTGGTTGGAAGCTGATTTCGTCTCTGCCATCGTGAGCTCCTAGTGTTTTCTTGTTCAACAAAACGTCATTCCGGATCAAAGGTTCCGGCACTTTCGCGCCGAGTTCGGTGATTTCCCCCCTGGCTCTTCAATTCCGGTTCGGATTGTTCTAAGGAACGTCGATTGTTTCGCCTGCGGGCGAAGACGTGATGATGACGAGGTTTGCTTTCCGATGTTCGACGTGCTGAGAAAAATCGCCCAGACTTGGGTTGCCAAGGGTTTGCTACTTCTTCTGGCGGCAGCCTTCGGTGTATGGGGCGTCGAGCGCTCGTTGATAACAGGTGGTAACAGCAACACCGTGGTGACTGTCGGCGATCAGCATATCGATACCAATGAATTCCGCCTCGCCTATCGTCGCCAGATTCAGGCGATCAGCCAGCAATTGCGCATGCAGATCACCCCGGAACAGGCGCGTGCCTTCGGCATCGGGCAGCAGACGGTTGCACAGCTCGTTGCAGGCGCCTCGCTCGATCAGCTTGCTGCCGACATGAACCTCGGCCTTTCGCAGGATCGTCTCGCCAAGCTCATTGGCGACGATCCGGCATTCAAGGCGCCGAATGGCGCTTTCGATCGCCAGAAGTTTGAGCTGCTTTTGCGCAACAGCAGCATTACGCCGGACGATTACATCAAGGAACGCAGCAAGGTCGCGGTCCGCAGCCAGATCGTTGAAGCGGTGTCCAATGGCTTTGTTGCACCGAAGGTGCTGGTCGATGCCGTCAAGCAATATCACGATGAGAGCCGCAGCATCGACTACCTGCTGCTGACCAACGCCAACATCGATCCCGTCAAGGCTCCGGCTGACGATGTGCTGTCCAAGTGGTTCGATGGCGTCAAGTCCAGATATCGTGCTCCGGAATATCGCAAGTTCGCATATGTGAAGCTGCAGGCCGAGGATCTGGCCGATCCGGCAAGCGTTTCCGATGATGAGCTGCGTGCCCAATACGACAAGCGCAAGGACAGCTTCACGACCCCGGCGACGCGGACGATCGAACAGCTGACCTTCGCCAACAAGGATCTTGCCAACGCAGCCTCGGATGCGCTGAAGACGGGCACCACCTTCGACCAGCTGGTCTCCGATCAGGGCAAGAAGCCGGCAGACGTTCTGCTGGGCAACTTCACCAAGGATCAGGTTCCTGACAAGACGATTGCCGATGCGGCCTTCGGCGTCACCAAGGATGGCGGTACGACGCCTGTCGTCGACGGTTCTTTCGGCCCCGTCATTCTGCGCGTGACAAACGTGAAGAATGAAACGGCGAAGAACTTCGACGACGTCAAGGAAGACATCCGAAAGCAGATCGCGCTCAGCAACGCCGCCACCGAAATCACCAGCGTCCACGATAAGTTCGAGGATCTGCGCGGCTCCGGCGCCTCGCTGCAGGAAGCAGCAGCGCAGCTCAAGCTGAAGCTTGTGACGATCGATGCGATCGATGCGACAGGCCTCGACCAGAGCGGCAACGACATCAAGGACCTGCCGGTTCGCCAGCAGCTGCTTTCGGAGGTCTTCAAGGCCGATCAGGGAGGCAATCCTGCGCCGCTGACCGTCGGCAATGATGGTTATATCTGGTACGACATATTGGGCATCACGCCTGATCACGATCGCGCGCTCGCCGACGTCCGCGAGAAGGCTGTCGCCGATTGGACCGCCGAGCAGCAGAAGATTGCGCTGGCCGCCAAGGCCACCGAGCTGAAGCAGGAAGCGCAGAAGGGCAAGTCGCTTGCCGATATCGCCGCACCGCTCGGCATCGCCGTCGAGAGCAAGAGCAATGTCCTGCGCTCTACCGATGATCCGGTTCTGGGTCGTGGCGGCATCGCCGCTGCCTTTTCGGGTCCGGTCGATACGGCTGCCAACGCCGTTGGCGCTGACGACACGACGCAGATCCTGCTCAAGGTTACGGATGTCAATGATAGCCCGACGACGGATGCATTGAGCAATGACGATCAGCAGATCGCTCAGATCGCCAATGCCGCCGGCGACGATATCCTCGATCAGATGGTCAACCAGCTGCAATCCAAATATGCCGTCACGGTCAACCAGAGCCTCGCCGAACAGGCGATGTCCCGCTAGGCCCGGTCGGGAGGATGGATAGCCAATGGCTGAATTGAAGCCTTTCCTTGCCAAGGTCGCCAATCGCGAGGCGCTGACGCGGGATGAAGCCCGCCAGGCATTCGAGATCCTGATGTCGGGCGAAGCGACGCCGTCACAGATCGGCGCCTTTCTCATGGCGCTGCGCGTGCGCGGCGAGACGGTCGACGAGATCGTCGGCGCCGTCACAACGATGCGCGCGAAGATGCTGCCGGTTGACGCGCCTGCCGATGCCATCGACATCGTCGGTACGGGTGGCGACGGTTTCGGCACCTACAATATTTCCACGCTGGCAGCCTTCATCGTTGCCGGCGCAGGCGTGCCGGTGGCAAAGCACGGCAATCGCGCACAGAGTTCCAAGGCCGGCACCGCCGACACGCAATCGGTATTGGGCATCAAGCTCGATATCGGTCCCGATGTCATCGCCCGCTGCATTCGCGAAGCTGGTATCGGTTTCATGTTCGCGCAATTGCATCATTCGTCGATGCGCCACGTCGGCCCTTCCCGCGTCGAACTCGGCACACGCACGATCTTCAATCTGCTGGGGCCGTTGTCGAACCCCGCTGGCGCACGGCGTCAGCTGCTGGGCGTCTTTGCGCCGCAGTGGGTCGTTCCGCTTGCCGAAGTGCTCAAGGATCTCAACGCCGAAAGCGTCTGGGTCGTGCATGGTGAAGGTCTCGACGAGATCACGACCACCGGCACCACCTCGGTTGCCGCGCTTGAAAACGGCAAGATCCGCACCTTCGAACTGACACCATCGGATTTCGGCCTGCAGCATGCCGATCTTGCTGACCTCAAGGGCGGCGATGGCGTTGCCAATGCGGCGGCGTTGCGCGCTGTGCTCAGAGGCGAGAAGAATGCCTATCGCGATATTGCGCTGGCCAATGCAGCCGCATCGCTTGTCATTGCCGGCAAGGCGGAAACGCTCCATGATGGCATGAGGCTCGCAGCCCAGTCGCTTGATAGCGGTGCGACCGCTGTCGCCTTGGAAAAGCTGATCGCCGTCTCCAACGACGAAGAATAGGTTCAGGACATCATGACCGATATCCTTCAGAAGATCGAAACCTACAAGCGCGAGGAAATCGCCGCCGCCAAGGCGAAGGTTTCCCTTGCCGACCTCAAGGCCATGCAGGCCGGCCAGTCCGCACCGCGCGGCTTCCACAAGGCACTGCTCGCAAAGAAGAAAGCCGGGATCTTCGGTCTGATTGCCGAAATCAAGAAAGCAAGCCCGTCGAAGGGCCTTATTCGCCCCGATTTCGATCCGCCCGCGCTTGCAAAGGCGTATGAGGCCGGCGGTGCTGCCTGCCTCTCGGTGTTGACCGATACGCCAAGCTTCCAGGGCGCGCCCGAATTCCTGACATCGGCCCGTGCCGCCTGCTCCTTGCCGGCGCTGCGCAAGGATTTCATGTTTGAAACCTATCAGGTGCAGGAAGCCCGCGCCTGGGGTGCAGACTGCATTCTGCTGATCATGGCCTCGCTTTCCGACGACGACGCGCAACGCCTTGAGGACGAAGCCTTTGGCCTCGGCATGGATGTGCTGGTCGAGGTTCACGATGCCGAAGAGATGGAGCGGGCGCTGAAGCTGTCCTCGCCATTGATCGGCATCAACAACCGCAATCTGCGCACCTTTGAAGTCAGCCTTACGGTCAGTGAAACCTTGTCGGCCATGGTGCCGGAAGGACGGCTGCTGGTCGGCGAGAGCGGCGTCTTCACCCATGCCGATTGCAAGCGTCTTGAGGCCGTCGGTATCACCACCTTCCTCGTCGGCGAAAGCCTGATGCGCAAGGACGACGTGACGGCAGCGACACGGCTACTGCTGAACGGCGAAGCCGGCATTCTGGCGGCCGAGTGAAATGAGCACCGCAAAATCCGGCCTCACCCATATCGACGCGTCAGGCGAAGCGCATATGGTCGATGTCGGCGACAAGACCGAAACAACGCGCAGCGCCACGGCCGGCGGCTATGTCAGGATGAAGCCGGAAACGCTAGCACTGATTCGCGATGGCAACGCCAAGAAGGGCGATGTCATCGGCACAGCGCGGCTCGCCGGCATCATGGCGGCCAAGCAGACATCCAATCTCATCCCGCTATGCCATCCGCTCATGCTGACGAAGGTGGCGGTCGACATCGTCGAAGATGCCGCCCTGCCCGGCCTGCGAGTGACCGCGACGGCAAAGCTTACCGGCCGCACCGGCGTCGAGATGGAGGCGCTGACGGCGGTCTCCGTCGCCTGCCTGACGATCTACGATATGGCCAAGGCCGCCGACCGCAGTATGGAAATCGGCGGCATAACGCTATTGGAGAAATCCGGCGGCAAATCCGGAGATTTCCGCCATCCGGGGGCCTGATGCCATGAGCCTGTTACCTGTCGCCGAAGCACAAGCGCGCCTGCTGAATAGTGCTACACCACTTCATCGTATCGAAAGTGTTCCGCTCGATATGGCGGAAGGCAGGGTGCTGGCCAAGGATCTGGCGGCTCGCCTGACACAACCGCCCTTCGACGCTTCGGCCATGGATGGCTATGCGCTGCGTTTCGAGGATGCGGCAATGCCCGGCTCCGAGCTTCAGGTGATTGGTGCATCCGCCGCAGGCCACGCCTTCGAGGGTACTTTAGGCAAGGGCGAGACTGTCCGCATTTTTACCGGCGCACCGGTTCCGGCCGGAGTCGATTCGGTGCTCCTGCAGGAGGATGCGGAACGTCTGGAAGGCGATCGCATTCGCACCACCTATGCCCTGCGCAAAGGACAACACATACGCCCGCGCGGCCAGGATTTCCTCGAGGGCGAAGTCGTGCTGCCGGCCCGCACGGTGATGGATTTTTCAAGGCTGACGGTCGCGGCCGGCATGAATCATCCGGCGCTGGACGTTTATCGCCGGCCTCTGGTCGCCATCCTAGCAACAGGCGACGAGCTGGTCGTGCCGGGCAGCGTGCCTGGTCCCTCGCAGATCATTGCATCGAACACCTTTGGTATCGCTGCACTCGCGCACAGTGCCGGCGCCCATGTGCTCGATCTCGGCATCGTCCCCGACAATAGCGATGAAATCACTGCCGCGATCGGCCGCGCGCAGGTGGCAAAGGCCGATATCATCGTCACGCTAGGCGGCGCCTCGGTCGGCGATCATGATCTGGTGCAGGCCACCTTGATTGCCGCCGGCATGCAGCTGGATTTCTGGCGCATCGCCATGCGGCCCGGCAAGCCGCTAATGGTCGGCAGTCTTGGCGAAACCCATGTTCTCGGCCTGCCCGGCAACCCTGTCTCCAGCCTTGTGTGCGGCGTGTTGTTCCTGGAACCCCTCATCCGTAAGCTCGCATCCCTGCCGCCGGTAAAACGCGAGAGCGTCGCGCGGGCCGCCATCCCATTTGCAGCGAACGATCAGCGTCAGGATTACGTGCGCGCGACGTTGACGAAGGCTGCCGACGGCAACTGGCTGGCCGAGCCTTTCTCGAAGCAGGATTCCTCGATGATGAAGGTCTTCTCGCGCGCCGATTGCCTTGTGGTGCGCCCGGTGCACGCGCCAGCACTTGAGGCGGGTTCGCCGACTCAAGTCATACTCTTGCGGCCAGACCTGCTGGGCTGAGCCAGGCAAGGAAAAGCCGGGAGATTTGATCCTCCCGGCTCATACTCATCAAATCTGCGAGCAGATTACTTGACGGGCTTCTCGTGATGGCCGCCGAAGCCGGCGCGCATCGCGGAGAGAACCTTGTTGGCGTAATCGTCGTTGCCGCGCGAAGCGAAGCGGCCGTAAAGGGCGGCGCTCAGCACCGGCGTCGGAACGCCTTCGTCGATTGCGGCCGAGATCGTCCAGCGACCTTCGCCCGAGTCCGAAACGCGGCCGGCATATTGCGACAGGGCGGCGTCGCCATGCAAGGCGTCGGCGGTGAGGTCGAGCAGCCAGGAGGTGATGACGCTGCCACGACGCCAGACTTCGCTGATTTCGGCGATGTCGAGATCGTACTGATAATATTGCGGATGGGCGATCGGCGCCGTTTCGGCATCCTTCTCGGCATCCAGCTTGCCGACATTGGCGTGGCGCAACACGTTCAGGCCTTCGGCATAGGCAGCCATCAGGCCGTATTCGATGCCGTTATGAACCATCTTGACGAAGTGCCCAGCACCCGACGGGCCGCAATGCAGATAGCCCTGCTCGGCGGTGCTCTTCTTGGCGGCTTCTTCGGAGCGCATCGGCGAAGCGGCAACGTCGCCGACGCCTGGTGCTAGCGTCGCGAAAATCGGCGATAGATGCTCGACGACTTCCTTCTCGCCGCCGATCATCAGGCAATAGCCGCGCTGCAGGCCGAAAACGCCGCCGCTGGTGCCAACATCGGCATAATGAATGCCCTTGGACTTCAGCTCCTCGGCGCGGCGGATATCGTCATGGTAGTAGGAGTTGCCGCCGTCGATGACGATGTCGCCTTCTTCCAGCAGCGGTACGATCGATGCCAGTTCCTGGTCGACGATCGCAGCCGGCAGCATCAACCAGACGACACGCGGTTTGGCGAGCTTCGATACGAAATCCTCGAGTGACTTGCTACCGGTGGCGCCGAGCTGCTCGAGGCCTGCGATGCTTTCCGGACGTGCATCGAAAACAACCGCGGTGTGACCGCCCTTCATCAGGCGCTGCACCATGTTGTTGCCCATGCGGCCAAGGCCAATCATTCCGATTTGCATATGTCAGTCTCCTAGGACGGTTTTAATCGTTTTGAATCTCAATAAAGACATTTCGCAATATTTTCCAATGAACAAATGACGGGCGAGCCATGCGCAGGCCGGAGAGCGGTGAAAATTGGCTGTGTTCACGCATCTGTGATGGCGCATGCAAGAGCATGCCGTTTGCCACTATAATCGCCCTTTGTCCGTGCTGATGAAAGCGGTATTTCACGGGAGCTATCGGAGTTCTGGAATCCGTGTCCACCAGCTGAAAAATAGTTTTCATCGCTCATCATGTTTCGATGTAACGTTGAGCTGCTTATTATCGATCCCGGGATTCTTTGCATCGTTCTCTATCTAAGACGCTGAACGTAAAGCGTCATAGGAGGCATATGTCTGCGTCGCTGAAACTGCCGCTCGTTCCGGCCTCATTTTTTGGCATCGTTTTGGGACTTTCCGGGCTTGCCAATGCCTGGCGCGTCGGAGCGCGCATATGGCAACTGCCGTCGATGGTCGGCGAGATACTGACCTTCGTCAGTTTCGCAGTCTGGCTGCTGCTGATCGTACTTTTCTCGTTGAAGTGGATCATGGCTCGTGAGGAAGCCCTCAAGGAAGTGGCGCATCCGGTCCAGTGCTGCTTTATCGGTCTCCTCGGCGTGACGACAATGCTTACAGCCGGCGGCCTATTGCCCTATTCACGCATTGGCGCAGAAACCATTTTTCTTGTCGGCGCCGCCTTCACGCTTGCGTTTTCAGTTTGGCGCACAGGCGGCCTCTGGCATGGCGAACGCGATATTGCAGCAACGACCGCCGTACTTTACCTGCCGAGTGGTGCGGGCTTTTTCGTTACCGCCATCGTCAGCGCGGCTCTCGGATTCCCCGATTGGGCGCAACTTTTCTTTGGCGCCGGCTTCTTCAGCTGGCTCGCTATCGAATCGGCTCTGTTGCATCGTCTCTTGACCGGACCGGCGCTTCCTCCGCCGCTGCGGCCGACGCTCGGCATTCAATTGGCGCCGCCAACCGTCGGTGCCCTTGCCTATATGAGCGTGATGCAGGGGCCGGCCGATACACTTGTGCACGCCATGATCGGTTACGGCCTGCTGCAGGCCCTGATCCTGCTTCGCCTTCTGCCATGGCTCATGAAAGATTCCTTCAGCCCGGGCTATTGGGCCTTCACCTTCGGTGCCACGGCGCTGGCGACGGCTCCGATGCGGCTGATCGAGCGCGGCGATACCGGTCCTGTGGTGAAACTGGCGCCCGTCCTCTTCATCGCAGCCAATATCGTCGTCATTCTGGTTGCCGCGGCAACAATATGGCTGATCGCCAATCGCAAGCTGGTTATCGGCTGGGCTGAGTTCACGGATAGCAGCGCCGTCGGCCGGCGTTAAACGAAACCGAGACAAGGCATCGAAGGATAATATGCTGGATCATGTGACCATAGGTGTTCGGGATATCGAGAAATCGAGGATCTTTTACGATGCGGTTCTGCATATTCTCGGCATTGAACGCCTCTATGCGGAAGGCGAAACCTTCGCGGGTTACGGCATCAGGCCAAAGGCATTCTTTTGGATCGGCCAGCGCACTGGCCCACAGACAGGCACCCATATCGCCTTTGTCGCGAAAAACCGGGAGGCGGTTGACCGGTTCCACCAAGCAGCTCTTGCCGCAGGCGGCATCGACAACGGGCCGCCCGGTCTTCGGCCGCATTATCACCCGGACTATTACGGCGCCTTCATACTCGATCCCGATGGCCACAATATCGAGGCGGTATGTCACCTATCGGTGAGTTAGCCATTGCACGCCTCGATTTTGGTGAGGATGGGATCACTGCACCGGCGGCCCGACATAGCGCGCACGCGGCCGGATGAGGCGGCCACTGGTCGCCTGCTCCATCGCGTGGGCCAGCCAACCGACGGTGCGCGCCAGTGCGAAGATGATCAGCGGCGCATCCTCCGGCAGATGATAGGCGTGGGTCATCGCGGTCAAGGCAAAATCAACATTGACGCGCTCACCGACGAGCTGCTCGCCGACATCGCGAACCCCGGCAAAGAGCGGAGGCAGCTTGAAGCAGCGAAGCAATGCTTCGGCACGCGCATCGACATCCGGATACAATTGATGGCCAAAGGCCGGTAACGGCCGGCCCTCGGAGAGGTAGCTGCGCACTGCCTCCTCCGCGCCGATCACAGCTGCCCGGCCGATCAGTGAACGCACACTCTGCCACGCGCCGCCATGCAGCGGGCCTGTCAACGTGGAAAGACCGGACAAGGCAGCGGCGGATAAGGTCGCGCCGGCGGAAGCCGTGATCCGCGCCGTGAACGTCGAGGCGTTCAGCTCGTGGTCCGCGAGCAACACAAAGCAACGTCGTATCAGATCGCCTGCATCCGGACGATCCCAGGCCATGGCGAGGCGTTGATGCAGCGGCTTGTCAGCGGCACCCGGAGCCAGCGCGTCGGCAACGGTGCCAAACACGCTTTCTGCCTCGCTCTGCAACGCCGGAAGCGAACGCCCAAGCGACGGCAGATCATTTGTCGTGCGCTCGGCAAGTGCCAAAAACGCTGCATTCAAGGAAGGGAGCTTTCGCCGTACCTCGGCCTGCTCCAGATACAGCGGGCGTTTCATGTCCCAGAGCAATAGCGCGACATCTTCGAGGCTCGCTCTCTCGGCAAGCTTGGCGGCATCCTGACCGCGATAGAAAAGCCGTCCGTTGAAAACCGTGGACAATGCCGAGGGCAGCACCGGGTCTCCCCATTGGATGGCCTCAGCGGCAACCGCTTCCGTCTTGCGCCGGCCGGCATGGCGGGTCGCCAGCCGCTTTACGTCGTCGGTGAAATAGAGGCTGCGCCGCGTATCCGCCGGATCCGGCTTCGCGCGAATGCGGCCGCGGCTGACATTGGCGTACAGCGTCTGCGATTTCGTTCCCAGCAGGTTCAGCGCCTGCTCCGCCGTCAGCCAGCTCATAAGTCCTCATATTGATCAATTGCATCAAGATTGACGTCAACAAAAATAGACCCGATCTAATCGGATAGTCAAAGGAGAACCGTAATGAAAAGTGGTCTTGAAGATGTCATTGCCGCAGAAACCAAGCTGTCCGACGTCGATGGCGCTGCCGGTCGTCTGATCATACGCGGCGTATCGCTCGATGATCTGGTGGCAACCAGCCGCTTCGAGGATGTGGCGGCGCTGTTGCTCGATGGCCTGTTCGACGAACATATCGATGCCGCCTCCATCCGGAAGCAGCTTGGCGCGGCCCGCGTTGCGCTCTTCGCGCATGTAGCGGCCGCCGATGCAACGCTGCTCGCTTTGCCGCCAGTGGACGCGATGCGCGCGCTGCTGGCACGAATCGCAGACGGCGAGGATTTCGCGAGCGCCATCAACCTGATGGCAGCACCGGCCGTCTTCCTCCCAGCGGTGTTGCGGTTGCAGAAGGGCGATACGCCGATCAAACCGGATGCCTCATTATCCCAGTCGGCCGATATCCTGCGCATGCTGAGTGGTCGTGTACCGACAGCAGAGCAGACAGCAGGGCTCGACGCCTATCTCGTGACGATTTCCGATCATGGTTTGAACGCGTCGACATTCGCGTCACGTGTCATTGCCTCCACCCATGCCGGCCTGACCTCTTCCGTGCTGGCAGCGATCAGCGCCCTGAAGGGTCCGTTGCATGGTGGTGCCCCTGGCCCCGTCCTCGATATGCTCGATGGCGTCGGCAAGCCGGAGAACGCGCGTGAATGGTTGTCAAATGCGCTCGATCATGGCGAGCGATTGATGGGCTTCGGCCATCGTATCTATCGTGTCCGCGACCCGCGTGCCGATTCGTTGAAAACCGCGCTGAAGCCGATTTTCGCCAGCGGCCAGGCGGATGCCGGTCGTATCGCGCTGGCGGAGGCGATCGAAGCGGCGGCACTCGCCCTGCTCAAGGAGCGCAAGCCTGATCGCCCACTCGACGTCAATGTTGAATACTACACGGCCCTGCTGCTCGACGCCCTTGGCTTTCCGCGAAACTCCTTCACCGGCGTCTTTGCGATCGGCCGTACGGTTGGCTGGATTGCCCATGCGCGTGAACAGACGCTTGACGGGCGTCTCATCCGCCCGCAGTCGCGCTATGTTGGCCCCCTGCCGAAGGCCGCATAAACCCTATCCGGGGTGATCGATGCTCAAGCGGCCGCGGATTGGCGCGGCCGCACCAATCCCTCGCGGATATGGCGGGCGAGCTCCTGTGCCGGCGGCGTTGCATTCCCCTTGGGCAAATGTAGATTGATCGCGAAAACCGGCAGCTCCGGCAACCCTTCTTCACTCGAGAGAATGTCGAGATCGGCAGGGACAGTAGACGCCAGCCAAGCGGTAACCGCCAGATCGGTGCGCACGGTCGCGGTGGTGGCTTCGATATTGCCGTTCTCGAACACGGTGCGCCAGCGCCGACCGCCATTGCTCAATGCCGAAAATACGGACGAGCGGAAAGCACAGGTATCGGCCACCATCGAGATCGGTAGCGGCATCTTGCGATAGGCGTTTCCGCCTTTCGCCCCGACCCAGACCAGCCGCTCGACAGCCAGACACTCGCCTTGAGACGAACCGAACGGTTCTTCGACCACGCAGAGGTCGATAGCGCCCTTCTCCAATTCCTCCAGCAGCTCCGGCGATGAGGCGCAAACCAGAGAAATCTCCACCTGCGGGTAGCGCTCGGCATAGGATTTCAGCACCGGTGCCAGCGTCGCACCCACAAGATCATAGGGAACGCCGAGCCGCACACTTCCCTGAACCGTCCGCTCGGTCATGTCAGCCCAGATGTCGTCGTTCAGCGTCAGCAATCGGCGGGCATTTCCGAGCAGCCGCTCGCCGGCGTCCGTCAGCCGCAAGCCGCGCTTGTCCCGCTCAAACAAGGTGGATCCCAGCATCTCCTCCAGCCTCTTGATCTGCTGACTGACGGCGCCTTGCGTCATGTGCAGCATATTGGCCGCGACGGTCATGCTGCCTTGGTCGGCAGCAGCAGTGAAGGTTCTGATGAGCGCGATATCGAAGTTTCGGGTCATCTGAGCATTATAGATGCTAATGCTTATGTCCTTCAATATTCGATTTCATGATGGGCGTTGCGTGCCTATCCCTTCTCCAGAATTGGAGAAAGGCCGAAATGACCATTGAATCCCTGTTGCCGCTGATTCTGTTCGCACTCGTCTCGACCATCACGCCGGGCGGCGCGACAACGCTTGCGACCGCTTCCGGCGCCCATTTCGGCTTTCGTCGGTCGATCCCCGTCATGGCAGGTTTCGCCTTCGGCCTCGGCTCCATGGCCGGCGCGGCCGCCGCCGGACTTGGCGGTGTCTTGTTGGCTTTCCCGATATTGCAGATCGCCATGAAGACGCTTGGCTCGCTCTATCTGGTCTGGCTGGCGATACGGATCGGCAAGAGCGGTCAACCGCATAACGCCGATCAGATGGCGAAGCCGACAGGCTTTGTCGCTGGCATCTGGATGCTGTGGCACAATCCCAAGGGCTGGGCGATGACGATGGGTGCCGCCGCCTCCTTTGCCATGCTGGCAAGTGGCCCGCTGATGCTCGCGATGCTGCTAGCCTCCACCTTCTGTCTGATGGCAGCCATCTCTCTGGCATTGTGGTGTGCTCTGGGGCAGTTGCTCGCCCGCCTACTGAATGCGCCGTGGCAATGGCGCGTCCTCAATGTCTCGCTCGCTTGCCTGCTGGTGATATCCATTATCCCGATGTGGCGCGGCTGAAGCCAGAAATGGCGAGATCGTTTGCAATCACACCCGGCTGTGCCAGAGCCACACGGTCAGCGACCCGGCGCGGCCGCGCAAGCTCGTGTCGATCGGGCCGTCGAGCCTGCCTTCGATGTAGGGAGCACTATCGCTGCCGGCGGAAAGCAGGAGGTCGTCGCTGATGGCGATCTCCGCGCCGTTGCTGGCAGCCACTTCCATCAGGCGGCTTGCCACATTGACGGTGTCGCCTGTCGCGGTGATCTGCTGCCTCCCGCCATCGCCGAGCCTGGAGGCGACGATGGTGCCGAAATGCGCGCCGATCTTGAAGCCGATGCGGGAAGCCGTCTCTTCGGGCAGCGTTGCGAGCCAACCCCTCATCCGACCGGCAAGGCGAATGCAGCAGCGCGCCGCATTGGCCGGATCGGTTCGCTTCGGTTGCGGTAGACCGAAGAGGATCATCGCGCCATCACCCATGAAGCTGGTAATTGCACCGCCGCTGGCCGTCACCTCCTCGTCGACAAGATGGAAGAAGCCGTTCAACAATTCCCGCACGGCCGTCGGGCCGATGGTTTCACTGAGGCCGGTAAAGCCATTGATGTCGATGAAGACCACAGCCGCTTCCTGGTGCACGGGTTCTGCAAGGAAGGCGGGGTCGCGGGCCAGATGTTCGGCGAGGCCCGGTGCCTGGATGCGCTGCAGCCGCTCGCTCTGCGCCGCGAGGCGCCCCGCCTGCCTGCGGCCGAGCCAGATCTGGGCTGCGCCGAAAAGCAGCGCCGGCGGTAAAGTCGCGGCAATCGGCAGGGCAGCGCTCAACCAGAAACCGTATTTGAAAGCACTGATATTGATCCCCAGCCAGGCGATGATGGCGCAAAGCGCCATGATCAAGCCGATGGTGTTGCGCCGCCAGGCCAGCAGGCCGACGATGATGAGAGGCATGCCCAAAGCGAAATAAAGATCGATATAGCGGATGCCGTGGTCCCGGATGAGCCCGTCTCTTGCGATCAGATGTGTGATCGAGGTGGAGATGACTTCGACACCAGGCAATACCGGATCGAAAGGCGTCGGAAAGACATCGCCGCCGCCGGTCACTGTCGCACCGATGACGACGATATGGTCCTTGATTGCCGCCTCCGGCAGTTGACCGCTGAGCGCAGCACTGGCGCTGAGGGTGCGGATCGTGCCGCGCGGCCCATAAAACGAAAGCGGCATCAGATAGCCGGTATCGGTATAAACGGAGTGGCCACCAATCTTTATGCGGTCCGAGATGACCACCGGCTGTTCGCCGGTGGCCGCTGAAACGACACGCATCGAAAACGACGGCTCGATGCGTTCGCCGCTACGAAACAGCATCGGCACGAATCGCGGCGT
Organism: Rhizobium sp. A22-96; assembly: GCF_053521805.1. Taxonomy (NCBI): domain Bacteria; kingdom Pseudomonadati; phylum Pseudomonadota; class Alphaproteobacteria; order Hyphomicrobiales; family Rhizobiaceae; genus Rhizobium; species Rhizobium sp. A22-96. The sequence continues at coordinate 1,049,481 of NZ_JBNWDQ010000003.1, forward strand.
CCCCGTCTTGTCGGTCTGTACGTTGACGACGCCGGTGCTTGCGGCACCCGCGAATCTCTCCTCTGGCTCCAGAAATTGCAGTGCGCTCGGCACGCGGGCGAGAGGCTCCTTGCTGTCATCGGTAACGCGCTGGCGGCTTTCAGGAAAAATGCCGGCGGCGGCCAGGACGGCATTGGTCCGCTTCAGCGATTGCTCCAGCGCCGCATCGCCGGCCTCATCTCCGGGATCGACCAGGAGCATGTCGAGCGCGATAGCCTTTGGTCCCAGTGCCGCGATGGCGTCGACCACCTTGGCAAGTGTGTTGCGGGGAAGCGGGTAATGTCCGGCCACACGCGACGTCTCGTCGTCGATAGCGACGATGGTGACGATGTCGGGCGGCTGGCGGCTGCCGCCGATCGTATCCCTCAGATTCGTCAGGGTCGCCTCGGCGCCGTCGACAAACGGGATATCGCCATGCAGGTTCATAATGCCGAGGCCAAGGCCCCAGACAGCAGTCAGGACAAGCGCTATCAGCGTCTGCAGCGGCGGTCTGCGCATCGGCTCAGGATCTCACTGGCCGAGACGGGTCATCAATGCGCTGATGCGCTGCGGTGCCCAGGGTATGACACGCAACGGCGAGCGGCCCTTGTCGGCATCGATGCCCTGTCCCTGGCCGAGCGTGACGCCCTGCCCGGTTGATACTTTGTTGACCGCGACACGGCCGCGCAGGACGAGTACGGATGTCTTGCCGGCCTTCACATCGACCGCCCACCGCGTGCCACGAACGGCGGCGATTGCCTGCGGCGTCACCACCTCGAATCCGCCTTTGACGCGACTGCTGTCGACATCGACCAAGGCTGCTTTGCCGCTGAGCACCAGCGCATCCACCTGCCCATCATGATTGCGGTCCGCGAGACGGTAATGTGCGCCGCGCTCGATGGTAATGCTGAGCCCCGGCTGGCAATTTAACGTCTGGCGTTCGGTGCTGACAGTCGGTTGAAGCGAGCAGTTCCCGGTGGATTCGGCAGAAGCCGTGCCGGCGCCGACGAGGCATAGAAGGCCCGTTGCCAGCGCCGCGCCGAGAAAATTACTCATTTGAATCATCATTTTGGCCCTCATCACCTATAACTGGGGCCGAAGACGAGGATGTCCAGTCACGGCATTCCAGATACTTGGCGGTGATGATGCGTCAGGGATGGTTGATCTGCAAGTTGTCGTAGCCCCGCGCCTTATAAAGCACCGTTGAAATCAGCCAGCTCAACAGGAAAATACCGACGACAGCGAAGCCGAAATTGGCGAGATTGTCGTTGAGTTCGCCGATGAAGCGCCAGAATCCGCCTTCGAGACCGAGCTTGTCCGAAATAAGCCCGAGCGCCTCTATGCCGCCGATGAAGATGGCGACGACGACGGAAGCGGCGGTGATCGTCATATTGTACCAGAGCTTGCGGATCGGCTTGACGAAGGCCCAGCCATAGGCGCCGGTCATCAGCGTGCTGTCGAGCGTATCCATCAGCGACATGCCGGCGGTGAAGAGTGCGGGGAAAACCAGGATGGTCCAGAAGGACATGCCCTGCGCGGCCTGGGCGGCGGAAATGCCGAGAAGCCCGATCTCGGTTGCGGTGTCGAAACCGAGGCCAAAGAGGAAGCCGATCGGATACATGTGCCATGAGCGGGTCACGACCTTGAACATCGGCCGGAAGATGCGCGCCAGGAGGCCACCACCGGCAAGCAGCGTATCCAGATCCTCATCGGCGATCCTCTCGCCTCTCCGCGCACGCTTGAAGGCCGACCAGACGCCCTTGAGCACGAAGAGATTGGCAATACCGATCAGAAGCAGGAAGACCGCCGATACGGTGGTGCCGATGACACCGCCGACATCATGAAACGAATCGAGTTGGCTCTGCATCGCGGCGGCCGTCGCGGCAATCAGGATCGAGGCGATGAGGACGATCGAGGAGTGACCGAGGGAGAAGAAGAAGCCGACAGCATAGGGCTGCTTCTTTTCCTGGATGAGCTTGCGCACGACATTGTCGATGGCGGCGATATGGTCGGCGTCGAAGGCGTGACGAAGGCCGAACATATAGGCCAGAAACGCAATGCCGAGCAGCGACGGCCTGTCCGAGAAGGCGACCCAGGCCCAGATCCAGGCAACAATGTTGAAAATAATCAAAAGTGCAAAAGTGAAGGCGATCTTGGCTTTCGGCCGCTCGACGCCATCGTCAAATGGATTGAGGATCATACTTTTGTTCCCGTTATGCTTACTCGTACGGTGCCACGGAAACGGTGAGGACGCGACAGTCAAATGACGTAGATGCCGAAGTTTTTCGCAGTGTTGCAAATTTGGGCAAGCCCGGCATGAGCCAGGCTTGCATTGTTGTTGCATCATCCTCTTTCGAAGGGATGGCCCTCGTCTGCCCAGCCGGTAATGCCGCCGATCATCACCTTCACGCGTTTGCCGAGCGTGCCGAGCCGCAAGGCGGCCCTGTCGGTGCCGTTGCAATGCGGACCGGCGCAATAGACCACGAACAGTGTATCCTCAGGCCATTCCGCCATCTTTCGCGCCGTCATCTTGCCATGCGGCAGATTGATCGCGCCGGGAATATGCTGCTCCTGAAACAGGGCTGGACCGCGAACATCGATGAGGACGAAATCCGCGTTGCCTGATGTCATGGCCTGCTGCACATCGGAACAATCGGTCTCGAAGGCGAGCCTGCGGGCATAATGTTCGGCAACGAGCTGCGGATCTGCGGCAGGGATTTCACTGACTAGGGACATGGAACGCTCCTTCTTTGGTTCGCTGCATTCATGCCCGAGCGGTTCGACAGTTGAAATTGGCCGAAATGCCATATAGCGTCAAAATCATGCCAAACTCTCACAGTCCAAATCTTCTCGGTCCGCATGTCGTCACGCTCGTCTATGACGGGCTATGCACGTTCGAATTCGGCGTCGCCCATGAAATCTTCGGCCTCTCGCGGCCTGAGATGGGGGACGACTGGTATCGATTCTCCGCCTGCGCGATCGAGGATGGTCCGTTGCGGGCTGCCGGCGGCCTCACGGTGCAGGTCGATCACGGATTGGAAGTGATTGCCGATGCCGATCTGATTATCGTGCCCGGATGGCGCGGGATTGGGACACCTGTCCCCTCCCCGCTAATTGCCGAGTTGCAGGCGGCCAGTCGCCGTGGCGTGCGCATCATGTCTTTATGCTCGGGCGTAGCGGTGCTTGCTGCCGCAGGATTGCTCGCTGGCCGAAAGGCAACGACGCATTGGCGCTATGTGGATTCCATAGCCGCGCGCTATCCGGATATTTCAGTCGATGCCGATGTTCTCTATGTCGATGAAGACAGCGTGCTGACGGCGGCAGGAAGTGCCGCGGCCATCGATCTCTGCCTGCATGTCGTGCGCCGGGATTTCGGACCTGATGCCGCCAACAGCGTCGCCCGTCGGCTTGTGGTGCCCCCACATCGAGAGGGCGGTCAGGCCCAATATATCGAGACACCTGTTCTCAGGCAGCGCGAGGGCGCTCGATTGGGGCCATTGCTCGAATGGATGCGCGAACGTCTGCAGGAGGAGCAGCCGATATTAGCGCTCGCGACGCGAGCCGGCATGAGCACGCGAACCTTCCAGCGTCGCTTCGAAGCGACCACAGGCATGTCTCCGGGGGAATGGCTGCTGGGCGAGAGATTAAGGCGCGCTCGCGACCTTTTGGAAAGGCAGGCGGCCATTTCGCTCGATGACGTGGCCGTGGCGAGCGGGTTCGGGTCGCTCGCCACCATGCGTCATCATTTCAGGGAAAAGCTTGCGGTCAGCCCGAGCGACTACCGCAAGCGATTTTCCGGCCTTAGACCAAGCGGCTCTGCTCCGTCGCAGCTTCGATGAAGCTGGAGAACAGCGGATGCGGCTCCAGCGGCCGAGACTTCAGTTCCGGGTGATACTGGACGCCGATAAACCAGGGATGATCCGGATATTCGACCGTCTCCGGCAGGATGCCGTCCGGTGACATGCCGGAGAAGATGAGACCGCAGTCTTCAAGCTTGTCCTTGTAGTCTACATTGACTTCATAGCGGTGGCGATGGCGCTCGGAGATATCGGTCGAGCCATAGATCTCCGAAATCTTCGTGCCCTTCTTGAGAGCTGCCTTGTAGGCGCCGAGGCGCATGGTGCCGCCGAGGTCGCCAGCTGCGGTGCGCTTCTGCAGCTCGTTGCCCTTCAGCCATTCGGTCATCAGGCCAACGACAGGCTCCTTGGTCGGTCCGAATTCCGTCGATGAGGCATGTTCGACGCCGGCCAGGTTGCGGGCCGCTTCGATGACAGCCATCTGCATGCCGAAGCAGATGCCGAAATACGGCACCTTGCGCTCGCGTGCGAAACGGGCCGCAAGGATCTTGCCTTCCGAACCGCGCTCGCCGAAACCGCCGGGCACGAGAATGCCGTGAACCTTCTCGAGATAGGGCGCCGGATCTTCCTTTTCGAAGACCTCGGATTCGATCCATTCGAGATTGACCTTGACGCGATTGGCGATGCCGCCGTGATGCAGCGCTTCGATCAGCGACTTATAGGCGTCCTTGAGGCCGGTGTACTTGCCGACGATGGCAATGGTCACCTCGCCTTCCGGCGTACGGATGCGATTGCAGACTTCTTCCCACTGATCGAGACGCGGCTTCGGCGCCGGCTCGATGCCGAAGGCGGCCAGAACCTCGTTGTCGAGCCCTTCCTTGTGGTAGGCCATCGGCACGTCATAGATGTTTGCGACGTCGAGTGCCTGGATGACGGCCGACTGACGGACGTTGCAGAACAGCGAGAGCTTACGACGCTCTGCTTCGGGGATCTCGCGATCCGCGCGCACGAGCAGGATATCGGGATGAATACCGAGTGCCTGCAGTTCCTTGACCGAATGCTGTGTCGGCTTGGTCTTCAGCTCGCCGGCAGCCGGAATATAAGGCATCAGCGTCAGGTGGACGTAGATCGCGGTGCCGCGCGGCAGGTCGTTGCCGAGCTGGCGGATCGCTTCCATGAACGGCATGGCTTCGATGTCGCCAACCGTGCCGCCGATCTCGCAGATGACGAAATCATAGTCGTCATTGCCTTCGATGACGAAATCCTTGATCTCGTTCGTAACGTGCGGAATGACCTGAACGGTGGCGCCCAGATAGTCGCCGCGGCGTTCCTTGTCGATAATGTTCTTGTAGATGCGACCGGTGGTGATGTTGTCGGTCTTGGTGGCCGAGCGGCCGGTAAAGCGCTCGTAATGGCCGAGATCGAGGTCGGTTTCCGCACCGTCGTCGGTGACGAAGACCTCGCCGTGCTGGGTCGGGCTCATCGTGCCCGGATCCACGTTCAGATAGGGGTCGAGTTTGCGAAGGCGGACTCGATAACCACGAGCCTGCAACAACGCTCCGAGAGCCGCAGCCGCAATTCCTTTTCCGAGGGAAGAAACCACGCCGCCTGTGATGAATACATATCGCGCCATGGGAGTCACCGGATACCTTTTAACAAATGATTCCGCTAGCCCTAAAATTCGTTTCCGGAATTTTGGACACAGAAGACGGAATATCGACAAAACAAAACCGGCAGATCCAAGGACCTGCCGGGGATGATCTTGGCCGACCTGGCTTACTTGCCGGTCGGGACTTCGCCGCCGCTCTGGGCTGGCGCAGGTGTCGTAGCCGCCGGCGCGGTCTGCTGACCGGTAGCGGCCGGAGCCGGCTGCGTGGCCGTTGCAGCTGCCGGCTGGTTCGTCGTTGCGGGCGGCGTCGCCTGCGACTGCGGAGCGACGGCACCGCTGTTCGGAACGCCGCTATTGTCGGCTGGCTTCGGCTGAGTCGTCGCCGGAGCAGCACCCTTCTGGCCGCCGAGCGAGTCGAGAATGCCGTTACCCTGGCCCGCCGTGCTCGGGATACGGTTCAGAATGTCGGTCGGGCGTGATTCGAAGCGCGACAGAACATTCATGCCAAGCGCCAGTACGAAGAACAGCGCCGCCAGGATGGCCGTGGTGCGCGTCAGCGCATTGGCCGTACCACGCGCGGACATGAAGCCCGATCCGCCACCGATGCCGAGGCCACCGCCTTCGGAGCGCTGAATCAGCACCACGCCGATGAGGGCGACAACGATCATGAGATAGATGACAAGCAGTACGGTTTGCATAGGTCCAGTCCTGCCCGCATGCGGGCATCAAAAAGAAAAGCTCGCGGCTCTTTACATGAGGCTCTCGCCTATTCCAAGCCCTTTTGAGGCCGGAATTCCGGACAAGCCGGTCTTTAGGCGAACTGCCGTTCGAATGCGGCATAAATGGCGAGGAAATCGACCGCTTTCAAGCTTTGACCTCCGACAAGCAAACCATTGACGTTGGGAACATCGAGAAGGTCCCGCGCATTAGCGCCGCTGACCGATCCGCCGTAGAGGATTCTCATTTTGGCGCCTTGCTTGCCGAAGCGCTCGACAAGCTCGGAACGGATGAAGCCATGGGCCTCCTCGACATTTTCGCGGGTCGGAACCTGACCGGTGCCGATCGCCCATACAGGCTCGTAGGCGATGACGGTCGATTCTGCCGTCGAGTCGTCCGGAACGGAGCCGGCCAGTTCGCGCTTCAGCACATCCAGGGTCTGGCCGCTGTTGCGCTCATAGGCGGTTTCGCCAAGGCAGATGATGGCCGTCAAGCCCGCTTCATGGGCTGCATGCGCCTTGGCACGCACCAGCATGTCGCTTTCCGCGTGGTTCCGGCGACGCTCCGAATGGCCGACGATCACATGGGTGCCGAAGCAATCCGCAACCATCTCGGCCGAGATATCGCCGGTATGTGCGCCGCTGACCTGCTGGTGGCAATCCTGGGCGCCTATCGCCAGCGGGCTGTCGTCGCAGAGCGCCGTCGCGACATAGAGCAAGGTGGCCGGAGGGCAAAGCAGCGTATCGATTTTCTCCGATAGCGGCGTCTTGACGCCGTCCGCGATCGCCTTGATCTGATCCAGGCTCGCCCGCGTGCCGTTCATCTTCCAGTTTCCGGCCAGAAGCGGCCGTACAGTCTTCGTCATTCCGAACTTCTCCCCCTTGATCCATCTGCCGGACTAACAAAACTGTGGAGGAAAGGAAAGTTATGGAAAGGGGTCGAAACCGGTTCAAATCGTTTGAAAGATGCTTATCCGGAAAATAAGTCGAATTGGCTGATATGTTTCAGGAGGCTTGTGGATCAGCGATCCAGTTGAGCACCCTGCGCCAATCGGTCATCCGCACTGGCGTTCCATGATTTCCGGTTTCGAAAAGCGTGAACCGCGTCGGGTAATGCGCCTTGTAGAGCTTCTCGAACAGGGCTTGCTGGTCGGTTGCCGCATAGACCGGGTCCTTGCTGCCATGCGTAAACCAAAGCGGCAGCTTGGCCTTGTAGAAGGCGCTCTTCGTAAAATCCGGATCGGTGACGCCGCTCAGAATTGCCATCCCTTTCAGGCGTTTGACGCTTTCAGCATCGCGGGTGATGCCCCAGCAGATGAAGCTGCCCATCGAGGCACAAGTCAGAATGACGGGCTTGCCGCCGGATTGCTCGGAGGAATGGCGGATCAGCGCCGCGATATCGGCGACGCCGTTGCTGTCGAAGCTCTTGACGCTCGGCGCATAGTAGGTGCCGCCGTTTGCGTAGGCGAGGTTTTTCAGCCGGTTGAAGTTGCCGCCGAACGTATAGTCGTTGGAGCCGAGCCGGCGGTCGCCACCACGACCGTGGATGAAAATGACGGTGAAGGCCTGCTTCGATGCCGGCCCTATCCGCGTGACATCGATCTTGCGATCGCCGAGCTGCAGGGTCTCGTCTTCCTGCGCCTTCCAGCGGACGCCCGTGTCGACATAGGCCGGCTTGACGCGCTTTTCCGGGATCTGGTCACGGCCGTTGATATCCCGCATCTCCTGATAATCGATCGTCTGGAACGCGCCGTTGTCATGACTCTCGAGGACGGTCTGGCTGGAAAAGAGCTCGTCCTTGAAGGGCTTCAACATCTCCGCATCGGCGCTGGAAGCGGCCGCAAGCAGCAGAAAGCTTGATATCGCGGCCAGGATAGGCAAATGAGCTGTGGACATTCGCATGCGGACACTTCCTCCGATCGGCCATCGGGCTTGCCATTCGTCACCCGGCAACGCAAATCTCTTTATAAATCTGCCCCGTCGTGGGGCGCCATCGCTCTTGTGTGCCGTTTCTGGCAGAATCACGGTGATTCGCGAATAGCGGCCGCAAATGCGATAATAAAAGGGGTCTGGCCCCACCAGAACAAATCTGAGCAGCTTGAAATTCTATGGATAACAGCAACGATCTCTTCTCCGGACTGCCTAGCGCCCCTAAGCCGGAGGTCACGGAAAAGCCCGCCCTGAAAGTTGAAAAGCCTGTGGCAGCGACGCCGCAGCGCGCGGCGCCGACGACATCTTCAGCCGAAGAATATGGCGCGAGCTCGATCCGCGTTCTTGAGGGGCTTGAGCCGGTCCGCATGCGTCCGGGCATGTATATCGGCGGCACGGATGAAAAGGCGCTGCACCATCTCTTTGCCGAAGTCATCGACAATTCGATGGACGAAGCCGTTGCCGGCCATGCCAATTTCATCGAGGTCTATCTCGACCGGCAGGGCTATCTGACCGTCACCGACAACGGTCGCGGCATCCCGGTGGAAAACCATCCGCAGGTACCGGGCAAATCGACGCTCGAAGTGATCATGACCAAGCTGCATGCCGGCGGCAAGTTCGATGGCAAGGCTTACGAGACCTCGGGCGGTCTGCACGGCGTCGGCGTCTCCGTCGTCAACGCGCTGTCGGATGATCTGGAAGTCGAGGTCGCCCGCAATCGCAAGCTCTATCGCCAGCGCTTTTCGCGCGGCGTGCCGGTCGGCGGCCTTGAAGAACTGGGCGATGTCCATAATCGCCGCGGCACCCGGGTCCGCTTCCATCCCGATCCGCAGATCTTTGGCGATCATGCCCGCTTCGAGCCGGCCCGTGTCTTCCGCATGGCGCGCTCCAAGGCCTACCTGTTCGGCGGCGTCGAGATTCGCTGGAGCTGCGATCCGGAACTGGCGCCGGAGGGTTCCGATGTTCCTGAGAAAGCCGTCTTCCATTTCCCTGGCGGCTTGAAAGATTATCTCAAGGCGACGATGGGCAACGAGTTCACCGTTACCCGGGAGATTTTCGCCGGCAAGACGGAGAAGGATAGCGGCCACGGTTCGCTGGAATGGGCGATCACCTGGTACGGCGGCGATCCGCAGATCCATTCCTATTGCAACACCATCCCGACACCTGAAGGCGGCACCCATGAGGCCGGGTTCCGCATCGCGCTCACCAAGGGTTTGAAGAGCTACGCCGAGCTGACGCAGAACAAGCGCGCCGCCAATATCAGCACGGAAGACGTGATGATATCGGGCGTCGGCATGCTCTCGATCTTTATCCGCGAACCGGAATTCGTCGGCCAGACCAAGGACAGGCTCGCGACAGTCGAGGCGCAGCGCATCGTCGAAAACGCTCTGCGCGATCCCTTCGACCACTATCTTACCGATAATCCGACCGAAGCCGAAAAGCTGTTGGAATGGGTGATCGAGCGCTCTGAGGAGCGCATGCGCCGCCGCAAGGAAAAGGAAGTCAACCGCAAGACCGCCGTGCGCAAGCTGCGCCTGCCCGGCAAGCTCGCGGACTGCTCGCAGAACTCCGCCGCCGGCGCCGAACTCTTCCTAGTCGAGGGTGACTCGGCCGGTGGCTCTGCCAAGCAGGCGCGCAATCGCATGAATCAGGCGATCCTGCCGCTGCGCGGCAAGATCCTCAACGTCGCCAGCGCCGGCCGCGAAAAGCTTTCGGCCAACCAGCAGATCGCCGATCTGATCCAGGCGCTGGGCTGCGGCACGCGCTCGAAATACCGGGAAGAAGACCTTCGCTATCAGCGCATCGTCGTCATGACCGATGCCGACGTCGACGGTGCTCACATCGCCTCGCTGCTGATTACATTCTTTTATCAGGAAATGCCGGAGCTGGTCCGCGGTGGCCATCTTTTCCTGGCCGTTCCGCCGCTCTACAAGATCACGCAGGGGTCGAAATCGATTTATGCTCGCGACGACGCGCATCGGCTGGAGCTGATGGAGACGGAGTTTAAGGGCAAAGGCAAGCTCGAGATCAGCCGATTCAAAGGCTTGGGCGAAATGCTTCCCGCGCAGCTCAAGGAAACGACGATGGATCCGTCCAAGCGGACCTTGTTGCGCGTCGAGATCGACGAGGTCGATTTCGAGGGCACGCGCGATGCAGTCGACAATCTCATGGGCACAAAGGCCGATGCCCGCTTCCGCTTTATTCAGGAGCGTGCGGCCTTCGCCGAGGATCTGGATATCTGACAACCGCAACGGGTTGCCGTTGCCCGGCACTATCCCCGATATTTTATCGGATTGTCGGATATTCGTTACGAGCGCGTCATGGACGGATGCATAGATGGCGGCATTAGCTTGAATGTCGCCATTTAACCGCTCGGATTGACCATATCGCCATGTTGAAGCCCATTTTGTCGGCTCTTGCCGCTGCCTTGCTGTTCGGCCTTCCCGTTCACGCTGCAGACATCGGCACAACCATCGAGGTGCCCTGCCCCTTTGGCGACTGCAACGCCGGCATCAGCCTCTCCTATCTCGGCAGCTATGATATTCCGACAGGCTTCACCGAAAATGGCGTCGAAGTCGGGGGCCTCTCGGGCATCGAATTTGATCCGGCCACCGGCCGCTATATTTCCATCAGCGACGACCGCTCCGAAAAGGCGCCGGCCCGCTTCTACCACCTGGATATCGACGTCAGCGGCGACGGCCTGAAAGGCGTAGTTGTTCTCGATCATGTCACGCTGCAGGATAAAGACGGCCAGCCTTTCGCGACGAAAAAGGTGGATGCGGAATCCATTCGTTTGGGCAGGGATGGCATCTATTGGAGCAGTGAAGGCGACGGCAAGGCGTTGTTGCCGCCCTTCGTTCGCATCGCCAACCGAGACGGCAGCTTCATGCGCGAATTTTCATTGCCGGATGGATTCGCGCCCACCGCCGACAAGAGCACTGGCATCCGTGACAATCTCGCCTTCGAAGGCCTGGCTTTTCTCTCCAGTGGAGATCTGATCGTCGGCACGGAATCGGCGCTCTATCAGGATGGACAGATCGCCACGCTCACCGGCGGCGCGCTGGCCCGTCTCATCCGCTATGACGTCGCGACCGGAGAGCAGAAGGCGCAATATGTCTATCCGATCTCGCCAATCCCGCAGGCACCGCCCACCGCAAGCGGCTGGAACGATTCCGGCCTGTCGGAGATCCTCGGACTTGACGACCGCCACCTGCTCGCGATCGAACGCGGCTACGCGCAGGGCATCGGCAATACTATCGTGATCAATATGTTTGATCTGGACGGCGCAACCGACGTATCGAACATCCCTTCCCTGGCGAAGACGGATCAGCGTATCGTGCCGGTGCGCAAGGCCCAGATCATGGATCTGCGGGCTCTCGGCCTTGCCCCTGACAACATCGAAGGCATTGCGTTCGGCAAGGCCAAGGACGGCACGGATGTATTGATCCTTGTCGCCGACAACAACTTCAATCCGATGCAAAAGACCCAGTTTTTCGCATTCAAGGTGATCCGCCGCCCCTCCTGACGCCTTGTTATTATCTTTACGTCAGTCGTGTTATTGTCACGGCATCGGAATAAAGAGGCTTTCAGGGCGTTGCTCTTGAAAGAGCCTAGATCGTACCCCATAACCGGGTGGATCTAGTTGAAGAGGGGCAAAGTAAGTCCGGTGGGTGTATTTGAACGTCAGAAGCCGAAGGAGCACCGTTGGCTGGGGTCTAGTGCGCATGCGCGCATGCCGCTTATTCCATCCATCTCCGCTGCGCGTTGGCTGCTAATTCTGATTGCCATTGCCGGCGCCTATTTCTTCTACGGCTTTCTTGTTCCGGTTTTAGCCGCAGCGGTGATCGGTTTCGCCACTTGGCCGCTTTATAGCGAGCTGCTGCGCCGCACCGGCGGCAATACGACGCTCGCGGCCACCATCGCCCTTGTCTTCATCGTGACGTTTCTCGTCCTGCCGATCGTGCTGTCGGCCATCTACATGGCCGGCGAAGTGCGCGAATGGTTCGGCTGGGCCGTTCATGTCAACCGGGAAGGCGCGCCAACGCCAGAATGGATCCTGGCCTTGCCTGTCGTCGGCCCATGGCTTGGCGAACAATGGACGCAATATGTCGGCAGCCCGGGCTCGATCGGCGAGCTGGCGCAACTGGTCAGCGGCGCGCATATCGGCAACATCTACAGGGCAGTCCTGGCGGCAGGCGGCAACGCGTTTCATGTCGTCCTGACCCTGCTGTTCATGCTGATCGCCCTATTCTTTATCTATCGTGACGGCTCGACATTCGTGCGCCAGGTCGATCTCCTTGGCGAACGCATCCTTCCGAACCGCTGGGAACGGATTTCCCGCGTCGTGCCGGCCACCATCAGCTCCACCGTCATGGGCATGACACTGATCGCCATCGGTGAAGGCATTGTGCTCGGTGTGGCCTATTGGATCGCCGGTGCACCATCTGCGATCACACTTGGCGTTCTCACGGGCGTGATGGCCCTCGTCCCGGGTGGCGCGCCGCTGTCCATGTCGCTTGTCTCGATTTACCTCGTCGCCAGCGGCTCGCTTTGGGCGGGTATTGCCTTGTTTATTTGGGGCACGGTCGAGCTCTTCATCGTCGACAAGACGCTTCGCCCGAAGCTTGTTGGCGGCCCGATCAAGCTGCCCTTTTTGCCGACGTTCTTCGGTCTCGTCGGCGGCGTAAAGACCATGGGCTTCCTCGGTCTCTTCATCGGCCCGGTCTTGATGGCAATCATCGTCGCCATCTGGCGCGAATGGATTCGCGAGGCGGAATTGACGGAAGAGCAGCATGCGCAAGAGCCGGAGCTGCAATTGCGCGGCCCCACAGTTCCGAACGCTGATCGCGTCCCTAGGTCAGAGCCAGCCTCTTCTCCATGAAAAGGCTGAGCGGGTCTGGCTGGTAGCTGCCGAAGGCGGCAATCTCCACATAACCGAACCTTTTGTAGAGGGCGATCGCTTCCGGCTGATATATGCCGGTTTCCAGGCGGATGGCTTCAAGTCGCTTTTCGGATGCGGTTGTTTCGAGCGTCTCCATCAGCTTGCGCGCAACGCTAAGCCCTCTGGCAGTGGGATCCACGAACATGCGTTTGATTTCCGCGGTGCCGTCGCCTGCTTCCACCAGCCCGCAGCACCCGACGATATCATCGTTGATTCTCGCAACCCAGAACGTCACCTCAGGCTTTTCCAGCGAAGCAAGGTCGAGCATGTGGTTGCTCTCGGCCGGATAAAGCGATTCCGCATAGGCATCCGACATGTTGAGAAGGCGGATAACGCCATCCTGGCGGGGAGATTCAACAGCGATAGACAGCGGCAAGATACACCTCGGTGAAGACTGTCGCTGGATATCACGCGGCGGCGAGGGTCGCCAGTGCGGCGAAGCCTCGGGCGGCCTGTCGCCGCTCGGCATTCGCAAGTTTCTCCACCATGTCGAGCAGCTGCGTGGCCGCAGCCGGCTGTTCCGTCAGGCGGAATTTACGCATTAGGAGAGACGAGACATTCTCGAGCATGGCTCCGCCATTCGCCCGTGACGCATCACGCCAGGTGAGCGTTGCTTCCACGAATACGGTGCTGATGTCCCGGGATAGTCCGGCGCTCTCATAAAGCGCACGGATGGCATGAGCTCGGCCTCTGGAGATGATCGAGCGGGTGCGTCGTTCGTCGCAACCGGAAAGATTGGTGATGGCGCAGGCGAAGAAATCGACCTTGCCGGAGCAGAGTGCATGCATCAGGAAGGCAGGCGTCAACCAGCCGCTCTGCCTCAAATGTTCGACCAGGTCCGGCAGCTGTTCGTGTTGCGCAGATCCGGCGATGGCAACGGTCGCCGATTCGCTGGCTTCGCGGGTCACTTGCTGCAACCTGCCGGCGCCGATAACCGTTTGGATGAGGCTCGATTCCGATAGCGCCTCGCCGACCCGGCGCATCAACAGGTGCCGGATGTCGGACGACAGGCCATCGCGGGACAGAAGCAGGCCGCGTATGTCGGCACAATCGCCTAGCCGCTCTGCGATACGCTTCAGCGAAGCCTGCGAAAGCAATGCTCCGTCATTCTCGAGAAGGCAGAGGATTTCGGTCTCTCCGCCGATCTCCGCAAGGGCCGCACAAGCCATCCGAGGCACCTGCCCGCGCGACGCGATCAAAATCCGCGTCACATCGCTGCCATGCAGCACGAGATCGACCAGATCGGCATCGGTGAATACCGGAGAAAACAAGATGATCTGCCCGGCGATTTCGGGCTGATCCTCGGCAAGAGACAAGATGACGTTGCGCGGAGCATCGGATGAGCGGGCGACGGCTTCGGCCAGCGCCAGTCGTACGCGCGGTGACGGATCATCGAGCAAGTAGGTCATCGCCATTTCGGCGGCCACGCGCTCTTCCTTCGGCATGTCCGATTGCAGATAGGCGCGGCCGAGGGCATTGGCTGCCCTGGCTCTGTTGTCTGCCTTTGCGGTCTCGGCCCAGCGAAGGAATGCTTCTATGATCACGTTACGCCTCGATATCGGCGAGGCGATTCCCGCCCCGCGAACTCATGCTCCCAACCTTAGCGGGCAAAGGTTTACGGGGCGTTTACCTTGTTCATTAACCAAGAAAAATGAGCGCGATATGTGTCAGGGTGCCTTGGGGCGTATCATTTCGAAGACGTCGCTGCCTTCGCTATAATCCATATAGCCCATGCGCGCGATCGGCCTTGCCAGCGCCATATCGAGCCTTCCATCGCGAATGATCGTTTCATCAATATGGATGCCAACGACCTGGCCGATAACCATGATGTTTTCCGAAGCCTCGCCATCCAGACCTTTCGGCTCCAGAATTTCGGTGACGCGGCACTCCAGCACCGCAAAGGCCTCACCGACATAGGGCGCATCGACCAATTCGCCCTGCCTTGCAGTCAGCCCGGCCAATTCGAACTCGTTGACGCCATAGGGTACGGCGATGGATGATTGGTTCATCTTTTCAGCGATGTTGCGGCTGACGAGGTTGGCCGTAAACACGCCGGTCTCCTCGACATTACGAACACTGTCCTTGCGTCCGGCGGACGAAAACATCACCAGCTTCGGCTGGTCGCTGACCGCATTGAAAAAAGAATAGGGAGACAGGTTCAGCGAACCGTCCCTGCCCTTGCTTCCGATCCAGCCAATCGGCCTTGGCGCGACGATGGCCTTGAAGGGGTCGCGTGCCAGACCGTGACGATTGGTATCCGTCGTGTAGAACATCAGGCGTCCCCGCCACCGACCCATGTCACCGTTTCCGACAATTCCGGACGCGGACGCTCGACGGGTGGGAAGCTCGAGGAGCCGATATGGATGAAGCCTGCGACCTTCTCGCCCGGGGCGACGCCGAGCAGCGGATAGGCGCGCTCGTCATAGGCAAACCATTCCGTCAGCCAGTTGGATACCCAGCCATGAGCATTGGCCGAAATCAGCAGGTTCAGGCAAAGTGCGCCTGCCGACATCAATTGCTCCCATTCCGGGATCTTGACATGCGGCGCCGCCTTGCTGACGACGGCGATAACGACAGGCGCACGCGTGAAGCGGGTGCGCTCCACCTGGATCATTTCTTCCGACAGATCAGGCTTGGCTTCCAATGCAAGCTTCAACAGCTCTTCGCCGATGCGCGCACGCTCCTCGCCGCGATAGACGATGAAGCGCCAAGGGGCGATCTTGCCGTGATCCGGCACGCGCGAGGCCAATCGGATGATCTCCTCGATCTCGACCTTTTCCGGACCTGGCTCTGCCATTTGAAATGCAGGGATAGATCGTCGCACGGCGAGATAATCGATCAGCTTGATGTCGGTTTTCATTGAGTGATTGCTCTCATTTTACGGATACGAGGATGTGGGTCTTGAATTTGCCACCGCATTGGTTTTGAAGTGGCGTGTGTTTTATCGGAAGTCAATCGGTTCGGAACCCATGTCAGGCATTTCATCCGCTCGCCGATTGAGCGCGGCTTTTGCCGTCCTGCTGAGCCTCAATAGCACCGCATCCGCGCAGGAGGCTTTCAAGGAGTTCAAGCAGCTCGATGGCAGCGTGAAGATGCCGAAGCTCAACGCATTTGTAGCGCCCGGCGGCGAAAATTCGCCCTCCCGCACATTGCGTGACGTTTGGCTTGAAGCGAAGCTGACCCCGCAGAGCGGCCCGCAACAGCAAGGCCTGTCCTGGTATGTCTTCAGCCCGATTGCCGGCGCCGACGGCAAGCTGCCGCTGGTGGCAAGCTCGAAGGGTGGCTCGGCCGCCTTCCATCTTCTGCCCGGTGACTACTTCGTCAATGTCTCCTTCGGCCGCGCTGGCGTGACCAAGAAGTTAAGCGTCTCGGAAACGGGCGATACCCAGAAACAAACCATGGTTCTTGATGCCGGCGGCATGGTGCTGAACGCCGTTTCCGGATCCGATGTCCGCATTCCGCCAAAAGAGTTGAGTTTCTCGATCTATTCCAGCGAGGCCAAGGAAGATGGCGAACGCGGCCTTGTCATGGCCGACGTCAAGCCGAACACGCTGGTGGGCCTGAGCGCAGGCACCTACCACATCGTTTCGGAGTATGGCAGCGTCAACGCAGTCATACGCGCCGATATTCAGGTTGAAGCCGGCAAGGTGACGGAGGCGACCATCCAGCACCGGGCGGCAAAGATCACGCTCAAGCTGGTGTCTGACGCCGGCGGCGAAGCGATTGCCGATACTGCCTGGTCGATCCTGACCTCCGCCGGCGATATCGTCGGGGAAAGCCTGAGCGCTTTCCCGACCATGGTGCTTGCCGAGGGCCGTTACACAGCGGTGGCGCGCAACAAGGACAAGATCTACCAGCGGGACTTTACCGTCGTTGCGGGCACCAACACCGATGTGGAAGTGCTGATGAAGGAACAGCAGCCGCAGGAAGTCGACGACCAGCAACCGGCCCAGCAGCTCCCGATCCAGATGCCGCAGATGCGCCAGACCCAAAGCCCCCAGACGCAACCGGCGACCTCCACCCAACAACCATTGCCGACATATGAGCAACTGGTACCCGCCGGAGGCGACGAAGGCGAAAGCATGGATTGAGGCCTTGAGTGCTGCTTTTACGCCATCGAAGCGCAAAAGCAGGCAGAAGTATCTCGCCCCTCAGACAGCCTTTCGCCGCAGCATCCTTCTCGGTGGCGCCATCGAAAATACGGCACCGTATAGCTTCGAGAGCATATCCTTGCGGTCGCTTCCTTCGCTCAGCGCTTCCCAGCTCATCAGGGCACCGACATGCGCTGTGATCGTGCTTCCTGACAGACGCCGGAATTCGCGGATCAACAATGAGAGGCGCAGCGTCATCGAAAGGCGGCTCGCCAGATGAAACAGCCGGCCGTTTTGCCCTTCGAAATAGACCGGTATGACGCTGGCGCGCGCCGCCTGGATCAGCTTAGCCGGAAATATCTTCCACGGCAGGTCTTCGGCGCGGCCAAAACCCTTCTTCGCAGTGGCGACGCCGCCAGCGGGAAAGATGATGATCGTCGTGCCTTCCTTGAGCAGACGAACGGCTTCATGACGCGTCTTCATGTTGATCGCCATCGCTTCCTTGGTTTCCTCGAAGGAAACGGGCAGCGAATAATCATGCATCTCCGGCACCTTCAACAACTCGTTGTTGATCAGGACCTTGAACGGACGGCCGAGCTGCTCGGCAAGCGCCAGGACGGCGATCCCGTCGCCGATGCCAAAGGGATGATTGGCGACAATGACGATCGGCGCGTCGGGAATTTGGACCGGAGGCCATTCGCCCTTGGCAAGCAGGCGCACGTCGATGAGATCGAGCATCTTACCGAAGACGCGCTCGCTCTTGCCGACGATATCGCTACGCCAGATATCATAAAGTCGGGCATAACGATCGCGGCCGGACAGGCCTTCGATGGAGCGGATGAACCAGCGCTTGATGCGCGGGTCCCGTTCATTGGCGTAGGATAATTCTTTGAAATCCAAATGCGCGACGGGCTGCCCCGCTCCTATCGTTCAGCTGCGCGATGTACAGCGGCCGCAGCAACGCTTTGATTTATAAACTATATGAAAGATTTATGTCAGTTGTCTGACGGCACCCTTAAAGTGCCGTCAGGTATCATTTTGCCGTTAAGCAGCGGCCTTGGCGCGCCGTGCTTCCCGCTTGCGCAGAATATCCGGCGCCGTGGCCTCGAGAGTAAGCGATGCGATGGCTTCATCAAGTGACATAGCCGTCTGAACCTGGCTGCCGAGACGGCGGATGTTGACCGAGCGCTCTTCGGCTTCCTTCTTGCCGCAGACGATGATCACGGGAACCTTCGTCACCGAATGTTCGCGGACCTTGTAGTTGATCTTCTCGTTGCGGAAGTCGGTCTCCACGTCGAGGCCGGCGTCGCGTAGCGCTTCGGCAACTTCTTCGCCATAGGCATCCGCCTCCGACGTGATCGTCGCCACGACGACCTGAAGCGGCGAAACCCAAAGCGGCATGTGACCGGCGAAGTTCTCGATCAGAATGCCAAGGAAACGTTCCATCGAGCCGCAGATGGCGCGATGGATCATGACCGGCTGGGTCTTCTCCGAATGCTGGTCAATGTAGAAGGCACCGAAGCGTTCCGGCAGGTTGAAGTCGACCTGTGTGGTGCCGCACTGCCATTCGCGGCCGATAGCGTCCTTCAGCGTATATTCGAACTTCGGACCGTAGAACGCACCCTCGCCCGGCAGAATGCCGGTCTTGATGCGGCCTTCGGACTGCGCCTCGATGGTCTTCAGCACATCCATCATCACGCTTTCGGCGCGGTCCCAGAGCGCGTCGGAGCCGACGCGCTTTTCCGGACGGGTCGACAGCTTGACGACGATTTCCTTGAAGCCGAAATCCTCATAGACCGACAGGATAAGGTCATTGATCTTCAGGCACTCGGCGGCCATCTGCTCGTCGGTGCAGAAGATGTGAGCGTCGTCCTGCGTGAAGCCGCGCACGCGCATCAGGCCATGCAATGCGCCTGAGGGCTCGTAGCGATGTACTGCGCCGAATTCCGCAAGGCGGATCGGCAGTTCGCGGTAAGACTTCAAGCCATGCTTGAAGATCTGGATATGGCCTGGGCAGTTCATCGGCTTCAGCGCGAAGACGCGATCATCATCCGTATCGTCGCCGGCGACGGTGACCTTGAACATGTTGTCGCGATACCAGCCCCAGTGACCGGAGGTTTCCCAGAGCGACTTGTCGAGCACCTGCGGTGCGTTGACTTCCTGATAGTCGCCCTGCAGCCGCCGGCGCATATAGGAAACGAGCGTCTGGAACATGCGCCAGCCCTTGCCGTGCCAGAAGACGACGCCTGGGCCTTCTTCCTGGAAATGGAACAGGTCCATTTCGCGGCCAAGGCGACGATGATCACGCTTCTCGGCCTCTGCAAGGATGTGCAGATAATTGTCGAGATCGGCCTGCTCGGCGAATGCCGTGCCGTAGATGCGGGTCAGCATCGGATTGTTGCTGTCGCCACGCCAATAGGCACCGGCCACCTTCATCAGCTTGAACGCCGTGCCGATCTGGCCGGTGGACGCCATATGCGGACCACGGCAGAGGTCGAACCAATCGCCCTGATAGTAGATCTTCAGATCCTGACCTTCAGGGATCGCATCGACCAGCTCCACCTTGTAGCGCTCGCCCTTGGCTGCAAAGACTTCCTTTGCCTTCTCGCGCGACCAAATCTGCTTGGTGAACGGAGCATTGCGCTGGATGATCTCGCGCATCTTCTTCTCGATGACCGGAAGAT
This sequence comes from Rhizobium sp. A22-96, assembly GCF_053521805.1. Classification (NCBI taxonomy): domain Bacteria; kingdom Pseudomonadati; phylum Pseudomonadota; class Alphaproteobacteria; order Hyphomicrobiales; family Rhizobiaceae; genus Rhizobium; species Rhizobium sp. A22-96. Next base: position 1,069,267 of record NZ_JBNWDQ010000003.1, read on the forward strand.
CATCGGGCGTGAAGGGCTCGTTCTTGGCAAAATCGTAGTAGAAACCGTTCTCGATGACCGGACCGATCGTCACCTGCGTGCCGGGCCACAGTTCCTGAACCGCTTCCGCCATAACGTGTGCCGCGTCATGCCGGATGAGCTCCAGCGCGCGATCGTCCGTGCGGGTGATGATTTCGATCTTGCCGTCAGTTACCGGATCCGAGAGATCACGCACGGTGCCGTCAATGGCAATGGCGACCGACTTCTTGGCCAGCGACTTTGAAATGGATTCGGCGACATCGCGACCGGTTGTGCCGGCAGCGAAGCTGCGCACGGAACCATCGGGAAATGTCAGGGAAACGGATTGGGACATCGATATTCTCCTTGTCCAGTCCCGCCAACGAATGCGGGTGGTTTCTATGGAAGCGGTCAATTATCCGCAAGTTGCGGATGATCGACCGCAGCCTGATAATGACTTTTCATGATTTAGTAAAGGAAAGTGGGTCTCAGGGCTGTAGAAATCGAGTGGGGTTTTGGTGTCAAAATCAGGAAATCTTGGGAACTTGTTTCCCCAAAAAATACCCAATGAGGCTAACAACCCAGACGAAAAGCAACCAGTAGTAGAAATAGATTCTGAGGAGACTTTTAATGATTGCGGCTTTGATGGAATCACTCGGGTGGAAACCAAGCCAAGCGTGCGGGCCGTAGTAATTGTCGAACTTATCCAACCACATGAAAAATATAGCGAAACCTATCAATAGAGCCGGAAAAATCAGGGGTACTTTCTTGACTCTGAATCCCCCCAATGCCTTGAAGGTAAAGGTAAGAAGAGTGGTGAAACCTAAGAGCAAGGTTAGGCTCGCTATCGACCTGACACCGAAGAAAGTACATTGATCCCCCTCGGAATACGGTAAGCTCTGCATTTGCGACAAAGCGGTAGCATTCGGCGGCCACAGATCACGGAGAAATGGATTGTCGCGGAAGTAACAGGCGGTCTTTAATTCGTAATGGAACAACACCCAAGCCAGGATCGTGACAAGGAATGCGGTACCCAATACGATTAGGAGGAATTCACCGCGTCTGTTGGCCGCCGCTATCTTTGCTTGCAGCTCCTGCTTAGGATCTTTTGAGATATCCTGACTCAACGCATTCCCACCCAGGTTCATCGTCATAATTGTGACCGAGATTATTGCTCAATCAATATGAAAATAAGGGTATACCTCGCCGCTTTTTTATCAAACGCGAGCTGTTTTCGCGCGGCTAATCATTTCATGAATTCCACGCACGGTGTTCCAGTTTCGCATCGTTCCGATGCCAAGCCGTTTTGTCGTCAGAGCCGACAACAGCTTCGTCTCGCTGGCTTTGAGGCCGAAATCGATCCAGAGATCGCCATCGACAATCGCGATGCGCTCGTCCCGCCGATATCTGGCAAATATATCGAGGACTTGAGGCTCAAGCGGCTGACGCATGACGCGAATGATGACCTCGCTGCCGATCCCGTCAAGAAAGGGATTGCCTTCTGCAAGCCTCAGCCAGGTATCCGCGTCGCGCACGATGATATCGACATGTTTCCCGAAGGTTGCGGCAAAGCCGGCTTCGAGCTTCGCCTCGATCGAGGCAATGGGCTGCCTCTCGCCTTCGAAAATCAGATTGCCAGTTGCGACAAGCGTTCTGGTGTTGCGAAAGCCGAGCGCCTCCGCCATCGCCTTGAGATCGGCCATCACAACCCTGCGGCCCGGACCGAGAACGATGCTGTAGAGCAGCGCGACGTAGATCGCCATGTCGTCAGGCGGCCTTCTGCCCGAGGCGGAAGTAGCGCCAAGGCGCCCACCAATGGTAGCGGCTCTCCAATGTATCGGGCACCGGATCAAGCCCGCTTGTGCCTCCGGGGCCGCAGCGCCCTACCCGAAACAGCGTCATCCAGCCACCGGCCCATAGACCATGCCGGGCAATCGCCTCGTAGCCATATTCCGAGCAGGTCGGGATATGGCGGCAGGAATTGCCGATGAAGCCGGACAAGGTTAGCTGATAGAGGCGGATGAAGCCCATGCCGAAGAGGCGGTCCGGCGTCTTGCGGAAAGGGCCGGAATAGTTGCGTGATTGATTTATCCGGTTGGGTGGCTCCGCATTGCGTCGTGCGCTTTTCGGAGCCGCCGCGCCGCCCTCGTCTTCATCGTCGTCCTGCATGAGACAGAATTGACACATCGCACTGAGCCTCGATCAGACAGCTGCGGCCGTTTTGGCGTTTCCGCCCTGGCGTTCCGCCTCGATCTGGCCGATCGCGTCGACAACGGCATCGAATGTCAGCATTGTCGATGCGTGACGCGCCTTGTAATCCCGGACGGGTTTCAAGTAGCGCATGTCCTCGAAGCGACCGCTTGGTCCCTCACCATCAGCCTTGAGCATCGCGAGCATATCCTCGCGCGCCTGGCGCAATTCTTCCGCCGATGCTCCAACGACATGGCGGGCCATGATCGAAGACGACGCCTGGCCGAGCGCGCAGGCCTTGACGTCATGGGCAAAATCGGTCACCACATCGCCGTCCATTTTCAGCCAGATTTTTACGCGAGAACCGCACAGTCTGGAATGGGCCTGGGCACTGGCATCGGCGTCAGGAAGACTGCCGATAAGGCCGATATTACCGGCAAATTCCAGGATTTTGCTGTTGTAGATGTCGTCCATCACCGATTTTGCTCCGATGCACCTGTGTTGCGTTGCGTAATAAAAAACACAGCGTGTCCGTTTAGGACACTTTCACAGGAACGATGCCATACTATATGTATGTCGTTCGAAGACCATAGAAATGCAATGGTCTTCTGTAAGTTTGATGGGAAACCGTGCAGGACGGCAGGCTTGTCCGCCAGCCAGAACGCCCCGGAGCCCGCCAAAGGTACACAATCTCCGTATCTCGGGGATGCCAGTGGCGAGTCCGACAGATGATATCCGCGAAGCGGGTAGGAGAACCACAGGTAATGGACGCCATTGTAAAGAATTTTCCGCAAGTCGTTGAATCCGAACGTCCGTCGCAGAAGGAAGCCGAAGACGCAGTCCGCGTTCTGCTTCGCTGGGCTGGTGACGATCCGCAGCGCGAAGGCCTACTCGATACGCCGGCTCGTGTCGCCAAGGCCTATCGCGAGCTTTTCGCCGGCTACGATCAGAACCCCGAGGATGTACTAGGCCGCACCTTCGAGGAGGTTGCCGGCTATGACGATATCGTCCTCGTGCGCGACATTCCATTCTTCTCGCATTGCGAACATCACATGGTGCCGATCATCGGCAAGGCGCATGTCGCTTATCTGCCGAACGGTCGCGTGCTCGGTCTGTCGAAGATCGCACGCGTCATTGAAATCTTCGGCCGCAGGCTGCAGACCCAGGAAGCCATGACTGCGCAGATTGCCAATGCGATCGACGATACGCTCCGCCCACGCGGCGTTGCCGTCATGATCGATGCCGAGCATATGTGCATGGCCATGCGCGGTGTGCAGAAGCAGGGGGCGACGACTTTGACCACGACCTTTACCGGCGCTTTCAAGGCAGACCCTGCTGAACAAGTACGTTTCATGTCGATGGTCCGGGGCCGCTAACCGGGCTCCAAGGAAAGAGCCGGAAATGAATATGATTTTCAATGCGCCTTCCGAAGACAAGTCCGAGCTCGAAGACGCCGGCGATTTCACGCCCCGTTTCGACGATCGCGGTTTGATCACCGCAATCGTAACCGATGCGCATGACGGCGAACTGCTGATGGTCGCACACATGAATGCCGAGGCGCTTGCCTTGACGATCAAGACCGGCACGGCGCACTATTTCAGCCGTTCTCGCGGAAAAATCTGGAAGAAGGGCGAGACATCCGGAAATCTGCAGACGGTGAAGGAAATCCGTACCGATTGCGATCAGGACGCCATATGGCTGAAGGTCGACGTCGCCGGGCATGACGCCACCTGTCACACCGGACGCCGGTCCTGTTTCTATCGTACTGTCGAGCTGGAAGACGGAAAGCCGATGCTGAGCGTGGTCGATGATCACCTGCATTTCGATCCGGACGAAGTCTACAAGCATTAGACCTATTGGCGAAGTGCGCTAATTAGTTACAACCGATATACGATTTGGAAACGAAAAAGGGACAGTATTTTGCTGGGGGCACATTAGGCTCCGGAGGAGACTTCAAATGCTGAATTGGGGTTTGAATCGTCATAGCGGCGGACAGAACTCGACCGGTTTGAGCACCTCGCAAGATACATCCAATTCGCCTCCAACCGTCGCTCCCCCAAAGAAAGTCAAGATCGCGCTGGCACTCGGCGGCGGTGCGGCGCGAGGCTGGGCGCATATCGGCGTGTTGCGCGCCCTGGATGAGGCCGGGATAGCTGTCGGCATGATTGCCGGCACATCGATCGGGGCCCTCGTTGGCGGCTGCTATCTCGCCGGCAAGCTCGACGAACTGGAGGCTTTCGCCCGTTCGCTGACCATGCGCCGCATCGCAAGCCTTCTTGATCTGACCATCGGCGGCAGTGGCCTGTTCGGCGGCATGCGGTTGACCAAGCGCATGCAGGAACATCTCGAAGGGCTTTCGATCGAAGATCTCGAGCATCCTTTCGTCGCCGTTGCCGCGGAGCTGAACACCGGCCACGAAGTTTGGATTGCCAATGGTTCCCTGATCACGGCCCTCCGGGCGTCATACGCCCTGCCCGGCATTTTCGAGCCGGTGCGCTCCAACGGCCGAACCCTGGTCGATGGCGCGCTGGTCAATCCCGTACCGGTTTCTGTGTGCCGCACCTATGAACAGCCGCTCGTGGTCGGGGTGAACCTGCATTACGATCTCTATGGTCGATCCGCCGTGATCAAACACAATGTCGGCCCGCCAAATGGCGACCTGTTGCGCCGCGAAGACGCGCCTGCCACGAAACTCGGCATGACCGGCGTCATGGTGCAGGCCTTCAACATTATCCAGGACAGGATTGCCCGCGCGCGCCTGGCCGGAGACCCACCCGACCTGGCGCTGCATCCGCGCCTGAGCGACATCGGCCTTTCGGAGTTTCATCGCGCAGGTGAAGCGATCGAGCGCGGCTACGAGGAAACCCTGGCCAGACTGACCGAGATCCGCCGGATGCAGGAAGCCTATGCGCGGTAGCGCGTAAAGTCGAAAAATTTCAGACCATTGGGCCTATCCGCCAAAAACCGGCAAGGCATCCACTGATGCTGCGCAATTCCGGTACTTCGCTTTGTGCTCGGCACATTCGTCGTTGCAATCGACCCCACCGGGCCGATTGCTTCGCCAGCGGCGAGCCGTTACTCACCCGGCAATATAGGCCTTGATCTGCTCGGCCTCGAGTTCGATCTCGCGGATACGCCATTTGACGACGTCACCGATCGAAATGATGCCGCTGAGCTTACCCTTTTCCTCGACAGGGACGTGGCGGAAGCGACGCAATGTCATCAGCTCCATCAATTCGTCGGTGGTGGTGTCTTCCTTGCAGCGATGCACCTTCGCCGTCATCATCGATGCAATCGGCTTATCGAGGCACTCCGCGCCATCCTTGGCAACGGCATTGACGACATCTCGCTCGGTAAAGATACCCGAGATCTTGCCGCCTGCCCCAACGACGACGATTGCGCCGATGCGCTTCTCGTTGAGTATCCTGGCGGCCTCGCCAACGGTGGTGTTACCCCCGGTGGTAACAACGTCGCGGCCTTTGGCATCAAGTATGGCTTTTACGGAAACTGACATTCGATCCTCCCATCTCGAAAGCATGGTGAACACTTCAAGCGTCCGATATGTTCCGAAACTACCCCCGGAGCTCAAACCGGCGCACTGCCCGTCGGTCTAGTCGATCTCCTCTATCCCAAGACCGACGGATGGTAATGGTGCGCCCGCGGCGTCAAGAAAGCAACAGCTTCATTCGTCCAGCGGCGGGGCTTTCTGCACTTCTGTGACTGGTTGCCGATCAAACAGCGCGAACAGCAGAAATCCGAAGAGAAAGCCGCCGATATGGGCATCCCAGGCCACTGGCTGCGAGCTGTCACCGGCAAGGGTGATGCCAAACGCAACGAGTGCATTACCGGCAATCCACATGACGATATAGGCAACGACGGTGCGACTGCGCAGTGACGCGAGAATGGTGAGGCGCAGGTTCAGATGCGCTTGCCCCATGGAGCGCCGGCGGCCATCCATGGCCGGAAAGGCGAAACGGCAGGCAGCGCCCATGAGCGCCGAGACGACACCGGATGCGCCGATCAGCAATGTCTGGTCGCCCCAATAGAGGGCAGCATGCATGAAGGCGGAGGCGGCAGACGAGAGAATCCAGAAAATCACGTAGCGCAACGTGCCGATGCGCCGAGCCACCGGCGCTGCAAAGACCATCAGCCAAAGGCTGTTGAAAACGATGTGCTCGATGCCGCCATGCAAGAGCGAATAGGTCACCGGCGTCCAAAGCCATTCGAGACCCTGCTGCGACAGCGAAAATGCGTACCGTGCCGGTATGAAGCTGAAGGTGAAATAGATCCAGTTCAATGTGTCGTCCGACCATGACGGCATGTTCATGACCGCGAAGACGATCACCAGCAGAGCAAGGCTGGCGAGGATGACCGGCGGCAGGTTGAAAGCCGGAACACGTTGCTGCGGCCGTGGATCTTCCGGCTCTGGGCGCGGCAGCTGTTCATCATCCATGTCTTGGCTCTGCTTTTCTGTAGATGTGACCGACACATAGCCCAGCAAAACTCAAAAAAAAAGCCGCCCAGTCATGCCGGGCGGCGCATCGGGCGCTTCTCTGCGGAATAGGCTTGGAAAAGCCTGTCCCACGCCCGGAAAGTTCGTGCTGAAGGTCACTTGGTGAAGTGATGAAAAGCTTCTTTCATTTGATGCCGCCCGAGGCAATCGAAACCATTCATTAACCCTAACGGCCCGGCTCTGGCACGAAACTAGCAAGGCTTGATGTGAGGGCGATGAACGCCCTTGAATTTGAGCTAAAATGGGACACGGACGTATCATGCGCCAGGCAACGAGCATCGAGTTATTTACCTACTGGGAGCGGATCCGTGGCGATACGGATGCCCCCATGCGCAATCTGATACAGCCATCGGCGGTCAGCCATATTCTTCCTGAGCTGTTTATCCTGGAGAACACTGCTGACGACAATCCACGTTTCCGCCTCGCCGGCACGGCAATCTGTAATCTCATGGGCCGTGAGATTCGCGGAGAGAATTTTGCAGCACTATGGGCCGGAAGCCAGCAGGAAGACCCGGTGCGCATCGCCGCTGGCGTGATGACACATGTCGTTCCCGCCTTGATCAACGCGACGGGTTATTGCATCAGCGGCCGCAGCATGACCTTCGAACTGGTACTGATGCCGTTGCGAACCTCCTACAACGCATCCGACAGGTTGCTGGGATGTCTGACGCCGGCTGCCCGTTCGGCATGGCTCGGCAACGAGCGTCTCGAGTTCCTGGCGCTCGATCGCAGCCGCCTCCTTTACGACCGCCCTGCCCGCCTCCTGGATTTGCCTCCCCATCCGGATCCGAGCGATCTTCTACCAACCCAGGAGAGTATCGGCCTAGGTGAGTGGATGAGAAAGAAGCTAAATCGGTCTGTTGCTGCACGAGATGCTGGCGAGATTGAACCATCGCGAGACAAAATTCGCCGTCATCTCTAAGTCATGCCTTGGGAAAGACAACCATACCTTAAGAAGTTTCGGCTAAATATTGCAGTCGACGCAATCGGTTAAAGAAGCTTCTCCATGCATTTGTTCCAGCCGGCCCATGCGACTCGGTCAAATCAATTTGCAGGCAATGGCGCGCGCGGCGATCAGCGGACCTTTCAGCGGGTTCCGATCAATATGCAGGGCCGCCTGATGCTGGCAAATTATGAGGAATACGAGTGCCTGGTCACAGAAATGTCGCCCGGCGACATGTATGTCACCTGCTTGGGGCGTCCATGCTCCGGTGAGCGAGTTATCGCTTATGTCGATCATCTTGGCCGTGTTGAGGGCAATGTTGTTGCTGTCGATGGTCGCGGCTTCAGCATGTCGATCAACGCCACCGAGCGGAAGCGCGAGAAGCTCGCAGCTCAGCTGACGTGGCTTGCCAACAAGCATGAACTCGGCCTGCCGGAAGATCGCCGTCACGATCGCCTGACGCCGCGCAGCACCAGTAGCGAACTTACTCTTGAAGACGGCACGCAATATATCTGCCGCATCATGGACCTTTCGCTTTCGGGGGCTGCAGTCGATCTTGAAGTTCGCCCGCCTATCGGCACCGCGGTCCGCCTTGGCAACATGCGTGGCCGCATCGTCCGCCACTTCATGGAAGGCGTCGCAATCGAGTTTCTCTCCCTGCAGTCGCGCGAGACCCTGCGCGAATTTCTCTGATACTGTCATGCTCTTGTTACGCAGCGTCTTGAAATAGCGACGCTTGTCTTTCTCTTCGATGCGTGACGACGAGATGCTCTATCCCGACCTGGTTTCTTATGATGAGGGCTTGCTGGATGTCGGCGACGGCCAGCGGGTTTTCTGGACGCAATCCGGAAATCCCGAAGGCCTGCCCGTTCTCATGCTGCATGGCGGACCAGGCTCCGGCAGTTCCGCCAGTACACGGCGCTATTTCGATCCGCAGCATTATAGAATCATCCAGTTCGATCAGCGCGGCTGCGGCAACAGCGTACCGCATGCATCCGAACCCGAAATCGATATGTCAGCCAATACGACATGGCATACGGTCGCCGATATCGAGCAGCTAAGGCAACTCTTCGGTGTTGAGCGCTGGATCGTATTCGGCAATTCATGGGGCTGCACGCTTGCCCTCCTCTATGCCGAAACCCACCCGGATCGCGTTGCATCTCTGCTCGTTGTCGGTGTCACGATGACGAGACAATCGGAAATAGACTGGCTCTATCGCGGCCTTGGCCGGTTCTTTCCCGAGGAATGGGCGCGCTTTCGCGCGGCTTTGCCGGTGCAGGATCGCGATGGCGATCTCGTGGAGGCCTATTATCGCCTTCTGTGTAATCCGGATCCGGCAATCCACATGAAGGCCGCAAAGGATTGGCATGAGTGGGAGGCTGCCTCGATCCTAGTCGACCCTCGTGCCACCATGCCGGCGCGCTGGTCCGACCCACGCTATCTAACGGCGCGAGCACGCATCATCGCGCATTACTTTCACCATCTGGCCTGGCTGGAGGAGGAGCAGATCTTGCGGGACATCAAGCGGCTCGCCGGCATTCCATGCACAATGATCCAGGGGCGTCTCGATTTGGAGGCCCCCGTCATTACGGCCTGGGAATTGTCGCAGGCATGGCCTGAAGCCAAGCTGGTGATCGTTCCCAGCGCCGCTCATTCGCTCGCAACCTCGGATATGGCCATCGCCATCGTCGGCGTGACCGATGCGCTTCGCACGCTCAACCAGCGATAAAATATTCAAAAATATTTTGAGCACGTTTTCTCGCAATGGCACAGCTTCGCACCTGTTCAGCCCCTTTGGACATCGTATTGAAGCCGCCATGCAGATTCGATGTTTCATTTTGGGACGAATTCCAGCCTGGAGACGCTCTTGCCGTTAAGAATCCGATCGGCGGGAAACCATTTCAAAACAGTGCGGTACTTCATTTCGACGACCACGATCCGATACCGGAAACATTCAAATTTTAATCGAATTTGCCGAAAAATTGCTTCAAGTTTTCTGCGTGTTTTATGAAAATTCGATCCGGATTTGAATCAATTAAGCCCTTAATTTGACTACGTAATTTTGCGTCAGATAAAATGATGAGTGTCATTCTGATCCCAACAAAAAAGGGACAGGGACATGAACTTTCAATTCGTACTCAGCGGCTGCGCCGCATTGGCACTCGCCACGCTCGGCTTCTTTGGCCTCGCGCAGGCTGCTCCTGCCAACATGACGATTACCGGCGACGCAGCTCCCCCGATCGGTCACTACGAATTCTGCAAGCAGAACCCTAGGGAATGCGCCTATGCCGGCGGCGATGCCGGAGCGATCATTCTCAACCAGGATAACTGGAAGACGATCCTGAAGATCAACTACACGGTCAACACGACGATCAAGCCGATGACCGACATGGAACTCTATGGCGTCGAGGAAAAGTGGGCGATCCCGACCACTGCTGGCGACTGTGAGGATTTCGCGCTGCTGAAGCGCAAGCAGTTGATCGACGCAGGCTTCTCTCCCTCCGATCTCCTGATGACCGTCGTGCTGCAGCCGAATGGCGAAGGCCATGCCGTTCTGACCGTTCGCACCGATCGCGGCGACTTCGTTCTCGACAACATGCGCAACAAGGTGAAGCTCTGGTCGGAGACCGAGTACACCTTCCTCAAGCGCCAGTCCGCTGACGATCCGGCCCGCTGGGTAAAGATACAGGACGGTCGCGCCGTCGCAGTCGGCAGCTTGAAGTAAAGCCGCAGGATACAGGGTCATCGGCGGCCTAGCGCCGGTGACCAACATCAGAGGCCCGGTCTTGTCCCCGACTTCTGTCCAGGCCGGTGCCTCTGAGCCGTTCCCACTGTCCCGGGAACGGCTCTTTTCGTTACTGTCGGCCTATTTCAAGACGAGTGGCAATTGGTGTGCAGATAGGCACCCGAAATAGAATGTCTGCCGACATATTTTTAAAGCTTCATTAACCATCAAGGCGCCAATCATTTTCTCGACAAGACTCATCAAAAGTCTGATGCCGCGGCGGATATATCCTTTATCGAGTTGAGGATCGTTTCCAGGGCGGAAGGAAATGAAGGCAAGGGCATGGTTTCTTCTCCGTCATCCGCCACAATGATCGAAGAGCGGCCGCTGATATCAAGCGGCTTCGTCTATCGGCTCACGGCTGGCATCGCCGTTCTGGCCGCCCTCACCGTCGGCATATCCGTTGGTGGTCATTGGCTTGGCGAAAAGATTTCGCTGGCCGGCCACACGACGGATACGAGACCTGTTTCGGTGACGATCGGCGAGGATATGCTTCGCCTGACGGCAAACACCATTCGTTTCCCGAGCGAACGGGTCGATGGCGCAGCCGATCGTGTCGATCTCTACCTCACCTGGCCGCAAATGCAGGGCTATGCCGAAGCCGATCGCCTGCGATTCGATGACATCTCACAATCGTCTTCCCTGATCTTCCTTCAGCTCAGCCAGAGTACGATGTCGCGCGACATGTCCGGCCGGCTCGAGCCGATCTATTCGCACATTATGGATGGCGACGCCTATGCCGGCCCCTACGGGCTGACTGCGCATCGCCTGCGTGCGGATGCCGGCTACAATGACGAAGTGCTTCTGACGGCTGCCCGTCCTAACCAGCCGGATTACGTGGTACGCTGTATTCTGCCTCCATCGCCGGACCAGGCAACCAGCGGCGATTGTCAGAGAGACGTCAAGGTCGGCAAGGACCTGAGTGTCCTCTATCGTTTCTCCAGCAACCAGCTTGGAGACTGGCGGATCATGGATGCGAGCGTGCAGGACTTCATCAAGGCGCATCTGGTGAATACAGCCAGCCCCGCAGCGCCGGCTGTTGATGGTCGCTAAAATGGCGCAAAAACCTGAAACCAAAAGTTCATCATAAACCGATTGGTAACGCTAAGCCCTTAGTCTCCACCCAACGGGCGTTTCTGGAGGCGGCGGCCGGATCATCGAGAATGTAAATGCAAGCAGAGAGTGATTTAGTGTCCAGAACAATCCTTCCCGTATCGTCGTCTCAATCCGGCAAGATTCTGGCGAAAATGCTTCTCGGTTTTTCGCTTGCAACAGCGACGATTACCGTAAGTTTTGAGGCGGATGCTGCCAGCGGCTCGAAATATGCCGGCATTGTCATCGACGCCAATACGGGCAATGTTCTCTACAGTGAAAACGCCGATACGCTTCACTATCCCGCCTCGCTGACCAAGATGATGACGGTCTATCTGACCTTCGAAGCGCTGGAAGCGGGCCGCATCACTCTCGATACACCCGTCGTATTCTCCAGGAATGCCGCTGGCCAGGCACCGACCAAGCTCGGCATCGGCGCCGGTCGCTCCGTGACGGTCCGCGAGGCGATCCTCGGCATCGTCACCAAATCCGCCAACGATGCCGCCATGGGGCTAGGCGAAATGCTCGGCGGCTCCGAAGAGGGCTTTGCCCGCATGATGAATGACAAGGCGCGTGCGCTCGGCATGACACGCACCACCTATCGCAATCCGAACGGCCTGCCGAATACGGCGCAGATGACGACGGCGCGCGATCAGGCACGCCTCGGCATCGCCCTGCGTGAACATTTTCCGCAATATTACGGCTTCTTTTCCGAGACGAGCTTTCGCCTCGGCAACCGGATTATCCCGGGGCATAACCATCTGATCGGTTCGGTGCGCGGTGTCGACGGCATCAAGACGGGCTATACGCGCGCCGCAGGATATAATCTTGCGACCTCCGTGAAGGTTGATGGGCGCTCTATCGTCGGCGTCGTCCTCGGGGGTGCCTCGACGCCGGCCCGTGACAATCAGATGCGCAAGCTGATCGCTCAATATCTGCCGGAAGCCTCGACGAGGCACATCGCTTCGGATGTCATCGCGCATACACCGGCGACGTCACCGAATGTCCAGGTCGCAAGCGCCCGTTTTGGTGACGTGACCCGTGGCAAGATCAAGAACGACGAGACCGCGGAAGCAGTCGAGACGCAACAACCTTCCAGCGCCGCGGCATTTGCCGCAGTAGCGCCAAGATCCACCAATCCGCTGCTTACGACCAAGCCTGTCCAGAGCCCTGCCTCTGACGAAGTTGCGTCTATATCGGCTTCCGACAGTGCCGATGAGGACGAGATCGATACCGTTACGACCGCTTCGACATCCAAGGACGATACGAAGGTCGTGAAGTTGCAGCGGGCCGAGAAGGCTGAAAAGACGGAGAAGGTTGCAAAGGCAGGCAAGGCCGAGCGCGAACCCACCGGCTGGGTCGTGCAGATCGGCATTTCCTCCAGCAAGGATGGCGCCAGCGATCTTCTCGACGCAGCCAAAAACAAGGGCGGCAAGGCGCTCCGCTCCGCCAAGCCTTACACTGTCGCCTTCGATGGCGGCTATCGCGCGCGCTTCGGCGGCTTCGAAGATCAGAATGCGGCAATCAACGCCTGCAAGGCTCTCAAGCGCGCCGGCGTGAAGTGCTGGGCAAGTACAGAATAAGGGTGCGGCCGCGTTTTTGCACCGCATTGTTTGAGAATTGGTCCGGTGTCCATTGAGGATGCCTGACCCCCTCCGGTTCCGAATGTCATCGGGCCGGCCCTGAGTTTGTAACGTGTACGGGGATTTGAAATGGCAGTGAACGAGAACTTTCCTGGTTTCTCGCTCGATGGCGGGGGCAAGATGAAACCGAAGAGCTTTGCTCTTCATCCGCTGCATGAGGCAGCGATGCGGTTGGCGGACCTTGGTCTGAACCGTTCGCGACCGCGCAGCAAGACGAAAGACCTGATCGGCATCCTGCTTTGCCATGGAGCAAGAGCCTGGCGCTACTCGCAGCCGGACGCACATATCCATCTGCACATCACCGCGCCGAGCGGTCGAGCACCGGTCATGATGCGCCTGCGCTAAGCAGGCGCCTATCTTACAGCAATCCGAGTTCGGAAAGTTCCCGCCGCAGGTCGGCGGGCATTTCTGCAGCAGCGCCGAGACTGTCGAGATCGCGCGGCACATCTTCCTGAGGCAGATAACGCCAGCCCTGGAACGGTCGGCGCGGCTGGCCGGTGGTTTCAACAACGCTCGGGTCCAGGATCAGCCGGCAGCGGTGTATCCCTTCCGCATCGGTGAAGGTCTCGATGCCGAGCAGCTTCTGCCGCGCCTGCACCTGCCCCTTGATCACCCAATAGAGCGAGCCCCCATCCAGTAGATCGTCGACGCGCTTCGGCACCATGCGCGTTGTATGGGTAGTATGGGGCTCGAGCCCGGCGGCGATGGCGTTCATCGCCCGCTCGGAAACCCACTCGCGCAGATCATCAATCGAGTCCGCGCCCACGCATAATTTAATGAGATGCAAAGCCATAACGCCGTTGAAATCCTTTTGACAGGCAGCGTCAAGCCTCTAGATCAAGCATCCACACTCAGCATTCCACCACATTCACCGCAAGGCCGCCCAGCGAGGTTTCCTTGTACTTCTCGCTCATGTCATTGCCGGTCTGGCGCATGGTTTCGATGCAGGCATCGAGCGGCACGAAATGCTGGCCGTCGCCCTTGAGGGCAAGCGAGGCGGCAGTGACAGCCTTGACGGCGCCGAGGGCATTTCGTTCGATGCAGGGCACCTGGACGAGGCCGGCGATCGGATCGCAGGTCATGCCGAGATGATGCTCCAGGGCGATTTCCGCGGCATTTTCGATTTGCGCCGGTGTCGCGCCCATGACGGCGGCAAGCCCCGCAGCCGCCATTGCAGCCGCCGAACCCACCTCGCCCTGACAGCCGACTTCGGCGCCAGAAATCGAGGCATTGTGCTTGATGATACCGCCGACGGCTGCAGCCGTCAGGAGATAGTTGCGGATGCCGTCCTGATCCCAATCCTCATGGAAATGCTGATAGTAGCGGACCGTCGCCGGGATGACGCCGGCAGCGCCGTTGGTCGGCGCGGTCACCACGCGACCGCCGGCCGCGTTTTCCTCGTTGACCGCCATGGCGTAGACACTCAGCCAATCGTTGGCCAGCAACGGATTGATGCGGTTGCTGCGCCATTCCTCCTGCAGCTTGTCGTGAATGGCGCGGGCACGGCGACGCACCTTCAGACCGCCCGGCATGATGCCGTCGACCTTGAGACCACGGTCGATGCAGCTGCTCATGGCGGCCCAGATGCGGTCTAGCCCGGCATCCAGATCGTCGCTGCTCATACGGGTCTCTTCGTTGGCGCGCTTCATCTGCGCGATCGAGAGGCCGGAGCGTTCTGCCATTTCGAGCATCTGATTGGCACTGGAGAAGGGGAACGGAACGCGGTCGCCCGCAGCCGCAGGCTTCTTCTTGTCGGCCTTCATCTGTTCCAGCTCGGTATCGGTGACGACGAAACCGCCACCCACAGAGTAGTAGATGCGCTTGACAAGCAGGCGCTCGTCCTTGTCGAAAGCGGAAAAACTCATGCCGTTGGCATGGCCCGGCAACGGCACCTTCTTGTCGAAGATAAGGTCGGTCCTGGGCTGAAACTGGTAGGCGGGATGGCCTGGCGGCGTGATGCGCCCGCTGCGCTCGACCTCGTCAATAGTGGCGTCCATCTGGTCCGGATCGACATTATCAGGCCGCTCTCCCATCAGGCCGAGAATGACGGCCCTGCCGGTGCCGTGGCCGATACCCGTATGGGCAAGCGAGCCATGGAGGCTGACCTTGATCGAGGCAACATGCACATTCGAGGATGGGCGCGGCCACTCGTTCGAGAGCACGAGATCGAGGAAACGATTCGCGGCGGACATTGGCCCCATCGTGTGTGAGCTGGACGGTCCCACACCGATCTTGAAGACATCGAAAACAGAAAGAAACATGGACCTTTGGTGCCTCCTCGGCAAATCGATTGTTGGCAAGGCTACGCTATCGGGGCAACCTTGCACGGCGATCAACCGACATCGGATTTCATGGCAGCGACATAACATATAGGCATTCGGCGAGGCAAACAGAAGGCCATTGCACACGGCCGGAGCTGCGTTACAGTCCACATCGGATCGCTCCTGGGGAATCTGCTTTTATGACGACTGCCGACTATGTCGCCCTCGCCCTCTTCATCTTTCTCTGGGTCGCGCTGAACTGGATCACCAGCAGCGCCCATTTCTTCAATCGCACCAGCCTGACGCTGGCGATGAACGAGCGCCGCCGCGAATGGATCTATAATTCGCTGCGCCGCGATCTGAAGATGATCGATACACAAATCCTCTCCGGACTGCAGAACGGTACGGGCTTCTTCGCCTCGACCTCGATCTTCGCCATTGGCAGCTGCTTCGCGCTGCTGGGCGCCACGGACAAGATCAACGCCTTCTTCTCCGATCTCCCCTTCATCCTCAATGGCGGCCGCGCGGCCTTCGAGCTCAAGGTGGCAGGGCTGGCCTGTCTGTTCGGCTATGCCTTCTTCAAGTTCGGCTGGGCCTATCGCCTGTTCAACTACTGCACCATTCTCTTCGGTTCCCTGCCGATGGTCGAGGATGCCATTCTCGATCCCGTGCGCGCCGAACGCGCCGCCGAGCGGGTCATTCGCATGAACGTCATCGCCGCGCGCAATTTCAACGCGGGTCTGCGGGCGATCTTCCTGTCGATCGGCTATCTCGGCTGGTTCCTCAGCCCCTATGTCTTCATGGCCACGACGATATTCATCATTGTCGTGCTGATCCGCCGGCAGTTTTTTTCCGATGCCCGTCTGGCCATCATGGATATCGATGTGCCATGACAAGGCCGCGCCGCCTCAAGCTGGCGCAAACGATTTGAATTCATGCCTGGAAGGACCCGCCCCATGGTCGCGATCGTCGAGAGCGCCGATGCACCCGTAAAAACGCCCCGCATCGGCATTCTGGATACGGCGCGCGGCATCGCGCTTTTGGCGATGGCGAGCTATCATTTCACCTGGGATTTCGAGTATTTCGGCTATCTCGATGGCGGCACGGCGGAGACGGGCTGGTTGAAGCTCTATGCCCGCGCCATTGCCAGCACCTTCCTGTTTCTGGCTGGCTTCAGCCTTGTGCTTGCCAATACGCCCGAGATCCGCTGGCGCTCCTATTGGCGCCGCCTCGGAATGATCGTGGTCGCGGCCGTGGCGATCTCGCTCGTTACCTATTTCCTGATCGGCGCGGGATGGATCTATTTCGGGATCCTTCATTCGATCGCGGCCGCCAGCATCATCGGCCTGCTTTTCCTGCGGCTGCCGGCTTTCGCGACGCTGCTGATCGCCGCCTTGCTGGCGGCGGGCATCGTCGTCGACAATGTCATTGCGCCCTTCTCGCTGCATTCGGCCGCCTTCGATACACCTTGGCTCTGGTGGGTCGGCCTGTCGGAGACGCCGCAGCAATCGAACGACTATGTGCCGCTCTTTCCCTGGCTGACGCCGTTTCTGTTCGGCCTCGGCATGGCGCAGCTGGCAATGTCTTTCGGCTGGCTGAAATGGCTGGCGAAATTCGGTCCGGGCAGCAATCTGATTGCCCGCGCCGGTCGCCACAGCCTAGCCTTCTATCTTATTCACCAGCCGCTGCTATTTGGTCTTGTCTTTCTTGTATCGACCGTTGCCCCAGCCCCGCAGCAGGATCCAGCCGTCGGCTATGTCAGGCAATGCGTGGCGTCATGCACGCGATCGGGCAGCGAAGCCATGTGCCGCAGCTTTTGCCAATGCACTCTCGACAAGTTGCAGGCGCAAAATCTCTTCACGCCCCTGAATTCCGGGGCGATCAAGGCAGATAGTGATGAGCGAGTAAACCGAATCGCGATACAATGCACGGATGAAGCGCAATGACAGGGTTATTCTATGAATGCCTATCGTTCGAAGTCGCTGAGTTTTCCGTGGCCGCCGCTAATCTATAGTGGTGCGGTCCTTATCGCATTGTACCTCCAAAGGTACGATCCATTGCCCTTGCCCTTCATCTGGTCGATCATAGCATGGGCTATTGGGGCAATCCTCACGGCCTTTGCGGTGACGCTGAATGTCTGGGCCGTCAAGACGCTGGTAGAGAGACGCACCACCGTGCTGACCCAGCGCTGCAGCTCACATCTGGTGACGTCTGGCCCATTTCGCTTCACCCGCAATCCGACCTATCTCGGCTACACGCTGCTGACGGCCGGACTTGGCCTGATGATCGGCAATCTCTGGTTCGTGGCAATGGCCGCGGTCGCCGCTGCGCTGACCACCCTGCTCGTCATCCGCTGCGAGGAAATGCATCTTCTATCCCGCTTCGGCTGTGAGTTCGAATTTTATTGCAAGCACACGCGACGGTGGTTTTGAAACTGGATGGATTTGTAAGGCCATACACAGAATGTGGGCTATCGGTGATCCTCTTTTCTAAAAAAGGATCGCGATCCGACCAATCTTCGTTCTTTCGCGATAAACTAGATCCACCTCGATGGCGCTATCTCTGCCGGAGTACAGATCAAATTCACGAATGTTTTTTTGACCACGGATTCCTTCCAACCGGGTCGATGCTTTCCAGTTTGAAAAAGAACACTCTTGTTTGCCGCAGTTCACACTAACGTCGCCCGCCAAAAACTTCTTGGAATCGAGCGTCAAACTCAATTGGAAGCCGCTTTCCTTGTTATCGGCAAGCTGGCAGCGAACATGAACTTTACAAACAACTTGCCCATAACTCGCATCCTTGCCATCCAGAAGAAGGGCGTACCCAACCGGAATATCAGATGTACCGTCCTCGGCTGCGTAGCTGCTGCCAAGGCCGGCGAACAGAGCTGTTGCAAGTGCAATAAAGGCGGCCCCTAGCTTTGCCATAACGCCAATAACTCCCCAAGAACGCTCAGCTTTTTAAGAAGCGTTCCCGCCGGAACTATGGCCGTAATGTTGGAAGTTTATCTCTTGTGTGCAGTAATCAGGTGCCCACACCGATATCGGCCAGTCTCCCAAGACAGGCCTCCTCGACATTGTCGAGCTCGTTGAGGGTATCGTCGATATCCTTGCGCTTCTGGCGCAATTCGTCGCGCTTCTCGTCCACCCGTTTCATCAGCAGCTTCAGTTGGCCGATCTCGCCCGGAGGTTCCTTGTAGACCTGGATGATTTCCCGGATCTCGGCAATGGTGAAGCCGATGCGGCGTCCGCGCAGGATTTCCATGATCAGGCGCCGATCGGCTGCACGGAACAGGCGCGTGCGACCCCGGCGCTCAGGGTGGATAAGGCCTTCGTCCTCGTAGAAACGCAACGTTCGGGTGGAAACCCCGAATTCCCGCGTAAGCTCCGTTATGCTATAATATCCGTCGACCAAGAATCCGCCCCTTATTGATGGGGACTATAATATTGACTTTTACGTAATAGTCAATTTTCACCAAAATGACATTGTTTTCGCATTTTCGCGTTGCGGATGTTCGAACTGCGGCATTGCAAAGTCGGACAACGAAATCCCCGCCACGAGGCTTGAGTGGCGATCCAAGCATGGATGCTACAATGGAAAAAACTCATTGCGGATAGGTGGATAGATACAAAATCTAATGTACTCTATCAATCCACAGGCCCGCAGGAATCACATCCATTTTGCCTGCTATCAAAGCTATTCTTCCAACTATAGGGAATTCCGTGTCGGTTCGTCCCATCATCCGCTTCCCCGATCCATTGCTGCGAACCGCCTGCGCGCCGGTCATTGTGTTCGATAACGATCTGCGCGCGCTTGTGGCGGATCTGCTGGATACGATGCGCGCCGCGCCCGGCGTTGGCATTACCGGCCCACATGTCGGCGTGCTCAAACGCGTGGTCGTGATAGAACTCAGCCGCGAAGACGGCGTGCGCACCTATATCAATCCGGAGATCCTCTCATCCTCGGAAGAAACCATGCGGCATATGGAGGGTAGCGTATCCATGCCTGGCATGACTGAAGAGATCGTCAGGCCGAAAGCCATCCGCTTTCGCTATCAGGATATCGATGGCGTGGCGCACGAGGCGGCGGCCGAGGACTTTCTTGCCATCTGCATCCAGCATGAGATCGACCAGCTGGATGGCATCTTCTGGCTTCAGCGCCTTTCGAAGCTCAAGCGTGACCGCTTGACGAAGAAGTGGGAAAAGATCCGGACTTGAAGCGGTCTGGAAAAACAAACGGGCGCCACGAAGGCGCCCGTTCGATCAATTCGTCCAATCCAAGGCTTAGCCCTTGAGCTTGGAGTTGCAGAGGCTGTAGTAGCCGCCGCCCTTCTGGATCCACTTCAGGCCGCCGAGCGAATTCTTGGCCTTGTTGGCGTTGTACGCGTCGACGCAGGTATGGAAACGGCCCTTGCCGGGCGTGTCGCTTGCATACTTCGGGTCGATGCTTGCCGGGAAGCTTACGCCAGCCGGGGCAGCGATCGTCGGCTTTGCCGGTTCGGTCGCCGGTGGCTTGGTGGCATCCGGCTCGCTGGCGTCAACCTTGGCGGCTGCCGTCGTCTTCGCGGGCTTTGCCGGCGTCGTTGCAGCAGGTGCGGTCGTTGCCGGTGCGGTCGTCGTGGCGCTTGCGTCCGCGCTGCATTGCGTGGCGCGGAAGTCGTTCCACTTCTGGCCGTTCAAGGTACCAGCAGTCTTGGCAGCCTGATATTTGGCGCTGCATTCTTTCATGGTTAGCGCAGAAGCCGAAGAAGCGAGGCCTAACGAGCCTGCAACCGTAAGGGACGCGAGAGACATCAACAGGATGGCACGACTAGTCATTGGCAAATCCTCCGCTCTATGACGAATGTCGAAACTATTAATCGTATCGTCCCTACCGATTGTCAATCGACACGCGATTTCGGGGCGACGGATGACACCATATGCGGACGAATATGAACGCAGACTGTACGAAAATAGCGATCGAAAATAGTATCTTAGCCCAGCTACCAATCCTTGATGGCAATTCGAGGGGCCATCGGACTCAGCCACAGGTAGGTGCGAACCAGTCTCGATATGGGGCGACTTTACCTACGGCGACTTCAATCGCAGATAAGGGACGCGCTCGGGCTGCAATAGCATTGATAGCGAGGAGCGGGACACGTCGCCACCACGAGTGTGTAATCGTGACAATTGCATTCGACAAGAAATCGCTGGTCCGCCGTCACCGAGGTCGCACTGTAAGTCGAAAATCCTTGGCCAACATCCGCAGGGCGAGACCCCACGCTAAAGGGATAATTGGCACCGGCGCTCGAGGATGAAGAGCTGTCCTGGCAGAGCGCCGCAGACGGCAGGTAGATCCCGATAGAGGCGGCGATCAGAAATCTTGCTGCAAAGGAGGCGCTCATGCTGCCGCCCTTCTTATTGGCACATCAGGTAGGCATGCGGCACGCAGGTGCAGGCATAAGCCTGGGTCGGGCACGAGAGATCCTGCAATGTGCGATCATCGCAATTGCAAGTCACGAAGTAAGATGAATTGTTGGGCAGCTTCAGGATACTGGAGGTCGAATAGCCGCTGCCAAGATCCGCCCGCCGATAGGTGAAGCTTGACGCCGAGTTGCCGGCAGCAGCAGGCTTGGTATCCGCGGCTTGGGTCAGGGAAGGCAGTCCGATCAAGACCACCACTAACGATGCCTTGCAGCACATCTTCAGATATTTTGCGGCGCCGATAAGATCTCTCATGTCTCTACTCCGTCCAATAGATCGCCATACGGGACTATTTGTAGGCAGGGAATATTTCTCACATTTGTCCCTCGGTTGCGAAGTGTTTCCACCCGCGCCTTCTGTCCATTCAATGAATTGGCGCGTCAGCTTCACATGATGTGAAATCGCATCGACGGTCACGAACCGCTCCGCGGCGAGAAAAATCCAAATCCCGTATCGTTGTCAGACGCTAGCACCGTCGAAATAGAGCTGGAAGCTTGGGTTTTCGAACAGTTGCCAATTCACGATCACTGTTTCGCGATCTCCCATGCAGACGCAGCTGCGAGCTTGCGTGCATTGCAGTGAAGTTAAAGCCTTGAAGTGTGCCGATGTCGCCCTATTATCTTTCAGGCAGTTCCCCTCCTTATGCCCTGGATGCTCTCCCTTCCAGGGCATTTTTCTTGACAACGTCCCCTATGGCCATCGGCTCCGCCTTTGCCCATGAGGGTTTGGAAATGGCCGAAAGCTAAGGTGAGCGAACAATTAATAGGCTTTCGTTAACCATTGATGGCGTACGCATCTGCGTGCCCTCAAACATTTGGAGCTATGAAATGCGTAAATTCACTCTTGCGGCTATGTTTGCTGCTTCTGCGATCGTTGCATCGGGCCAGGCATACGCGGCTCCCCGCCATCATCACAAGCCGGCTTGCCACACCGAGCACCATAAGGTGAAGGTCCACGGCAAGTGGATCGTCAAGGCCGTCAGGGTCTGCAGATAAGAACGGAGGGGCGGCGCAAGCCGCCCTTTTTTCTGAGAATCGGCACTCATAGAAAAGATATGCGCCGATCGATTGAGCATCTGCAGCGACGAAATGACTGGCCTTGGCCCACAAATGGGCATAGTTTAGCAACATGGCTGGCAATTGAACCCGTAGGCGCCAGCAACCGAGAGCCTTGCGCTCTCGCCTGCAGAGGTCAAGGAGTTGCCCGCATGACCTCACATGACAATGGCGACAATATTCTCACCGATCAGAAACTGCATGATCTTCTCAAAGCGGAAGACGAAATGGATCGCGTGACGGAATCGAAGCAGACCATTCCGGACGAATCGGAATTGCTTCCGGATGAAGCATCACAGGTGCTCATCTCCTGAAAGCCAGGAGGTTCAGCGGTCGTCGACTTCAATGCTGAGTCGGCCGAAACTACGGTGTGAATATCTGCATTGTCGCGTGCGAGGCGCCATTCATTCAAAAGAATCCGGAACAACCAGGACGAAGCTGACGTTTGGCTAGTACCCATTCGATCAGGAGGCAGTCTCATGCGTCACGTTGTCGGCTTTACGAAAAAGATTACCGAACAACCCTTCCACATCCTCGAGATCAGCGACCAGCCGGTTCCGTTCAGCGTCGGTCAATTCGTCAAGACGGAGCCGACAGGCAACTGGCTGCAGATCTATCAGATCGGAACAAGAATCAATGACGACCAACTGTACACAACCGTCGTCATCGGCGATCTGCCGCCAGCCGGTGCTCTGAGCGATGGCGAAAATTGGTCAGAAGCCCCAGACTGGACTGGCGGCCGCCGGCAGTGATCTTCTGCAGTCCTAGACGGCCATTTCGTTGAGCTTGGATAAAAACAAGCCAGGAAACCTGCGCTCCAGCAAGCGATTTTCGGCGATCGGCCAAATCAGCCCGGTGTCCAACATCACATCTTTTGTAAGGAGATTAAAAAGAAAAAGCCCGCAAAAGCGGGCTTTTCTTGTAGTACTTGGTGCGGTCGAGAAGACTCGAACTTCCACGGGTTGCCCCACAGCGACCTCAACGCTGCGCGTCTACCAATTCCGCCACGACCGCATCGTGGTAGGGCCGAATTGCTCCGGCGCGGCTGCATGTAGCAAAAGCATTCGGGGGGCACAAGAGCGATGTGTCAGTTTTTTTAAATTCCTGCACAGCTCCCCGGATTGCCGGTCCGGAATTGTCGAACAAGTGCCGTAGATGTTTGAATTTCCGTCCGAATACCTCCATATGTGGACAACCGTCGGCGCACCGGTTTTCCCATATCAGCGGCCTGCCGGATTGGCGCAAAGGACTGCCAGATGCTTCGCACCGAACTCTCACATCAAATGTTTCCCTCGCAAGGCACCCCGCCGGTGCGCTGGCGCATCGCCGATGGCCTTGTGCCCTATGACGAAGCGGTGGCGGCCATGGAAGCCGAAGTCGCAGCTATTGCCGACGGTCGTTCGCCGGAACTCGTCTGGCTGGTGGAGCACCCACCTCTTTATACGGCCGGCACCAGCGCCAATGCGGCTGACCTCATAGAGCCGGATCGCTTTCCGGTCTTCGCCACCGGGCGTGGCGGTGAATACACCTATCACGGGCCAGGTCAGCGCGTTGCCTATGTCATGCTCGATCTGAAGTGTCGCCGGCAGGATATCCGCGCTTTCGTGGCTTCTCTCGAAGAGGTCATCATCCGCACCCTCGAATCGATGAACGTACGCGGTGAGCGGCGCGAGGATCGTGTCGGTGTCTGGGTGAGGCGCCCGGAGCGACCGGCGCTGCCCGACGGAACCATGGCCGAGGACAAGATTGCCGCCCTCGGCATCCGCGTGCGCAAATGGGTGACGTTTCACGGCCTGTCGCTGAATGTCGACCCCGATCTCGGCCATTTCACCGGCATCGTCCCCTGTGGGATCTCCGCCTATGGCGTGACCAGCCTCGTCGATCTCGGCCTGCCGGTCATGATGGCGGATGTCGATATCCGCCTCCGCGAAGCTTTCGAACAGGTATTCGGCGAAACCGTCAACGATGCTTAATGCGCAATGTCCTTGCTGACATTGCGCAGCCGGATCTGATGATCGAGCCGTTCGATCTGGCTGGTGGTCGCTTCGATCAGCCGGCCGATTTCCTGATGGGCAGACCTTAGCCGCGAAAGTTCATTTCTCACGGCCACCAGCGCCCGCTCGTCACTGTCGTCGCCTGGCCCGTCGCCGGTTCCGGTCATCAACCAGGCAGGCGACACGCCGAAAAGATCCGACATCTTGATCAGAGTGGATGGCGCGGGTTCGGAGCGATCGGATTCCCATGCAAGCATCGTTTCCTCGCTGACGCCAAGCTTGTTCGCCAGCGTCTCGAGATTGATGCCGGCAGCGTCACGCGCCATGGAGAGCCGGCCGCCCAAGGTATCGCCGCCCTCGTCCGAAAAAACGGTCGTCTCTTGTTCGGTCTTGAACATCGGTGCGATCCCTTTCTTGGCCGCGCCGACGAATTCATGCGCGGCGCCTATCTGTTTTAGCCGTTTCCAAAAGCACAGATAGGTCTATGGGCGTCATCTCGCCACCATGATCTGTCCCAAATGGAAAAGTGCGCCCTCGTCCGCCGTCATCCTCGCGGTTTTGAATTCCGCCGCTGATCGCTTCTTGATTGCACGCCGTTCCTGTGTTTGATGACAGTCCATGTCCGCCGTCTCAGCCGCTCCCAGCCAGCAGAATCCGCTTCAAGGCATGACGATCATGGCAAGCGCCATGATCATGCTGCCGATGATGGATGCGATCGCCAAATACATGGCGAGTTTCGAGGGCATGTCGCCCGGACAGGTGACATTCTACCGTTTTTTCTTCCAGCTCGTATGCATGCTGCCGCTGCTGGCGACAATTTCCGGCCGTGCGGCCTTTTCCGCGAAACGCCCTTGGCTGAACCTCCTGCGCGGCGCCTTGCATGGAGCCGCAAGCCTGCTCTTTTTCGCGGCCGTCAAATACATGCCGCTCGCCGACGTCTTCGCGATCTATTTCGTCGAGCCGTTCATGCTGACGGCGCTTTCCGCCGTGTTTCTCGGCGACAAGGTGGGGTGGCGGCGTTGGCTTGCCATTGTCATCGGTTTCGGCGGCGCGATGATCGTCATCCAGCCGAGTTTCGAGATTTTCGGGTTGAAGGCGCTGCTTCCGGTCGCCTGTGCCTTTCTTTACGCGCTCTATCTGTTCATGAACCGCGCCGTCGGCGAAGCCGATTCGCCAATGACGATGCAGATCATGGCGGGCGTGGGCGGCACATTGTTCATGACCTTCGCTCTGTTTACAGGCGCTTCGGCAGGCATTGCCGATTTCGAGCCGTCACTGCCTGCTTCCGGGCTCGGTCTCGTCCTCTTGCTGATCCTGGGTTCGATCTCCGGCTACGCGCACATGCTCGTCGTCAGGGCCTTCCGGCTGGCGCCCCTGTCGCTGCTCGCACCGTTCCAGTATTTCGAGATCATCTCGGCGACGATCCTCGGCTATGCGATCTTTGGCGATTTTCCCAATTTCTCCAAATGGATCGGCATCGCCATCATCGTCGGTTCAGGCCTCTTCATCATCTGGCGGGAGCGCGTGCAGTCGCGATCGGAGAATTTGAGGTAGGTGCGGATATCTTGCGCATGGACCGGCGGCCCGGTTTGTGGCTAAAACACTGAGACAGCAGACGTATTGGGCGGAGATTGCATGTTCAAGAAAATCCTGATCGCCAATCGCGGCGAGATCGCTTGCCGCGTGATCAAGAGCGCGCGCCGGATGGGCATCCTGACGGTCGCCGTCTACTCGGATGCCGACCGCGATGCCCTGCATGTCGAAATGGCCGATGAATCAGTCCATATTGGCCCGGCTCCGGCTGCGGAAAGCTATCTCATTGCCGACAAGATCATCGCCGCCTGCAAGGAAACCGGAGCGGAAGCGGTCCATCCGGGTTACGGCTTTCTTTCCGAGCGCGCATCCTTCTGCGCAGCGCTTGAGAAGGAGGGCATCGTCTTTATCGGCCCGAAGCCGAAGGCGATCGAGGCCATGGGCGACAAAATCGAATCGAAGAAATTCGCGAACGCCGCCAAGGTCTCGACCGTGCCGGGCCATCTCGGCATCATCGAGGATGGCGATCACGCCGAGAAGATCGCAGCCGAGATCGGTTATCCCGTCATGATCAAGGCATCCGCCGGCGGCGGCGGCAAGGGCATGCGCATCGCTTGGAGCAAGGACGAGGTGCGCGACGGCTTCGACCGGGCCCGCTCCGAGGCGAGGAGCTCGTTTGGCGACGACCGCGTCTTCATCGAGAAGTTCGTGGTCGACCCCCGCCACATCGAAATCCAGGTACTGGCCGACGGTCACGGCAATGTCGTCTATCTCGGCGAGCGTGAATGCTCCATCCAGCGCCGGAACCAGAAGGTGGTGGAAGAAGCGCCCTCGCCGTTCCTCGATGAGGCAACGCGGAAAGCCATGGGCGAACAATCCGTGGCCCTTGCCAAGGCTGTCGACTACCAGAGCGCCGGCACCGTCGAGTTCATCGTCGATCGCGACAGGAATTTCTATTTTCTTGAAATGAATACCCGCCTGCAGGTCGAGCATCCCGTGACCGAACTCGTGACCGGCATCGACCTGGTCGAGCAGATGATTCGTGTTGCGTTCGGTGAAAAGCTGCCTTTCAAGCAAGAAGACATCAAGCTCAACGGCTGGGCTGTCGAAAGCCGTCTCTATGCGGAAGACCCCTATCGCAATTTCCTGCCCTCGATCGGCCGCCTGACGCGTTATCGTCCGCCGCGCGAGGGCAAGCGCGGCAAGTCGATCGTCCGCAACGACACCGGCGTCTTCGAAGGCGCCGAGATTTCCATGTATTACGACCCGATGATCGCCAAGCTTTGCACCTGGGCCCCATCCAGGCTGGAGGCGATCGAGGCCATGGGCGAAGCGCTGGATGGCTTCGTCGTCGACGGGATCGAGCACAACATGCCGTTCCTCTCGGCACTGATGAAGCATCCGCGCTGGCGCGAGGGGCGCCTTTCCACCGGCTTCATCGCCGAGGAATATCCGGAAGGCTTTGCGCCGGCAGCACCGGATGAGAACCAGGCCGCGGTGCTCGCAGCCGTCGCCCTCTCCTGCAGCCTGATCGAATCGGGCCGCCGCGAACGTTACGCCGACCGCCTGCGACCAGCGGCAGGCCCACTGCGGGACGAATGGGTCGTCAAGCTCGGCACCGACTACCTGCCCGTGACATTGCTCGAAGGCGTGGTGACCATCCCCTTCGAGATGGACATGCGGATTGGCGACGAGACTGCGACGGTCGCAACCGACTGGCGGCCTGGCGATGCGGTGTGGGTCGGCAGCGTCGGCAGTCGCAAGCTGACAGCACAGATCCGCCCATTGCTGAATGGCCTGCGCATCGATTGGCAGGGCATTTCGGTGCGGCTGAAAGTCTTCACGCCTCGTCAGGCGGAACTTGACAGACTGATGCCCGTCAAATTGCCGCCGGATACGTCCAAGCTTCTGCTCTGCCCCATGCCCGGCCTGGTCGTCGCCATTGCGGTTGCCGAGGGCCAGGAGGTCAAGGCGGGAGAGACGCTTGCCATCGTCGAAGCAATGAAGATGGAGAATGTTCTGCGCGCCGAGCGTGACCTGGTTGTCAGCAAGATCAATGCCAAGGCGGGTGAAAGCCTAGCGGTCGATGCTGTCATCATGGAATTTGCTTGATCAAAATACGGCATTGATTTCACTTGAGGCGTCCCGTACGCCCATGCCAATGTCGTGCGAACCAAAATCATTGCAAGAAGGGATGAGACGATGGATGTACGTGCTGCGGTAGCAGTTCAGGCTGGCAAGCCGCTTGAGGTGATGACGGTTCAGCTGGAGGGGCCGAAGGCCGGCGAAGTGCTGATCGAGGTGAAGGCGACAGGCATCTGCCACACCGACGACTTCACTCTGTCGGGGGCTGATCCTGAAGGTCTGTTCCCCGCCATCCTCGGCCATGAGGGCGCCGGCATCGTCGTTGATGTAGGACCAGGTGTGACCTCGGTGAAGAAGGGCGATCACGTCATTCCGCTTTATACGCCGGAGTGCCGCGAGTGCTATTCCTGCCTTTCGCGCAAGACCAACCTCTGCACCTCGATCCGCGCAACCCAGGGCCAGGGTCTCATGCCCGATGGCACGTCGCGTTTCTCGATCGGCAAGGACAAGATCCATCACTACATGGGCTGTTCAACCTTCGCCAACTTCACCGTTCTGCCCGAGATCGCCCTTGCCAAGGTCAATCCGGACGCCCCCTTCGACAAGATCTGCTACATCGGCTGCGGCGTCACGACAGGCATCGGCGCCGTCATCAACACCGCCAAGGTCGAAATCGGCTCGACCGCGATCGTCTTCGGTCTCGGCGGCATCGGTCTCAATGTGCTTCAAGGCCTGCGCCTTGCCGGCGCGGATATGATCATCGGCGTCGATATCAACAATGACCGCAAGGCCTGGGGCGAAAAGTTCGGTATGACCCACTTCGTCAATCCGAAGGAAGTCGGTGACGACATCGTGCCCTATCTCGTCAACTTGACGAAACGCAACGGCGACCTGATCGGCGGCGCTGACTACACGTTCGACTGCACGGGTAACACCAAGGTCATGCGGCAGGCGCTGGAAGCCTCGCATCGCGGCTGGGGCAAATCCATCATCATCGGCGTTGCAGGGGCTGGCCAGGAGATCTCTACCCGTCCGTTCCAACTGGTCACCGGCCGCAACTGGATGGGCACTGCCTTCGGCGGCGCACGTGGCCGCACCGATGTGCCGAAGATCGTCGACTGGTACATGCAAGGCAAGATCCAGATCGATCCGATGATCACCCACACCATGCCGCTTGAAGACATCAACAGAGGCTTCGAGCTGATGCATTCCGGCGAAAGCATCCGGGGTGTCGTGGTCTACTAAGGCCGAGGAATTGCATGCGGCATATAAGAAATATGCCGCATGCATCTGAAAAGATTTGATTTAATGATCTATGTCGATGCAGACGCCTGCCCGGTCAAACCGGAAATCCTGAAGGTTGCCGAACGCCACGGCATCGAAGTTACCCTTGTCGCCAATTCCGGATTGCGCCCGTCGCGGGATCCGATGGTGAAGAACATCATCGTCTCCAACGCCTTTGATGCGGCCGATAACTGGATCGCCGAGCATGCCGGTCCCGGAGATATTGTAGTCACCGCCGACGTGCCGCTCGCCGGGCGCTGCGTCGCCACCGGCGCGCTGGTTACCGGACCGACAGGTCGAGTGTTTGACGTTGCCAATATCGGCATGGCGACCGCGATGCGCGATCTCGGCGCACATCTTCGCGAAACCGGCGAGAGCAAAGGCTACAACGCCGCCTTTTCGCCGCGCGACCGCTCCGCTTTCCTTGAAACATTCGACCGGCTCTGCCGGCGTGCCAAAGCACATCAATCATCGCCTGGAGATCAGTCTTGAATATCATTTCCCAGAACACCGCCTTCGGCGGCATGCAGGGCGTCTTTTCGCACGAGTCGGACGCCTGCAAATGCGAAATGACCTTCGCTGTCTTCGTGCCGCCGCAGGCGATCAAGGAGCCTCGCCCGGTCCTCTGGTATCTCTCCGGCCTCACCTGCACCCATGCCAATGTGATGGAAAAAGGCGAATATCGCCGCATGGCCGCCGAGCTCGGCCTGATCATCGTCTGCCCGGACACCAGCCCGCGCGGCAATGACGTGCCGGACGAACTGACCAACTGGCAGATGGGCAAAGGCGCCGGCTTCTATCTCGACGCCACCGAGACGCCCTGGGCCGAAAATTATCGGATGTACAGCTATATCACCGAGGAGTTGCCACCACTCCTCGCCAAGCAGTTCCGCGTCGACATGAGCCGCCAGGGCATTTTCGGCCATTCCATGGGCGGCCACGGCGCAATGACGATCGCACTGAAGAACCCGGATCGCTTCAAGAGCTGCTCCGCCTTTGCACCGATCGTCCAGCCGTCGACTGCGGATTGGTCCGCACCGGGCTTTGAGAAATATCTCGGTGCCGACAAGGCTGCCTGGAGACGATACGATGCGTGCTCTCTCGTTGAGGACGGCGCCCGCTTCCCGGAGTTCCTGATCGATCAAGGCAAGGCCGACAGCTTCCTCGAAAACGGCCTGCGCCCCTGGCTGTTCGAAGAGTCGGTCAAGGACACCGGTATCGGCCTGACGCTGCGCATGCACGAACGCTACGACCACTCCTACTATTTCATTTCTAGCTTCATGGACGATCATCTGAAATGGCACGCTGAACGCCTAGCGTGAAACGGGTGGCATAGCAGCCATGCACTCAAAAGCTTGAAAAACGCCAGTAATAGAGGCATATAGAAAACGCGCAGACGACTGCGGCGGCCGCTATCGATTGATCGGCCGTAAGCTTCCGCGGGGACGGCCTCGCTCTTAACAAAGGAGCGTAAAATGGCTTGGTTTCTGCTTTTCCTTGCAGGTCTGTTCGAAATTGGCTGGGCGGTCGGCCTGAAATATACCGATGGTTTCACGCGGCTGACGCCGACTGTCCTCACCGTCATATCGATGATCATCAGCATTGCGTTGCTGGGCCTTGCGGTAAAGACCCTGCCCATGGGCACGGCCTATGCCGTCTGGACCGGCATCGGCACGGTCGGCACCGTGCTGCTGGGCATATGGCTGCTTGGCGATCCAGCAACCCTGGTCCGCCTCGCCTGCATCGGCCTGATCGTGGCCGGCATTGCCGGCCTCAAATTCGTCGCCTGACGAACCCGCAATCATCGGCGCTGGCGATTGTCCAGCGCCCACTCTCCCGCACCGGCAAACACCAGAAACAGGAAGATGAAGCAGAACAGCACTGCGCCATCGCCCTGATTGTTGGCTGGGAAGAAATTGATCGGCATATGGACGGTGAAATAGGCGACCGCCATTTCGCCGCTGAGCAGGAACGCAATGGGGCGGGTAAAGAGACCGATCAGAATCAGAATGCCGCCAACAAGCTCGATCACAGCCGCGACGAAAAATAATGTCGTGATTGCATAGGGAGCTGGCGGAAAGCCGAAGAGCTTTTGCGTGCCATGTTCGATGAACAATAGAGCCGTGACAATTCGCAGGACCGCGAGTGCAGCGGGCTGATAAGGCGACAAGCGTTCGGAAAGGGACATAAGGATCTCCGTTCGAAGGGGATGCGAACGAGATCCTTCCTAAATGCTCTCGTTCCGCCGACTATGGAGTCAACACGCGAGAGACGGATTTATTCGCCGGGCCCAGCCATCAGCCGAGCCCGGCATCTATGTGCTTACTTCTTGTTGTTGTCGATCGCCAGAAGGCCGGGGCCAGCGAAGATCAGGAACAGGAAGATGAAGCAGTAGAGGATAGCCGCATCACCGCCATTGTTGGCCGGGAAGAAATTCTTCGGGTAATGCGCCATGAAATAGGCAACCGCCATATTGCCGCAAAGGATGAATGCGACAGGACGGGTAAAGAAGCCGACAATCGTCGCCAAACCGCCGACGACCTCGATGATACCCTGCACCAGAAGCAGGGTCGGCAACGGGCTTGGGAACTGACCACCTGGCGGGAAGCCAAAAAGCTTCTGCAGGCCATGTTCGATGAACAATACGCCGGTGACGATACGCAATACAGTAAGAGCATAGGGCTGATATTGGTTCAGCCGATCGGAAAGCGCCATTTTAGACTCCAGTTTTAACTCCCCCAGGAGCAAGCATTAGAGCGGACGCCCGCGAACGGGAAAACACGGATTCTGACGTCCAATCAATTTTCCGTGTAAAATCCGTGGCTTGTTGTCACATACTCACAGGGGAATGTTGTCGTGCTTCTTCCAGGGATTGGTCAGATCTTTGTTGCGCAGCATCCGTAACCCCTGGGCCAACCGCCTGCGGGTCGAGCGCGGCATGATCACCTCGTCGATATAGCCGCGTTCGGCGGCGACGAAGGGCGACAGGAAACGGTCCTCATACATCTTGGTATGGGCCGCGATCTTCTCGGGATCGGCAATATCCTTGCGGAAGATGATCTCGACTGCGCCCTTGGCACCCATGACGGCGATCTGCGCCGTCGGCCACGCATAGTTGAGATCGCCACGCAGATGCTTTGACGCCATGACGTCATAGGCGCCGCCAAAGGCCTTGCGGGTGATGACCGTCAGTTTCGGCACCGTCGCCTCCGCATAGGCAAACAGCAGCTTGGCGCCATGCTTGATCAAGCCGCCATATTCCTGCGCCGTTCCCGGCAAGAAGCCAGGGACATCGACGAAGGTCACGAGCGGGATATTGAAGCAATCGCAGAAGCGCACGAAACGCGCGGCCTTGCGCGAGGCATCGCTGTCGAGCACGCCGGCCAGCACCATGGGCTGATTAGCGACGAAGCCGACCGTGGCTCCCTCGATCCGGCCAAAGCCGCAGACGATGTTCTTGGCAAAACTCTCCTGTATCTCAAGGAAATCGCCCTCGTCCGCCACCTTCAGGATCAGCTCCTTGATGTCGTAGGGCTTGTTGGCATTGGCCGGGATCAGCGTATCAAGCGAGGTATCGGGCTCGGTGACGGATTGATAGCACTCGATCTCGGGAAGTGCCGATGTGTTCGACTGCGGCAGAAAGTCGATGAGGCGGCGCACCTGCAGCAGCGTGTCGACATCATTGTCGTAAGCCGCATCGGCGATCGAGGATTTCGTCGTGTGCACCGAGGCGCCACCGAGCTGCTCGGAGGTCACAGTCTCGTTGGTAACGGTTTTCACCACGTCCGGCCCGGTTACGAACATGTAGGACGTGTCGCGAACCATGAAGATGAAATCGGTCATGGCTGGCGAATAGACGTCGCCACCCGCACAGGGGCCCATGATCACGGAAATCTGCGGGATGACGCCGGAGGCAAGCACGTTGCGCTGGAACACCTCGGCATAGCCGCCAAGTGCGGCCACGCCTTCCTGAATACGGGCGCCGCCGGCATCGTAGATACCAATGATGGGCGCCCGATTCTTCAGCGCCATGTCTTGTACCTTGGTGATCTTTTCCGCATGCGCTTCTGAAAGAGACCCGCCGAAGACAGTGAAATCCTTGGCAAAAATGAAAACAGTGCGTCCGTTGACGGTGCCCCAGCCGGTGACGACGCCGTCGCCGGCGATCTTGCTCTTGTCCATGCCGAAATCGGTCGAGCGATGTTCGACGAACATGTCGAATTCCTCGAAGGAACCTTCATCGAGAAAGATATCGATGCGCTCGCGCGCCGTCAGCTTGCCGCGCGCATGCTGCGCGTCGATGCGCGCCTGGCCGCCGCCCAGTCTTGCGACTTCGCGACGGCGTTCCAGTTCCTGCAGGATTTCCTTCATGCGGCCCTCTCTCCCTCACTGCTCGGGCTTAGCATGGCGCGAGCCTTCCTTGAAGCTATCAGCTTATTCCGCCAGCCGCGGCATGGTCAGCGAAAAGATGGAGCGGACGCGCGCGGCGATATCTTCCGCCAGCAGCTCGTCGGCCGTGGCCGGATCGGGCGCGACCGTTCTGATCTCAAAGGACGCCATGGCGATGACGGAGCCGCCGTTCAGCTCGGCTGCATCGATATTGACCTTCGCGCTGCTGCGATCGCGATTGAAGCCGCGCGCCTTGCGAACATCGGTCAGCCGGATGGTGATGGCGACAGGCGGCAGCGCCGCATTATGGGTTGTCGCAGCGATCGAGGCGTTTACGCGATCATTGACCGCTGCAATCAGCGCCGGCGAAACGGGCGGCAAGGCCTGATCGGCCACCACGGTCGAGCTGCGAACGTCATAGGTCGGAGGAGGAGGATCAACGGACCAGCTGGAGCACGCCGCCAGAGCCAAACA
The DNA here is from genome assembly GCF_053521805.1 of Rhizobium sp. A22-96. NCBI lineage: Bacteria > Pseudomonadati > Pseudomonadota > Alphaproteobacteria > Hyphomicrobiales > Rhizobiaceae > Rhizobium > Rhizobium sp. A22-96. The sequence continues at coordinate 1,102,967 of NZ_JBNWDQ010000003.1, forward strand.
TCCCACGAGCGCCAACACGGCTCCCGACCTCGACAACAACATGATACCTGCCCCGACTTCCCAACCTGCAAGATACGAAGGCCGCTATAAAGGACTGGAAATCAACAATATTCAACTGCGCAGAGCAGAAAAAACATCCGTTGCGGCCTGAAATTCTTCAAAACGTTGCGAGCGCCGCCGTTCCGCTTCCTCGTCGCTGCCCCAATGTTCGATCGTCCAGTCCTCGTCGAGATGGGCAAGCGACCAGACTTCGGCGAGCGGCAGGAAACCCTCTGCGAAAGCAAGCGCCAGGATCGCCGAGCCCGTCAGCGTCGTGATCGTATGCAGGCTCGCAAGCTCCATCAGCGCACCGTATTTCTGCAATGCCGAGGCAAAGGCAGCGATGGCTTCGCCGGGCTGATCCTGATGCATGACACCTTCAGCGAGGATGAAGCGAGCGCCAAGCGCGTCCGCCGCCCATTCGATCACCGGGTTCCAGCGTGCCGACTGCCGCTCCACGAGGCGCTCCGGGCCATCGGCCCGATAGCAGAGCAGGTCATTGCCGGAAAAACGCACGATTTCGTCGAACACCGCCTGGCTCTCAGCAACGACGCCATCGATGGCGGTGTTGACGAGGCGGGTAACGGGCATGGTTGCGGGATCGATGACCTCGACCTGTCTCGCCCATTCGGCGGCCACCAGTCTGGCGAGCGCTTCCGTCGGCAAAGCCAGAGTATGGCGAGCTGGCGTCTTGACCGCCTTGCCATCGAGCGCAATGGCGTGTCCATCTTCACCCTTGCTGATCGTCACCTCCTTGTAGAAGCGCTTCGGCAAGGGCCTTTTCATCTGGATCTGCGCACGGCGGATCGGATCGGGGTGGCTCAACCCCTCGGAAAGATCGTTCAACAGGTCGCGCATGGCGTCACCTCAGAGAATATGGCTCAACAAGTCGTTGGGATGGTGGGCGATCGCATCGGCGCCGGCTGCAAGCAGCTCCTCGACCGAAGCGTAACCCCAAGATACGCCGATCGCCGTGGCGCCTGCTGCCTTTGCCATCTGCATGTCATAGACCGCATCGCCGATGACGATGGTATCGTGTGGGTCCATCCCGGTTTCATCGCAGCATTCCGTCACCATCGCCGGATGCGGCTTCGACGGGCAATCGTCGGCGGTGCGTGAAACCACGAAGTAAGGCGTGAAACCATTGACTTCAAGAATATGGGTCAGGCCACGGCGGGACTTGCCTGTCACGGCACCGAGCAGCAACTCGTCGCGAGCCGCGAGGATCTCGATCAACGGCTTGATGCCGTCGAACAGCGGCGTCTGCATGTCAGCCTCATCGCGAACGCCGGGGAAGATCGACTTGTAATGCGCTGTCATGGCGATCGCTTCGTCATCGACATGGGCCTTGCCCTGCATGCGGGCAATGGCGATATCGAGCGTCAGACCGATGATCGATTTGGTAGCGGAGACATCCGGGCGCTTGTAGCCGAAAGCCACAAACGTCCGCGCCATGACCTCATGGATAAGGCGCGCGCTGTCGATCAGCGTGCCATCGCAATCGAAAAGAACCAGTTTCATTCGTCTTCCGGCTCCCCTGCCGATGCCATGTCAAGTCCGAGAAGGTTCCAGGTCTGCACCATGTGCGGCGGCAAAGGTGCCGTAACGCGCAGGCGACCGCCATTCGGATGCGGGATGTCGATGTGTCGGGCATGCAGATGCAATCGCTTCTGAACACCGCCTGGAAAATCCCAGTTCGGATCGTCATCGAAATATTTGGGGTCGCCGATGATCGGGTGGCCTATGTGCAGGGCATGAACGCGCAGCTGGTGCGTGCGGCCGGTATAGGGCTCCATTTCGAGCCAGGCGAGGCTCTGTGCCGCGGTTTCGAGTACACGGTAGTAGGAGATGGCGTGGTCCGCGCCGTCTTCCCCATGCTTGGCGATGCGCATGCGATCACCATCCGGTGTCGCTTCCTTCACCAGCCAGGTGGAAATCTTGTCCTCGTGCTTGCGCGGCACGCCTTTCACCAGCGACCAATAGGTCTTCTTGGTATCGCGCTCGCGAAAGGCCGCCGTCAGCTTCTGCGCCGCGCCGCGGGTGCGGGCTACGACAAGGACGCCGGATGTATCGCGGTCGAGACGGTGCACCAGGCGCGGCTTTTCGCCCTTCTTGCTCGTCCACGCCTCAAGCATCTTATCAAGATGCCGGACAAGGCCGGAACCGCCCTGCACTGCAAGGCCGGCCGGCTTGTTCAATACAAAGACCTTGTCGTCTTCATGCAGCAGCATGCGCGCGAGAAGCTCGCCGTCGCCGGAATGTTTCAAGTCATTGTTGCCGATGGGCCCGCTCTTCAGCGCCTTGGCGTCTACGTCGAGTGGCGGCACGCGCACCACCTGCCCCGGCTGCACGCGCGCATCCGTCTTGACGCGACCGCCATCGACGCGCACCTGACCAGAACGCAGCAGCTTCTGCAGCTGACCAAATCCCAGACCCGGAAAATGGACTTTGAACCAACGATCGAGGCGCATGCCGGCTTCTTCAGGCTCGACCTGTATATGTTCAATCCCGGCCATTGTTCTTCTTTCAAATGCCGCGGCATGCCCCGGAAGTGCCAAACATTCGCTGGACGGGATCATGCCGATTCAAACAACGGGACGAATAGCCCCGCGGCCGGGCATTTCCCGACCTTTTGAGGTGGCTTTAGAGCATTTCGAGCAAAAGTGGAAACTGGAATTATCCGCGCCGGATAATTTTCTGGCTCAGTTTCCCTTGGCCGAGACGACAGGCAGGGTGAGATCGATCATCCCGGCCTTCTCGAACATCAGCATGACAGGCACCGTGCCGCCCTTCTTGAAAGGCGTCTTCACCTGCTTGAACATCATATGCATAGTGTTGGGCGCAAGCGTCACGGTAGCGCCGGCGGGAATGGCGATGCCATCCTTCATCTCGCGCATCTTCATGATCTCGCCGTCCATCTTCATCTCGTGCAGCTCCACCTTGCCCGCCTCCGATGAGGTGACCGAGGTCAGCTTGTCGGCGGTCTTGCCGGTATTGTGGATGGTAATATACCCGCCGCCGACCGGCTGGCCGGGCAGCATGGCACGAACATAACCACCGCTGATATCGAGATCGCCAAGCTTGCCGGTAGCGGAACCGGACGGTGCTGCCTGTGCATCCATATGCATTCCAGCCATGCCCTTCATGTCATTGCTCTGCTGCGCAACCGCGCCAATCGGCGAAAGCGAAAGTACGGCTGCTGAGATCAGCAATGCTGCGACGTGACAACGGTTCATCATTTTCTCCTGCCCGGCTCCTCTGTCGACCCGAAGGGATAGCCTTTCGAGAGGTCATTGCAAAGCCCCGCATCTGCCGCTCGGCACGCCTTCGAACGGCGCGACAAAAATTTGTTCGATGACGACATTTGCCCCTTGCCATCTCTCTCGACTACCAGATAATGACACTCAACCTTGTTGGGAGAATCCGGCGCGAGCCGGTGCCGAAGGAGCAACCGCCCCGGAAACTCTCAGGCCAAAGGACCAGCAAGGGGCAGACGGAACTCTGGAGAGAAGCGCGAAAGCGTTCGCCGAAGGGATAACAATCTCAGGCACACAGACAGAGGGGGCTCATCGTCAGGCGCAACCGCGTCGAAATTGTGAGCTCTGCGCTTCGATATCAGCGCAAAACCCGGAGGCGTCATTTGGACGAGACCGCTGCCCTCAAGAAAACACCGTTTCACGATCTGCATGTATCGCTCGGCGCCCGCATGGTGCCGTTCGCTGGTTACGACATGCCCGTGCAGTATCCTGCAGGCGTCATGAAGGAGCATCTTTGGACCCGCGCTTCAGCCGGTCTGTTCGATGTCTCCCATATGGGCCAGGTGACGATCCGCGCCCGCTCCGGCCAATATGAGGATGCCGCACTTGCGCTGGAATGCCTTGTGCCGGTCGATATCCTCGGGCTCGCCGAGGGACGTCAGCGCTACGGCTTCTTCACCGACGACAATGGTGGCATTCTTGACGATCTGATGATCACCCACCTGGACGATCACCTGTTCGTCGTCGTCAACGCTGCCTGCAAGGAGCAGGATCTCAAGCATCTTCAAGCTCATATCGGCGATCGCTGCGAAATTACTTTACTCGATCGCGCGCTGATCGCCCTTCAGGGGCCGCATGCGGTCGATGTGCTTGCCGAACTCTGGGCCGACATCGCCCACATGAAATTCATGGATGTGCGCCATTGTCGCCTCCATGACGTTTCCTGCCTCGTCTCTCGTTCGGGCTATAGCGGCGAAGACGGTTTCGAGATTTCCGTACCGGCCGACAAGGCCGTGGACATTGCCAATCGGCTGCTCGAGCATCCGGATGTGCAGCCGATCGGCCTTGGTGCCCGCGACTCCCTGCGTCTCGAAGCCGGTCTCTGCCTCTATGGCAATGATATCGACCAGACCACGACGCCGGTGGAAGCCGCGCTCGAATGGGCGATGCAGAAGGCTCGCAAGACCGGTGGCGCCCGTGCCGGCGGCTTTCCCGGTTCATCCCGCATTCTCGCGGAACTCGACAATGGCGCCTCGCGCCGCCGCGTCGGCCTGAAGCCGGAAGGCAAGGCGCCGGTGCGCAATCATGCCAAGCTCTATGCCGACGCCGAAGGCAAGACCGAAATCGGTGAGGTCACCTCGGGCAGCTTCGGTCCGAGCGCCGAGTCGCCCGTCGCCATGGGTTATGTGCCGACCTCGCTCGCCTCGCCCGGCACGACCGTCTATGCCGAGGTACGCGGCAAGTACCTGCCCGTCGCTGTCAGCGCCCTGCCTTTCGTCAAACCTACCTACAAACGCTGAACGTCTTTTCCAGAGAGGATTTATCCATGCTGAAATTCACCGAAGAACATGAATGGCTGAAGGTTGAAGGCGACGTCGCAACGGTCGGCATCACCGCACACGCCGCCGAACAGCTCGGCGATCTCGTGTTCGTGGAACTGCCCGAAGTTGGCGCCAACCTCTCCAAGGGCGCCGACGCGGCAACCGTCGAATCCGTCAAGGCGGCTTCCGAAGTCTATTGTCCGCTTGATGGAGAAATCACCGAAGTCAACGAAGCCATCGCTGCCGATCCTGCACTCGTCAATTCCGACCCGATGGGTGACGGCTGGTTCTTCAAGCTGAAGCTGAAGAATGTCAGTGATCTTGATGGTCTTCTTGATGAATCCGGTTACAAGGAGTTGATCGGGTAATGACGACGCCTACGGAATTCACATTCACCGATTACCAGCCCTACGATTTTGCCAATCGCCGTCATATCGGTCCGTCTCCGTCGGAGATGACCGATATGCTTCGCGTCATCGGCTATAAGAGCCTCGACGGCCTGATTGATGCGACGCTGCCGCCGGCCATCCGCCAGAAGGCGCCGCTCGCATGGGGCGCGCCGATGACGGAGCGCGAGGCGCTCGACAAGCTGCGCGACACCGCCAACAAGAACAAGGTTCTGGTTTCGCTGATTGGCCAAGGCTATTATGGCACGATCACGCCGCCGGTCATCCAGCGCAACATTCTGGAAAACCCCGCCTGGTACACCGCCTATACGCCGTATCAGCCCGAAATCAGCCAGGGTCGTCTCGAAGCCCTTCTGAATTATCAGACGATGATCAGCGACCTCACGGGCCTGGATGTCTCCAACGCCTCGCTCCTCGATGAAGCGACTGCCGCGGCCGAAGGCATGGCAATGGCGGAACGCGTGGCGAAGTCGAAGGCCAAGGCCTTCTTCGTCGATGCCGATTGCCATCCGCAGACCATCGCGCTGATCAAGACGCGCGCCGAGCCGCTCGGCTGGTCCGTCATCGTCGGCAATCCCTTCACTGACCTCGATCCGGTCGATGTCTTCGGCGCGATCTTCCAGTATCCGGGCACCCATGGCCGTATAAGCGATTTCACCGGCCTGATTTCGCGACTGCACCAGACCGGCGCCATCGCCGTCGTCGCTGCCGATCTGCTGGCACTGACGCTCCTGAAGTCTCCCGGTGAAATGGGCGCGGACATCGCCATCGGCTCCTCCCAGCGCTTCGGCGTACCTGTGGGATATGGCGGTCCGCACGCGGCCTATATGGCCGTAAAGGACGACCACAAGCGCTCCATGCCCGGCCGCCTCGTCGGCGTCTCCGTCGACGCGCGCGGCAACCGCGCCTATCGCCTGTCGCTGCAGACCCGCGAACAGCATATCCGCCGCGAAAAGGCGACATCGAACATCTGCACCGCGCAGGTTCTGCTTGCCGTCATGGCCTCGATGTATGCGGTGTTCCACGGTCCGCAGGGGCTGAAGGCCATAGCCCAGCAGGTCCACCAGAAGGCCGTCCTGATGGCCAAGGGGTTGGAAAAGCTCGGCTATACCGTCCAGCCGGAAAGCTTCTTCGACACGATCACCGTTGAAGTCGGCCACATGCAGGGCCTGATCATGCGGGCAGCCGTCGCCGAGGGTGTGAACCTTCGCAAGGTCGGCGAGACGAAGATCGCCATGAGCCTCGACGAGCGCACGCGCCCGGCGACGCTGGAAGCCGTCTGGCGTGCCTTTGGCGGCAATTTCCGCATCGCCGATTTCGAGCCTTCCTATCGTCTGCCGAAGGATCTGCTGCGCACCAGCGAGTATCTGACGCACCCGATCTTCCACATGAACCGCGCGGAAAGCGAGATGACCCGCTACATCCGCCGTCTCTCCGACCGCGACCTGGCGCTCGACCGTTCGATGATCCCGCTCGGCTCCTGCACGATGAAGCTGAATGCGACGGCGGAAATGCTGCCGATCACCTGGCCGGAATTCTCCGACATCCATCCTTTCGTGCCGGCCGATCAGGCGCTCGGCTATCGCGAAATGATCGATGATCTGACTGAGAAGCTGTGCTCCGTGACTGGCTACGACGCCTTCTCCATGCAACCGAACTCCGGTGCACAGGGCGAATATGCCGGCCTCCTGACCATCCGTAACTACCACATTGCCAATGGCCAGGGTCATCGCGACATCTGCCTGATCCCGACTTCGGCGCACGGTACCAACCCGGCCTCCGCGCAGATGGCGGGCATGAAGGTGGTGATCGTCAAGGTCAGCGATGACGGCGATATCGACATGGCCGATTTCCGCGCCAAGACCGAGCAATATGCCGACAACCTCTCCTGCTGCATGATCACCTATCCTTCGACGCACGGCGTTTTCGAGGAGACGGTGAAGGAGATCTGCGATCTCGTGCACAAGCATGGCGGTCAGGTCTATCTCGATGGCGCCAACATGAACGCCATGGTCGGCCTGTCGCGCCCGGGCGACATCGGCTCCGACGTCAGCCATCTCAACCTGCACAAGACCTTCTGCATCCCGCATGGCGGCGGCGGACCCGGCATGGGGCCGATCGGCGTCAAGGCGCATCTGGCGCCTCACCTGCCCGGCCACCCGGAAACGGACGGCCGCAGCGGTGCTGTCTCGGCAGCAGCCTTCGGTTCTGCCTCCATCCTGCCGATCTCCTGGAGCTACTGCCTGATGATGGGCGGCGAAGGCCTGACGCAGGCAACGAAGGTGGCGATCCTCAACGCCAACTACATCGCCGCCCGTCTGAAGGGTGCCTATGACGTCCTCTACAAGTCCAAGGACGGACGCGTCGCGCATGAATGCATCATCGATACGCGCCCGCTGGTCGCAAGCGCCGGCGTGACGGTCGACGATGTTGCCAAGCGCCTCATCGATTGTGGCTTCCATGCACCGACCATGAGTTGGCCGGTTGCCGGAACGCTGATGATCGAGCCGACCGAATCGGAGACGAAGGCCGAACTCGACCGTTTCTGCGCGGCGATGCTGGCAATCCGTGAGGAAGCCCGCGCCATCGAAGAGGGCCGGATGGACAAGACCAACAATCCCCTCAAGAACGCGCCGCACACGGTGGAAGATCTTGTCGGTGAATGGGATCGACCCTATTCGCGCGAACAGGCCTGCTACCCGCCAGGTGCTTTCCGCGTGGACAAGTACTGGTCGCCGGTCAATCGCGTCGACAACGTCTATGGCGACAGGAACCTGATTTGCTCCTGTCCGCCGGTCGAATCCTACGCCGAGGCCGCCGAATAGGATTTTTCGCGAAAAAGCGAAGCGGTTCAGTCGCTTCGCCAAATGCCGACATAAATCTATTGCGAAACTTGTCTATGAAACGCTGCGCGTCCCACCGGATGCGCGGCGTTTTTATTGACGCGGCAATGGGCTTTGGAAGTCAGTTTTATGCCGGAATGGCCGGAATTTCATGTCGTCACCGGGCGAGCGGACCATCCCTCGCCTCCGCTGATTCTGCTGCACGGCAGCAGCGGCGATGAAACGTCTCTCATCCCGCTTGCGGATACGATTGCGCCGCAACGACCGTATATGTCTCTGCGCGGCGCGGTCGAATGGGAGGATGGTTTTGCCTTCTTTCGCCGCACCCCTGACCGTAGCCTGGATTACAACGATCTCGACCGGCAGACGGACAGGCTCTGCCGTTTCATTGCAATGGCGATAGAGATAAAGCAGCTTGCGCAGCCGCCTATTCTGGTCGGTTTCTCCAACGGCGCCATCATGGCTGCATCGGTCCTGCAGCGACAGCCCGGGCTCGCATCATCGGCAGTCCTGATGCGGCCCCTTTCGCCGGCGCCAGAAGCAGAGTTTCCATCCATGTTCGACCTGCCGATCCTGATCACCGCCGGCGAGCAGGATCAACGCCGCACGCCCGGCGACGCGGAACTCGTCAGACAACAATTTGCAAACGCCGGCGCGGATGTCAGCACTCTTGTGCTGCCAACTGGTCATGATCTCCATCAAGACGAGGCCGAGATCATCCGCGACTGGCTCATACGGAAAGGCCTATGACATGAACGAGGAAAATCGCTTCGATACGGATAATCCCGATAGCTATATCGCAGCCGCTTTTGCGACTGATGATCCATCCTCCATTGCCAGGGCATTGGGTGACGTGGCACGCATGCGCAATATGAGCAAGCTCGCCAAGGATGTCGGCATGAACCGCTCGGCGCTTTACCGGGCATTGAGCGGCGAAGGAAATCCGGAATTCGCGACGATCCTCAAGGTCGTCAAGGCGCTCGGCCTCAAGCTGACGCCGGTGCCATCAGCACATTGAGTGCCGGAATCGCTAGCCGATAGACTCTTCAAGCAGGAGAAGCACGAGAAAGCCCGCGAAGAACATCGCCGTCACCCAAGGACGATCAGGTGTTTCGTGGGCTTCGATCAGCAACTCCTCAGTGACGAGATAGAGGAGCGCAATCAGCCCGAACGCGAAGAATCCGGTCAAGATCGGACCGGGCAACAACGCCACCGGCGTCCCGAGCAGTGCGCCGATCGGCAGCAGAAGCGCAAGCGCCGCCGTGATTGCAACGATTTTGGTGCGGGAGCGAACGCTCTCGCCCAGTTCGTTGGCCACGGTCAGCCCAAGGAACAGCACCTCGATCGTCAGCGCGATCGTCAGCAGCAAGCCGACCTTCGGGCCAGCCGCAAACCCGATGCCGAGCACCAGGCCATCGATCAGGATATCGATGCCAATCGCAGCCAGCAGGCCAACTGGTCCCTTGGCCCAATTTTCCAATTGCTTGACCAACAGCATGACGGCGACGCCGATCGCGCCGCCGATAACCGTCGCCAGGGGAGAGCCTCTGTGCATGATATCAGGCAGGATCTCTCCAGCGGCGGCCGCAAACACCACACCGGCGGCAAAATGCTGGATTGCACTGACAAGATTGGGTCCCGGCCGTGTATTCACCGCAACCACGGAGCCGGCGATAGCGGCCGTGGCCGGGATCAGTGTGTAAACCCATGCCGAAGCAGCCATAAAGTCCCCCGCAGCGCCGCTGACTTTATCCGGCTGAACCGGTTAGCCGGGGAGGCGACGGAAAACCCGGGCATACGTCGATCAAAGCACGAAGCGCATGAAGGGGAAATACGGTGGCAATCGCTTTATGCGGGTTGCGCGGCCTGACGTTGAGCTGCCAACGCTGCCAGATCGGCGGGCTTCAGCTCGACGGATTCGCCGCAGCCGCAGGCCGATGTCTGGTTCGGATTGGTGAAGGTAAAGCCTGAGCGCAGGGTCGTGCTTTCGAAGCCCATTTGAGTACCGAGCAGATAAAGCACGGCTGACGGCTCAACCCAGACCCGGGCGCCATCATGTTCGATCAGATCGTCCTTCGCGTTTGGCTCGGTCACTAGGTCGATGGTATATTCCATCCCGGCGCAGCCGCCCTTCTTGATGCCGACGCGAACGCCCTTGGCATCAGGGCCGGAATTCTCCACGATCGCCTTGACGCGGGCAGCTGCCGTATCCGTCATGCTCATGATTGCAAAGCCCATGGGCTCATTCTCCTTCCGCAACCGGGGTCAAGATCCGGCGCTTCGAGTCTTAATGTAAATCCGTCGGCTTAAAGCTTCAATACCAGCCGACAGCAACCTGCGCTTCTTCCGACATGCGATCCGGCGTCCACGGTGGATCGAAGGTCATGCTGACGTCGACGCCGGAAACGCCTTCGATGGCGCCAACGGCATTTTCGACCCAACCCGGCATTTCGCCTGCGACCGGGCAACCCGGAGCTGTCAGCGTCATGACGATCTTCACCATGCGGTCGTCTTCGATGTCGATCTTGTAGATCAGTCCGAGCTCGAAGATATCGGCGGGAATTTCAGGATCATAGACCGTCTTCAGCGCGCCGATGATGTCGTCGCTGAGGCGTGCCAGTTCGTCCTCGGGGATGCTGGAATGCACGATCCCTTCGCGTACGTCGATCTTCTGTTCGCTTTCGTCGAGTGACATCGCTTGCCTCCTTAGGCAAAGAACTTGCGCGCATATTCCAGCGCATCAGCCAAAGCATCCACTTCGGCACGCGTATTGTACAGGCCGAACGATGCACGGCATGTGGAGGTAACGCCGAAGCGTTTCAAGAGCGGCTGGGCGCAATGTGTTCCAGCCCTGACGGCAACACCCTTGCGGTCGATCATCATCGAGACGTCATGCGAATGGATACCGGCGAGCTCGAAGGAGAAGATGCCGCCCTTGCCAGGCGCCGTACCGATGACGCGCAGCGAATTGATATCGCGCAGCCGCTCGGCCGCATAGGCCGCCAGATCGGCCTCGTGGCGAGCAATCGTCGCGCGGCCGATGCTGTCCATGTAGTCGAGCGCGTAACCGAGACCAATCGCCTGCACGATCGGCGGCGTGCCGGCTTCGAAGCGATGCGGCGGGTCGTTGTAGGTGACGTTTTCCTCGGTGACGTCGAAAATCATCTCGCCGCCGCCCTGGAAAGGCCGCATCTCGGCAAGCCTGTCCTTCTTGCCGTAGAGAACGCCGATGCCCGAGGGACCATAGAGCTTGTGGCCGGTCATGACATACCAGTCGCAATCGATATCCTGCACATCGACCGGCATATGCACCGCACCCTGAGAGCCGTCGATCAGCACGGGAATGCCACGCTCATGGGCGATTCGGCACACTTCCTTCACCGGAACGACCGTTCCGAGCGCATTCGACATATGCGTGATGGCAACGAGCTTGGTACGTTCCGTCAGGCTCTTTTCGAAATCCTCGATATGGAACGCACCTTCATCGTCGACCGGCACCCAGACGAGCTTCGCGCCCTGCCGCTCCCGAATGAAATGCCAGGGAACGATATTCGAGTGATGCTCCATGATCGAGACGACGATCTCGTCGCCCTCGCCGATCTTCGGCATGCCCCAGCCGTAGGCGACCGTGTTGATCGCCTCCGTCGAGTTCTTGGTGAAAACGATATCGTCGACGGACGGCGCATTCAGGAAACGGCGCACCTTTTCGCGCGCCGCCTCATAGGCTTCCGTGGCGGCATTCGAGAGGAAATGCAGGCCGCGATGCACATTGGCATATTCGTTCGAATAGGCGTGCGAAATGGCATCGATGACGACCTGCGGCTTCTGCGCCGACGCGCCGTTGTCGAGATAGACAAGCGGATTGCCATGCACCGTCGTCGCCAGGATCGGGAAATCCCGGCGAATGGCTTCGACGTCATAGGCCGTTGCCGGCACGATCTTGTCCACGAGCTTTGCCTCCAATCAGGCGTGCTTTTCCAGCCAACCGGAGATAACGCCTTCCAGCGCCTCGACCAGTGCTTCGTCTTCCAGTTCCTCGACAATCTCGGCCACGAAGGCGTTGACCAGCATGGCCCGCGCCTTGTTCTCGGGAATGCCGCGCGCCATCAGATAGTAGAGATGGTTGCCGTCGATATCGGCGACAGTGGCTCCATGGCCGCACTGCACGTCATCAGCAAAGATTTCAAGCTCGGGCTTGACCGAAAACTCGGCATCGTCGGACATCAGCAGCGTGTTGCAGGCCATCTTGGCATCCGTCTTCTGCGCATCCGGCGCGACCCGGATCATGCCCTGGAAGACACCGCGCGCGCGGTCGAACACGACATTGCGGATAACCTCAGTCGATCCGGTGTTCGGAACGTCATGACCAAGCACCATCGTCACGTCGGTATGCGTGTCACCACCGAGCAGGTTGATGCCGCGCAGCGTCAGATCAGCGCCCTCGCCCGTCACCTTGATGTAAAGCTCCTGACGCACCAGCTTGCCGCCGGCGTTGATGACGAACAGCCTCAACTTGGCATCGGCACCGAGATCGATGCGGAGCTGACCGAGATGCGTATCCTCACTACCCTGCTCCTGCAGGATAATCCAGGTCACTTCGGCCCGCTCGCGGATCTTGACTTCGCTCACCGACGAGACCAGCGCAGCAGCACCCTCGACGGCCTGGTGACGCTCGATGACCGTCGCCTTGACGTCAGCGCCGAAGGTAACCGGAAGACGGCTGTGGATCTGGCCGCCGGCATGAACTAACTGCACCTCCAGAGGCGCATCGAGTTCGGTACCATCCGGGAAATCGATGACATAGCCATCGCGCACGAAGCTGGCATTGATACGCCCGACGGCGTCATCCTTGCCGAGCGCTTCCAGACCCGCAGCGGCAGTGCCGTTGATCAGGCTATCGGCATAACGGCCGATCGTCAGATCCTTGGCGGCAGCCTTCTCGCTCGCCTTGCCCTGAAGAAGCGTAACCACCGAAGATCCCTCGACAATCGGCGGCAAGGCTTCGGCAAGGCCCTTGCCGATGTCGCTTGGCACCAGACGGAGCAGGTTCTTGAAATCGGTGTAGTGCCAGGCCTCGACGCGACGCGTCGGCAGGCCTGCGGTCTTGAGATCATCGAGCAAGCGATCGCGGACGGCAAAAACCTCGCCGTCGCCAGGCAGATCGCCGAGCTGATTGTTGTATGCCTCGATCAACGCCGTTTCGGCAGCGGTGAGGCGGTTCGTCGTCTGAATGTTCATCGACGTATCCTTTCCGCCCCGATCAGGCTGCAGCTCCGATGATGTCGGCATAGCCGTTGGCTTCGAGCTCATGCGCCAGCGTCTTGTCGCCGGACTTGATCACCTGGCCCTTGTAGAGGACGTGAACGGTGTCCGGAACGATGTAGTCCAGCAGGCGCTGATAGTGGGTGATGACGATCACGGCGCGGTCAGGCGAACGCAGCGCATTGACGCCATCGGCGACAATTTTCAGTGCATCGATGTCGAGGCCGGAGTCGGTCTCGTCGAGCACGCAAAGCTGCGGCTCCAGCAGCGCCATCTGCAGGATTTCGGCGCGCTTCTTCTCACCGCCGGAGAAGCCGACGTTGAGCGGGCGCTTCAGCATGTCCATGTTGATCTGCAGCTTGGCGGCTGCTTCCTTGACGCGGCGGATGAAATCCGGCGTCGTCAGTTCGTCTTCGCCGCGTGCCTTGCGCTGCTCGTTCAGAGCGACCTTCAGGAACTGCATGGTGGCCACACCGGGGATTTCCACGGGATACTGGAAGGCCAGGAAGATGCCCTTGGCGGCACGCTCGGCGGCGTCGAGCTCGAGAATGCTCTCGCCATTATAAAGGATCTCGCCTTCGGTGACTTCATAGTCGCTGCGGCCGGCGAGGATATAGGAGAGCGTCGACTTGCCGGAGCCGTTCGGGCCCATGATGGCGGCAACTTCACCCGCCTTCACGGTCAGGTTTAGGCCACGGATGATCTCGGTGCCGTCTTCGGCGATACGGGCATGCAGGTTCTTGATTTCAAGCATTGTAGAATCCTAACGAAGGAATGGACGTACGGCGCGCCAGACGCGCCCAAACTAATTATTTATGGAGCGTCAGCCGACGCTGCCTTCGAGCGAGATGCCGATCAGCTTCTGCGCTTCGACGGCGAATTCCATCGGCAGCTCCTGCAGCACTTCCTTGACGAAGCCGTTGACGATCAGCGCGATCGCCGCTTCGGTCGGGATGCCGCGCTGCAGGCAGTAGAACAGCTGATCCTCGGAAATCTTTGACGTCGTGGCTTCATGCTCGAACTGCGCCGTCGAGTTCTTCGCCTCGATATAGGGCACCGTGTGCGCGCCGCACTTGTCGCCGATCAGCAATGAATCGCACTGCGTGAAGTTACGCGCATTCGATGCCTTGCGGTGAGCCGAGACCTGGCCGCGATAGGTGTTCTGCGACACGCCGGCAGCGATGCCCTTCGAGACGATACGGCTCGAGGTGTTCTTGCCGAGATGGATCATCTTGGTGCCGCTGTCGACCTGCTGATGGCCGTTGGAAACGGCGATCGAGTAGAACTCGCCGCGGCTGTCGTCGCCGCGCAGAATGCAGGACGGATACTTCCAGGTGATGGCGGAGCCGGTCTCGACCTGCGTCCAGGAAATCTTGGAGCGATGGCCGCGGCAATCGCCACGCTTCGTGACGAAGTTGTAGATACCACCCTTGCCGTTCTTGTCGCCCGGATACCAGTTCTGGACGGTCGAATATTTGATCTCGGCATCGTCAAGCGCGACGAGTTCGACAACAGCCGCATGCAGCTGGTTTTCATCGCGCTGCGGCGCCGTGCAGCCTTCGAGATAGGAGACATAGGCTCCCTCTTCGGCGATAATCAGCGTGCGCTCGAACTGGCCGGTGTTCTTCTCGTTGATGCGGAAGTAGGTCGACAGCTCCATCGGGCAACGAACGCCCTTCGGCACGAAGACGAAGGAACCGTCAGTGAAGACGGCCGAATTCAGCGTCGCATAGAAATTGTCCGAGGTTGGCACGACGCTGCCGAGATATTTGCGCACGAGATCCGGATGCTCGCGGACCGCTTCCGAGATCGACATGAAGATCACGCCGGCCTTCTTCAGCTCTTCCTTGAAGGTAGTGACGACCGAAACCGAATCGAACACGGCATCGACGGCGATCTTCGAGGTCTTGACACCGGCAAGGAGCTCCTGCTCGCGCAGGGGAATGCCGAGCTTCTCGTAGACCTTCAAGAGTTCCGGATCGACCTCATCGAGCGAGGTCGGGCCAGACGTGCTCTTCGGCGCGGCATAATAATAGATGTCGTTGAAATCGATCTTCGGATAATCGACGCGAGCCCAGTTCGGCTCTTCCAGCGTCAGCCAACGGCGATAGGCTTCAAGACGCCATTCCAGCATCCATTCCGGCTCTTGCTTCTTGGCGGAAATAAAGCGGACAATATCCTCGGAAAGGCCTTTGGGAGCCTTATCCATTTCGATGATGGTTTCAAAACCATACTTGTACTGGTCCACGTCGATCTGGCGAACCTGATCGACCGTTTCTTGGACTGCAGGCATTTCGTTCTCCAATCTCGCCGGATCCAAGGTCCGGCAGCTTGTCAACGTTGCGGCAGACTTATGTCTGCCCTCTATGTAGTCGGCCAAAAGGGACTTTTCAGCCCGCTTGGCAAGCGGAAATTGTCGTTTCCGCAAATTTGTGGGCCCTAGGCCGCTGCACCCGCCAGTTTGCGGCGGCCTGCGATGCGAACAAACGCAGCTATTGCACGATCTATGTCCACCTCGGTCGTGGTCGGACCGAGCGAAATGCGCAGAGCCCCGAGCTTCGGGTCGCATCCCATGGCAACGAGCACATGGCTCTCGCCGACCTTGCCCGATGAGCAGGCAGAGCCAGCTGAAATGGCGACGCCTTCGAGATCGAAGGCGATCTGCCCGGTCTCGGATTTCAATCCCGGCAGGGTGAAGAAGCTGGTGTTTGGCACCCGCGCTCCATCCTTGCCATGGATGATGACGTCGGGTGCCGCAAGCTGCATACCCTCTTCCAGCCGATCGCGCAGAGTGCCGATTTCAGCATTGCGGCCATCGAACTCCACGAGCGCGGCTTCCGCGGCAGCCCCAAAGCCAATGATAGCCAGGGTATTCTCCGTACCCGATCGATGCCCCTTTTCCTGGCCACCGCCATGGATCAACGGCTTCGGCATCAGCACTTCGCCGCGCGAGATCAGCGCACCAGCACCCTTAGGGCCGCCGATCTTGTGCGACGACACGATCAGAAAATCCGCGCCGATCGCATTGATATCGATCGTCACCCTGCCGAGAGCCTGAACCGCATCGACGACGAAGATGCCTCCTGCCGCCTGAACGATCCTGGCCACCTCGCTGACCGGCTGGACAATTCCTGTCTCGTTGTTGGCGAGCATCACCGCCACCATCGGCAGTCCGCTCGCCTTGTCATGAGCCGATAGCATTGTTTCCAGGATCACAAGGTCGACCGTGCCGGCCGAGGTCACCGGGATCTCGCTGATCTCATCCTTCGAAAACCGGCCGCCCTCGCGCACTGCCGGATGTTCGACAGCGGATATATAGAGATGGCTGACGACAAGCGGCGTGCGCCCCATGCGGAATTCAGGCGTCAGCACCGTATTGGCAGCCTCGGTGGCGCCGCTGGTGAAAACGACATGGGCGGGCGCTGCACCCACAAGGCTCGCAACCTGCCGGCGTGCGGTCTCCACGGCGGCACGCGCCGCCCTGCCTTCGCCATGCACCGAATTTGGGTTGCCCTGAATATCCATTGCACGTAGCATCGCATCGCGCGCTGCCGGATGAAGCGGCGCGGTGGCATTCCAGTCGAGATAAAGGCGCGTTGTCGCCACGATCTTCTTCCTGCCTGACATTGCTTTGCTGCGTTCGGCTCATTTTCCTTGAAATTTCAGCCGGGCATGCCTTATGACACGTTCCATAAATCGTTGAACACACAACGCGCGGAACACCGCATCAAGTTTCGAATTGTTCTAAACTGCGTTCTAGAAAAGATGAGCGCATTCGTCAAGTCAACTTGCTGCGTGCCGTTGGGTTCAAACGCAGAAAAAGAAGAGCCGGAGTATCAATGCCCGAAGTTATTTTCAACGGCCCCGCAGGCCGCCTTGAAGGCCGCTACCAGCCCTCCAAGGAAAAAAGCGCCCCGATTGCCATCATCCTTCATCCGCATCCGCAGTTCGGCGGCACGATGAACAACCAGGTGGTCTACCAGCTCTTCTATATGTTCCAGAAGCGTGGCTTCACCACTCTCCGCTTCAACTTCCGCGGCATCGGCCGCAGCCAGGGCGAATTCGATCATGGCGCCGGCGAACTTTCCGATGCCGCATCGGCACTCGACTGGGTCCAGAGCCTGCATCCCGATTCGAAGAGCTGCTGGGTTGCCGGCTATTCCTTCGGCGCCTGGATCGGCATGCAGCTGCTGATGCGTCGTCCCGAGATCGAAGGCTTCATGTCGCTCGCGCCGCAGCCAAATATCTACGACTTCTCCTTCCTCGCACCCTGCCCCTCGTCCGGCCTGATCATCAATGGTGATGCCGACAAGGTTGCTCCGGAAAAGGACGTCAACGGCCTCGTCGAGAAGCTGAAGACGCAGAAGGGTATCCTGATCACGCACAAGATCGTGCCGGGCGCCAACCACTTCTTCAACGGCCAGGTCGAAACGCTTCTCGGCGAATGCGAGGATTACCTCGACCGCCGCCTGAACGGCGAACTGGTGCCGGAACCGGCCGCAAAGCGTATCCGCTAAGAGGCCTCCCTTTTAGCGCGACATTCTGAAGCAAAGTCCCGGAGCGCCGCCGACTGTGATCGGCGCTTCGTATCGCATGCCGATCTTTTGCAGCACTCGCTGCGAAGCGGCATTTTCCGGATGCGTGAAGGCGATAAATTCCCTGGCAAAGCCACGGCTGAAAAACCATTGCGCAAGCGCGCCGGCGATCTCCGTGGCATAGCCGTTACCCCAGGCATCCTGCCGGATCGAATAGCCGAGCTCGAACTCGCCCCGCCCACTCTCCTGGAAGCGCGAAAATCCGGCACGACCGATAAAGCGGCCATCGTCACGCAGCAACATCTTGTATTTGGTCGTACCGTCGCGGGCCTGTTCATCGAACCAGCTCTTCAAGCGCTCTTCCGCCTTCTCCAAGGTCCATGGCGCCGCTCCCGAAAGATAGCGGGTCGTCTCGATCGTCGAATGAAGCTGCCGAATCATCTCGGCATCGCCCTTGTTCCACATCGTCAGAACAAGGCGGGGAGTCTCGAGTATGATGGCGTCGCTCATCTGTCTGCCTTTTCCCGATCCTGAAACTGCAGTTCATGTTCAACCACGACGGTCATCGACCGGCAAGCCGCTAACAGCAGCGAGGCTTTCTGGTCATCCCGATATATGCTCTCGAAAAGCAAGGGCCGCATACGCGGCCCTTGGATCATCGGCTGAAATCGCCGATCAGTGACATGCAGGAAGCCCGGGGGCTCCGCACTTCTTCTTTTCCGGCGGCTTCTGCGGCGGCGGCGGAGGTCTCCTCACCTGCTGCGCGACCTTTGGCTGCGGCTGCGGTCTCGGCTGAGCCTGAGGCTTCGGCGCAGGCGCCCTCGCCTGTGCGACCGCATGCGGCGCCGGCCGTGGCTGCGCGGCCACGGGGTTTACGTGCCGTGGCGGCGGCGCAGCTGCGATATGCGGCTGGTTGTTGTTGACCGCCCTCGGCTTGGCGGGGGCTCTGGTGGCAACGGCTGGGGCTGCTGACGGCTTTGCCGCCTGGGCATGAGCATTCGGCTTGGGCGCTGCAGCAACCGGGTTCTGCTTGGCGGTCGGAGCGGCTTGCTGTGGCGGCGTCTTTGCCACCTGACCCTGACCCTTCACCGGAGGCGTATTGCCAACGGCAGGCAATGGCTGCCCCTTCGCACCGGGAAGCGCATGCGCATTGTCGTTCGCGCCCGCTGGAGCAGGTTTG